>JBBROB010000003.1:0-260098 GCA_038229825.1 Mycobacteriales bacterium
CCTGACGAGCGGCTGAGGTGCGGCTGGAGCAATGTCAGGGCGCGTAGCTCAGCGGAAGAGCTCCCGGTTTACACCCGGGCGGTCGGCGGTTCGAACCCGTCCGCGCCCACCAGCAGCGAATCGGTTGAGCTCACCTACCCTATTGGGATGACGGGGGAGCTACCCAAGCCGCAGACCTGGTCCGAAGCTCGGAAGCTGGCCCTCGAAGCCCTCGCGGCAAATTTGGATTTCCTGCGGCGGACGCTCCCTGGCACGTCGCTGACGAACGCTCCCGGGCTTATGCAGTACGACGGGGACAAGTTGGTGTGCAACGCCAGCCAGACCCGCGTCAGATGGACCGAGCAGCAGTACTTTTTGATTCTGGCCGGAAAGGACCCACAGGAGCTGTCGAATCGATTCGGGCTGGACTTGCAGCGATTCAGCGGACAACGCCTCTTTTTCACCGTGCCGGAGGGGACGCTGGCGTTGCTCAGGGCGACCGGACGGACCTTCGTTCAGGTCTTCTATGTGGACAATACCGATGTCCAACTGAAAACGCGTCTCATGCACGCTCTGAACCAGACCGCTCGCGGGCCTTTGGTACCGGTATTGTGGCAGGACCGAGCAGGTGCCCGATTGGTTCCGCGCAGTCCCGCTGGTGATCAGCTGAATGCAGGTCAACAGCGTGCGTTCGCGGCGATGACCTCAACCGGCGCCTATTTCATCTGGGGACCGCCCGGCACCGGCAAGACAAAGGTGATCTCGGCTGCGGTGGCCGATGCCATTCGAAGCAAGCGCAAAGTCTTGGTGACATCACACACCCACGTGGCCGTGGACAACGTCCTGCAAAAATTGATGTCCGCTGCCTATCCGGTAGGCACGATGATCCGGGTGGCTGGATCCTCGAGGGACCGGGTCGCCGAGGATGTGGTGGCGAAAGGCGATCTGCTGCTCGACCAGGCAGCCGCGATCCTGACGCGCCAGAAGGAGCGGTTGGCCGCAATCGAGATCAGGGAGCGGGCGGTCGACGCCGAGCAAGCAGAGAGCGTGTTCGAAGTTGCCAGGTTGAACGCCGAACTGGACGGCGTGGATCTCGATGCCATCGCGGCCGCCGAGGTATCCGTTTCCGCGCGGGCAGAATTGGTGGAGCTCCTGGTAGATCTCAGACATGCGAGAGGTCGGATCGAAGAATTACGGGAACGACAGACTGCTGTGCAACGTGACTTGGACGGGCTCGACAGCACCAAATGGCGGCGGGAGGAAAAGCGCCTGCTTGCACAGGAATTACAGGCTGAGGAAAATGCCCGGGATGCGCGCATTTCGCTCTCGCGAGCCGGATCCGAGCTGAAGACGACCAAGAAAGCGCGCCCTGAAGTTGCCGCCGCTCTTGAGCGGGCCCGGCTGGATCACAGTCGCACCGGAAATCTCGGACGCATCATGGGTGCGGCGAGACGGCGGGCGGACCGCGTGGTGCAGCTGATCACACGGCTGGACGAAACCGACGACAAGATCGCGTCGGCTGTTCGGGCAGTCGAGCGCGCCGACGTCCGACTGACGGAGGCCACCAGCGCTTGGCAGACCACCGTGCGCGAGCTGCGGATCGCCAGCGACGGTCTCGCCCGAGAAAGTGATCTACGTGAGCGGAGTCGCAACACTGATGCAGAGCTCTTGGCTGCTATTCAACGACTGGCCGAAGACGAGAAACGGAAGACAAACCTGCAGAAGTTGGCGCGAGATTCTGTTGAATCCCTCGATTTACTGCGACGTGCCGACGAGGTCGGTTATCGACGGCTATCGGCTGAGCGTGAGGTCCAGAACGCACGTCTTGCCGGACTTGTCCAGCAGAAGGCTGAGCTGGATATCGAGCGACGCCGGCTCAAAGATGAATTGTCCCGAACGGAGCAGGAACTACTGCGGTCATCGCCATTGATTGCCTGCACCCTGACGGCCCTGGCGACACAACCACTGTTGGGGCAGCGCGATTTTGACGTGGTCATCGTCGACGAGGTCGCCAATGCGAACGCAGCCGCCGTGCTCTACGCCGCAGCCAAAGCCACCAGGACACTCGCCCTGGTCGGAGACTTCCTGCAGAACGCGCCCATCGCCGATGCCGATGACCCGGTCACCGATGCAGACCGGGTGATCGCGGCGTGGCAGCGGGACGACATCTTCGCATTGGCCAAAGTATCCTCGCCTTCGGATGGTTCCACCGTCATATTTGTCGATACATCCGGCATGGATGGGTATGACCTGGTTCGTCAGGGTGACTCATGGTGGAGTCCGGGCGGAGTCGAGCTGATGGTCGCGCTCGCTCGCCGGCACCAGCCTGTGTCCCGGCTCGGCCGGTCGCAGTTGGGATTTGTGACGCCGTACGCTGCGCACAAATCTCGCGCCGAGCGCCGAGCGCGTATGGAGAGCCTGCACATCGAGTGCGGTACCGCGCACACGTTCCAGGGTGGAGAGGTTCCAGTCCTGACATTTGATCTGATGCAGGACCGCCGCGACCGTTGGGTTGGGGTCGCCGACCTCAACGGAAGTCGACGGGAGGTATCAGCGGCCAAGCTCCTGAACGTGGCGGTGACGCGAATGCAGCAGAAGATCTATCTGATCGGTGACTGGAGGTATGTCCGCACCAGCAAGCGGCCCGGCATGATGGCCCTCGCCGCTTTGCAGAACGAGCTGAATTTCCAGGTGATTTCAGGTCTGGACGTGTTGAACGGGATTATTCCTGCTGGCTGACCGCTACCCCGATCGTCCGAATGCGCTCCGGATGCGGATGTCGACCCGCACCGATCGACTCAGACTGTGATTGTGTCGAGGGTGACCTCGATGTTGCCGCGGGTGGCGTTCGAATAGGGACAGACCTGGTGTGCCGAAGTGACCAGCTTCTCTGCAGTCGCCTGGTCAACGCCCGACATCTCCACGTGCAGCGCGACAGTCAACCCAAAGCCACCAGCCTCGTTCGGCCCGATCCCGACGTCGGCGGTGATCGCGGCGTCTGCGATCGGCGCCTTCTCCTTGCGGGCGACCCCCTTGAGGGCGGACAGGAAACACGCGGCATACCCGGCCGCGAACAGCTGCTCCGGGTTTGTCGCACCGCCGGGGCCACCCATTTCCACCGGGATGGCGAGCTCGAAGTCGACCTGGCCGTCGGAGCTGCGGGTGTGGCCGTTGCGGCCGTCGCCGGTTGCGGTGGCGGATGCCGTGTAGAGCACGCTCATAGTCATGTTCCCTTTCGCTGATGGCAGTCCCGGCATGCGCCGGGTCCTTCCTGAGCAACGCGAACGGTCCGGGCTGAGATTCCCGCCGCCCGCACCTGTCTGCCTTTCCCGGGATTGAAAAGCGGGTGCGACCGTCCGTCGGGTGTCTATCCGAGCGGTGTTGGAACCTCGGCCTGGAAGCTGAAGTGCTCCTTGCCGATCACGACGAAATTGCTCAGCTCGCCCAGACCGTCGATCCCGATTTTGACGACATCGCCGGCGCGCAGGGTGAAATCGACCTCGGGCACGATCCCGGTGCCGGTAGAGAGCACAGCGCCGTCGGGGAAGTTCTCCGAATGGAACAGGTAGGTCACCAGCTCCGGCAGAGGGCGACGAATGTTCGCCGTGCTCGTCCGGCCCGAGAAAACGGTCACACCCGATCGGTCGATCTCGATGTCGACCGTCAGATCCCCGGCGTCCAGCTCCCAGACTGGTCGAATACCGGGGGACAGTGCACAGGCGCCGGCGTAGGTCTTGGCCTGGGGCAGGTACAGCGGATTCTCCCCTTCCAGGGTGCGGGAACTCATGTCGTTGCAGATCAGGTACCCGACGATCCCGCCGTGCGCGCCGATGACCACGGCCAGTTCCGGCTCGGGCACGTTGACGGCCGAGTCCGACCGGATGGCGACCGGATCGCCGTCGGTCACCACCCGCCAGGCGGCCGCCTTGAAGAACAGCTCGGGGCGGGTCGCCTGGTAGACCAGCTCGTAGACGGTCTGCTGGCTGCTCTCCTGGATGCGAGCTTCCCGCGACCGCAGGTAGGTCACCCCAGATGCCCACACCTCGGTGCGGCCGTCGACCGGCGGCAGCAGCCGAATCCGCTCCGGCATCGCTCCGTATCCCGCCGCCTCGACCTGCTGCCGCAACTCGGCCAGCGGCAGCCGCAGCAGGGTCGCCATGTCCGGGACTGCGAGTTCGGCGAGGCTGTCACCGTCCAGCACCCCAACCCGCGGTTCGACGGAATCCGTTGTCGTGTAACGAATCAGGTACATCGCGCCCTCTCGGCTGTGATCGAACGACGCGGACCGCGACCGCGCCGGGGCCGGAGGCTACGGTTTCAGGGCGTCCCGTCAGCACCGGCCGATCAGGAGTCCACCATGCCATATGCGGAACAACTCACCGCGGCAGACGCCGACCACGGGGAAGGACCGGTCTGGTCTCCGTCCTGGGGCGGGCTCCGCTGGGTTGACATGCTGGCCGGCGACATCCTGCATCTCGAGTCCTGCACCGGTGTCGTGTCCCGCTGGCATGTCGGCGGCGTCGCTGCTGCGTTCCGGCCGCGCTCCGCTGGAGGCGCGGTGATCGCCACCGAGCGCGAGTTCGTGGTCTGTGACGTCGTCGGGGGACCTGTCGCCGGTTTGGGGGAGGTGTTCGCCGACCACGGAATCCGGTTCAACGACGGCGCGTGCGATCCGGCGGGCAATTTCCTGTGCGGCACCATGGCCTACGACGAGAGCCCCGGCTGCGGAACCCTGTACCGGCTGGGCGCCGACCGGTTCGTCGACACCGTGCTGGCTGGAGCGACCATCTCCAACGGCCTGGCCTGGACAGCGGATTCCGCTCTCGCCTACTACGTCGACACGCCCACCGGCAGGATCGACGTCTTCGACTCGGACGGCACCGGGACGCTGCAGAACCGCAGGCCGTTCGTCGCCGTCGACCCGGATTCCGGGTCGCCCGACGGGCTCACCGTCGATGCCGAGGGCGGCGTCTGGGTCGCGCTGTGGAACGGCAGCGCCGTCCGCCGGTATGCCCCGACGGGAGCGCTGGACGAGGTGATCCATCTGCCCACGTCCAAGGTCACTGCCTGCACCTTCGGCGGTACCAACCTCGATGAGCTCTACATCACCACCTCCCGGCAGGGCGGCGACCGGAACGTTGCTGCCGGCGCGATGTTCCGCTACCTGCCGGGCATCTGCGGACTTCCGGCCGCGTCCTACGCCGGCTGAACCGGCTGGCCGCTGCCCGACCCTCTCCGTCCGAGGCCGCCCCGTCCCGCCCGATGCGCTCCTGATCGGGTTGACTTCCGTCACTCGGATCCCGAACCCGAGACGATCCGGAGCGCCGGCGAAGTTGATGAGCGCCGGAACGGGGTCGGCGGGTGCCGGCGAAGTTGATGAGCGCCGGAACGGGAGGTCAGCCGGCGGTGGCGACGCTTTGCCAGGTCGAGTCGTTGCCGGCACTGGCCTCGACGGCCGCCAGCACCCGCTGGACGCCCAGCGCGTCCGCGAACGACGGAGTTGGCTGAGTGCCCGAGGCGATCGCGCTGACCAGGTCGACGACCTGATGGGTGAAGCCGTGCTCGTAGCCCAGGCCGTGCCCCGCCGGCCACCAGTGGTTGACGTACGGGTGCTCCGGTTCGGTGACCAGGATCCGGCGGAAGCCCTGCTCGCCAGCTGCATCGGTGCCGTCGTAGTACTGCAGGGTGTTCATGTCCTCGAAGTCGAAGGCGATCGAGCCCAGCGAACCGTTGACCTCCAACCGGAGCGCATTCCGGCGGCCGAGGGCGAAGCGGGTGGCTTCGAAGACACCGACCGGCCCGCCGTCGAACCGGGCGGTGAAGATCGCTGCGTCGTCCACCGTGACCGGTCCTTTGGGGACGTCGGCGCCAACCTCGCCGCGGCCGCCGAGGCCGACCAGGTCGCCACCCAGTGGCCGCTCCTTCACGAACGTCTCCATGATCGCCGAGACCCCGGTGATCTGCTGACCGGTGACGAACTGCGACGCGTCCACGATATGGGCACCGATATCGCCCAGTGCCCCCGAGCCCGCCTTCTCCCTGTCCAGTCGCCAGGTGAGCGGGCCGTTCTCGTCCGACAGCCAGTCCTGCAGATACTGGGCTCGAACCTGCCGGATGGTGCCGACCTTGCCGTCGGCGATCATCTGTCTGAACAACGCCACCGCCGGGGTTCGCCGATAGGTGAAGCCGCACATGGCAAAAACTCCACGGGTAGCGGCTTTTTCGGCGGCAGCGGTCATCTGTTCGGCCTCGGCGACCGAATTTGCCAGCGGCTTCTCGCACAGCACGTGCTTACCGGCTTCCAGCGCAGCGATGGCAATCTCCGCATGGGTGTCGCCGGGCGTACAGATGTCGATCAGATCGATGTCGTCCCGTTCGATCAGCCGGCGCCAATTGGACTCGATCGAGCCCCAGCCCATCTTCCCGGCCGCCGAGGCGACGGCGTCGGCGTTCCGACCGGCGACGGCGGTCAGCTCAGGGATCAACGGAAGATCGAAGAATCGGTGGGCGGTGCGCCAGGCGTGCGAATGGACAGCACCCATGAAGGCGTAGCCGACCATGCCGACTCGGAGTGTGCCTGTCGTGGACATCGTTGCTCCCTGAAAGGATGCGGAACGGCGCAGGGTTTCCGCGATTGGCGTGGGAGCAAGACAGTAGTACCTCGCGTGTCCCGGGGCTCGTGCGGGTTGCCCGCGCCGGTTCGATCGACAGAAGGGCCCAACCATGAACTCCTCGCAGTACACCCACGGCCACCACGAATCGGTACTGCGATCGCACCGCTGGCGAACGGCCGCGAACTCGGCCGGCTATCTGCTGCCCCACCTGACGTCGGGGATGTCGCTGCTGGATATCGGCTGCGGCCCGGGGACGATCACCATGGACCTGGCGGAACGGGTGTCACCTGGTCAGGTTTGCGGTATCGACGCCGGCGCCGTGGTGATCGCCGAAGCTGCGGCGGCGGCGGGCGGCATCAGCAATGTTGCTTACCAGGTCGGCGATGTCTACGCGGTGGCCTATCCGGACGAGTCCTTCGACGTGGTCCACGCTCACCAACTGCTCCAGCATCTGACGGACCCGGTGCCGGCGCTCCGGGAGATGGGCAGGGTGTGCCGTCCGGGCGGCCTTGTCGCCGCCCGCGACGCCGACTACGCGGCGATGGCCTGGTTCCCGAGGCTGCCCGCCCTTGACCGTTGGATGACGCTGTACCAGCAGGTGGCCCGAAGCAATGAAGCGGAACCGGATGCGGGGCGGTTCCTGCGCCACTGGGCCCATCGGGCCGGGTTTGCCGAGGTCACCTCGTCGGCTTCGGTGTGGTGCTACTCGACCGACCCCGAACGGCAATGGTGGGGTGGGCTCTGGGCCGACCGAGCGGTCGAGTCCGCGTTCGCGTGGCAGGCCCGCGACCGAGGCTTTGCCGCGGCGAGCGACCTGGCCGAGATCGCGGACGGCTGGCGGGAGTGGGCCGCCCATCCGGATGGCTGGTTCACCGTTCTCAATGGAGAGATCCTCTGCCGCCGTTGAGTTCTCACCTCGCGTGACGGTTCAGCCGGTCGGCGGGCCATCGGCCCGGGTCAGGGCGAGTTGTGCGATCCGCCTACGGGTCTCGGCACTGCGCAGGGTCTTCTGCGCTTGACTGAGCAATTCCCGCTGATGCGCGAGCTGAACGCTCAGCTCGCTGATCCGGCGGTCGATCACCGACACCGCCTCCTGAGCTTCGCGGGCCGCGCGTTCGGCCGAGACTGCCTCCCGTTGCGCCGATTCCGATCGACGACGCTGCTCGGCTTCGGCGCGGGATTTGGCCGCCGCCCGCTCGGCGGCGGCGGCCTCGGCGGCAGCCGTACGCGCGGCAGCGGCCTCGGCGGCGGCCGCGTGTCGACCGGCGGTCAGCGCAGCTTTGGGGCCGACGTCGTCGGCGGGTTTCCCGGGAAGCGCCGCGGCCGGCCGGCTCGCGGCCGATGGTTGCCGGGGCCGCTGCTGGTCGGCCGACGACAGTGCGGCTGCGGCTTCCGGAAGGTCGGCAGAGCCGAATCCGTCCCAGCGGGCCTGGGTGACCAGCGACCCGGATATCAACAGCTCTGCGACCCGCTCGTCGGCCAGCGCGGCGTTCAGGGTGGCGGTGACCTCGTCCCGCAGCGAGGCCGACGGGTTGGGTTGGTCGGTGATGTCGAAGGCCAGCCGGGCCAGCTCGCTCACCAGATGCCGTCGCCGGGCGGACAGCTCCCGCAGCCCTGCTGCGTCGAGGGCTCGTTCGGCCGCCCGCAGTCCGCGGCCGAGATCCAGCAGCGTTTCGACCTCGGCCGGTGCCGTCCTGACCAGCCGATTGAGTGTGTCAGCTGACCGGGTGGGTCTGCGTAGACCGGCGATCAGGGTGGCCGACCCTCGGTCTCCGGACTTCCTGGCAGCGGCGGCCAACGCTTGACGACGAGTGGTGAACTCCGCCAGTGGCAGGGCATAGAGCTCGTCGACTGCCGCCTGCACGAGTGGGGGGCCGGTCATCCCTCCATTTTGGCGCACAGGGCTGTCACCGGGGCCGAAGGTGGTCCATCATGTTCCGATGCGCTCCATTTGGAAAGGTTCCCTCGTCTTCGGACTGGTCAACGTGCCGGTCGCGGTGTATTCGGCGACCGAGGACCATGACATCCGGTTCCACCAGGTACACGAGAAGGACGGTGGCCGCATCCGTTATCAACGGACGTGCGAGATAGACGGCGAGGTGGTCTCGTTCGGCGACATCGCCAAGTCGTACGAGGCGGACGACGGACGCACCGCGATCATCACCGACGAGGATCTCAAGACGCTGCCGACCAACTCCGAGCGCGAGATCGACCTGCTGTCGTTCGTTCCTGCCGACCAGATCGACCCGATGCTCTACGACGCCAGCTATCTGCTGGAGCCGGCGTCGAAATCTGCGAAGGCCTACGTTCTGCTGCGGGAAACCCTGGCGGAGACCGACCGGGTGGCCATCGTGCACTTCGCGCTGCGGCAGAAGACGAGGCTGGCAGCCCTGCGCGTGCGCGGCGACGTTCTCGTCATCCAGACGTTGCGCTGGCCGGATGAGGTGCGCGTCGCGTCGTTCAAGTCACTGGAAACGCCGGTAGCACTCTCGGCGGCGGAGAAGCAGATGGCGGCGCTACTGGTGGACTCCTACGCCGACGATTTCCACCCCGAGGAACACGAGGACTCCTACCGCCAGGAACTGCAGCAGATGATCGACGCCAAACTCGAGGGCGAGGAGGCATTCCCGGAGAAGCCCGCCGAGGGCGAGGACGCTGAGGTGCTCGATCTTCTCGCCGCACTGCAGCGCAGTGTGGAGCGCAACAAGGAGAAGGAGCCAAGTCCGGCCGCAAACGACGCCGCCGACGAGGCCGCCACCAAGAAACCGAGAGCCCGGAAGTCGAAGACCGCCTGACAGCTGACTCGCGACACTCGACGATGAGCGGTTGAAGCCGGGTGTGCCGGCCATATGCTG
Source organism: Mycobacteriales bacterium (assembly GCA_038229825.1). Taxonomy (GTDB): domain Bacteria; phylum Actinomycetota; class Actinomycetes; order Mycobacteriales; family Nakamurellaceae; genus Nakamurella. The sequence goes on from JBBROB010000003.1 coordinate 9,449, forward strand.
CAAGTTGTTGTGACAGGGGAAGCACGCTGCGTGGTTTGTTCACAACCTCGCAACATCCGGTGGGCATCCTGTCTGTGCAGGCCCTTTGGCACTCGGAGGACACCATGAATACCTTGATGCGGTTCGAAACCCCCCACGGTGAAACCGTGTTCATCCGGCCCGATCATGTGTCCGCAGTGATTCCGTCGAGGGGCAAGGAGTCGGAGATCCACCTGCAGGGCGGCAGCCGGATCACGGTGACCGGCAGTACGAACCACGTACTCGGCCGGCTGGGAATCGACGTGCTGCAGCCCGGTCAGGAGCATCTGATACGTGAGACGCGCCCGCCGGCATCGTTCCAGGGCAGAGTTGGTTCCAGGGGGTCGGAATTCGGCTCGACGACCTCGGGTCTGACCCGGCGTCTGAGTTCCTGATCCGGTAGCAGCGATGAGCTGCAAGATCCCACGGCGTGGGTGGCGGTCCTGGTCACCCCGAAAGCGTCGCAAGAGAAGTGCAAGGATCGGCGTCAGCCAAGGTCGCGGCGCTGTTGCCGGGAACGCTCTGCTGGTCCCCAGTACTCTTCATCGTTGTGGTGCAACCATTTTCACGGTTGGCTGCGATCTCAGAGCTGCAACGGCCGCTCATTGTCAACGCATTCGGCAACCCTCGCCGCGCTGAACGTCACGGCCGACGAGATCCGGCTGCAGGCCACGGCGACTGGGGTTACGGTGAAGCGTGGCTCACCGGGATGCTGCCCTGCTGGCAGTGATGCGCGCGATCGTTGCCGATGACGAAGCCGCACTGGCCGAGTTGATAGCTGCGTCCCGGGACCTGGCGAAAGTCCGGGTCGAGCAGGGCGCGACCCGACAGACGGCCACCGACCATTACTTGGTGGAGATCGAGCACTACCTCTATGCGGGCGACACTGCCCTGCACATCGCAGCCGCAGCCTACCGGCCAGGGATGATCCGGCTGCTGACCAGCGTCGGTGCTGACGTCGGTGCGAGGAATCGCCGCGGAGCCGAGCCTCTTCATTACGCAGCCGATGGCGCGCCCGGTTCTCGAACGTGGAACCCCCTCCGTCAGGCCGAGACGGTCATCTGCCTCATCGAGGCGGGCGCGGATCCGAACGCCACCGACAAGAGCGGGGTGACGCCGTTGCATCGCGCTGTCCGGACCCGGTGCGGATCAGCCGTGAGCGCTCTGCTTGATGGCGGCGCGGATGCTCGCCGCACGAACAGCCGCGGCTCCACGGCCCTGCAGCTCGCGACCAGGGCAACCGGCCGAGGCGGGGCGGGTTCACCAGAGGCGAAGGCGCAACAGGCAGAGATCCTGTCAGAATTCGAACGGCGCGGATTCGCCGGCTAGACAAATCACATGCCCGAGTGTCGCCGACGATCGCATCGCACCCTATTGATCGAAGTTCTCCGGTGGTGGTCTTGCGGGGGAACGGGCACGGGTCCGGGTTCGCCGAGGACGGCGCCGGCGGCTGGTCGACGTGTGTCCACCCCACCACGGCTGTCTACGAGAAGCCCTGCAGTGCAATAAGATCACTTGAACAGCCGTCGTCCGCCTGATTCGGTGCACAGGATTCGTGCGGACCCTGGGTCGCCGTGAAACAGGCCGGGGGGAGCCTTCCGCCCGTGCCGGGATCCAGCCGGGTGTTCACCCGTTTCGGGCCATTCCGCATTCGGTCTGCCACGTTAGCAGCGTAAGGCCCGCGGAAGTGGCTACCGTCGAAGGTGTTGCCCTGCTCGGCCGGGATCGCATCGCACGACACCTTCGGTCACCGACCTGTCGGCACTCATCGTGCGACCCGACGAAAGAAGTCGATCATGGGCAATACCCACCCGGAGTCGCCGCCGGAATCAGCGGCGCTGATCCGAGCTTTGGCGGCGCACCCCGAGGAGATGGCGCAGCTGATCGAAGCGTTGCACCGCCGGGCGTACGACGCCGGAACGCTGCTGGATCTGATGGGCCGGATCTCGCGGGAAGCGGTCCGGCTCCTGGACGGTGTCCGGTGGGCCGGTGTCACCGCACAATTCGACGGTCCGCCGCTGACGGCAGCTCACACCGACAATCGAGTGCTCATCGTCGACGAGCAGCAGTACATCAGCCACGACGGCCCGTGCCTGCGGGCGATGCGTACCAACACGACGGTCAGAATGAACCTGGCAGAACTGGGGCAGGCCTGGCCGCACCTGGCGAGAAGGGCAGCGGAGGTCGGCGTGCATGCGGTGCTGGCGCTGCCGTTGCTTGCCAACGGCCGGTCCGTCGGCGCGCTCAACCTCTACAGCGCGGACGGCGACGTCCCCGTGCCCGATCCTGACTTGTTGACGGTGCTCACCGAATATGCCGGCCGCGGTCTGGCCGATTTCCAGGACAGCCAACCCGCGCCGACCCGCGACGAGGTGCTCCGCCGCGCCGGGACGGACTCGGCGAACATTCAGCAGGCGGTCGGTGCGCTGATGCTGGAACACGGATTCGCCGCTGACTACGCCCACGAGGTTCTCGTGGACCAGGCCCAGGACTGGGGCAGAACCCTGAGCGACCAGGCGGCCCATGTGATCAGCGACAGCCGACCCGACTGACCACGCTCAGCCGCCGTCACCCTGAGGTGAATCCCCCGGCCGAGATGATCGCGCCCCACAGGGTCAGTCCGTAGCCGACGCCGCCGGCGGCTCCGGCTCCCGGCGTCTGCGCGCCGAACTGTCCGCCCTCCAGGGCGACGGAAGCGAGCCGGGTCAGGCCGCTGTCCAGGACGGCGATGTCTGCTCGGCTGGCGCCCTTCTGCGGGCCGAAGACGGCGGCAGCACTATCCGGGCCGGTGAGTGGGCTGGTGACGTCACTGAGCACGACCGCCCCGCTCGCCGGCAGGGGCCGCAGCCCGCTGAGGTCAACGGATCTGGTCGACCATCCTGAAGCTCCTGGAGAAGTAGAAGGCATCCGGAGAGCCGACGGAGTGGGCGATGGCCGAGATGGGATCGTCGCTGGTATCGAGCGTTTCCATGGCTAGTGCCATCCGGAGCCGAGGGCGGTAGGTGACGACTCCCAGGCCGGTCTCGCGTTTGAAGATCGCGCCTTCGGCCCTGGAAAGACCATGGTTGCTGGCGGGTGGGTAGTGCCTGCAGTCCGTTACCAACAAGCGGGAGGTGCCGGGCAGGGGGAGAGATGTTGGAGCCACCGGCCTGGGCAGCAGACGGAGCCTCTGGCCGGGGAATCCTTCGGGATCGGCACCAGGCCACTATGGCAGCGGGATCGTCGATTCGTCCAGGTACTCCGGCGGATCACATATTTCAGCCTGGTGGGTCGGCGCTCGCTTTCGATCATGCTCATCGGGGAGTGGTTCGGGTGTACCGGATCGGGGCTCGCGAGCCGAGATCTGGTTGGAGTATCGCCTTCCGCCCCCCTTGACATGGCGGATATCAAATCAGGAACTTTTTGATATCCAGTCGCGCAGGTCTGACGTCGGTGGGGTACCGAAGGGTGGCGCGGTACAGCAAAGTGCATATCACTGAGCGTGGTCGTGCGAGTACGTTGAGTGTACGGTGACGCTGAGGCGATCGGGGTCTTTCGTCGTGGCCGAGCGGTCCGGCCGCGGGGTGCGGGATCTCCCGGGTCAAGCCGATCGTAGGCAATTGTCATCACTGATGAGTTTCGATCGGGGGAGCCTTGGAGGTCGGGATAGACGGATCGACGCTGGCTCTGGTGGCCGCGGGGTCAGCTCCTGCGGTGACCGACGCGTGCTGGTTGGGCGCATTGCAGGCGGTCGTGGCCGAGCCTGACCGGTTGCAGATCTATGCCCAACCGATCGTAGAACTGACCTCCGGTGCGGTCGCGGGGTACGAGATGCTGTCACGGTTCATCGGCCCGTTGCGGGCGGCCCCGGACGTCTGGTTCGCGGCGGCAGAGCATTGGGGATTCAACGCCATTCTGCAGGCGAGGGTACTGCGAATGGGGATTGCGGCGCGTTCGATGTTGCCGCCGGACACGTTCCTGACGGTGAACGTGGACCCTCACTTGCTGGCGGACGACGATGTGGCCGACGTGTTGATGCGGTCCTCGGACCTGTCACGATTCGTACTCGAACTCACCGAGCACACCAGAACTAGCCCTGGGGCCCGGTCGCTGGCTGTCCTTGCGCACGTCCGTGAGGCCGGCGGAATGATCGCGATGGACGATGCCGGCACCGGTTACGCGGGCCTGAGCTCTCTGCTGAGCATGCGGCCACAGATCGTGAAACTGGACAGAGATCTGATCACCGGCCTCGACACCGACCCGGTCAAGCGTGCCCTGGTCGAGGTGTTCGGCGACCTCGCAGGGCGGATGGACACCTGGATACTGGCCGAGGGCATCGAAACCCGCGCAGAACTCGACGCGGTGATCGCGCTTCGGGTGCCGCTGGGTCAGGGCTGGGCTCTCGCTCGACCGGCCCACACGATGCTGGAGGCATTGGACCCCGGCCTCGTCGACCACATCCGTGCCACAGCCGCACGATCGTCACTCCACGATCACGTGGCAAGCCTGGTCCGACCTGTTCAGGTGGGTATCGAACTGTCCACGTGTGTGGTCCTCCTCAACGGTGTCGGGCACCCGTCCCGGGTGCGAGATGACCGCAACAACTGGGCGCCGGCGATGGTTGTCGCGCCCAGCACGCAGGTCTCCGAAGCCGCGCGGCGTGCGATGGCACGCCGCGCCGAGCATCGATTCGCCCCGTTGGTCTGTACCGACGGCCAGGGCCGGGTCATCGGCACCATCGGAATCGACGACCTGGTGACCGCGCTGACCTCCGCGAGTTCGGCCGACCTTGGTCGATAGCTACAGCGAACGCCTCCACCCAACACAGATGTGAGATGCAGGCCTCCCTTTACCCGAACAAAGGAGTCAAACATGAAGAATTTCCGCTGTGGCGACGTGGTACCGGGTTGCACCCGCCACTTCACCGGGACCACCGAGGACATCCTTGCCGAGGTGGCCCGCCACGCGTACACGGACCACGGGATGGTCGACTTCCCGCCAACGATGATCGCCCAGGTCCAGTCGGCGATGACGCCCGCCGTTTGAGACGGCGCACCGCCTCGCGCCATGAGCCCGCCCGGTCTCGAATCGGCGCCCTGGTCGTCGATGCGAGTTGCGACGGCGACGGATCGGCTGACCGACACGGCGGCCGGCGCCGTCCAAAGCTTGCAGGTTCATACGACTGCGATGAACGAGGTCGCTGACCAGGTGCGCGCAATCCGCCGAAATCACTCGTCGTGATCTCCGCAGCTGGCCCTCTGATGTGCTCGACTCCCTCAGACGACACCGCGGTGGGTAGGACCTGGGTAGGGCGACGTCGGGCATCGACTAGTTGACCCCGGATTGGTCCTGCAGCGGCGACACATCAAGTGTTCCAATCACCCAGCATCATGTGTGGACTCCGAACGAACGTTCGAGTACCGTTCGAGCGACGGAGTACATGAATGAGGACGCGCCGCCGCAGATTCCGGTCCGTCGCTGGCTCTACGACAGAATCTACGCATTGAGCACGGAGATGGCCGCTGGTGCCGCGAACAACTCACCCAACTGCTCTGATCGCTCGTCGAAGGCGTCGTTGGCGTGGGCCTAGACGTTTATCGCACCCACCACCCCACTCGGTGTGACCAACGGCAAAGGCAGCACGCAGTGCACCCCGAGGGGTCCGGAGCGGGGCCGGAACCGCGGCCATCGGGGACCACCGCCCAACGATCCCGACCGCATGGTGGTGCGCTTCACTGCCGGGGTGACGCACGGTCCCTGCCCGATGCTGTACTGGATGTCATCGATCTCGCGGACGAAATCGGTGCTCTTGACGATGATGTCCACGTGGTTCTGCTCCAACAATGTGATTCCGGCGCAATCGGCCCAGAGGATGGCCTGCGCGATTTGTAATACCAGCACGCCGGTGAAGGTGTGCACGGCGATGTGCTGATCGGCCAGTAGAACATTCGGCGAGAAGGGACACTTGGTGGGGTCTTTGAGATGCCGGAAACCGAATTCGATTTCTGATTGGGAGCCGTAGCCGGCGACGACGTCGAAGACCGACCAGCGGCATCAGAAGCCGATCCGTGCGTGCCACAGCGCGGCCCGGGTTGCGTTCGACCCGCCTGCGCCGTGGACACCGCCGCCCGGGTGGGCGGAGGACGAGCCGAGGTAGAGATTCTTAATCGGCGTCTCGGCGCGGCCGAGCATCCCGTTCGGCCCGCCACTCCCGGACCTGCGACTGGTAAAGGCCTTCCCGCCGCAAGACGGCGGCCTTCTCACCGTGCGGGGCCGCCTCTTATTCGGCGACCACGCGGGCTCGGTACTCGGTGGTGAACGAGCGCCGGACCGGGTTCGGTGCAGGATTCATCGCCTCCGGGCCGCCGGCCTTGTCGGTCTCCTGCTGGATGCTGCTGGTCACTGGCTTGTCTCCTGTCACGCCCTACAGCGTTGCACCCGGGCCTTGCGGATGTCTCACTCAAGCCTGGCAGGTGTGGAGGCGACAGCAACGCCTCCACACAGACATCGTCACCCAGCAGCTCCCCGCACACTTTCACCGCTCGGCAGCGGTCTGTCTTAGGTTCTATCGTCTTGTCTTGGGTTCTATCGTCCTGAGTTCTGGCGGTTACCCTGTACCCCTGAGGTGAGGGGAACAGATGCCGAATCCGCTGCCGATTGTCCGCGATGCCGTGCGGAGCAAGCTGTGGCCGCTCCCCGTTGCGGCGGTCGCCGTCGCGCTGGCTGCCGGGTTTTTGCTGCCCCAAGTTGATGCCCATGTGGATGCCTCGGTGCCGTCATGGTTGGCAAGTGTGCTGTTCGGGGGTGATGCTGACGCCGGCCGGACCGTGTTGGATGCGGTTTCCAGCTCCCTCATCACGGTGACGTCGTTGACATTCTCACTCACGGTGGTCACCCTGCAGCTGGCCAGCAGTCAGTTTTCGCCTCGGTTGCTCCGTACTTTCACCAGTGATGTATTCGTTCAAGCCACTCTGGGGCTCTTCCTGGCCACGTTCACCTACTCGTTGACCGTTCTCCGGTCGGTGCGCAATGGCAGTGACGGCGAGACACCCTTCGTCCCAAGGATTTCGATCAGCGTGTCGTTCGTGCTGGCAGTGGCCAGTATGGTCGGCCTTGTTGTCTTCCTGGCGCACTTGGCACGGCAGATCCGGGTGGAGACGATGCTCCGCGACGTCCATGAAGACGCCTCCGGCACCGTTCGCGTGGTATTCGGAAGCGGTGCTGAAGTCGAGGGCACCCGAGCACCAGAGATTCCTGAACAGGCAGCGGTGCTGCTGGCCGGGGCATCCGGCTTTCTCATTCGAATCGACCAACGCGATCTTCTCGCCGCTGCCCAGGAGGCTGACGCCGTTCTCGTGATCACCGCACATCCGGGCAGCTCGCTGATCGAGGGCACACCGATGGGCCGGGTCTGGCGACGAACCGGCGTTCTGGCCGGCGATCAGCTCGAGACGCTCCACCGGCGGGTGGCCGATGCCGTCGTGGTGGGCTTCGAACGTACTGCCGCGCAGGACATCGGCTATGGTCTGCGCCAGTTGACCGACGTGACCAACAAGGCGCTTTCGCCGGGAGTCAACGATCCGACAACGGCCGTGCACGCTCTCGGCCATATCTCCGCGCTGCTCTGCGAACTCGCCGACCAAGACTTGTCGCCGGTGGTGATGGCCGATCAGGAAGGGTATTGCCGGGTAGCGCTGTACCGCCCGGACCTGGAACAGATGGTAGATGCAGCCATCACCCAGCCCCGCCGCTACGGCGCGTCCGATCCGCAGGTGATGGCGCGTCTTTTCGCGTTGTTGGCCGAGTTGGCGTGGCGGTCTCGGCCGGCGCAGCATCATGTCGTGGCCGGGCAACTCGCTCGTCTCCGCCGTACCGTTGCAGCCCAAGATTTCGACGGGGTCGAACACGAGCAACTGCGGCTCGCCGGTGCGGAGGTAGACGCCATTTTGAACTGCCCGCCGAACCCGGGCCAAAGCTGATGATGTCGTCCGCAGCTGCTCGGGCCGGCACGCCCAAGGGCTCGCGGGCAGCTGCACTTATTCGGATTGGAGTCGCAGCCCGGCAATGACTTTGGCCACCAAGTCGACCGGCTTGGTGCCGACCTCCAACACCGACTCGCGTTCATCGGCTGCCAGCGCTCGATGTGTTCATTGTCCGTCCCTGAGTGAATTGGCGGGCCGGCTAGAAAATGGCGGACAGCAGAGCCGTCATTCCCAGGCCGACGATGGAAACGATGGTCTCCATGACCGACCAGGATTTGATCGTCTGGCCAACCGTCATCCCGAAGTACTCCTTCACCAGCCAGAAACCCGCATCGTTGAGGTGGGAGAAAAATACCGAACCAGCACCGACAGCGAGAACGACCAGGGCCAGTTGCGCCGGGGGTAGTCCGGCAGCCACCGGCGCGATGATGCCGGCAGCCGTCACCGTGGCGACGGTCGCCGAACCGGTGGCCAGCCGGATGAGGACGGCGACGATCCAGCCCAGCAGCAGCGCCGACAGGCCCGCTGCCGCAGCGATCTTCGCGATCGCGGTTCCGGTGCCTCCGTCCACCAGGACCTGCTTGAAGCCACCGCCGGCGCCGACGATCAGAATGACCCCGACGATCGGCAGCAGGCTGGCACCGATCTTCTTGCTGAGCACGGGAAGGCTGAATCCCACCCTGCTGCCGAAAGTCACCATGGCCAGCAGCACTCCGACGAGTAGCGCCACCACCGGATCGCCGATGAAATCCAGCAGCGAACGGATTCCACTGCCGGCGGTGGCCAACAGGTCGGCGGCGGCCTTGATCAGCATCAGCACCAACGGTGCCAGCAGGGTGAGCAAAGTGATGGCGAAGCTGGGACTTCCGGTGCGGTCCGGGTCTTCCGCCGGCCCGCTCATCCCGTCCCCTTCCCGATCCTCGCCGGTCACGGCCAGACCCGCACCGGCAGCACCGATCGGCACCAGTTTGGCGGCGACCCGGCCGAACAGCGGCCCAGCCACGATCACGGTCGGGACTGCGACGATCAGGCCCAAAGCCAGGGTGATCCCGACATTGGCGTGCAGAATACCGATGGCCGCCAGTGGTCCCGGATGCGGTGGGATGAACCCGTGCAGCACCGACAACCCGGCCAGGGCGGGAATACCCAGCAGCAGGGCGGGGCCCTTCACCCGGCGCACCGCCAACATGACCACCGGAATGAGCAGCACCAAACCGATCTCGAAAAACATCGGAATACCGATGATCGCGGCGATCAGCGCCATCTTCCAGGGCAGCGCCCCCGGGCGTCCCTTCAACAACGTGTCCACCACCTTGTCGGCGCCCCCCGAATCGGCGAGAAGCTTGCCCAACATGGCACCCAGGGCGATGAGCACCCCGACATAGCCGAGGACGCCGCCCACACCGGTCTCATAGGAGCCGGTCACCTTCTCCAGGGGAATGCCCGATGCGATGCCGACGAACAGGGCACCGATGGTCAACGACAGAAAAGCATGCATCTTCAGCCACACGATCAGCAGCACAACGATCGCGATGCCAATCGCCGCAACAACCAGGACGCGGGTGTCGTGACCGCTCCAGGGTTGGTCGGCAGGGTTTGCCGGAGCCGCAGCGAGTATCGCAGCTACGTGGTCCGAATGAATTGTGAACACTTTTTCTCTCCATTGAGATCATCGAACTCGGAACAGCTTTCGGATTGGGGGGGCGGACGAGCCTCAGAGGGGCGAGGCGGTGAAAGGCTTGGTTCAGCTGGGCGGGGTCATCGGTCGGGTTCCGGTGATGCAGGATGATCGGGTGCCCGTGGGCTTTCCGGGATGCTGACGTGGGCGCTGGCTTCCAGGCTCTGCAGGACTTTGGAACTGCGGGCCGGGTGGGCTTCGGCTTTGAGCCGTTCGACCATGTGCGGGTGGTGCAGTTCGAATGCGGGGCGTTCGGAGCGGATGCGGGGCAGCGAGGTGAAGTTGTGCCGTGGCGGTGGGCTGCTGGTGGCCCACTCCAGGGAATTACCGTAGCCCCAGGGATCGTCGGCGGAGGTGACCTCTCCATATTTGAGGCTGCGGAACACGTTCCACAGGAACGGCAGAATGGAGGCGCCGAGGACGAAAGCGCCGATGCTGGAAATGGTGTTCAGCGTCGTGAAACCATCGCTGGGCAGATAATCGGGGTAGCGGCGGGGCATGCCCATGGTGCCGAGGAAGTGTTGGACCAGGAAGGTCAGGTGAAATCCGACGAAGGTGGTCCAGAAGTGGAACTTTCCCAGCGTTTCGTCGAGGAAGCGGCCGGTCATCTTCGGGAACCAGAAGTAGATGCCGGAGAAAGTGGCGAACACGATGGTGCCGAACAGCACGTAGTGGAAGTGCGCGACGACAAAATAGGTGTCGGAGACATGAAAGTCCAGGGCGGGGGAGGCCAGGATGACCCCGGTCAGGCCGCCGGCCAGGAAGGTGACCAGGAATCCGCAGGCCCACAGCATGGGCGTTTCGAAGGTGATCTGGCCGTGCCACATGGTGCCGATCCAGTCGAAGAATTTGATTCCGGTAGGGACGGCAATCATGAAGGTCATGAAGGAGAAAAAGGGAAGGAGAACGGCTCCTGTCGCGAACATGTGGTGCGCCCAGACCGCGACGGACAGCGCGGCGATGCCCATGGTGGCGTAGACCAGGCCGCGGTAGCCGAAAACCGGCTTGCGGGAGAAGACGGGGAACACTTCGGTGACGATGCCGAAGAACGGCAGCGCGACGATGTACACCTCGGGGTGGCCGAAGAACCAGAAGAGGTGCTGCCACAAGATGGCGCCGCCGTTCGCCGGGTCGAAGACGTGGGAGCCGAAATGCCGGTCGGCCTCCAAGCCCAACAATGCGGCGGTCAGTACCGGGAACGCAATCAGGATGAGGATGGCGGTAGCCAGGATTTCCCACGTGAAGATGGGCAGTCGCCACATCGTCATGCCGGGGCAGCGTAGGCACACGATGGTGGTGATCATGTTGACGGCGCCCAGGATGGTGCCCAGGCCGGAGATCACCAGTCCCATGATCCACAGGTCGCCACCGACATCGGGTGAGTTGATCGAGTTGGACAGCGGCGTGTACGCGGTCCAGCCGAAGGCGGCGGCGCCGCCGGGAGTGAAGAACCCTGACACCACGGTGATCGCCCCGAACAGGTACAGCCAGTAGGAGAACGCGTTGAGTCGGGGGAAGGCGACGTCGGGGGCACCGATCTGCAGCGGGACGATGTAGTTCGCGAAACCGAACAGAATGGGGGTGGCGTACAGCAGCAGCATGATCGTGCCGTGCATCGTGAACAGCTGGTTGTACTGCTCTTGGCTGAGAAATTGCAGACCGGGCCGGGCCAGTTCGGCGCGCATCAGCAGCGCCAATACGCCGCCGACCATGAAGAAGAACATGGCGGTGAAGATGTACATGATCCCGATGTCCTTGGGATCAGTGGTGTTGAGATATCCCAGCGCCTTGGTCAGAAACTTTTCCCGGTTGATCGGATACGGCCGCCGCGGCCGGAGTACCTGTGCGGCCCCGGGTTCGGCGACACTGGTCATGACGGCCTCCTAGGGTGAAGCGGTGGGCGGCGTAGGGACGTTTTAGCGTCCGCTGCCGGGGTGCTGGTTCAGGCGGACAGAAGTTTCCAGTTGCAGGGCGTGGACGAAGGCTTGGGGCAGGTTGCCGCGGAGTTGATGTTGGTTGACGTCGAATTCTTCTGCATACAGTTCCGGTGGGCCCGCGGCGGCGCGGGTCCGTTCATACCAGCGGGCCGCCTCAACCGGGCGGTGCTGCTGGTGCAGGGCCAACGCGACCAGGAACCCACACAGGGTGAACGACCCCTCGGCGTCGGGCAACGGCCGCTGGTCGTGGCGGAACCGGTAGGCATAGCCGTCCTTGGTCAACTGAGCCAGGTAGGCCTGCAGAGTTGTGGCGGTGCGCGGATCATCGGCGGCGGTCCCGCCGCGCACTGGCGGGATCAACAGGGCCGCGTCCAGGGCCCGGTCAGTCCGCGAGCGCTGCCACCGCCCGGTCGGATGAACGGCGTGGGAACCGGTATCGGCGAGGATCCTGTCGGCCAGGGCTAGCCAGTCGGCGCTCTGTCTTTCGGTGTCGGCGAGCGGGGCAGCGGCTCGCAGGCCGGCCACGCAGATCAGCCTGCTGTGGGTCCACACCTGGTTGTCGATTTCCCACATGCCGGCGTCCGGTTCGGTCCACCGCTTCGCCACAGCGGTCGCCGCCAGCGCCAGGGCGCGCCTACCATCGTGGTCGAGGCGATCGGTCCGCCCGGCCGCTGAGAACAGCAGCAGCGATTCACCGAACGCATCGAGCTGGAATTGCTTGTTGACCCAGTTGCCGATCAGGGTCGACGCGCCCGGATAACCGGGCAGAGCCAGCTCTCGCTGGTCTGGCACTGCTTCGCCGGTGGTGGTGTAGGCCGGCTTCAGGTCGGGGCCGTGTTCCAGCAGCCGAGCAGAGACGAAACGGACGGCATCGTCCAACAGCTCGGGCGCTCCGACGGCGGCGGCGGCTTGGCCCGCGTAGGACTGGTCGCGCACCCAGACGTAGCGGTAGTCGTAGTTGCGTCCCGCATTCGCTCGTTCGGGCAGGCTTGTCGTCGCGGCCGCGACCATCCCGCCGCCGCCGGCGGTCAAGCCCCGAAGCACGGCGTAGGAGCGGCGGGCCTCCCGCGGTTCCAGAGAGTTGTCCAGTGCCGGAACGGCTGCGCGCCAGACATTTTCGGTGGCCCGCCAGGTCGCGGCCGGGTCGGGCGGCAAGGTCGGCAGAACGCGGTCGCTGATTTCCAGGACGAGGTCATGGGTCGACCCGGCCGGGACGTCGAGCTCTGCGAACAGGCCACCGTCCGCCGAAACCAGTCGAGTGCCGGCCGGGGCTCCGGACCACCGCACGTGCAGGTCCCCGGTGCGGCCGGTCCACCACCCCCGGTCGTCGCGTTTGATGTCGGTGAAGCCGTGCCTTCCGAACTCGGCCCGCGGATTCAGCGCAATCCGGACACGGCCGTCCTTCTCGACCGCGATGACTCGACGCAGCAGGATGGCACAACCCTGCTGCCCGGGGAAGGCGAGTGCTTCGCGGGATTCAATGATGCCCTGTTCGGTGACCCAGCGGCTGCGCCAGATCATCGTGCCCTCTTCGTAGAAGCCGCCCCAGACGAACCGCTCCGTCGGGGTGACCGAATACCCGCTGCCCCCGCCGATCAGCGCACTGAAGACGGCGGGGCTGTCCCACCGAGGAACGCAGAGCCAGACGATGTCACCGCGCGGCCCGACCATCGCACCGCGCTCCCCGTCGGCCAACAGCGCGTACTCCCGCAGCACGTGGGCCGGGAAAAATCCCGCTGTCGTTTGAGCTTTCGTGTCGGCGGTCATCCGCGGTCGGTCATCACAACTGCGGTGCCGGCGGCGGCGGACAGGGTCGCGATGGTGGCACTGGTCAACGTTGAGCGCCGGTACTGCGGCCACACCACCGACAGGACCAGCATGCTGAAGACGTGAACCACGTCGACCACGATCCCTACCAGGATGACATCGCGGACGGGCCGGACCATTTGCGCGGTTCCCTGGAGCAGCTGCCGGCCACCCAGCACACGAACGACGGCGTTGTCCGGGGTGCTGCGGCCGCCCGAGAATCGTTTGGCCAGGGCGTGCGGCCAAAGAAGGGACGCTCCGCCCATCACCGCGGTGGCCGTGCCCAGGGCACGTCCGGCGTACCGACCCGTCGGCGTGGATGTCATCGACGTCGTCCGATCATCAGCGCCGCCGCTACGGCCACACCCGCACTACCGACAACTCCCAGCACACCATGATGGTGCGAGGCCCACGATTGAACGTCACGGTTGACGGCTCTGTCGCTGAAGATGCCCCGCGCCCCGAAGTCCTTGCCGTCCGGGCCATCCGCCGGCTCCCACAGATCCACCGGCGGGTTTGCTGGTTGTGGTCTGTTCATCTGCTGGGACTTGAATCCGGTCCGGCCCAGGTAACGGTCCAGCAAACCCGGGGCGATGGCATTGGCAGCCAGGGTGCCCACCGTGCTCGAGCCGACCCAGTACTCGCGGCGCTTGGGATGATCAGCGGCGTACACGACGCCGCGGGCAGCGAACTCCGGTTCGTAGATCGGCGGTACCGGCTGGGCCTGGTGGGGCAGCCGGGAGAGTACCCAGGAGAACTGCGGAGTGTTCACCCCGGGCATCTGCGGCATCGTCACGTGCACGTTGCTCTTCTCGTGCAGCAGTTCACACCGCAACGCCTCATGAAATCCTTGAATGGCGTGTTTGGCGCCGCAATACGCCGTCTGCAGCGGGATTCCGCGGTAGGCCAGCGCCGATCCGACCTGCACGATGGTGCCCCGGTCCCGGGCCTTCATCCTCGGCAGCACCGCCATCGTGCAATACACGTAACCCAAGTACGACACCTCAGTGACCCGCCGGTATTCCGCCGCCGTGATCTGGTCGAACGGTGAAAACACCGAGGTGAACGCCACGTTCACCCAGACATCGATCGGGCCCAGATCAGCTTCGATACGATCGACCGCCGCGTCAACCGCGTCCGGGTCCGACACATCCAGCGGCAGCACATAAGCGGTGCCGCCACTGGCGCGGACGTCCTCCGCGGCGCCGGCCAAGCCCTTCTCGCCCCGGGCCAACAAGGCCACGGTGTCTCCTCGAGCGCCGAACTGCTGTGCACTGGCCCGGCCGATGCCGCCGCTGGCGCCGGTCACTACAACAATTTTCCCAGTCATCAACTATCCCTTCGGGTGAGGGCCGGATACGGGGCCTGTGCCCCGTTCGGTCAGCTTTGAAGCGGAGACGCGGGCTGCGGCATAGCCACCTCTGGTGTCGGGGTGTCGGTGACCCAGCCCAGCGCCCACAGCTCCGATTCGGTGGGTTCGCCCGACGCCAGCGCAAACGCGGCGAAGGCGGTGGCCAATTGCTGACGATCAGCCACCGGCATGCGGCGCAAAATATTCCTGATCGCCCCGCGGCGCCGGATCGTCACCGATTGCACCAACTTGCTGCCCGCCGGCGTCAGCGTCAGCAGCAAGTGCCGGCGATCCGCCGGATCATCCCGCCGGTCGAGCAGTGCCAGTGCGACCAGTCGGTCGCAGGTCCGAGTGGCGTTCGACGGATGTAGACCCATGGCCTGAGCCAGCGCCGCAGAGTGCAGCGGCCCCCGGCTCGCGATGATGACCAACGCCCGGAACTGGCTCACTGACACCCGGTCCTCGACCGGCGCCAGCGACCGTGCGGCCACCCCGACCAGAGCCCGCGAGGTCGCGAGCACGGCGTCGACCTCCATGCCGAGTTGTTCAGGTGCCGCCGATTTCGGCTGCGATCGCGGCAACGGAGGTTCCGGATGCATAACCAGAGTCTTGCGCAATCCTTGCGGTCTTGCAAGGGTTAGCCGGATCAGGCAATGGGTATACAGGTCCTCAACGGCTAGCCTCGACGGACTCGCAGACCTTGACAAGATCCGCCGGTGAGACGCCGCAGACCTCCTGCACCATTTCCGGCGTATATCGGGAGTAATGGCGCTTGAGCACCTGGAACACAGTCAACGGGTGCTGCAGGGTCTCGTCCCGTCGGACGCGGCTGTGGGCGATGTTGGCGCCGTGACCGCCCATCTCATGGCCGGCCCCGCGCTCGGTCTGTGACTTCTCGTCGTTCAGCGATCCACCGCCGCCCGACGAGTCCTTTATGACCTCCTCCTCGCCTGCTGCCGCGGAGGTCTCCGAAATGCCCTCGTACTGCCAGGAGGCCGTGTCGTAGGTTCCCGTCTCCGGATCGTAACCGGAGAACACCCCGTCCAGGTCGTCGACGTCGACGAAGTCGTCCCGGAGAATGGTGGCCGCGTTGGTGTAAGCGACCACGTACTCGTGGAAGTACGCGTCGTTGGCCAGAATGTAGTTGACAATGCCGCCCAGGAAAGCGATGTCGCTACCGGCGCGGAGCGGGACGTGCTGATCGGCGACCGCCGAGGTGCGGGTGAAGCGGGGATCGACATGGATGATCGTGGCACCTTTGGCCTTGGCCTCCATCACCCACTGGAACCCGACGGGATGGCACTCGGCCATGTTCGAACCCTGGATGACGATGCAATCCGCGTTTGCCAGGTCCTGTTGAAAACCGGTGGCGCCGCCGCGGCCGAAGGAGGCTCCCAAACTGGGAACGGTGGCACTGTGTCAAATACGGGCCTGGTTCTCGATCTGTATAGCGCCCATCGCGGTGAAGATCTTTTTGATCAGGTAGTTTTCTTCATTGTCCAACGTCGCCCCGCCCAGTCCGGCGATCCCCAGGGTCCGACTAACCGGGTGACCATTCTCGTCCTCGTCCTGCCAGGTCCTTCCCTGGTGTCCGCCACCCGGGTCGCCACCATCTCCATGGCCATATCAAGGTCGAGCGTCTCCCACTCGGTTCCGTACGGCCGGCGGTAGAGAACCTGCTTCTGCCGGCCGGGGGCGTTCACCAGTTGCTCGCTGGCGGAGCCCTTGGGGCACAGCCGGCCCCGCGAGATCGCGGTCCGCCGTCACGGTTCGCGGCTGGAATGCCCTGGTGTGCGCGGATTGCACTGCCGCGCCCCGGCCGGAGCCGTCAGGGCCGGTCAGCTGGCGGACCACCGGCCATGACAGGAACGTGCGCTTCAGGTCCAGCTGTCGCTGGCCTTCCTGGGTGCAGAGATCCGGTGGAACTGCGTGGTGACCCTACCCGTAACCATCAACGCCTCACGTCGGGGCTGTGAGGACAGCGCGTCGGCCGGGTGAAAGCCGGCGACAACCCGCCGTACCGCTCCCTGTCGGCTGATCCCTGATCATCCGCGCTTTCCGTGCAGTATGCAATAGTTGCTCTTGACAAGTCGCGAAGGCAGTCGCTCAAGTGCTCATTGCAAGTCGTCGCGTGGAACGCATCGGAGGGCAGTTCAATGGACATGGATCCGATGCCGCCGGCTGACTTCTACCGCGTGCTGCTGGCGTGGACCTGGGCACCGGCCTGGGACGCGGTGGTTGTGCTGGCCCTGATCATGTACGCCGTGCTGGTCCGGCGGTTCAACCGGACCGGAACTCGCTGGCCGATCGGCTCTACGGTTGCCGCCGGCGCGGCGGTCGTCGCCCTGGTGGTGGCCTTCAACAGCGCCGTAGCGGTCTACGCGCCGGCATTGTTCTGGGTTCACATGCTGCAGCACCTGATGTTGATCATGGTGGTTCCGGTGTTGATCGTGTTGTCCCAGCCGTTGCGGCTGTGGCAATCGAGCACACGTTCTGGACCGAGGTCGCCAGGGATTCGTCGGGCGTTTGGGTTGGTGACAACACCGTTGTCGACGGTGCCGCTCTACGCGGCGGTCCTGGTCGGCACTCACCTCACCGGCTTTCAACAGGTCATGCTCGACCACATGTGGGTCCACGAACTGGAGTCGGTGCTGTACCTGATCAGCGGGTATCTGCTCTTCGGCGCTCTGGTCGGAGCTGACCTCTGGCCGTGGCGGGTACCCCATCTGGTGCGCTTCGTGGTGCTGGGCGCAAGCATGGGGATCGATGCACTTGTCGGAGTCGTGCTCATGATGACAAGTCATCCGATCGCGCCTTCGTACGCGGCGGCGCATCCGGGTTGGGGTCCCGGTGCCTTGGCCGATCAGGGCGCCGCAGGGGCGGTCATGTGGTTCGGTGGCGATGGATTGATGATGATCCTGATGATTGTGACTGCGGTGCAATGGGGGCGGGCCGGCCTACGCGACCAGGGCGCCGGCGCGTGGCTGGAAGGCATCCGCCAGAGGCAGTTGTTAGGCGACTGCGCCACCGACGACCAGGTCGGCACTGACCTCGACGATGATGATCGTGCCCTTCGCACGTACAACCTGATGCTGGCCGGCTTGCACGACGGCGAGCGCCGCGGATTGTCGGCGCCCGTCCGAGAAGCGGAGTCAACATGAACGAGCTCGAACACCTGCGGAATCGGGTGATCGCTTTGCTGCGGGAAACCGAGCTGGGGTTTGATTTCGACGAAGCCGCGATCACCAACGAGCTTCGCGACCTGTACGGGCCGCAACCGCCCGATCCGATCCCGGAATTTTGGGCAATCGCCGATCGTCACCGTGGCGGGTCCAAGCCCGGCTGACCTGTCGCGGCCGAGCGGCTCAGCGGGTCGGCGCTGCGCCGGAGCTTGCCGGGGCCGCCCCGATCGGCTGCGCTGCGACCAGAAGGTCGACGGCGCTCTGCTGGCTGGCGCCGCTGACGTGCTCGACGGGTCCGGCCCAGTGCAGACCGTATTCGTTGCCGGGATTCCGATCGTGGTCGTGGGCGATGTTCGCCTGCTGCACCAGATAATCTTCGTACGGGTGATCCCCCAGGACCCGGTGGAGCTCGCCGAGGTTGCGAACGTAGATGCCTTTGAAGCTCGGTCCGTTGATGTCGCAACCGTTCTCCTCGCATACCTCGGTGAGCACGCCGTCCACATTGAGCTGCTCGGAGGTGCTCGATGCGTCGGCCAGTTTCCTGGCCCGCTCCAGGTAGCTCTGGTCACCGGTCGCGTCGGCCAGGTCGACCAGAGCACCCAGGACGACGCCCTGGTTGTAGGTCCAGATTGTTCCCTTGGCGGCGCAGGTGGCACGATCCAACCCATCCTCGACCAGCTGCTGATCGTTGATAATTCCGCTGGTCTGGAACCATTCCCAGACGGAGATCGCATTCTGCAGATACTTCCTACCCGCAGTGCCGAGGCGGGTTGAGAGTTCCGCGGAGGCCTTGACGAACAGCTCGTTGGCGATCGCGTTCTTCAACTGATGGTTGACCGTCCACCAGAGCCCGCCACCGCAGGTTTCGTCTTGGTTGCTCCACATGAAGTCGACGCCATGTTGCGCGGTCGCCAGGTACCGGCGGTCGCCGGTGAGGTCGTAGGCCCGGATCCACGCCAGAGCCCACCACCCGGTGTCGTCGATGTAGGCATTGATGAAGTTGCCCTGCTCGGCGTTGAGCTTCTTCGCGTAGGTGTTCTCCAACACCCAGACGTACCGGTGATCACCGGATTGGATCATGTAGTTGGTCAGGGCGGTCAAGGCGTTGGCGCTGTTCCACCACCCGGTCGTCGGCCAGACGCCTGCGCGCTGATCGTAGAGCCGGACCAGCGCGTCGACTGCCGGTACTTCCGACGGTGCCTGCGCACTGCAGCCGACCAGGACTGCACCTGTCATCAGCGAGGCGAGCAGCCGCGAGATTCGACACGCACGCATTCGCTCCGCCATCCTGGTTCCGTCAGCGAGGTCCCGGCGCGCCGGGACCTGGGAGGGATTGATGCCAGTGTCCCTGATTCATCGTCACGTCCGAACTCGGCCCCCGGTGCGTGGGAGGCGCTGGGTTATCCCAGGCCGAACCCTCTCGACCTGTGTCGCCGTGGCCGCAATGGTCGGGTCCGTGCTGTCCGGGTGCACGGGCGCCACCGGCGATCAAGGTCAGACGCCGCACATCACGGGGGCCTCGACTCCGGCCGTTCCGAGTTCGGTGCCCACCTCTTCCAGCATGGCCGGCATGACGGCCACTTCCGGCCGGCCGGCCGGGACGGTCGTGCCTTTCCGCACCGTGACGCCCGACAGTGGCGTCGGCAAGCGCATCGGGCTCGTCGCGCCTACCGGCTCGGACCCGTTCGGCAAGGCCGTGACCGATTCGGTCGCCGCCCAGGTCAAGGCGGCCGGAGCCGAGTTGGTCGGCTGTGATCCAGGTGATGACCCCGCGCTCGTGCTGGATTGCGCGCGTCGGCTGGCGACCGAGCACGTCGACGGCTGGATCACTGTGCAGTCAGGAGATCTCGGTCAGGCTTTGTGCGACGCAGGACCGCAAGGTGTTCCGCTGATCACGATCGCGGCAGTTCCGGTTCGCTGCCAGTCGGGCGGCGTCGGTGCGGACGACGAACAGGCCGGATTCCTGGTCGGGCGGGCACTGGGACGGGTTCCCAGAAACCGCTCGGCGTGCGAACGTAGTGCGCTCGTTATCCTCGGCAACACTGCGGCCGGCACGGTGAGCGCGGAGCGAATCGCTGGTATCCGCAGCGGATTCGCTGCCCAGTGCCCGTTTCTCACCACTGCACCGCAGATCCTGGATGCGGGCACGCAGGACCGTGCCTACAACGCCTTCACGGCCGTGCTGACCTCGATTGCCGGGGACGCGGTCGTCCTGGTGGCTGCCGTGAACGACGCAGCGGCTCTGGGTGTGGTGGCGGCGATCCCCACGTCACGCTCCGCCCACGTCGTGGTGGCAGCCATCGGAGCGGACCAGCGGGCCCGGTGCGAAATGCTCGCCGACCCGGCCTGGATCGGCGATGCAGCGCTGTTTCCCGAGCGCTACGGCGAGGTCGCGGTCCCGGCATTACTGGACGCCATGGCAGGACGGAAGGTCCCGCCCAGCATGTACGTCCGATCGACCTTCGTGAGCTCGGCGACACTCGGGGACTTCTACGACGTCAGCGAGTGCCCGACCCAATGATGCCGACGCACCTGCCACTGTCCACCCGTCGGATTGCGCTGACCCGCACACTGCTGGCCGTGATCGGTGTCCTGGCCTGCGTGGTGTTCGCCGCGTACAGCCCGTATTTCCTGTCCGTCGACAACCTGATCAACCTGCTGAACGACCTGGCTCTCAGCGGCATTGTCGCCGTGCCGGCGATCTTCTTGATGATGAGCGGGCAGGTCGACCTGTCGGTCGGGGCAGCCGCGGCGTTCGTCGGGATCCTGCTGGCGGCCACAGCACCGGATCTGGGACTGCTGGCGGCTGTGCCGCTCGTCGTCGCCGGCGGCGCGCTGATCGGCTTGATCAACGGCCTGCTGGTCACGCTCGCCGACGTGAGGAGCATCGCGGCGACTTTCGCTTCGATGTCCCTGCTTCGCGGACTCGCGTACCTGGTGGCCAGTGGCCTTGCCATCTATCTGCCCGGATTCAAGACACTCGGCGATACCCGGCTGTTCATGGGGCTTTCGCTCCCGCTCGTCATCTTTGTGGGCTTGGTGGTGATCGGCGGGCTGCTGTCGCGATCCGCAGTGGGACGCCGAAGCCGCGCGGTCGGGGCCTTGCAGGCGTCGGTCCGCCTGGACGGTGCCTCGGAGCGCCGCTGGGTCCTTGGTCTGTTCGTGGTTTCCGGACTCGCGGCAGCGCTGGTCGGACTGATCAGAACGTCACAACTGGGGACCGGCCTGCCGACTGCGGCGATCGGTGTCGAGATCACCGTGCTGACCGCGGTGCTACTGGGCGGCGGAAGACTTGCCGGTGGCCGCGGATCGGTCGTCGGGACAGTGCTGGCCCTGTTGGTGATCTCCGTTGTGGACAACGGCCTGTCATTGACCAATGTGACCGCGTACGCCGGCCAGGTCTTCCACGCTGTGCTGCTGATCACCGCGCTGGTGATCGATCGCCCACACCTGCACCGCAGGCGAAAACGGACGTCAATCGGCCGTGACGAGTCGAGCGGGAATCGGGCCCCGTGAATGCCCTGAAGTCTTCACAGCGATCGCGCTCGTTACCGGGCGTCGGCGACTGAGCACAGCCGAACGGTCCCGGCTGGACCGCAGGAAGCAAGTATTGCATACTGCAACTGTGAAGGAACCCGCCGCAGCGATCCGATCGTCGCTGCTGTCCCGTTGGCCGGCCCGCAGATCCCTTCCGTTGGCCGCGGGTGGTGCGCGCGCTATCGGCCTGCTGCGCACCTCGAACGGTGGTCTGCTGGCACTGGCCCTACTCGTCGGAGCCGGGGCCGGAGCTGGGGCGATTGTCTTCCGGTGGCTGATTCGGATGTTCACCCTGGCATTGTCGGGGCACGAGGACTACGCAGGATTGGGTCCAGTCGGCAACCCTCACGTTCCTTCCCTGGGGCGGTGGTTCGTGCTGCTGGCTCCGGTGGTCGCCGGCCTGCTCTACGGACCCCTGGTGCACTTTTTCGCGCGTGAAGCTCGAGGTCACGGGGTTCCAGAGGTCATGTTCGCCGTCGCCCGGCGTGGCGGGCGCATTGCGCCGCAGGTCGCCGCCGTCAAGGCATTGGCTTCGGCACTGTGTATCGGCGGTGGCGGTTCGGTGGGCCGGGAGGGGCCGATCGTGCAGATCGGTTCGGCACTGGGTTCGACGATCGGCCGCATGGTGCGGGTTGCCGAATCCCGGATGAAGGTCCTCGTCGCATGTGGTGCTGCCGGCGGCATCGCCGCCACCTTCAATGCGCCGCTGGCCGGAGTGTTCTTCGCCATGGAGTTGATCCTGCGCGACTTCAACACACAATCGTTCGGGATGGTGGTGCTGGCGTCTGTCACGGCCAGCGTCATCGGCCGCGCAGCGCTGGGCGATCAGCCCTTTCTCAAATTGCCCCCTTTTGTGGTCGACCACGTCGCCCAATACGTGCTGTTCGCGGTTCTCGGACTGTTGGCCGGGGTAGTGGGCGTGGCGTTCAGCCGGGTCCTCTACCTGATCGAAGATCTCTGTGACAGGTGGTGGAAAGGCCCGGAGTGGCTGCGACCTGCGGTGGGGGGCATCCTGCTAGGCGGGGTGCTGCTGCTGCCGGAGATGTACGGAGTCGGATATCCCGTGCTGGGCAACAGCATCGCTGGCAGATATGCGGTGCCGTTCCTGATTGTGTTGCTCGTCGGCAAGATGGTGGCGACCAGCCTGACCATCGGGATCGGCGGCTCCGGCGGCGTGTTTGCGCCGAGTCTGTTCATCGGAGCGATGCTCGGGTCGGCCTACGGGCAGGTCGCGCATGAACTGGTGCCCGGGATCGCCGGTCAGGTCGGCACCTACGGTCTGATCGGAATGGGGGCGGTCTTCGCCGGTGCGGCCCGCGCGCCGATCACGGCCGTGATCATCATGTTCGAACTGACCGGCGAATACACCATCATCCTTCCGCTGATGGCTGCCATCGTGCTGGCCACCGGCATCAGCCACCTGCTGACCGGGGACACCATCTACACCCTGAAGTTGCGTCGCCGCGGTGTGGACCTGGACGACCCTCCCCACACCGCACTGCTGCAATCCGTGACGGCCGCCGAGGTGATGGAACCAGTCGGGCCTGTTCTGACCCGCGACATCCCGCTGCTGGACACCGCGAACCGCCTGGCGCTGTCCCCGCACGGGCAGCTTCCGGTGGTCGACGCAGCAGGCACCTATCTGGGAATTGTCACCGCACGAGCCGCTGCAGACGCGCTGGCCGACGGCGAGCACGACCTGGTCAAGGTAGGAAGCATTCTTGAGCAGTCGCAGGCTGTTCGAGTGGGCAGCAGCCTGGAGCAGAGCCTGGACGCCCTGGAGTCTGCTGTCGGCACGGCGATCCCGGTCCTGGACGAGTCCGGTCGTGAACTCGTCGGTTGGCTCACCCATCAGCGGGTGCTCCGCACCCTGAGCGCCTCCAGCCCGCAGGGTCAGTGATTCCCTTCGAGCGACATGCCTTTCAGGATATTCAAACTCACTCAGTTCGCTAGTGTCGCGTGTTTGAAGTCTTCTTACGGTGGGCTTTGGTCAGGATCTCGTCGGGTGTTTTGGTCCAGATGAACGGGTGGCAGCGCTGGTTCCAGCCGTCGATGAATGCGCTGATGGCGGTCTTGAGGTCTTTGACGGAGGTGAAGGTGCCGCGGCGGATCGCTTGCCGGGTGATGATGCCGAAGAAGATCTCGACCATGTTCAGCCAGGACCCCGACGTGGGCGTGAAGTGCATGGTGATCCGCGGGTTGTGGGCGAGCCAGGCTTTGACGTTGGGGTGTTTGTGGGTGGCGTAG
The DNA here is from genome assembly GCA_038229825.1 of Mycobacteriales bacterium. Taxonomy (GTDB): domain Bacteria; phylum Actinomycetota; class Actinomycetes; order Mycobacteriales; family Nakamurellaceae; genus Nakamurella. The sequence continues at coordinate 33,166 of JBBROB010000003.1, forward strand.
TTGTCGGCGACGATGTGCAGCTTCACCCGCGGGTAGGTTTTGGCGACCAGTTTGAGGAAGTCCAGGAACTCGGCGTTGGTGTGCCGGTCGTAGCAGGCGTCGGTGACCTTGCCGGTGGCGACCTCCAACGCCGCGAACAGGCTGGTGGTGCCGTGCCGGATGTAGTCGTGGGTGGCCTTGGCCGGCAGTCCGGGCCGCATCGGCAGGATCGGTGAGGTCCGATCCAACGCTTGGACCTGGGTTTTCTCGTCGATGCAGACGACGACGGCTTTCTGTGGAGGGTTCAGGTACAACCCGACGACGTCTCGGACCTTGGCATCGAGTTCAGGGTCGGTGGAGAACTTGAACGTTTCCTGGCGCCAGGGTTGCAGGTTCCATTCCCGCCAGATCCGGGCGACCGAGGCGAACGAGATCCCCAACTGCGCGGCCAGCAGACGCGCCGACCAGTGGGTGATGCCCAACTCGGCCGGCGGGGCCTGCAAGGTGGCCACCACGACCGCAGCGTCATCGATGACCGGTGGCCGCCCGGACCGCTCCAGATCCTGTAACGCGCCGATACCACCTGCGGTGTAGCGGTTCCGCCATTCCAGCACCGTCGGTCGGGACACTCCGACCAGTCGGCTGATCGCCACGTTCGGCATCCCTTCCGCAGCCAGCAGCACGATCCTGGCCCGCTGCGCCACTCCGGCCTGCACCGTCGTGGCCCGCAGCAGAGCAGTCAGTTTCGGTTCGTCACCGGGACGCAGTATCAGCGGGGCAGCTCTGGACATACCCCATTTTCTCAAACTCGTACAGTAAAGTCACTTCCGACACGCAACACTAGATGCTAGAAGGACCAGTTCAGCCGGCTCCGGACTCGGGACCGAGTTCGGATTGTTCCGCAGCAGCCGTTTCGAACATTGCGACGAGTTGGCGGTGGTTGGCCGGCTCGGTCTGAACCAGAACTTCGTCGCCGGCATGCAATCGGGTGTCCGGCCGAACCTGCAGCAGTTGGCGGTTGCGGATCACGAAGCTGACCCACACTTGACCAGGCAGGTCGGACAGCTCCTCCACCGTGCGACCGTCGGCCGGCGAATCCGGGCAGACGGTGAAGCGGTCCACATTCTCGGGCTCGTCTGCGAGGCGTACCCCCAAGGCCCACGGTTCCACCTCCACCGTGTGCACCGGCAGTGCCAGCAACCGCGCCACTGTGGGCACCAGACCCGCCTGGAAGACCACCGAAAATGCCACCACGACAACAACAATTCCGTAGAGTCGAGCGCCCTGCTCGACTCCGGCGGCCAACAGATAGCTCGCCAACAGGATGGGTACGGCACCCTTGAGGCCGGCGAACAGGATGAAGGTTCGTTCGTTGCGGAGAAGTCTGGTCGGCCACAGGCACAGCCCGACGAGAATGGGCCGAATCACGAATGCGACCGTTGCCCCCAGGACGAGGCCAGGAATCCACACATCGGCATGAGCGATCTCTTCGAGATCGACGGTCAGGCCAAGGATGATGAAGGCGACGATCTCGGCCAGGCTGGCCAGAGCCGAGTGAAAGCGCTCGATCTCGAGTTTGAACGGGGCGCGGGCATCGCCCAGGATGATCCCGGCCACGAAGACCGCCAGAAATCCGGACCCTAACAACAGCGTAGCGATCCCGTACAGGACGAAGGCGCTCGCCAGGGTTCTCAGCGGATACAAACCTTCCGCCGGCAACGACACCCGCCGCATGAACCACAGCAGGGCCCGCCCCCCGACCAGTCCGACGGCCGCGCCCACTCCCATCTGCAGCACAAACTCACCGGCGACGTGCAATATCCCCGAACCGCTGATACCGCCCGCCGTGATCAGGCTGGCCATCAACGCGATGCCGACCGGATCGTTCGCCCCGGATTCGCCTTCCAGGATGGCTCCGCTGCGCCCGGCGATCTCCCGGCGGCCCAGCACCGAGAACACCACCGCCGGATCGGTCGGCGATACTGCCGTGCCCAGCAAGAGAGACAGGTACCAGTTCAATCCGAAAGCGTAGTGGCACAGGACCGCTGCCGCTGTCGCCGTCAGGAACGTGCCTGCGACGCCGATCGCCGCGATCGGTGCCGCCGCCGAGCGGAACCTTCGCCAGCCGAGATGGATTCCCCCGTCGAACAAGATGCACAGCAACGCCACAGTGACGACCCGCTCCACTATCTGTTCCGGTGGTGTCGGTATCACGCTGACGACCTTTTCGGTGATGGCGGCAACGCCCAGGAACAGGGCTGGCGCCGGAAGATGCACTCGTTCACTCAGTCGGTTCGAGAGCACCGCCAATAGCCCGACTGCCGCGATCACCAGGACGAGAATGGCGAAAGACTTGACGTCATCCAAGTCGAAATCCCTTCAGGTTGCCGCGGAATCTTCGGTTGTCGGTTCGCTTCTGCCGAATGCGGCGGAGCCGTCAGCAGTTGCGACAGCGCACCCGGGATGGGATCGATTCCCAACGGCCGAACGGTGATGATGGTCGCACGTCACCAAACGGAGGCCGAGCCCTTGTCGAAGTTGATCGGCGGCTCCTGCGCGGCCTCGGCGAAACCGCGCAGGGCTTCGATGAGGTCCGACTTCAGCCCCACCGGCATTGCCTGCACGATGCGGGCGATGTCCCTGCGGCGCCGGTTAGTCACCTTCTTCACAACGAGGGACCCGCGCGGCGACAGACCCAGCAGTACCTCCCGACGGTTCGCCGGGTTCTCCCGGCGGGTCACCAGTTCGGACGCCAACAAGCGGTCGATCATCCGCATCGCCGTCGACGAGTTCACAGCCAGAAGTTCGGCCAGCCGGTTCAGATTGACCGCCCCATGACTGTCCAGGATGACCAGGGTCCGGAACTGCGGGAGCGTCACAGTGTCCTCGACAACGTCCAGCGACCGTGCGGAGACACCAACCAGCACCCTCGAGGCCGTCAACAGGGCGGTGACGAAGTCATCGGCATCAAGATCCGAATCGAGGTCGACAGTGGCGCCTGATCGCACCCTGGAGCTCATCGCAACCTCCTGAACGAACACCACCGGGCGGACCCCCATCCAATCATTGCACGGTGCAACAGTGCGTGACGACCGGGCTGTGTACCGCTTTGAGCCGCCCAGGTGTCGCCATCGCTCGCTCGGAAATGGCGGCGCAGAACCGATCGAGGGGCCAGGATTTGGACGCTGCCGGCATCGAACTCGAGCGATCCTTTTCGGAAATGATTGGGAGGGTGGGCCGAACGGCCCGTTGGGTGGATCATTGACCGCGCGGTCTGCGGCAGGAACTTGATCCTCGGCGGTTTTGGGTATCAGCCGCGGTAGCGAGATGGTCAGTCCGGGTATCACCCTTGCGGGACTCCCCGACGTCGGAAGGCGACGCAGCCGATCACTATCAGACTGGCAGCAACTGCGGCCATGACGGTCAGACCTTGGGTCTGGATGGCGCCGGTCGGCGGGTGGTCGACGTGTGTTGTGGGCGACAGGTCCAGCAGCCATTGGGGAAGGTTCAGGCCGGGACCCAGGACAGCGATGAACGTCATCGCGGCGTAGCCCGCCCATGCGATGCCGAACGCATCCGGGCGCAGCCCGTAGACGGCCAGGGCCAGCCCGGCCAGGACGAGTTCGGCCGGAAGGTAGGCCAGTCCTGACGTCAGTGCGGGGCCGAGTTCGGCCATGTCGCCCACCGACAGTGCGGTGGCCAGGCCAAGGACCAGGGAGGAGCCAACTACGATCGTCAGGAGGCCGCCGAGTATGACCAGTGTGTGCGAGACGAGCCAGTGGGTGCGGGACAACGTGCCGCAGAGCCTGGTCTCGAGCCGGCCATCAGCTTCCTCGGTTCGCAGCGTGCCGATTGCCTGGATGACGTATCCGGCGGCGACGACGGCCAGGAAGAGCTGGGTGGCCGCGACGAGCCCGTCTAGCGGCCGGGCGTGAGCGATGCCCATGGCGGCGGCGAGGGCCGGGTTGCCGGCAATCGCATGCACGATCTGTGCGGACAGGGTGCCGAACATCCCGGTGAGCAGTACACCACCGGCGAGCCAGCCCAGAGTGGCGGGCCGGTGTGTCCAGGCCGCGAACCCGATGGGGCTGGCCAGCCGTGCGGTGGCGTGGTCGGGGCCGGCGCGGCCCCGGACAAGTGCGCTGCCCAGGTCGCGGTCGGCGGCGACCCGCACCGCAGCTGCACCCAGGGCCAGGCCGGCCGCCAGCGGGATGGTCAGGGTCCACCACCGATGACCGCCGAATGGTGCTGCCTTCTCAGCCCAGCCCAGTGGGGAGAGCCAAGTGATCCAGGTGTTGTTCACGTCGCCGACGCCTCGCAGGACGTAGGACGCCGCGAGAACAATCAAACTGGATGTGTAAACGCCTCGGGAGTGCTTTGTGAGCTGGGCGAGCAGGGCGGCGAGACCGGCGAAGACGAAAGCCAGGGCGCCCAGCGACAGGGCGTAGAGGACAGAGCCTGCGAGCGGGACACCGCAGACCACCAGCCCGATGGCGAACAGCAGGGCGGTGGCGACGATGGTGGCGGTGGCCACGATGAGTGCCGCGAGCGGCGGGTGGTGGCGGGCGATGCGGCCGCCGAGGAGCAGTTCGAGCCGGCCGGACTCCTCTTCGCGTCGCGTGGCTGTGGCGACCAGGCTGATACCCAGCAGCGGCAGCAGCATGGCGGCCAGGAAGCCGAACTCGTCCTGGATGACACCGCCGAGGGAGCCGATGCCCTCCACCTTGCCGTTGATCGCCGCCAGGGCGTTGCCCGCGGTGACGGCGGCCGCGTAGCCGCGAATCTTGGCCGGGGTGTCGTAGAGGGCGGCGATGCTGGTGGCGGTGCCGATCATGCTCACGGTCAACACCACGATCCAGGTCAGCGCCCGGCGCCGCTGGATGCGAGCATCGATGTGCAGCATCGTTTCCAGCCCGCGATCCACGGTGGCCAGTTGCGCGGCGCTCACTGCGCGGCCTGCGCGGGGCTTGCCTTGCCGCCGGTCGTGTCGGGTTCCGGGGCCTCGCCGTAGCTGCGTAGGAACAGGACGGCCAGGCTGGGGGGCTCGACCGTGAGGGTGGCGATGCCCGCGTGGTGCAGCCGCCCGATGGCTGCGTCGAGGTGGTTGGGGTCGATGGTGAAGCGGGAGTCGGTGAGCTGGTCGAGCTGTTCACGCTGATGGTCTGCGAGACCAGGGACGTCGGTCAGCGGGCCAGGGTCGGTCACGGTAACGGCGTGGACGGATGTCCGCGTGTGCCGACGGAGGTCGGCCAGGGTGCCGCTGGTGACAGTGCGGCCCCGCCGGATGATGCTCACCCGATCAGCCAGTGCCTCTACCTCGCCCATGATGTGACTGGACAGCATCACCGTCACACCCTCCTCGCGCCGGTCGCGGACGCACTGCTGGAAAGCCTGCTCCATGAGCGGGTCCAGGCCCGAGGTCGGCTCATCGAGCAGCAACAGCTCGGTGTCCGCGGCCAGCGCAGCGATGAGAGCAACCTTCTGCCGGTTGCCCTTGGAGTAGTCCCGGACCCGTTTGGTGGGGTCGAGCTGGAAGCGCTCGACGAGGTCGGTGCGACGCCGCTCATCCACCCGGCCGTGGGTGGCGCCCAGGATGTCCAGGCACTGACCCCCGGTCAGCCCCGGCCATAGGGCGACGTCGCCGGCGACGTAGGCCAACCGGCGGTGCAGGCGGGGCGCGTCGTGCCAAGGGTCCCCGCCGAACAGCTCGACGTGGCCGGAGGTCGCCTTGATCAGTCCGAGCAGGATGCGCAGCATGGTGGACTTGCCGGCGCCGTTGGGTCCGAGGAAGCCGTGCACTTCCCCTGGGTGAACGGTCAGGTCAAGACCGTCAAGCGCCCGGACCTTCCCGAAGACCTTGGTGAGGTGCTGGGCGCGGATCACCGGGGCGTCGTCGTTCATGACCGAAGCTCCTTCTCATAGGCCGGTAAGGCGTTGTGGACGCTGACGTCCCGGATGCCGTCATGTGCCGAGGCGGCGGGATAGCCCCTGCCCTGCCCCCACGAGCGTCTTCACTGCCCACTTCGGGGCGCCTGGTCATGTTCGGAGTCGGCTGGCGGGGAGAAGATTTCCTGCCGGTACATCTCGAGGGCGGTCGCGGCCCATCGCTGCAGGCCGGCGCCCTGGACGGGGTCGAATCCGAGCGTGGCGTGGATCTGATCACGAAGTAGGATGGTGGCCAGGTCGTTGACCAGGATCATGGCGGTCAGTACATCGTCGTCGGCGCCGCGGCGCATGATCCCCGCCTGCTGCCACTGCCCGAGGGCATGGCGGGTGGACTCGAGCAGTCGGCCGAACACCCTTTCCGCGGCCGGTCCGCCGTCGATGAGAAGCCGCCGCAGGTACGGCATCAGCAGTGGTACCTGCTGCAGTTGACTGGCCAGGCTGGTCTGCATCGACGCGAGCGCACCCTCAGCGGTGTCTTCTCCGGGCCGCAGTTCGAAAACCTGATCGAGCGCTGCGAGCGCGCGAGCGTCGGCGGCGTCCTTGAGACCGCCCTTGGTGGCGTAGTGATGGGTCACCAACGATGAAGAAACCCCGGCGGCCGCCGCGACATCCCGCACCGAAACCGCGGTTACACCGAACTCGGCGAACAGAGCCATCGCCGCCTGCAAGATGGCCGCAGATGACGTCAGATCGCCAGGTTCTGGACGCATGTGCAGAGAATTGCACAAATGTGCAGTCACGGTCAAGGACCGAACTCTGTTGGCGATCATGCGTGCGAGCCTGAGGCGATCGCTGATCGCGACGGGCGGAGCTGCTCGGGCTTTCACCCGCACGAGCTGCGTCACACGGCTGCGTCCCTGGCGATCAACCTCGACGCTGCACGCTCACGCGAGGTTGTGAGAAGAGTGTGGGCACGGCAGCAAAAGAGCCGGTCTGCTCTTTGAGTAGACCAGCTCTGAGCTGCACTGATGCGCCGTGCCCCCGGCAGGATTCGAACCTGCGCACCCGCCTCCGGAGGGCGGTGCTCTATCCCCTGAGCTACGGGGGCGCGAGAGGGAACTCTACCTCATCACGGTCGCGGGTCTTGTCCGGCGGACCGTGGACCGACGGCGACCTAGCGGAAAGATCAGCCGGTCGGTGCGGTGAACGGCAACGGCTGCGCCCCCCGCGTTGTGAGCATGCCGGTCATCTGGCCGACCTCGGAGGTCTGCGCCTCCAGCATCTTGCTGGCGAAGTTCCGGACGACTCCCGACGCCGCGTGGTTGGCGGCGTAGGTCATCATCGCCGCACCGCCCTGGTGGTGCCTGATCATCAATTGTAGAAAGTAGATGTCAGAGGCCTCGCCCTTGAGCCCCTGCAGCTTGGTGATCTCCGCGTTCGTCGCCATCCCCGGCATCACCGGCCGATCCGAGGCAGCCGAGGCAACCGACGCGCTGCCGGCGGCGCTGGTGACCATGTTCATGTCGGCCATGCCGGTCGAGCCCATCCAGGCCATGTGCGCGTCGCCGGTGATTCTCGGCACCCCCCACAGATCGAGCCAGCCCAGCATGCCGCCGATCTGCGAACTCTGGGTGTACTGGATGTCCGAGGCCATGATGCGGATCTCTTTGTCGTTGGTGTCCAACACCGCGGCCTGTGCCATCAGCACACCCTGGGTGTGATGCACGACCATGTCCCTGGCGAAGCCGGTGTCGACCGCGTCCTGCCCATCCGCGGAGACCGCAACCGCTAGCGATCCGTTACCGTCGATGGCCAGACCGATGGTCGCTCCCAGCAGCAACATGACCAACCCGCCGATGCCGAGGATCAGCGCGGTGCCCCGCGAGCCCCAACGGCTCAGAATGGACCCCTCACCACCGGGGCGAACCTCATGCGCACCCGAAAGCTGCTCTACCCCAGACACTTCGGCCGGATCCGACACATCGTTCGACACGTTCGTGCCCCTGCCTGTTATTTGCTCGAGGTCGCCGCGGTGGAGGCGGTGGGGGCATTCGAACCGGCTGCCCCGGTGGCTGCGGCGCCACTGCCGGCCGGCGGGACCGAGACACCCGCGGTGCCGCCGGCGTTGGCCACACCCTCTTGTGTGTCGGCCGTCAGGCCGGCACCGTTCATCTGGACGGCGCCCGCGCCGGCCGGGGTGGCGTCGAACGGTGGTGGGCTCGCGGTGAATCCCGGCTGGTCACACGAACCGTTGGGCTCCGGTGCGATGTAGGGATTCGCCCGCAGCGCGGTGATGAACTGCTTGATCCGGACGTCGCCGGCCGAGGTCACCTTGAGCTGATGTGCCCAAGCCTGCAGCGAGATGGGGGAGTCCAGATTCGGATACGGGCTCAGGTAGATGTATGTCTGCCCGGTGACCAGCGCTTTGAGCTTGTCCAGGTCGCCGGCGGCGATCGTCGACGGGTTGTAGGCGATCCAGACGGCTCCGTGCTCCAGCGGGTGGACCATGTTCTCGTTCCGCACGGCGACGGTGTAGACGTCGCCGTTGCAGGCCGCCCACTCCGCGTCGTGCGGGCCGCCGACCGGCGGGAAGCGGTCGTAGGCGACGCGCTGGGTCGCGCTGACGTGCAGTGCCGCCTTGTACTCGGTGAAGGACAGGCTGCTGCCACTGGCGGCGACGGTGCTCTTACCTGCGTAGATACCCGAGATCTTGGTCGAGGGGTCCATGTTGGTTGCCGAAGGGACGAACGGCGCCACCGCCGCGGTGTCGGCCGTGTTCTGCCGGTTCTTCGAATACACCACGGCGAAGATCCCGCCGATCAGGATCAGCACCACCACCACGGCCCCGATGGTCAGCCATGGCAGGCCCTGCCGCCGGCTGACCACCGGGGCCACCGCGCGGGACTTCTTGGCGTTCTTACCGCTTGCCATCATCGGTGCTTCGACCTCGTTCATGTTGCTGCTGGACCGGTCGATGCAGGGACCGGAGGAGACGGCAGGAGTCTACGGGCCCGTTCGGTGACCTCGGTGTGAGCAGCTGGGCGGCCTGCCTGGAGTGGATAGCCGGCACTGGTCTCGGTCGCGCGGACGGGGCGCCGGGCTAGCGGCCGGGCGACCCCGGCCGACGTGGCGCAAACAGGGTGCGGGGTCTTCCTAGAATGGACAGGTGAATCCCGCCCAATTGGCCGATGCTGTTCGTGCTGCTCTCGCCCGCGCCGTCGCTGCCGGAGACCTGACGGTCACGGTGCCCGACGAGATCACCATCGACCGGCCGCGCTCACGGGAGCACGGCGACTATGCCACCCCGGCTGCGCTGAAACTGGGCAAAGCGGCCGGTCTGCCGCCTCGACGCATCGCGGACGTGCTGGCCCGCTACCTGGCCGAGGTCGACGGGATCGCCTCGGTCGAGGTGGCCGGGCCGGGCTTTCTCAACATCAGGTTGGAGACCGCTGCTGCAGCTGCCGTCGTCGGTGCGATCGTGACCGCCGGTGAGCGCTACGGGTCATCGGATGCCCTGGCCGGCAAGCAGATCAACCTCGAGTTCGTCTCTGCCAATCCCACCGGGCCGGTGCACATCGGCGGTGCCAGGTGGGCCGCCGTCGGCGACGCACTCGGCCGGGTGCTGAGCACCCAGGGCGCCACCGTCGTGCGGGAGTACTACTTCAACGATGCCGGCGCCCAGATCGACCGGTTCGCCAGGTCCTTGCTCGCTGCCGCCAGGGGACTGCCCGCGCCGGCGGACGGCTACGGCGGGGACTACATCCTGGACATCGCGAACCGGATCTCCGCCGACAACCCCGGCGCAGCCGACCTGCCTGACGCCGACGCCACCGAGGTCTACCGCGCGCAGGGCGTTGCGCAGATGTTCGACGAGATCAAGGCGACCCTGCACGCCTTTCGGACCGACTTCGACGTGTACTTCCACGAGGATTCGCTGCACGCCAGCGGAGCCGTCGACAAAGCCGTTGCCCGATTGAAGGACTCCGGTCACCTCTTCCAGGCAGACGGCGCCTGGTGGCTCAAGTCCACCGACTACGGGGACGACAAGGACCGGGTGGTCGTCAAGTCCGACGGCGAACCGGCCTACATCGCCGGCGACCTTGCCTACTTCCTCGACAAGCGGTCCAGGGGCTTCGACCTGTGTATCTACATGCTCGGCGCCGACCATCACGGGTACGTCAGCCGCCTCAAGGCTGCCGCGGCTGCCTTCGGGGACGACCCAGAGGTGGTCGAGGTCCTCATCGGTCAGATGGTCTTCCTGGTCAAGGACGGCGAGCCGGTCCGGATGAGCAAGAGGGCCGGCACGGTGATCTCGCTGGACGACCTGATAGAGGCCCTCGGCGTCGACGCGGCCCGGTATTCGCTGATCCGCTACTCCGTCGACACCACCCTGGACCTGGATCTCGACCTGTGGACCAGGCAGAGCTCCGACAACCCGGTGTTCTACGTGCAGTACGCGCATGCCCGGCTCTCCGCGTTGGCCCGGTCGGCGCAGGACCTGGGCATCGACCTCGGCGACGACTACGACGCCGCCCTGCTGGACACTCCCCAGGAGGGCGAACTGATCGCACTGCTGGCCGGGTATCCGCAGGTGCTGGCTGCCGCCGCCGAGTTGCGGGAGCCGCACCGGGTGGTCAGGTACCTGGAGGACCTGGCGTCGGCCTACCACAAGTTCTACGACGCGGTCAGGGTGCTGCCGATGGGGCAGGACGAGGTCACGTCGGCCAACGTGGCGCGGTTGTGGCTGTGTGCTGCGGCCCGGCAGGTGCTGGCCAACGGTCTGGCCGTCCTGGGCGTCACCGCACCGGTGCGAATGTGAGCAGGGCATGAGAGCGCATCCGGCCGGACCGCGGCACGGTGAGATACCGGCAGACCATTCCTCCGTGGTTCCGGCGGATCTGAACGACCTCGACCCGGCCATCTGGCCGCGGACGGCGGGCCGGACCGGCGGGGTGATCACCCTCGCCGGCAATGACGTCAGGGATCTCGCCGCCCGGTACGGCACTCCGCTGCTGGCGATCGACGAGGCAGACTTCCGCAGCCGATGCCAGGATTTCGCCGACGCCTTCGGGTCGGCCGCCGACGTGCACTACGCAGCCAAGGCCTTCCTGTCCTCCCACATCGTGAAATGGCTTGACGAGGAGGGACTTTCGCTGGACGTCTGCTCCGGCGGGGAGCTGCGGCTGGCGTTGCGCGCCGGTTTTCCGCCGCAGCGGATCGCGCTGCACGGCTCGAACAAGTCCCAGGACGAACTGGAGGCCGCGGTAGCCGCCGGTGTCGGAGCCATCGTCGTCGACTCCTTCGACGAGATCGGACGCCTGGCCGGGATTGCCGATCGGGCCAACCCCCGGACCGGGAACAACAACGGGTCGGCCCACCGTATCCCGGTGATGATCAGGGTGACGGTCGGCGTGGAGGCGCACACCCACGAGTTCATCGCCACTGCCCACGAGGACCAGAAATTCGGCTTCTCACTGGCCGGCGGCGCGGCGGCCGAGGGTGTGCGCCGGATCGTCGCCTGCTCGGGCTTGAAACTGGTCGGTTTGCACTCCCACATCGGCTCGCAGATCTTCGACCCGTCGGGGTTCGAGGTGTCGGCGCACCGACTGGTGCTGCTGATGCGGTCCGTCATCGCCGACTACCCCGAACTCGCCGCTTCGATCACCACCCTGGACCTCGGTGGCGGGTTGGGCATTGCGTACACGTCCGCCGACACGCCGCCGCCGGTGGACGCCATGGCGAAATCGCTGACCGAGATCGTCGAGCGGGAGTGCCAGGCCGCGTCGCTGGCGGTGCCGCGGATCGCCGTCGAGCCCGGCCGGGCCATCGTCGGACCGGGGACGGTGACGGTCTACGAGGTCGGCACCATCAAGGACGTGCACCTGGATGGCGGTGTGGTGCGCAAGTACGTGTCGGTGGACGGCGGGATGAGCGACAACATCCGCACCGCCCTGTACGACGCCGACTACACGGTGCTGCTGGCTTCGCGATCGTCATCGGCATCGGCCGTCAGGTGCCGGGTGGTGGGCAAGCACTGCGAGAGCGGCGACGTCGTGGTCCGCGACTGCTACCTTCCTGCGGACATCGCGGTGGGCGATCTGGTGGCGGTCGCGGCGACCGGTGCGTACTGCTATGCGATGGCCAGCAACTACAACCGGCTGCCCCGCCCACCGCTGATCGCGGTGGCCGGCGGGACATCCCGGCAGTTGCTGCGCCGCGAGACCGACGACGACCTGATGCTCCTGGAGACCTGGTGACCAATGTGAACGGGCCCGACGCAAACACCGACAACGGCCAGAAGCAGCCCTCGGTGTTGCCGGCCGCGATCCTGCTGGGGCTGGCTGCTGTACTGATCGTCGTGGTGCTGGTCAAACCGGCGATGCCGTCGTGGTTGAAGGTCACCATTGCCGCGCTTGCCCTGCTGGTGGTCGTTGCGCTGCTGATCTACGCGGCGATCCTGTTCCGCGACAACGCCCGGCGAGGCCGCAGGTGAAGCCGGTGCGGGTGGCGGTGCTGGGCGCCGGCGTGGTGGGTTCGCAGGTGGTACGGCTGCTGCGCGAACAGGGCGATGAGTTGTCGGCCCGGATCGGCGCCCCGCTGGAGCTGGTTGCGGTAGCGGTGCGCCGGCCGCACCACCACACGGACATCCCCACCCATCTGCTGACCACCGATGCCGCAGCGGTCGTCGCCAGGGACGACGTCGATGTGGTCATCGAGGTCATCGGCGGCATCCACCCGACCAAGCAGCTGCTGCTCACCGCGCTGCGCCGGGGGGCAGCCGTGGTGACGGCGAACAAGGCACTGCTGGCCGAGGAAGGACCCGCCCTCTACGAGGCCGCTGACGCTGCCGGCGCGGACCTGTACTTCGAGGCCGCTGTCGCCGGAGCCATCCCGCTGATCCGCCCGATCCGGGAATCCCTTGCCGGGGACCGCATCTCACGCATCATGGGGATCGTCAACGGCACCACGAATTTCATCCTGTCGCAGATGACCGCGGAGGGTTCCAGCTATGAGCTCGCGCTGAAGGAGGCGACCAGGCTCGGCTACGCCGAGGCCGATCCGACGGCTGATGTCGACGGTTTCGACGCTGCCGCGAAGGCGGCGATCCTGGCCTCCATCGGCTTCCACACCCGGGTCGGCGCAGCGGATGTGCATCGGGAAGGGATCGCCGACGTGACGGCGGCCGACATCGCGGCCGCGACCGAACTGGATTGCGTCATCAAACTGCTGGCCATCTGCGAACGGGTCACCCAGGACGGTCGGCAGTCGGTGTCGGCGCGGGTGCACCCGGTGATGCTGCCAAGGACCCATCCGTTGGCCGGCGTCGACGGTGCCTACAACGCGGTGTACGTGGAGGCCGAATCCGCCGGCCGGCTGATGTTCTATGGTCCGGGAGCCGGTGGCGCACCGACGGCTTCGGCCGTCCTCGGCGATCTGGTCGCGGTGGCGCGCAACAAGATCAGTGGTGGTCGCGGGCCGAGGGAGTCCGCCTACGCTGCGCTGCCGCTGCATCCGATGGGCCAGGTGCCGGCCAGGTACCACATCAGCATGGAGGTGGGCGATCGGGCCGGTGTGCTGGCTGCGGTCGCCACTGCGTTCGCCGACGCCGGGGTCTCGATCTCGACCGTCCGGCAGCAGGGCAGGGGAGCCGAGGCGACGCTGGTCGTGGTCACCCACACCGCGCCCGACGCCGCGCTGTCGGCCACCGTCGCCAAATTGTCCGAGCTCGATTCGGTACACCGGGTGACCTCGGTGATGAGAGTCATGGGAGATGTCGTGTGACCACCGATTCTCAAGCGGTGCCCCAGATCAGCAGCAGCATCGGGGGGGTCGGCTGGCCGGGATTGATTGCTGCCTATGCCGGCCGGGTGGCGATCCCGCCGGGCGCGCGGCCCATCACCCTGCTCGAGGGTGGCACCCCGCTGCTGCCGGCGCCGGCCCTGTCCGATCGGGTCGGTGCGCAGGTCTGGCTGAAGATCGAGGGCGCGAACCCGACCGGGTCGTTCAAGGACCGGGGTATGACGGTCGCCGTCACGCATGCGCTGGCCACCGGGGCCAAGGCTGTCATCTGCGCCTCCACCGGTAACACCTCGGCATCGGCTGCCGCCTACGCCGCCCGGGCCGGGATGACCTGCGCTGTGCTGATTCCACAGGGCAAGATCGCCGCCGGCAAGCTGGCCCAGGCACACGTGTACGGCGCCCGGATCCTGCAGGTACAGGGCAATTTCGACGACTGCCTGGAGCTGGCGAGGAAGACAGCTGCGGCGCATGAGGAGATCGCGCTGGTCAATTCGGTGAATCCGGTGCGGATCGAGGGTCAGAAGACCGCAGCCTTCGAAATCTGCGACGTACTCGGGCGCGCTCCGGACATCCACATCCTTCCGGTGGGCAACGCCGGCAACATCACGGCCTACTGGAAGGGCTACTGCGAGTACTTCGCCGACGGCGTCGTCGGCTCGACCCCCCGCATGTTCGGTTTCCAGGCGGCCGGCGCGGCACCACTGGTCCTGGGGCATCCGATCTCCGATCCGGAGACCATCGCCACCGCCATCAGGATCGGTGCTCCGGCCTCCTGGAATGGTGCCGTCAACGCCAGAGATGCATCGGCCGGCCTGATCGACGCCGTCACCGACGAGCAGATCCTCGAGGCCTACCGGCTGCTCGCCAGGACGGAGGGCGTCTTCGTCGAGCCGGCCTCGGCCGCCTCGATCGCCGGTCTGCTCGCCACCGCTGCCGACGGCCGCCTCCCGGCCGGGTCGGTGGTGGTGTGCACGGTGACCGGCAACGGCCTGAAGGATCCGCAGACGGCGCTCGCCGGGTTGAGCGCTCCGACCGTCATACCGGTGGCCGCCGAGGCCGTCACCGAAGCTCTGGAGCTCGGGTGAGCGTGACGGTCAGGGTGCCGGCCACCTCGGCCAATCTGGGGCCAGGCTACGACTGTTTCGGCCTGGCTCTGCAGCGATACGACGAGGTGACCGCTGCCCTGTGCCCGGATGGCCTGCGGGTGGAGGTGGAGGGTGTTGGTGCTGGCCAAGTAGCAACGGACGCAAGTCATCTCGTCATCCAAGCCATGGCAAGAGCCTGGCGGGCAGTCGGTCTGGAGCTACCGCCGGTGTGGTTGCGCTGCCGCAACTCGATTCCGCACGGCGGTGGCCAGGGCTCCTCCGCGGCAGCGATCGTGGCCGGGCTGCTGGCCGGGCGTGGTCTGCTACCCAGTGGCACCGACCTGACCGACGATGCGGTACTGCAATTGGCGCTGCAGATGGAAGGCCACCCCGACAACGTCGCAGCTGCACTGCTCGGCGGATTCACCCTGGCCTGGATCCGGCCGCAGGGGGCGGTCGCCGCCGTCAGGCTCGAAGTGCACCCGGACGTGCGAGCAGTCATGTTCACCGCGTTGCTGACGTCCTCGACCCATCACTCGAGAGGGCTGTTGCCGCCAACGGTGACGCACGCCGACGCCGCGGCCAATGCGGCGGCATCGGCACTGATGGTGCATGCGCTGACCACCGACCCGCGCTATCTGCTCGAGGCCACGGGTGACCGGCTGCACCAGCCGTACCGGGCGGCGTCGATGCCCGACTCGGCGGCGCTGATGACAGACCTCCGGGCGGCCGGCATCGCCGCCGTCATCTCCGGTGCTGGCCCGTCGGTGCTGGCCCTTGTGACCAGTCCGCTGGAGCAGAACCGTTGGCAGCGACAAGGATTCGCCCTCCAGGAGTTCCCGGTCTGCACTGCCGGGGCGACGGTCAGCTGCGGCTGACCCGCTCGCCCGCTTCATCGGACAGCCGGCCGAGGGCCTCCGCCACCTGGGTCAGTTCCGCTCCGGCCAGGCCCCGGAATCCCGCTGGTGGACGGTCGAGGATCTCGTCCACCACCTGCGCCAGCTCACGCCCGGCCCTGGTCAGCTCCACCATCTTCCGGCGTCGGTCCAAGGGCTGGGCGATGCGTATCGCCAGCCGTCGATCGACGAGGGTGGCCACCACCAGGCTGGTGTACGGCGCATCGGTGTGCAGGGTCGCGGTCAGCTCACCCATGGTCATCGGCCGGATACCCAGTGCCCGCAACGCCTTCGCCTTGATGAAGCTCATCCCGAGTCGCTCGCTGACTTCGGCCCGACGGTCCGCCATGTGGTCCACCACCATGTCGCGGATCGTCTGCCAGGCCGCGACCTCGGTCGCCCTGGACGTCGTCACCTGGCCGGCTCCGGCTGGACAGCGGGATCAGCGTTCATCAGATCGGCGACCCGGCCGACCGTTGCCCTTGCCCACGGCCCGGTGGTCAGAAGGCCCAGCAGCACCACCGCAACGCCGAGCCCGGTGACGATCCACCAGGCAGTGCCGGTAGCCGCCAGGATCCCTGCCGCCGGTCCACCCGCTCCGGCCGGGTCCACGGTGCCGGCCGCCAGCACCGACCCGATCACCGCCACCCCGAGCGTCGATCCGATCTGGCGGCTGGTAGACGCGACGGCGGCGGCGACACCGGCCTGACTCAGCGGCATTCCGGAGACAGCCGTGTTCGTGATCGGCGCGTTGACCAGTCCGAAACCCGCTGCGAAGACGACGTAACAGGCGATGAGATAGACAAGGGGAGTGCTGCTCGTCATGACCGTCAAGCCGCCGGCCCCCAGCGCGATGGCGCAGCCGGCCGCCAGGGTCGCGGATCGGGCCATCCCGGCGCCGACCAGCCGTCCGGACAGCGGTGCGCAGATCATCGTCACGACCGCCATCGGAAGTACCGTGACACCCGCCTGCAGAGCCGTGAAACCCCTGACATCCTGCAGATACAGGGTGTTGAGGAACAGGAACCCGGCGTAGGCACCGAAGGCGCAGACCGCGATGACGGTGGCCCCGGAGAACGGCACGCTAGAGAAGAAGCGCAAATTGATCAACGGGTCCGCGCGCCTCGGCTCGTACAGCAGGAGTGCGATCAGCGCGACGCCGGCAGCGGCCAGGATCGACCAGACCACCGGCGAGTGCCAGTGCAGCCGGCTCGACTCCACGATCGCGTAGGTGAGCGAGGCCAGCATGACGATGACCAGGAGCTGGCCGACCGGATCGATCCGGCGGGCTCGCGCCGCCCTCGACTCCGGCACGAACAATTGAGCCAGCACGATGGCGGGGATCCCGATCGGAACGTTGATCCAAAAAATCCAGCGCCAGTCCGATGTCTGGATCAACAGCCCACCCAGGACCGGCCCGACTCCCAGACTGATGCCCACCACGCCGCCCCAGATTCCGATGGCCCTGGCCCGTTCTCGACGGTCGGTGAAGACATTGGTGATGATCGACATGGCCACCGGGTTGAGCATCGAGCCGCCGATCGCTTGGATGATCCGCGCAACGATCAGCAGCGAAAGGTTGGGAGCCAGACTGCACAGTGCGGAGCCGGCCGTGAACGAGCCGAGGCCGACCTGGAACGTCCGGCGCCGCCCGAATCTGTCCGCTGTCGAACCCGAAAGGATCAGCAGGCTGGCCAAGGTCAGCGTGTAGGCGTCGATGACCCATTGCAGACCGGACACGCTGGCGTCCAGGTCACGTCTGATCGACGGGAGCGCAACGTTGACGATGGTGCTGTCCATACCGACGATCAACAGGCTCAGGCAGCAGATGGCCAGGATGAGGGATTTCCGCTTGGCGGTCAGTTCAGGCAACGGTGGTGCTCCAACACTTGTAGTCGTATCACTATTAGCGAGAGCAAGCGTACGCTGGGAATTGGAGTAGATGACAAGTGTGTCGGCTGGTCGTCGCGGACACCCTCGACACACCGTTCGGCGCCGACACGGCAACCCTTTGTTGCCGCCGGGGCGGACGTGCGTCTAGGCTGGTGTCCGATCACCCGTCGTGAGCTATGCCGCCGGAATCTCGGGGATTCGATTCACGAACTCCACCATCCCCCCACTCGGTGTGCCACACCGAGCCGCCGAGGGGATATCCGAAGGTTCCACCTCCGGCTACGTCCTGTCAGTAGGCAAGTACGAGTGCTGGGCCGTGCGGGCTACATCGCCCTCGCAGCCACCGGCACTGTTCGCATACAACAGTGGTCAATAAAACAGTGATCATGACAAAGCAATCATGACTGCCGTGATCATTTCCTCCACGCCCGCCGGGTGTGGAGCTGCAGCCGCCGCTCTCGCGCCGGCGCTTCGAACCCGACCGGCATTCCCGGGTCGGACAGGAAGGATCTTCGTGAGCGAAACCACGGAGCAGCCCGTCTCCTCCACCACCGCAGCGCGAGCGCGCCGCGGTGAAGGACTCTCGGGCATGGTGCTCGCCGATCTGAAGGCTCTGGCGGGCCAACTCGGCATCAAGGGCACCTCGGGACTGCGCAAGGGCGACCTGGTGTCGGCCATTGCCTCCCATCAGAGCGCAAGTGCGCCGCCGGCCCCCCGCCGCGGTTCATCGGCCGGCGCCCCGCCCGCCGAAGTGAACGGCGCTTCGGCAGGTACGAACGGGCACGGGGCCGAGCCGACGCTCGACCTCGACCTGCCGCAGCGACCTGCACGACGCCGTTCGGCGGCCCGTCCGGAAGGCGCCCCCATCTCAGCATCGGCCGGGACCGCCGCGGTCCCAGCGCCGGTGGATTCGGCGCCGACATCGGCACCCGCGGCGACCCCGCCGGAGGGCGTCCGCGCGCCGGACCCCAACGGCACGCATTCGGGGGCGGCGACCAGCTCCGAGGCCCACTCGGTGACTCAGGGCCAGCAGGCCGTCGAGGGTCAGCAGGCGGTCGAGGGTCAGCAGGGCGGCGGCAATGCAGGCAACAGCGCTGAGCGCCCGGATCGTCAGACCCACGAGGGCGACGACGGGCCGCGCAGCAGCCGCCGGAACCGGCGCAATCGGCGCGACCGGGACAGTCGCGGCGTTGAAGCCACAGGCGAGGTGACCGAGGGTTCCGGTGCCCGCGAAGGTCAGAATGCGCCGCCCGTCACGGCGCAGAACCGCGAGTCCCAGCCGGTACAGAACCGCGATGCGCAGAACGCCCGAACCAATGGCCGTGACAACCGGCAGGACGGCA
This sequence comes from Mycobacteriales bacterium, assembly GCA_038229825.1. Classification (GTDB taxonomy): domain Bacteria; phylum Actinomycetota; class Actinomycetes; order Mycobacteriales; family Nakamurellaceae; genus Nakamurella. The sequence continues at coordinate 52,048 of JBBROB010000003.1, forward strand.
ACCGGCAGGACGGCAACCGGCAGGACGGCAACCGGCAGGGCCAGGACCGGCAGGGCCAGGACCGGCAGGGCCAGGACCGCAACGGTGGCCAGGACGACGACCAGGACAGCCGCCGTGGCCGGCGTTTCCGTGACCGCAACCGTCGCACCCGGGACCGGTTCGCCGACGCACCGACCGATACCGAGGTACGCGACGACGACATCCTTGTCCCGGTCGCCGGCATCGTCGACGTGCTGGACTCCTACGCCTTCATCCGCACCTCCGGCTACCTGTCCGGACCGAACGACGTCTACGTGTCGCTCTCGCAGATCCGCAAGAACGGTCTGCGGCGTGGCGATGCAGTGACCGGCGCAGTCCGGGCACCACGTGACGGCGAGGCAGCCGCACGGCAGAAGTTCAACGCCCTGGTCAGGCTGGATTCGGTCAACGGTCAGGACCCGGAGATGGCCAAGGACCGGCCGGAGTTCACCAAGCTGACTCCGCTGTACCCGAATGAGCGGCTCCGACTGGAGACCGAGTCGCACATCCTGACAACCCGGATCATCGATCTGGTGATGCCTGTCGGCAAGGGCCAACGGGCGCTGATCGTGTCGCCTCCGAAGGCCGGCAAGACCTCGATCCTGCAGGCGGTGGCGAATGCGATCACCACCAACAATCCCGAGGTGCACCTGATGGTGGTTCTGGTCGACGAACGTCCTGAGGAAGTCACCGACATGCAGCGATCGGTGAAGGGTGAGGTCATCGCCTCCACCTTCGACCGGCCGCCGGCCGATCACACCATGGTCGCCGAGCTTTCCATCGAGCGGGCCAAGCGCCTCGTCGAGATGGGCCGGGACGTGGTGGTGCTGCTCGACTCGATCACGCGCCTCGGCCGGGCATACAACCTGGCCGCGCCGGCGTCCGGGCGCATCCTGTCCGGTGGTGTCGACTCGACGGCCCTGTTCCCGCCAAAGCGCTTTCTCGGCGCGGCGCGCAACATCGAGAACGGTGGGTCTTTGACCATCTTCGCCTCGGCGCTGGTGGAGACCGGTTCGGCCGGTGACACGGTGATCTTCGAGGAATTCAAGGGCACCGGCAACGCCGAGCTCAAGCTGGACCGGCGGATCGCCGACAAGCGGATCTTCCCGGCCATCGACGTTGACCAGTCGTCCACCCGGAAAGAGGATCTGCTGCTCTCGCCGGACGAGTTGGCCATCACGGTCAAGCTCCGGCGGGTGCTGTCGGCTCTGGACTCCCAGCAGGCGCTCGAGCTCCTGCTCGACCGGTTGCGGAAGACCAAGAGCAACGTGGAGTTCCTGATGCAGGTGGCCAAGACCACGTCCGGCGTCGGTAACGACTAGGGGCCCTGGCCCGAGAAGCCGGCCAGGCCCGGCCTCCCGGTCGGTACCGTCACCGATATGCAGACGCCGCTGGAAGTGTTGGCCGGGACCCCTTTTGTGTCGTTGACCACCTTCCGTCGGGACGGCACGCCGGTGCCGACCCCGGTCTGGGTGGTCCGCATCGGTGATGAGCTGATGGTGTGGACGAACCCGGAGGCCGGCAAGGTCAAGCGGATCCGCCGGGACGTCCGCGTGCAGATCGGGCCGTGCACCCGGGGCGGACGGCCTCTGGGCGCACCGATCTCCGGCAGCGCAAGGATTCTCGAGCCGGCGGAAGTCGAAGCTGTGTTGGCCGCGCTGATCCACAAGTATGGATTTCTCGCCAAGATGACGGCACTGCCGAATCGGCTCCTCGCCCGGCTGGGCCGGCCGGTCCGTCAGCCGGGCGGACTGGCCATCACCCCGCGCGACTAGGAATGGCTGCGATCGGGCGGGCCGGGACGGGACGATTCCCGGGTTGTCCACGAGCCGGCCGCCATCTGGCAGACTGGCAGGTCGAGTCCGGCTCCGGTTCCCGCGCCGCACAGAAAGTGCGGCCGACCCGGCGGCTGACCAGTGACTCTACGAAAGGATTTCCCATGAAGACCGGCATCCATCCCGAGTACGTCACCACAGAGGTGACCTGCAGCTGCGGCAACGCCTTCGAGACGCACAGCACCAAGACCAGCGGCAAGATCGCGGTCGAGGTCTGCTCCAACTGCCACCCGTTCTACACCGGCAAGCAGAAGATCCTGGACACCGGCGGTCGGGTCGCGCGCTTCGAGGCCCGTTACGGCAAGCGGAGCCGCTAGTTCCGACACGGCGCCCGCCGGCCACCAGGCCGGCGGGCGCCGTTTGCTGTCTGCGGTTGCCGCATCGAACTCGGTTACCGATCGACTTCACGAGCATGTCCAATGAGAAGGGAGCGCCGATGGCCGCCTCCGTTCAATCAGGCTCCACCGCCGGTCCGGCTGCCGGGCTGATCGCCGAATACACCGACCTGCAGACCCGGTTGTCCGACCCTGGCGTGCATGCCGACCAGGCGATCGCACGGAAACTCGGGCGTCGCTATGCCGAGTTGACGCCGATCGTGAACACTGCCAACGCGCTTGAAGTCACCCGCGGCGATCTCGAGACGGCCGCCGAACTGGTGGCCCAGGACTCGTCCTTCGCCGACGAGGTCACCTCGTTGACCGAGCAGGTCGACGAATTGGAGAACAAGCTCGCCACTCTGCTCACCCCGCGCGACCCGGACGACGCCAAGGACGCGATCATCGAGATCAAGGCGGGCGAGGGCGGCGAGGAGTCCGCGCTGTTCGCCGGAGATCTGCTGCGGATGTACCTGCGGTACGCCGAGCGACACGGCTGGAAGACCGAAGTGCTCTCGGCATCGGAGTCCGACCTCGGCGGCTACAAGGACGTCACCGTCGCGGTGAAATCCCCGGGCACGCCCGCGCCGGCCGACGGGGTGTGGGCGCGGCTGAAGTTCGAGGGCGGGGTGCATCGGGTGCAGCGGGTACCGGTCACCGAATCGCAGGGACGCATCCACACCTCGGCGGCCGGAGTCTTCGTGGCACCGGAAGCCGAGGACACCGTCGACGTCTCCATCGACCCGAACGACCTGCGGATCGACGTCTTCCGGTCGTCGGGGCCGGGCGGTCAGAGTGTGAATACCACCGACTCCGCGGTCCGCATCACCCACCTGCCGACCGGCATCGTGGTGTCGTGCCAGAACGAGAAATCCCAGCTCCAGAACAAGGAGCAGGCCATGCGGATCCTACGGGCCCGGATGCTGGCGGCGGCCAGGGACACCGCCGCGTCGGCAGTCGCCGACGCCCGGCGCTCACAGGTGCGCACCGTGGACCGGTCGGAACGGGTCCGTACCTACAACTTCGCGGAGAACCGCATCGCCGACCATCGGGTGGGGTTCAAGGCCTACAACCTGGACGCGGTGCTGGACGGCGACCTCGATGCGGTGCTGGACAGCCTGGACCAGGCGGACCGTGCCGAGCGCCTGGCGGGCGGTGGCCCCAGTGGCGCGTGAGTCGCTGCGGGTGCAGATCATGGCCGCCGCACAGAAGCTGGCGGAGTCCGGGGTGCCCAGCCCGCAATTCGATGCCGAAGAACTCGCGGCGCACCTGTTGGGGATCTCCCGGACGAAGCTCGGGCTGCAGCCGCTGGTGGCGGCGGAGTGGACGCACGACTACCGCACGTTGGTGGACCGACGCGCCGCCAGGGTGCCACTGCAGCATCTGGTCGGAACGGCGGTGCTCGGCCGCACCACGGTGCAGGTCGGGCCGGGTGTCTTCATTCCGCGGCCGGAAACCGAGGTGCTCCTGGAATGGGCGCTGCAGGCAATCGAGGCGCTCGAGAAGCCCGTCGTCGTCGACCTGTGCTCCGGGAGCGGGGCGATCGCGCTGGCGATCGCGCAGGCCCGGCCGGACGCCACCGTCCATGCCGTCGAGCGCGCGGCCGGCGCCCTGGCCTGGGCTCGCCGCAATATCGAGGTGCACCGCGACGCCGGCGGTTCGCCGATCGATCTCCGCGGTGGTGACTTCACCGACCAACGACTGCTCGCCGACCTGGACGGCACTGCCGACCTGGTGACGGCCAATCCGCCGTACGTGCCCGACGGAGCCCTGCTGGCACCTGAAGTGGCCGACCACGACCCGGCGGACGCCGTCTTCGCTGGTGCGGATGGTCTTGCGGTGATCAGGCCATTGATCTCGGTGGCCGCCGGTCTGCTGAAACCCGGGGGGTTCCTGGCGATCGAGCACGACGACAGCCATGGCGACTCGGTGCCGGCGCTGCTGTCGGCGCGGCGGGTACTTGCCGATGTCGCCGACCATCAGGACCTGACCGGCAGACCCCGATTCGTCACCGCCCGCAGGGTCAGCATGCCGACTGCGAGGATGAACCGGTGACTACCTTCCAGTGCAGCGATCCAGTGACCCGACGGGCCGGCCTGACGGCCGCCACTGCGGCGGCAGCGGCCGGTGAGTTGGTGGTGATGCCCACCGACACCGTGTACGGCATCGGGGCGGACGCGTTCAACTCGGCGGCGGTCCGGGCGCTGCTGGCCGCCAAGGGCCGGGGTCCGGAGATGCCGGTGCCGGTGCTGGTCGGTTCCTGGAAGACGATCGAAGGTCTGGTGCTGGCCGTTCCGCCGGTCGCGACAAAGCTGGTCGAGGCGTTCTGGCCGGGTGGTCTGTCACTGGTGGTCGAGCACGCCCCCTCGCTGTCCTGGGATCTGGGCGACGCCAAGGGCACCGTGATGGTCCGGATGCCCTTGCACCCGGTTGCTCTCGACCTGCTCCGGGCGGTCGGGCCGATGGCCGTGTCGAGCGCGAATCGCAGCGGGCAGCCGCCGGCGGTCACCGCGGACGATGCGGCGGAGCAGCTCGGCGAGCTGGTCAGCGTGTACCTGGACGGCGGCCCGTCACCGATCGGCGTCGCCTCGACGGTCGTCGACGTGACCGGCCCGGTGCCGGTGGTGCTCCGCCAGGGTGCGGTGTCACTGGACGCGCTGCGCAAGGTCGCGGGCGAGGTCAGGGGAGTCGGGGAGTGACCCGGTGCCAGCACTGCGGATCGCGGTGACGAAACGCCGCTCCGTCAACTCGTGATGGCGGGCTGACCGCAAGCCCGCGATTACCCTGGGGCGGTGGCCGACATTGCGATTCCAGCGCGGGAGTATGCGCTCGTTTTCGCGACTGCCGCAGTGGTGACCTATGTTGCGACCGGCGGCGTGCGGCTGTTGGCCTCCAAGATCGGCGCCTTCACCCCGATCCGGGATCGGGATGTGCACAAGCTGCCGACACCGCGAATGGGCGGTGTCGCCGTGTATCTCGGGGTGGCCGCTGCCATCCTGCTGGCCCGGAACATGCCCGGGTTGACGCGCGCATTCGACACCTCTTCCATCCAGGGTGTTCTGGTGGCCGGCGGGGTGATCGTCCTGGTCGGCGTGCTCGACGATCGCTTCGACCTGGACGCGGTGACCAAATTGTTCGGCCAGATCCTCGCGGCCGGAGTGATGGTGCTGTTCGGGGTGACCTGGCTGCAGGTCTGGTTGCCGGCCAACGGCGGATCAGCGGTGTCGCTCGACCAGACCCAGGGAGCGCTGGTCACCGTGGTGATCACCATCGTGCTGGCCAATGCGATGAACTTCATCGATGGGCTGGACGGCCTGCTGGCCGGCGTCGCCACCATTTCGGCGGTCGGAGTGTTCGTCTTCTCCGTCCACCAGTTGGCGGTGACCCGCGACGACACGTCTGCCTCTCAGGCACCGTTGATCGCGGCCGCGCTGGTCGGCGCCTGCCTCGGCTTTCTGCCGCACAACTTCTACCCCGCCCGCATTTTCATGGGGGACTCGGGGTCGATGTTCATCGGATTGGCCATGGCCGCGTCGATCGTCACCTCAGGTGGTCAGCTTGCCGCCACCAGCAGCAATTTCGGTCCGCGCGGCACCGTGGCGCTGCTGGCGCCGATCATCGTCGTGCTGGCCGTGGTGTTCATCCCGCTACTGGATTTCCTGCTCGCGGTCATTCGCCGCACCAAGGAGGGCCGGCATCCGTTCAGCGCCGACAAACGGCACCTTCACCACCGCATGCTGGCCATCGGCCACACCCAGCGGCAGGCGGTGCTGATCTTCTACCTGTGGGCGCTGGTGTTGTCGGGTGGATCGGTGTCGTTGGTCTTCGCCCGTTGGCAGCAGGTCATCGGTCCGATCGCGGTGGCGTTGGGGGTGGCGCTGACCATTTCGCTGTGGCCGTGGGTCAGAGCGCGCCGGCTCGGTCGGCGAGCCGTCGCCGTGGCCGGCAAACCCGCAGATAGTGCAGGATCGACACCATGAACAAAGGCAGATCCGTCGACGGTGAGCTGGCGGGCAACATCGCCGCCGCCGAGCGGGCAGCGAACCGCAGCCACACCGGTGGCGTCTGGTCGCTGGGTCACCTGCGCGTCTGCTGGATCGCGCTGGGTGCTGCGGGGCTTGTCATGGCGGTCGTCGCCGTGCTGGTGTCCGGCGGCCACGCTGCGGCCGGTGTCGTTCTGGGGGTGCTGATCGTCGGCTCCTTTTTCAGCTTCTCCGCGGTCATCATCGCCAAGGTCGGCCAGCGGAACCCGAAGCTCGTGATGGCGGCGGCACTCTCGGCGTATGTGGTGAAGATCGTGGCGCTTGGCATCGTCCTCATCTTCATCCCGCGGGACGGCGTGTTCGACACCCGCTGGATGGCGGCCGCGGTCGGATTGGGTCTGTTCGTCTGGTTGGGGGCCCACATGCGCTACGTGTGGACGACGAAGATCTATTACGTCGATCCCGGCTGAGCCGCGCTCATCAACTTTCGCCCGGGCCCGTGGCGCGCTCATCAACTTCGCCGGCGCTCCGGATCGTTGCGGGTCTGGTACCAGAGTGACGTGAGTCCACGAGTTCGTAAGCGCAACGCCACGGCGGCCACAACTTCGACGTGTTGTAGAACATGCCGTCCCTGGTTCGGTGTTACCTCGGGGTTACTGATAGTGTCCGAGTGCCATGAAAAAGCGGGCCAATGCTGACTCCACCCCTACCGGGGCTGACGAGGGTTGGGCCGTTCTGACCACCTTGATCGGCGGCTTCGTCCTGTGGGGTGGTATCGGTTTTGCCCTTGACCGGTGGTGGGGAACCTCGTTCCTCACACCGATGGGTCTGATCGTCGGCATGGCGCTCGGAATCCTTGCGGTAGTGGCCAGACACGGCGGATTCAAGCCCCGTCAGCCCACCACCCAGGGTGACGCTCTGCAACGACGTGCTCAATACAACCCCGGTTTGTACAGTTCTCGCACCCGCAGTCCCGCCCCCGACCCCCGACCAGGGCCGCCTCCGGCCGACACCCGAAGGGAGACCGAGTGTTCATGAGCTTCTTGGCCGCCAGCGACACCGGAACAGGTTTCCAGGCACCCACTGTCGAGCATTCGTTCTTCTTCGACAAGATCGGCGACGGCAGTGTCATCGCATCGATCAAGGCCATGGTCCTGCTGCTCCTGGGTGCCGTCCTGATCGTCGGCTTCTTCACCAGCTCGGCCCGCCGCGCCGCCGTCGTACCGGGCAAGCTGCAGTTCGTCGGCGAGAGTCTCTACGGCTTCGTGCGCAACGGCGTCGCGATCGAGATCCTGGGCAAGGCCGGGCGCAAATGGGCCGGCTTCCTCGCCACGCTTTTCATCTTCGTTCTGGTGATGAACCTCTGGGAGCTCATCCCGGTCGCTCAACTGCCGGTGACATCACACTTTGCGGTGCCGGCGTTCCTGGCCATCATGGTGTGGGTCATCTACAACGCGGTCGGTATCAAGAAGCACGGGCTGGGCGGCTACCTGAGGCTCATGTGCATCATTCCCGGCGTGCCGCTGGTCATGCACGTCCTGCTCATCCCGATCGAATTCCTCTCGAACATCATCCTTCGACCGTTCACCATGGCGGTCCGACTTTTTGCCAACATGTTTGCCGGCCACATGCTGGTCGGGGTGGCCGCCGCCGGCACGATCTTCCTGTTCGAGCAGGGCGGCATCTCCTACGGCACCATGATCCTGCCGTTCGCCGCCAGTATGTTCCTGGGCTTCTTCGAACTGCTGATCTGCGGACTCCAGGCCTACGTCTTCGTCCTGCTGGCTGCGATCTACCTCGAGAGTTCACTGGCCGACTCGCACTGAAAGATCACCCGACCACCAAAGATCGTGCTCCACCGTCTAGACCACGCTCCATCGCCACGAAAAGCACAACCTGATCCCGCGCCGGCGGGAACAGTCACCGCAGAGATCCACCGAAAGGGAGAAAAACTCCAATGTCTATTGCAGCCGCCACCCTCGCCGCCACCGACGTTCAAATCGTCGGCAACCTCGGCACCATCGGCTACGGCCTCGCGGCCATCGGCCCGGGCATCGGTGTCGGTATCGTCTGGGCCGCCTACATCACCTCCACGGCCCGCCAGCCGGAGTCCGCAGGCCTGACCCGGACCTATGCCTTCCTCGGGTTCGCCGTCTCGGAAGCACTCGCACTGCTGGGGTTCGTGGTGCCGTTCATCCTCAGCTCCAAGCCCGTCTGATTTAGGTCCAGTCCATCGCCCGTTCACCAGTCGAGGGATATCAACTCATGCACTCCGCTGTCACCACCCTCGCGGCCGAGACGACCAACCCCATCGGGCTGCCCTGGGGCGAGGTACTGATCGCCGCTCTGTCTTTCCTGGTGCTGTTCGTCGTGCTGCGGAAGTTCGCCTGGCCGCAGTTCGAAAAGGCCTACGCGGCAAGGACTGCTGCCATCGAGGGCGGCATCGCCCAGGCAGCCGAGGCACAGCACGAGGCCGCAGCAGCGCTGGCCGAATACCGGCAGCAACTGGCCGGCGCCCGTGAGGAAGCCGCCAAGATCCGCGAGGACGCGAGATCCCAGGCCCAGTCGATCCGGGATGACATGCTCGCCCAGGCGCACGCCGAGACGGAGCGGATCGCTGCCGCCGGCCGCGCTCAACTGGATGCGCAGCGCGCGCAGATCGTCGCCGAATTGCGCGGTGATCTGGGCCGGGTGTCCGTCGCACTGGCCAGCAAGGTGGTCGGCGAATCCCTCGAGGACGAAGCCCGCCAGCGGCGCACGGTCGAGCGGTTCCTGGCCGAGCTGGAGAACTGATGGACCACATCGCCAGCACGCAGGCCCTGGAACAGTGCAGCGGCAGGGTGCTGTTACAGGCCGCGACTCTGGACGATACTGGGCTCGGCGCGCTCGGCTCCGACCTCGCCGGTGTGGGCGGTCTGCTGGGCCGCGAGCCTTCGCTGCGGCGCACCCTGTCCGAGGCGACGACCGACGTCGAGCATCGGGCAGCGTTGATGTCCAGGCTGTTGTCCGGCAAGGTGGGGCAACCGGCAGCGGCCATCGTCGATTTCGTCGTGCGCCAGTCCTGGGCGTCCGGCCGCGATCTGGCCGGTGCGATGGTCCGTCTCGGCCGAACGGCCATGTTCCTGCGGGCCGAACGATCCGGCGAACTCGACGAGGTCGAGGACCAACTCTTTCGGTTCGGCCGGATCCTGGACGCGGCGCCCTCGCTGTCGGTCATCCTCGATGACCCGACCACGCAGGGCGAGGCAAGGGCATCGCTGGTCGGTCGACTGCTGGCCGGCCGCGCGCACCCGCTGACCGCGGATCTGCTCGAGCAGCTTGCCCGCGATCCCGGTCACCGGTCGTTCTCCCACGGTGTCGGTGAGATCGTCACGCAGGCTGCCGAACGCAAGGACAAGATCGTCGCCACCGTGCAGGCGGCCACCCCGCTGTCCATCGAGCAGACGTCCAGACTGACCGCGGCGCTGGCGAAGATCTACGGCCGTGCGGTATCGGTTCACGTGCTGGTCGAACCGGCGCTAGGCGGCGGCATCAGGGTGCGGGTGGGCGACGAGGTCATCGACGGCAGCGTGGCCGGTCGACTGGACGAGCTACGCAGACGGATGGCCGGCTGAGTTCGTCGGCATTGCCCCGGCCCCGGTGGGTCGGGTGAACGAGTGATCAGAGAAGTGCATCGAGCAGTGACGACACAGAACGGGAACGCGATGACCGAGTTGACGATCTCCGCAGACGAGATCCGCTCTGCGATCGAAGGCTATGTCTCCGACTACGCACCCGAGGTGACCCGAGAAGAGGTCGGCATCATCTCGAGCACAGGGGACGGGATCGCCACCATCGAGGGTCTGCCCTCGGCGATGGCGAACGAGCTCCTGCAGTTCCCCGGCGGCGTGTTGGGCGTGGCATTGAACCTCGACGTGCGCACCATCGGCGCGGTGATCCTCGGCGATGCCAACACGCTGCAGGAGGGCCAGCAGGTCACCAGGACCGGCGAGGTCCTGTCGGTCCCGGTCGGCGACGCATTCCTCGGCCGGGTGATCAATCCGCTTGGGCAGCCCATCGACGGACTGGGCGAGATCAAGTCCGACCAGAGCCGGGCTCTGGAGCTGCAGGCCGCCTCGGTGGTCGAGCGTCAGGGCGTGAGCGAGCCGATGCAGACCGGTATCAAAGCCATCGACGCGATGACGCCGATCGGCCGCGGCCAGCGCCAGCTGATCATCGGTGACCGCAAGACGGGCAAGACCGCCGTCTGCGTCGACACCATCATCAACCAGAAGTCGAACTGGGAGACCGGCGACCCCAAGCAGCAGGTCCGCTGCATCTACGTCGCCATCGGACAGAAGGGCACCACGATCGCCGGAGTCCGGCAGTCGTTGGAGGACGTCGGCGCGTTGGAATACACGACCATCGTCGCTGCCCCGGCGTCGGATTCCGCCGGCTTCAAGTGGCTGGCCCCGTACACCGGGTCGGCCATCGGCCAGCACTGGATGTACCAGGGCAAACACGTTCTGATCATCTTCGACGACCTGTCCAAGCAGGCCGAGGCCTACCGGGCGATCTCCCTGCTGCTGCGACGCCCGCCGGGACGCGAGGCCTACCCGGGCGACGTCTTCTATCTGCACTCCCGCTTGCTGGAACGCTGCGCGAAGCTCTCCGACGAACTCGGTGCCGGTTCGATGACCGGACTGCCGATCATCGAGACCAAGGCCGGCGACGTCTCTGCCTATATCCCCACCAACGTCATCTCGATCACCGACGGGCAGTGCTTCCTGGAGGGCGACCTGTTCAACTCCGGCGTCCGGCCGGCGGTCAACGTCGGTATCTCCGTCTCTCGCGTCGGTGGCGCCGCCCAGGTCAAGGCGATGCGAAAGGTCTCCGGCACGCTGCGTCTCGACCTGTCCGCCTATCGCGAGCTGGAGGCTTTCGCGGCCTTCGGATCCGATCTGGATGCGGTGTCCAAGCGCGCACTGTCCAGAGGTTCCCGACTGGTCGAACTGCTCAAGCAGTCGCAGTTCGCGCCGTTCGCAGTCGAGGAACAGGTGGTATCCATCTGGGCCGGAACCCGCGGCCACCTGGACCGGGTGCCGGTCGAGGACGTCAGGCGCTTCGAAGCCGAATTCCTGCAGTACCTGCGGCACGCTCCGGGGGGTCCGTTGGAAGCCATCAGAACCTCCAAGGATCTTGTTCCGGAGACCGAGAAGGCGCTGCTGGATGCTTTTGGCGATTTCGCCGAGTCGTTCACCACCTCCGACGGGTCGGTGCTGGGGCGCGAGCAGAAGTTCGCGCCCATGGACCCGGCCAAGGTGGGTCAGGAAAAGGTGCAGGTCCGCAAGCCCCCGCCGCCGAAGTGATCGCGGAAGTCGGCAGAGGCGACGTGGCTCCGATCAAATGACTTCGATAAGAAGGGGCGGTGAGAGATGGCAGCCCAGGTAAGGGTGCTGCGGCAGCGGGTCAAATCCGTGCAGTCGACGCAGAAGACGACCAAGGCGATGGAGATGATCGCCACCTCACGGATCGCCAAGGCACAGGCCAAAGTGCTGGCTGCCGCGCCCTATTCGGCGCAGATCACCGATGTGCTGACAGCATTGGCCACCGCATCCACGCTGGACCATCCGCTCTTGGTGGAGCGGCCGAACGCCAAGCGCGCCGGGATCCTGGTGATCACCTCGGACCGCGGTCTCTGCGGCGGTTACAACGCCAACGTGCTCAAGGCCACCGAAGAGTTGTCCTCTCTGCTCCGTTCCCAGGGCAAGGAGCCGGTGCCGTACGTCATCGGACGCAAGGGGGTCGGCTACTTCAGCTTCCGGCAGCGGGCGATCGCCGCGTCGTGGACCGGCTTCTCGGAGAAGCCGACCTACGACGACGCGGTGGCGGCCTGCGAATCGCTGTTACCGGCCTTCGTCATCGGATCCGATGGCCAGCTGGACGACGGCACTCCGGGAATTGACGAGATTCATCTGGTGTCAACGCATTTCGAGTCGATGATCACCCAGACCCCGACGGTGCGCCGGGTGGCGCCGATGGAGATCGAGTACGTCGACCCGAGCTCGGACTCGGTGCTGCTGCCGGCGTACGAATTCGAACCGGCTCCGGAGAGCCTGCTGGATGCACTGCTGCCGAAATACGTCACAACCAGGATCTTCGCTGCGCTGCTCGATTCGGCGGCCAGTGAATCTGCGGCCAGACGGGCGGCCTGCAAGGCCGCCACCGACAACGCCAACGACATCATCAAGATCCTGTCCCGCCAGGCCAACCAGGCCCGGCAGGCCCAGATCACCCAGGAACTCAGCGAGATCGTCGGCGGCGCCGCCGCCCTGGCCGCCGCAGGAAGCGAAGAGGACTAGAAGTGACCACTGCCACCAGAAACTCCGTCGCCGGTCGGGTCGTCCGGGTCATCGGACCCGTCGTCGACATCGAATTCCCCCGGGGCGAGGTTCCCGAGCTTTTCAATGCGCTCAACGTCGAGGTCTCCGGTCTCGGCGACAAGAGGACCCTGACGCTCGAGGTCGCGCTCCACCTCGGCGACGACATCGTCCGGGCGATCTCGATGCAGCCGACCGACGGACTGGTCCGCGGCGCGTCGGTATCGAACACCGGACGGCCGATCTCGGTCCCGGTCGGCGACGTAGTCAAGGGTCACGTCTTCAACGCCCTCGGTAGGTGCCTGGACTCGCCGGGAGTCGGCGAAGACGCCGAGCACTGGCCGATCTACCGCAAGCCACCGCCCTTCGACCAACTCGAGGGCAAGACCGAACAGCTGGTCACCGGTATCAAGGTCATCGACCTGCTGACCCCGTACGTCCAGGGCGGGAAGATCGGCCTGTTCGGCGGTGCCGGCGTCGGCAAGACCGTGCTGATCCAGGAGATGATCACCCGGGTCGCCAAGAACTTCGGTGGCACCTCGGTGTTCGCCGGTGTCGGTGAGCGGACCCGCGAGGGCAACGACCTCATCACGGAAATGACCGAGTCCGGTGTCATCCTGGACACGGCACTGGTGTTCGGCCAGATGGACGAACCGCCGGGGACGAGAATGCGGGTCGCGCTGTCGGCGCTGACGATGGCGGAGTACTTCCGCGACGTGCAGAACCAGGACGTGCTGTTGTTCATCGACAATATCTTCCGTTTCACCCAGGCAGGTTCAGAGGTGTCCACCTTGCTCGGCCGGATGCCGTCAGCCGTCGGCTACCAGCCGACGCTGGCTGACGAGATGGGCGAGCTACAGGAGCGCATCACCTCGACCCGCGGTCGGTCGATCACCTCGCTACAAGCCATCTACGTCCCCGCCGACGACTACACCGACCCGGCGCCCGCGGCCGCTTTTGCGCACCTGGACGCCACCACCGAGCTGGCCAGGTCGATCACCGAAAAGGGCATCTACCCGGCCGTCGACCCGCTGTCCTCGACCTCGCGGATCCTGGATCCGCAGTTCGTCGGCGACGAGCACTACCGGGTCGCCCAGGAGGTCATCCGGATCCTGCAGAAGTACAAGGAACTGCAGAACATCATCGCCATCCTCGGCATGGACGAGCTGGCGGAGGAGGACAAGCTGCTGGTGGGCCGAGCCCGCCGGATGGAGCGTTTCCTCGGCCAGAACTTCTTCGTGGCGAAGCAGTTCACCGGGCAGGACGGCTCGTACGTGGAGATGGCGGACACCATCGCCGCCTTCGATGCCATCGCCAAGGGCGAATACGACAACATCCCTGAGCAGGCCTTCCTCAACGTCGGTGGCCTTGACGACGTGATGGCCAAGGCGAAAGCGCTGGAATCCTAGTTCCGGGGCGTTGGATGCGGCGGCATCAATCGTGAAAATCGTTGCGGCGGGCCCCATTTCCCCTTCGGGACGTGGGGCCCGACCGATCGCGCGCCGGACGCCCGGGCGGTCAGCTCCGCCCGGGCGGGTTAGACTCGGAGAAATCCACCACAGCAGGAGGAGGCGGAGCCGTCAGTGTCTGAGATGCAGGTAGATCTTGTTGCCGTCGAGCGACAGATCTGGTCGGGACCAGCCCAGATGGTGGTGGCCAGAACCGTCGACGGTGACATCGGCGTGATGCCGGGGCATGCGCCGTTGCTGGCCCAGCTGCGGGAAGGCTTCGCCGCCAGGATAATCGAGCCGAACGGAACGGTCCAGGCCGTCGCTGTGCACGGCGGGTTCCTCTCGGTCACCAAGGAGGGCGTGTCGATCCTGGCCGAGGATGCCGAACTCAGCGAGGACATCGATGTCACTGCGGCGCGGGCCGCCTACGAGCGGGCCAAGGCTACCGGCACCGAATCAGCAGAGACCGAGGCCGACCTCCGCCGGGCGCGCGCCCAGTTGCTCGCCTCCGGCGAGACTGTCTAACAGTCGCCTCGAGAGGGCTGGGAGGGCAACGTGGTCTCAGAGATCATCGGTCTGGTGCTCCTTCTTGTCCTCCTCGTGTCCATCGTGGCGATCGCCGTCCGCCGCTCGCTGCTGACCCGCTCCGGCGGGGTCGACCTGTGCTGGCGGCAAACCCTGCTGCCCGACGGCAGCGGCTGGACGTTCGGCCAGGCCCGCTACCGGGAGGGCGAGCTGATCCTCTACCGGTCCTTCTCACCGCTGCCGCTCGCCTCCAAAATCCTGTTGCGCGACCAACTCACCCTGGGGGAGCGTCGACCGCTGGCCGGCACCGAACCCGACCTGCTGCCGGTCGGCTCGGTGGTCCTGCGATGTACCGACGGGACCTCGCCGATCGAACTGGCCCTGACCGAGGAAGCGGTGACCGGGCTCCGGTCCTGGCTGGAATCGGTTCCGCCGCCCACCGGCTCCCTGGACGGTCGGCCACACGGCGGAGTCCGCGAGGTCTAGCCTCCTGTGCGCATACAGAACGTCACCGCAGACAGAACTTCCCAGGAGTGGCCCCACACCGGGCTACGACCGGTCGCCACCGGGAATCCACGGCACGTCACCGGTCGGGTTCGCCACCCGGCCCAGGATGAACAGTAGATCCGACAGCCGGTTCAGGTAGGTCGGCGCCAGCGAATTCGTGCGGTCCGCATCCTCCGCCATCAGCGCCCAGGCGCTGCGCTCCGCCCTTCTGGCGATCGTCCTGGCCACGTGCAACAGGGCGCCAGCTGGTGTGCCACCCGGCAGGATGAACGAGGTCAGGGCGGTCAGACCCGAGTTGAACGTGTCGCAGTCGGACTCGAGTCGATCGATGTAGTCCTGGGTGACCCGCAAGGGCGGGTATTTCGGGTCCGGGGCGACCGGGGTCGACAGGTCGGCGCCGAGGTCGAACAGTTCGTTCTGGACCCGGGCGATCACTGCCGCAACGTCCGGTGCCGGCGAGCCGAGGGTCATCACCACGCCGAGAGCGGCATTGGTCTCATCGCAATCGGCGTAGGCCACCAACCGTGGGTCGGTCTTGGACACCCTGGAGAAATCCGAGAGCCCGGTGGTGCCGTCGTCACCGGTGCGGGTGTAAATGCTTGTCAGATGAACGGCCATTCGACGAAGTCTACTGGCCGGCACCGGCCCACCGGAGCAACGGTCCCGCCGGGCCGTGTGACCTGCGGCGGCATCGGTGCCGACCGGAAGGGCATTAGAGTCCAGCCGTGGATGATCGCTTCCTGGTGACCGGTGGCGCCCGACTTTCCGGCGAAGTAGCGGTGGCGGGCGCGAAGAACAGCGTGCTGAAGTTGATGGCCGCTGCGCTTCTGGCAGAGGGCACGACCGTGATCACCAATTGCCCGGCCATCCTCGACGTTCCGCTGATGGCCGACGTGCTCACCGGCCTCGGTTGCCGGGTGGAATTGTCCGGCGACACGGTCACCATCACCACGCCGGCCGACCTGTCCCACGAGGCCGACTTCCCGGCGGTCGGAAGGCTGCGGGCCTCGGTGTGTGTGCTCGGACCGCTGATGGGACGCTGCCATCGAGCCAGGGTGGCCCTGCCCGGTGGGGATGCCATCGGCTCGCGACCGCTGGACATGCACCAGAACGGCCTGCGTGCGCTTGGCGCCACCATGAGCATCGAGCACGGTCTGGTGGTAGGGGAGGCGGAGCGCCTGCGGGGCGCGCAGATCGGACTGGATTTCCCGAGTGTCGGAGCCACCGAGAACATTCTGATGGCCGCGGTGCTGGCGAAAGGCATCACCGTGATCGACAATGCCGCCCGGGAGCCGGAGATCATGGACCTGGCCGCGATGCTCGGCGAAATGGGTGCCAAGATCTTCGGGGCCGGCAGCGCGACGATCACCATCGAAGGTGTTGATGTGCTTCACCCCACCGAGCATCGAACGGTCGGTGATCGGGTGGTGGGGGGAACCTGGGCCTACGCGGCCGCGATGACCCAGGGGAGTGTCCGGGTGCGCGGGTTGACCGCGAAACATCTGGCCGCGCCGCTGGAGCGCCTGGTCAGGGCGGGCGCCCAGGTGGAGACCCTGGACGATGGGTTCTCCGTCGACATGTCGCGGCGGCCAACGGCCGTCGATTTCGTCACCATGCCGTATCCGGGGTTCCCGACCGATCTGCAGCCGATGGCGCTGGCCCTGGCCGCCGTCGCCGACGGCCATTCGCTGATCACCGAAAACGTCTTCGAAGCCAGGTTCCGCTTCGTCGACGAGTTGATCCGGATGGGCGCGGACGCTCGCACCGACGGCCACCACGCCTCTCTGCGCGGGCGGCCCACACTGTCCAGCGCGCCGGTCTGGGCCACGGACATCCGTGCCGGAGCCGGCCTTGTGCTGGCCGGCCTGGTGGCCGAGGGCGTCACGGAGGTGCACGAGGTCGGCCATATCGACCGCGGCTACCCGCACTTCGTCGAGGACCTGCAGAGCCTGGGCGCCAAGATCGAACGCGTCGAGGTCTGACCCGCCGAGGCTCGCCGATCAATTGGGAGCAATCGTCCAACTGCCGGTGCCGAACGGTTTTCCTCCGCACAGTGTGTCCCGCACGCTCGGCCCCGGCAATCTGCGCAGCAGCAGCGACCTCGGCCGACCGAGCACCTCCGCCTTCACCCGGAGGTCCCTGGACCCGACCGGGAGTGATCCTTCGGCAGGAATATCGACGCCGACGATGCGAACGGCGTCCGGCGCGGCCGGGCCGATCTCGCGGCGCAGCAGCACCTCTGCTGCCTGCGCCGCAGGCACCAGGTCCGCACGACCGCGCAGGCCGTCGGGATGGACCAGGCCATTGGCCGCTGCTCTGGCCACCGACTGTGCCCCCGCCAGGTCCAGGAACCCGTACGCGTACCCCCAGGGCAGCACCAGCATGGTGCCCGCAAACCGGTGTCCGCCGAGGTGACTGATCTCGACCACCGAGCTGCCGAATTCGTCGTGCAAACCGACTGCGATACCGCGACCGACGATCGCGCAGCAACGATCGCGGCGCCCGTTGGTGCAGACGGCGAACAGCGGTGACGCGGGCCGTTCCGGCGCGGCCGGTGGTGCAGGGTGCTCGATATCGGCAGCCAGCGGCAAGCTCGCCCACTTGACCAGGTGGCCATCCGCGCCGACGAGGCCGCTGATCGCCACCGGCGGGTTGTCTACCTGGCGGGGATGGACGTTGCGGATCGCGAAGGCGCGCAGCCCCGGCACGGCGGTGACCGCGGCGGCGAGCTCTGGTCCGAGGGCGCCGACCGCGTCCTCCGCCGCGGAGGCTGTCCAGGACGCGCGGCGGTCCAGCAGTAGGAACGACGAGAATTCCGCGGCGCTGCCCGCCGGGTCGTCCCCGGCGCTCCTGGATGCCTGGGAGCAAAGTTGCAGCGGCAACGCAGCCGAAGCGGCGCCAGTCTTCAGATCACTTGTCACCGGGCCATTCTGCCGGGGTCGGGGTGGCCATCGAGGATTTCGGGGTCGAGTGCGGTGCGGATTAGCCGTTAGGCTGACCAGGTGCGTCTCGTGGTGGCTCGTTGCTCCGTGGATTACCTGGGCCGGCTGACCGCCCACCTGCCGCTGGCTACCCGGCTCCTGCTGGTGAAAGCGGATGGCTCGGTGTCCATCCATGCCGACGACCGCGCCTACAAGCCTCTCAATTGGATGAGTCCGCCGTGCTGGCTGCTGCAGGAGGACGGTCTCTGGCGGGTGCAGAACAAGGCCGGTGAGCAGTTGATCATCACCATCGAAGAGGTCCTCCACGACTCGCAGCACGAACTCGGAGTCGACCCGGGGCTGGTCAAGGACGGTGTGGAGGCGCACCTGCAGGCTCTGCTGGCCGAACAGATCGAGTTCCTCGGGGCGGGATACACCCTGATCCGGCGCGAGTACCCGACACCCGTCGGTCCGGTGGACCTGCTCTGCCGCGATCCGGCCGGGGCGGTGGTCGCGGTGGAGATCAAGCGGCGTGGCGAGATCGATGGCGTCGAACAATTGACCAGATACGTCGATCTGCTGAGCCGGGATCCGATCCTTGGCAAGGTGAGTGGCGTTCTCGCGGCCCAACAGATCAAGCCGCAGGCCAGAACGCTCGCCCAGGATCGTGGGATCCGCTGTGTGGTGCTGGATTACGACCGACTACGCGGCATGGACGACACTGCCGGCCGGCTGTTCTGAACCTTCCGGCCGCCGATGCCGCACCTTCCTTCCGCTGCCGTCGGCGACCGACAGACCCGCTGTTCGCCCTCGGCGCAGGCGGAACGGTCCCGGGGCCCCGCGGGGCTGCACTAGCCTGACACGAGAAGCAAGGCTTGGAGAAAAGCTGTCGACTCGAGTGAGCAGGGCGGCTGTCGTGTGAGTGAAAGAAAGAAGGACCCGGCGTGGATATCAAGATCGGTGTGACCGACAGTGGGCGCGAACTGGTGGTCACCTCGTCCTCGCAGCCTGACGAGATCGAGGCGCTCGTGAACGAGTCGCTGAAGAATCCGAACGGCACCCTGGTCCTGGTGGACGACAAGGGTCGCAGGGTCATCGTGCCATCGGCCAGAATCTCCTACATCGAGATCGCGCCGGCCGACGTCCGTCGCGTCGGGTTCTCCACCTCCGGCTGACCGACCCGGGGGGGCGTCAGTTCGGTGATGATCAGGCTTGGCGGGGGAATCGCGAGATCCCTCGCCACGCCAGCGTGGACAGCATTTCGATCGCTTCCGCCCGCGGTACGCCGGCGCTCTGGGTCAACCAATAGCGCGCACTGACCTGTGACAACCCAACCAATGCCGCGGCCAGCAACCGCGACCGCTCTGGGTCGACACCGGTGTCGGTGGTGATCGTCTCGGTGATGGCGGCGATGCAGGCATCCGTCGCCTGGTCCACGATCTGCTCGACCTGCATCTGACCGCGCAGATCCGACTCGAAGATCAGCCGGTAGGCCTGGTCGTTGTCGGCGACGAAGCTGAAGTACGCCTGGACAGCCCGGTGGACCCGCTCGTCGTTGTCGTCGGTGCCGTGCAGCGCTTCCTGTACCAACCGGACCAGCTCGTCGGCCGACTCGCCCAGCAGGGCGAGATACAGCTCCAGCTTCGAAGGGAAGTGCTGGTAGAGAACGGGTTTGCTCACGCCTGCCCGGACGGCGATATCGTCCATCGCGGCGGCGTGATAGCCCTGGGATACGAATGCGGTCTTCGCAGCGGCCAGCAGCTGAGCGCGGCGATCGGACCGACTCAGCCGTGGAGTCGGCCGTGCCGATGGTTGCGCCACTGCCCTGGCTCCTCTCGCCGTGACCCGATCGCCGTCCTGCCGATCCAGGTGCAGGTGACCTTACGCGGAACCGGCAGTGGCCTCGGCCAGGGCGGCGGCCAGGTCGCCGTAGTCGGCGATTCGGTCGCCGACGTCGGACGGGTCGATCTCCAGGGGCATCCCGGCGCTGGCCGCTGCGACCTCATCCAGGGTCAGCGGAGCCACCACCCCCAGCCGGCCGGCGAGGAAAACGAGCGAGTACGGCGCCGGGGCGCCGGACTCCGGCGCTGCAGACTGACGGTCGGGCAGCGGGATGATCAGCGCCCGGCCGTCGAAGTCCACCGGGTTCAGGGTCGCGATCTCCGGTGCTGTGCCGGCCAGGGCGGTCGCGTATTGCTCGGCAGCAACGTCCGGCCCGACCGGGCCGACACCGAACCCGATGAGATACAGCCCGTCCGCACCGTCGGTGAGAGCTGTCGCGGCGATACCGTCCCTGGCCATGGATTCGGCAAGCGAAAGGGCTGTGGTCGCCACCGTGTCGATGCCACTGCCTGCACCCGGCCTGACCCGCAGCCCGACCATCTGCGGACCGGTCAGCCCAGGCAGCAGGAAACCCACGATTCCGCTGCGGACCGCCTCGTCCAGGTCGTCGATATCGGCGATGTGCAACTGCACCCGCTGATGCGCCGATGCGTTCGCCCGGCCCGCCGTGACGTCATCAAGACCGAAACCGATGACGACGCGGTGGCGCAGATGGCCCAGCAGCGTCGACTCCACGGACCGGTAGTACTCAACGATGGCGGCCGATGACTGGCTGTCGGCGGGAGGCGGCACCCGGTCATTGTGCGCGTACGGGAAGGCGGTCGGCGGGAGCGGGTGCACCGTCGCCATCACCGTCCGGGCTTGATCGGTACCACGTCGCGACGACCCACCACGACGGAGGCCTCGGCCGCCAGGGCCCTGCCCTGCATGTAGTTCCTCATACTGTGGTGGCGCGGATCGCCGCCCGCCCGCAGTACGGTCGGCAGCAGACCGCTGCCGCCGATCGGCGGGACGTTGGTGCCGGCATCGATGTCGTTGGCCCCGAACGACTTCGACGCAGGGTCAGGTCCGAATGGGTCCGGAATACCCAGCGTCCGGGAAGCCAGAATGTCGGTCACCGGCAAGGTGACCGGATCCTCGTCGTAGCTCAGGACGTACACATTCGAGGCTGGGACGTTCCGGTAACCGGATGCGGTTCTGGCGTCCCAGCCGGCACCCGGCGAGCCCATCAACACGAGCGAGTCGACCGGAAGGTTGTATCTGGCGGCCTCCGACACGGTGGTCGAACCCATAGAGAATCCGAGAACCGTTATCCGACTGGAGATCTGAGCCATCGACTTGAACGTCGCCAGATCAACGGCCAACTGCGGCGCACTGGCGGAGGCAGTTGCTGCAGAGCCCGCGGCCAGGGTGTCGCGCACGTCCCCGGCGAGAGTTCGCGTCGGGTCCTTGGTGAAGGAGAGCGGGATGTCGTATCCATACCAGGCGATGACGGCCGTCCCCTCTGCCGGGTCCTGCCGAACCGCCTCATCGTGCAGATCCGCGGCCAGCTCGAGACCCCCCGACATCGACGACGGAGAGTTGGCGATCCCGGGTACGACGATGGCCACGTTGGTGGCGGTGGTCAGGTCGCCCACCGACACCGCTGCCCGGCCCTGGCCGCCGAAGGCCGTCGGGTCGTAGACGAGCAGTTGAGCGGCGATGGACCGGTCACCTGCCTGCTGCAGGGACCCCAGCATGGAGATGGCGAACCTCATCCGCGCCGGATCGCCGCAACGAAGATCTGCAGCGAGCGCTGCCCGGTTCCGCTGATCGATGCGGTGCGCCGGGTTGAGCACCGGGTCCGGTGGCAGCAGCGCGTCGGCCCCGGCGCGCAGGTCGTCCGGTCCGGCCGTAGGGTCACCGACCAGTGCCGATTGGAGGGCGGCGACGGCAAGGTCTACCGCCTGGATCCGGGCGTTGAGGGCGTCGTGGAGTCGGCGAACGATGCCTTGCAGGTGGATCGCGTCCGCGACCGGCGCCCCGACGAGCCCGGCGAACGAGAAGGCGGAGGAATTCTGCCGCGCCACGCCGATCTCCGCTACGGCCAGACCGATGTCCAGCTGCGCCCCTGAGGCGGCGCGCTCCATGATCGAGCAGGTGGCGTCCATCGCGCTGGACTGGCCCAGGAGCATCGACGCTGTCTGCTCCGCCGTGATCAGCAGGCGACTGATGCGCTCCCGTGGCGCAGACGCCGACCAGCCGCGGGCCAGTTCGCCTCCGGCCGGCCGGCCGGCGTTGCACGCGGATGCCAGTCCCCTGGCGATCTGGGCGGTGCGGCTCGCGGATTCCCGGAGCTGTTCGGGCCGCAATGCCGCGAGCCGGCCGATCAGCATCCTGAGGTCGGGCGAGCCGAGGCCGGGCACATCCATCAGCTCCGCCATCGGGTTCATCTGCCCAGCACCGCCAACGCGGCATCGATCTGGTCGAAGGCGGCCGCGGCGAATCTGAGCCGATCGGCAAGGCCGGTCGAGATGGCACTCAGCTGGGCAACGGCGTCCTGGGCCTGAACACAGCGCAGATTGACCAGCGCAGCGGCCGCCCCGGCGTGCTGCGCCTGCCCGAGCCCCGAGTCGGTGACGATCCGCGGCCCGGCGGTGCGGGCCGCCGCGGCGCACTGCCGAGCCGCCTCGTCCAGAGCGAATGCTGCCCGGCGAATCGACTCGGTATCGACCTCCAGGTCGAGGTGCCCGGTCATCGTCTTCCCTTCGGAACGCATCGCCGCCGGCAGCGGCTCTGGACACCGATCGTCTCCCGGAGCCGGGAGCAGGCGGTACTGGCCGGCGCAGAATGTGGAGGGCCCCTGGGTATGTGGACAAACCGACGAGGGCTCCGGTGCCACCATGGGTGGATGAGCACTTCTGCCTTGCCGGCTGCCGGTCCGTCGGCCAGGGACGGCCTGGAGGCGTGGACGACGGCCCCGCTCGCTGATCTCCACTGCGCGGTGCCAGGGGTGGCCGACGAGCCGCCGGCCGGTTGGTTCGAAATGATCGACGGGCGGGGTGTCTTTCTCCGCCGCACCGACGGCCCGGCCGGGTGGGCCGGCCAAGGCCGGGGGAACAGCCAGAGCGATGACGGCAGCGAGAAGGGTGCGGACGGCTGCCGGCCGCCGGATGCCTGGTACATCCACGGTCTGGCCGGATCGTCCACCAATTGGACGGCCCTGGCCGGCGTCATGTCTTCGCGCGCGACCGGATACCTGGTCGATCTGCCGGGACACGGCCGGTCGGACCCACCGCCGGGTGGCCGATATTCCCTGCTGAGCGATGCGGATCTGTTGGGCGAGTTGATCCGGCGACACTCTCCGGGGCCGGTTCACGTCATCGGAAATTCGCTGGGCGGGATCGTAGCGACCGCGCTGGCCGCCCGACATCCGGAACTTGTGGTCTCGCTCACCCTCATCTCGCCGGCCGTTCCCGACTTCCGGCTGACTCGGGACCGCGGTGCCGACCCGATGCTTGGCCTGCTGCTGATGCCGGGCACCGCCGGGATCGCCGTCCGGCGGCTGAGCGCGCTCAGCCCGACGGCACGCGCCAGGGGGATGGGTGAGCTGTGTTTCGGCGACCCGTCCCGACTGACCGAACGGGACTATGCGGTGGCGGCCGCCGATCTGGCGTGGCGCACGAGTCTGCCGTGGGCGTACCGGGCGACCGTCGGTTCGCTTCGTGCCCTGCTCCGCAGCTATCTGGCCCGGCCGGGATCGTTCTGGACCGACGCTGCGCGGGTGACCGTTCCGACGTTGGTGATATGGGGAACCCGCGATCGATTGGTGGACGTCCGGCTGGCCGCCCGCACCGCGGGCGCCTTCGGTCGCTCGTCGCTGCTGGTCATCAAGGGTGCCGGGCACACAGCCCAGATGGAGGAGCCGCTGCTGGTCGCCAGGGCAGTGACCGGACTCTGGGAGATTCCGGGCGCGCCGCACGTTTCCCACGCGGCTGCTGTGGCAACCTCGAAGACGTGACGCGTCCCGGAAACGACAGCCACAGATCGCAGGCTGGGAGGCCGCAGCGCCCCCGTCGTGGGCAGTCAACACCGCCGGGTGTCCAAGGCCGCCGACCGCCGGCAGTCGGCAGTTCGTCGCTGTGGGATGACCGCGACGGCGAGCAGGTCGGGCCCCAGCCGCTGAGTGCGAGCTGGAACCCGGTCGATCGGAAACCGGGGCAGACGAAGGCGCGGCCGGCCAGAACGGGCCGGCGGCGAAGCGGAGTCGGTTGGTTCCTCCATCGCTACGGATGGCGCGCCTTTGCCATCCCCGCCTTGATCGCCCTGACCGTGCTGGTCGTTCTGCAGGTTGGCCGGCCATCGGCATCCAAGGCCGGGGTCAGCACCGGCGCGTCGTCGGCGATCATCACAGTGATCAGCGGCGTCACCAGCACCAGGACGGTGACGGCGGCGCCGACAGTTTCGACACCCGTGACCACGCCGGCCGGAGCGGCGCCGCCGGGAGCGGCGCCGATCAGAGCGGCGCCGACCGGATCGACCGGTCCGGTCCCGGGCGGAACCTTCCAGAATCTGTCTTCGGCAGCACTCCCGCCCGGCGAGAATTTTGTCGCCAGGGGGAAAGGCACCTGGCATGTCGTCGCGGGCACCTCGGCTCCGGTCGGTTCCGGTCCGACCAGGTACACCTACACCGTGGAAGTCGAGGACGGGATCGAGAATGCCCAGGCCGACCAGGACTTCGCGAGCCTGGTCGACCACATCCTGGCCGACCCGCGTTCCTGGATCGGGCACGGCGCCGTCACCCTGCAACGAGTCGCCGCTGGCACGCCGTCCTTCCGGATCTCGCTGACCAGTCAGCTGACCGTCCGAGGCGACGCCCTGTGCGGGTGGGAGATTCCCTACGAGGCGTCGTGCTATGCCCGAACCGTCAAGCGAGTGGCCATCAACGACGCCCGATGGGCCCGCGGGGCGGTGTCGTTCAACGGCGACCGCGGGTCGTACCGGGTCTATGCGATCAATCACGAGGTCGGGCACGCGCTCGGCTATGCGCACCAGCCGTGTGCCGCCAACGGTGGCCTGGCGCCGGTGATGATGCAGCAGTCCTGGTCGACGGCCAACAACGATCTCGCTCCGTTGAACCCGCAGCTCATCCCGATGGACGGCAAGGTGTGCAAGTTCAATCCGTATCCCTACCCGCTGGGCTCCAGCGCAGGTGCGACCAGCCGATCTGCGACGGCCCCACCCGCCGCGTCCAGCGTGGGCGGCTGAGGATTCTGCTGCCGTGTCGGCCCGCCGGCGCTCACCTGGGTTGCTGGCCACTCGCCGCACCGGGAAGGATTAACCTTCGGCAGCGGTTGTGATGATCGGTACCCGGCACGGTGCACGGGTGATGGCGTTGTAGGCCAGGAGCAGTCGAGGAGAGAATTGTGACGTCCCTACCACCTCTGGTCGAACCGGCGGAATCGCTGAGCAAGGCCGAGGTCGAGCGATATTCGAGGCACCTGATCATTCCTGATGTCGGGATGATCGGCCAGAAGCGGATGAAGAACGCCAAGGTGCTGGTGGTCGGCGCGGGTGGGCTGGGCTCACCGGCGTTGCTGTACCTGGCGGCGGCCGGTGTCGGCACTCTGGGGATTCTGGACTTCGACGTCGTCGACGAGTCGAATCTGCAGCGGCAGGTGATCCATGGCCAGTCCGATGTCGGGAAGTCCAAAGCTGTCTCCGCGGCCGAATCGGTTGCCGAGATCAACCCCTTCGTGAAGGTCATCCTGCACACCGATCGGCTGGATTCGGGCAATGCGCTGGAGATCTTCGCCGACTACGACCTGATTCTGGACGGCACCGACAACTTCGCCACCCGCTACCTGGTCAACGACGCCTGTGTGCTGCTGGGCAAGCCCTACGTCTGGGGCTCGATCTTCCGTTTCGAGGGTCAGGTCAGCCTGTTCTGGGCCGAGTACGGCCCCCAGTACCGCGATCTGTACCCGGAACCACCACCGCCCGGGATGGTTCCCTCGTGCGCCGAGGGCGGCGTGCTCGGCGTGCTCTGCGCCTCCATCGGGTCGATCATGGTCACCGAAGCGATCAAACTGATCACCGGAATCGGCGAGACCCTGTTGGGTCGGCTGATGGTCTACGACGCACTCGAGATGACGTATCGGACGGTGAAAATCCGCCGCGACCCGGCGGGGGAACCGATCGTCGGCCTCATCGACTACGACGTGTTCTGCGGTTCGGTGTCCGATGAAGCGGCGGAGGCGGCTGCTTCGCACACCATCTCGGCCAAGGAACTCAAGCGCAGGATGGATGTGGGCGAGGAGTTCGCGCTGATCGACGTCAGGGAGCAGAACGAGTTCGAGATCGTCTCGATACCAGGGGCGGTGCTCATCCCCAAGGGTGACATCCTCTCCGGTGAGGCGCTCTCGCTGATTCCGCAGGACAGGCAGGTGATCCTGCACTGCAAGTCGGGTGCCAGATCTGCCGAGGCCCTGGCTGTGCTGCACAAGGCGGGCTTCGCCGATGCCGTGCACGTCGGCGGCGGGGTGCTGGCCTGGATCAAACAGGTTGATCCGAGCCTGCCCAGTTACTGACCGCCGCAGCGGCATCGGTGACGGGTGAGGTGACGGTCCGGCCGTCCTGGCCTGTACCGTCACTGCTCGTGTCCCTGCCGCCGCCCGCCCATGTGCTCGCGGCCTTCGGAGCCGGGTCGGACGTCCCGGAGCAACTTCCGGGTGGTCGTGGATTGGCATACCGCTGCAGCGATGTCGTCTTCAAGCCGGTTGACAACCCCGCCGAGGCTTCCTGGATCGCAGCTACCTTCGAGCAGCTGCGGGTCACCGGCATTCGGGTGGCCCGGCCGGTGAGGTCGTCCGACGGGCGGTGGGTGGTGGCGGGTTGGTCCGCCCAACGGTTCGTGTCGGGACGGGTGGAGCCACGCTACGGCGAGATCATCCAGACCTCGTTGATCCTGCACGATGCGCTGACCGAGGTTCCGAATCCGAGATATCTGCGGGATCGTAACGACCTGTACAGCTGGGCCGACCGACTCGCGTTCGGGGAGCAGGCAGGCACCCAGTGGGATCTGGGCGACGGACACGGTGCCCGGCTGTTCGACGAGCTGGCGGCCGGCCGCAAGCCAGTTGAACTGCCGCCCCAGATCGTCCACGGTGACATGTTCGGGAACGTGCTGTTCGCCGGATCGGCACCGCCGGCCGTCATCGACATCACCCCTTACTGGCGGCCGGCTGTCTGGGCGGCGGCAGTCATCGCCGTCGACGCGCTGAGTTGGGGCGGTGGCCAGACCGAACTCCTGGATGAGTGGGGGCACCTGCCGCAATGGCCGCAAATGTTACTGCGGGCGTTGTTGTTCCGGCTCGCGGTGAGCCTGGCTCATCCCCGTAGCACCCCGTCGTCATTGGTCGAGATGCTGTCGGCCGCCGAGATCATTCGACCTTTCCTTTCCTAGCCGCCGTGTTGCCGGCCAGCCCCACCAGATTCTCGGGCGGCATTCCGGCGTCCATGACGCCCATCATCAGATGGGCCAGTCGGTGATGGGGCTCGGAGGCCAGGCAGCGATCGACTGCCACCTGGGCGAGTGCACCGTCCCCGTGTCGGTAGGCCGCCACGGCCAGCACGGCGCAGACCTCGGCGGCATCGACGTCCGGAGTCGCCCTGGCGACGGCTATCAGCATCGGCAGCCATGGCGGGACTGGATCGGTCACCGTTCGGCCGATCAGGTCATCGCGAATCTCGATGTCGCACAGCAGCAGCGAAATGAGCGCGCAGAGCGGCGGAGCGACGGTCCCGCTGCCGGCAACCTCGGTGAGAGCACGCTCGATGTTCAGGGTCGCCATCTGGCTGAACCTGTTCCGGTCGATCGGCCCGGCCGGCCCGACCTGGCCCAGCAGGCCGGCCGCTGCGGCGTGCAGGGCGGCCGAGGCTCGTTCGCCCGCAACACCGGTCGGGCCGGCAATCGAGTCCCGCAGCGCCTGCCGGTCGGCAAGGATGCCGCGTCCGTTGAAGACGGTAGCGGCCGACATGGCCAGTACCTGGCGGTCGTTCGCATCCGGTGGTGCGCCGCATCGACCGTCCTGCTCCGCGACGGCAGGCAATCGGCCGCTGCCGGTGAAGGTGAAAAGCCGACCGCCTCGGACGGTGACCGCGTCGAGCACCGTCCGGCCGCTGGCCGCAAACGCGGCCAGCAGATCCTGGAAGAGCCTCGGACGAGCGGAGTGCTCGGTGTAGCACACCAGCGCCACCTCCTCGGAGTGGCGGTCCGCGTGTGACTGAAGTCGCTGGACGGTGCCGGCCCGGCCCGCCACCGAGTCCGTCGGATCGGTGAGATCCACGCGGATCACCGGGCCAACCCGACGGCGTGGGCCGGACAGGCACACCATCACCAGGCTCTCCTGCGGATGGAATCCCAGCATCGCCGGAATGGCGGCCAGGAGACCGCCGCGACCGTTGAGCCGGACGGTTGTGGTGTCGTCTGTTGTGGTCATCGATCAAGGATCGGCCGTGGCGCGAGCCGGCAACGGGCTCCATCGGCGGATGTGCACGGCGGGGTGCGAGGTGAGCAATTCCGGCCGGACTGGGTGGCGATCTGACCTGCTGAGCGGCCCCTGTGGACAAATCGACATCAGTTGGGCGGCCCGGCAGCCCGATATCTCGGCGTGTTGTCCACATCTGTCGGCCGCGGCCGTCGCCACCGATAGCGGTCCAGGTCCACTCGGCCATCTCTGACCTCGACTCCTTCCTCCGCGAGCAGGGCGAGCTGCTCGTCGCGAAGGTGCGGTGCCGCGGTGCCGTCAGCGCGCAGGATCCGATGCCACCGGGTGGTGTCGTCGGACAGCTCGGCCAGCACCCGGCCGGCCAGCCGGGGTGACCGTGACCCGGCCCGCGCGGCGATGTCACCGTAGGTTGCGACGAAGCCCAACGGAACGGCCGCCACCTCGTCGAGCATTCTCGACGCCAGCTCCATGTCCATCGGCACATCCTGTCAACCACGCCGATCGGCGCGATTGCAGGGCCGGCTCCGTGTGCTCTCCAGCGTGTGATGACGGGCAGTGTCGGTGCGCCGTGATGGGATCGGGGTATGTCCTCTTCGACGTCCGTCAGCTATCGGCTCCGGCCGGTTGCGCCGTCGGCGCGGCCGCTGCGGCTGACGACGGACCAGCGCGCGATCACCGAGAACTGCGTGCCGCGGTTGCGGGTTCTCGCCGGCCCTGGCACGGGAAAGACTGCCACCCTGGTCGAGGCCGTGGCCGAGCGGGTCCTGGTCAGGAAAGTGCCGGCGGCGCAGATCCTGGTGTTGACCTTCTCCCGACGGGCCGCCGTCGAACTTTCCGGCCGGATCACCCGGCGGCTCGGTCTGACGACGCGGGAGTCAATGGTCAGAACCCTGCATTCCTACGCCTACTCGGTGCTCCGAACCCAGGCGGCGCGGACCGGCGAGCCGTCACCGCGGCTGTTGGCAGCCGGCGAAGCGGACCAGATGGTGCGGGAGTTGCTCGGCGGCCACCTGGCTGAGGGCGGGGGTCTCTGGCCGCAGTACCTCACCGGCGCGCTGTCCTCGCCGACGTTTGCCGCAGAGTTACGCGAGATTCTGCTCAGAGCGGCCGGTCAAGGCGTCAATCCGCAGTCGATGATCGAGCTCGGTCGTCGCCACAAACGTCCGGAATGGGTAGCAGTCGGGCGGTTTGCGCGCGAGTATCAACAGGTCAGCGACTTGCGGCAGGGAATAAGTGGTTTCGGTGTCGCACTCGATCAGGCCGAGCTGACCGCGGCGGCGTTGGGTGCGCTGCGTCGGGACGAGGTGCTGGCGGCCGCGCAGCGACGGATCAGGCGCGTTTTCGTCGACGAGTATCAGGACGTCGATCCGGCCCAGGCGCGTCTCGTCTCGGTGCTGGCCGCCGGAGCGGACGAATTGGTGGTTTTCGGCGATCCCGACCAATCGATCTATGCCTTCCGAGGTTCCGAACCAACGGCGCTGCGCGATGTCCGGGTGGACCGGACTGTGGCCCTTACGGTTTCGCACCGTCTTGCGCCGGCCATGGTCGCCGCGACCCGGCGGGTTGCCCGGCAGCTGCCGGGTGCCGGCCGGCACCGCGAGCTGGAGCCGTCGGATGGTCCCGCGCCGGCCGGCGAGGTCGACGTCAAAGTCTTTCCCACCGCGGCCAGGGAAGCTTCCTACATCGCGGATGCCCTGCGTCGTGCGCATCTGCTGGAGGGCGTGCCCTGGGAGTCAATGGCGATCCTGCTCCGCTCGCCCACGGCCGGGTTGGCAGCGCTGATGCGAGCCTGTGCGGTGGCCGGTGTTCCGGTTCTGCTGGGCGCCCGGAACGATCTGCTGACCGCCGAACCCGTAGTGGCCGCGCTGCTCACGGTCCTCGAATGTGGGGTCCGACCCGCCGCGCTGACCGGCGACGTCGCTCTCGATCTGCTGTCCTCGCCGTTCGGCGGCACCGATGCGCTCGGCCTGCGGCGCTTGCGCCGTGCCCTGCGGGCCGCCCGGCCGGGCGAGGGGCCCAGCGCCGACCTACTGGCGGCGGTGCTGGCCGGGGCGTCGGTGCCGGAGACGGTGCCGACCGACCTGCGTGCTGCGCCGGCCAGGGTGGCGCGCCTGCTCAGCCTGTCCAGGGCTGGTGCCGCCAACCCGGCGGCGGAGCAGATGCTCTGGCAGTTGTGGCAGGAGTCCGGACTGGAATCGACCCTGGTCGCCGCCGTCGAACGCGGTGGCAGCGCCGGGCAGCGGGCCGACCGGGCGCTGGACGCGGTCCTCGGACTCTTCGCAGCGGCTTCCGATCTTGCCGAACGCATACCACTGGCCGGGGTGGAGGCGTTTATCGCTCAGGTCCGGGGCGACCAACTGCCGGCCGAGAATGCCGTATCCCGCTCCGGCGACGCGGTGGTGGTCATGTCCGCCCATGCGTCCAAGGGTCTTGAATGGGATGTGGTCGCGGTCGCCGGAGTCCAGGAGGGCACCTGGCCGGATCTCAGGGCGCGGGGCAGCCTGCTCGGCGGTCGTGATCTGCTCGCCCTCGCCGCCGATGTGCCGGTCGGGGCGCCCGCGTCCGGCTTGCTGGCCGAGGAACGGCGGCTGTTCTATGTAGCCGCGACCAGAGCCCGCCGCACATTGGTGTGTACCGGTGTACTGAATCAGGATGTGACGCCGTCGCGTTTCCTGCAGGAACTGGCCGGCACCGATGGGGATCTGCCGGTCCAGCAGGACGCGATGTCCTCCGGTGGTCGGTTGCGGGACCGTCGGGGCCTTCACCTGACGGATCTGCTGGCCGACCTGCGGCAGGCGGTCACCGACCCGGGCACGGATCGCGATGACGCGGCAGCGGCCGCCGGGCATCTGGCGCAGCTTGCCGCGGCCGGGGTGACGGGGGCCCGACCGGAGGATTGGTACGGGCTCGCGCCGCGGTCGACGGACTCGTCGCCGGTGCCACCCGGTGGGGAGATCCGGCTGTCGCCATCGTTGATCGAATCGCTGACCAGCTGCGCACTGCGTGCCGTGCTGGAGCGCCGCGGTGGCCGAACCGAGCCGGGACAGGCGCAGATCGAAGGCGTCGTGGTGCATGCCATGGCGCATGGATTGGCGCTCGGCGTACCGGAGGCGGACCTGCGGGAGGAGATCGAAGTCTTCCTCCGCGGCCAGGACCGGTTGCCGCCGTGGCAGCTCGACCGAACCAGGCGTGGTCTGCTGTCGATGCTGGGGGCCGCGCGGGTCTGGGTCGATGCGAATCACCCACCTCGCAAGCTGATCGGATCCGAGCTGGAGCTGGACGTGCTGATTCCGGCTGCGGCCGGAGACGACGAACCGGCGCATCCGGTGCGGCTGGTCGGGCGGGTCGACTGGATCTCGGAGAAACCCGACGGGAGCATCGTCGTCACCGATTTCAAGACCGGCGCCAGCGTCCCCACCAAGGCGGAGGCTCAGGCCAACCCTCAATTGGCCGCCTATCAGGCGGCGATCTCCCTGGGAGCTTTCGCTGACGGGGCAGACGCTGTGGTGGGCGAACCCGTCGCCAGCGGCGGTCGGCGCCGCCCGGGCGGCGCCGAGCTGGTCTACCTGCGATCAGGGCAGCCGAAGGTACTGCAGCAGACTGAACCCGGTGCCGAAGTCACCAACGGATGGCTCGGCACTATCCGGTCCGCAGCGGCGCACCTCGCGTCGGCGACCGCATTCGCGCAGGAGAACGCCCGATGCGAGCGGTGCCCGGTTCGGACCAGCTGCCCGCTGCAGAACGAAGGACGTCAGGTGACGAGATGATCGGCGCTTCAGAGCTTTCCGATCTGCTGGGACTGCCGCGACCGACCGACGAGCAGGCTGCCGTGATCGAGGCGCCGATGGTACCGGCACTGGTGGTCGCCGGAGCCGGGTCCGGCAAGACCGAAACGATGGCTGCCAGAGTGCTGTTCCTGGTGGCCAACGGCATGGTTCGCCCTGACCAGATCCTCGGGCTGACCTTCACCCGCAAGGCCGCCTCATCGTTGGCCGCCCGGATTCGGCATCGGCTGCGCACCCTGGCCGCGGCCGGATTGGCCGGGCGTGAGCTCGGCGGACTTTCCGACGGGGGTGAGGCGGAAGTATCGACTTACCACAGCTTCGGCGGCCGGCTGATCGCCGAGTTCGGCCCGCTTGCGGGTATCGAACCGGCCTCGAAGGTGCTCGGCGCGACTGGATCCTGGCAGCTCGCCCGGCGGGTCGTCGCGCGCTGGGACGGCGATCTGGAGACGGATCTGGGACCTGACCAGGTGACCGAGCGGCTACTGGCGATGGCCGGCGGTATTGCCGACCATCTGACCAGCCCGCAGGCTCTCACGGATGAGATCGAGTCAGTGCTGGCCCGGCTGCGAAGCGCACCGCCGTCTCCCGCCCAGCGGGGCCCGGTGCACAGTGGTCTGGCCGGCTACCTCAAGCGTCTGCAGGACCGCGCCTGGATCCTGCCGCTCGTGGACGCGTTCACCCTGGCGAAGCGTCAGGCCGGCGTTGTCGACTTCGCGGATCAGATGCAGGTGGCCGCCGCGCTGGTCTCGGCGCATGCGCGGATCGGCCAGTCGCTGCGCGATCGCCACGCGGTGGTGTTGCTGGACGAGTACCAGGACACCGGCCATGCCCAGCGGGTCATTCTGCGGTCGGTCTTTTCGCAGACCGGCCGGGCGGGGAGACCGTCAGGTCATCCGGTGACCGCCGTTGGCGATCCGGTGCAGTCGATCTATTCCTGGCGCGGAGCTTCCGCATCGAACCTGCCTCGCTTCCCGACAGACTTCCCGACGGTGACCGGTGCCCCGGCCGCCACGCTCAGCCTGTCCACCAGCTTTCGAAACGCGACGTCGATACTCGTCGTTGCCAACGAGGTCTCGGCCTCTGTGCGGGCCGGGGCCGTCAAGGTGAATGAGCTGCGCCCGCGGGTGGGCGCCGAGACCGGCGACATGAAATACGGTCTGTTCCCCACCGCGGCCGACGAGGAAGTCTGGGTCGCCGAGCAGATCGCCCAGCGGTGGCTGCGGGCCGGCTGGGGTCGGCCCGACCGTCCCGGGGCGGCCCAGCCGGCGGCCGGTGTCTGCTCCGACTGCCCGCCCACCACGGCGGTGCTGATGCGCCGCCGCCGCGATATGGAACCAATGGCGATGGCCCTGCGCGCGGTGGGCCTGCCGGTCGAGGTCGTCGGGCTCGGTGGCCTGTTGAGCGAACCTGAGGTCGCCGACCTGCTGGCTCTCCTGCGGGTGCTGGTGGATCCGACGGCCGGCCCGGCCGCGGTCAGGCTGCTGACCGGCGCGCGATGGCAGCTGGGTATGGCCGATCTGGCCGCGCTGGCCGGCAGGGCGGCCTCACTGTCGCCGCGCCGCTCCGTGACCGGTCCAGCGGGAGCTGCCGCAGGGAACTGCGACGCGGCCCGCGCCGCCGTGCAGGAGGCGCTGGACGGCGCGGGCTCGGGTGAGGACATCGACTCTGCCTCGCTGGTCGACGCCATCTCGGACCCGGGGCCGGCCGGCGGTTACTCGGCCGAGGGATTCCGCCGGCTGGGCCGGCTCAGCGGCGAACTGCAGCGCCTGCGTGGGCGATTGTCGTTGCCGCTTCCCGATCTGATCGCCGAACTCGAGCGCACCACCGGTCTCGACGTCGAGGT
Organism: Mycobacteriales bacterium; assembly: GCA_038229825.1. Lineage (GTDB taxonomy): Bacteria > Actinomycetota > Actinomycetes > Mycobacteriales > Nakamurellaceae > Nakamurella. The sequence continues at coordinate 85,980 of JBBROB010000003.1, forward strand.
GCAGGTCCACTCGCCGGCCGGGCGGGCTCACCTCGATGCGTTCGCCGATGTGGTCGCCGAGTTCGCCGCGAGCGGCGGTGGACCGATGGAACTCGTCGAATACCTGCTGACCGCCGCCGAGCGGGAGGACGGGCTGACTCCGGGCGAGGTGGTGTCGGCACCCGGCCGGGTGCAGATCTTGACCGTGCATGCGGCCAAAGGCCTGGAATGGACAATCGTCGCCGTGCCGAACCTGTCCGACAGGGTCTTCCCGGGGTCGAGAGGCAGCACCTGGTTGGGTGATGCCGCGCAGCTGCCGCCGGCGGTGCGCGGGGATCGCGCCGACCTGCCGGAACTGCACCTGCCGATCGGCGGGGACCAGAAGGACATGGTCGCCGCGCTGGCCGGCCACACGGCCGATCTCAAGGCCGAGCAGGCGGTCGAGGAACGTCGGCTGCTGTACGTGGCGACGACGAGGGCCGAGCGGACGCTGTTGATGTCGGGGCACCACTGGGGCCGAACGGGCAGCAAGCCGCACGGGCCGAGTGAATTTCTGCTGGAGGTCAGGCAGGCGGCCGGGCCGTTCGGACCGCCGGACCAGTGGGCGGCCGCGCCGGCGGACGGGGAATCCAATCCGCTCACCCGTACACCGCGGAGCATGCAGTGGCCACTGGATCCGCTGGGCGAACATCGCGCCCCGATCCAGCGGGGCGCTGACCTGGTTGCCACCGCGATTGCCGAGAGCCGGCGATCGGTCCGGTCGGCGAGCCCGGAGCCGCCACCCCGAATTGCCGGCGTCGATTCGGGCGCTGACGCCGATGCCGGCCAGGACCGGCACAGCTGGTCGCGGGACGTCACCGCACTTCTGGCCGAACGTGATGGCCTTCGCTCCAGATCCATCGAAGTTGCTCTACCGCACAGCATGTCAGCAACCTCGCTGGTCGAGTTGGCCGGTGACCCCGGGGCGCTGGCCCGGCGTATCCGTCGGCCCGTTCCGCACCCGCCCACCCTGCGGGCCAGAGCTGGCACGGCGTTCCATGACTGGCTCGAACGGTTCTTCACCGCCACAGCATTGCTGGAGATCTCAGAGTTGCCTGGCGCCAATGACGCTGGGGTGCAACCGGATCCGGAGGTGGAGGAGCTCAAGGCGAAGTTTCTGGCTTCGGCGTGGTCACGGCGGGTGCCGTTCGAGGTCGAACTGCCGTTCGCGATGACCATCGGTGGCCAGCCCGTCAAGGGTCGGGTGGACGCGGTGTTCCGGGACGAAGACGGTGGCGCCACCATCGTCGATTGGAAGACCGGCCGCCCCCCGCTCGGTGACCGCCGTTCGCCCGCAACCGTGCAGCTGGCCGTTTACCGGCTCGCAGTCGCCGAGATCATGGACCTGCCGCTGGCGAAAGTCCGGGCCGCTTTCGTCTACGTCGCCTTCGACGAGACCTTCGCTCCGGCAGATCTGCTGGATTCCGATGGTCTCGCCGAGCTCGTCTGCCGTGCCACCTCCGCCGATACCGGCGTGCTGGGTACCGCCCCCTGGCGTGTCGGCCCGGAGGATCGGCCGCCGCCGGATGACAACCCTGACCCTACCGAGTCCGACTTCTGGGATCCGGAGATGGCGGGCTGGGTAACGGATCTCGAGGCAACCGAGGGCTATCCGGGTCCAGCGGGGGATCCGGCCGTGGCGTGAACGGCGGTGGCGTGAACGACACCAGCCTGCATCGTCTCGGGATCCGTCCGCTCCCCGCCCCGCCGGTAGGCTGATCGGGTGGATCCTGTGGTGTTTCGAGGACGCCCGCTCCGCAGCGATCGGGCGGCCGTGATGGCGATCATCAATCGGACACCGGATTCTTTCTTCGATGGCGGGGCGACCTTCGACGATGGTGCGGCGATGGCCGCAGTCGATCAGGCCGTCGCCGACGGGGCAGATCTCGTCGACATCGGCGGGGTGAAGGCCGGCGTAGGTCGGCTGGTCGATGTCGCCGAGGAGATCCAGCGCGTCGTACCGTTCGTGGCGAAGGTCCGCGCGACGCACCCCGGGCTGATCATCAGCGTCGACACCTGGCGGAGCGAGGTGGCGGTGGCCGCCTGTGAAGAAGGCGCCGATCTGATCAACGACACCTGGGCGGGGGCTGACCCCGGCCTCGCCGAGGTGGCGGCTCGCTACGGCGCGGGCATCGTCTGTTCACATACCGGCGGTTCCGCGCCCCGGACCAATCCGCACCGGGTGGCCTACCGGGACGTGGTGGCTTCGGTCATCGCGGAGACCACGGCGGCGGCGGTCGCCATGGTGGCCGCCGGAGTGCCGCGGGCCGGCATCCTGATCGATCCCACGCACGACTTCGGCAAGAACACCTGGCACGGCCTGGAACTGCTCAGCCGCATGTCGGAACTGGTCGCGACGGGTTGGCCGGTATTGATGGCCCTGTCGAACAAGGACTTCGTCGGCGAGACCCTGGGTGTCCCGCTCCACGAGCGGCTCGAAGGTACTTTGGCGGCGACTGCGGTCGCCGCCCTTGCCGGGGCCGCGGTCTTCCGGGCGCATCAGGTCGTGCCGACCCGGCGGGTGCTCGAAATGGTTGCCTCCATCCGCGGCATCCGTCCACCGGCCGCCCCCAGACGCGGAATGGTCTGACCCCGGACCCAACCGTGGCCCTTGCGCCCGGAGCGGTCGCATACCCGAACATCCTCGGCGCATGGCACGATCGAGGCGTGACCACCGTGCTGTTCTATCTCGTGATCGCCGCCGTGATCGGTCTCGTCGTCTTCTTCCTGGCCGTGCTCGTCTTCGGCCGCGGCGAGCAGATGGCGCCCCTTGACCCGCGAACCTCGCCCGCCGAGCTGCCCGAGGTCGACATCACCTCCGAGGATGTACGCAAGATCCGCTTCGCTCTGGCCCTGCGCGGCTATCGCATGAGCGACGTCGATTGGACCCTCGAGCGGCTCGGTGATCAGCTCGACGAGTTGCGGCGCGAGATCGCACGGCTACGGGGAGAGCAACCCGGGGTCGAACCGGCCGCGGCCGGCGAATTCGCGACGGAAGGCCCGGCCTGGCCGGCGGCGGAGTCACCCCAGGACACCGACGACCAAGCCCAGCTGGTCGGAGCCAAGGGGGGCTTCGCCACCCCCCAGTCGGGATCCGACCTGGGCCGGAGTGACTCACGATGATCGGCAAGGTGACGGCCAGCGTGGACGTCCGGGCTCCGGTGCCCGACGTTTTCGCTGCCATGGTCGACCTGGCATCGCAGGACAGGTGGATCCTGGCCACCACATTGTTCGCCCTCGGCGGTGACGTCGACGTGCCGGAGGTCGGATCCAAGATCGCCGCGCTGACCGGCCTGGCCGGCCTCGGCGTGCTGGACACCATGACGGTGACGGTCTACGAACCGCCGCACCGATGGGAGACCGTGCACACGGGCAACGCCTTCAAGGGCATCGGCATCTTCCGGGTCGAACCAGCCCCGCGGGGCGCGACTGCGACCTGGGCCGAAGAGGTCGAATTGCCGCTGGGCATGCTGGGCGGGCTTGCCTGGAAAGTAGCGAAACCGATCGTCCGGATGGCGCTGACCGCCTCGTTGCGCCGGTTGGCCAGGGGGGTCACCGACGGCAGTCTTCCGGTCACCCGCGCCGATCCGGAGCCCGGCCTGCCGAACCCATGACCGATCGAGTGCGCTGCTCATGGGCGAACTCTGCGCCCGAGTACATCGCCTACCACGATGGCGAGTGGGGCTTCCCGCTGCACGGTGACGACCAGTTGTTCGAACGGGTCAGCCTGGAGGCGTTCCAGTCGGGTTTGAGCTGGATCACGATCCTGCGCAAGCGGTCGGCCTTCCGGGATGCCTTCGCCGGGTTCCGAATCGCCGCGGTCGCCGAATTCGGCGACGACGACGTGCAGCGCCTGATGTCCGACGTGGGCATCGTGCGCAATCGCCAGAAGATCGAGGCGACGCTGTCGAACGCCAGGGTCGCCCTCGCCCTCGGCAGCAACCTGGACGACCTGCTGTGGTCGTTCGCGCCAGAAGAGCATCGCCGGCCGGCCGCCGCCGGGGAGGTGCCGGCAGTGTCGGCCGAGTCGACGGCGATGGCCAAGGAGCTGAAGAAGCGCGGGTTCCGCTTCGTCGGGCCCACCACCGCCTACGCGCTCATGCAGGCCACCGGGATGGTCGACGATCACATCGCCGGCTGCTGGCGCGCCGAACCGGATGTCTTGCTCGAGTCGCTCCAGTAGTCAGCGGGCGGCGCGGGATGCCTTCGACGTGGGCACCGGGCCGGTGCGCCGCTTTTCGGCCTCACCGTCCTTGACGACGGGGGTTGGCTTCTCGTGACCCGATTTCGGCTGCCTGGATTTCTGCGGAGCCGGCCTGCTGGTTGGCCTGGCCGTCGGCCTCGGAGTGGACTCGGCTTCGCTGTCGGCCTGGGACGCGGCACCCGCCTTGCCGTGGGCGTTGATCACCGCGACACCCGAGGCGAGATCGATCCGCAGGTCGCCGTCCCTGGCATTGCCCTCTTCCTCGCGCCGGTTGGCCTTCGACTGCCGCTCTTCGATTTCGTGCCGCATGCCAGGGTTGAACAGCGCACCGAGTTCTCCCATAGGTCCCACCTCACCACCCTACGGGAGGTCGGCCGGGCCTGCGGCCCGAACGCCGGCCAGGGATCGAAAAGCCCCGCCCACCAAGCCAAACGACGAGCCGTCGATCACCGGCCTTCGAACCGGGGCGGGCGCTTCCGAACGAAGGCGTCAATCGCCTCGTGGTGGTCGGCGCCGGCGAACAGGTCTGTCTGGGCCTCCTCTTCGAACTGCAGCGCAGAGGCCAGGTCCGATGTCGCTGCGTGATGCAGAGATGCTTTGATCCACGCGTAGGCCCTGGTCGGGCCGGTGGCCAGACGCCAGGCGACTTCGGCGGCTCTGGCCATCAGCCGCTCGTCCGGGACGACCTCGTCGACCATCCCTATTCGGGCCGCCTCGTCGGCGTCGACCCGTTCGCCGAGCAGCATCATCCGGGACGCGCGGCCGGCACCGATCAGCCTCTGCAGCGTGAAGCTGGCGCCGGAGTCCGCCGAAAGGGCCACCCCGGCGAACGCCATTGAGAACGAGGCGGAGGCGGCTGCCACGCGCAGGTCGCAGGCGTAGGCGAGAGCCGCGCCGGCCCCGGCCGCGGCGCCGTTGACCGCGGCGATGACCGGCTTGGGCATTCCGGCGACTGCCGTGATCGCGGGGTTGTAGAAGTCACGGACCGTGGTCGAAAGCCGGACATCCTGCGCCCTGACCAGTTCGAGGTGCTGCTTGAGGTCCTGTCCGGCGCAGAAGGCCCGCCCGGCACCGGTGATCACCACGGCACGGACCGAGTCGTCGTCTCTCGTGTCGATGAGCGCGGCCAGCAGTGCCTCCTTCAGTGCCAGGTCGAACGAATTGAACGCCGCCGGACGATTGAGGGTCAACGTTCGAACGCCGCCCTCGTCGCGCAGTAGCAGGGGACTCGCCGTGACCGGCGTTTCGGACGGATCTGGAGCAAGCGTCATCATCGACTCCTGGCAAGGGTGGGGCACCTGCGGTCGGCACACTGCCTGACATGGGGGAGAATAGGTCAACCACGTTCGTGGGTTGATCGCCGGAGGTGGAACCACCACCGTCCGGTACGGATGAATTGCACACGGGATGCGAGCAAGCACCCAGTCGGAGCCGGACAGGCCCCGATGTGCTCAGTGTGGAGGGAGTCGTACATGGCGGCCATGAAGCCCCGCACCGGGGATGGTCCCCTCGAAGTGACCAAGGAGGGCCGCGGGATCGTCATGCGGGTGCCGCTGGAGGGCGGCGGTCGTCTGGTGGTCGAAATTTCTGCCGATGAGGCCTCTGCACTCGGCGATGCTCTCAAGGCTGTCGTCAGCTGATTGCCTTCCGCCCGGGACCGCGCGCCGGAGACTTCCTCTTCGGACGTGGGCCCGGGCGGCTTTTTGTCGCGGTCCCTCCCTGAGCGGTCGGCAGCGCAGGTCACCGATCCTTCGGGTTCAGCACGGTGCGGTACAGATCGACGGTCTGCTCGGCGACCGCGGTCCAGGAGAACTGGGTGTCGGCGCGCACTCGCCCGGCCTCGCCCTGGGCGACGGCCGTCGCAGGCTCGGCGACCGTCGCGTTGACTGCGGCGGCGAAAGCAGATTCGAAACCCGGGGCATCCTCCGCGTCGTAGTGCACGAGCGTCCCGGTGACGCCGTCATCGACGACCTCAGGGATCCCGCCGACGTCGCTCGCGACCACCGGCGCGCCGCAGGCCATCGCCTCCAGATTGACGATGCCGAGCGGCTCGTACACGGAAGGGCAACAGAACACGGACGAGGCGGTGAGCACCTGGCGCACCTCGTCGAGGGTCAGCATGCCGTCGAACCAGAAAACCCCCGGCCGCGTAGCCTGCAGGGCTCTGATCGCGGTCGCGGTCTCGGCGGCGATCTCGGGCGTGTCCGGGGCACCCGCGCACAACACGAGCTGTATCTCGGGATCGAACTGGTGGGCGGCGGCGATCAGATGACCGACGCCCTTCTGCCGGGTGATCCGGCCGACGAACGAGGCGATCGGGGCGTCCAGATCGACGCCCCTGGCCGTCAGCAGAGACCGATCCTGCGTGGCCCGGTAGATCGAGGTGTCGATCCCGTTGCGGATGACGTGTACCCGCGCCGGGTCGAGATCGGGGTAGCAGTCGAGGATGTCGGCCCGCATCCCGTCGGACACCGCGATGACCGCGTCAGCCGCCTCGTAGGCGGTCTTCTCCGCCCAGCTGGATAGCCGGTACCCGCCGCCGAGCTGCTCGGCCTTCCACGGGCGACGCGGCTCCAGCGAGTGTGCGGTGACGACGTGCGGTATGCCGTACAGCAACTTGGACACATGGCCCGCCATGTTCGCGTACCAGGTGTGCGAATGGACCAACTCGACGGTTCCGCACGCGGCAGCCATCGACAGGTCCACCGACAGGGTGGCCAGCGCCGGGTTGGCCCCGGCCACATCGGGAGCGGCCCGGTGCCCGGTCGCCCCGGGCCGATCGTCGCCGAACGCATGAACGTCGACGTCGATCAGTTTGCGGAGCTCCCGGACCAGGTAGTCGACGTGGACGCCGGCGCCGCCGTAGATATCGGGGGGAAACTCTCGGGTGAGGATCGCGGTATGCACGAGGTCAATCTAACGGCCCCCACCGGTATCCCGCTGAGCGGACCCAGTTGGCGCCCGATAGGGTCTCGCTCATGGTCAAGAAGCCCAGAGTCCTCGGTATCGTTCTGGCTGGCGGCGAGGGAAAGCGGCTCTGGCCGCTGACCGCTGACCGCGCCAAGCCGGCAGTCCCTTTCGGCGGCAATTTCCGGCTGATCGACTTCGTGCTGTCCAATTTCGTCAACGCCGGGTACCTGCGCATCTGCGTGCTCACCCAGTACAAATCGCACTCACTGGATCGGCATATCACGACCACCTGGCGGATGAGCCAGATGCTGGGCAATTTCGTCACTCCAGTGCCGGCGCAGCAGCGACTCGGACCCCGTTGGTACACCGGAAGCGCGGACGCGATCCTGCAGTCGCTGAACCTGGTGTACGACGACGACCCCGACTATCTGGTCGTGTTCGGGGCCGACCACGTATATCGGATGGACCCCTCGCAAATGGTCGCCGACCATATCGAGTCAGGCGCTGAGGCCACCGTGGCCGGCATTCGGGTTCCCCGGCAGGAAGCCACCGCTTTCGGAGTGATCGACACGGACGAAAGTGGCCACCGCATCACCCGGTTCCTGGAGAAGCCGTCTGATCCCCCTGCGGTGCAGGATGATCCGGACGTTTCCTACGCGTCCATGGGCAATTATGTCTTCACCACGAAATCTCTTATCGAATCCCTGAAGCAGGACGCGGGCGACGAGAACTCCATTCACGACATGGGCGCGAATATCATCCCGATGTTCGTGGAGCGAGGAACGGCCAATGTCTACGATTTCGATCGCAACGAGATCCCCGGGGCGGAAGGAAGGGACAAGGGATATTGGCGTGACGTCGGAACTCTCGACGCCTACCACGACGCGCACATGGATCTGGTTTCGGTCCACCCGATCTTCAACCTCTACAACCAACAGTGGCCGATCCTGTCGGTGCCGCCCACCCTGCCGCCGGCCAAGTTCGTCGAGAACGGAATGGCATTGGATTCCATGGTGGGCCCCGGGACGATCATTTCCGGTGCGACCGTCCGGCGTTCGGTGGTGTCGGAAAACGTCCGGATAGCCCTCGGCGCCAGCGTCGAGGGTTCGGTGATCATGCCAGGCGTGCGGATCGGGCAGAACGCCGTTGTGCGTAACGCCATTCTGGACAAGAACGTGATCGTGCCGGACGGTGCGACGGTCGGCATCAACCTGGAGGCGGATCGGGCCGCCTACACGGTCACCGCTTCCGGTATCACCGTGGTCGGCAAGGGCATCACCATAGCCAGATGAACCGGGCGGTTGACGAATGGCGCGGGAGAGCCTTCTAGGGGGCCGGTTTCGGCAGCCGGGCCGGGCAACCCGAGGTGAGGTAGCCGACCGAGTACTCGAAGTGCCACGGCTCGTTGTCGTACATCCGGCACCAGCCGAACCTGCCCTTGCTCGCCTGCAGCCACCGGTTGGCCGAAGCCGGCTGGACATCGACGGCATATCCCTTCACATGGGCCGACTTGTCCGGCGGGAGCACGTACTCGTGGGCGGCAGCGGCGCCGTACTCCCTGACGTACAGGGTGAACAGGGCCCGCTGCTGCGCCGCGCTCCGCTTGCCGTCGTTGAGGCACAAGGTGACGCCCTTGGCTGCGGCGAGCTTCCGCACCGAGAGCCAGGCGGCCAGCACGTCGGCCCGTAGCCCGGTCGGAGCCTCGTCCGAATACTGCCCGTCGACGACGCAGGCCTGGCCGTGTTCCGGCCCGGCCACATTGGGATCAGCGGAGATCTGGTTGGCCGGCGGGGGTGGGTTGGATCGCGTGGTGGTCCGGGCGCTGGAAGCAGACGAGCCCGACCGTGCCGATGAGGTCGCCGGGATCGGCAGCCTGGTCGAGGGCGAGGTCATCTTGCGTGATGCGGTGATGGCCGACGCCGCAGTGACGCCAGGCACGGCGACACCGGAGGCGGCGGTTTCGGCGACACCCGGTTCCCTCGAAGCCGAGCAGCCGACGACCACGAGCACCAGCACACCGGCGACCGCCCTGAGCAAACCCGAGGTCAACGCCTGACCGCCGCCAGCAGCCCATCACCGAGCGAGGTCATCATCGACACGAGTGTCTCGTCGTCGCGGATCAGGCGGCCGGCCTCCCGGACCGCGACCGTCTCCGCGTCCCGCTGCGTCGGGTCGGCGACCTTGTCGCCATGCAGGGCGCCGGCCAGCACCAGCACCCCACCGCGGCGCAGCAACCTGATCGCCTCGGTGACGTACTGCGGGTATCCGGTCCGGTCGGCGTCGATCAGCACCAGGTCATAGGCGCCGTCCGTGAGCCTGGGCATCACTTCGAGGCCACGACCGTTGATCAACCTGGCCCGACCGGCCGGGACACCGAAGATCCCGAACGCTTCCTTGGCGGCCCGCTGGTGTTCGGCCTCGATGTCGATCGACGTGAGCACCCCGTCAGGGGCCATCCCGGCGAGCAGGTGCAGCCCGCTGACCCCGGTGCCAGTCCCGATCTCCACCACCGCCTTGGCCGACAGCACCGCGGCCAAAAAGGTGAGTGCGGCACCGGCACCGGACCCGACCGGTTCACAGCCCAGATCTGCCGCCCGGCCGCGTGCTGTCAACACCGCCTCGTGCTCTGGGACGAAAAACTCCGCGAAGGACCTGCTGGTGGTCACCGAATACCTCCGGGTGGGTTCTGCTTGGCATGAGTCTTCGGAGGCGAACGTACCGGGCGGCCCCGACCTGTTCTGCAAGGCGCACCGTCGGAGACGGAATGGTCTTGGCGCTGCGCCCGCGGCATGTTCACACCAGGCTCACAACCGGGAGCGGAACAATCAGCCGCAGCCGGGACGTTGACCCGTCAGAGTTCGTTGTGAGCCGACAAAGAATGTGAGAGGTGAGTCTGCTGTCCATCCTGCCCCCGCCGACCGGTTCAGCCGGCGGCAGTGTCGAGTCCGAGGCCTCCGCCTGGACTCCGCCTGCCTGGGAGGACATCGTCAGGGATCACGGCGACCGTGTCTATCGCCTTGCCTACCGGCTCGCGGGCAACTCCCACGACGCCGAGGACATCACCCAGGAGACCTTCATTCGAGTCTTCCGCTCCCTGGACGGCTTCCGTCCTGGGTCCTTCGAGGGGTGGTTGCACCGCATCACCACCAACGTGTTCCTGGACATGGTCAGGCGCCGTCAGCGCATCCGGATGGAAGCCCTGCCGGAGGAAACCGACCGCATCCCCGGCCGCGAACCCTCGCCCGAGCAGGCCTTTCAGGACGCGAACCTCGATCCCGATCTGCAGGCCGCGCTGGACGAACTGCTGCCGGAGTTCCGGGCCGCCGTGGTGTTGTGCGATGTCGAGGGCCTGTCCTACGAGGAGATCGGCGCGACCCTCGGCGTCAAGCTGGGCACGGTGCGTTCCAGGATCCACCGTGGACGGCAGGCGCTGCGCGCCTCGATAGAGCGTCGGCGTGAGGCCAGAAGCCGCGAGGCGAGAGCCGAGGGCGGGCCCTATCTGAACTTGCGGAGCGCGCTGCTGCCCAAGGTTGTGATGCCGTGACCGGCGTGTTCGACGACCATCTGTCGCTCGATGCGATCGTGGCCTATGCAGACGGCGAGATGAGCCTCACGGCGTATCAGCGGGCCGCTGCACACGTGATGCGTTGCGCCGGCTGTGCCGGTGATGTGGCCGAGCAGACGGCCGCGTCGCAGTACCTGCGGCAGGCGTCGATGCCGATCATGCCGAGCTCGCTGTTCGACACCCTCAAGTCCATCCCGGTCGCGCTGCCACAGGTCGGGCCGGTGGCCGGGGTGATGGTGGACTCCGCCTCCGGGCAGGCCGTTCGGACGCACGATCATGCCGGGTTGAGCCGTGGGCGCCGGTTCCGGTTGGGTGCCGGCGCACTGGTCGCCGGCCTGGCCGTCGGAGCGGTGATGGTGGCAGCTGCCGGCGAGCATCCGAGTGTCGGCCCGGTTCCCGGGTCACGCCCGGACAGGGCGACAGTTTCCCGACCGTCGACGCCCTTGCTGCACACCACCGTGATCAATGTGCTCGCCAGGACCACCAGCCCCACCCGGTGACGGCTGTGTCGTAATCTGCAGGTGATGACTCCTCCACCCGCCGATCCGGCGACCAGCGGACCGCCCCGGCTGGTGCCGAGGCCGGTGTGGCGACCGGCCGTCGACTCTGCGCAAGCGGCGGCCTTTTCCCGGCCCGCCGGGGTTTCATCGTCCTTCACTCCGCCCGATGGCCAGCTGGGTCGCCAGCAGAGCGCACTGGCGACCGGTGAAGTGGTACCGGAAAGGCTCGCGGACGCTTTCGGGCGTCCTCCTGGGGCGGGACCGACGCTGGGGCGGCCGCCGGCCGGTCCGGAGCCGGCCGAGGAAATCGAGCCAGGCGATCCGTGGCGCGACCCGCAGGCACCGGCCAGGTTGGGTGAACCGGCCCTGCCGGAAGCAGCAGTCCAGCTGCCGGCGCCGGTCGCCGCCGAGAAATTCACCTTGCGCCAGGCGTTGTTCGAACGCCGCATCCGTCCAGCGGGCCTGGTCGTGCTGGTCGTTGTGGCGCTGGTGCTCGGTGCTGGCGGGGCGGCCGTCGGTGTCTGGGCCGGCGCTCGTCTCCCGGCAGTCACCACCGATCCCCAGTTCACCGTCGCGGGCGTGTCGCCGGCGACCGAGCGTCCGGTCGGATCGGTGGCGGCGATAGCGGCCAAGGTCATCCCCGCGGTGGTCTCGATCGAAATACGGACGGGCGACACCGGAGACACCGGCTCCGGGGTGGTGATCGACGGCAGGGGCTACGTGCTGACCAACAACCACGTCATCGCCCTGGCGGCTTCGGAGTCGACGGCACAGATGACCGTGGTCTTCGGGAACGGGAAGCGGGTGCCGGGGCGCATCGTCGGGCGGGATCCGGAATCCGATCTGGCAGTGGTCAAGGTGAATGTGGACGGCGCGACCGTCGCCCAACTCGGGGACTCGTCGAAGGTTCAGGTGGGTGATGCCGTCATCGCGATCGGCTCGCCCCTCGGACTGGCCGGCACCGTCACGACGGGCATCGTTTCCGCCCAGAACCGGCCGGTTCGGCTGGCCGGCGCGCAGTCGGACACCAATGCGGTGATCGACGCAGTGCAGACGGACGCCGCGATCAACCCGGGCAACTCCGGCGGCGCCCTTGTCGACGCCACTGGAGCGGTGATCGGCATCAACTCGGCGATTCGCACGCTCGGCGGGGACTCCAGCGGTTCCATCGGACTCGGTTTCGCGATCCCGATCAACTACGCCAAGGCGATCGCCCAGCAGCTCATTCGCACGGGCAAGGTGGTCCACTCGACGATTGGGGTCAACGCCAAATCCGCGACTGATGGAACCACCGATGGGGCTCAGGTCCAGAACGTGATTTCGGGAGGCCCGGCCGCGAAGGCCGGCATCCAGGAGGGGGACGTCATCGTCCGGGTCGGTGACCGCGCGGTCGGCAGCGCCGACGAACTCGTCGTGGCCGTTCAGTCGCACCCGGTGGGCGCGGCCGTCCCGGTGGTACTCACCAGATCGGGTCGGACCTTGAAGGTGCAGGTCGTCATCTCCGCCGAGTGAATCGTCGCGGCCGGGTGCAGGACCAATCGGGGTGGAGATCGACCGCGAACCACCGCCGGTAGGCTGATCAATGGTCCAGCAGAGCCACCGGACAACCAGCCAGGGATGGAGGTCGATCGCGTGTTCGGCATGTCGTGGGCCGAGATCATCATCATCCTGGCGGTCGGCATGTTCGTGCTGGGGCCGGAGCGCATACCGGTCGCGGTGAAGTGGGTGGGCTCGACCCTCAAGACGGTGCGGACGATGGCCGCCGGCGCGCAGGAACAGCTTCGCGGCGAGTTCGGCCCCGAGTTGGAGGAGCTGCGTCGGCAGGTCGAGGAACTGCAGGGCCTGAAGGAGATTCAGGAACTGCGCAAGCTGCGCGACCTCAATCCTCGTTCGATGATCACGAAAAACATTCTTGGCGAGGAGTTCTCGGGTGGGATCGGCGGATTCCTGGGTCTCAACCAGAACACCGACGCGGCTGGGTCGACCGGTTCCGGCGTAGCGCCCCAACCGATCGCGTCCGAGACAATCGCCACCGAACCAATCCCGCCCGAACCGGTTTCGGCCCCGATTGTTTCGGAACAGCCTGCGTCGCAGGCTGTCCGGATCGACGAACCGAGTGAGCGGGTGGAGATCAGCGAACCGGTAGCGCTCACCAAGTCAACAGCGACCAGCGCGCCGCGTCATGCGGCGGCTGCGTCGTTCGACCTCGACGCCACCTAAGGGCGTTTACCGGCCGGACGGTGCAATCCCGAGTGAGACGCCGACCAATGGCCGGGTGCGGGCGGCAAGGTCGTCCGCCACGGCCAGCAGGGCCAGTGCGGCGGGTGACTGCGGATCCGAGATGACCAGCGGGACGCCGGCATCTCCGGCCGCCCGGAGCGAAAGCTGCAGCGGGATCTGCCCGATCAGCTGAACCGGGGTGCCGGTCAGTCGGCTCAGCGAATCCGCCACGACGGCGCCGCCGCCCGACCCGAACAGATCCAGCACCGTCCCGTCAGGCAGTGTCATCGCCGACATGTTCTCCACCACGCCGGCGATCCGCTGCCGGGTCTGCACGGCGATGGAACCGGCCCGCTCGGCCACCTCGGCGGCGGCCAACTGCGGTGTGGTGACCACCAGGATCTCGGTGGTGGGGATCAGCTGCGCCGTGGAGATCGCGATATCACCCGTGCCCGGTGGTAGGTCCAGCAGCAGCACGTCCAGGTCACCCCAGTAGACGTCGGCCAGGAACTGCTGGAGGGCCCGGTGCAGCATCGGGCCGCGCCAGACGACCGCGGTGTTGCCATCCACGAACATGCCGACGCTGATCACCTTCACCCCGTAGGCCTCCGGCGGCAGGATCATCTCGCCGATCCGGGTCGGTCGTCCGGTGACGCCCAGCATCCGCGGAATGGAAAATCCGTACACGTCCGCGTCGAGCACACCGACAGCCAGACCTCTGGCGGCCAGGGCAGCGGCCAGGTTCACCGTGACAGTGGACTTTCCCACACCGCCCTTGCCGGAGGCGATGGCGTAGACCCTGGTCCGGGACTCCGGCCGGGCGAACGGAATGTCTTTGGTGGCGCCGCCTTTGAGGTTGTCCCGCAGGGTGCTGCGCTGGGCGTCGGTCATCACTCCCAGGGTGAGCCGCAGCTCGGTCACCCCTGGCACGGCGCGCACTGCCGTGGTGACGTCCTCGGTCAGTCTGTCGCGCATTGGGCAGGCGGCGATGGTGAGCAGGACGGTGAGCTCCACGATCCCGTTGTCACCGACACTGATGGCCTCGACCATGCCGAGATCGGTGATGGGCCGGCGGATCTCCGGGTCCTTGACAGCGGCCAGAGCGGTGCGTATCCGGCCGGTCAGTTCTGCTGCGTCGACTGCCATTGGTTCCTCGCGTCATCCCGCGGGAGCGCCTGCCCCGCTGCAGAGAAGGTTACGGGGCGATCTGCACATCGGATGCACACCTGGATGTGCCAGCATGGGGTTTCGAACAGGAATTCATCGGACTCAAAGCATCTTTTGATGACCAGGGAGGCTCTCGGCCGTGACATCGCCATTGGGAAATTCGCAGATGCGATTCCGCGGGGCCGCCGGTGCGCCGGCCCTGCCCACTCCGCCCACCGGCTTCGCGGTGGCTGCCTACCCGACGTACGCCCAGGCGCAAAGTGCCATCGAGCATCTGGTCAAGAACGATTTCGCGATCGAGGACGTCACCATCGTCGGGACCGACCTGCAGATGGTCGAGCGGGTGACTGGACGGCTCACCGCAGGGAAATTGGCCGGCGCCGGCGCCGCGTCGGGAGCCTGGTTCGGCCTGTTCGTCGGTCTGCTGATGAGCTTCTACGGACCCTCGAACGCTGGATTCGCCCTCATCGCGGTGGCCATCGCCATCGGCGCCCTGTTCGGGGCCGTGATGGGGTACCTGGGTTACTCCGTGGCCAAGGGGCGTCGCGATTTCACCTCCTCCTCGCAGGTGGTCGCGCGCCGCTATGACGTGCTCTGCCAGCCTCGCTCCGCCGAGCAGGCCCGGAACCTGCTGGCCAGGATGGAACTGGGATCGAAAGCCTGAGCCACCTGCACCGCTCAGAGCCAGCGTTTGCGGCGCAGGAAGAAGTACAGCACCGAACAGACGGCGATGATGGCCAGGATGGCCATCGGGTAGCCGAACGTCCAATTCAACTCGGGCATGTGAGTGAAGTTCATTCCGTAGATGCCGGCGATCGCCGTCGGGACCAGGGCGATCGCGGCCCACGCGGAGATCTTCCGCATGTCCTGGTTCTGCCGGTTGGCGACCTCCGCCAGTGCAGCGGAGACCAGGGTGGTCAGCATCTCATCGAACGTGCTGATCCGTTCTGCAACATGTGACGCGTGATCCTCGACGTCCCGGAAGTACTCGCGTATCTCGTCCGGAATCAGGGTGTTCGGCGTGTCGGACAGCGTTTTGAGCGGGCCGACCAGGGGGGCGACAGCCCGCCGCAGCCGGAGGATCTCCCGTTTCAGCCGATAGATCCGCTCGGTATTGACGTACAGGTCCGGGTCGAAGACCGCGGTTTCCATCTCGTCGATGTCCTGTTCGATTTCCTTCACCACCGTGACGTACTCGTCGACGATCCGATCGGCAATGGCGTGCAGGACGACGGCGGGCCCAAGGCCCAACTGCGCCGGGTCCGACTCCAGCGACGACCGCAGTCCGGTCAGCTCGGAGTGCTCGCCATGCCGGACGGTGATGATGAAGTCGCGCCCGAGGAAGACCATGATCTCACCGCTCGACACCACCACACCGCCCTTGCCGCCCGGGCTGACGTGCTCGGCGAACTGCACCGTCTTGAGCACGAAGAACAGGTACTTGCGGTAGTGATCCATCTTCGGACGCTGATAGGCGTGCACGGCGTCCTCGACGGCCAACTCGTGCAACCCGAACGTCTCGGTGACTGCTGCCATTTCCTGATGGGTCGGCTCGTGGAACCCCACCCAGACGAAACCCTCCCCGTCCGAGCGGACCCTGCGGAGCGCCGACACCGGGTCCGAGCAGGTCGAATCCCGTCGCCCGTTGACGTAGGCGCCGCAGTCGACCAGGGCCTTGTGCGCCGGTTTGACCATGACCGGATGCTGCTTCCTGCCGATCGTCATGAACCCGGGAAGAGGCGGAAGAACAGGCATGTCGGGCTCCTTCGGTGCGGAACGCAGCTCACCGGCGGGCATCGCAACCCACCGGCCCGAGCCAGGTTACCCGGGCGAAGTATCCGTCCGCCCCGACGTCGGGCCCCTTGACCTGCCCTTTAACCCGCGTTGGTGCAGATGGTGCCCGCGAACCAGGCAGGATGGAGCCCGATGATGCATATCGACCTGCACACCCATTCCGACTCCTCCGACGGGACCGACACCCCGGCGGAGCTGGTGGGCAACGCCGCCGCCGCCGGGCTGGACGTCCTGGCCATCACCGACCACGACACCACCGGCGGCTGGGCAGAGGCGGTGCAGGCGCTGCCGTCTGGGCTCGGGCTCATACGGGGAGCGGAATTCTCCACCCAGCTGGCCCACGGTGGGCGGTTGTTCAGTGTGCACCTGTTGGGCTACCTGTTCGATCCGGACAATCCGGCGGTCGTCGACGAGCAGGCCCGGCTCCGGGGCGAACGACTGCGGCGCGGCATCGCCATGGTCGAGGCGATGGTGGACGACGACGTGCCGATCTCCGCAGATCAGGTGTTGGCGATCGCCGGTGGCGCCCCGGTGGGGCGACCGCACATCGGCCGGGCGCTGGTCGCGTCGGGCGTGGTGTCCTCGGTGGATGAGGCGTTCGCCACCTACCTGGCCGGGCGCGGTAAGTACTACGTGTCCAAACTCGACACCGATCTGGTTGCCGCCGTCGAGATGATCGCGGCGGCAGGGGGGGCCAGTGTGATCGCTCACCCGCGCGGGCGTGGAGCCGAGACGGTGCTGACCGCCGACCTGATCGGCACTCTGGCCGGTCTCGGGCTCACCGGAATCGAGGTCGATCATCCTGATCACAGCCCGGCACAGCGGGCCGAGCTGATCCGGATCGCGGCCGACCACGGCCTGCTGGCCACCGGCTCGTCCGACTATCACGGACACAACAAGAAACTCCGGCTCGGCCAGGAGATGACGGCACCGAAGGTGCTGACGGCCCTGATCGGGGCGACCAGCGGCGTGACCGCCCCACTCGGGCCGGTGAGCTGAGCTCTTGCCCGCGCTCGATACCGATGGTTCTCGCGGCCTGCGCGTCACCGAGGCTCTGGCAGCCCTGTTGTCGGCCGGTGTAGTGGTGGCGGGGGTCGTATTGGCCCTGCTCATGGTGGTGGCCCCCTGGCTGATTCATGGAACGGGGCTGTCGACGACCGATGGCCCGAAACCCGACCGGGTGCTCGTTCAGGTCGGGGTCGGGGCGCTCGGTGAGTGGGCGCACTGGAAACGGTCCCGGCTGGCGCTGCGGTTCCGCCCGGCGGTTGCCATCGCCGTCGTTGCTGCAGTGTTGGCGGCGCTCTGGTGGGGCTGGTGGCGCTGAGCCCGCGGCCGGCGCTGTGGCCGCGTCAGCCGGCTTCGAGCCGCGTCAGGCGGCGGCGTTCCAGCTCCGCAGCAGCGGCAACATGATTGCCAGCAGCTCCTGCGGTGCTTCGACGGCCGGGGAATGGGCACCACCCGGTACCAGCACCAACTCGGTGCCAAGGCCGTTCGCCATCGCACGCTGCGCGTCCAGCGGCCAGGCGTCGTCGCTTTCGCCGGCGATCACGGCTACCGGAATGTTCGATGCCGCCAGAGTGGCGGCGAGTTCGCCCGTTCGGTCGGGTTCGACCAGCAGGGCGTGACCCATGCCGAGCAGGGCAGCCGGGTTCGACGCGACGAACCGCTGGCGAAGGAACCGGGCCAGCGGGTCCGGCCCGGATAGGTCAACACCGGCCGCCCGCTGTCCGGCGTCGTAGTAGGCCGCCGAACCAATCGAGCGCAGCACCGGTTCACCGGCGGTCAGCGTGTCGAACCGGCTCCCTGCGGTGAAAGCAGCCGGCCCCGAGCACAGCAGGATCAGTCCGCCCACCGGCGCGCCGGCCAGCACAGCCGCACGGGAGACCAGGCCGCCGAAAGAGTGCCCGAGCAGGATCACCCGCCGGTCGCGGGCGAGCGACCGGATCACCGATGCCAGCACCGGTGCCAGCGCGGACGGGGTGTAGCTGTCCTCGTCGCCCGGCCCCGCGGATTCGTACTGCCCCGGTTGATCGATCGCGACAGCGACGAAACCCGCGGCCGCCAACGGATCGAGAATCGGTACGAAGTCCTCTTTCGAGCCGGTGTAGCCGGGAACCAGCAGGACTGCCGGGACCCTCTCACTCCGCGTCGGTGACGCGATCAGAGCGGCCAACGGTCCCGCAGCGGATGCGACGCTCGAGCGGAGTGCGACCGACTCGCTGAGTTGATCGGCCATCAGCTCAGCCCGACCACAGTGCTGCCGCGTTCTTCGATGATCATCTTGCCGACGGCGGACACATCCACCCGTCCGGCGTAGCCACCGCGGGCCACCGGGATCGTGCGGACGCCGTCCGATCCGACGGATCCGGCAGGCCCGGACGAGGAACCGAAAACCTGCAGACCTGCCGACGTCGGCATCAGCACCGTCGATCCGATGGCCGCCGGCAGGCCGCGCGCGCCGGCGGCCACCCAGTCGAGCCGGAGATCGGTGATCTCGACGCTCTTCGGCGCGCTGAACGCACTGGTGAGGCTGCTGCCGCTGGCGGTGGTGGTCGGACTGGTCGAGAACGCGGTGGCAGGCGGGCTGACCTGGTCCGTCGGCGTCGAGATCGCCAACAGATGGGTGCCGACCAGGGTGAACCGCTCAGAGGCCGTCTGCACGGCTGGAGTCACCGTGGCCCGGCCGGAGACGGGGTCGGCGGCGACGATGCTCGCGGCCGGGATATCGACGGCCGTGCGGGATGTCTGTTTGCCGGTGGCGTCGTAGACGACGACTGCCGGCGTCGGCGAGGAGACCAGAACGGCGACGCGGTCCGCTGTCACCCCGACGATCCTGGCGGCCGCGGATTTGGTGTCGATCTCGACCCTCGGGGAATGCTGGAAGGTGTCCCAACCGTCCGGATGGTCGGCGACCGAACCGGGGTCGTCGAAGTTCAGCACCACCCGAGCGTCGGCCCCCTGCGCCGGACAGTGCTCAACGGTCGCGAACTGATTGACCGCCAGTGCCAGATCGGTGAAGGTGCAGCCGAGCCTGGATTGCCCCGGCTTCGGCGGATTGATCTGGTTGCCGTACTGGATCGTCCGGACCAGGTCGTACCGCCAGACCTCGACTCGATTCGTGCCCAGCCATCCCGCGTAAGAACCGCCGAAGGCGAGCGATCCGTTCTCCTCGTTGGGCGAGGTCCTGACCTTGCTGCGACCGCCGGTCACCGGGTCGAAAGTCATCACCTGGGAGCAGAAGCCGTTCTCGTCGTAAACCGTGGTGACACCGCGCACGCTGCCCGAGTCGGTCGTCGACGAGTCCGGGCTGAGAAATCCGCGGACCGGGTCGAACGGGCGGGTATCGACATCACCGGATCCGACCGCGCACAGGCTCCGGTTCGAGCGGGAGTACGCCCAGCGGACTGCTCCGGTCAGGGCGTCCAGTGCCGTGATGGCGTGCGCTTCGGTGGTTACCACCACACCGGACGCCGATGCCACCACACCCAGATTGGGATCTGTTGCAGCCGACCACTTCTGCGACAGTGTAGCGGGCAAGGAAGCCGGCGTACCAGGAACCGCCACGACGCGCCCGGTCACCAGGTTGGCGTTTCGGAGGTCGCTGGAGCGGTAGACCAGTATCCCGACGACGGCCACCACCACGGCCAGGGCTGCTGCGAGCGAGCGGTCGAGCAGCCGTCGGCGACGGAACGGGGAAGTCACCGCGCGAGCCTACGCAAGGATCACTCGGCCGCCGGGCTCGGTGCGGTCGCGCCGCTGCCACCGCGGGTGCGGCGGCGGGCCCGCTTGCGGCGGGGGGCGGCGGATTCACCGGCGTCGTCGGCGACCTCCGGCAAGACCTCCGTCACCGAACTTGTCGAAGGTTCCGCCGCACTGTGCGCCCCGGATCCTCGGCGTCCATCGGTGGTCCGTCCGCTGCGGGTGCCGCCGTCGCGTGAACCACCGTCCCGCGAATTGGTGTGACCGCTCCCGCGGGTCGAAGCAGCGGCGGCCTTGCGGCGGCGGCCGCCGGTCTCACCGAGGTCTTCCACCGCCTCGGCGCCGAGGCCCTCGCGGGTGCGCTGGCCCTTCGGCAGCCGCCCGGTGATGCCGGTCGGGATGTCCAGGTCGGCGAAGAACTGTGGCGAGTTCGAATACGTCTCCGCCGGCTCCGGGAAGTCAAGGCCGAGGGAGGTGTTGATCAGCTTCCAGCGGGGAATGTCGTCCCAGTCGATGAACGAGACCGCCACACCGGTCTTGCCCGCCCGGCCGGTCCGGCCGATCCGGTGCACGTAGGTCTTGTCCTCTTCCGGACTCTGGTAGTTGACCACGTGGGTCACGTCCTCGACATCGATGCCACGGGCGGCGACGTCGGTGGCCACCAGCACATCGACCTTGCCGGCGCGAAATGCGCGTAGGGCCTGCTCCCGCGCACCCTGGCCGAGGTCACCGTGCACAGCTGCGGCGGCGAAGCCGCGCTCGACCAGCTCGTCGGAGACCTTCTGTGCGGTGCGCTTCGTGCGGGTGAAGACCATGGTCAGCCCTCGCCCGCGCGCCTGCAGCAGTTTGGCGAGCATCTCGATCTTGTCCATGGCGTGGGCGCGGTAGACGAACTGGGTGGTGGTGCGGTGCGTCTGGCCCTCGCTGGCGACCTCGGCCCTGATGTGCGTCGGCTGGGACATGAAGCTGCGGGCCAGGGTCAGGATCGGCCCGGGCATGGTGGCCGAGAACAACATCGTCTGCTTGACGTCCGGCACCATGCCGAGCACCTTCTCGATGTCCGGCAGGAATCCAAGGTCGAGCATCTCGTCGGCCTCGTCGAGCACCAGCACCTTGATCCCGCCGAGCTGGAGGTGGCCGCCGTTGGCCAGATCGAGCAGCCGACCGGGCGTGCCGATCACCACGTCGGCGCCGGCATGCAGGGCGGCGATCTGTGGCTCGTAGGCCCGTCCGCCGTAGACGGCGGTGACCGAGAGGCCCAGGTACTTCGCGGCGCCCTGTAGATCCCTGGTCACCTGGACGCACAGCTCGCGAGTCGGCACCATCACCAGCGCGCGGGGAGCCCGCCCGACGTTCAGCTTGCCGTTCTCGTCCTTGGAGCCGTCGTCCCAGGCCAGCCGCTGCAGCAGCGGTACGCCGAAGCCCAGCGTCTTGCCCATGCCGGTGCGGGCCTGGCCGATCAGGTCGGACCCCATCAGCGCGATCGGGAGGGTGAGGGCCTGGATGGCGAACGTCCGCTCGATGCCGGCCTCGGTGAGTGCCTGCACGATCCTGGGGTCCACCTGCAGTTCGGCAAAGGTTGGCGCTTCGGGAGCGACCGGAGCGTCCCCGGTCAGCGGGTGGGAAACTGCGTCCTCATCCAGCGGTACGTCGGCGAGATGTTCGAGCACCACGGCCGGCACCCGTGGGGTGTCGACTTCGCTTGGTAGAGAATGGATCTGGACAGAATTGTCCGGGATATCGGTCATCGGTGGTAAAAGCCTTCCGTGCGGTCCGCGCGCGTTGGCAGATCACATCCGCCGATGACGGCGGCCATGGAAGGGCTGGATTTCAGGCCCGGGGCGACGCGCGCACAATGCGGCAATACCGTCATGGCACTGCCTGTCCCGATCATTCTACGTGGTAGAACGTGAAGGTCGGTTCGGGCGCACGGTCAGGTACTCCCGATGCGGGATTCGGACGCGCAGCAGTGGACGCGCACAAGTGGAGGCCCCATGACTCAGGCTCAGCCGACGGAGCGTGTCCCGCCCGGCACCACCGACCTGCTCGGTGTGCTGGCCTACGGAGAGTTGTCGGCCTTCGACCGGATGGCCGCCGACGCCAGATACGCCCCGACGCTGGCCGGGCGGGTCGCCCTTTCGCAGATGGCGTCCGCGGAGATGGGTCACTTCCGCCGACTGGCGGCCTATTTGGAGAAGCTGGGTGTCACGGTGGAGAACGCGATGGGACCGTTCGTCGCCCCGCTCGAGGCGTTCCACGACTCCACCGCCCCGCACTCCTGGCTGGAGTCGCTGGTGAAGGCGCACGTCGGCGACGGATTGGCCGCCGACTTCTATCGGGAGATCGCCGAGTGGCTGGATCCGGTGACCAGAGATCTGGTCTTCGAGGTGCTCAGCGATACCGGTCATTCGGCCTTCGCAGTCAGGGAGGTGCGCAAAGCCTGCCAGGCGGACCCGCGGTTGACCGGTGCGCTGGCACTCTGGGGTCGGCGGCTGCTGGGGGAGGCGATCACCCAGGCCCAGTATGTGGTGGCCGACCACGACGACCTGGCCACCCTGATCGTCACCGGTTCTGGTGACCTCACCGGGATTGCTGCGCTGTTCCGACGCCTGCAGCTCGGTCACACCGAGCGGATGAAATCGCTCGGCCTTGCTTAGGCCATATCCCGGCGGGTGACTCCGATCACAGCCGGTACTCCCGGTGTGTCGAAGCCGAGTACCTGGCCGTAGAAGGCCAGCTCCGCCTCCAGTGCAGTCTTGCGAGCGGAGCCGGCCCGGAAGCCGTGCCCCTCGTCGGGGAACACGATCAACGCATGTGGGATGCCCCGGGCGGCGCAGGCGGCGGCGAAGCTCTCGGCCTGATCCGGCGTGACGATCGGGTCCTTACCGCCCTGCAGCAGCAGCACCGGCGTCGCCAGCCGATCCGCGTGTGACAGCGGGGACCGGTCGGTCATCACCTGTGGATCGTCGCCGAGCAGGCCGTCCAGATAGCGGGATTCGAAATCATGCGTGGTAGCCGTGAGCGCGGCCAGGTCGCCGATGCCGTAGGACGACACACCCGCCGAGAACGGGTTGCCCGCCGTGGTGAGGGCGCCGAGGACGGTTAGGCCGCCGGCCGATCCACCACTGATCAGGGCGGCTCCGGCGGTTCCGTCGGCCAGCAGACCGGACGCGACGGTGATGGCATCGGCGATGTCCAGGTCGGCCCAGTGGCCCTTGAGCGCATCCCGGTAGGGGCGCCCGTAACCGGTGGACCCGCGGTAGTCGACGGCCGCCACGGCGAATCCTCGGCTGGTGAAATAGGCGGTCGTCACCGACTGGCTGCGACTGTGCTGGCTGGTCGGCCCGCCGTGCACGGTGACGATCGCCGGAGCCGTGCCCGGCCCGGCCAGATGGTCGGGGTTGGTCGGCGGGTAGACGACGGCGTGCACTCCGTCGAAGGTCCTCACCTGTGGCGTGGGGGCGAATCCGGCCGGCAGGTGCTGATCCACCGCTGACCGGACAACCGTGCGCAGCCCGTCGGGCTCGATGAGCACCAGTCCGGTCGGCCGGGTATCGCTCCCGACGATCAACGCCATCCGGCCGCCCGGGTCGGTCGCCAGGTCGCCGACCGCGGTCCACGACGGGTCCAGCTCCGTGAGGTCACCGGTGAAGGTGTCCAGCACCGCCGGCCGGCCGCCCGGCCGCAGCAACAGCCTGCCGCCGGGGATCGATGCCCAATTACGTCGGCCGAGAATCCACAGCGGCGGTGCGAAGTCGACTTCGCGCTCCACCGGCGACCGTCGGCGGTTCGTCCGTGGATCAATCAGAATTGGCTGCCACCAGCCTGTTTCGTCGCTGATGGCCAGTACCGAACCATCCGGCAGGAAGCCGGCGTCGACCACCGAGATGTGCTCTCCGCCGGCGATCTGACGGACCTGATGGATGGCGCCGCCAAGGTCGACCCTGGCGAGGTGCACGCTCGTCGCGTCCCAGGGCATGTCGGGGTGGTTCCAGCTGATCCAGACCAGGTTGTCGCCGGCGGCGGACAGCCGCGGACCGGCCAGGAAGTCGGCGACCGGGTGTCCGGCGAGCAGGTCGACGACCGCCGTCGCGTCCGTCGCCGCAGACCCGTCCAGCGGGATCGCCACGATGGTTCTGTCGACCGTGCCGAAAGTCCCGTCGCCGCGATGGGTTTCCCGCACGGCGAGCAGCCGGGCCCGACGGGCGTCGAGGTGGAAGTCGGCGTAGCGCAGACCGGCCGGCAGTGCCGGTTCCGGGGTCAGTGGGCTCGGATCGCCGCCCGGGGTCAGCCGGTACAGCCGCTGGTCCGTCAGATGGGCGAAGACCAGATCGAAGCCGGCAGGCGCAGCGACCGGAATCCAGGACGTGCCGCCGTACTCGTGCACGCGGGTTCTGGCGTTCCACGGCGGGGGGAGCAGATCGACTGTGGCACCGGCGCTGTCCGCGGTGCAGACGCAGATCCGGCCGTCCTGCGCCGGGCGGCCTTCCGACCACCACAACTGCCGACCGGCAAAGGCCGCAGCCTCCAGGTTCCGGCCCGCGGCCACCGCCTGGTCGGCCGAGATGGGGGACGGCCACGATCCGGGACGAAGTTCGGACGTCACGACGAACCGTCGGAATCCAGCGGGACAGCTGCGCGGCGGGCCACCGCCCCTCTGGCCTCGGGGGAAAGGTCGGCGACCCCGACGAGTGCGGCCAACAGGTCGGGTTCGGTGGTGAAGGCGCGGAAGGCGGTGGCGACGGTGACGCCGTGGTGCGGGCGGTGGAACACCCGGATCTCGTCCCCGGCAGACACCGGGCCGGGGGTCAACACCCGCAGGTAGGTGCCCGGCTCGGCGCGCTGGGTGAATTTCTTCACCCAGCCCCGTTCGGCCAGGAACCCGGCAAAGGTCCGGCAGGGGATCCGCGGGTCGCTGACCTGCAGCACCAGGCTGTCGCCGACCGCCCACTGCTCGCCGACGACAGCGCCGCTGATGTCGATGCCCGAGGTGGTGAGGTTCTCGCCGAACGAACCGGACGGCAACGCCCGGCCGAGTTCTGCGGCCCAGCGATCCAGATCCTCCCGGGCGTAGGCGTAGACCGCCTGATCGTCGCCGCCGTGGTGCCGGAGGTCGAAGATGTCGTCGCCGGCCAGGCCGCCGCCGAACCGATGCTTGGGCCCCGGTGCGGCGACCAGCACCGGGTGATCGACCGGTCGTTTGTCGATTCCCGTTCGCCCGGCCGACGCATACTCGGCCGCCGTGGCCCGGCCGAGGTTGACCGAGAGCACCGAGCCAGAGGGCAGTCGGTCGTCGGCTCCGCCGTCGGTTGTCATGGGGTGAAGGCTAGCGGGGTGCAGTTGCCACCAGAGTGGGCGGCCGATCGCAGGTCCAAGAAGAAGTCGACAATCCAACGCCGCCCCACAGGGGCAACGAACGACCGCAACACCCGCCGGACGCGGATTGAATGGCTCTGTCCGGGCCGTTGATGCCTCAAGGAATCGTTGCTGTTCTGTGATCTGGCCTGACCGGGATTGGGTCGATATTCGGGTCGACTGAATTGCAGGACGGGGCGTTCTGGAAGATAGGCGCGGATGATCTGCTGTCTCTGGGGCAGGAATTCCAGAGGCTGTCCCGGATGGTGTACGCAGCGAATGTTCATCTGGCCGGGGAGGTCGACACCCAGGGTGTGGCGAAGCAACGGTCGTGTCCGTCGACGGCGGCGCTGCTGCGGCAGTGCTGCTGATCTCCCCGGAAATGATTCCGCCGCCCTGGATTGACCCGCAACAATGGCCCCGCCGTAATCAGATGCACCATTTACGTGATCTGGTCGATACCTAGATGAAAAGGTGTTGCCCGGCCCGGCCATGTATGGCCTAATCGGCTCGACCGGAACTCCGGTTGAACGGGTTGAACCGCACCAGCACCTGCCTGGCCGGGTGGGCCGCTCCGCCCGGCTGGCAACTGCCCCCGGCGCCTTGCCCGGCCGACCGAGCGCCGATCGGCCGCGCCGCCTGGCGCCCCTCACCCGTGGGAGAATGGGGAGGTTATGACGAAAACCCTGCCGTTGATCTTCGATGCCCCGCGCCGGGGAAAGCCGCCGGTGCACCTCGCCGACCTGGACGCCGACGCCCGTAGGAAGGCGGTGGCGGCCACCGGGCAACCGGCGTTTCGTGCCGATCAGCTGGCCCGGCACTACTTCGGCGGGCTGACCAGGACCGCCGACGAGATGTCCGACCTGCCTGCCCAAGGGCGGCAGGAGTTCGTCGACGCGCTGCTGCCGGAACTGCTGACCGAGGTGCGGTCGATCTCCTGCGACGACGGCGACACCCGCAAGACTCTCTGGCGCGCCCATGACGGCACCCTGATCGAGTCCGTCCTGATGCGCTACCCGGACCGCATCACCCTGTGCGTCTCCTCCCAAGCCGGCTGCGGGATGGCCTGCCCGTTCTGTGCCACCGGCCAGGGCGGGTTGCAGCGCAACCTATCCGCCGCCGAGATCGTCGAACAGGTCCGCCTGGGTGCCAGGGCGGCCAGGGACGGGGCGATGGGTGCGCCGGGTCGGCTGTCCAATGTCGTGTTCATGGGTATGGGTGAGCCGCTCGCCAACTACAACCGGGTGCTGGCCGCCGTCAAGATGATCACCGCGCCGGCGCCGCACGGCCTGGGGATCTCGGCCCGCTCGGTGACCGTCTCCACCGTTGGGCTCGTGCCCGCGATCGAGAAGCTCACGGCCGAGAACATGCAGGTAAGGCTGGCCGTTTCGCTGCACACGCCCGATGACGAGCTGCGCGACACGCTGGTGCCGGTGAATGACAGATGGAAGATCGATGAGGTGCTGCGGGCGGCTCGCGCCTATGCCGACACCACCGGCCGTCGGGTCTCCATCGAGTACGCGCTGATCCGGGACATCAACGACCAGCCGTGGCGGGCCGACATGCTGGGGGAGCTGCTCCACCAGCATCTCGGGCAGCTGGTGCACGTCAACCTGATCCCGCTGAATCCAACCCCGGGAAGCCAATGGGATGCCTCGCCGAAGCCGGTGCAGGACGAGTTCGTCCGGCGGGTGCGTGCTCAGGGCGTTGCCTGCACCGTGCGAGACACCCGCGGCCAGGAGATAGCGGCGGCCTGCGGCCAGCTGGTCGCCGAGCAGTTCGTCAGCTGACTCCGCAGAAGTCGATGGCCAACACGGCCAGCGTCTCGGCCGCGGTCAGTACTTCGGCGATCGGAACGGACTCGTGCGGACCGTGAGCCAGGCTGACGTCCCCCGGCCCGTACTGGACCGTCGGGACACGGCCGATGTCGTTCATCAGCCGCAGGTCGCTGCCGTACGGCGCGCCCCAGCGTTGCGGAAGGTGGCCGGTCACCGACGCGTGGGCGTGGCTGACGGCAGCGTTGATCGGACTGGAATCCGGCGTTCTCGACGAGGCGAACTGCCCGCCCCACCATTGCACCCGCACCGGGTGCTCCCGCAGCCACGGGTCCGCGGCGACCGTCGCGGCGACCGCGGCCTCGAAGACCTGACGGGCCTGGTCGGGGGTCTCGTCCAGGCAGACACCGTAGCGGCCTTCAGCGATCAGCAGATCCGGCACCGATGAGGACCAGTCACCGGCCCTGACCTGGCCGATCTCGATCGGATAAGCAATGTCCCAGCGGGACATCAACGGGTCGGGCGCACGGTTGCGATGTGCCTCCAAGGCCCTGAGGCAGCCGAAGATCGGCAGGAACTTTTCGATCGTGCTCACGCCGGCGGTGCGTCGCGATGCGTGAGCGGCCAGGCCGGTGACCTGCAACCGGAAGGTGAGTGCCCCGCCGTTGGCCGGCACCAGATCCAGCGAGGTCGGTTCCGCTATCACGCAGGCATCGGCGCGCCACCCGCGTCGCAGGGTTGCATAGGTGCCAAGGCCACCGTCTTCCTCCCCGATCACGCAGGCCAACAGCAGGTCTCCCTGCAGCGGTGCGTGCACGGCCGTCAGCGACTGCAGCGCCCAGCGGGCGGCCACCACCCCGCCCTTCATGTCGCAGCTTCCGCGGCCGTACACACGGCCGCCGCTCACGGCTCCGTCGAACGGATCACCGCTGGGCCAGGAGCCGGCATCGCCGGGTGGTACCACATCGACGTGACCGTTCAGCATCAGCGTCCGGCCGCCGCCGCTGCCCGCCACCCTGCCGACCAGTCCCGAGCCGCGTGAGCGCTGCACCTCGGAACCGGGGAAATCCGGCGCCGTCAAGGTGTCGGCGAGCGGGATCTTCCAGTGGTCCACCTCGGCCCCGGCCTCGTGCAGTCGGTCGGCGATGACCTCGAGGATGGAGTTCTCCTCGTCGCTACCCGAGATGCTGGGTATCCGGACGAGCGTGCTGACCTCGGCGACGATGTCGGCGGCGTGGTCCCGCAGGTAGCTCAGGGCCGCGGCCCGCCACCGGGAGTCGCCCACCTGATCAGGGACGAATTCGCCGCTCGCGCTTGCGGATCCGAGCGGTCCGCAGCATCCAGGCCGCCATCATCACCGCGATGAGGACCAGGAAGTAGTCCTCCACGTGCGAGACATGATTGCCGAAGACGGCCATCGCTATCAGGCCGAAGACCCCCAGTCCGAGCAGCAGGAACCGGCCGCGCGGCGCGAACTCGCTCCAGTGGCCGTGCCATCCCCATTCTTCGCTGGGTGCGTCAGGGTTGTAGGAGACGACGGCTCCGTGCGGCGCCTGTTCCACCGCACCGTGGGGGTCGTGGCTGGGGTCATCTCCGCCGGACGGGCGGCGCTCGATGGACGTGCCGGACACTGGGCCTCCTTGCAAGGACTAGCTGATCTTGCCTCAGTCTGGCACGGATCGATCCGACGACGCGCGCCTGGCCGGACGCCGGCTGGGCGCGGCGGCCAGCGGGTCGTCCGGCCAGGCGTGGCGGGGGTACCGGCTCCGCAACTCGGCACGTACCTGTGGGTAGCCCTGCCGCCAGAACGAGGCCAGATCCGAGGTGATCGCCGCCGGCCGACCGGCCGGCGACAGCAGATGCAGCACAACGGGAATTCGCCCGTCGGCGAGCACCGGCGCCTGCGCCCAGCCGAAGGCTTCCTGCACCTTGACGGCGAGTACCGGGCTGCCGTCACCGAAGTAGTCGACCCCCGAGTAGTCGACCCTGACCATCGAACCGGAGGGCACCTGAAGGCGCTCCGGGGCCAACTGGTCGAACCGGGCGGCCGCCGGCCACGGCAGCAATCGGCGCAGGGCCGATCCGGTGTCGATCCGCGCCAGATCGGCGACCTTGCGGACCCGGTGCAGATCCGGCCCCAGCCAGTGGTCGATCTCTGCGAGCAAAGCCGGGTCGGCGACGTCCGGCCACGGCACGCCGAAAGCTTTGTGGAGCAGAGCCATCCGGCGGCGGAGCAGGTCCGCAGCGGGTGAGAAGTGCAGCGGGCGGAGCCCGTCGATGCGCAGGCCGTCGCGAACGGCGGCCTCGACAACCGCCGGATCAGGGTCGGCCAGCGGCCGATCGGCCAACACGATCGCACCCAGCAGTTCTTGTCGGCGTAGCACCAGACCACCGTCACGCCAGGCGATTTCGTCTTCGCGGTGGTACAGGCCGGCGCCGATCGAGACGGCGGTCGCTGCATCCAGCGGTGCGGCCAGCCTGATGCGGGCGTCCGCGTTGCCGGCCGGCCGGTCCGCGACTGCGATGGCCAGCCACGGCGAACCGAGTAGGCCTGTCGTCGGGTTCAGCTGGGCGCCGGTGCCCCCGGCCATCAGATAGTTCCGGCCGTCGGTCCCGGTCGGGGTTCGCAGTCGGGCGAGCCGATCGGGGAACGCCAATCCGACCACCATGGCCGCGGCCAGGTCGTCGCCGACGATCTCGCGCCCGGCGGTGGCCTCGCGCCCCGCGGTGGCCTCCCGCCCTGCAGCGGTGCGCCGGCCGCTGCCGGACAGGCGTCTGACCTCTTCCCGCCACATCCCGCTCGCCGCAGCGTCCCGGCCGCTCCGCAGATCGCGCCACCGGGCGACCAGGTCGTCGCCGCCGCCCCGGGGCGGTCCGTCCCCGGAGATCAACGCGACGATCTGGGCCGCTCGGTGTTGGCCGACGAGGTCCGTTCCGTCCAGCAACGCGCGGGCCAGTCGCGGTGTCGCCGCGACGAGGGCGAGGCGGCGCCCCCGGGCGGTGATGCGGCCGTCGTCGTCCAGCGCCTGCAGGGCCCGCAGGGTGGCGACGGCGGTGTTCATCGCCGCCGCCGGCGGATCATCCATCAGTGCCATGCCACGGCCGCCGGGGTGCCCCCAGTCGGCTACCGCCAGGGCGAACCCGGTCAGGTCGGAGGTGGCGATCTCCGGTTGCTGATGGGCCAGCAGATATCGGTCGTCAGCCTCGGACCAGCAGCGGTAGACCCGGCCAGGACCCTGGCGGCCGGCCCGGCCGGCACGTTGGGCGGCGGCCGACCTGGACACCTTGGTGGTAGTCAGGGTGCCGAGGCCTCGGCTGTGGTCGACCCGAGGCTCGCGGGACAGCCCCGCATCGACCACGACCGCGACACCGGGGACCGTCAGGGAACTCTCGGCCACCGCGGTGGTCAGCACCACTCGCCGGCCCCTCGCCGGCTGCAGTGCCCGGTCCTGATCGGCTGCCGATTGCCGGCCGAACAGCGGCACCACGTTGTCCAGGTCGGCAAGACGCCTTGCCACTGCGGTGATCTCGGACTCGCCAGGAAGGAAGACAAGGACATCGCCCGGTCCGTCGGCGATGGCTCGCCGCACCACAGCGGCCACGTGGTCCAGCAATCTGGGATCAACCCTGGCATCAGCCAGCAGCGGGATCGCCCGGGTCGGCGCAGCGTAGATGACCTGCACCGGATGAACGGCCGCGGCGGCGGTGATGATCGCCGCCGGCGCACCCCGTTGGCCGAGGACGGCGGCCAGCCGGTCGGCGTCCGGGGTGGCCGACGTCGCCACCAGGCAGAGGTCCGGCCGCAGATTGGCTCGCACGTCCAGGCAGAACGCCAACGCCAGGTCGGTGTCAAGGGCCCGCTCGTGGACCTCGTCGATGACGACCGCACACACGCCGTCCAAGTCCGGGTCGTGCTGCAGCCGGCGGACCAGCAGGCCGGTGGTGACGACCTCGACCCTGGTCTGTTCCGACACGCGTCGATCGCCGCGCATCGCATACCCGATGCGGCCGCCCGGTTGTTCACCCAGCAGCTGGGCCATCCGCCTGGCCGCCGCCCTGGTGGCGATCCGACGGGGCTCGGCGACGATCACCGTCCCCGGCCATGCATCGGCGAGCGCGAGCGGCAGCAATGACGTCTTCCCGGACCCGGGGGGCGCGACCAGGACGGTGGTGCCGGTTCGCTGCAGGGCCAGCACGACCTCGGGCAGCACCGACCGCACCGGCAGGTCCGTTCCGCTCGACGGAAGCAGCAGTTCTCCCACCGCGGCAACGTATCGCGATTGCCTGGTCGCCGAGGATCCCGTGGCCGGGGAGAATGGCCAGGTGGCATCCACCAGCGGGCGGCGAAGCGTGATCATCCTCGGATCGACCGGTTCGATCGGCACCCAGGCGCTGCAGGTCATCGCGGCTCACCCGGACGAGTTCGAGGTGGTCGGCCTGGCGGCCGGCGGGGGACAACCGGGGCTGCTGGCCGAACAGGCGCTGATGCACCCGGACGCCGTCATCGCGACGGCCTCCCGCGACGCGCTCGATGTGGCCGGCCGGACGGCGCTGACCGGGCCGGACGCCGCGACCGAACTGGTCGGCACCGTGGATGCCGACGTGGTGCTCAACGGCATCACCGGATCGATCGGCCTCGGCCCGACGATGGCCGCGCTGGCGGCCGGCCGCACACTCGCGCTGGCCAACAAGGAATCGCTGGTAGCCGGCGGGTCGCTGGTCACCTCCGCAGCCCGTCCCGGCCAGATAGTGCCGGTGGATTCGGAGCACTCGGCGTTGGCGCAGTGTCTGCGCTCCGGTTCGTCCGACGAGGTCGCCGCCCTGGTGCTGACAGCATCGGGCGGGCCGTTCCGGGGCCGGACCCTGGATCAACTTGCCGGGATCACCGTCGCCGACGCGCTGGCCCATCCCACCTGGTCAATGGGCCCTATGGTCACCGTGAATTCAGCCACACTGGTCAACAAGGGTCTGGAGGTGATCGAGGCGCACCTGCTGTTCGACATTCCCTACGACCGGATCCAGGTGGTAGTGCATCCGCAGTCGGTGATCCACTCGATGGTCACCTTCCGGGACGGGTCGACGATCGCCCAGGCCTCGCCGCCGGACATGAGACTGCCGATCGCGCTGGGCCTGAGCTGGCCGGACAGGCTGGACAGGGTGGCGACGTCGTGCGACTTCTCGCAGGCTGCGGCCTGGACGTTCGAGCCGGTCGACACGGTGTCCTTCCCAGCACTGGAGCTGGCTCGATCCGCCGGGCGGATCGGCGGCCTTGTTCCGGCCGTCTTCAACGCTGCGAACGAACAGGCCGTCGCCGCCTTTCTGACCGGAAAACTGGCCTTCACCGACATTTCCCACATTTTGGAAGGCATCCTTGATGAGGCCGACCACGTCAGGGCAGAACCGGGGAGTATCTCGGACGTCATGGCTGCGGAGAAATGGGCCAGGGTACGGGCGGATGAATTGATCGAGCGAGCAGGTAGGAGACGAGTTCAGTGTTGACCGCGATCGGCATCATCCTGTTCGTCCTCGGCCTGCTGTTCTCCATCGGCTGGCACGAGCTCGGCCATCTGACCTTCGCCAAGATCTTCAAGGTCAGGGTCAGCCAGTACATGGTCGGATTCGGGCGCACGTTGTTCTCCCGCAGATTCGGCGAAACCGAGTACGGACTCAAGGCCATACCGCTCGGCGGCTACATCCGGATGGTCGGCATGGTGCCTCCCGGCAAGGATGGCAAGCAGCGCATCACCTCGACGGCGATGGGCCCGGCCGGTGTCTTCAAGCAGCTGATCGAGGACTCCAGGGCCGGCGACCGGGCACATGTCACCGAGTCCGACGAGGGCCGGCAGTTCTATCAGCTGCACCCGTTCAAGCGGATCGTCGTCATGTTCGCCGGACCCTTCCAGAATCTGGTGCTCGCCGTCGTGCTGTTCATCGTCATCGTCGTCGGGTTCGGCGTATCGACGGCGGTCCCCACCGTCCAGTCGGTGAGTCAGTGCGTCCTGCCGGCCACCTCGACGGCCACCAGCTGCACTCCAGCGGATCGGGTCACTCCGGCGGCGCAGGCCGGCCTGAAACCCGGCGACCGGATCGTGAGTTTCGCGGGCCAGCAGATCAGCACCTGGGATCAGGTGCGCTCGCTGATCCGCTCCGCCGCCGGGCAGACCGTCGCGCTGACCTACGAGCGCGCAGGGCAGCAGACCACGGTCGAGATCCCGATCGTGCCCAACACGCTGGCCGTGTTCGACGACCAGGGCAACCAGACCGGGACGGTGACCGGCGGGTTCCTGGGTGTGACCGCCGCCAGCGAGTACCAGTCGCAGTCCGTCGGCACGGCCTTCGTGATGACCGGCCAGTTCATCAGCCGGGCGGCCCACGCAGTGGTCACCATCCCGGCCCGGATTCCGGCGCTGTGGAATTCCATCTTCGACGGCAAACCGCGACCGCTGAACTCGCCCGTCGGGATAGTCGGCGCCGGCGTGATCAGCGGCGAGATCCTGTCCTCGGACGCC
The DNA here is from genome assembly GCA_038229825.1 of Mycobacteriales bacterium. Classification (GTDB taxonomy): domain Bacteria; phylum Actinomycetota; class Actinomycetes; order Mycobacteriales; family Nakamurellaceae; genus Nakamurella. Next base: position 119,696 of record JBBROB010000003.1, read on the forward strand.
GCGGCGACCGCCAAGATCGAACTGTTCCTGCAGCTGCTGGCCGGGTTCAACATGAGCCTGTTCCTGATCAACCTGCTGCCGCTGCTGCCGCTGGACGGCGGCCACATCCTGGGTGCCGCCATCGAATGGGTACGGCGAGGCTGGTCCAAAGTCCGTCGAAAGGCCGATCCCGGCCCGTTCGACGTGGCCAAGCTGATGCCGGTGGCCTACGTGGTGGCATTGTTGTTCATTGGACTCTCCCTGTTGACCTTCGTGGCCGACGTGGTGAATCCCGTCAAGCTGTTCGGCTAGTCACTCTCGTCAACGGAAGAAGCAACATGATCGGTTTGGGCATGCCCTCGCTACCGGCCGAGCGCGCCGTCCCGGTGCTGGCTCCGCGCCGGCCGACCCGGCAGCTGAATGTCGGCGGCGTCTGGGTCGGCAGCGACCACCCGGTGTCGGTGCAGTCGATGTGCACCACCAAGACGGCTGACGTCAACGCCACCCTGCAGCAGATCGCCGAGCTCACCGCCTCCGGCTGCCAGATCGTCCGGGTGGCCGTTCCGGACACCGACGACGCCGAGGCGCTGGCCCAGATCGCGCAGCACTCGCAGATTCCGGTGATTGCCGACATCCACTTCCAGCCCAAGTACGTGTTCGCCGCCATCGACGCGGGCTGCGCTGCCGTCCGGGTGAACCCCGGCAACATCCGCAAGTTCGACGATCAGGTCGGCGCCATCGCGCGGGCGGCCAAGGACGCCGGGATCGGCATCCGGATCGGTGTCAACGCCGGTTCACTGGACAAGCGACTGCTGGAGAAGTACGGCAAGGCAACGCCGGAGGCGCTGGTCGAGTCGGCGCTCTGGGAGTGCTCGCTGTTCGAGGAGCACGACTATCGGGACATCAAGATCTCGGTGAAGCACAACGACCCGGTGATCATGGTCCGGGCCTACGAACTGCTCGCCCAGCAGTGTGACTATCCGCTGCACCTGGGCGTCACGGAGGCCGGGCCGGCCTTTCAGGGCACCATCAAGTCTGCGGTCGCCTTCGGGGCGCTGCTGTCCCAGGGCATCGGCGACACCATCCGCGTTTCGCTGTCCGCGCCCCCGGTCGAGGAGGTCAAGGTCGGCCTGCAGATCCTGGAGTCGCTCAACCTGCGTGAGCGGGGGCTGGAGATCGTGTCCTGCCCGTCCTGTGGTCGTGCGCAGGTCGACGTTTACAAACTGGCGAACGAGGTGACCGCCGGTCTGGAGGGCATGGACGTCCCGCTGCGCGTCGCAGTGATGGGATGCGTGGTCAACGGACCTGGTGAGGCACGGGAGGCCGACCTCGGTGTCGCTTCCGGCAACGGCAAGGGACAGATCTTCGTCAAGGGCGAGGTGATCCGGACGGTTCCGGAGGCGCAGATCGTGGAGACCCTGATCGAAGAGGCGATGAAGCTGGCGGACATCATGCGAGCGGCGGGGACCCCCAGCGGGGAGCCCTCGGTCAGCCTGGTCTGAACGCAGATGGACGTGCTGCGGTGTTGACTGCGGGTTTCGCCCGCGTGCTCGGCCCGGCCAACGGCGGCGAAGTGGCCAGGGTGCTGGCATCCGACCCGGTGGCGAGCTGCCTGGTAGCCGCTCGATTCGAGCAGGCCGGAATGGATTCCCGCGCGCTGGGCGGCCAATTCTGGGGCGTCGGCGGCGGCCGGGAGGGTGTCTGTTTCGACGGCCCGAACCTGGTCCCGCTGTCCGGCGACAAGCATTCGCTGAAGGCCTTCGCGCAGGCGGCGTCCAGGGGGGGCCGCCGCTGCGCCTCCATCCTCGGCTCGGCCGAGCTGGTACTGCCGCTCTGGGACCGGTTGTCCAATCGCTGGGGACCGGCCCGCGAAGTCAGGGCCGAGCAACCGCTGCTGGCCTGCACGGAACGGGTGCAGTGCGCCGCCGATCCGATGCTGCGGCCGGTGCAGCTCAGCGAATTGGAGACCTACTACCCGGCCGCGGTTGCCATGTTCACCGAGGAGGTCGGGGTGGACCCGCGCTGGCCGGACGGCGGTGCCGGCTACCGGGCGCGGGTCGAGGAATTGATCAGGTCCGGCCGGTCGTTCGCCAGATTCGAAGCCGGCCGAGTGGTAGTCAAGGCGGAGATCGGCGCGCTGTCCTCCCGTGCCGCGCTGATTCAGGGAGTGTGGGTCGCGCCCGAATACCGGGGCCGGGGGCTGGCCGCACCCGCGGTCGCCTCACTCGTCGAGCACATCCACTCGCTGGGCCGCATCCCCAGCCTGTACGTGAACCACCACAACCTGGCCGCCAGGGCGGCGTACAAGCGCGTCGGTTTCCGTCAGGTCGGCACGTTCGCCTCTGTTCTCTTCTGACCCGCCCACCTCCTCTGACTCCGGCGACCGCCAGACCGGTAACCGGATCAGCCGGCCGAGCGCAGCAGCCCACCCACCAGCGCGGAGGTCGCCGACGGGAGAAGGTGCGCGGCCTCGGGTCTTCCCTCCAGGCCCACCACCAGCGCAACACAGATCTCGGCGGCTTCAGCCGGTGGCATCGAGGTGATCCCGGACTCCACGAACACAGACTCGAGCAGCAGGCCGATGTCGTCGGTGAACTGGTGGCAGATGTCGCCGAACAGCCGAGCCTTCGAGTCGAGCAGTTCTGCGGTGTGAGGCGAGTTACCGGCCAGCTCCACCACCAGACCGAGCTTGGCCTCCAGCACCCCGCAGATGCGCAGCGCCGTCGGAGACGGGTCCGACGCCGCGGCCCTGGCCCGGTCGAGCGCGCGCTCGTGCAGGCGGATCGCCACCCGACGGACCGCGTCGTCCTTGCTGCGGACGTATTGGTACACGGCGGCGCGCGACATGCCGGCTGAGCCGGCGATGTCATCCATGGTCGTCCGCTTGACGCCGTACCGGGCGAGACACTCGTAGGTCGCGTCGAGTACCTCGCCCAGCCGGTCGGGTGTCACGAGACGTCGAGGGTCTTGACGATTTCAGCAGCCAGCGCAGCGGAGGAGGCCGGATTCTGGCCGGTGTGAAGGTTGCGGTCGACCACGATGTGCTCGGCCCACGGGGCGCCTTCCTGGAAGTCGACGCCCATGGCCACCAGCCGGTCCTGCAGCAGCCATTTCGCCTTGTCGGCGAGTCCGGCCTGCGCCTCTTCGGCATTGGTGAAGCCGGTCAGCCGGTAGCCCTTGAACGGCGACGAGCCGTTCGCGTCCTCGGTCGCCAGCAGTGCTGCTGGTGCGTGGCAGACGATCCCGAGCGGCTTGCCGGACGCCAGGGTGGTGACCAGCAGGCGAGCGGAATCGGCGTCGACGGAAAGATCCTCCATCGGCCCGTGACCACCCGGGTAGAACACCGCTGCGTAGTCGGCGAGGTCGACATCCTCGAGCTTGATGGGCGCCTGCAACTGCTCGATCGTGCCGAGTTCGGCCTCGATCGCATCGGCGTTCTCCTGCCCACCGTTGGCCTGCGGTGCCAGGCTGCCCTGGTCGACCACCGGAATCACGCCTCCGGGGGTGGCGACCACGACCTCGTGACCGGCCGCGGTGAATTCCCGGTACGGCGCGACGAGTTCTTCGGCCCAATAGCCGGTGGGGTGTTGGGTGCCGTCGGCGAGGGTCCAATATCTGGCACCGGTGACGACGAACAGGATCTTGCTCATGTACTTATCCTCCGACTGAATGACGTATCTACTGACGTCCTGACAGTCTATACACAGAACGTCAGACCGTGGGCGACTCTCAGGAAGCGGCAGCCGGTTCCTCGGCGGGCTTTTCGTGGGTCACCACGCCGCCCGGGTGGAACAGCGAGGCCACCAGACAGATGGCCAGCACGATGGCCATCCCGATCAGTACGGCTCGGGTGGCCATGGCGTAGTCGCCCGGGAAGGCCGCCTCGATCTGCTTCACCAGGGCAGCGGGCACGCCGGCCGGTGCCCCCCCGCCGGCACCGCTCGTACTGTTCGCGGCGGCCGCGGCCGCCGCCGCTGCCTGGTCGGCCGGTACGCCGGCGCCGACGAAGGTGGCGGTCAGCCTGCTGGTGAACACGTTGCCCAGGACGGTGCCCAGCACCGCCAGGCCGAGTGCAGACCCGTAGTTGCGGACGGTCTGCGAGATGCCGGTGACCTCGCCGTAGGAGGCGCCGATGGCCCGGTTCACTGCGTCGGTACTGGAGGGCCCCAACAACAGACCGATGCCGGCACCGGCCAGCACGATCGCGTACCACTGCGCACCCAACTGCAGGTCGGTGACCTTCACCGCCCACAGTCCGAACCCGGCAGCGCCGATGACGGACCCGGCCAGCAGGGCGGGCTTGGCTCCGCGACTGTCCAGGATGCGGCCGCCTATCTGGGCGGCGGGCGCGAAGCCGGCGAAGAAGACCAGCAGGTAGAGGCCGGCACTGTTGGCGTTGTAACCCAGCGAGATGGCGGAGTAGACGCTGGCGAAGAAGAAGACCGGCACGAACGCGATCATCGAGAAGAACAGCACCACGTTGTCGACGACGAAGGCCCTGTCGGTGAAGATCCGAACCTTGATCAGCGGATATTCGGTGCGCATCTGGACCAGCACGAAGACGACGATGACGACGAGGCCGCCGGCGATGCAGAGCCAGGTCCGCACATCGGACCAGCCCCAGCTGGCCGCCTGCTCGAAACCGAAGACACTCAGCCCCATGCCCAGTGCTGCCAGCACCGCGCCCCGGAAATCGATCGGCTCACGCCGGCCGGCGGTCTTGATGTGGGCCATCACCGACAGCACGATGGCCAGCACCGCGATCGGCACGTTGATCCAGAAGATCGCCCGCCAGGTCCACTGGGTGAGGTAGCCGCCCGCGATCGGACCGATGGAGGTCAGACCGCCACTGACACCGAAAAAGATCGCCAGGGCCCGACCGCGCTCCCTGATCGGGAAGGACGCCACCACCACGGCCAACGCCGCCGGAATCATCAGGGCTGCCGACAATCCCTGCAGGACCCGGAAGAACACGATCCACGTCTCGGCCAGCGAGCCCTTCGGCGTGGCACCGCAGAGCGCGGACGACCCGGCAAACCCGGCGATGCCGATGAGCACCATCCGTTTGGATCCGATCACATCGGCCAGACGCCCGCCGAACGCGAATCCGGCCGCCAGTGCCAGGATGTAGCCGTTGATCACCCACTGCAGGCCGCCGCTGGTCAGCGCCAGCTCCCCCTGGATCCGCGGAGCGGCGATCGACACGATCGTCTGATCGATGAACGTCATCGCCACTGCGAACAGCATGGCGGTGAGTGCCAGATAGCGGGACCCGGACGGGCCGCGGGCGACTCCGGATGCTGTGACAGGCTCAGTGGCCACGACGACTCCCCATTGCTCTGACTCCCCGGCTGTACTCGACGGTGAATTCTCACACCCGGTCGACGCGGCGTGTGCGGCGACCGCCCCTGAACGCCGGAGGGATACTCCACTCCATGAAGGGTTCTCGCCGCCGCACCTGCCGCGCGCTGTTGCTGACGTGCTGTGCCGCCGTGGCCGCGGCCTGTACCGGGAACACCACCCCGCCTGACTCCGGGCCCCCGCCGGATGCCGCGGTCGCCCAGTTCGCCGCCGCCTGGCAGGGATTGAAGGCAGACCCGATCGCTGCCCTGACCTCCGACGCGGGATCGGCGGCGGTGGAAATCGGTTCGATCATCAAGAACCTGGCGCCCTCGAAGATCACCGTCACCCCTGGAAATATCAAGCAAACGGACCCTCTCGCGGCCACCTCGACCGCCGATTTCGTCTGGACGATGGCGGGCGGGGTGACTTGGAAATACACCGCGACCTGGTCGTTCGGACGTCGCGCGGCCGGTGACCGATGGATGGCACAGTGGTCGTCCGGCCTGGTCAATCCGCGGCTCGGCGCTGCGCAGACCGTCGTGCTGCGGACCACCAAGGCCGCCGACGGCACGATTCTCGATCGCAACAATCAGCAGATTCTCTCGCCGGTGACCGTCTACTCGGTCGTCGCAGTGCCCGGCAAGATCGGAAATCCGAATGCCACCGCAGTGGCACTGACCAACATCCTCGGAACCCTGGACCCGTCCGTGACAGTGGCGTCGGTGGTGGCCGGGGTCAAGGCGGCGAAGCCGACCGTCGGGTACACGGTCACCAACCTGCGGGACACGGACTATCAAAAAGTCCGCAGCCGGCTGAATACCGTTGCCGGGCTCAGCTTCCCGATGGCCATACGGAACCTTCCGTCCACCAAGGACTTTGCCAAGGTACTGCTGTCCGAGGTGGAACCCGTCGCCGACAAGATGGTGGTGGGGGCGCCGGGCTGGGAGATCGACTCGATCGACGCAACCGGTGCGGATCTGGACACCCTCGCTTCGCAGCCGGCCAAGCCGGGCGCGAACGTCACGCTGACCCTGGACTCCGCCGTGCAGCGGGCTGCCGAGGCGGCGCTGGCGAGCACACCCGAACCGGCCATGCTGGTGGCCATCGCGCCCTCGACCGGCGAGATCCTGGCGGTGGCCCAGAATCAGCCGGCCAATGTCCTCGGCCCACTGGCGCTGATGGGGGAGTACCCGCCGGGCTCCACCTTCAAGATCGTCACCGCGACGGCCGGGTTCGACAACAAGCTGGTCACTCCGACGACGCAGGTCGACTGCCCGGGGCAGGTGGTCGTCGACTCACGCCAGATCCACAATGAAGGCTTCGAACTCGGCACCGTCCCGCTGGTCACCGCATTCGCCAAGTCCTGCAACACGACCTTCGCCCAGCTCTCGACCCGGATGCCGGATGACGCCCTCACTCGGGCCGCCACCCAGTACGGCATCGGGCGTGACTTCGTGATCCCGGGGATCACCACCCTCACCGGCAAGGTGCCGGTGACCGACTCCGCCGTGCAGCGGGCGGAGGACGGGTTCGGACAGGGAGTCGTCCTGGTCACCCCCTTCTCGCAGGCGTTGATGGCAGCGACCGCGGCAACCGGCAACATGCCGATGCCCACCCTGATCCGCGGCAGCAGGACCACCATCGATCAGAGTGCACCGGCCAGGTCCGCGGCCACCCGATCCGGGATCAAGACGCTGATGAGGGCGGTGGTCACCGATGGCACCGCGCGCGTTCTGCAGGACGCGGGCACCGTCTATGCCAAAACGGGAACCGCGGATTTCGTGGATGCCAAGGGGGTGAATCACGCTCATGCCTGGACGGTCGGCTTTCGCGGCGACCTGGCCTTTTCGGTGCTGATCGTGGCCGGCGATACTTCCAAACGGACCAATGTCATCGCCGACACGTTCCTGCGGGCCGTGCCGGGTAGCTGACCCGCGCGGGGTACGTACCCTGAAAGACATGCTGCGCACCATCATCAAGCCCGGTACCGCGACCCCGATCCGGCCGGTTCCCGCGTCGATCGCCCGTCCGGAGTACGTCGGCCATCCCCGGCCGGCCAAGAGCACCGACCCGTGGGTGCAGACGGACGAGATCATCGACAGGATGCGGGTGGCGTCGCGGATCGCGGCCAGCGCGCTCGCCGAGGCCGGCCGGTCGGTGTCGCCCGGCGTCACCACCGATGCGCTCGACAAGATCGTGCACGAATACATCTGCGACCACGGTGCCTACCCGTCGACGCTCGGCTACCGGAACTACCCGAAGTCCTGCTGCACATCGCTCAACGAGGTCATCTGCCATGGCATCCCGGACTCCACGGTGATCCAGGACGGCGACATCGTGAACATCGACGTCACCGCCTACATCGAGGGCGTGCACGGCGACACCAACGCCACCTTCCTGGCAGGCAACGTCTCCGAGGAGAACCGGCTGCTGGTCGAGCGGACGGAAGAGGGCCTGCGGCGGGCGATCAAGGCGGTCGCCCCCGGGCGGCAGCTCAACGTGATCGGGCGGGTGATCGAGTCCTACGCCAAGCGTTTCGGCTACGGCGTCGTGCGCGACTACACCGGCCACGGGATCGGCCGGACCTTCCACTCCGGACTGGTGGTGCTGCACTACGACGATCCCAGCGTCACCACGGTGCTGGAGAAGGGGATGACCTTCACCATCGAGCCGATGATCACCCTGGGTGGCGTCAGCTGGGATCTGTGGGACGACGACTGGACAGTGACCACCAGGGACAAATCCTGGACGGCCCAGTTCGAGCACACCATCGTGGTCACCAACACCGGCGCCGAGGTGCTGACACTGCCCTGAGGCGAACCGCTCAGCCCGTTGGCGCCGGCAGAGAGAGCAGCGCGTTCTCCACCAGCTCCGAGAGCGCCGGGTGGATCCAGTACTGGCCGCGCGCAACGTCGTGGGCCGTTTGGCCGAACGACATGGCGTGGATCAGCGGCTGGATGACCGTGGCCGCCTCCGGTCCGATGATGTGCGCGCCCAGCAGCAGCCCGGTGGCCGGATCGGCCAGCACCTTCAGGAAGTGGGTGCGGTCCTCCCGGGCCCAGCCGGCTGCGATGCCGGCATAGTCCTGCTTCTTGACGACGTACGGAATGTTCCCGGCCACCGCCTGGCGCTCGGTGATGCCCACCGAGGCGATCTGCGGGTCGGTGAAGACCGCAGCAGGTACGAACCGGTGATCAGCGGCGACCGGTGCCTCCGGATGGGCCAGGTTGTGCCGCACCACCCTGGCTTCGTGATTGGCCACATGCTTGAGTTGGTGCGGTGTGCTGATGTCGCCGAGCGCGTAGATGCCGTCGGCGGTGGTCCGCTGGTACTCGTCGACCACCACCCGCCCGTATCCGTTGATTTCGACGCCGGTGGCGTTGACATTGAGACTTGCGCCGTTGGGGCGGCGGCCGATGGCCACCAGGATCATCTCGGCCTCCAACGTGCGGGGACCGCTGCGGGTGCGCAGCTGCAGCTCGACACCGGCTGCGGTCTTGCTCACCTTGTCACCCCTGACGTCCAGCAATACCTCGTAGCGTGCCGATGCCTCCGCGGTGAATGCGGCGGAGATATCGGCGTCCTGGGTCCGGAGGAGTTCGGGCCCCCGAGCGAGCTGGGTGACCCGGACGCCGAAGGAGGAGAAGACGTGGGCGAATTCGGCCGCGATGTAGCCACCGCCCAGGATCGCGATGCTGGCCGGCAGATCCTCGATCCGCATGATCGAGTCCGAGGTGTGGAACGGAACGCTGCGATCGGAAAGGCCCGGTATGTCGGGGATGATCGCGCTGGAGCCGGCAGCCAGCACATAACGATCCCCGGTGATGTCGACGGCGGTTCCGTCATGCAGCTCGACGTGCAGTGATTTGAAGCCGGTGAACACGCCGCGGCCCGCAAAGACGGTGATGTTCGGGCACTCCGCCCCCTCGCGGTAGGCCCGGCCTCCGGCTTCGATGGCGTCGATCCGGCCGAAGATCCGGTCCCGCATCCCGGGCCAGTCCACCGCGTCGAGATGGGAGGTCACGTTGAGCGTTGCACCGTGTCGGGAGGCGTCGGCCAACTCGGCCGGATGCACGAACATCTTGGTGGGGATACAACCGACGTTCAGGCACGTTCCGCCGAACAGGCCGTCCTCGATGATGGCGATGCTCAAATGGTCGAATTCGGGACCGGGAATCGAGTTCCCCGAGCCGGAGCCGATGATGACGAGATCGAAGCGCGGCATCCCGCAAGGCTATCCGCGTGCGATGCCGCCCAGGTGCAGCGCCAGCAGCTCACCGTCGGCCGCGAGCACCCCCCGCCGCGCGAAGAAGTCGGCGATCACCTGACAGTCGCGGTTGAGGAATGTCTCACCCTGCGGGTTGGCGACCACGTCGACCGCCTGCGGAAGGTCGATGACCACGCATCTTCCGTCGTGCACCAGCACGTTGTAGGGCGACAGGTCACCGTGGGTCAGACCCTCATGGGCCAGGACCTCCAGGCTGCCGACCAGGTCGTGCCAGAGTTCGCCGAATTCCTCCGAATTTGCCTCGAATGCGGAAAGACGCTGCGCCGCAACACCATCAGGGCCTCCGATGAATTCCATCATCAGCTCCGAGCCGAGGATCTGCACCGGGTAGGGGACGTTCGCTCCGGCAGTGAAGAGGGCGGACAGCACGCCGAACTCGGCGGAGGCCCACTTTGCGGACAGCAGCTCGCGGCCGAATGTGGTCCTGGCCGCCATCGCTCGACCTTCCCGCGATCGCCGAACCCGCCGGCCCTCCTGGTAGCCGCTGTCGCGGTGGAACATCCGGTGCTGCGAATCACGGTAGGTCTTGACTGCCAGCAGGCAACCGGGGCCGCCAGGTAACGAACGGTCGAGCAGGCTGACGTCGGCTTCTTTTCCGCTCTTCAGGGTGCCGAGCGCAGTGTCCCTTGCCTCCAGCGAGGTGATCAGCCAGTCGGGCGTCGGGGCGGGACCGTGGGTGGCGATGTCGTAGGACGAATACGGCGCTGTGCCGCTGTCGGCAGCGTCGCCATCGGGGATGAGGCGGCCGGACTTGCCCTCGGCGACCAGGCGTGGCCCGATGGTCGGCACCCGGGTCGCGCGCCGGCGCGGAGCGTCGTGCGCAGAATCGAACTGATCGTCGGGATCAGCACCGTCGGACAGGTGGAAACGGGGCATGGAGAGACTCCTGGGGGTCAGGCGGGCATGGGGACGGGGCTGCCGCTCGAACATTCATCAGGTGCCTCCTCTCATCGGCGGACGCCGGATGCGCCTACCGGAGGTCAACAGTGGCCGGTCACCCTCGCCGGGCGCAACCGATTTACCGGTGGATCCGGTCGGCGGGCGAGCCCGATCGGTCAGTGCGCCGGCGGCGCGATCAGATCGATCGACGCGGCACCGGTCCGCTTGACCGACAAGCCGGCCCGGTAGGCCAGTCTGAGCAGCCCCGGAACGTCGTCGACGGCAGCTCGGCTGGTCGACACCAGCCTGGCCAAGACGCCCTTGATGGCTTTGTTGTCGTGGCTGACCGGTTTGAGCTGCCCTGCCCTCGTCACTGTCACCACCCGGACGGTGATCGCACCGGGAACCCGCGCGAACGCGGCGTACGCGCCGGACCGCAGGTCCAGAACGGGGGCATCCAGTTCTGCCAGCACCCGGCTCAGGCAGCTCCGCCAGAGCGAGGCAAGGGTCGGCAGACCGGGGAGCCGCGAGCCGGCGGACAACCGGTACGCGGGTATCGCATCACCTGCGCTCAGCAGTCCGAACAGCGCCGACGTGATCAGCAGCCGCCCGTTGGCCCGCGAGGCTTCGGCCGCGCTCAGCTTCGGCGTGTTCAGCGCCGTGTACAACACTCCGGTATAGCGGCGCAGCGCAGGCATCGTCGGGCCGGTCAGCAGCCGGGTGTTGAATCCGATCTCGGCGTCCAGGTTCATCGACACCTTCAGGGCTGTCCGGGCGGCAGCCAGGTCGGCGGAGATACCTGCGGTAGCTGCGATCAGCTCCGTCCGTACCGGCAGCAGGGCCGGAAAGGCCAGCCGGTCCAGGGCAAGTACCGGGCCGGTCCCGCCGGGGTGCTTGGTCTCCGATGGTGGCAGCAGTACGTACACCCGCGACACGGTAACGCGCCGATGGCAAATCGACTGGACCGGCGAATTGATTTGGCTTTACCGTCGGCCTCATGACCGGCCTGACGTACCGACCGCTGCTGCGCACCGACGCTCCCGCCATCCTGGACATCCAGCTCGCGGCCGAGCTGGCCGAGCCCGCCGACGAACATGTCGACCTGGCCGAGATCGAGGAGGATCTCCAGATGCCGGGGCTCGATCTGCCGAACGGATCTGTCGCCGCCATGGCCGGCGACCACATGGTCGGTTACGGCAACCTCTACGTGCCGCCGCCTGGCGACCGCCTCACCGTCCACGTATCGGTCGGGGTGCGCCCGGAATTCCGCCGGTCGGGGACCGGGCGCACCCTGCTGGGCCGACTCATCGGCCAGGCGAAGGCCTTGCGCGACAAGAAGCATCCGGATCATGCCGGGGAGCTGAAGATCTGGGTCCAGCACGGGCGAGGATCAATGGCGGGGCTGGCGAGCGCCTTCGGCTTCACCGTCCGCCGCTATTTCTTCGACATGGGCGCCGACCTGCACACGGTGCCGACCGTCCGGGAGATTCCGGGCGTGGCGATCCGGCAGTGGACCCCGGCCGACGATGAGAGCACCCGACTGGCCTACAACTCCGCCTTCGCCGACCACTGGGGTTCGACGCCGTCGGACTCGCAGCGGTGGCGCAAGACCTTCGCCGAATCGTCGTTCTTCCGTCCCGAGTTCTCCCGGCTTGCGGTGCAGGACGACCGGGTGGTCGGCTTCGTGCTGGTCGACGAGTTCGGCTCGGAGACCGCGGCCCACGGGTACCGGACCGGGTACATCGACCGGGTGGGGACCGTGCAGTCGGTGCGTGGGCGGGGGGTCGCGGCAGCACTTCTTGCCGACACCATGGGTGCGCTCGCCGCCGCCGGGGTCGCCCGCGCGGAGTTGGCCGTCGACGCGGATTCACCCACCGGTGCCGGGCGGCTCTACCAGCGGCTGGGCTTCACCACCCAGCGGCGCAACCAAGTGGTCGGGCTGGATTTCTGATGGCCGTTAGGCTGATCTGTGCGACGCCACAACCGGTGACGTCGCGTGCCTGAGGAGTTCTGAGCGTTGATAACCCGGATGTCGACCCTGTTCCTGCGCACCCTGCGAGAGGATCCAGCCGACGCCGAGGTGCCGAGCCACCAGCTGCTGATCAGGGCCGGATACATCCGCCGGGCGGCGCCCGGGATCTATTCGTGGCTGCCGCTGGGCTATCGGGTGCTGCGCAAGGTGGAACGCGTCGTCCGCGAGGAGATGGACGCCATCGGCGCTCAGGAGGTGCATTTCCCGGCGCTGCTGCCGCGGGAGCCGTACGAGGTCACCGGCCGCTGGACCGAGTACGGGGACAACCTGTTCCGGCTCAAGGACCGCAAGGGCGGCGACTATCTGCTGGGGCCGACCCACGAGGAGATGTTCACCCTCCTGGTGAAGGACATCTGCTCGTCCTACAAGAGCCTGCCGCTGGCGCTGTATCAGATCCAGACCAAGTACCGGGACGAGGCACGGCCCAGGGCGGGGATCCTGCGCGGCCGGGAATTCGTGATGAAGGACTCCTACTCTTTCGACATCGACGACGCCGGCCTGGTGGCGTCCTACCAGCGGCACCGCGAGGCCTACATCCGGATCTTCGACCGTCTCGGCCTGCGGTACGTCATCGTGGCCGCCGTGTCCGGCGCCATGGGCGGTAGTGCGTCCGAGGAGTTCCTGGCCGACTCGGAGGTCGGCGAGGACACCTACGTCCGTTCGCCGGGCGGGTACGCCGCCAACGTCGAGGCGGTCACCACCCTGGTGCCGGCCGTGGACGTCACCGAGCATCCGCCCGCTCACGTCGAGGACACCCCCGACACCCCGACCATCGACACGCTGGTCGCGGTGTCCAATGAGCTGCACGCCAGGGCGGGTTCCCCGTGGACTGCCGCGGACACCCTGAAAAACATCGTCGTCAATCTCCGGTACCCGGACGGGTCGATCGAACCGCTCGCGATCGGGCTGCCAGGGGACCGCGAGGTGGATCTCAAACGACTCGAGGCCGGGGTCGCGCCCGCGGAGGTGGAACCGTTCACCGAGGCCGATTTCGCCAGGAACCCCGTCCTGGTGAAGGGCTACATCGGGCCCGGTGTGCTCGGCGCCGACGGGGCCAGCGGCATCCGCTATCTGCTGGATCGTCACGTCGGTGAGAACAGCGCCTGGATCACCGGCGCCGACCAGCCCGGCCGGCATGTGTTCAACCTCGTCGTCGGCCGCGATTTCAAGGCCGACGGCTGGGTCGAGGCGGCCGAGATCCTCGAGGGTGATCCCGCCCCCGACGGGTCAGGGCCGCTGTCGCTGGCCCGCGGCATCGAGATGGGCCACATCTTCCAGCTCGGGCGGAAGTACGCGGACGCGTTGGGACTGCAGGTGCTCGATCAGAGCGGCAAGCGGGTCACCGTCACCATGGGGTCCTATGGGGTCGGGGTCTCCCGGGCGGTGGCCGCTGTCGCCGAGAATTCGCACGACGACCGGGGACTGATCTGGCCGCGCGAGCTCGCGCCGGCCGACGTGCACCTGGTGATCGCCGGCAAGGGCCCCGAGATCACCGGCGCGGCCGAGGATCTCGCGGCCGCCCTGGACAGCGCGGGAGTTCGGGTGATGCTCGACGACCGGACCGTCTCGCCGGGCGTGAAGTTCACCGATGCCGAGCTGATCGGAGTTCCGACCATCGTGGTGGTGGGTCGCGGTGTGGCCACCGGGGTGGTGGAGTGCAAGGACAGGCGCAGCGGAGAGAGCACCGAGGTGGCGCTGAGTGACATCGTCGGCGTGCTGACCGCGATGGTTACCCGCTGACCGTCCTGGTCGGCCGCTGATCGTCAGGGCCGGCCGGGGAAGGGGACGGTCGAAGGGTTGGCTTTCGCGGCGAGTTTGAGCGTCGTCAGCCAGACGGCCGAATCCGAGAGGCCGGCGAGGCCCGCCGTCCGCAGGGAGCCGGTGTCGGTCGCCCCGATCACTGCGCGCCAGGCCTGCGCGCAGTCGTTCTCCACGATCGCAGTCAGGGTACGGGCGCTCGCGGTGTCGGTGACCGGCTTGGGCAGTGCGTAGGCGGCGGCCGGGTCCGGAGCTGCAGCTCCGCCGCCAAGAAGCAGGCTGGCGGTTGCGCCCTGCCGCGCGAGATGACCAGCCCTGATGGTGGCGATGGTGTCCGCATCGGCCGTGTCGTAGGCGGCGACAAGGTCGTAGGCCCACACCGCCACCTGTTCGGCGGCCAGTGCGGCCTGCAGGGCTTTCGCGGCCGCGGCGGCGAGCTTGGCCGGTGGCGCCGATGTGGTCGGCGTGGCGGGTGCGGCCGGCGTTGCCGAAGGCGTCGGGGAGCTCACGCCAGCACCACGCGGTGGGAGGCCAGGCAGGCGGCGATCGATCCGAAGAGGGCAGCCCGGTAGCGGGAGGCCGAGCCAACTGCGTCGGTGAACAGGCCCTGTGCCAGCGCCGCGTCCGAGCGCATTCCGGTGACCACCTGGACAGACCCACCGGTGGGTACCGAAATGGCCGGGTCAGCATTCGGTTTCTTCTTTTCCACCGCCGCCGCCTGCGGGCTGGTGCGGCCGAGCTCGTCGATCAGGCCCGTCAGATGCGAGAGTCGATCGTTGCGCAGCGGCGTGAGCTGGACCGCCAGCGTCTTGTCCGCGGCGATCGCGTTGGTCAGCCGCACCAGGTGCAGCCTGGTGGTCGCGATCAATGTCGGCATCGGGTCGGCCACCGGTGCCGGAGCAGCCGTGACGGTCTGGGTGATCTTGGTCGGCGTGGCGAACGGATTGCACCCGGCGCAGGCCAGTGCGGCGGCGGTCCCCGCGCCGACCAGCAGGGTTCGCCGGGCGATGAGGGGACCGGACAACGCCGGGGGTGAAGACGAATGCACCGCTACATCATGGCAGGTCGGATAAGATCGACAATCGGTCCCGCACTGTGCGCACCATAATGACTACCCAATGTGCGCACCATTACAACTACAGAACGCCAGGAGGCATCATGGCACCGGCAGACCAGGTGTTGTTGCGCCAGAAGGTCGACGCGTTGGTCTCGGGCGCGGGATATGACCTCGAGGAGCTCACGGTCGTGGCCGCGGGTCGCCGGCGGCTGTTGCGGGTGGTGATCGATTCCGACCACGGCGTCGACCTCGACGACGCCGCTGCGGTGAGTCGCGATATCTCGGCCGAATTGGACGCCATGGCAGACGCCGGTGACCCGATGGGGGACGCGGCCTACACCCTCGAGGTGACCAGCCCAGGGATCGGCCGACCGCTGACGCTGCCGCGGCACTTCCGCCGCGCCAGGGGCCGCCTGCTGGCCATCACCACGGCGGACGGCAAGACCCTGGTCGGCCGGGTTGTCCGCGCGGGAGCAGCAGGTGTCGACCTGCTGATCGGCAAGTCCGGTCTGGAGCCGAGCACCCTGGCCTACCCGGACATCGCCAAGGCTCGCGTCGAGGTCGAGTTCGGTGCGCCGCCCGCCGCGGTGTTGGCGCTGCTGGGGGCCGAGACCGCGCAGAAGTTCCAGGACTACGACCAGGACGACGCCGAATCAGACGAACAACAAGAGGATCCAAGAGAACACGATGAACGTTGACATCACTGCGCTGCGGGCGGTCGAGAAGGAAAAGGGAATCGAGTTCGATTCCCTGATCGAGACTCTGGAGACCGCGCTGCTGACCGCCTACCGGCACACCGAGGGCCATTCCCAGCACGCCAGGGTCGAGGTCGATCGCAAGACCGGGTCGATCAGCGTGCTCGCCGCCGAACTCGACGACGCCGGTCAGGTGACGTCTGAGTGGGACGACACCCCTGACGACTTCGGCCGGATCGCGGCCACCACCGCCCGTCAGGTGATCCAGCAGCGCCTGCGGGACGCCGAGAACGAGCGCACTTTCGGGGATTTCTCCGGCCGTGAGCACGAACTGATCACCGGCATCGTCAGCGCCGACGCCAAGGTGAACGCGCGCGGCGTGGTGGTGGTCAGCCTCGGTGAGATCGAGGGCATCATTCCGGCGGCCGAGCAGGCCCCCGGTGAGAGCTACATCCACGGCCAGCGGCTCCGCTGCTACGTCGTCGCCGTCACCAGAGGCGCCAGGGGAGCGCAGATCACGCTGTCCCGCACGCATCCGAATCTGGTGCGCAAGCTGTTCGCGCTGGAGGTGCCGGAGATCGCCGACGGCAGCGTGGAGATCACCGCGGTGGCACGTGAGGCAGGTCACCGAACGAAGATCGCGGTCCGCGCGATGGTGGCCGGAATCAACGCCAAGGGGGCCTGCATCGGCCCGATGGGCCAGCGGGTTCGAGCGGTGATGAGCGAACTGGGTGGCGAGAAGATCGACATCATCGACTGGGACGACGACCCAGCGACCTTCGTCGGCAATGCCCTGTCGCCGGCGCGCGCGCTCTCGGTCACCGTCGTCGATCCGGTGGCCAAGGCGGCCAGGGTCATCGTCCCCGATTTCCAGCTGTCGCTGGCCATTGGCAAGGAGGGCCAGAACGCGCGGTTGGCGGCGCGGCTGACCGGCTGGCGGATCGACATCCGCAGTGACGCCGCGCCTGCCGTGCCGGAAACCGTGACCTGATCCGGTGACTGCCCGGCCTGCTGAGGCGGTAGACTTCGACGGTTGGGCCGAGCGTGGGTTGCATCGGCCGTCACCGATCCGAAACGGAACGTCCTGAAATGTCTGTCTCTGCCGGCCGTGTCAACGGCCTAGCAGAGCAGGCGGATGAGCCGGTCCGGACGTGCGTCGGCTGTCGCGACCGGGCACCGGCATCAACATTGCTTCGCGTCGTCGCCGTCGATGGGGTCCTGACCCCGGATCCACGGCATCGCCTCCCCGGTAGGGGGGCGTGGCTGCACCCCCGTGCGGGGTGTCTTGACGCCGCGGAGCGTCGTCGAGCGTTCGGGCGGGCTTTGCGTCTTCCGTCCACCACGCTCGAAAGCACACAGGTTCGTTCCCTTCTGGACCCGGAGCACCCGGGCTCGCCGAGAACCGAACTGGCGGATCGGGCCGTATCCAGCGGCTCCGCCCGAGCACACCGAAAGTAGGTCGACCCGTCGTGAGTACGCCGTGAAGTCCCAGCAATGAGCCGGTACAACTAACACGAGGTCGAGCGGTCTTCCGCCCGGCCTCACCGTAAGGAGAGCAGTGGCAGGCAAGGCCCGTGTGCATGAGCTCGCGAAAGAGCTCGGCAAGTCCAGCAAAGAGATCATCTCGAAACTCAACGAGTTCGGGGAGTTCGTCAAGAGCGCATCGTCGACCATCGAGGCGCCGGTCGTCCGTAAACTCCGTGACGCCTTCCCGGCCGGTTCCGCACCAGCGGCAGCCCCGGCCGGCGGCGCAACAGCCAACGGCGACCCGTCCGGCGGCAGCCCCGCCAACGGTGTTCCGGCTGCGGATCGCCCGCGCAGTGCCGTGGCCCGTCCCGGTGCGCCGTCGCCCACCCGCCCGGCCCCCGGTGTCGCACCCAGCGCCCCGAGGGTGTCCCCAGGCGCTCCCAGCGCCCCGGCCGCCCGGCCGTCAGCACCGGTGCCGGTCATGGGCGTCACTGCGTCCGCTCCGCCGGCAGTCACCGACCGACCGGCGCCGATCGTTCCCGATCGGCCGGCGGCGGCGGCGGCACCTGCGGAGCCGCCGCGTCCAGCGGCGCCTGCCGCACCCCGCGCCGTCGAGACTGCCTCGGCCGGCCCGGCGTTCACCGCTGCACCCCCGGCCCGACCGGCTCCAACCGAGCCGACCGACCGGACTGCCGCCGACAGGCCGGCCGCCGCTACTCCCAGCCCAGGCGCACCGGCCCGGCCGGCCCGCCCGCAAGGCGGCGTGCCGGGTGCCCCTCGGCCGCCCCGGATGGGCAACAACCCGTTCGGCGTCAACACCCCGCGCAATGCGCCGGCTCGCCCCGGCGGCGTGCCGGGCGCTCCGCGTCCCCCGCAGGCCGCCCCCGGCACGCGCCCTGGCGGTGCCCCAGGAGTCGGTGGCCCACGTCCGGCGCCGGGCGCCCGTCCAGGTGTGCCCGGCGGCGGTCCTCGTCCCGGTACTCCGGGTGGCCGTCCGCCGGCCGCTGGTGGCCCGGCCCGGCCCGGTGCCGGTGCCGGTGCCGGCGGCTATCGCGGCGGCCCCGGCGGGGCTCCTGCCGGCGGCGGTTATCGCGGCGGTCCCGGTGGCGCACCCGGTGGTGCACCGGCCGGTGGCGGCGGAGGCCGACCCGGAGCCGGCAGTCGTGGACGAGGGGGCGCCGCTCCCGGTGCCTTCGGCCGTCAGGGTGGACAGGTCCGCAAGGGTCGCAAGTCCAAGAAGCAGCGCCGCCAGGAATTCGACAACATGCAGGCGCCGTCGATCGGTGGCGTGACGCTGCCCCGCGGCAACGGCTCGATCGTCCGGCTGGCCCGCGGGTCTTCGCTGTCCGACTTCGCCGACAAGATCGATGCCAACCCGGCCTCGATGGTGCAGGCGCTGTTCCATCTCGGTGAAATGGTGACCGCCACCCAGTCGGTGTCCGACGACATCCTGGAACTGCTCGGTTCCGAGATGGGCTACGAGGTCCAGATCGTCTCCCCGGAGGACGAGGACCGCGAACTGCTGGACACCTTCGATCTCTCCTATGGCGAGAACGAGGGTGGCGAGGAGGATCTGCAGATCCGCCCGCCGGTGGTCACCGTCATGGGTCACGTCGACCACGGCAAGACCAAGTTGCTCGACGCGATCCGCAGCACGAATGTGGTGGCCAAGGAAGCCGGTGGCATCACCCAGCACATCGGTGCCTACCAGGTCGCCACCCATCTGCACGATGTCGAGCGGCTGATCACCTTCATCGACACCCCGGGCCATGAGGCGTTCACCGCCATGCGGGCCCGCGGGTCGAAGTCGACGGACATCGTGGTGCTGGTCGTCGCTGCCGACGACGGCGTCATGCCGCAGACGGTGGAAGCGATCAACCACGCCAAGGCTGCGGATGTGCCGATCGTGGTTGCGATCAACAAGATTGACGTCGAAGGTGCCAACCCGGACAAGATCCGGCAGCAGCTGACCGAATACGGGCTGGTCGCCGAGGAGTACGGCGGGGACACCATGTTCGTGGAGATCTCGGCCAAGCAGCGGCTCAACATCGACGGGCTCCTCGAGGCCGTCCTGCTGACCGCGGACGCCGCTCTGGATCTCCGCGCCAACCCGGACATGCAGGCCGAGGGCGTGGCCATCGAGGCGCACCTGGACCGCGGTCGCGGTGCTGTCGCGACGGTCCTGGTGCAGCGCGGAACCTTGCGGGTCGGTGATTCGATCGTGGCCGGCAACGCCTACGGCCGGGTCAGGGCGATGCTCGGTGACCACGGCGAGAACGTCGCCGAGGCCACTCCGTCGCGCCCGGTCCAGGTGCTGGGCTTCACCTCGGTGCCTGGTGCCGGTGACTCGTTCATGGTGGTCGAGGAGGACCGCGTCGCCCGGCAGATCGCCGAGCGCCGGCAGGCCCGGATGCGTAAGGCACAGGTGGCCAATCGCCGCCGGATCACCCTGGAAGACATCGGTGCCGCACTGGCCGAGCAGAAGATCGAGCAGCTGACGCTGATCATCAAGGGCGACAACTCCGGCACGGTCGAGGCCCTCGAGGATTCGCTGATGAAGCTCGACGTCGGCGCCGAGGTCAACCTCCGCGTCGTGCACCGCGGCGTCGGCGGGATCACCCAGGACGACATCAACCTGGCCGTCATCACCGACGCCATCGTGATCGGCTTCAACGTGAAGCCGGTGCGTGGCGTGCAGGAGTTGGCGGATCGCGAGGGCGTCGACATCCGGTACTACACGGTGATCTACCAGGCGATCGACGAGATCGAGGCGGCCCTGAAGGGTCTTCTCAAGCCGGAGTTCGAAGAGATCGCGATGGGTACCGCCGAGATTCGCGAGGTGTTCCGATCCTCGAAGTTCGGCAACATCGCCGGTTGCATCGTCCGCTCGGGCGAGATCCGCCGTAATGCCAAGGCCCGCCTGCTGCGGAACGGGGTGGTCATCAACGATCACCTGACGATCGATTCGCTCAAGCGGTTCAAGGATGATGCCGTCGAGGTCCGTGACGGCTTCGAGTGCGGTATCGGGCTCGGTTCCTGGAACAACATCGAGGTCGAGGACACCATCGAGACCTACGAGATCCGGGAAAAGCCCCGCGCGTGACCTGATCGGACCGGCCGGCAGCACCTGCGAGCCGGGCTGCCGGCCGGTCCGGGTCGAGTTACGGGCCGGTGGACCGTCGGCACGGGAGGCTACTTGCATGTTCGTCGGAATTCTTGAACTCGACGTCCTGCTTGGCGACGTCGATTCGCTGAAATACAAGCGTGCCGTGATCCGGCCGGTGCTTGCCCGTCTGCGCCGGCTGGACGTCGCGGTCACCGAGGCCGGTGACCCAGACCGCCATCGCCGCGCGTTGATCGGTATCGCCGCTGTATCCGGCGATCACGCCCAGGTCCAGCGGGTGCTGGACACCTGCGAGCGTCAGGTGGCCGGGGAGGTCGAACTGGAGCTGCTGAGCGCCCACCGGCGGACTGTCGGGCCGCAGGACGAAACATGAAGTCAATGACCGCACAGAAGGAGAACTCCGATGGCCGATTCGGCACGGGCCCGCAGGCTGGCGAAGCGCATCGTCGCGATCGTCGCCACCGAACTGGAGCTCAAGGTCAAGGACCCACGGCTGGCGATGACCACCGTCACCGCCGCCACCGTCACGCCTGACCTGCGCGAGGCGGTCGTCTTCTACACCGTCTACGGCAACGACGACGATGTCGCCTCGACAGCAGCGGCGCTGGCCAGCGCAACCGGTGTCCTGCGCAGCGCGGTCGGCCGGGAGACGGGCATCAAGTTCACCCCGACGCTGGCCTTCCGGCTGGACACGATTCCGGAGAACGCACATCGCATCAACGACCTGATCGAAGCTGCCAAGGCCTCGGACGCGGCGGTTGCATCCCGGGCGGCGGGGGCCGCCTACGCCGGTGACGCAGACCCTTACAAGGTGCCGAGGGTGGCCGACGATGACGATGATGAGACGGACGATGAACCGCAGGGGGAAGCGGCTGCGGATGGTAACGGACGGGCTCCGGTCAGCGACAGCCAGCAGGGGTGGTCCGTCCCACGTTGATCAGGCCCGCCCGCGGGTTACTGTCAGCAGTCGTCCAGGAGTACGGTTCTACAGGTCGCACGTTCGATTCGATGGATTTGTCCGACGACGGGTCCGGTCTCCACTACTGAGCGTGAGGAGGTGTGGGTGACCAGGTCCACCACCACCGGGCATCGGAGAGTCGCGCCGTCGCCCGGCTCCGCGACCGACGGCCCTGGTGTTGGCCACCCCACCCTCGCCGAACGATCCGAGCTCCGGACGGCCTGCGATCTGATCCGCTCCGCGGCCAGCGTCGTGCTGCTGGCGCACATCGGTCCGGATGCCGACGCGCTCGGCAGCGCCCTCGCTCTCGGCCTCGCCTTGGAAGCCGGCGGCTCGGATGTCACGGTTGCCTTCTCCGAACCGGCCCTGGTGCCCGCCTCGTTGCGGGGGCTGCCCGGCCAGCACCTGGTGGTCCCGCCAGACCGGGTGCCCGATCACCCTGATCTGGTGATCACCCTCGACGTCAATTCCCGCGAACGGCTGGGTGCGCTGAGCTCACTGCTGGACTCCGCGCGAGACAGCCTGGTGATCGATCATCACGCGTCCAACACCCGCTTCGGCCGGCATCACCTGGTGGACATCGCCGCGGAGTCGACCACGGTACTGGTCTCGGCCATCCTGGACCGTCTCGGGCTGCCGATCGACCGGGACATCGCGGCCAACATCTATGCCGGACTGGCGACCGACACCGTCGGGTTCCGCTTCGCCTCGGCGTCGGCCCATCGGCTCGCGGCGCGACTGCTGGACGCCGGGGTCAATCCCGACGAGTTGATGCGACCGATCACCGACCTGCATCCGTTCCAATGGCTGCACATGCTGTCGCGGGTACTCGACGGGGTGGTATTGGATCGGGCGGCCGCCGGTGGCAGAGGTTTGGTCTCCGCCGTCATCACTGCCGAGTCGGCGGCCGGAATGCGGCAGGAAGAACTCGATTCGGTCATCGACATCGTGCGCACCGCTGCCGAGGCGCAGGTGGCAGCCGTGCTCAAGCAGACAGGGCCGGATCAATGGCAGGTATCGCTGCGATCCAAGCCGGGTACTGACACCGCGGGGTCGGCAGTTCCGGGTGTCGACGTGGCCGCCGTCGCTGCGTCGCTCGGCGGCGGAGGACATGTCCGCGCCGCCGGTTTCGGCTATGACGGGTCGGCAGACGAGGCGATCGCCGAACTGATCTCGGTGTTGGCAGCAGAGCGGTTCTGACCTGTATTCGGTGTGACCGCGATCGCACCGAATTGATCGGCGAGCACTGGACCGGCAAGATAGATACATCATGGATGCATCTCCCCTCCAGCTCTCCGCCGCGGAGCGCGTCTACCAGCACGTGCGGACCGGCATCCTGACCAGGCGGCTGGCCGACAACGATCTGCTGGCCGAAGGCCGGATCGCCCAGGAAGCCGGCGTGTCGCGCACTCCGGTGCGCGAGGCCCTGCTGCGACTGGAGGCCGAGGGCATGGTCCGCCTGCTTCCGAAACGGGGTGCGCTGGTGCTCCCGGTCAGCGCACAGGAATGGCGAGATGTGTTGTCCACCAGAGAGTTGGTCGAGACCTACTGTGTGCGGCAGGTCATCGAGGGGGGTCGCGCCCCGATGCTGACGGCACGACTGGCCATGGCGGTGCAGGATCTGCGGCAGGCGGCCGGCACCGGTGACGTCACCGCCTACGTGTCGGCCGACCGTGACTTCCACGCCACCATCGTCGCTGCCGCCGGCAACAGCATTCTCAATCGTCTGTACGGCTCGCTGCGGGACCGCCAGCTGCGGATGGGCGCGGCCAACCTCTATGCAGAGGGCGGACTGGCCGACCCGGTACGGACAGGACGAACGATCGCCGACCACCAGGGGATCGCCGACGCGATCGCCCGCGAGGATCTGACGGCTGCGGTCCGACTGACCATCGACCACCTGGCCACCGCGGCGAAGACTCTTGCCTGAGCCGAGCCGATGACAGCCCCAGGTCCCGATCCGCAGTTCCAGTCCGAAAGGCTCGTCGTGTCCTCCGCCAGCCCCACCGCACCGGCGACACCCACCGCAGATCCGGGCGCTGAGGCGCAGCCGATGAGCAAGGCACCCGGCAAGGCCTGGCTGGTGTGGGGGATCGGGTCGGGTGTGTATGTCCTGGCCGTCTTCCATCGGAGCACCCTGGGGGTGGCGGGACCGCTCGCTGCCGAACGCCTGCACCTGTCCGCTGCCCAGTTGTCGTCGTTCGTGATGCTGCAGCTGGCGCTCTACGCCCTCATGCAGGTGCCGACCGGCATCATGGTCGACCGGTTCGGCCCGCGACGCATGCTGTTGGCGGCCACCTTGACAATGGGCGTGGGACAGCTGCTGTTCGCCTTCGTCGGGGGCTACCTGCCTGCCCTGCTGGCCAGGGGTCTGCTGGGTTGCGGGGACGCGATGACCTATATCTCGGTGCTTCGGCTGGTCGCCGGCTGGTTCCCGGCCCGCCGGTATGCAGTGCTGACCAGTTTCACCGGGCTGGCCGGCTCCCTGGGGAACATTGTCGCGACAGTGCCGCTGACCGGGCTGCTACACGGGCTGGGCTGGGCGCCGACGTTCGGCATCGCCGGCGGCGTCTCCATCGCCTACGGGGTCCTGCTGCTGCGCCCGGCGACGGTCGCCCCCTTCCGGGCCGCCGAGGAGCGGGCCGCGAACGGCCCGGTCGGCGGCCGCCGGGTCTGGACCGAAGTGCGCAGCGCCTGGAACCTGCCCTCCGGCCGCCTGGGCTTCTGGGTGCACTTCACCTGCATGGCCGGGCCGACCACCTTCGCCACGCTGTGGGGCTTCCCGTACCTGACCCAAGCCCTTGGCTACCGCGTCTCCCTGGCGTCGTCGCTGATGCTGGTGCTGGTGCTGGGCGGGGTGCTGGCCAACATCGCGGTGGGTCAGATCGTCGGGCGCCGCCCGGAAGTGCGCACCCCGATGGCGCTTTTGGTCTGCTGCCTGTCCATCCTCGCCTGGTTGGTGCTCATCGTCTGGCCCGGCGGGCGGCCACCGTTCGCGATCGTGCTGCTGGTGGTCGTGGTGTTCTCCATCAGCGGGCCGACGTCGGCGGTCGCGTTCATGCTGGCGCGCGACTACAACCCGCGGCACCGGATCTCCACCGCCACCGGGATGGTGAACGTCGGAGGGTTCTGCGGCGCCGTGATCGGCATCTTCCTGGTCGGCCAGATCCTCGACCTGGTGGACCCTGGCGCGGCCGTGCACTCCGCGCAGGCCTACCGATTCGCCTTCAGCGCACTGGTCCTGGTGACGGCGGTGGGGTTGACCAGGATGCTCACCTGGTGGCTCCGTACCAGGGCGATGGTGCTGATGGCGGCTGCTCGAGGCGAGCAGGTGCCGGTCCGGCTGCACGTGCATCGATGGGAGCTGGTCGACGAGGCCGAACTGGCGGTCGAAGCGGACCGGTCGGCAGCGTTGCGGTCGGCGGCGTTGCGGTCGGCCGAGGAGAGCTCGCCACGGGCAGAGGGCAGCGCATGACGCTTCCGCCGGCCGGGGGCCTGCTGCTGGTGGACAAGCCGGCCGGCTGCACCTCTCACGATGTTGTCGGCCGGCTGCGCAGAGTGCTCGGCACCAGGCGCATCGGGCACGCCGGGACACTCGACCCGATGGCCACCGGCCTGCTGGTGGTCGCGGTCGAACGGTCCACCAAGCTGCTCGGGCATCTGGCGCTGACCGACAAGACCTACCAGGCGACCATTCGTCTGGGACTGTCGACGACGACTGACGACGCCGAAGGTGACACCCTCGAGGTCGCATCGCAGGAGGCGGTGGCCGGTGTGGACGACGATCGGATCGCCACCGGGATCGCCCTGCTGACCGGCGCCATCGCTCAGGTGCCGAGTTCGGTCTCGGCCATCAAGGTGGCCGGCCGGCGGGCCTACGACCTGGTTCGAGCGGGTGAGAAGGTCGAGTTGGCAGCACGTCAGGTCACCGTCACCAGGTTCGACATGGTGGGCGCGCCGCGCCGGGCCGACGGTGTGATCGACCTCGACGTGATCGTCGAGTGCACCACCGGCACCTACATCCGGTCACTGGCCAGGGACCTGGGCGCCGCGCTGGGCCTCGGTGGTCACCTGACCGCGCTGCGGCGGACCACAGTGGGTCCCTTCGACGTCGGGTCCGCCGTCGACGTCTACGGCCCGGCCGGCGTGCCCCGCCGCGGTGAACCGCGGGCCGAGGTCGACCCGGACTTCACCGCCGCAGTGGCCGCGCGGATCATTCCGGCGGCGGCGGCGGTCCGTCAGGGGTTCGCCGCCCGTGCCGTCGACGAAGCGACGGCCACCGACATGCGTTACGGCCGGCCCATTCCGGCGGCCGGGATCGACGGCACGTACGGGATCTTCGCCGGCGAAGCGCTGCTGGCATTGGTGCAGGAATCCGATGGGATGGCCCGTCCGCGCCTGGTCTGGGACCCGGCCGGCTGAGCCGAACCGGCCGGGCGTGGCAGGCTGGGAGCCGGCCGACGCACGCCTGACGGTCGTGATGGCGAGTGACCTGACCGCGAAGGACTGGAGACGCGATGGAACGCTGGCGCGGAGTGGAGGCGATCCCGCCGGGTTGGGGGCGCTGTGTGCTGACCATCGGCGTCTTCGACGGGCTGCACCGCGGGCACCAGGAACTGGTGCACGCGTGTGTCACCAGGGCGAAGGAAATGGGCTTGCCGGCCGTACTGATGACCTTCGATCCGCACCCCGCCGAAGTGGTCCGCCCCGGCAGTCATCCGGCGGAGCTGATCACCCTGCGCCGCAAGGCCGAGCTGGCCGCAGAGCTGGGAATCGACGCCTTCCTGGTGCTGCCGTTCACGCCGGCCACCGCCGCAACGGGACCCCAGGCGTTCGTCCACGACATCATCGTCGACAAGTTGCATGCCGCCAGCGTGGTGGTGGGCGAGAACTTCCGTTTCGGCCACCGCGGGGCCGGTGACCTTGAGCTGCTGCGCACGCTGGGTTCCCGGTTCGGATTCACCGCCCAGGGCATCGGCCTGGTCTCCAAGGACTCGCTGATGGTCAGCTCGACGCTGGTTCGAGCCAGTGTCGACGCGGGCGATGTGACGGCGGCCGCCGAGGCGCTGGGCCGCCCCCACCGGGTGGAGGGGATCGTGGTCCACGGCGACGGCCGGGGCGGCACCCAGCTCGGCTATCCCACGGCGAACCTCGACGTCGTCCCGCATGCCGCGGTGCCGGCCGACGGGGTGTACGCCGGCTGGTTCCTGCTGGGGGACAGGCGTTCTCCGGCTGCGATATCGATCGGGTCCAATCCGACCTTCTCCGGGCGGGTGCGCACGGTGGAAGCCTTCGTGCTGGAGGACGGCGGCAATTTCTACGGCCGTCGGGTTGCTCTGGACTTCGTCGAGCGGCTTCGCGGGATGATCAGGTACGACTCGCTCGACGCACTGATCGAGCAGATCGGCCGGGATGTCGAGAAGACAAAGGGAATTCTCGAGCGCACCGGCTGACCTGTTCGGGCTGGTAAAGTAACGAATTGGGTCCGGCCTCAGTCCGTGGCGGCCGGTACCGTCATCCCCCCGGCTAATCCGTCCGGTGCGGGCAGCGCACGTGACAGATCATCGCAAGAGGAGCACCACTGTGGCCCTGACCACCGAGCAGAAGAAGACCATCCTGGCCGAATACGGCCTGCACGAGACCGATACCGGGTCGGCCGAGGCCCAGGTGGCCATGCTGACCAAGAGGATCTCGGATCTCACCGAGCACCTCAAGGAGCACAAACACGACCACCACACCCGGCGCGGGCTGTTGGCCCTGGTCGGCAAGCGTCGTCGGCTGCTCCGCTACCTGCAGAACATCGACATCGCCCGTTACCGCTCGCTGATCGAGCGGCTCGGACTGCGCCGCTAGTCACACCCGTCAGGGGAGTGCCCACCACGGGCGCTCCCCTGAGCACTACCACCAGCACTACCGCGAATGAGTACCGTCACCGCGCCGTATGCCCCCACCACTCACCGGTCCTCGGTAGTGGCCACCGGAACACCTGCCCAGCGCAGCGAGGTCCGTTGGCTTCGATCGACGGCCGGCACCCCAATCGAGTGCGCGAGGGCTGCCCGGATGAGGTGGCACCGCCCATGGGCACCGATGTCCATCGGCGGAGCACCATCCCCCGGCGTCTTTTCAGGCCCGGGGTCGTCAAAGAGGAGACACATGTCTGATCCCACCGCCATGAGCGCCACCGCTGTCATCGACAACGGCACGTTCGGCACCCGCACCATCCGCTTCGAGACCGGCCGGCTGGCCCAGCAGGCCGCCGGAGCCGTCGCCGCGTACCTCGACGAGGACACCATGCTGCTGAGCGCGACCAGCGCCGGCAAGCACCCGAAAGAGGCGTTCGACTTCTTCCCGCTGACCATCGACGTCGAAGAGCGCATGTATGCCGCCGGCCGCATCCCCGGCTCGTTCTTCCGACGCGAAGGCCGCCCCTCCGAGGACGCCATCCTGACCTGCCGGCTGATCGACCGCCCGCTGCGTCCGTCCTTCACCGCCGGCCTGCGCAACGAGATCCAGGTTGTCATCACGGTGATGGCGCTCAACCCCGACGTGCTCTACGACGTGCTGGCGATCAACGCCGCCTCCGCCTCCACCCAGATCGCCGGCCTGCCCTTCTCGGGCCCGGTGGCCGGAGTGCGCGTCGCGCTCATCGAAGGCCAGTGGGTCGCCTTCCCGACCCACTCCGAGCTGACCAGGGCTGTCTTCGACATGGTCGTCGCCGGCCGGGTCACCGCCGCCGGCGATGTCGCCATCATGATGGTCGAGGCCGAGGCCACCGAGAACACCATCGAGCTGATCGCGGGCGGCGCCACCGCACCGACCGAAGAGGTCGTGGCCGCGGGCCTGGAAGCGGCCAAGCCGTTCCTGAAGACGTTGTGCGCGGCCCAGACAGAACTGGCAGCGCTGGCGCCGAAAGCGACGGCCGAGTTCAAGCTGTTCCCGCCCTACCAGGACGACGTGTATGCCGCGGTAGAGGCCGCCGCGGGCGGCCCGCTCGCCGCCGCGCTGGTGCTGACCGGCAAGCAGGAGCGGGACACCGCCACCGACTTGGTCAAGGCCGACGTGATCGCCGCCCTCGGCGAGCAGTTCGCCGGCCGGAGTGCCGAGATCGGCCAGGCCTTCCGCAGCGTCACAAAGAAACTTGTCCGCCAGCGCGTGCTGACCGACAAGATCCGGATGGACGGCCGCGGGCTGTCCGACATCCGCACGCTGGCCGCCGAGGTGGGCTACCTGCCCCGCGTGCACGGCTCGGCACTGTTCGAGCGCGGCGAGACCCAGATCCTGGGTGTCACCACACTGAACATGCTGCGGATGGAGCAGCAGCTGGACACGCTCTCCCCTGAGACGCGCAAGCGCTACATGCACAACTACAACTTCCCGCCGTACTCCACCGGTGAGACCGGCCGGGTCGGTTCGCCCAAGCGTCGGGAGATCGGCCACGGGGCACTCGCGGAGCGCGCGCTGGTGCCGGTGCTGCCGACCAAGGCGGAGTTCCCCTACGCCATCCGCCAGGTATCGGAAGCGTTGGGCTCCAACGGTTCCACCTCGATGGGTAGCGTATGTGCATCGACCATGTCGCTGCTCAACGCCGGTGTGCCGTTGAAGGCGCCGGTAGCCGGGATCGCGATGGGTCTGGTGTCCGACACCGTTGCCGGTGTCACGCAGTACGTCGCGCTGACCGACATCCTCGGCTCCGAGGATGCCTTCGGCGACATGGACTTCAAGGTCGCCGGTACCAAGACCTTCGTCACCGCGCTGCAGTTGGACACCAAGCTCGACGGCATCCCCTCGGACGTGCTGGCCGCTGCGCTGCAGCAGGCCCGCGATGCCCGGCTGACCATCCTCGAGGTGATGAACGAGGCCATCGACGTCCCGGACGAGATGAGCGAGAACGCGCCGCGGATCACCACCATCAAGGTGCCGGTCGACAAGATCGGCGAGGTGATCGGGCCGAAGGGCAAGATGATCAACTCGATCACCGAGCAGACCGGCGCGGAGATCGCGATCGAGGACGACGGCACGATCTACGTGTCGGCGGCCTCCGGAGAGGCGGCCCAGGCCGCGATCGACATCATCAACTCGATCGCGAACCCGCAGTTGCCCAAGGTCGGCGAACGGTTCCTGGGCACGGTCGTCAAGACCACCGCCTTCGGCGCGTTCGTCTCGTTGCTGCCCGGCCGTGACGGCCTGGTGCACATCTCCAAGCTCGGCAACGGCAAGCGGATCAACAAGGTGGAGGACGTTGCCAACGTCGGCGACAAGATGCAGGTCGAGATCGCGGAGATCGACGCCCGCGGCAAGATCAGCCTCGTCCCGGTGGTCCTGGAAGAGGCCTCCTCCGCACCGGTCTCGGTCTGAGAAAGAGCACATGCCGGCGCGCACTCGTACGACTGTCCTGGAACGGGGCGTCGACGGCGGAGCGGTGACGCTCTCGGTGATACCCGGCGGTCTGCGGGTGGTCACCGAGAGCGTGCCTGGCGCGCTCAGCGCGTCGGTCGGGATCTGGGTCGGTGTCGGCTCTGTCGACGAGACCCCGAAGCTGGCCGGGGCGTCGCACTACCTGGAGCACCTGCTGTTCAAGGGCACCGCCCGCCGCTCGGGTCGGGAGATCGCCTCCACCATCGACGCCGTCGGCGGCGAGCTGAATGCGTTCACCTCGCACGAGTACACCTGCTACTACGCGCACGTGCTGGCCAGTTCGGCCGAACTGGCGGTCAACATCGTCTGCGACGTGGTGCTGGACGCGGTGATCAGCTCGCCCGACGTCGACGTCGAACGGCAGGTGATCCTGGAAGAGATCTCGATGCGAGACGACGACCCGGAGGACACCCTCGGGGACGCGTTCGCGGCAGCCCTGTTCGCCGGCCATCCGGTGGCCGCGCCGGTGATCGGGTCCGAGCAGACGATCGCCAAGATGACCCGAACCCAGGTCGCCGGGTACTACAAGCGCCGCTACCACCCGGAACGGATGGTCGTCGCGGTGGCCGGCGGCGTCGACCACGCCGATGTGGTGAAATGGGTTCGCCGGGCCTTCGGGTCGCGGCTGGACGCCGGGGTGGCGCCGGCGGCTCCACGCGTCGGGCGTGGCCGGGCCGTAGCCAGGCCGGACGTCTTCGTGGTGAACCGCGACATCGAGCAGGCGCACCTGTGTGTCGGCGTGCCGGCGCCGGGCCGGTCCGATCCCGGCCGGTACGCGATGTCGGTCCTGGCCGCGGCCCTCGGCGGCGGAATGAGCTCGCGACTGTTCCGCGTCATCCGGGAGGAACACGGGCTGGCCTATTCCTGCTACGCGGCGACTTCGGGCTATGCCGATGTCGGCTCGTTCTCGGTCTACGCAGGTTGCCAGCCGGAGAATCTGGGCACCGTGTCGAAGTTGATCGGCGCCGAACTCGCGGCGGTCGCCGAGAAGGGCCTGGAGCGCGCCGAACTTGCCCGGGTCCATGGTCAATTGGCCGGTGGTCTGATTCTCGGCCTGGAGGACACCGAGTCGAAGATGAGTCGCATCGGTAAAAACTTGTTGGTGCGCAATGAGTATCGCTCTGTCTCGGACGAGTTGGCGGCGATCGCCGCGGTGTCGGCCGACCAGGTGGCGGCGATGGCGGGATCGCTCTTGACCGGGCCGCTGACCGCGGCGGTGGTCGGGCCGTACGCTGCCGAGACGGATCTGCCCGAACAGCTGATCTCGATGATCCACCCAGAATGATTCACGCGGAAGGGCGTCGCCATGTCGGATGAGGTGCTGCGGGTCGGTGTGATCGGCGCCCGAGGCCGAATGGGCTCGGAAGTGTGCCGGGCGGTTGATGCGCAGGACGACATGGACCTGGTCGCCACGGTCGGGGGCCGCGAGTGGCTGTTCTCGCTGGCCGACGCCGGCAGCCAGGTGGTCGTCGATTTCACCCACCCCGATGTGGTCATGGAGCACATCCGGTTCTGCATCGACCAGAACATCCATACCGTGGTCGGGACCTCCGGGATCGACGACGAGCGGATCGAGCAGATCACCCACTGGCTGTCGGTGAAACCCGAGATCGGCGTGCTGGTGGTGCCCAACTTCGCCATCGGTGCTGTGCTCACCGCCAGGTTCGCCCGGCAGGCGGCCAGATTCTTCGAATCTGCCGAGATCATCGAACTGCACCACGCCGACAAGATCGATGCACCGTCCGGCACCGCCATCGCGACCGCCAGGGGCGTCGCAGCGGCGCGGGCCGCCGCCGGCATGGGCCCGGTACCCGACGCCACCACCATGGCGTCATCGGGGGCTCGCGGCAGCCAGGTGGACGGCATCCATGTCCACTCCGTGCGGCTGCCCGGTCTGGTCGCGCACCAGGAGGTCATGCTGGGCAGCGCCGGGGAGACCCTGACGATCCGGCAGGACTCGCTGCACCGCTCGTCCTTCATGCCCGGCGTGCTGACCGCCGTGCGCGCCATCGTCGACCGCCCCGGCCTCACCCTCGGACTCGAGCAGCTGCTCGGCCTGGACTGAAACATGCGTGCGCGAATCACCGTCGCACTGCTCACGGTTGCGCTGGTCGCGTACTTCTGGCTGCTCGGTGAGCGGGGTATCTACCTGGTGCAGACCGGCACCCTGGTCGGTGTCAGCCTGGGCATCGGGGTGCTGCTGTTGCCGGTGATCGGCGCTGTGCTGCTGGTGTTCGAGTTGCGGTTCGGTGCCGCGACGGCGCGGCTGGCCCGCCGGCTGGCCGCATCGGGCGAGCTGCCCGACGACGCGCAGCTCGTCCACCGTCCGTCCGGCCGCATCGAGCGGGCGTCGGCCGACGCCTACTTCGACACCGTGAAGACCAGGGTCGAGGCTGACGAGGGCAACTGGCGGCTCTGGTACGAGTTGGGTTACGCCTACAACCTGGCCGGCGACCGGAAGCGGGCCAGGGCGGCGATACGCCAGGCGATCGAGCTCGCCGACCACTGATCAGATCAGCATCAGGTCCAGATTCCCGGCGTACCTGACTTCGGTCAGGGTTCCCTCACCGGTATCCAGCACGCGTTGGCCGCCGTCCGGCCCCCAGCCGACGCCGAGCAGGAACTGCTGCACGCTCTCGTCGGTGCTGGGCGCCCACCAACGGCCATGGGTGGCGCCCAGCTGTCGCAGGTGCGCCGCGGCGGCACCCATCAATCGGCCGCCGTGCCCGCGGCGCGACCATCGGGGCAGCACATGCAGGAGTTCCAGCAGCCCGAAGCCGTCCGGGTCGGGTTCGGCGTCGACGGCGGCCAGACCGACGGGGACGGCTCCCTCGAAGGCGATCAGCACCGACCCGGGGGCGCTCACCCTGCCCGCCCAGATCTGCGTCTGCCCGTCCGGGTCGGCGAACAGCACGGCGGTGGGCAGCAATTCGGCGTAGGCCTGCTGCCAGACGTCGAGCTGCAGCCGGGCCAGCAGCGACGCGTCTGCGGTCGAGGCGGGCCGGACCAGTGCGTCTGCCATCTCAGGCCCTGATGACGCGGACGTCGGCGGCCTCGAATGCGGCCACCTGAACCGGATCGGCGGCGGTGTCGGTGATCAGGATGTCGACGTCGGAGGTGGCGCAGATGCGCGCGAACGAGCGGTGTCCGAGTTTGGACGAGTCGGCCACCACCACCACGGTGGTGGCCTGACTGACCATCAGTGCGTTGACGGCGGCCTCTCCCTCATGATGTGCGGTGGCACCGGTCTCCACGTCGAACCCGTCGACGCCCAGGACGACGTAGTCCAGGTGGAGCCGGGCCAGCGCGGGCTCCGCCAGCGGCCCGATCAACTCGTAGGAGCTGGGCCTGGCCACTCCGCCGGTCACCACCAGCTTGATGTTGCGCCGGACGGCCAGGTCGTTCGCGATATTCAGCGCGTTGGTCACCACGGTGAACGTCGGGTTGTCCCCGAGTCCGTCGTAGTCGGTACCGGGCGGCACGGTGGCCAGCGCTCTGGCCACTTCGGAGGTGGTGGTGCCGCCATTGACCGCGACCACCGAGCCCGGCCGGATCAGGGCGGCCGCTGCCCCCCCGATGCGGAACTTCTCCGCGGTGTGGCGGCCGGTCTTGTACCGCAGCGGCAGATCGTAGGCCACGCTGGCGGCCGCGGCGCCGCCGCGGGTGCGGCTGAGCAACTGCTGCCCGGCCAGGTGGTCCAGGTCGCGCCGGATGGTCGCCGCCGAGACGTTCAGCTCGTCGGCGGCGAGCCCCACGTCGAGTCGTCCGTCCCGACCGAGGATGTCCAGCAGCGCAGTCCAGCGCTCGTGCGGGCCCATCGGCCCTCCCTTCGGGGGGAGTTCATCGACATCAACGCTTCCAACAGGAGTGACCCCTTGCATCAGATCTTGCCTCGGGCGCTCGCCACAAAGCCAACTTGTCGGTGTCGACTGGCAGCATGTCGTCCTGTGACCCGATTTCTGCCGACGCCCCAGCGCACACTGTCCGCTGCGCAGGCCCGCCGCACCGCCATCGCCGCCCAGGGCCTGTCGACGCCGTTGGCTGATGGACCTGCCGTGGTGAACCGCGGTCATCTGCGCCGAACGGTGGACCGGATCGGGCTGTTGCAGATGGATTCGGTCAACGTGCTGGCCAGGGCGCACTTTCTGCCGCTGTTCTCCCGGCTCGGCGAATATCCGCCGCAATTGCTGGCCGACGCCGCCTGGACCCGCCGCGCTGCCGACCGACTGCTCGTCGAGACCTGGGCCCACGAGGCATCCCTGGTGCCGATCGAGCTGATGCCGATGCTCCGGTGGCGCCAGCAGAAGTTCATCGACGGACCGTGGTCCAGCGCGGCGAAGCTGCGTGTCGAGCACCCCGGGTTCCTCGAGGACGTGCTCGCCGTGGTCCGCGATGCCGGGCCGTTGTCGGCAGGGGACATCGAGAAGGTGCTCGAAGCACCCGGCCGCGGCAGATCCGGTTGGTGGGAGTGGTCGGCCACCAAGACGGCGAGCGAATATCTGTTCGCCATCGGTGCCATCGGGACGTCCTACCGGCGGGGGTTCGAACGCGTCTACGATCTGATGGAGCGGATTCTGCCGCCGTACATCGCGCAGGCACCCACTCCTGCCGAGGGCGATGCCAAACGGACCCTGATCGAACGCTCGGCCAGGGCACACGGGGTCGGCACGGCGGGTGACCTGGCCGACTACTTCCGCATCCGCAACGACGAGGCCCGCCTTGCACTGGCTGAACTGGCCGAGCAGGGCACGGTCGTCCCGGTCCGGGTGCAGGGCTGGCGGGAAATCGCCTATCTGCACCGGGACGCCAGCATGCCGCGGAAGGTGACCGGCCGGGCGCTGCTCTGCCCGTTCGACCCGCTGATCTGGGAACGGGCCAGAATCGAGCGGCTGTTCGACTTCCGGTACCGGATCGAGATCTACACACCGGCGCCGCGCCGGGTGCATGGCTACTACGTCTTTCCGCTGCTGGTCGGGGACGCCCTGGTCGGCCGGTTCGATCTGAAGGCCGACCGCGCCACCGGGCGGCTGCTGGTCCAGGCGTCGTGGCACGAGCCTCAAGCCGCCCCTCGGGAGGTGGCGGAGGCTGCCGCCATCGAGCTGCGCCGGATGGCCCGGTGGCTGGGACTGGCGGAGGTGGTGATCATGCCCCGCGGCAATCTCGCGACCGCGCTGACCGCCGGTAACCTGCTGGCGTGACGAGAATTCCCGCGAGCGTGGCGGCCGGCCATCCGGCCACCGCCACGGCCGGCCTGGCCATCCTGGCGGCCGGTGGTTCGGCAGCCGACAGCGTGGCCGCGATGATCCTGGCCGGGTCGGTCTCCGAGACGATCTTCTGCGGCCTGGGCGGTGGCGGGTTCGCGACCGTCTACGACGCGCGGACCAGGACGGTCAGCTGCCTGGACTTCTTCGTCGCGGTTCCTGGACTGGACGGCACCGTTGCCGGGCCGGCCCAGAACATCTCGATCTTCTTCGGCAGCGTTGCGGTGCCCTATGCCATCGGCGGGCCCAGCGTCGCCGTCGCCGGCACCCCGTCGGGCGCGTTCGAGTTGAACCGGCGATTCGGTCTGCTGCCCTGGGCGGAGGTGGTCGCTCCGGCCCGCGACCTGGCGGCGAGCGGGGTGACCTTCTCGGCGGCTCATGCCGAGCTGTTACCCGAGATCGCCCCGGCCATGATGGTGGGTGTCGGGACGGACATCTACTCCCGGCCCGATGGGGTGGGCGGGCGGCGGTTGCTGGCGGCCGGCGACACCATCGACCACCCTGGGCTGACCGACACCCTCGAAGCCCTGGCCGTCGGCGGCCCTGCGGAACTGGCCACCGGCGACATCGGCCGGGCCATGGTGGCGGCGGTGCGGGCCGACGGCGGGGCACTCTCGCTGCAGGACATGACGGCGTACCGGGTGGCCGACCTGCCGGCGCTGCGTGTCGGGTTCGGTTCCGCCGCCCTGCACGTCAGAGCCAACGACCTGGATTCCTTCGGTGCCACTGCCGCCACGCTGGATCTGGCGGCGCTCGCCCGCGGCGGGGTGGACCGCGCCAAAGCGCTGGTGGCCGCCCTCCGCGCACCGGCCCGCCGATCGGAGACCACCAGCGTCGTCGCCGTAGATCGCTACGGCAATGCTTGCGCGGCAACGCATTCGCTTGGACTCGGGTCCGGCATCTGGGTGGGCGGAGTGCACGGCAACTCGATGCTCGGGGAAGGCGAGCTGCTGCGGGCCGAGCTCCAAGCCGGCGCCAGGATGCCGTCCATGATGGTGCCGTGCATGGTCACCGATGCCGACGGTGAGCTGGTGATGGCCGGCGGGGCGGCCGGCGGCAGCCGGATCCGTCCCGCGTTGCTGCAGGTCATCGCCGGTGTCCTCGCTGAGGGCAAGGGGATAGCCGAAGCTGTTGCGGCACCGAGGATGTCGGTCACGCCAGAGCTGGTGCACCTGGAGCCGGGCTTCCCGCCGGCGGTGATCGCCGCTTTGCGAGAGGCCGGCGAGGAGCTGGTGCTCTGGGAGGCGCCCCGTCCCTATTTCGGCGGGGTGGCGGCCGTCGCCGCCGACGGTCCGGCGGCCGACCCCCGGCGCGGCGGGCTGGCCTTGACACTGCCCTAGCGCGAGCGGTGGCCGTGGCGCGAGCGGTGGCATGGATCAACTTCGCAAGCATGGACCCACTTGGCCTGTCGGGGACTGCAGTGACGGGAGTCGCCAATTTCGCCAAGGCCCGCCAAGTTGATCCATGCCGGACTCAGGCGGCGCGGTGCAGCCGGATGTCTCCCGAGGTCGTCTTGACGATGATCTGAAGGACCGGTGCGTCGCCCTCCGGAGCTTCACCGGTGACCTCGAAATCGGTGTCGGTGTTGCCGCTGACGGTCGAGAGATCGATGGACGCGAGTGACCCGGCGTGCACACCTATCTCCACGTCCCCGGACACCGCGTTCACCTCCGCCTGCCCGGCGACGGCATCGGCCACCCGGACGTCGCCCGATACGCTCCTGGCACTGATGTTCCCGGCGACCGCGCCCAGCCGGATGTCGCCGGAGGTGGTGTGGATCAACGCGTCTCCGCCGACTGGTCCGACCTGCACGTCGCCGGAGGCGGTACGGACGTCCACCTGGGCGCCTGCGAGGGCTACCGAGACGTTGCCGGACGCCGTCTGCACCAGGGTCTTGCCAAGGGTCTCGTGGAGCCGCACGTCGCCCGACGCGGTACGGACGTCGACGAGCTGGGCGGCGCCGGTCAAGGTGACGTTGGATGACTGGGATTGCACGCGGATGTTGGAGCCGGCCGGTGCGGTGACGGTGACGGTGAAACCGGACCGCCAGCCGTCCCGAGCGGGGTCGGTGTCGACGATCACAGTGGGGCTGTCGCCGTCGCGGTGCTCCACGCGGACCAGGTCGGCGACGTCGGTCAATGTCGATCCGTCGGGTCCTGGGTGCGTCCGGTCGGTTGCCGTGCGTTGATCGCCGAACGGACCGCGTTCGCCGAACTGGCTGCCGATGCGGTTGGCGAACTGGTGGCCGCGTCCGCCGAATGCTTTCAGGACGTCGTCGAGAAAGCCGAGTGGGTGACTGGTGACGGGGGTGACGGACACGGTGGTGGTCTGGGTGTCAGTGAGCTCGATCTGGATGTCGCCGGCGGCGTTGCGGATTTCCAGCGTGATCGGGTCGGGGGTCAGGAACGTGTGCATTGGGGTTCCTCAAGGTGGGTCGTGCGGGTGGGTGAGCGGGGTAGGCGAGCAGCGGTGGGGTCGGAGGTGAGTCCGCGCAGGTGCGGGCCGAGCGAACTCAGCCCTTGATGTACCCGGTCACGTTCCGCCCGCCGCGGCCGCCGCGGTCGTCGTCGGATTCGCGGGAGCGATCGCGCTTGCTCTTCAGCCCCGACGGAACCGCGGTGCGGACCGAGTCGGACACTGCCCGCGAGATGTAGGTGTTCAGTGACACACCCTGTTCGGAGGCGGCCTGCTCTGCCTGCGACTTCAGGTCGTTGAACAGCCGGACGGTGGTCCGGGACAGTTCACCGCCGGCCTCCTGCATGGCCCGGCGCAACTCGTCGGCATGCAGGTGATGGCCGCCGTGGCCATTGTCGTGCTGGTCCTGCTCGGTGAACCCGTCCGGGCGGTGACCACCGCGCTCGGACACGGAGACCCGGACGTCGCGCCCGTCCACCTTGATCTCGACGACATGCCTGTCCAGCGCCTCCGTAACCTCCGCGGCCAGGTCTGACAGGGCGTTCATGATGGCCAGCCGGCCGGCCGGTTCGATGGCGGCGCCCAACAGGGCGGCCGCGCGACGGGTTGCCTCGTCGCCGATGGCTGCTGCGGCGAGGAGGTCCTCGCGCAGGCTACGGATGTAAGGGTTCAGGTCCATGACACCATCGTGACACCAACAGTGACGTCATGCAAGGGAAAATGACGCCTATTCTGACGTCATTCGATCAGATGTGAGATCGTCACTCCTGTGATCGACGTGGATTCGCCCGGCCCCGGCATCCGGCTCGTGGCCAGGACCGAATTCCTGCCACCGGCTGACGTCCCCTTCGTCTCCGATGCTTCCGGTGGGCAGGCTCTTGCCGAGTTCGCCGGGCGGGCCTGCTATCAGTCGTGGAATCGGCCGAATCCGTCCACCGCCACCAATGAGGGCTATCTGCGGCACATTCTGCAGGTGGGTCACCTGTCGGTGCTCGAGCACAGCACGGCGACGTTCTATCTGACCGGCATCTCCCGCGCGGTAACCCACGAGATCATCCGGCACCGGCACTTCTCCTATTCCGAGCTGTCGTCGCGTTTCGTCCCGGCGGGTGGACCGGTGCTCGTGGAACCCGGCGCGGTGGCGGCCGATCCAGGTCTGCACGAGCAGTTCTCCGTCGCCATGGCTGCGGCCGCGACTGCCCACGGCCAACTGCTGGCGGCATTGGAGTCGGCCGCAGAGCGCGCCCCCGACGGGGCGCTGGCGCGCAAGCAGGCCAGGCAATTGGCCGCCGGGATCCTGCCGGGGGCCTCCGAGACCGCGATCGTGGTGTCCGGAAACTACCGTGCCTGGCGGCATTTCGTCGGCATGCGGGCAACCGAGGCCGCCGATGTCGAAATCAGGACGCTCGCGGTCGGTATTCTCCGGCAGCTCCAGCAACTCGCGCCGAACGTCTTCGCCGACTTCCGGATCAGCCAGTTGGCCGACGGCACCGAACTGGCCGCCTCGCCGCTGGTGGCCGACGCATGAAGTACCCCGCCGTCCGCGGCGCTCTGGTCGCGGCCGCGGCGCTGCTGCTCGCGGCCTGCACCTCCGGCGGTCAATCCGTCGGCACAACCACCCCGGCCGCCCGGCCCGTCTTGTCAACCGCATCGTCGACTCCGGGTGCGACGCCGCGCTCCAGCACCTCGACGATGGCCGGCATGAGCGGCATGACCGGGACGACGCCGACCTCGTTCTCCTCGTCGCCGAACCTGACCCCCAGGACCAGTCCGGCGACGTCGAAAACCCGCCCGGCAGCCCTGCCCGGCCTGCCCGGCATGCCGCCGGTGACCGACCCGCACAACGTCTACGCCGATGCCGGGGCGAACATGATCTCGGCCGTGCAGCGGAACTATCCGGCGTATGCGTACGTGCCGCACAACAAGTCCGGCGATGTCTGGGTGATCGACCAGAAGACCTTCAAGGTGGTGCGCAAGTGCCCGGTCGGCATCGAGATCCAGCACGTGGTGCCGTCCTACGACATGACGATGCTCTACGCCACCGACGACATCGGCAACGTGATCCGCGAGATCGACCCGGCCACCGGTGAATGCGGCCGAACCATCTCGGTGCGAGATCCCTACAACATGTATTTCACCCCGGACGGGAAGTACGCGATCTCGGTTGCGGAGGAGTACCGGGAACTCGTCTGGTACGACCCCCGGAAGTGGACGATCCACGACACCACGCAGGTGCCGCAGTGCGGCGGCATCGATCACGCCGACTTCAGCGTCGACGGCCGGACTGCCGTTTTCACCTGCGAGTTCTCGGGGCGGGTCGTCGTCATCGATGTGGCCACCCATCAGGTGATCCGGACCATCGACATGCCGGTGCAGAACACCACGATGGGACCTCAGGACATCAAACTGGCACCTGACGGGTCGGTGTACTACATCGCCGATTCCGAATCCAACGGCGTCTGGGTGCTCAACGGCAGCGCGACGAAAGTCCTGCGGCACATCGATACCGGGCGGGGCGCCCACGGCCTGTACCTGAGCCGCGACGGTCGGCAGCTGTACGTGACCAATCGGCACGAGGGCAGCATCAGCGTGCTCGACTCCTACACGGGCGCGATCGAGGGGAAATGGACGATTCCGGGCGGTGGCAGCCCGGACATGGGCAACGTCAGCGCAGACGGGACCAGGCTGTGGGTGTCCGGCCGCTACGACAACGTCGTCTTCGTCTTCGACACCAGGACCGGACGGATGATCCGGACGATCCCGGTCGGCAACGGACCTCACGGGCTGGCGCTCATGCCGCTGCCCGGCCGGTACAGCCTCGGTCACACCGGAATCACT
Organism: Mycobacteriales bacterium; assembly: GCA_038229825.1. GTDB lineage: Bacteria > Actinomycetota > Actinomycetes > Mycobacteriales > Nakamurellaceae > Nakamurella. The sequence continues at coordinate 160,205 of JBBROB010000003.1, forward strand.
AGGTAACGTGCAGGGGTGACCCTCGCCCAGACCGAACGCGCATCGCTGGCCGACCTCTTCGCCGAGCTCGGTCCGGACCAGCCCACTCTGTGCGCGGGGTGGGACACCGGCGATCTGATGGCGCACCTGCTGGTTCGCGAACGGCGATTGGACGCGGCGCTGGGCATGTTCGTCAAGCCGCTCGCCGACTGGATGGCCCACGTGTCCGCCGGATTCGCCAGACGGCCGTGGACCGATCAGATCCATCTGCTGCGGACCGGTCCGCCGCCTCTCAGCCCGCTGGGCTGGGGCTCGATGGACGACAAGGCCAACAGCATGGAGATGTTCATCCACCACGAGGATGCCCGGCGCGGTCAGCCCGACTGGCAGCCTCGCGAGTTGAGCCAGGACACCAGAGACCAGCTCATCAAGATGATCACCTCGCCGTTGGCGCTGCGGAGTCTGCGCAGGGCCGGGGTCCCGGTCACCGCACGGCTCACCGGCGAGCCCGGTCAGCGGGAGATGCCGATCAACCTGGTCCCGGCGAAGGAGATTGACGGAGCCGGCAACTCGCTAAGCGGCGTCGTTCTGCTCGGCGGAGTAGCCGAGATCCTGCTGTGGCTCAGCGGCCGGTCGCAGGTTCGTCTCGAGTTCGAGGGTGACCCGGCGGCCATCGCCGCAGCACGGGCAGGCGAACGGCAGGTCTGAAGGGCGGTAAGTTTTCGGGCATGACGACTCTCATCGCCGGTCCGACGGGCAGGGAAGGCCGGCCGTTCGGAACGGTCCTGGCTGCCATGGTCACTCCTTTCACCTCCGCCGGTGACCTCGACCTGGAGGCGACCGGAGCGCTCGCCGTCCGATTGGCCGATGCCGGGCACGACGGGCTGGTGGTGAACGGCACCACCGGTGAATCGCCGACCACCTCCGATGCCGAGAAGGCCGCCGTCGTCAGGGCGGTGGTCGATGCGGTGGGGGACCGGGTCACCGTCGTGGCCGGCGTCGGCACCTACGACACGGCGCATTCGGTCCGACTCGCTCGTGAGGCCGAAAAAGCAGGCGCACACGGCACTCTGGTGGTCACGCCGTTCTACTCCCGGCCCCAGCAGGAGGGCCTGCTGGCGCACTTCGCGGCGGTGGCCGACGCCACCGATCTACCGGTGATGCTGTACGACATCCCCTCGCGATCGGTCGTGGCCATCGCGCCCGACACCTTGCTGCGCCTGGCCGAACACCCGCGGATCACCGCCGTCAAGGACGCCAAGGGTGATCTGCACGCCGGCTCGCAGGTGATCGCGAATTCCGATCTTGCCTACTACTCCGGCGACGACCCGTTGACCCTGCCGTGGATGAGTGTCGGCGCGGTCGGTGTGGTCAGCATCATCTCGCATGTCGTCGGACCCCTGGTCAAGGCGTTGGTGGACGCGGCGGCCGCCGGCGACTTCCGGCGGGCCAGGGCCGCCCACGAAGCACTGCTGCCGGCGCACCTGGCGATGTCGAGAACCGGTGGCGGTGCCGGCCTGGTGTTCGCCAAGACCGCGCTTCGGCTGTCCGGCTTCGAGGTCGGCGACCCCCGTCTTCCCCAGATTCCTGCCACCCATGACCAGACTGCGCAGATTGCGCGAGACCTCGAAGAAATCGGTAATTTGCGATGACCGCTACGTCCAAAGCCATTCCGCCACCCCGACTCACCAGGGGCGGCCTGCGAATCGTCGCACTCGGTGGCATCGGTGAGATCGGCCGGAACATGACGGTGTACGAATTCGACGGCCGGCTACTGGTGGTCGACTGCGGGGTGCTGTTCCCGGAGGACGCGCAGCCCGGAGTGGACCTGATCCTGCCCGATCTCCGACTGGTGGAGGACCGGGTCGACGACATCGACGCAGTGGTGATCACCCACGGGCACGAGGATCACATCGGCGCCCTGCCCTGGCTGCTCCGGCTCCGCAAGGACCTCCCGGTGATCGGCGCGAAGTTCTCGCTCGCGCTGATCGCCGCCAAGTGCCGCGAGCACCGCATCAGCCCCAAGCTCGAGGTGGTCGTCGAGGGCGAGCGGCGCAAGGCCGGGGCCTGGGACCTGGAGTTCTTCGCGGTGAACCATTCGATTCCGGACGCGCTTGCGGTCGGTATCCGGACCCCGGCCGGCACGGTGCTGCACACCGGTGACATCAAGCTGGACCAGTTGCCCCTCGACGGCCGCCTCACCGACCTCGGCGGGTTCTCCCGGCTGGGCGACGAAGGCGTCGATCTGCTGATGGTGGACTCCACCAACGCCGAGGTGCCCGGATTCGTCGCGCCCGAACGAGAGATCGGTCCGGTCCTTGACAACTATGTGCGGTCAGCCAAACAGCGGGTGATCGTGGCCAGCTTCGCCTCCCACGTGCATCGGGTGCAGCAGATGCTGGACGCCGCCCAGAACCACGGCCGCAAGGTCGCCTTCGTCGGCCGGTCGATGGTCAGGAACATGCAGATCGCCCAGGAGCTCGGCCTGCTGTCCGTCCCGGACGGTCTGGTGCGGTCGTTGGACAAAGTGCTCGAACTCCCCCCGGAGCAGGTGCTGCTCGTCTCCACCGGGTCGCAGGGCGAACCGCTGTCCGCGCTGTCCCGGATGTCCCGCGGCGAGCACCGCCAGGTCAACCTGATCCAGGGCGATACCGTGATCCTGGCGAGCTCGATGATCCCCGGCAACGAGACCAGCGTGTTCACCGTGATCAACGAGTTGGCCAGGGCAAACGTCACGGTGGTGCACCAGGGTGTTGCCAAGGTGCACGTCTCCGGCCACGCATCGGCGGGGGAGTTGCTGTTCATCTACAACGCGGTCCGCCCGAAGAACGTGATCCCGGTGCACGGCGAATGGCGGCACCTGCGGGCCCAGGCCAGGCTCGCCGTGCTGTCCGGCGTGCCCGCCGACCGGGTGGTTTTGGCCCCGGACGGAACGGTCGTCGACCTCATCGACGGTCGGGCCCGGATCTCCGGTCACGTCGACGTCGGGATGGTCTATGTGGACGGCGCCGCGGTCGGCGACGTCGGTGAGAACACTCTGTCCGACCGGCTCGTGCTGGGGGAGGGTGGCTTCATCGCGATCACGGTTGCCATCGATGCGCACACCGGGCGGGCCATCGCGTCGCCGACCATCTCCGGGCGTGGGTTCTCGGACGACCCCAATGCGCTGGCCAAGGTCGTGCCGCTGGTGGAAGCGGAGTTGGCTCAGCTGGAAGCCGACGGGGTCACCGACACGCACCGGGTGGCCCAGTCGGTCAGGAAGGTCGTCGGGCGGTGGGTGGGCGATGTGTACCGCCGCCGGCCGATGATCGTGCCGACCGTGATCGCCGTCTGATGCCTCGGGCAGCAATGCTGAGCACCAAACCCCTGCGCCTACGGAATTGCCCGGCGCAGACCAAGCCGCTACTGGATGCCGGATTTTTCCGGATCCCCGCCGCATTTGTGTCCGCCCTGCCGGAGCGTTGAGGTGATCTACCACCTGACCTTCGCCGCGGGCTGGGCAGCGGCCCAGGCCGAGGGGTGGTACCGGATTTCCGGCCGCGGTATGACACTCGAATCCGAGGGCTTCCTGCATTTCTCCTACGCCGGGCAGCTGGCCGGCGTGGCATCGCGGTTCTGGGTCGGGGCGGAGGCGCCGGTGGTGCTGCTCACCGTTGACCCCGACCGGCTCGCCCTGCCGGTGATTGCGGAGAACACCACTGGCGGGACGGACCTGTTCCCGCATCTCTACGGCCCGCTCCCGGTCGGTGCGGTGCTGGCCGTGACCCCGGTCGAGGTGTCGCCCGACGGGCATCTGATGCTGCCCGCGCTCTGACCTGCGCATGGATCAACTTCCCAAGCGTGATTGAAATTAGCGACGTCCCTCACTCCACCGGAACACCGAGCGGGACTGCGCTCAGTAGCGACCGGTCGCGCCGAACTCGGGGTCGTAGGCGATCCGGTATCCCCGTTTGACCAGCGTCTGGATGATCCGGGGGTTTCCGAGCGGGGTCCGCAACCGGCCGATCGCCATCTCCACGGCGTGTTCGGGGTATGACGCACCCCGACGGTAGGCATCCGATGTCCCTATAGTTCAATCACGCAATTCGGCGTACCGGCACCGATGGCGTGAGACCACCGGAGATTGGCAGAATCCTGGATGAGCATGCTCGACCCCCCCTGCGGGACTCACCGTTCGGTCGCGGGCCTGATCCGATCGGGAGGGTGAGCCATGTCGGCCATCGATCATCTGCTGCACGCCAACGAAAAGTACGTCGCCTCCTTTCCCGGCCCGCGCCCGCTCCGTCCGAAGCTCCGACTCGCCGTCATCTCCTGCATGGACTCGAGGCTGGACCTGTTCGGGGCACTCGGCCTTGACATCGGCGACGCGCACCTGATGCGCAACGCCGGCGGCCTGCCGACCGACGAGATGCTGCGGTCGCTGGCAATCAGTCAGCGTTCACTGGGCACCCGCGAAGTTGTCCTCATCCACCACACCCAATGTGGCATGGAGGGTTTCGACGACGACAGCTTCCGCGCCCAGCTGGAGGCCGAGTCGGGGGAACGGCCGCCGTGGAACGTGCCGGGCTTCACCGACCTGCACCAGACCATGCGTAGTTCGTTGCAGCGGGTCAGGGAGTGCGGGTGGATCCCGCACCGCGACGACGTTCGCGGGTTCATCTTCGATATCGCCACCGCCCGGCTGGAGGAGGTCAGCTGACCGCGTGATGCCACTGCGGTGAGTGGGACGACGGCCCCGAGCGGTCGGGAAGGGTGTGGCAAGTGGGACAGGAGTGATCCCGAGCGACTACCGTGCACTCATGCCCGGAAAGTCGCCACCGCGTTCGCGTTCGAGCAGCGCAGGCAGTACCACGAAGCCGCGCGGCACAAAACCGGGTGTCAGGGCCTCGAACCTGCCGGCCCGCACGGCCAGGACGACGACTGCAAGGCGCGCGGCGCCGGTCGCCACCCGCAGCCGTCCGTCGCTCCTGTCGCGCATGATGCGAGGCGTCGGCCGGGGCATCGGATCGCTCTGGCGATTGCTGGCTCGGGGAGTCGGCAGCACGGTCAGGACGGCGGGCCGCGGCGCGGCCGCCGCCCGCGACATCGACCCTGCACACCGGCGCGACGGGCTCGCGCTGGGGCTGCTGGCCTTCGCCATCATCTGCGCGGTCGGCTCCTGGTTCCATGCGGCCGGTCCGGTGGGCGCTGTCGTGGATCGGGCGGTGCGGATGTGCTTCGGGCTGCCGGGTGTGGTGCTGCCCGCCCTGTTGCTGGGTGCGGCAGTTGTGCTGATGCGCACCCAGGGCGACCGGGAGCACCGGACCCGCCGCATACTCGGCGGTATCGCCGTCACCCTGGCGGTCACCGGCACCTTCCAGGTCTTCCATGACGCCGCACCCGCCGGCGACCTGAACTCCGACTTCCCACGATCGGCCGGCGGCGTTCTCGGATGGCTGCTCGGACACCCGCTGGTCAAGGGCGTCACCGCGGTGCCCGCTGTCATTCTGCTGGTCCTGCTGGGGGTCTTCGGCCTGCTGTTGCTGACCGGGACCGCGCTGCGGGACGTCCCATCGACCATCGCCCGTGCCGTCCGCTGGATGAGTGGCGACCGCGGTGCTGGGGATCGGGACGGCGGGGATGCCGCCGACGACCCTCCGGACCCGGATCCGGCCGACGATTACCGGGCGGGCTCGGCTGTGCGCCTCAACGAGAATGTCGATCTTGCCGCGACGACCCGGCTGCGCAGACCGTCCAAGCGGCGTCAGGCGGCGGCCGCCGATGCGGCGGCAGACTCGCGCACCACGCCGATGGTGTTGCCGGCTCTGGCCGCGGCGACAGCGCCCACCGAGGAACTGCCTGCGCCAGGTCGACCCCGGGTCATCAGACCGGCGACGTCGCCGGCCGGCCCGCCGCCGGTGACCGAACCGACCCAGCTCACCCTGGACAGCGCAGTCGACGGCAGCTACCAGCTGCCGCCCACCACCATCCTCAAGCTCGGCGCACCCCCGAAACAGCAGACGGCGGCCAACAACGACGTCATCGTCCGCATCTCCAGGGTGCTCGAGGAGTTCAAGATCGATGCCGCGGTCACCGGCTTCACCCGGGGGCCCACGGTGACCAGGTATGAGGTGGAGGTCGGCCCCGGGGTCAAGGTCGAGGCGATCACCCGGTTGACCCGCAACATCGCCTACGCGGTGGCCTCGGAACACGTCCGGTTGCTGGCGCCGATCCCCGGCAAGTCGGCCGTCGGCATCGAAGTGCCCAACATCGACCGGGAGATGGTGCGCCTGGGCGACGTGCTCGCCTCACCGGATTCGCGCAAGGACCAGCACCCGCTGGTGATCGGTCTGGGCAAGGATGTCGAGGGCAAGTTCGTCGTCGCCAACCTGGCCAAGACGCCGCACCTGCTGGTCGCCGGCGCCACCGGCTCCGGCAAGTCATCGTTTGTGAATTCGATGTTGGTGTCGCTGCTGCAGCGGGCCAGCCCGGCCGAGGTCCGGATGGTGCTGATCGACCCCAAGATGGTCGAGCTCACCCCCTACGAAGGCATTCCACACCTGATCACGCCCATTATCACCAGCCCGAAGAAGGCCGCCGCCGCGTTGGCCTGGCTGGTCGAGGAGATGGAGCAGCGGTACGCCGACATGCTCGCCCACGGCGTCCGCCACGTTGACGACTTCAACAAGAAGGTGCGGTCGGGCGACATCAAGACCCCGCCTGGTTCCGAGCGCGTGTACCGGCCCTATCCCTACATCCTCGGCATCATCGACGAGCTCGCCGACCTGATGATGACAGCGCCGCGCGATGTCGAGGACGCCATCGTCCGGATCACCCAGAAGGCAAGGGCTGCCGGGATCCATCTGGTGCTGGCCACTCAGCGGCCGTCGGTCGACGTGGTCACCGGTCTGATCAAAAGCAACGTGCCGTCCCGGCTCGCGTTCGCCACCTCGTCGCTGACCGACTCGAGAGTCATCCTGGATCAACCGGGGGCCGAGAAGCTCAGCGGGATGGGCGACGGGCTGTACCTGCCGATGGGCGCCCGCAACGCCATCAGAATCCAGGGGGCGTATGTCAGCGACGAGGAGATCGCCGAGGTCGTCGCCTTCGCCAAGACACAGGCAGAACCGGACTACGCGGAGAACGTCACCGTCGCCAAGCCTGATCCGTCCAAAAACATCGATCCGGACATCGGCGACGACCTGGACGAGCTGGTCGAGGCCATCACCCTGGTGATCAGCTCGCAGCTGGGCTCCACCTCCATGCTGCAGCGGAAGCTGCGGGTGGGTTTCGCCAAGGCCGGCCGACTGATGGACATGATGGAGACACGCGGCATCGTCGGTCCGTCGGAGGGGTCGAAGGCACGCGAGGTGCTGGTGCGACCGGACGAGCTCGATGCGATCCTGACCAAACTGACCGGCGGTACCGACGGTGTACCGGACGACATCTGAACCGATCGCCGATAGTGCATTCGGGCGTATTTTGCACCCGGGAGCTAAGTTCGGTATCACTGTCGGTGCGTGGGTGCACCATATCTGCATGACGAACCCACCCAGCCAGGTAGTACCGAATTCCCAGCGCCGGACAGTTCCCGGCAGCGACCGGGCGCCTCTCCCGGGCCTGGAACAGGTCGGCGAGCCGTCCGGATCCGAACGGATCCAGGTGACCGTGGTGCTGCGGCGCCGCGCGGAACTGCCGGACGACCTTCCGTCCTCCATCTCCAAGGCGGAACTGGCCGAGAAGTATGGCGCGGACCCGGCCGACATCACCGCTGTGTCCGATGCTGTGGTGGCTGCCGGCGCAGAGGTGGTCTCTGCCGACGCCGCATCCCGGCGGGTGCTGGTGGCCGGCGATCCCGCCACGCTGGAGGAGCTGTTCGGGACCAAACTCGCCATCGTGCAGACCCACGACGCGGTGACCGGCAAGCAGGTGCGGTTCCGGCACCGGGAGGGTGAGCTGACGGTGCCGGTGGATCTGGACGAGATCGTCACCGCGGTACTCGGCCTGGACAACCGGCCCCAGGCCAGGGCGCGGTTGGTGGTCCCGGCAGCGGCGGCGGCGGTCAGCTATACCCCGCCGGATCTCGGCAAGATCTACAAATTCCCGAGCAACACCGACGGCACCGGTCAGACGGTGGCGATCATCGAACTGGGTGGCGGGTTCGGGCAGTCCGATCTGGACACGTACTTCGGCGGCCTTGGCATCACCGGTCCGAAGGTCACCGCGGTCGGCGTCGACGGCGCCGCGAACCAGCCAGGTCAGGACCCGAACGGCGCCGACGGCGAGGTCCTGCTGGACATCGAGGTAGTGGGCGCACTGGCCCCCGGCTCGGACATTCTGGTGTACTTCGCGCCCAACACCGACGCCGGCTTCCTGGACGCCGTGTCGGAGGCGGCGCATTCCGACCCGACACCTGCCGCCATCAGTATCAGCTGGGGCCAGAGTGAGGACGACTGGACCGCGCAGGCCCGCAAAGCGATGGATTCGGCGTTCGCGGACGCTGCCGCACTGGGCGTGACAGTGACCGCGGCCGCCGGCGACGACGGCAGCACCGACCGTGCCACCGACAACAAGGCGCACTGCGACTTCCCGGCGTCCAGCCCGCATGCACTGGCCTGTGGCGGGACGAGCCTGCGCGCCAACGCCAGCGACGGCACCGTCTCGAGCGAGACGGTGTGGGACAACGGTCCCAACAACGGCGCGACCGGCGGTGGCGTCAGTGACAAGTTCAAGCAGCCGAGATGGCAGAAGCTGGCCGGCGTACCGGCAGGGCCGAACGGCAAGCACGGTCGCGGCGTTCCCGACGTGGCCGGTGATGCCGACCCACAGACCGGATATGAGGTGCTGATCGACGGTCGGAAGGCCGTCATCGGCGGTACGAGTGCGGTTGCTCCCCTCTGGGCAGCGCTGGCCGCCCGGCTGGCGCAAGCCCTGGGCAAGCCGCTCGGTCTGCTGCAGCCGGCGTTGTACGCCGGCGTCGCGGCGGGTGTGGTGCAGCCGGGCTTCCGGGACATCACCGAGGGCAACAACGGGCAGTACCAGGCCGGTCCCGGTTGGGACGCCTGCACCGGTTTGGGGGTTCCGGACGGCGACGCGCTGCTTGCCGTCCTGCGCGGCACCGCTCAGTAGCAACAGCGGCGGCAACCAGATCCTCCCGGCCGACCGTCAGTGAGGCAGCGGATCACTGGCGGTCGACGGGTCGTCACGCCCAGTCCGTGATGGCGGCAAACACATGGGAATACCGCCGCACGGGCGCCAGGGGGCCACCTGGCCGTGCTTTCATGGAGTTTCAACTTCGCGGGCGAGGCCTTCGAGGGAAAGCATTTCCGGCGGTGGTCCTGTCGGCGCGATTTCGGACGACCAAGGAGCCAAGTGCGCAGGAACCGGACCGGCCGTCGCGGCCTCGCTGCCCTGCTGCTGTTGTTCGTCCTGGTGGTGTCGTGCACGTCTCCTACCCCGACCCCGACCGCGCTGCTGCCCGCTCGTACCACCCCGGCAACGGTCGCGAGCAGCGGTGAGTCGAGCGACCGGGTGTCCACGTCGGCCGCGGCATCCTCCCCGTCGGTCAGCCCGCCGGGCAGCGCCCCGCCCAGTTCGGTGACCGAGCCGGATCCGGCGTTGACCTCGGTGTCGCTCAACGCCGCCGTGAACGGACAGTCCGTCACCGCGCAGACCACGATCTCGTCAGCCCCCGGGCTGACCTTCGACATGGTCGGCGTGTGCGCGCGGAACTCAGCGGGGGATGTCGTCGACTTCCCGATGCAGGTGTCGGCGGCGATCTCGGCGGGCGGTACGGACTTCTCTGCCACGCAGACCCTGCAGCCCGGCACCTATGTCTACTGGGCGTGCGCCCTGCTGGGCGAGAGGTGGCACGACATCGGCGCCAGGAAGACCGTCGTGGTACCCGCGGCGGTTGGTCTGAGCGGACAGGCCATGCCGGTGGGAAATTTGCCGGGCTGGACTCAGATCTTTACCGACGACTTCACCACCGACGTCCCGATGGGCGGCTTCCCGGGCCCGTATGCCAACAAGTGGACCGGATACGACGGGTTCCCGGACACCGCGGGTGACGGCGAATATGCCCAGCGCATCCTGTCGGTCCACCACGGCGTGCTCGACATGTTCCTGCACAGCGAGAACGGCACGCCACTGGGGGCAGCTCCCGTACCGTCGATCGGCGACGTGCAGTGGGGCGGGCAGGTCTACGGCCGGTACGTCATCAGGTTCAAGTCAGATCATCTGCCCGGATACGGAACAGGCTGGCTGCTGTGGCCGAACAGCGGGCAGTGGAACGACGGCGAGATCGACTTTCCCGAGGGCTCGCTGGCCGGCAAGATCCAGGGCTTCAATCATTGCGTCGGCCACGCGCAGGACAAGTGCATGCGAGTCGACACTCCGGCCAGCTTCACGCAGTGGCACACCGCGACCATCGAGTGGCGTCCTGATCGACTGACCTTCATCCTGGACGGCAAGGTGGTCGGCACGACCACCAAGGACATCCCGACCACCCCGATGCGCTGGACGCTCCAGACCGCGACCAACGGACCCACACCTGATCCGGCGACCGCCGGCCACCTGTTGATCGACTGGGTGGCCATCTACGCCCTGGCCTGAGCGCCACCGGCGGCCAGATCAGGCGGGTGCCTCTGCGGCCCAGATCAGGCAGGGCCGGTGCGGCTCAGATCAGGCCGAGACCGGAGATGGCATCGCGTTCCTCGACCAGTTCGGCCACGGACTTGTCGATGCGCCCGCGGGAGAAGGCGTCGATCTCCAGACCCTGCACGATCTTCCAGCTGCCGTTCTCGGCTGTCACCGGGAAGCCTGACATCAGGCCCTCCGGGACGCCGTAGGAGCCGTCGGAGACGATCCCGGCGCTGGTCCAGTCGCCTGCCGGTGTCCCGTGCACCCAGCTGTGAACGTGAGCGATGGCCGCGCTGGCAGCCGAGGCAGCGGAGGATGCTCCGCGGGCATCGATGATCGCCGCGCCGCGCTTGGCCACCGTGGGAATGAAGGTGTCTTCCAGCCATGCCCGCTCGACCTGGTCGGCAACCGACTTGCCGCCGACCATGGCATGGAACAGATCGGGATACTGCGTAGCGGAGTGATTGCCCCAGATCGTCATGTTGCTGACATCTGCGACGGACACCCCGAGCTTGGCGGCCACCTGCGACAGGGCCCGGTTGTGATCCAGCCGCATCATCGCCGAGAAGCGGTCGGCCGGAACGTCCGGGGCATGCGATCGCGCGATCAGTGAATTGGTGTTCGCCGGGTTGCCGACCACCAAGACCTTGATGTCGTCGGCGGCACCGGCGTTGATGGCCTCGCCCTGCGGCTTGAAGATGCCGCCGTTGGCCGCCAGCAGGTCACCGCGCTCCATCCCCGGTCCACGCGGGCGGGCACCGACCAGCAGTGCGATGGAGGTGCCGTCGAATGCTTCCTTGGCGTTGTCGGTGATGTCGATTCCGGCCAGCAGCGGGAACGCGCAGTCATCCAGCTCCATCGCGGTGCCGGCAGCCGCCTTGAGCGCGGGGGTGATCTCCAGGAGACTGAGCCTGACCGGGGTGTCGGGGCCCAACATGGCACCGGAAGCGATCCGGAACAACAACGCATAACCGATCTGACCGGCTGCGCCGGTGACGGTGACCTTGACGGCGGGTTTGCTCATTCTTGGTTCTCCTCCTTGAGGACCGGTGACGACCCCGTTGATCGGAATCGCCTCTTGCACGTGCGACACCTCCAGCATCGCAGCCCCGACAGTGGACGCCGTCCGGGCGGTGGTGTCTGCTCCATCACTGCCGGCAAACACTCGCTGCGGTGCGTCGCTGCTGGCCCGAGCTGATCCAGGCTATTCCTGCGGTGCAGCGCCGAAGGTCAGGAGATCCGGACCCGCGCTATGTCGGCCGGCAGCTCGCTGGCCGAACCCAGGTCCAGCAGGAAGAGCGTGCGCGCCGTGCCGACCGCACCGGCGGCAGGCAGGGCCACCTCGCCGGCGCCACCGAGGGCCATCGCCACTGCTGCCGCCTTGCCCGCGCCGGCCGTGATGATCCACACCTCCTTTGCCGTGCGGATGGTCGGCAGGGTCAGCGTGATCCGGGTCGGCGGCGGTTTCGGGCAGTTCCGCACCGCCGCGACCGAGCGCCGTTCGTAGACCGCGGGCGACTCGGGGAAGATCGAGGCCACATGGCCCTCCGGACCCATGCCGAGCATCACCACGTCGAAGGCGGGCTGTGCGCCGATGACTGCGGCATAGGCCTCCGCCGCGGCATCGACGTCCGAACCGAATTCACCGTCCGAGGCGGCCATCGGGTGCACCCGAGCGGGATTCAGCGGTACGTGGTCCAGGAGCGCCTCCCTGGCCTGCTTCTCGTTGCGCTCCGGGTCCTCCGCTGGCACGAATCGCTCGTCGCCCCAGAAGAAATCGACCCGTTGCCAGTCGATGGCGTCCCGGGCGGGGGAGGAATTCAGCCCCGCCAGCAGGCCGATGCCCGACCCGCCGCCGGTGAGGACGATCCGCGGGATCCGGCCGGCCGCCTGGGCGTCCACCAGCCTGGTCATCAATCGGGCCGCGGTCGCCGATGCCAGCAGGTCAGCGTCGTGATGGATGATCACCTCGGGGCCGGTCACTGCGCGGCCGCCTTGGCAGCACGCCGGCTGCGGGTCTTGGCCGGCGCGGCCTTCGTCTCGGGCGTGGCGACCGGAGGTTCCACCGGATCCGGCATGACGATCGCCGCCGCCACAGTCTTGAGGGCGACGGGCTTGGTCTTGGGATCCTTGGCGGCCGCGAGCCGGGCCTTCGCGCGGCCGGTGGAGGTGGCCGCCGCCGGGCGTGCCGTTCGGCGGGTGCTGCGGCGAGCGCTGCCGCCGCCGCCCGGGCCGGTCGCAATCTGGGTCGCCGCCTGTGTCGCCGCAGCCTTGGCGACCAGGTCCAGCCCCTTGGACAGCACGTCGGCGTACACGTCGTCAGCGTCCAGTCGGCGCAACTCCTCCGCGATGCAGTCACGCAGGATCCGGCGGGGGAGCGTCAGCTGACGCGGCGCCTGATTGGTCACCGACAGCGTCGCGGTGATGCCCTCCGGTCGCACCAGGGTGATCTCGCCGGAACGCCGCAGCAAGGTCACCGCCCGCAGGCCGCTGCCGGCCCTGTCCACCTTGATGCGCCGGACCGGGCAGCGCAGCTGCAGCGCCAACCAGCCGGCCAGCAGGTCCGCCGATGCGGAGTCCGACGCGCCGGCCACCGTCGCCTCGGTGATCTTCTCGTGGGGAGGCTGGTCGAGGGCGGCGGCCAGCAGCCCACGCCAGTTGGTCAGCCTGGTCCAGGCCAGGTCGGTGTCACCCGGCCGGTAGCTGACGCGGCGGGCGCCCAGCGCGGCCATCGGCCGCTTCACGGCCGCAGAGTCGGTGATCCGGCGCTGCGCGAGAGCGCCGATCGGGTCATCGGCGGGTACGTCAGGGGAATCACCCGGCCACCAGGCGACGACGGGGGCGTCGGCCAGCAGCAATGGCACGACCACCGCAGCACCGTGATCGGCCAGCGGGCCGTACAACCGCAGCACGATCACCTCGCTGGCGCCGGCGTCACCGCCGACCCGGATCTGGGCATCCAGCCGCGCCGCGCCGCGCTTTGACCCCTTGGCCACCACGATCACCCGGCACGGGTGCTCGAACGACGCCCCGTTCGCCGCCGCGATCGGATCCTCGGAGGAGTCCTCGTCGGTCACGATGACGAGTGTCAGCACCCGTCCCTGCGCGTTGGCACCGCCCTTCTCGCGCATGTCGACCATCTTCTTGTTGATGGCCGACGAGGTGGTCGATGGCAGATCGATGATCAACGCGGACCGCTTTCGGCAGGGAGGACGGAGACGACAAGATGACGGACGACAAGAGGAAGGACGACCAGAGGAATGGCATCCGGCCGGAGCTGACCACGGCTGGTCATGGGCGCCGCCAGGTACGCCCGTCGCGCGCCATCATGGCGTCGGCCGACGCAGGGCCCCAGGTGCCGGAGACGTAGGACTCGGGCTGGCCGCTGGCCTTGCTCCAGTGTTTCTCGATCGGGTCGAGAATCTGCCAGGACAGCTCGACCTCCTCGTCCTGCGGGAACAACGACGGCTCACCGAGCAACACATCCAGGATCAGCCGTTCGTAGGCTTCCGGGGACGCCTCGGTGAACGACTGACCGTATGAGAAGTCCATGCTGACGTCACGGACCTCCATGATCGGCCCCGGTACCTTGGACCCGAATCTGATGGTGACGCCCTCGTCCGGCTGCACCCGGATGACCAGAGCATTGGAGCCGAGTTCCTCGGTGTCGGTGTGCGAAAAGGGCAGATGGGGTGCCCGTTTGAACACGACAGCGATCTCGGTGACCCGTTTCCCCAGCCGCTTACCGGTGCGCAGGTAGAACGGCACACCCGCCCAGCGACGGGTGTCCACCAGCAACTTGACGGCCGCATAGGTCTCCGTCGTCGATCTGGGCGAGATGCCTTCCTCCTCGAGGTATCCGGCCACCTTGGTGCCACCCTGCCAGCCGGTCGCGTACTGCCCCCTGGCACTACCGGCGGACAGATCCGACGGGAGTCGCACTGCCGACAGCACCTTGATCTTCTCGGTGCGAAGTTGCTTGGGGGAGAACGACACCGGCTCTTCCATGGCGGTCAGCGCGAGCAGCTGGAGCAGGTGGTTCTGGACGACATCCCGGGCTGCGCCGATACCGTCGTAGTAGCCGGCCCGGCCGCCCACCCCGATGTCCTCGGCCATGGTGATCTGGACGTGGTCGACATAGTTCGAATTCCAGATCGGCTCGTAGAGCTGATTGGCGAAACGCAGCGCCAACAGGTTCTGCACCGTCTCCTTGCCGAGGTAGTGGTCGATCCGGAAGACCGACTCCCTCGGGAATACCTCGTCCACCAGGCGGTTCAGATCCTGAGCAGACTCCAGGTTGTGACCGAACGGCTTCTCGATGACCACCCGTCGCCACTCGTCGCCGTGCGGATCGGACATGCCCGAGCGCCGCAGCTGCTGCAGGACCATGGGAAATGCCCCCGGCGGGATGGAGAAGTAGAAGGCGTGATTCCCGCCGGTGCCACGCACGCGGTCCAGGTCGGCCAGGGTCGCGGCCAGCGCATCGAAGGCGTCGTCGTCGTTGAACGACCCGGAGACGAAGCGGAAGCCTTCGGCCAGGTGCCGCCAGACTTCCTCGGAGAACGGGGTTCGGGCGTACTGCCGGACCGAGTCGTGGACGACCTTCGCGAAATCCTCGTTCGCCCAGTCGCGCCGCGCGAAACCGACGAGGGCGAACCCGGGAGGCAGTAATCCGCGATTGGCCAGGTCGTAGATCGCCGGCATCAGCTTCTTGCGGGACAGGTCGCCGGTCACCCCGAAAATGACGATTCCGGACGGCCCGGCGATCCTGGGCAGCCGCTTGTCGCGGGCATCCCGGAGCGGATTGACGTAGCTGGTCGTCATCGGGTGAGGAGTTCCTTCCGGTGGCCGGGGATGAAACCGACCGGCGACGCAGGTGCGCCGCCGGCCGACGGTCGGCTCTCAGCCGGCCAGTGCCTTGCGGGTGGACTCCTGCAGTTCCTCCCAGGACTTGACGAACTTGTCGACGCCTTCGGACTCCAGGACGGCGAACACATCGGGCAGGTCGATCCCGACCGCTTCCAGTGCGCTGAAGGTGGACGAGGCGGCCCCGTAGGTGCCCTCGATGGTGTTGCCGCGGAGGACACCATGGTCGGCGACGGCGTCGATGGTCTTCTCCGGCGCGGTGTTGACGGTGTTCGGGGCGACCAGTTCGACGACGTACTGGGTGTCGTCGTAGCTGGGGTCCTTGACTCCGGTGGAGGCCCAGAGCGGCCGCTGTACCTGGGCCCCGGCGGCGGCCAGCGCCTCCCATTGCTCACCGGCGAACTTCTGCTGGAAGAGCTGGTAGGCCAGGCGCGCATTGGCGATGGCTGCCTTGCCGCGGAGCGAGGCGGCCTCCGGGGAGCCGATCTTGGCCAGGCGCGCGTCGATCTCGGTGTCGACCCTGGAGACGAAGAACGACGCCACCGAGTGGATCTTGGCCAGGTCGTGGCCGTTCGCCCTGGCCTGCTCCAGGCCGCCGATGAACGCATCGATGACGCCCTGGTACCGCTCCAGCGAGAAGATCAGCGTGACGTTGACGCTGATGCCCTCGGCCAGGGTCTGGGTGATGGCGGGCAGACCGGCCAGCGTCGCCGGGATCTTGATCAGCACATTGGGGCGGTCGACGATCTTGGCCAGTTCCTGGGCCTGGGCGACGGTCGCAGCCGTGTCGTGGGCCAGGCCGGGCTCGACCTCGATCGAGACCCGGCCGTCGACACCGTCGGTCGAGTCGTACAGATCGCGGAAGAGGTCGCACGCGTCCCGGACGTCGTCGGTCGTCATCACCCGGATGGCGTCGTCGACCGATGCATGACGGGCCGCGAGCTCGGAGCCCTGCTGCTGGTAGGAATCGCCAGCGGCGAACGCGGCGGCGAAGATCGACGGGTTGGTGGTGACGCCGACGATGTGCTTGGTGGTAATCAGTTCCGCCAGGTTGCCGCTGTGCAGACGCTGGCGGGACAGGTCGTCCAGCCAGAGTGAGACGCCGGCTGCGGAAAGTTCAGCAAGTGGGTCGGTCATGATTCGCGGCTTCTTTCGTTCGGAGATCGGGAGGACAGATCGAGGGTTGAGAGATCGGAGTGGAAGTAGCTACTTCGACTCGAGGTCGACGCCGGCGTCATCCAGGGACGTCGTGCCCTGCGAGACGGTGTCGGGGGTGTTCGCGGCAGTCAGCGAGGACTTCGCGGCGGCCACCGTCGCCTCGGCGGTGATACCGAACTCCTGGTAGAGCGTGGCCGCTGCCGCCGAGGCTCCGTAATGCTCCAGCGACACCGGGCGGCCCTGGCTGCCGATCCAGCGCCACCACGGCTGGGCAATGGCCGCCTCCACCGAAACCCTGGCAGTGACGGCCTTCGGTAGGACGCCCTCGATGTAGGCCTCGTCCTGGGCCTCGAACCAGTCCAGGCACGGCATCGAGACGACCCTGGTGCCGATGCCCTCGGCCTGCAGCAGCTCACGCGCCGCCAGCGCGATCTGCACCTCAGAGCCGGAGGACATGATGATGACCTGGAGTTCGCCGTCGGCGTCGGCGAGCACGTAGCCGCCCCTGGCCACGCCCGCGGCGGTGGTACCGGCCAGCACCGGGACGTTCTGCCTGGTGAGGGCGATACCCACCGGTCCGGTGTTCCAGACGCTCTGCTTCTCGAGGATGGCCTGCCAGCCGAAGGCCGTCTCGTTGGCGTCGGCAGGGCGCAGGATCGCAAGGCCCGGAATGGCCCGCAGTGCAGCCAGATGCTCCACAGGTTGGTGGGTGGGGCCGTCCTCGCCGAGGCCGATGGAGTCGTGGGTCCAGACGTACGTGGCCGGCGCCCCCATCACCGCGGCCAGCCGCACCGCCCCGCGCATGTAGTCGGAGAACTGCAGGAAGGTGCCGCCGTAGGGCCGGGTGGGGCCGTGCAGGGCGATGCCGGAGAGGATGGCACCCATCGCATGCTCCCGGATGCCGAAGTGCAGGGTGCGGCCGTAGGGGTTGGCTTTCCACTCCTGGGTCGCCGCGGCCACCGGGCCGAACGAGTCGGCACCCTTCATGGTGGTGTTGTTCGATTCCGCGAGGTCGGCCGAGCCGCCCCAGAGTTCGGGCAGGACGGGAGCCAGCGCCGTCAGCACCAGACCCGATGCGGCCCTGGTGGCGATGCCCTTCGGGTCCACCGGCCAGCTCGGGAGCGCGTCCGTCCAGCCCTCCGGCAGGTCGCGGGCGACCAGCCGGTCGAACAGGGCCTTGTTGTCCGGGTTGGCCAGCGCCCACTCGTCGAATTTCCCCAGCCAGGCGGCTTTGGCGGCCTCGCCACGTTCGACGGCGAGGCGGGTGTGCTTGATGACGGTGTCATCGACCTCGAACGACTTGTCCGGGTCGAAGCCCAGGATCTTCTTGACGGCGGCGACCTCGTCGGCGCCAAGAGCGGAGCCGTGGATCTTGCCGGTGTTCATCTTGTTGGGCGCCGGGAACCCGATGATGGTGTGCAGCTGGATGAACGACGGCTTGTCGGTGACCGCCTTGGCGCTTTCGATGGCCTCCAGGATGCCGGTGACGTTCTCGCCCCCCTCGACCTTCTGCACGTGCCAGCCGTAGGCCTCGTACCGGGCGGCGACATCCTCGGACAGGGCGATGTTGGTGTCGTCCTCGATGGAGATCTGGTTGTGGTCGTAGAACACCACCAGATTGCCCAGCTGCTGCCGGCCGGCGATCGACGACGCCTCGGAGGTGATGCCCTCCTCGATGTCGCCGTCGGAGGCGATCACGTAGATGAAGTGGTCGAACGGGCTCTGGCCCGGCGCCGCGTTCGGATCCCACAGGCCGCGTTCGCGGCGTGAGGCCATCGCCATGCCGACGGCGGAGGCCAACCCCTGGCCCAGCGGGCCGGTGGTGATCTCGACGCCGGTGGTGTGGTGCACCTCCGGGTGTCCCGGTGTCAGCGACCCCCAGGTGCGAAGGGATTCAAGGTCATGCAGTTCCAGCCCGAAGCCGGCCAGGTACAGCTGGATGTACAGAGTGAGGCTGGAGTGGCCGGCGGACAGCACGAAGCGGTCCCGGCCCGGCCAGTCGGCGTCGGCGGGATCGTGCACCATGACCTTCTGGAACAGCGAGTAGGCCAGCGGAGCCAAGCTCATCGCGGTACCGGGGTGGCCGTTGCCGACCTTCTGGACGGCATCGGCCGCGAGCACCCTGGCGGTGTCGACCGCACGGGTGTCGAGCTCGGACCAATCGTCCGGGACGCGTGCAGTGGTCAGTTCGGTGATCTGGGCGGTACTGGTCACGGGTGGGCGACCTTCCTCGGCCGGGCGACCGCTAGGGCCGCGGGTGCGAACGCGATTGTCAAACCTCGGCGGATCGTCGCCGGAGGCGGCGCGGTATTCCACCTGCAGACCCTAGTACCCCCAATCCGGGGCCTCGACGCCGCGCCCGGGGCCCGACCTGCCGGCATCCGGGTCCGCCGCACGCGGACCCATAGGATGGTGAAGGGCATCCGGTCGCGGTGTCTCCCGAGGGCGGTCAGACACAAATGATGCGGAGGTAGGCGTGGCATTCCAGACCTCCGCCGACGAGCACACCCGGGTATCCGCCGAAGGCGCGGTGCCGTCGTCGCTCAGGGTGACCCTGGGTGCATACGTCGCGCTGACCAAGCCCCGCATCATCGAGTTGCTGCTGATCACCACCATCCCGGCGATGTTCGCGGCGCAGCGCTCGGTGCCCACCCTCTGGCTGGTGCTGGCCACCCTGGTCGGTGGCACCCTGGCTGCCGGCAGCGCGAACGCCCTCAACTGCGTGGTCGACGCGGACATCGATGCTGTGATGCGACGCACCAGGTCTCGGCCGCTGGCCCGTCATCTCGTGCCGACCCGTAACGCCCTGGTCTTCGGCATCGCGCTGGGTCTGGCGTCGTGCGGGTTCCTGGCCCTGACCACCACCTGGCAGGCGGCGGCCCTGTCCGTCGCCGCGATCCTGTTCTACGTGTTGGTCTACTCGATGTGGCTCAAGAGGCGGACCAGTCAGAACATCGTCTGGGGTGGATTGGCCGGCTGCATGCCGGTGGTCATCGGCTGGTCAGCGATCACCGGCACCATCGGGTGGCCGGCCTGGGTCTTCTTCGGCGTGATCTTCTTCTGGACTCCGCCGCACACCTGGGCCCTGGCCATGCGGTACCGGGAGGACTACGCCGCGGCGGGTGTGCCGATGCTCCCGGTGGTGGCGCCGGAACGGGTCGTCGTTCGCCAGATCGTCCTCTATTCGTGGGCGATGGTCGCCTGCTCGTTGCTACTTGTTCCGGCGTCGTCGTGGATCTACGCCGCTGTCGCCGTTCCGGCTGGCCTGGCTTTCCTGGCGATCGCCCACGTGCTGCATTTCCGGGTGCTGCGCGGCGTCCCGGCGCAGCCGATGACCCTGTTCCACCTGTCCAACCTCTACCTCACGGCCATCTCGGTGGCCTGGGCCGTCGACGCCGCGGTCGGGCTCACCACGATCGGATGGCCGACGACATGACCGGACCAACAGCGACACCGAACTCACCGGACGAAGGCGCGGCAGCTGAGGTCGGCCGGTCGGCGGAACGGCTGCGCTCGTTCGCGTCCGACCACGGCGGCAGCGGTCCCGCGGTGATCAGTTACCTGGGGCGACCGGGAGCACGGATCGTGGTGGTGGCCGCCGATGGCGTCTTCACCGACCTGGTGGTCGGCGATATGGAGATGGCAGCGTCGATCTGCCGGGCCGCCGAACTGCCGGTAACAAAGTGGGACCGAGAGTTGACCTCCCTCATTTCCGTGAGCCCCGCCGACCGGATCAGGATGGCCGGCACCGGACGGTAGCCGTTTCACCCGTTCGCGCGCCGCCGTTCTGGGCCGATTTCGGGTGAACGCGCAGTAAAGGACTACGCTCCGCGACGACCGTCCCGGTGATACGTCCCTTATGCGAGGCTCCTCATGCGTCATGTTCATACCGTGAAACGGCGGACCGTGCTGGCCGGCCTGCTCGCCGCCGTCCTGGCGGCCGGCCTGTCGGTCCAGGGGGCGCCGATCGCCGCGGCATCGGTGGCGGCGGTGCCGCGGCCTGACCATGTGGTCGTGCTACTCATGGAGAACCATTCCGCCGCCGGTATTCTGGGCAACCCGCAGGCGCCATACATCAATTCGCTGGCGGCTGCCGGAGCCCTGATGACGCAGTCGTTTGCGGTCACCCACCCCAGCCAACCGAACTACATCGCCCTGTTCTCCGGCTCGCTCAACGGCGTCATCGACGACAGTTGCCCGCACACCTTGACCACGGACAACCTGGGGGCAGAGTTGATCGGTGCCGGCCTCGGGTTCGTCACCTATTCCGAGGACCTGCCGTCGGTGGGTTACGCCGGCTGCGGGGCAGGCGCCTACGCGCGCAAGCACAACCCGGCCGTGAACTTCCCCTCCGTGCCCGCCTCGTCCAACCAGCCGTTGACCTCGTTCCCGACCGACTACACGACCTTGCCGGCGGTGTCCTTCCTGGTACCGAACCTGTTGCACGACATGCACGACGGAACCATCCCGCAGGGCGACGCCTGGGTGCAGTCGCAGATCAGCGGCTACGTGACCTGGGCGCAGGCGCACAACAGCATCCTGATCCTCACCTTCGACGAGGACGACAACAGTCAGAACAACCAGATTCCGACCATCATCGTCGGCGGCGGGATCACGCCGGGACAGTACGCACAACGCATCACCCACTACAGCGTGCTGCGGACGCTGCAGGACGCGTACGGGCTGGCGCCCATCGGTGCCAGCACGACCGCGGCCCCGATTCTGGACGTCTGGACCCCGCCGGCCGGCTCCCCGCAGGCCGCCTTCACGGTCGCCTGCACCGGGTTGACCTGCTCTGCCGATGGCAGCGCCAGCACCGGCGGCAGCGGGTCGATCACCGGCTACCGCTGGAGCTGGGGAGACGGGTCGGCGGCTATGACCGGGTCGACCGCGACGCACACCTACGCGGCCCCAGGCGATTTCCAGGCCACCCTGACGGTGACGAACGATGCAGGCCTGAGCAGCGTCGTCGGCCAACCGGTCTCGCCCCGCTCCATCGTCGATCCCACGGTGTTCGCGGCGGACGCCTTCAACCGCACCGTGACCAATGGTTTCGGCAACGCCGACATCGGCGGCCCGTGGGTGGTCAGCGGTTCCGCCGCCAAATACAGCGTCGCCGCAGGAGTCGGTTCGCTGGCGATGCCGACGGCAGGCACCACCTCGGCCGTGTCACTGACCGGCCTGGCCGGCACCGACACCGACCTGCGGGTGTCGGTCAGCACCGACAAACTGGCGACCGGGAACGGCACCTATATCGGGCTGATCGCCCGGCAGGTGTCGGCGAACAAGCTGTATCAGGGCTCCGTCCGGATCCGCGGTGACGGCGTGCCGGTGCTCTCGATCACGGCGCTGCAGGGGTCGGCCACCACGGTCACCCTGAAACCGGCGATCGTTGCGCCCGGCATCACCCTGTCCGCCGGTGACGTGCTCAGGACGCGTTTTCAGGTCACCGGCACCAATCCGACGGCCCTGCGGCTGAAGGTGTGGCCGGCTGCCGCCGCCGAACCGTCTTCGTGGCAGCTGACCGCAGCCGACAGTTTCGCCGGTCTGCAGGCGGCGGGTTCGCTGACCGTCAACACCTACCTGTCCGGCGCCAGCGTCAATGCACCGGTGGTTCTGCGCCTCAGCGACCTGACCGCGCGCTCGACCGCGGCGGCGCCGGTCAACACCTCACCGGTGGCGATGATGTCGGTGACCTGCGCCGACCTGCGCTGCTCCGCCGACGGCACCGGCTCGACCGACTCGGACGGGACGATCGCCGGGTACTCGTGGAACTGGGGTGACGGCAGCCCGGCCACCAACGGCGTGATCAGCACCCACTCGTACGGCAGCGCCGGCACTTTCCCCGTCACGCTGACGGTGACAGACAACCAGGGCGCAACGGGTACGGCAGCCGGGTCGGCCGGCCCCACTGCGCCGGCCGACACGGCGTTCGTCGTCGATCGGTTCGCCCGGACGGTCGCGAACGGGTGGGGTTCGGCCGATGTCGGCGGCACCTGGACCACGACCGGTACAGCCTCGGCCTTCTCCGTCTCCGGCGGAACCGGGGTGGTGGGGATCCCGAAAGCGGGTACCTCCTTCACCGGCTACCTGGCCGGTACCACCAGCGACAACACCGATTTCACCGTGTCGGTGGCCACCGACAAACTGGCGGACAGCAGCGGGACCTACTACTCATTCGTCGGGCGGCATGTCGCGACCAACAAGGAGTATGTGAGCCGAGCCAGGGTGAGCGGTACCGGCGCGGTGGTGCTGTCCATCGGCGCGTTGACCGGGACGGCGGCGGCCGTGACCTTCGGATCGCAGATCGTGGTGCCCGGCCTGACGATGACCGCCGGGTCGGCGATGCTCAGCCGGCTGCAGGTGACCGGCCGGAACCCCACCACGATCCGGGCGAAGGTCTGGGCCGGGTCCGGCACCGAGCCGGCGTCCTGGCAGTTGACCACGACCGACTCGACCCCCGCTCTGCAGGCACCCGGATCCGTCGGGTTCAACCTTTATCTGTCCAGCGGCGCGACCAACGCTCCGATCGTCTGCCGGATGAGCAACCTCGCTGCCCGCCCGGTCGCCCCCTGACGGTGCAGGGGCCACCGCAGGTCGGTCGTCGGATGCCTACCGCCGGGCCGGCCTGACCCGGGTCGCCATCGCGACGGCCGCTGCCGTTGCGGTCAGCAGCACGGCGCCGAGCACGTGGGACACGACCAGGGCCTCCGGTACCCCGGTGAAATACTGGACCAGGCCGATCAGCCCCTGCGCGCCCGTGACGACCACCAGGACGACGGCACGTCTGATCAGCCTGCGGGGTGCCTTGACGGCCAGAAAACCCACGGTGAGAGCGATCAGCAGGCCGAAGTAGGCGAACATCAGGTCCGCGTGCAGTTGGGCCAATGCCTCCACCGGCAGATCCAGCCGTGGGGTGGCCGCGTCTCCACCGTGTGGGCCCGCCGCGGTGACCAGGGTGCCGGCCATGCTCAGCAGCACCAGCACGCCCACCGTGGCCCAGGTCAGCACCTGCAGTGGCCGCGGGACGACGGCCACCGGCGGGTAGTCGCTCTCGCCGACCTTGACCAGGACGGCGATCGCGACGAACAACAGCGCCAGGGACAGCAGCATGTGCGGCGCGACGGTCCACCACGCCAGTCCGGTGCGTACCGTGATGCCGCCCCACACTGCCTGGACCAGCACACCGAGGGGCAGGACGGCGGCCAGCGCGGTCAGCTGGGGGCGGCTCCGCGGAGCCAGCAGCAGGGCCAGGAAGATGCCGAGCGAGGGGATCAGGACAGCGCCGGTGAGCATCCGGTTGCCGAACTCGATCGCCTGGTGGAACGCGGCCAACCCGGACCGGGAGACCGGTACCAGCGAGCCGGGACTGCATTGTGGCCAGGTCGGGCAGCCCAGCCCGGATCCGGTCACCCGCACGGTCGCGCCGGTCACCGCGATTCCGCCGTTGGTCACGACCGCAAGCCAGGCAAGGAAACGCTGCACCCGGCCGGTGGGCCACCGCCGCCACAGGGGCGTCGACGTCGACTCGGACAGGGCCAGGTTCGTCGAGTTCCTGGTCACTTTGGTTGTCACTGCCATTTGAACCACCGTACGGTCCCCGCCCAACCGACGGTCACCCAGCCGAGAAGGACCAGCAGACTCGCGGCGGTCGGTGCCGCACCCGCCTGTAGCACGGCGCGCAGCGCGGTCGACAGGGCTCCGGCCGGGGTGAGCTCGCCGATCACCTGCAACCAGTGGGGGGCCCTGGTGAGCGGGATGACGACGCCGCCCACCAGCACCATGGCGAACCACAGCAGGTTGGCCAACGCCAGCACCGCCTCGGCCCTCAGGGTTCCGCCGAGCAGCAGCGCCAGCCCGATGAACGCCGCTGCTCCGAGCAGCACCAGGAGCACCAGAGCGGCTGGATTGCCGTGTGGGTGCCAGCCGAGCAGGAGGCCGACGGCACCGAGGATCACCCACTGCCCGGCGATGACCACCAGTGCTGCACCACATTTCCCGGCGATCAGCAGGGTGCGTCCAACACCGGCGGCGGCCAGTCGCTTGAGCACTCCGTAACGCCGGTCGAACCCGGTGGTGATGGCTTGCGAGGTGAAGGCCGTCGACATGATCGCCAGGGCCAGCACCCCAGGGGTGACCGTGTCGATCCGCGGGGCGGCCAACTCGACGGCCGTCACGGTGGTCAGGCCGATCAGCACCGCCAGCGGGATGATCAGCGCCAGCAGCAACTGCTCGCCGTTGCGGAGCAGCAGCTTGAGCTCCAGTCCGGCGGCCGCCCTGACCATCTGCCAACCTGGCGCGCGGCGCGGGTCCGCGGTGAACGCGCCGGGGGCGAAGAGCGGCCGCCCGCCCGGTGCTGCGGGGTCCGTGACAGCCGGATCCGTCATCCGCGCATCGCCTTTCCGGTCAGTTCCAGGTAGACCTCGTCCAGTGACCTGGCCCCGACCTGCAGGCCGGTCGGCATCACGCCCACCCGGGCGCAGAACGAGGTGACGGTGGCCATGGTGGCCGGCACGATGTCGCCGTCGAGCAGATAGCGGCCCGGTGCGGTCTCCGCCACCTGAAATCCCAGCGGCAGCGCGCGGCGCAGCAGGTCGAGTTCCAGGCCGGGGCTTGCCGTGAACCGCAACTGGGATGACCCGCCGCCGGTCAGCTCTGCCGGCGTGCCGTCGGCGACCTTTCGGCCGTTGTCGATGATGACGATCCGGTCGGCCAGCAACTCGACCTCGTCGAGCAGATGTGTGGTGAGCAGAATGGAGACGCCGTCCGATCTGGCGGCCCGCAGCAGGTCCCAGACCAGGTGGCGGGCCTGCGGATCCATACCGGCCGTCGGTTCGTCCAGGAACAGCAATTCCGGCCGGCCGACCAGCGCCATCGCCAGGCTGAGCCGCTGGACCTGGCCGCCGGACAGCCGCCGGATCGGCGTGCGGATCGACGCCGACAGGCCGAGCATGTCCAGCAGTGCGCCGGGGTGCAGTGGGTTGGCCGAGCAGCGGGCTATCAGGTCGAGCATCTCGCCGACCCTTGCCGACGCCTGGGCTCCGCCGGCCTGCAGCATGACGCCGATGCGGGGGCGGAGCGCGGCGCCCTGCCGCCACGGGTCGAGGCCGAGTACCCGCACCTGACCGGCGTCAGCCTTGGTGAAACCGTCGCAGATCTCCACCGTGGTGGTCTTGCCGGCGCCGTTGGGCCCCAGCAACGCCAGTAGCGAGCCTCTGGGCAGGCGGAAGGACAAGCCGTCGACCGCCGCCACCGACCCGTATCGCCGGTGCAGGCCGTCCACCACGACAGCCTCCGGGCCGCCGCTCGGGTCGTCGCCCGGTCGGTCCGTCTCGTACTTCCGGGGCCCGGCCGCTGGCGGACCGGTGTGCATCGGTGTCACGTCACCGAGGATAGGGATCCAGCGCGTCCGGGGTGGCGTTCTGCTCGCCGGGTGCGACGGCAATCACCGGCGCGGTCGGTGTCGGGCGTCTGCCGGCGACCGGGTGCAGCAGTCCACCGGGGGGCGGATCGGCGGTCGGCAATCCGGTGCGCCGCAGCAGCAGCAGCACGCCGCCGACGACCACGGCGGCCACCACCACCGCCTGCACGATGGTGAAGACCGGGATGGTCGCACCGTTCGGCATGATGATCACCGAGAAGATCGCGGTCAGCCAGACAGTGGCCCTGCGGTAGCGGGACAGACCGGTCGACGCTGCCAGGGGCAGCGCCGCCCAGAGCAGGTACCAGGGCTGGATCACTGGACTGAGCAGCACAAATGCACCCAGAGCCAGGCCAAGGCCCTGGATCGGCTCGAAGTCCCGCTGCCAGCAACGCCACATCACCCAGAGCGCCAGACCGGCACCCACCACGGTGCCGGCCGGTTGCATCACCTCGATGGCGGCCAGGCTGTGATCGCCCAATCCGAGCAGTTGCCCGATCTGACCGGCGCCGATGCCCAGAGTGGTGGACAGCGAGAGGTAGGAGCGAACGCTCCCGGGGGCGGAGAGCGCGTTGATCCAGCCGATTCCGGCCCCGGCCAGCACGGTCAGGATCCCGAACGTGACCAGCCCCACCAGACCGAGCAATCCGGCCCACCGGAAAAGGTCCGACCAGCGACCGCCGGCCCGCCGGGCCAGTGCGATCGCCAGGAATGCCAGCGCCATCGCGGCGGTCACCTTGATACCGACCGCCACCGTGATCAGCGCGGTGCCGGCCAGTACCCGGAGGGTGTCGCGGCGCGGCGGCCCCGTTGTGGTCACGGCGATCTCCAGGCCGGCGAGCATCAGCCCGATCATCAACGCCTCGTTGTGCCCGCCGGCCACCAAGTGGAAAAGCAGCAGTGGATTCAGCGCGCCCAGCCACAGCGCGCTGACCGGGTCGATGCCGCACCGCCTGGCCAGCCGGGGGAGCGCCCAGACGATCAACGCCACACCGAGAAGTTCCACCAGGCGCTGCAGCAGCACGCCGATGATGACGTGGTTGCCCGAGATGATCGCCACGGCCCTGGCCATCAGCAGGAAGGCCGGGCCGTACGGGGAGGAGGTGTGCTGCCAACGGGCATCCACCTGGTGGGCCAACGGATTCGAATCGCCCAGTGTGTCGTACGGACCGGACTGGTACGGGTTGTCGCCGTGCACCATCATGGCGCCCACCGCGAGGTAGGAGTAGACGTCACGGGAAAAGATCGGCGGGGTCACCAGGAACGGGACGATCCACATGGCCAGCGTGTGTGTCAGTTGGGTGCGGGACAGCCGGCGGGTGCGTCCGGGCGCGGTCAGCCGGCCCACCAGGAACCAGCAGAGCACCACCAGGCCGATCCCCGAGTAGGAGACCGCCAGCGCCGCCGGGCCGATGCGGGAGAGCAGGCCGAAGATCCGCAGTCCGTCGACCGGGTTGGGGATCGGGGTGGCCGCGCCGTAGGACGAGGTGGAGCCGACCATCATCAGCAGCGCTCCGGCCGTTCCCCAGCGGCGCAGCAGCGACAGCTGACGCCGTTCCCCAGGGTCGAGTGCCGACGAACCCGGATCGGTCACGCTGATCGATCCGCCGGTGGTCACCCGGGCAGTGTAGGAGTACGGGCTCAGGCCTGGGGTTCGACATCGCCCGTCCTTCTCAGCGCCGGCGCCCGGACCGGACGCCGTGGCGTCGGCCTCGTTGATCTTCGGCTGGAAATAGGTAACACTGGCGTTGTGAAAACATTGTCCAGAGATGCGGGTGACGCGGCTGCGTCGTCCGATGTCCTGGTCGACCCGATAGTCCGCGACGGGAACGCCGAGGTCCGGACCCGCGAGGCTGTCGTTCGGCTGCTGCTCGCCGACGGTCCGCTGACGGCCGTGGCCCTGGCCGAACGCATCGGATTCTCACCGGCCGCCATCCGGCGTCACCTCGACCAGTTGCTGGCCGAGGGCGCGATCGTCAGCCGTGAGGCCAGCAACCTGGGCCGCCGTGGCCGTGGCCGGCCGGCTCGCAGCTACCTGCTGACCGAGGTGGGGCGTACCCGCCTGCCGCACGCCTACGACACTCTCGCTGTGCAGGCGCTCGAGTTCCTGTCCGAGTCCGCCGGTCCGGAAGCGGTGACAGCTTTCGCCCGCCGCCGGGCCGAGGGCCTCATCGACGGCGTCCGAGACGAGCTCATTGCTGCCCATGACGTTCCGGCGAAGACGGAGATCCTGGCCAGGGCGCTCACCGGCGCGGGATTCGCGGCGTCTGTGCGGCAGGTCGGTATCGGAGAGCAGCTCTGCCAGCACCACTGCCCCGTCGCGCACGTCGCCACCAGGTTTCCGCAGCTGTGCGAGGAGGAAATGACGGTGATCACCGAGGCGTTGGGTACCTATGCCCAGCGGCTGGCCACCATCGCCAGGGGCGACTCGTTCTGCACCACCTTCATCCCGGCGGTCCGCGGACTGCTGCCGCCGGAAGCCGTGGCTCCCCGGTGATCCAACCGCTCCGCCGCACCGAAGCAGTACTGAACCGCACATCTCACTCAGCTCCACGAGCGCCAGAGGGAAGGACCACGTCATGACGACTGCTCCGGAACGCACCAGAGAGACCGTCGACACCATCGCGCCGCTCACCCAGGAGCAGGCCATCGACTCGTTGGGCCACTACGCCTTCGGCTGGTCCGACTCCGACGTCGCCGGCGCCGCGGCCACCAGGGGTATCAACGAGGCCGTCGTCCGGGACATCTCGGCGAAGAAGAGCGAGCCGGAGTGGATGACCGACTTCCGGGTCAAGGCGCTGAAACTGTTCGAACGGCAGCCGATGCCAACCTGGGGAGCCGACCTGTCCGGCATCCATTTCGACACCATCAAGTACTTCGTCCGCTCCGGCGAGAAGCAGGCCGCCACCTGGGACGATCTGCCGGCCGACATCAAGAACACCTATGACCGGCTGGGCATCCCCGAGGCGGAGAAGCAGCGCCTCGTCTCCGGAGTTGCCGCGCAGTACGAGTCGGAGGTCGTCTACCACTCCATCCAGAAGGAGTTGGAGGACCAGGGCGTCATCTTCCTGGACACCGATACCGCGCTGAAAGAGCACCCGGAGCTGTTCCGTGAGTACTTCGGCTCGGTCATCCCCTCCGGTGACAACAAATTCTCCGCGCTGAACAGCTCGGTCTGGTCGGGCGGCTCGTTCGTCTACGTCCCCAAGGGTGTGCACGTCGACATCCCGCTGCAGGCCTACTTCCGGATCAACACCGAGAACATGGGTCAGTTCGAACGGACTCTGATCATCGTCGACGAGGGCGCCTACGTGCACTACGTCGAGGGCTGCACCGCGCCGATCTACAAGTCCGACTCACTGCACTCCGCGGTGGTCGAGATCATCGTCAAGAAGGGTGGCCGCTGCCGTTACACGACCATCCAGAACTGGTCGAACAACGTCTACAACCTGGTCACCAAGCGGGCCAAGGCCGAAGCGGGCGCGACCATGGAATGGGTCGACGGCAACATAGGCTCCAAGGTCACCATGAAGTACCCGTCCGTCTGGATGACGGGGGAGTACGCCAAGGGCGAGGTCATGTCCATTGCCTTCGCCGGTGAGGGGCAGCACCAGGACACGGGTGCCAAGATGCTCCACCTGGCCCCGCACACCTCGTCGACGATCATCTCGAAGTCGGTCTCGCGCGGCGGCGGCCGCACCTCCTACCGCGGACTGGTCCGGGTCAATCCCGGTTCGCACCACAGCAAGTCGACGGTCAAGTGCGACGCCCTGCTGGTCGACACCATCTCCCGGTCCGACACCTACCCCTACGTCGACGTCCGCGAGGACGACGTGTCGATGGGTCACGAGGCCACGGTCTCCAAGGTCAGTGAGGAGCAGCTCTTCTACCTGATGAGCCGCGGCCTGACCGAGGACGAGGCGATGGCGATGATCGTCCGCGGGTTCATCGAGCCGATCGCCCGCGAACTGCCGATGGAATACGCGCTGGAACTGAACCGACTGATCGAACTGCAGATGGAAGGGGCGGTGGGCTGAGCGTGGCCACCCCAATTGTTCAAGACCGTCCCGTCCAGGATCGACCTGTCGTTGGCGACCATGCGGGCGAAACCCTCGTCGGGGGCCGGAATGTCGGTGTCGGATCGCACGCGCACCGGGTCGGGTCCACCGATCCGGCCGACCACCGGCCGATCACCGGCCGGGAGGAGGCGTGGCGGTTCACCCCGCTGCGTCGGCTCCGCGGTCTGCACAGTGATGCACCGTTGACGGGCACCGACTACACGGTCACGGTTGACGGGCAGGCCGGCGTCACCGCCACGTCGCTGACCGGCACCGAAGCGCTTGCGGTCAAAGGAATCTCGAAGTACCAGCCGATCGACTACGTCTCCGCCCGGACCTACCGGGCCGCCGAGACGGTGTTCTTCGTCGACGTCGCCGCCGAGGTCACCACCGCGGCTCCCGTGGTCATCACCTTCCACGGCAACTCGATGCAGGACGCGGTCGCAGCGCATCTCGTCGTCCGGGTGGGTCACCATGCGAACGCCCAGGTCGTCGTCAAGTACGAGGGTTCGGCAACAATCACCGAGAACGTCGAGATCGTAGTGGGTGACGGCGCTGTTCTGACCTACGCCGCCGAACACAACTGGGCTGCCGATGCCGTGCACCTGTCCTACCACCACGTCCTGCTGGGGCGGGATGCGACGGTCAAGCACGCGGCCCTGACCTTCGGCGGCGATCTCGTCCGGGTCGTCGGATCGGTCAGCTACGACGCACCCGGCGGTGACGCCGAGATGCTCGGGATCTACTTCGCCGACGCCGGCCAGCACCTCGAACACCGACTGTTCATGGATCACAATGCGGCGCACTGCAAGTCGCGGGTTCTCTACAAGGGCGCGCTGCAGGGTAAGTCGGCGCACACGGTCTGGGTCGGCGACGTGCTGATCCGGGCGGCCGCCGAGGGCACCGACACCTACGAGATGAACCGCAACCTGCTGCTCACCGAGGGCGCCCGCGCCGACTCGGTGCCGAACCTGGAGATCGAGACCGGCGAGATCGTCGGCGCCGGCCACGCCAGCGCCACCGGCCGGTTCGACGACGAGCAACTGTTCTACCTGCTGTCCCGCGGCATCCCGGAGAAGATCGCCCGCCGGCTGGTGGTTCGTGGCTTTTTCGGCGAGGTGCTGAACAAGCTCGGCGTGGAATCCGTCGTCGAAGAGGCGACCGGCATCATCGAATCCGAACTTGCCGTCACCGGAGTGTAGTTTCTCCTTCCCCGCAACAACTTTGGAGTTTTGATATGGCAACACTTGAGATCCGCGACCTGCACGTCTCGGTACACACCGAGGACGGCCCGCAGGAGATCCTGCGCGGCGTCGACCTGACGGTCAGCTCCGGCGAGACCCACGCGATCATGGGACCCAACGGGTCCGGCAAGTCGACGCTGGCGTACTCACTGGCCGGGCACCCGAAATACCAGGTCACGTCCGGCACCGTCACCCTCGACGGTGAGAACGTGCTGGCGATGACGGTGGACGCCCGCGCCCGCGCAGGTCTGTTCCTGGCCATGCAGTACCCGGTGGAGATCCCCGGCGTGTCCACCTCGAACTTCCTGCGGACCGCGGCCACCGCAGTGCGCGGCGAGGCGCCGCCGATCCGCAAGTGGGTCAAGGAGGTCAAGACCGCGATGACCGCTTTGGAGATCGACCCGACGTTCGCCGAGCGCAACGTCAACGAGGGCTTCTCCGGCGGCGAGAAGAAGCGCCAGGAGATCCTGCAGATGTCGCTGCTGCGGCCCAAGATCGCTGTGCTGGACGAAACCGACTCCGGCCTGGACGTCGATGCGCTCCGGGTCGTCTCCGAGGGCGTCAACCGCTACAAGGAGACGTCGGCGGAGAGCGGGGAGTCGGTGGGCGTGCTGTTGATCACCCACTACACCCGGATCCTGCGGTACATCAAGCCCGACTACGTGCACGTGTTCGTCGGCGGCCGCATCGTCGAGTCCGGTGGACCCGACCTCGCCGACGAGCTCGAGGAAAACGGCTACGTGCGCTTCACCCCATCGGTAGCAGTCGTCGCGTCGGGAGTCGGCGGCCTGTCATGACGACTGTGGACCTGACCGGTGAGCTGGCAATGTCCGACGTCGGCCAGCTGGACCTGTCTGTGATCCGGGCCGACTTCCCGATCCTGCAACGCACCGTCCGCGACGGGAAACCGTTGGTGTACCTGGATTCCGGTGCCACCTCGCATCGGCCCATCACGGTGATCGACGCCGAGCAGGAGTACATCACCGGCCATCATTCGGCAGTGCACCGTGGCGCGCACCAGCTCGCCGAAGAAGCCACCGACTTCTACGAGTCGGCCAGGGATCGCATCTCGTCGTTCATCGGAGCCGGTCGGCCCGAGGAGCTCATCTTCACCAAGAACGCCACCGAGGCGATCAACCTGGTCGCGTACTCGCTCGGCAATGCCTCCGCCGGCGCGCCCGGCGCGGGCGGCGGCGGTGGCCTCGACGGGCCGTTCGGCCGGTTCGTCGTCGGGCCCGGCGACGAGATCCTGGTGACGGAGATGGAACACCACGCGAATCTGCTGCCCTGGCAGGAACTCTGCCGCCGGACCGGTGCGACGTTGCGCTGGTTCGGGCTCACCGACGGATTCCGGTTGGACCTGTCGAACCTGGATTCTCTGATCAACCCGCGCACGAAGGTCGTCGCTTTCACGCATCAATCGAACGTGCTGGGCACCATAAACCCGGTGGACCTTCTGGTGGCGGCCGCCCGGAAGGTCGGCGCGCTGACCGTGCTGGATGCCTGCCAATCGGTTCCGCATCAGCCCGTCGACGTCTCGGCGCTGGGCGTCGACTTCCTTGCCTTCTCCGGGCACAAGATGCTCGGTCCGTCGGGAGTCGGCGGACTCTACGGCCGGTACGAGTTGCTCGCGCAGATGCCGCCGTTCCTGACCGGCGGGTCGATGATCGAGCAGGTCTTCATGGACCACTCCACCTTTGCGCCGCCGCCTGCCCGGTTCGAGGCCGGCGTGCCGATGACCTCGCAGGCCGTCGGGCTCGGTGCGGCCGTCGACTACCTGGACACCGTGGGCATGAAGACGGTCGCCGACCACGAGGCGGAGCTGACCGGCCTGGCGCAGCAGAAGCTGTCCGCCGTCCGCGGCGTGCGGATCGTCGGCCCGGCCGACGTGGTGGATCGAGGCGGAGCCGTGTCGTTCGTGGTCGATGGTGTGCATGCGCACGACGTCGGGCAGATTTTGGACGACGCCGGTGTTGCAGTGAGGGTGGGCCACCATTGCGCCTGGCCGTTGCACCGCCGATACGGCCTTGCTGCGACAGTGCGCGCATCGTTCGCCATCTACAACACCCCTGGCGAGGTCGATGTGCTGGTCGACGCGGTGCGCGAGGCGCAGCGCTTCTTCGGCACGGCGTAGTAGGCGGGAACAGAGGAAACATGCAGATGGAACAGCTCTACCAGGAGATCATCCTCGATCATTACCGCACGCCGCATCACCACGGCCTGCGGGACCCGTTCGACACCCAGGTCCACCACGTGAATCCGACCTGCGGTGACGAGGTGACCCTCCGGGTCAGGTTGTCCGGGCCGGCCGCCGACCCGGTGGTCGAGGACATCTCCTACGACGCGATGGGTTGTTCGATCTCGCAGGCCGCGACCTCGGTGATGACCGACCTGACCATCGGCCGTCCGCTGTCCGACGCGCTGGCCACCTTGGCCGAGTTCAGCGCGATGGTCACCAGTCGCGGCAAGATCGCCGGCGACGAGGACACGCTCGGCGACGGCATCGCCTTCGCCGGGGTGTCGAAGTATCCGGCGCGGGTCAAATGCGCGCTGCTGGGCTGGATGGCCTTCAAAGATGCTGCCGTACAAGCTGTCAACTGACGTCCATGCTTTGCAAACACGCACAGCCAACCGAGAGGAACCCGGCGAGATGACAGAAACGTCGTTGCAGACCCCACCCGCCGAGCACGGTCACGACCACGCCGGTCACGACCACGCCGGTCATGATCACGCTGATCACGACCACGCTGGTGATGCCCACGAGTCTGCGGACCGCTCCACCAGGACGGCTGCCACCCTGGATGAAGGCGCCGTCGTTGTCGCTGCGGAGTCCGGCCAGCCGGTGGACATCGCGCTGATCGAGGACATCGAGGAGGCGCTGCGCGACGTGGTCGATCCGGAACTCGGCGTCAACATCGTCGACCTCGGGCTCATCTATGACCTGACGGTCGACGAGACCAAGACGCTGACCATCGATATGACGCTGACCAGCGCCGCCTGTCCGCTGACCGACATGATCGAGGATCAGGTCGCCTCCGCGCTGATGGGTGCCGGCCAGGAACTCGTCGCCGATTACAAGATCAACTGGGTGTGGCTGCCGCCGTGGGGCCCCGAGAAGATCACCGACGACGGCCGCGAGCAACTCCGCGCCCTCGGCTTCAACATCTGAGGCATGGGGTTGTGCGCATACCGTTCTGCCGGGCGCATACAGCAAGTCCCGTTCTGGCCGGAAACGCCCTTGTACTGCTTGTTAACATTCGGACCATGTCTCCCTTTCCTGGCGTCCTTCCGCCTCCGAGTCGCTGACCGGAGCGAGGACCTACTCCGTTCGCCCGAGCTTCTTCCGGGCACGCCAGGATGATCCCTGAGCTCCGCCAGATGCCATGACCCTCGTCATCCTCTGACCTCGGAGCCAACCGCATGTTCAACCCTTTTGCTGCCATGTCAGCTGTCCGCACCCGAACCAGCACCGCCGTCGGTCACCGAATGGGGCTGGTGCAGATCAGCGTGGCCGCCCTTCTCTGGGGGACGACCGGCGTCATCGTCCGGAGACTGCACGAATCGTCCGGTCTCGGACCCGTCGCGATCGGCTTCTACCGACTGCTCGCGGCGGCGCTCCTGCTGCTTTTCCTGTCCGGACCCGCACTGCGCCAGGCGGTTCGAGGTCTGCGCACGCATCCATGGTCGTTGCTCCTGGCTGGAGTGGGCCTCGGCGTCTATCAGGTTCTGTATTTCATCTCCGTCGCCGAGGTGGGCGTCGGAGTTTCCACGGTCGTCAGCCTCGGCATAGCGCCGGTCGTCACCACCGTCATCGAGGCAGCGACGGCGCGCCGGCGGCCCAGTGCGCGAACGACTCTGGTGGTGATGGCGGCGGTGTCAGGCCTGGCCCTGGTGGCCAGCTCGTCCGTCGGTGCCGCAAGTGCCGCAGCGCCCCGTCCGGGCCTCGGAGTGCTGGCCGCGGTGGGCTCTGGCGTCAGCTACGCGTTGACGACCATCGTCAGCCGGCGAGCGGCGCAGGGAATCTCGCCGTTGGTGATGACCACCACATCGAGTGTGATCGGGGCGCTGGCACTGCTGCCGCTGGCCTTGATCTCGGGAGCCGGCTTCGTCGTCACCGGTGCGGCGGTCGGTCAGCTGGTGTACCTGGGCGGCGCGACGACAGTGCTCGCCTACGCCCTGTTCTACGCCGGGCTCCGATCCACGACGAGCAGCGTGGCCTCGGTGCTGACCCTGATCGAACCGCTGACCGCGACGGTGCTGGCCGTCCTCCTGCTCGCCGAACCGCTGCCGGCCCTCACCGTGTTCGGTGGTGTGCTGCTGCTGAGCGCGATCTGTGTGCTGTACCTGGCTCCATCGGGTCCGTCAGTCCATGATCAAGCGGCAGATCCTGTTCTACCGAGGTAGAATTCGATCTACCAAGGTAGATGGGCGGAAGCGATGCCGACGTTGAACATCAAGAACCAGCACGTGTACGAGCTCGCGAAGACGCTGTCCGATCGCACGGGACGGTCGATGACGAGCGTCGTCGAGACCGCACTCGAGCGACAACTTGCGGAACTGACCGATGAGCGCAGGGGGATCGCGGATGCACTGCATGCCTTGGCCGTCGAGGCGGCGCCCCACCTGACGCACCTTCCGGCTGATCCGTTCGCCGACCTCTATGACGAGGAAACCGGTCTGCCGAAATGATCTTGGATTCGTCAGCGATCGTCGCTGTGGTCCGTCTGGAACCGGAGGGCCGGGCGTTCGAGTCGTCAATCGAAGGCGCGCGGGTCATTGGTCTTTCTGCCGCCAGCCTGATCGAGACAGCCCTTGTACTCGGTCCCGCGCTCGATCTGACCCTGGACCGCTTCATCGAGATGGCCGGAGTCTCGATCGAACCCGTGACAGCAGTGCAGGCTCGGTTGGCAAGGTTCGCCTACCGGCGCTACGGCCGGGGGACGGGACACCCCGCGCGGCTGAACTTCGGCGACTGCTTTTCCTATGCACTGGCCATGGACAAGCGAGAGCCGTTGCTGTTCAAGGGCGACGACTTCGCCCGCACCGATGTGCTGATCGCGCGATGACCGCCGCGCGCGCCGACCCCAGGCTGGCCCGCCGCGGCGATCAGGACATCGATGAGGACGCCGCAACCGCCTACCGGGAAGACCTCAACCGAATTCGGTTCTCGCCGTATTTCTCCCGGCTCGCGGCCGTCACCCAGGTCATCTCGCAGGGGGCGGCCGGTCAATCGATACACAACCGGTTGACACACTCGATCAAGGTGGCCGCAGTGGCCAGGGCCATCGCCGTCAATCTCAACGCAGGCCCGCACCGGCAGTTGCTCGAGGATCTCGGCGGATGTGATGCCGAAGTCGTGCAGGCCGCCGCGAACGCGCACGACCTCGGTCATCCGCCGTTCGGTCATCTCGGTGAGCGGGTGCTCGACCGCATCGCCAGATCCCAATTCGGGCTGGCAGACGGGTTCGAGGGCAATGCCCAGACGTTCCGCATCGTCACCGAGATCGATGTGCACGGCAGCAGCGGTGAGGGACTCAACCTGACGACCGCAGTCCGCGCCGCGATACTGAAGTACCCATGGGCACGATTCGGTGTTCCGCATCCTCATCCAAGTCAGGCCACCGCGGCACCCAAGGGCGGTGGTCAGGGCGACGAGGGTCTCGGTTCGGCGAAATTCTCCGCGTACGTGCTGGATGCGGGCGAGATGACCGAGGTGTTGACCGCCTATCCCAGGATCAAGCCGTGGCAGCAGACCGTGGAATGTTCGGTGATGGATATCGCCGACGACATCGCCTACTCCCTGCACGATCTCGACGACTTCCACCGGGCCGGGGTGCTGCAGCATGCATCGGTGGCAGCCGAGTTCCGCACCTGGATCCGTCGTCGCGCCGTCCTCGAAAGCGCGGACCCCCGGGATCTGCGGGCCAACGAACGGCTCCCCGGCAACTCCCTGGAGCTGATGCGCCGCCGACTGCATGCCAAGGACAGCTGGATGGTCGACGACGAGGCGTTCGCCGTCGCGGTGGGCAGGGTGGGCACCGACCTGGTCGACGGACTGCTGGCGGTACCGTTCGATTCCTCGCTGGCCGCGGAGCGGCTGGTCGGGCAGTTCACCCGCAGCTGGATCTCGCATCTGCAGGATTCGGTGGTCGTCTCCTCCGACCCGCCACTGCGCGCCGGGCACGTCTCGCTCGACCGGCAGGCGTGGCACGAGGTGGCGGTATTGAAGTTCGTGCACCAGCGGTTCGTGCTGGACCGACCAGACCTGGCCATGTTCCAGCGCGGACAGGGTCAGGTGATGGCCGAACTGGTAGGCGATCTGGATTCCTGGCTGGCCGACCCGATGGACGCCGGGCGGGCGCCGCGTCGGCTGATCGACCTGGTCGAGATGGCCACGACTGCCTACCGGCAGCTGGCGCAGAGCAATCCGGAACTGCTGATCGACAGCACCGGCGAGCCCGGAGGTACGCCGGACGACCTCATCCGCTGGGGCCGCGGGCGTGGCATCGTCGACTATGTGGCCTCGCTGACCGACGATAGGGCGGCCAGCTCGGCCACCACTCTGGCCGGGCATTCGGCCCGACTGTGGGACGCGGGTTCAGCACTGTGAGCGGCCCGACGACGGAGGCCCGGTGAGCGCGGTCGGCCGCCCTCGTCCGGCGGCCGGCGGCGGGATCGAGGTGGAGATCTCGGCCCACCGGATCGTCGGGTGGGTCAATCGGTTCGCCGGCCGGAACACCGGCGTCAGCGAGCTGGTCGCCCACCCCGACCGGCTCGAGATCCGCGGCGGTGACGGCACCCTGGCTATTGTCGAGGTGCCGTTCGGGCCGATGTCGATCGGCGGTCGGGAGCCGATCGAGGCGCTGGTGGATCACCTGGGGGGCGTCGGTCTCCTGGGCCTGGTGCTGGTCCGGGGCGGGGCCCATTCCATCGGCATCGCGAAAGACGGCATGGTGCTGTCGTCGTCCACCGACCGGGCCTATTTGCAGGGCCGAACCGCAGCCGGTGGCTGGTCGCAGCAGCGGTACGCGCGCCGTCGGGGGAACCAGCTGACTGCCTCGCTGGCCGACTCCGCGGCTACCGCGGAGCGGGTGCTGCTGCCGTACGCCGCACGGCTGGGCGGTCTGGTGTTGGCCGGCGATGCGACCGCGCTGAGGAAGGTGATGGCCGAGCCGGCGCTGAAAGTGTTGGCCGCCCTGCCGTCTCGGACGTTCGGCGATATTCCGGAACCGCGGCGCGCGGTCCTGGACGCGGTGGCGCAGCGCAGTCTGGTGCTGCGCGTCGTGGTCCGGACCAGAGACGAACAGGCAGCGCTGTCCTGATCAGTCGCAGTGTCGGTTCCGGGCGGGTCGCCATGGGCGTCAGACAGTGGCGATCGGCCGCGCGGCAGGCTTGCGCGAGGCCAGCAGACCGCGCACCCCCAAGACGCCAACGATGCTGCCGACGACGACCGCGGTGATCACCAACACGGCGTGGACCAGCAGGAACGAGGTCGGCGACGAGTGACCGACCACTCCGGACCAGGCGCGGGGATCGTCCCAGATCGCGATGGCGAAGCGGGGCCAGATCGCCCAGTTGAAGACGCCGACGGCAACAAGAAACAGGGACCAACCTCTGGACAGGATCACTCACCCAGTATCCGCCCGAACGCGGGCGGCAGTCGTGCAGGTGGATACCGGCATCAGTCGGTGACGGACCGGGGCAGAATGCTGAAATCGAGCCGACCTTTTTTGAACAAGTTTTCCCGCCAGCAACCAGAGAGCAGGACCGTGTCGATCCCTACCGTCACCAGCCCCCCGGCCGGCCCGGAAGTGCCGACCACCCACATCCCCCCGGTCAGCAGTCGCATCGCGACGGAACTGAACGTGCAGGAGTGGCAGGTCACCGCGGCGATCGACATGTTGGACGGGGGAGCGAGCGTGCCGTTCATCGCGCGTTACCGGAAGGAGGCGACCGGCACACTCGACGATGCCCAACTGCGTAATCTCGAGGAGCGGCTGAGCTATCTGCGGGAACTGGACGAGCGGCGAGCGGCGATCATCGAGTCGATCCGGATGCAGGGCAAGCTGACCGTTGCGCTGGAGAAGAGCCTGGCCGAGGCTGATTCCAAGGCGCGACTGGAGGACATCTACCTGCCGTTCAAGACCAAACGGCGGACCAAGGCGCAGATCGCCCGCGAGGCAGGGCTCGAGCCGCTGGCCGTCCTACTGCTCAAAGACCCCGGCCAGGTGCCGGAACGGGCGGCGTCGTCGTACGTCGACCCATCGAAGGGCGTCGCCGACGTCGCCGAGGCGCTGCTGGGTGCGCGATCGATCTTGGTGGAACGGTTCGGCGAGGACGCCGACCTGGTGGGCGGTCTGCGGGAACTTCTGTGGACACGCGGCCGGCTGGTCTCGGCGGTCCGCAAGGGCAAAGAGGAGGACGGCGCGAAGTTCTCCGACTATTTCGAGTTCGCCGAGAAGTTGACGACGCTGCCGTCCCACCGGGTGCTGGCGATGTTCCGGGGCGAAAAGGAAGAGGTGCTGACTGTCTCGGTGAGTGCTGATGCACAGGATCCGGACCCGGCGGACACCGCACCCACCGACTCCGAACGGCGGATCGCCGCCCGATTCGGGATCGCCGACCACGGTCGACCCGGCGACAAGTGGCTGCGCGAGACAGTCCGGTGGGCGTGGCGGACCCGGCTCGCGGTCTCCCTGGGCATCGACGTGAGGATGCGCCTTCGGCAGGCCGCCGAACACGCAGCGGCCGGCGTCTTCGCCTCCAATCTCCGCGACCTGCTGCTGGCCGCACCGGCCGGCAGTCGGCCGACCCTCGGCCTGGATCCTGGATTCCGTACCGGGGTCAAGGTGGCGGTGGTGGACGGCACCGGAAAGGTGGTCGCCATCGACACCATCTACCCCCATCAGCCGCACAATCGTTGGGACGCAGCACTTGTCACCTTGTGCAAGTTGGTGGCGACGCACCATGTCGAGCTGGTTTCGATCGGGAACGGCACGGCGTCAAGGGAAACCGACAAGCTGGCCGCCGAGCTGATCGGCCGGGCGCCGGGGCTGCGCAAGATTGTGGTGTCCGAGGCGGGCGCATCGGTGTATTCCGCTTCGGCGTACGCCTCCGCGGAACTGCCGGACCTGGACGTGTCGATCCGCGGGGCGGTGTCGATCGCCCGCCGCCTGCAGGACCCACTGGCCGAGTTGGTGAAGATCGACCCGAAGTCGATCGGCGTCGGGCAGTACCAGCACGATCTCGCGGAGTCGATGTTGGCGAAGTCGCTGGACGCCGTGGTGGAGGACTGTGTGAACGCGGTCGGGGTGGACGTCAACACCGCCTCGGTTCCCCTGCTGGCCAGGGTGTCCGGCATCACGACCACGCTCGCGGAGAACATCGTCGGTCATCGTGACTCGAACGGTCCCTTCGTCACCCGCGGAG
Source organism: Mycobacteriales bacterium (assembly GCA_038229825.1). Taxonomy (GTDB): domain Bacteria; phylum Actinomycetota; class Actinomycetes; order Mycobacteriales; family Nakamurellaceae; genus Nakamurella. The sequence continues at coordinate 200,980 of JBBROB010000003.1, forward strand.
CGTTGAAGAACGTGCCACGTCTGGGGCCGAAGGCCTACGAGCAGTGCGCCGGGTTCCTGCGGATCGCCGCCGGCGCCGACCCCCTCGACCGGTCCAGCGTCCACCCTGAGGCCTATCCGGTCGTCCGCCGGATCATGAAATCGACCGGCACCGGGTTGGACGACTTGATCGGCAATACGGCGCTGCTGCGTGGCCTGTCGCCGCAGCAGTTCGTCGATGACAGGTTCGGGGTGCCGACCGTCACCGACATCCTCTCCGAACTGGAGAAACCTGGTCGCGATCCACGGCCCGCGTTCACCACCGCGACCTTCGTCGAGGGGGTGGAGAAGATGTCCGATCTGCGGATCGGCATGGTGCTGGAGGGCGTGGTGACCAACGTTGCGGCCTTCGGTGCGTTCGTCGACGTCGGCGTGCACCAGGACGGTCTGGTGCACGTGTCGGCGATGTCGGACAAGTTCATCAGAGACCCGCGCGAAGTGGTGAAGTCGGGTCAGGTCGTGAAAGTGAAGGTGATGGACGTCGACCCCGGCCGCAAGCGGATCTCGCTGACCTTGCGCCTCGACGACGAGCCGGGGCAACAGGGATCGCGCGCTGCCGGCCGCGCCGAGCAGGGCCGCGGGCCGGGCAGGCCGCAGGATCCGGCCCGGGCGCAGGGTAACCGCACCCCGCAGCCCAACCGGGGCAATGTGCCCGGCCGTCGAGCGGAGCCGGTGCAGGCCGCCGGATCGCTGGCCGACGCGCTCCGCAAGGCAGGCTTCGGCAAGTAGCCCCGCCCGGCGCCCTCCCCGGCGCATATCAAACTGCCGCGCACTGTGGAACTGGCCAGAAGTGCCCTGCTGAGCTCCGTTTTGGGCCGAACTGTCTGCGCCGGGCAGCTCGGTACGCGCCCAGAACGGGGCCGGGAAGGGGGCCCACGTGGGCAGCCTCACCCGATCACTCTCGGTGTTGGCGGGTGAACCGGCCCGGCCCCGGTAGAATCGGAACACGTGATCACCGCAACCGGCCTCGAACTGCGGGCCGGGACCAGGATCCTGCTCGCCGACACCACCGTCCGCCTCCAGCACGGCGACCGGGTGGGCCTGGTCGGCCGCAACGGTGCCGGCAAGACCACCAGCCTGCGGGTGCTGGCCGGCGAGAGCATTCCGTATGGCGGCACCGTCGCGATCAGCGGGCCCGTTGGCTACCTGCCGCAGGATCCGCGCGAGGGTGACCTCGACATGACGGCCAGGGACCGGGTGCTCTCTGCCCGCGGGCTGGACGTCATGGTGGCAGAGCTGGAGAAGGTCCACATCCAGATGGCCGAACTGACCGGCGCCGCCCGGGATGCCGCCGTCGAGCGCTACGGTCGCATCGAGGAACGATTCTCCACCCTGGGCGGCTACGCAGCCGAATCGGAGGCGGCCAGGATCACCTCGAACCTGGGTCTGCCGGACCGGATTCTCGAGCAGCCGATGCGCACCCTTTCGGGCGGTCAGCGCCGACGGGTCGAGCTCGCCCGCATCCTCTTCGCAGCAGCGGACGCCGGCGACGGCACCATGCTGTTGCTGGACGAACCCACCAACCATCTCGACGCCGACTCCATCACCTGGCTGCGCGACTTCCTCAAGGGCTTCAGTGGCGGGCTGGTGATCATCTCCCACGATGTGGAACTGCTGGCCGCCGTGGTGAACAAGGTGTGGTTCCTGGACGCGGTTCGCGGCGAGCTGGACATCTACAACATGACCTGGGGTCGCTACCTGGAGGCCCGCTCGACCGACGAGCAGCGTCGCCGGCGCGAACGCGCGAACGCCGAGAAGAAGGCATCCGTGCTGATGACCCAGGCCGCGAAGCTGGGTGCCAAGGCGACCAAGGCCGCCGCAGCTCACCAGATGGTTCGCCGCGCCGAAGCGCTGATCTCCAATCTGGACGAGGTCCGCGTCTCCGACCGGGTCGCCAAGATTCGCTTTCCCGAACCCGCCCCCTGCGGCAAGACGCCGCTCACTGCCACGAACCTGTCGAAGTCCTACGGGTCGTTGGAGATCTTCACGGGTGTCGATCTGGCGATCGACCGTGGCAGCCGAGTGGTCGTGTTGGGCTTCAACGGTGCCGGCAAGACCACCCTGCTCAAGCTCCTGGGCGGGCGGGAGAAGCCGGACACCGGCGCGGTCGAACCGGGCTATGGGCTCAAGCTCGGCTACTACGCCCAGGAACACGAGACGCTCGATCCAGACCGCACGGTCTGGGAGAACATCCGAAGTGCCGCCCCGGATGCCGGCGCTCAGGAACTGCGCAACCTGCTGGGCAGCTTCCTGTTCACCGGTGAACAGCTCGAGCAGCGGGCCGGGACCCTCTCAGGGGGCGAGAAGACCCGTCTGGCTCTCGCCGGTCTGGTCTCTTCCGCGGCCAACGTCCTGCTGCTCGACGAGCCGACGAACAACCTCGACCCGGCCAGCCGGGAACAGGTGTTGGACGCACTGCGCCGATATGCCGGCGCGGTGGTGCTGGTCACCCACGATCCGGGAGCGGTGGCCGCTCTGCATCCCGAGCGGGTCATCCTGCTGCCCGACGGCAGCGAGGATCACTGGTCGGCCGACTACCTCGATCTCGTCGAACTCGCCTGACCTGCGGTTTGCGCTGACCCGGTGATCCCGCGGGCTGGGCAGGGCATGCACCCGGTCCGAAAAGGTCAGCAGTGGCGGGTCCGCAGGTTCTGCTCGATCATTGGGTGCAACATCCATGCCGACGCCGCGGGTGGTGGCTCTCATCGCCGATCCCAGCGGGCCGACCCGAGCGAAGAGAAGGTGCGGACGTGGTCGCAGAGTCGCCATCCATTCCGACCCGCAGCGAATCCAGCAAGGCCAGTGCCGTTCGCAAAGGGGCCCGGATCACCGGCTCCGCCCGTGAGAAGCTGACCGCTGACCTGCGGAAGAAGTACGAAAAGGGTCAAAGCATCCGCGCACTGGCCGACGGAACAGGTCGGTCCTACGGTTTCGTCCATCGGTTGTTGGTCGACGCGGAGGTGCCGCTCCGCGGGCGCGGCGGCGCGACCAGAATCAGTAAGAAGTAGGTACGAAGTAGGAACGGTGAAGAAGTAGCAAGGGTGGTGGGCCGCCGCGGCCGAACGTGCCCAGGCCGGACCCAGCTGGCCGATCTGGTACGAATGGTCCAGTGATGACTTCCAGCGGAACCCGCACGGACCCGGCCTCGCATCCGCCATTCGACGACGCACTGCTCACTCGCGGTCGGCTCGCGGCACGGTGGGACGAACCAGTCCTCACCATCACCCTCAACCACCCTGAGCTCCGCAATGCCCAACTCCCGGCAACGTGGGAAGCCCTGGCGCACATTGGGTCTCGCTTACCCAGCGGAACGAGGGTTGTCATCGTCCGCGGCGCGGGCGAGTCGTTCTCGGCCGGACTCGACCGCAGCATGTTCGCTCCAGGCGGATCCTCGGTGCTGGTCCAGGTCGCCTCCGCGCCGGATGCCGTGGCACACAACATGATTGCCGAGTTCCAGCGGGGCTTCAGCTGGCTCGCCGATCCGTCGTTCATCTCCGTCGCGGCAGTGCAGGGCCATGCCGTCGGGGCGGGATTTCAGTTGGCGTTGGCCTGTGATCTGATCCTGGCCGCCGACGATGCGCAGTTCTGCATGGCCGAGGTCACCCTTGGTCTGGTTCCCGACCTCGGTGGCACCGGGCCGCTCGTCCGAGCCGTCGGTTACCAGCGGGCGCTGGAGATCTGCGCGACCGGGCGTCGGGTGAGCGCGCCGGAGGCACTGCGGATCGGTCTGGCGGTGGCGTGCGCACCCAGGGCCGAACTCGACCAGGCACTGACCGATTTGACGACATCCCTGCTGCGTCCGGCCACCGAAGCAGTGCGAGCTGTCACCCGGCTGATGCAGTCAGCGGCAGCGGCCAAACCAGAAGAGCAACTGGCGGCCGAGCGGTCGGAACAGCTCAACCGGCTGCGCGAACTCGCCGCGGCCATGGACAGAGCGCAGCACGAGCCTGGGCGCGGGTGACCCGTACCCCTGACCGACTCGTTGCGGCTGCCACCGTCGTGCAGCCGCCCACCGCAGGAGAGTGAGTGTTGCCCTGCCGGCGCCCGCGGACCACCGGTCGACATCCCCACCGGTGACCGCCCTCGCCCCGATGTCCAAATACGAGCCGATCGCAGCAGGCCGTTGTCAGCAAGCCCGGAGCGGCTGCCGGTCCAGATCGTCGTCCTCGTCGAGCCGCCGGTAGCCACCCTGGGACATACCCGGTGGGTGTTGGACGAACGGCCGCTCGGGTTCGGGCAGCGGCGCTCCGTCGGCCATCGGCTTCGGTCGAGGACGGCGGGGGATGAGGGCGCCGCTGCTGCCGCCGCGGCCGCTGTAGATGAAGATTCCGCTGAGCGGATCCGGAACGGAGTCCAGAGCCGCCTGCACTGCCGGGGTGGCGCGAAACCGCAGCCAATCGCTCTCGTCCGGAAACGCGACTTCCAGCAACACTCCCCAGCCTCTGGTGACCCAGGTCCAATCCTTGGCGCCGTGGGTGATCGCCGCCTCCAGCAAGCTCTCGCCGTGCCAGTCCTTCCAACGGAGCGCAGACGCCGACGCGCCGTCGACCACCTCGATCGTCCAGAAGTCCATAGCCAATGGTGGGACTCGCCGACGGCCCAGGTCAAGACCTGGCGGCCAGATATGCCCTGCCCAGTTTCTTGGGCTCTCCGGCCGGGCACGCCTCGACGATCACTTCGCGACAGCGATCCGGTCCCGGCGAACGAGGATCACCCGGTGTCGGCCGAAATCCGGTGTCGTGAAGCAGATGTCGGGATCGTTGGCCGGCCAAGAGCCGCCAGCTCACCCGGCCGATGACCTCCGCTGACGGGTCTGCGGTCGGACTCAAGAACGCCGAGGCAAATGACGGTGCGGGCGGTTACGAATCCAGCAAGCCCATCCGGTCGCGTCGGTAGGCGCGTAGTGCGTCAGCCAGCTCCTGGGCGAGGGTAGCGGCGGAGACACTGTCGTTCGCCGTAATCCGATAGGAGCGGCGACCCGAGGTGGGGACGAAGACCTCGGTGCCATGCTCGCCGCGTACATCCACGCCCGGCTCCAGGTGCCCGAACGGAAGCGTGAAGACCTCCCACTTCGCCCTGAAGCCGCCCGACGTACGGGCTGCCACGACCTTCCGGTCGGTCACCAGCACGACCACGTCACTGTGCAACAGGCCCCTGCCGTCGGCCTCGCCCACCTCGGTCACCGGCTGGCGCAGCCAGACGGTCTCATCGGGTTCCAGATACCTAACCAGGGCCGCCCGTTCGCCTTTCATCGGCTTCACCCCAAACATTCTGCGCGTTCCCGGCGCCGGCGAGTCGGCGCCCGAGCCTCCCAGGCGTCGGTCAGCAGTTCCCTCAGCTCCGTCACGTCCACCGCGGCCAGTCGCAACAGGACGGCCGGGTGGCCCTGATAGTGGGGCGTGCTGAAAAACCGATCCGGGTCGGCGTTGATCAGCTCGTCCCGGTCGGTCACCGACGTGCGCCAGAGCACCAACACCCCGGGCCGCTCGTGGACGCGGGCGAACAACTTGTCTTGCACCCGGAAGCCGGGCATGCCGTAGGACGGACGCTCAGTGACCGATGAGAGCGAAAGCGCAAGGCGTCGAACATCTTCTTCATCGGCCATCGGAAGAGCATCTCATCCCGGTTCACTGCGGGCCCCGACTGTGCGCCGGGCACGCGCTTACCGCCATCGACGGCTGCGCTCGATGCCGACTACGCCGCCTTCCTGGCCGGGGTGCCCGCGGACCGGGCGGGACGGGAGATCAACCGCCTGCGCCCGAGAGCGGCAGAAGGTCAAGACCTGGGGTGCGAAGATCAGCCAAGCGATGACCGACGGCAGCAAGACCGGCCACGCGGCCTCGGCCCTGGTCATCCCGCGGGAGGTCCGGCCGACCTGCCGAAGCCGGCGCCACTGCCCCGGGAAAGCTGAGCGATCACTGGTTCCGCCGGACGGACATCTCGACGAGATCCAGCACCGCGGACATGGCCTGACCGGGGAATCCCCCGGCCAGGTGCGTGACCAGTCCTTCGAGCACCAGTTCCAGGTAGGACGCCAGCACCTCCACATCGACGTCGACGCGGAGCACGCCGGCCTCGCGCTGGCGGTGCAGCCTGGCCCTGGTGGCGACCTTGACCTGAACGGACTGCGCCGCCCAGGCGTCGCGGAATCTTGGATCCGTGCGGGACCGCCGTGACACCTCCAATTGCGTACCCAGCCAACCCACATCGGGGCTGTCGATCATGTCCCGCATCACCCGGACCAGTCCGTCCCGCGCGACCGTCGCTGCCATCGCGGCGGCGTCCTGACCGGCGAGGGCCACGAAGACCGCATCCTTGTCGGCGAAGTGATGGAAGATGGCGCCGCGGCTCAGGCCGATCTCCTCTTCCAGGACCCGCACTGTCGCGCCCTCGTACCCGTGTCGCGCGAACGCGGCGCGGGCACCGTCGAGGATCTGGCGGCGCCGCGCCTGAAGGTGGTCCGGGCTGACCCGGGGCATTGCACGCCGCTACTTCGACGCGGCGAGCAGATTCCGCAGCACGTACTGCATGATCCCGCCGTTGCGGTAGTAGTCGGCCTCGCCGGGAGTGTCGATACGCACCGTCGCCTCGAAAGTGGTCACCAGGCCGTTGTTGGCGTTCGCGGTCACCGTCACCGTCTTCGGGGTGGTGCCCTCGTTCAGGGCGGTGATACCCGAGATGGAGAAGGTCTCGGTCCCGGTCATGCCCAGCGAGTCGGCCGTCTGACCCGGCGGGAACTGTAGCGGGATGACGCCCATGCCGATCAGGTTCGAGCGGTGGATCCGCTCGTAGGACACCGCGATGACGGCCTTGACGCCAAGCAGTGCAGTGCCTTTGGCAGCCCAGTCCCTGGAGGAGCCGGAGCCGTACTCGGCGCCGGCCAGGATCACCAGCGGGATCCCCGCGGCCTGGTAGGCGGCCGACGCGTCGTAGATGAACGACTGTTCGCCGTCGGCCAGGAAGTTCCGGGTGTAGCCACCCTCCACACCGTCCAGCAGCTGGTTGCGCAGCCGGATGTTGGCGAAGGTGCCCCGGATCATCACCTCGTGGTTGCCACGGCGGGAGCCGTAGGAGTTGAAGTCCTTGCGGGTGACGCCGTGCTCGGTGAGGTACTGCGCTGCCGGGGTGCCGGCCTTGATATTGCCGGCCGGCGAGATGTGGTCGGTGGTGACCGAATCGCCCAGCTTGGCCAACACCCTGGCGCCGGTGATGTCGACGACGGGCGACGGGTCGGGGGACATGCCCTCGAAGTAGGTGGGCTTGCGGACATAGGTGGAGTCAGGGTCCCACTCGAAGGTCTTGCCGGTCGGGGTCGGCAGCGACTTCCACCGTTCGTCGCCGGCGAAGACGTCGGCGTAGTCGCGGGTGAACATCTCCTGGTTGATCGCCTGGGCGATGGTCTCCTCGACCTCCTGCGGAGACGGCCAGATGTCGGACAGGTAGACGTTCTGTCCGTGCTGATCGGTACCCAGCGGATCCCGGGTGATGTCGATGTCCATCGACCCGGCGATCGCGTAGGCGACCACCAGCGGCGGAGAGGCCAGGTAGTTCATCTTGATGTCCGGATTGATCCGGCCCTCGAAGTTGCGGTTCCCGGACAGCACCGAGACGACGGCGAGGTCCGCTTCGTTGATGGCGGCAGAGATCTCGTCCTGCAACGGACCGGAGTTGCCGATGCAGGTCATGCAGCCGAACCCGGTCAGGTTGAACCCGAGCTTCTCCATGTACGGCAGCAGGCCGGCACGCTCGTAGTAGTCCATGACAACCTTGGAGCCGGGGGAGAGCGTGGTCTTGACCCACGGCTTGCGCTCCAGGCCCTTCTCCACCGCCTTCTTCGCCAGCAGTGCGGCCCCGATCATCACCTGCGGGTTCGAGGTGTTGGTGCAGGAGGTGATGGCCGCGACCGCAACGTGTCCGTGATCGAGGGTGAAGGTCTGCCCGTCCATGGTCACCGTCGTCGGCTTGGACGCGCGAGGGCGCAGCCCAGCGGCGGGGGCGACCAGTGGCGGGTAGGCGTCCGAGGTCTGATTCGGGTCGTGCGATGGTGCGTCGGAGGCCGGAAATGTCTCCAGTCCCTGCTCGTCGACCGAGTCGTGGGGGGCGCCGTTGGCGTAGGCCTTCAGGGCCTCGCGGAACATCGGGACGGATTCGGACAGGATCACCCGGTCCTGCGGGCGCTTCGGGCCGGCGATCGACGGGACGACCGAGCCAAGGTCGAGCTGGAGGTACTCGGAGAAGACCGGCTCGGCCGAGGCGTCGTGCCACAGCCCCTGTGCCTTGGCGTAGGCCTCCACCAGCGCGAGCTGATCCGCCGGCCGCCCGGTGAGCCGCATGTACTTGATTGTCTCGTCGTCGATCGGGAACATCGCCGCGGTGGAGCCGAACTCCGGGCTCATGTTGCCGATGGTGGCGCGATTGGCCAGCGGCACTGCCGCGACACCCTCACCGTAGAACTCCACGAACTTGCCGACAACGCCGTGCTTGCGCAACATCTCGGTGATCGTGAGCACCAGGTCGGTCGCGGTGGTGCCGTCCGGCAGGCTGCCGGTCAGCTTGAAACCGACGACCCGCGGGATCAGCATCGAGACCGGCTGGCCGAGCATGGCCGCCTCGGCCTCGATGCCACCGACGCCCCAGCCCAGCACGCCAAGACCGTTCACCATGGTGGTGTGCGAGTCGGTGCCCACCAGGGTGTCCGGGTAGGCGACGCCATTGCGGACCATCACCACGCGAGCCAGGTGCTCGATGTTCACCTGGTGCACGATGCCGGTCCCGGGCGGGACGACCTTGAACTCGTCGAACGCCGTCTGGCCCCACCGCAGGAACTGATAGCGCTCGCGGTTGCGTTCGTACTCCAGCTCGACGTTGCGCTCGAAGGCATCGGCGCGGCCGAAGACGTCGGCGATGACGGAATGGTCAATGACCATCTCGGCCGGTGCCAGCGGATTGATCTTGTCGGGATCGCCGCCCAAGTCGGCCATCGCCTCGCGCATGGTGGCCAGGTCGACGATGCACGGCACGCCGGTGAAGTCCTGCATGATCACCCGGGCGGGGGTGAACTGGATCTCGGTGTCGGGCTCGGCCGAGGGATCCCAGTTGGCCAGCGCGAGGATGTGGTCCCTGGTGATGTTGGCGCCGTCTTCGGTCCGGACCAGGTTCTCCAACAGGATTTTCAGGGAGAAGGGCAGCTTGGTGGCATTCTCCAGGCCCTCGACTCCCTTGATCTGGTAGATCTCGTAACCTTGTTCACCGGATTCTGACGTAACGGTGAGGGTCTGCTTGGCGCCGAAGCTGTCCATGCTGGAAGACACGCTTTTTCTCCTTCGAAAATGGCCGTGGAAGTCGTCCCCGCGTCCGTCAAACAGTACGCTTGTCCTACTAGGGCGGCAACAGGGGTGGCCCAACAGAGAAGGGGACCCGGACGGGTAGCGTGCGCTGCCTGTCCGGGCCTCTGCTGGCCGACTCGGGGTGCTCCTTCTTTGCGGGCTACTTCTTGGCGAGCGCGATGAGGTAGTCGACGTCGCCCGGCTGCAGACCTTTCAGCAGACTGACGAAGATCTCAGCGTAGGAACGCATGGGACTCGCGTACCACTTGCTGTCAGTGGGGTCCTGGGTCATCACCATCCCGATCCCGATCAACTGCTGGAATTCCTGGCCGATGATCTTGACCAACTGCGGGTCCATGCCTGACGACGAATTGCCCAGCGACTTGTCGATGTAGCTGCCGATGGTGTCCTTGTTGAGCACGACCGCCGGCTGCCCGGTCACCGTGACGGTCAACGATCCGGCAGCAGCGTCCCGCACCACCGAGATGGTCTGCCCGCTGGTCGTCACGGTCAGGGTCTTGAGGGAGACGAGCTTGCCGCCTGCGACGTCAGACACGTTCCAGGTGGCCACGGGCGTGACGGTTGAGGTCAGGCGCGAGGTGTCGGCAGCGGGGATCTTGCCGATGATCAGTTTGCCGTAGTCGTGCATGACGCCCATCTCCTGGGGCGGCAGGAGCGCGATGAGAGTGTTGTAGTCAGCTTTGGTGGCTGCGGTCAACAGTCGGTCCATCGTGTCCTGCGGACTGGTACCGCCGGCCCCGGCGATGTAGTCGGCGGCGGTCGGGTTGCCGACCTTGGCCGCCTGAGCCCAATAGTCCGCGGCAGTGTAGAACATGCTCGGGTACCACTTGCCGTCCCGGTTCACGGTGGCGATCCGGATCGGATGGCCCGCCTTCCTGGCTTCGTCGGCGATGTTGTAGGTCCGGGTCTGGGTCTTCAACTGATCCAGCGAACTGCCGGCGGCGGCCTTGATCTTGTCGGTCAGCGGCAGCTGTGAGAGGTCCGTGCTGACGGTGACCGTGCCGCCGGTCAGCTTGACCACCGTGACGTGGTTGTTGATCTGGTCGGGGTCGCTCCCGAAGGTGAGCCCGGTGACCGTGATCTTCGATCCGCTCAGCGACGTCGTGCTGGCGCTGGGCGAGAGGATCTCGAGCCGCTTGAGCTCGGTGAGGAACTCGCCGTTGAGGTCGGCGAACAGCGAGGCTTCCGCCGGGTCCAGTTGATCAGCGACCCCGATCGGATCCTTCTGACTGAGCGAGAGCAGCATGGAACTGGCTGCCTCCTGCGGACTGGACTGACCGCTGGCACTCTTGGTCTCCCGGAAGCCGAAATACCAGATGCCGGTGCCGGCGAGCAACGCGACCACCACGGCGACCGCGGTGATGACCATCGGGGTCCGGCGTCTTTTTGCGGATCCGCCGGACGGCACTCCGGTCGGCGGCTGTGCCGCCGGGTACTGCTGGCCGTAGTCGGCCGGCGGCGGCCACGACGCCGGCTGTCCGTACGGTGGCTGTCCGTACGGTGGCTGTCCGTACGGCGGCTGTCCGTACGGCGGCTGGCCGTAGACCGGCTGCTGCGAATCACCGGACTGCGGGTGGCCCTGCGGCGGCTGACCGGGTTGCTGGTAACCGGGCGGCAGATAGCCCTGCGGCGGCTGACCGGGTTGCTGGTAACCGGGTTGCTGGTAACCGGGCGGCAGATAGCCCTGCGGCGGCTGAGCGGGCGGCTGGTAGCCCGGCGGCGGCCCCGAAGGACCGGCCTGTGGCTGCCACCCCGGCTGGGTCCCCGGCCCAGGGTCACCAGGGTTGCGGCCGGACGGATTCTGCGGCCCTTGTTGATCACTCATCGTTGGTCCTCCCTTGCACTGATGGCGCTCTGCACTGACTCCACTCGGTGTCTGATCTGCACCGGCTGGACAACCTCGATTGATCCGGACAATCCAGCCGGTCGCCGTCGGCTACCGAGCAGAACCAGAACTGCCCCGCCGACAGATGCGATCGCCCCGGTCAGCGTCACCACCGGTCCGGTGGATGCGAGACCGACACCGGCGGCGCCGTGTCCGCCCGCCACCGCCAGGGCCGCGCCGCCGATGAGTCCGGTCAGCAGGCCGAACAGCAATGTGATCACCGCAGCGGTGCGCCACAGCTGCACGATTCCGGCGATCATCCCCACCATCGCCACGGGCCCGAGGAGCGGCCACCGGGAAAGGGCGGTCGCGCCGAAACCGGACCCCAGCAGACCGAGCCGACCGACGATACCGACGATCGCATAGCTGTTCCGCAGGACTCCACCGGACACCACCCAGGGCAGGAAGGTCCCGGCGAGCACGGTGATGAGGCCGACGGCACCGACAATGGCGCCTGTCCGGAGGGCAAGACGGCGCCGAGGAACGTTCCGGGCACCGGGTCGGCCGGCGGTCGAATGTCCTTGGAGCACCGCCCCAGTGTGACCGATCTTGGAGGGCGATCCGGCCGATCCCCATAATTGACCAGGGATTCACGCTGCCCGGAAGGTGGGCCTAAACGTCGGGGGTGACCGAAGGACGCCATCGCGGGAGCGGCCGCCAGAACGGGCCTCGGATGGGTCAACGAACAGTGGGTGGGGAAGTGACCTTGAGTAGTACTGCGGCCCAGCGGTTCCCGTAAGGGTGACTTACGTCCGATTCATCCTATTTGGGACATGTGGGTTTCCAGGGACTACTGGCGTCTGGGGGGGACAAAGTGGCATGGTGCTACTGGGCGTGTCGTATTGACAGAAGAAACACATGAGGTTCTACAGGGTCCGCCGGTTTGGCAAGGATCCGTTTACCCATCCGTGGGTCGCCACGGGGAAGGAGTTGTCGTGGCGTCTGCCGACCCCAAGCGTTCCGTGGTCTCCATCGGTATCTCGGCGATGCTGACGATCGCACTCTTCGTCGGTATCGGGGCACAGGCCGATGCCGTCCCACCACCGCCTCCGAACCCGTCCGATCGACAGATCCAGGACTCCCAGGCCCGCGCTTCTGCTTCGGCCGCCGAGGTCGGCCGGTTGTCCGGTCTGGTCTCCTCGACTCAGGGCCAGATCACCGATCTCAACAACGATCTCGAACTCAAAGGGGAACTCGTCCTCAAGTCCAGGGTCGACCTGCAGGTCGCCAAGGCCGATGCCGCCCTGGCCGAGGCAGCGGCACAGACCGCTGTCAGAACCGCGCAGGCGGCCGGCGGGGCGATCAGCCAAGCCCAGGACAAGGCCGCCGCGTTCGCCGCCGCCTCCTTCCGGCAGGGTTCAGTTCTCGGCTCGATGACCGCCTTGATGGACGCGTCCAGCGCGAGCGACCTGTTGGCCAGGCAGGAACTCCTCACCGAGATCTCCAAGTCACAGTTGAACGTGATCGCCCGCCTGCAGACCTCACTGAGCGACAAGGCGAATCTTGACTCCGACGCACGAGTGGCCAGGGACAAGGCCAACGCCGCCCAGGCGGCGGCTACCACGGCAGAGAAGACTGCGGAGATCGCCAAGCAGACTGCCGACGACGCCTTCGTTGCGGGCAAGGCAAGGCTGGCGACCTTGAACGCCCAGCTCGGTCAGCAGCAGAACGACTACGAGCTGGCCCTGAGCAAGGTTGCCGACCTGCACAACCAACGGGCCCTCTACAACCAGTGGTTGGCCGCCAAGAAGGCGGAGGAGGAGCGACTTCGGCTGGCTGCTATCGCCAGGGCGAAAGCCGCGGCGGCCGCAAAGGCGGCCGCGGAGAAGGCGGCCGCGATTCGGGCCGCCGCGGAGGCGCGGGCGGCTGCGGCCGAACGGGCCAGGCTGAAGGCGGCTGCCGAGGCTGCGGCCAGAGCTGCGGCGGAGCAGGCGGCCGCCGAGCAGGCGGCCGCGATACAGGCCGCTCGCATCGCCCAGCAGCGCTTCAACGACGAGCAGGCGCAGCTGCGGGCGACGGCCGCAGCTGTCGCCGCCGCGGCGGCCAGGGCTGCGGCCGATCAGGCTTCCAACAACGCATCCGGTGGATCGGTCTATTACCCGAACTGCGCTGCCGCGGTGGCGGCGGGGGTGGCGCCGATCCCCAAGGGCTCCCCCGGCTACCGGATCGGCCTTGACACCAACAAGAACGGTCTCGCCTGCGAAATACTCAACAGCAACGGCGGCAGCGGCACCAACACCAACGTCGGTTCCAACCCGACGCCGCCGCCCAGCTCGGGCGGGTGGTCGGCAGCTGCCGGCCGGGCGGCCGTAGCGGCGGCCGAGCAGTGGATCGGAACGCCGTACTCGTGGGGCGGTGGCACCGGCAGCGGGCCGACTCTGGGAATCTGTGGGCCCAATGGCGCTCAGAACGACTGCAACATCGTCGGATTCGACTGCTCCGGGCTGACCCTCTACGGCTGGGCACAGCAAGGTGTCGCGCTCCCTCACTATTCCGTGTACCAGTTCAACCTCGGCCAGCACATCTCGACTTCCGATCTGTTGCCGGGCGACCTGCTCTTCTACGCCAACAACACGTCCGATCCGAGCACGATCCATCACGTGACGATGTATGCCGGCAACGGGCAGATGGTCCAGGCGCCGTTTTCCGGTGCCTACGTCGAACTCAGCCCGGTCGATTTCGGCAATGGCTACATCGGTGCCACCCGTCCTGGCACCTGACCGTCCCGGCTACGCGATCGTCCTGGCCGGGGGGTCCGGCCGGCGCCTCGGACTGGTGGACAAGCCCGCTCTGCTGACCGGGACGCTCACCCTGTTGGAGGTGGCGCTGGCGGCAGTGGCCCCGGCGCGCACGGTCGTGGTCGGCCCGCACCGGGACCTTCCGGACGACGTGCTGCAGGCCAGGGAAGAGCCGCCAGGCGGGGGACCGGCGGCGGCGCTGGTGACCGGGCTCATCGCGCTGATCGGTGAGTCGGCCGGGTTCGGCGAATCAGACCTGGTGGCCGTGTTGGCTGCTGATCTGCCGCGGATCGGTCACCAAGCCGTCGATCGGCTCGCTGCCGCGGTCCGCTCGCAGCACACCGACGGAGCTGTGCTGGTCGACCCCGCCGGCCGGAGCCAATACCTGGCCGGTGTGTGGCGGCTGACGGCGCTGATCGGGGCCGCCCGGTCACGCAGGTCCTGGCATGACGCTCGGGTGTCGGATCTGCTCGGATCGTTGACCACGGCCCGAGTTCCGGCGGACCTGGCCACCACTGCCGACGTCGACACTGCTGCTGACCTGCTGGAATGGGGCGTGCTGCCGGCGGAAACCGGCGAAAGCCCCCGGACGATTCCGGGCAGCACCGGACCACAGGCCATGATGGAGTGATGAGAGGCGAACGTCGGGTCGCTCGGCCAACAGTGAGGAGCAGCCGGTGACGGCTTTTCAACCCGGTCCGCCGGTCGCCCAGGCCCCGGAACGGGCCGCTGATCGGTCCGGCCCGGCTCGCGATGCGGCGCTGCTGGAGCGCACGGTATTCGAGGTCAAGAAGGTGATCGTCGGCCAGGACCGGCTGGTGGAACGGATGCTGGTCGGCTTGCTGGCCAAAGGGCACCTGCTGATCGAGGGTGTGCCGGGGGTGGCCAAGACGCTGGCCGTCGAGACTTTCTCGAAAGTGGTCGGCGGAACGTTCTCGCGCATCCAGTTCACTCCTGATCTGGTGCCCTCAGACCTGTTGGGCACCCGGATCTACCGTGCCGGGCGGGAGGAATTCGACACCGAACTCGGGCCGGTGGTGGCGAACTTCGTGCTGACCGACGAGATCAACCGGGCGCCCGCCAAGGTCCAGTCGGCACTCCTGGAAGTGATGGCCGAACGCCACGTCTCGATCGGTGGGACGACCTACCCGATGCCGGATCCGTTCCTGGTGATGGCCACCCAGAACCCGATCGAGAACGAGGGGGTCTATCCGCTCCCGGAGGCTCAGCGGGACCGGTTCCTGTTCAAGTTGATCGTCGGCTACCCGGAACCCGACGAGGAGCGCGAGATCGTGTACCGAATGGGGGTCACTCCGCCGGTCGCGCGGCAGGTCCTGCCGATCACGGAGCTGTCCAGGCTGCAGCAGGTTGCCTCGAACGTCTTCGTGCACCACGCGCTGGTCGACTACGTGGTTCGGCTGGTGTACGCGACCAGGACGCCGGCCGAGCACGGCCTGCCCGAGGTCGCCGGCTGGCTCTCCTACGGGGCCTCTCCCCGTGCCTCGCTCGGCATCGTCGCCGCGGCCAGGGCGCTTGCCCTGGTCAGGGGCCGCGATTTCGTGATCCCGCAGGACGTGGTCGACGTCGCCCCCGATGTGCTCCGCCACCGGCTGGTGCTCTCCTATGACGCGTTGGCCGATGGTGTCCCGGTGGACACCATCTTGACCAGGCTGTTGCGGGTGATCCCGCTGCCGCAGGTCAGTCCGTACCTGCAGACCGGTGTCGCCTGATGGCGCCGGGACCCGACCGACGGCCGGGCGCGCCTCCGTCGACCGCCGACCCGGTCCGGCTCGACGCCGCACTGACCTCCTTGGAACTGACCGTCCGGCGCCGGCTGGACGGCCTGCTGCAGGGCAACCACCTCGGACTGGTGCCAGGTCCAGGAACCGAACCGGGAGACGCCAGGCCCTACTACCCCGGGGACGACGTCCGGCAGATGGACTGGTCGGTGACCGCAAGAACCACCGAGGCCCATATCCGGCAAACCGTCGCCGATCGCGAGCTGGAGACGTGGTTGGTCGCCGACCTGTCGGCCTCCCTCGACTTCGGCACCGCGGACTGCGAGAAGAGAGACCTGGTGGTCGCCGCGGCAGCAGCGGTCGGGCACCTGACCGGAGGGGGCGGGAACCGGTTGGGCGCGGTCGTCGCCTCCGGCAGCGGCACCACCCGCTATCCGGCACGCGGCGGGAAGGCAAGCCTGCAGCACCTACTGCGGGCGCTCGCCTCGACCCCCAGATCCTCGGTCGGGGAGCGGGGGGACCTATCGGCGGCGATCGAGCAACTGCGGCGGCCGCCGCGCCGGCGTGGGCTGGCTGTGGTCACCTCCGATTTCCTCGGTGAGATCAACTGGGAACGATCCCTGCGCGCGCTGTCGGGCCGGCACGACCTGCTGGCCGTGGAAGTCGTCGACCCGCGCGACCTCGAGCTGCCCGCCGTCGGTCTTGTCACCCTGCTCGATCCCGAATCTGGCCGTACCAAGGAGGTCTCGACCACACCTGGGCTGCGCCGCGACTTCGCCCTGGCCGCCGCCGACCACCGGGCCGCGGTGGCCACCGCCCTGCGCCGATGCGGCGCCGCGCAGCTGACGCTGAGCACCGATCGGGACTGGGTCGCCGACGTGCTGCGTTTCGTCCTCAGCCGCAAGCGCGGTTGGTCCGGCGGCCCGTCGACGGAACGGCCGGCCGTCACCTCGCTGGCCGCCCATGCCGGGGAGGCGTGGTGAGCTTCGCTCACCCCATCTGGTTCGCCGCCGGCATCGTGGTGCTGGCGTTGATCGTCGGCTACGTGGTGGCCCAGCGCCGGGTCCGCCGGCACACCCTACGGTTCACCAACCTGGAGTTGCTCGAGAGGGTCGCGCCCAGACGACCGGGGCGGCTGCGGCATGTGCCGACTGCGATCATCCTCGCCGGGCTCGTGCTGCTCACCGTCGCGCTGGCCGGTCCGACCGCCGAGGCCAAGGTGCCGAGGAACAGAGCGACCGTGATGCTCGCTATCGACGTTTCGTTGTCGATGCAGTCGACGGATGTCTCGCCCGACCGACTGGACGCGGCGAAGGAGGCGGCCACCCAGTTCGTGAAGGACCTGACCCCGGGCGTCAATCTGGGCCTGGTGTCCTTCGCCGGCATCTCGACGGTCCTGGTGGCGCCGACCACAGACCGGGCACCTGCGATCGCGGCGATCGCAGCACTCAAGTTGGACGAACGCACCGCCACCGGGGACGCGATCATCTCCTGCCTGCAGACGATCGACGTGTTCGCCAAGACCATCAGCGGCACCGACGGCCCGGCGCCGGCTCGTATCGTGATGATGACCGACGGCAAGCAGACGGTCGGCCGCAGCGTGGAGGACGCGGCGAAACAGGCTGCCACTGCCAAGATCCCGGTCTCGATGATCGCCTTCGGTACCGATCACGGCACCATCACCTATCAGGGGTCGGTGCTCGCGGTGCCGCTGGATACCAGCTCGATGCAGCAGATCGCCAGGATTTCCGGGGGAGACTTCCACACTGCCGCCAGCGCCGGTGAGCTGAAGTCCGTCTACTCGCAGTTGGGTCAGCAGATCGGTTACGAGATCAAGCAGCAGGACGTCTCGAGGCCGTGGATGATCGCCGGGACCATCCTGGTCATGCTGGGTGCGGCCGGGGCCCTGATCATCGGCGGGCGCATTCCCTGACCGCCCCGGCAGGTAGGGTCAGCTGGCCCGGCCGAGTGGGGCCCCTCACCGCCCTGACGCCCAATTGGCTAGTTCGATGGAGGTATGTGCGTGACATCGGCTGAAACCGCGACCGCGGCCGCGGATTTCGTGTCGCGATCCGTGCTGGTCACCGGCGGCAACCGGGGCATCGGCCTGGCTATCGCCCAGAGCCTTGCCGCAGCCGGGCACCGGGTCACCGTGACCCACCGCAGCGGCGAACCTCCGGCCGGTCTTGCCGGAGTGGTCTGCGACGTCACCGACCCGGCCGCAATCGATGCGGCCTTCACCCAGGTGGAAGCGGAGCAGGGCCCGGTGGAAGTACTCGTTTCCAACGCCGGGATCACCAATGACACGCTGCTGCTGCGGATGAGCGAAGAGTCGTTCACCACCGTCGTCGACGCGAATCTGACCGGGGCATACCGGATGGCCAAGCGGGCGGCCTCGGGAATGCTGAGAAAGCGCTGGGGCCGGATGATCTTCATCTCGTCGGTCGTCGGCTTGTCAGGAGCGCCGGGTCAGGTCAACTACGCGGCGTCCAAGGCCGGGCTGGTCGGGCTGGCCCGGTCCATCGCGCGCGAACTGGGCTCCCGCAACATCACTGCCAACGTGGTGGCACCGGGTTTCGTCGAAACCGACATGACCAGGGTGATCTCCGACGATCGCCGGGCCGAGATTCTCGGCGGGGTGCCATTGCGCCGCTTCGCATCCCCCGATGAAATCGCCGGAGTAGTAACCTTTCTCGCGTCCGACCAGGCTGCCTACGTGACCGGCGCCGTGATTCCGGTCGACGGCGGCGCCGGCATGGGTCACTGAGCAACCCCGGCACCGCACCTGCCCCTCCCACCGACCCGAACCCATCCGGAATATTCGAGGACCCACCACATGACTGGAATCCTGACCGGCAAGAACCTGCTGATCACCGGCGTCATCACCGAGGCATCGATGGCCTTCCACACCGCCAGGATGGCGCTGGACCAGGGGGCGAACGTCGTGCTGACCGGCTACGGCCGGCTGTCCCTGGTCGAGCGGATCGCCAAGCGTCTACCGGCGCCGGCCCCGGTGGTCGAACTCGATGTCACCGATCAGGGTCACCTCGACTCGCTGGCCGCCCGCGTCGGTGAGCACATCCCGACGATCGACGGAGTGCTGCATTCGATCGGCTTCGCGCCGGCCGGTGCCCTGGGCGGGGATTTCCTGGCCACCGCGTGGCAGGACGTCGCCACCACCGTGCACACCTCGGCGTTCTCGCTCAAAGCCCTTGCCGTGGCGTGCCTGCCGATGATGTCGTCCGGCGGATCGATCGTCGGACTCGACTTCGATGCACGTCAGGCCTGGCCCGCCTACAACTGGATGGGCGTGGCCAAAGCAGCGCTCGAATCGGTCTCCCGTTACCTCGCCAGGGATCTCGGCCCTCGCGGCATCCGGGTGAATCTGGTGTCGGCCGGGCCGGTCCGTACCATGGCCGCGAAGTCGATACCCGGATTTTCCGGCCTGGAGGATGCCTGGTCCGGCCGAGCGCCGCTGGGCTGGGACACCTCCGATCCGACGCCGGTGGCCAAGGCGGCGTGCGCTCTGCTGTCCGACTGGTTCCCGGCCACCACTGGTTCCATGGTGATGGTCGACGGCGGATTCCACGCGCTGGGTTTCGCCGACGGTGAACCGACCGGCCTCACCGCCGCAAAGTGAGCTGATCCGTCGCCGGCCAGGGCGACAGGATTCGCTCCGGATCACCGCCGGCTGCGGCTCACCGTATCGGTGGCCAGCACGCGGGCCGCTGCGGCCACCGCGGCCCGGCGGCCGGCCCGGACGGCGGCCGTCAGTGGCCGCAATGCATCGTCGACCACAGCCAGTTCTCGGCTGGTCACCGCGGCGGTTTCGTGCCCGGCCGCCACTGCCAGCAGGGCTTCCAGGGAGATCACCTTGGCCAGCAGTGCGGAGGCGGCCGTCGGCGTGCCGAGCGGAATGTCGACGGCTGCGGCCAGCATCCGCAGCCGCACCTGCTCGCGCACCTGCTCGGATCCCCTCGCGACGTCGACCGCGACCAGCGATCGCGTCGCATCGGCCATGGCACCGTCGATCTCGCCGTTCGCCTCACTCAGGGTCAACGCCGGGTACCCGACGCCGGCCCGGTGCACCCGCCAGTGGCCGTCGGTCGGAACGACACCGATCTCCAGGTCCGGAAAGATCACCACCGCGCCGGCGTCGAGAGCGGGCACCGTGATGTCGCTACCCGGTAGCAGGCCACGCAGATCGCCCGCGGTGGGCAGGAGCAGGTCAGGGATACCGCCGGCGATCATCAGCGGCAGCAGCGACATCGAGCCCGCGGTCGGCGACCCCGGGCCCGGCAGCCCGGTGGACTCGGCCACCTCGACCGTTGCCGCCCGCACCCCGAGCCGGTGACCGGCCGCATCGACTGCCGCCAGTACGTCATCGCTGCTCCGACCGCCGATGCGGGCGGCAGCCCACAGGGCGAGGGTGGTCGCGGCGCGGACGGAGGACATGGGAGCCACCGTACTTCAGCGCGGCGATCGGTCAACGCTGCTGCGGTCACGGGTACCGTCACCCCACGTGGCCAACGGATACGACGATCGGGTGCGGACCAGGTATCAGACGTCGGCGGGCCCGGCCACCAGGCAGGGCGATCCGTACGGCGATGATGTGCTGTCCAGGCGATCGCCACGTCGGACCGTGCCGGAGGTGCCCGCCACCCCGGATGTGGTCGCCGAGGATGCCCCGTCGGGATTCTGCGGCGCCGTGGTGGTGTGCTCATCCACGGCTGTCACGCTCGAGGACCGCAAGGGACGGCGGCGGATGTTTCCGCTGGAAGCGGCCCGGTTCCTCATCGACGGCGAGCCGGTCACCCTGGTCCGGCCGGCCTCGGCGCCGCAGCCGACCGCGCTGTCGGCGTCCGGATCTCGATCAGTCAGCGGGCTGCGGGCGCGCACTGCCCGGGCCGCCCGCATCTGGGTAGAGGGTATCCATGATGCCGCCCTGGTCGAGCGGGTGTGGGGGCATGACCTGCGGGTGGAGGGCATCGTGGTGGAGCCGATCGACGGGTTGGACAATCTCCCCGGCGCGGTGGCCGACTTCGCACCCGGCCCACGCCGGCGGCTGGGGGTCCTGGCCGATCACCTGGTCACGGGATCCAAGGAATCCCGTATCGCGGCGACGATCACCTCGCCGCATGTGCTCGTCACCGGGCATCCGTACATCGACATCTGGGAGGCCGTCAGGCCGCAGTCGGTGGGAATCCGGGCTTGGCCGACGGTCCCGCGCGGTGTCGACTGGAAGACCGGCGTGTGTGCGGCGCTGGGGATCTCGAACCCTGGAGTGATGTGGGGGCGGGTGAACGGCGCGGTGGGCAGCTACCGGGATCTGGCCACGCCGCTGATCACCGCAGTGGAGCGGCTGATCGACTTCGTCACGGTCGAGTGAGTGGTGCCCTTGCTACGCGGTGTCGCCTGACCCGATGTCACAACTGGAGCACAGTGCACTCCAGTCACGCCTTCGACACGGTTCCCAGCGATTCCACCATGGCAGGATGGGAATATGCCGGCCTGGGTGTGGTTCAGCGGAGCACTTCTGCTGTCGCTGGCTGAACTGCTCGGCGGCGAATTCGTGCTGTTGATGCTCGGTGCCGGCGCGCTGGTGTCCGCCGGTGTCGCCATCTTTGCCCAGGACCTGCTGTGGCTCCAGCTGATCGTCTTCGCCCTGACGTCGGTGGGTCTGGTGATCGGAGCGCGGCCGCCGCTGCTGCGCCGGTTCACCGGCACGGCCCGGATCCGCACCGGGATCGACGCCGTCATCGGCTCGAAGGCCACTGTCGTATCCACCGTGGATGCTTCCGGTGGACAGGTGAAGATCGGCGGCGAAGTGTGGTCGGCGCAGGGCGTCGATGGGCACCGTCCGCTCCCGCCGGGCACCCCGGTCACTGTCGTGGAGGTGCGCGGAGCAACGGCCGTCGTCATCTGGGGACCCTGATTCATCCAATCTCTTTACCAAGGAGCCGTCGTGGATCCAGTTCTGATCGGTGCATTGATCATCGCGGTTTTGGCGATCATCATCGTGATCCGCTCTGTCAAGGTGATTCCGCAGGCTCAGGCTGCCGTGGTCGAACGACTCGGGCGATTCCACAAGACCAACAACGCCGGTCTGGTATGGCTGGCGCCGTTCCTGGATCGGATCCGGGCCAGGATCGATCTGCGCGAGCAGGTGGTCTCCTTCCCACCGCAGCCGGTGATCACCGAGGACAACCTCACCGTCTCCATCGACACCGTCGTCTACTTCCAGGTGACCGACCCACGGGCGGCGGTGTACGAGATCGCGAACTACATCGTCGCGGTCGAGCAGCTGACCACGACGACGCTGCGGAACGTGGTCGGCGGGATGAACCTGGAACAGACCCTGACCAGCCGAGACGCCATCAACGGGCAACTACGTGGAGTGCTGGACGAGGCCACCGGCAAGTGGGGCATCCGGGTCGCCCGCGTCGAGCTGAAGGCCATCGATCCGCCGCTGTCGATCCAGGATTCGATGGAGAAGCAGATGCGGGCGGACCGCGACAAACGCGCAATGATCCTCACCGCAGAGGGACAACGGGAAGCCTCGATCAAAACGGCGGAAGGTCTCAAGCAGGCGGCTGTGCTGACCGCGGAGGGTGCGAAACAGTCGTCGATCCTGGCGGCCGAGGGTGAGCGCCAGTCGCGCATTCTGCGGGCACAGGGTGAGCGGGCCGCACGCTACCTGCAAGCCCAGGGCCAGGCGAAGGCTATCGAGAAGGTCTTTGCTGCGGTCAAGGCAGGCAAGCCGACACCCGAACTGCTGGCGTACCAGTACCTGCAAACCTTGCCGCAGATGGCTCAGGGGGATGCCAACAAGGTGTGGATGATCCCCAGCGATTTCTCCAAGTCACTGGAGGGATTCGCCCGGATGCTCGGCACCAAGGGTGACGACGGCGTCTTCCGGTACGAACCGCCCGCCGATGAACCCGTGGATCCGAACGCGAAGCCCGCTCGTCCCGGCGACATGGACGACGACGTGGCGGACTGGTTCGAAGGCACTTCGGCCGCCGAGGTCGCCGAAGCCGTCCGGCAGGCCGAGCGGGAAGCCCAGTTCTCCATGGCCGATCAGGACGCCATCCGCTCTGCCGGGGAACGGGCTGACGCCGACATGGCCAGAGCGGCCGCGGCCAGGGCGCTGGCAGCTCCGCCGTACCGGGCCCCGACGCCACCACCGGCCATCCCGGCCGGACCGGAGCCCGGTACCGGGGCGACCTATCTGCCACCTGCCGGGCCACCTTCCTGGTACCAGCCTCCGCCGGACCAGCAGGGCCGGCAACGGTGACCGTGGGCTCAGCCGCAGCCTGCCTCCAACGAACACTCCGGGTGACTGTGATGGGACACTCCGGTGGCCTACATCGGACCCTCCGGTGGCTTACATCGGACACTGTGGGATTGACCACGTCGTTTTTCGATCCGCGGCGGGTCCCGCCGGTGCAATGATCGTCCGACGCCAGTCCGGGGGTGAACGCCGACAGGGCTGATGACGACGTCGACGAAAGGGAACCGCGATGACGTTCTGGGCCGCACCTGCAGCCAGGCGTTACCGCGCCGTCACCGGAATCCTGCTCGGCGCGGCATTCATGGTGGCGTCCTGCACGGCCGGTCAGTCGGTCACACCCAGTTCGTCCAGTCCCGCTGCCGGTTCGCCGCCCGCTCCTGGTTCCAGCGCCGTCGGGGGAGTTTCAACCTCCCCGGTGTTATCCAGTACCTCGCTTTTATCCAGTACCTCGCTCGCGATCGGCTTCATCCTGGAGCCGACGAGTCTGGACTTCACGCAGGCGGATGGAGCTGCCATCCCGCAGGTTCTGCTGACCAATGTCTACGAAACGCTGGTCAAGCTGGACCAGAGCGGGAAGATCGTGCCCAGCCTGGCGGAGCGGTGAACGGTTTCGCCGGACGGCAAGAGCTATACGTTCACGCTCCGGACCGGAGTGAAGTTCTCCGACGGCGCTGCATTCACCGCGGACGACGCGAAATTCTCGCTGGACCGGGTGACGACCCAGTGGAAGCCACCCGCCTACGTGGCCCAGATGGCGGTCGTCGCCTCCACCCAGGTCGCCTCACCCGATCTGCTCAGGGTGACGCTGAAGACGCCCAGCAATTCCTGGTTGTTCAACATGACCGGCCGGGCCGGCGCCATCTTCTCCAGGACCGGTGTGGCCGACCTGGCGAACAAGCCGATCGGGACAGGGCCCTACACATTCCAGACGTGGAACCGCGGTGACTCCATCGTGCTACAGCGCAACGATGCCTACTGGGGCACCGCGCCATCGGTCAAGACGGTGACCTTCAAGTACTTCAAGGACCCGACAGCGATGAACAACGCGCTGCTGACGAACGGTATCCAGGTGGTGTCGACGGTGCAGACGCCGCAGGCCCTCGGTCAGTTCAAGACCGGCAGCAAATACCAGATCATCTCCGGCGCCACCGACGGCGAAGTGATGATGACGCTCAATGACGGCAGCGCCCCGTTCAACGACGTCCGGATCCGGCAGGCCGTCAACTTCGCCATCGACAAGAAGGCGATTCTGCAGAACGCCTGGGCCGGTTACGGAACCGTCATCGGGTCGCACGAGTCACCCAACGATCCCTGGTTCACGGACGAGTCGAACAGATACCCGCACGATGTCGCCAAGGCAAAGGCACTCCTGGCGGCCGCCGGGAAGACCAATCTGACCGTCAGGTTGACGTTGCCGCCGGTGCCGTACGCCGCCGCCGCCGCGCCGATCATCATCTCAGAGTTGGCCGAAGCGGGCATTACCGTCAAGGCCGCCAATGTGACTTTCCCCGTCTGGCTCGATCAGGTGTTCAACAAGGCCGACTACCAGATGACGATCATCAACCATGTCGAGCCCCGTGACCTCACGGCGCTGTGGGCGGACCCGAAGTACTACACCCGGTATGACAACCCGGCGGTGCAAAAACTGCTGTCAGACGGCGACGCCGGCAGTCCGGCACAGTTCATCGCCGACTACGGCAAGGCCGTCCGGTTGCTCGCCGATGATGCGGCCGCCGCCTGGCTGTGGTCGTTCCCGAATCTGATCGTGGCCGATGCAGGTGTCAAGGGACTCCCCAAGAATGCCGTCGGCGAAGCGTTCGTCCTCGCCGGGCTCAGCGTGAGCTGACCGGCACAGTGCTCTGGCGTCTCGCCCGGCGGTTGCTGATCTTCGTTCTCGGCGTGCTGGTGGCATCGATCGGAGTCTTCTGGCTGTTGTCCGGCCTCGGCGACCCGGCCCGGATCGCCCTGGGCACCTCGGCCACCGACCAGGCAGTTGCGCAACTTCACGCCCAGATGGGCTTGGACAGGCCGCTGGTCAGCCAGTACGTCTCCTGGGCGAGCGGAGCTGTGCACGGCAGCTTCGGGACCTCCTTCGTCAGCAAGGCCGCGATCGGCCCACAGCTGGTCGATCGGCTGTCGGTCACCCTGTGGCTGGTTGCCGGCGCGATGCTCATCTCGTTGGTGATCGCGCTGCCGCTGGGTCTGCTCAGCGCGCTGTGGCATCGACGCGCTGCCGGTTGGGTGATCTCCGGCGTCACCCAGATCGGTGTCGCCGTGCCGGCCTTTTTGGTCGGGATCCTGGCCGTTGCCCTGTTCGCAGTGAAACTCGGCTGGCTGCCATCAGGTGGGTACGTGGTCCCCGCCACCGACCCGACCGGCTTCCTGGCGCACATGGCGCTGCCATGGTGTTCGCTCGGCCTGGTGCAGGGTGCGGTGCTGACCCGCTATGTCCGCTCGGCGGTGCTGGACGAGATGGGCCAGGACTATCTGCGGACGGCCCGGTCGAAAGGGTTGACCCCGTTGCAGGCCCTGCTGCGGCACGGGATACGCAACGCCTCGATCCCCGTGCTGACGGTGCTGGGCGTGCAGCTGGTCACCATCCTGGTGGGCGCGGTGGTGGTGGAACAGGTCTTCGTGATCCCGGGAATCGGCTCCTGGCTGGTGGAATCGGTGGGCAACCAGGACACCCTGCAGGTGCAGGCCATCGTGATCACCCTGGTCGCCATCGCACTTACGGTGTCGTTCGTCATCGATGTGCTGTACTCCCTGATCGACCCACGATTGCGGAGCAATGAATGAGCACCGGGCGGCAGCAATGACCGGTCTGGAAGACACGCAGCGCCAACGGCTCTCCCCGATGCTGTTGGTCGGCGGCGCGATCGTCGGGCTCATCGTGCTGGCGGCAGCGGTCAGCTTCTTCTGGACGCCGTGGTCCACCATCTTCACCGATGTCGACCATCCGGCAGCGGGCCCCGGGACAGCGGGTCACCTGCTCGGTACCGACAGCCGCGGCCGGGACATCGCGTCGCTGCTCATGGCGGGTGCGAAGACGACGCTGTACGTCGGCATCCTGGCGGTGGGCATCGCATCAGTGGTCGGTACTCCGCTGGGCATCCTGGCGGGCATGGTGCGCCCCGGCCCAGCCGAGTTCATCATGCGGATCACCGACCTGATGCTCGCGTTTCCGGCGTTGCTGCTGGCATTGGCCTTCGCGACCGTGTGGGGCAGTTCGCTCACCACCGCAATGACGGCCATCGGCATCGCCACCATTCCCTCGTTCATCCGGGTGGTCAGGGCGGGCACCGTGGTGGTGATGACCACCGACTATGTGCTGGCCGCGCGGGTGGCCGGCCGACGTCGCTTCGGTATCGCTTTGCGGCATGTGCTGCCGAATGTGATCGGCCTTGTCATCGTCCAGGTGTCGGTGTCCTATGCGATCGCAATCCTGGCCGAGGCCGCGCTGTCCTACCTCGGCCTCGGGGCGGGTCCGACGACGCCGTCCTGGGGGCGGATGCTCTACGAGAATTCGGCTGCCCTGACCTACGCGCCGGTGATCCTGATCTGGCCCGGCCTGGCCATCGCGCTGGCGGTGCTGGGCTGCAATCTGCTCGGCGACGGATTCCGCGATCGACTCGACCCCCGGCTGGTGCAGCGGTGAACCAGTCGGCCCGGAATCTCGTGACCGTAGAGCATCTGACGATCAGCGCCGGCCGTACCGCATTGGTGCACGACGTCTCGTTCGTCATCGAGCGGGATGAACGCCTCGGCATCATCGGTGCGTCCGGATCGGGCAAGACCCTCACCAGCATGGCGGTGGCCGGACTGCTGCCGGACGGGCTCGAGGCCGCCGGTTCCGTTCGGCTCGAGGGCGTCGACATCGACCTGGTCAGCGGATCCGAGCGACGACTGGCCCGGGTGCGGGGCCTCCGCATCGGCACTGTCTTCCAGGAGCCGATGACCGCCCTCAACCCGACGATGACGATCGGCCGGCAGGTCGCCGAGGTGATGATCCGGCATCACACCAGGACCAGAAGAGGCGCCCGCGCAACCACTCTCGACCTGTTGGCGGCCACCGGACTGGCCGATCCGGGGCGGATGTCCAAGTCCTATCCGCACCAACTCTCCGGTGGCCAGCGGCAGCGGGTGGTACTGGCCATCGCCATCGCGAACCGCCCTGACCTGCTGATCTGCGATGAGCCGACCACGGCGTTGGATGTCACGGTGCAGGCCAGGGTGCTGGAACTGATCGCCAAGCAGAGCCAGGAGGTAGACGCAGCCCTGTTGTTCGTCTCGCACGACCTCGCCGTGGTGGCCTCCATCTGCGATCGCGTGCTGGTGATGTTCGACGGTCGAGTCGTCGAGCAGGGCAGCGTTGTCGATGTGCTGACCCACCCGCGACACCCGCACACCCGGCAGCTGCTCGCCGACTCGGATCTGTCCGGGGTCGGTGAGACCGGTTGACCGACACCGAGATGGCGGTCCGACTTGCCGGTGTGTCGCGGCAGTATCGGCAGCGCCGGCGGTCGCCGTTCGGTCAGCCGCTGATCGTGGATGCACTGTCCGGGGTCACCCTGGACATCCCGCGCGGCGCCCGGTTCGGCATCGTCGGCGAGTCGGGATCGGGCAAGACCACCCTGATGCGGTTGGTCGCCGGCCTCGATCAGCCGACCACGGGGACGGTCACCGTCAGTGGAACCGAGCTGACCGGGCTGCGCGAAGGCGGGCTCGCCTTCCTGCGCAGGAGTCTGCAGATCGTTTTCCAGGATCCAATGGGCTCGCTGGACCCGCGGATGCGGGTCCGCGACATCATCGCGGAGCCGCTGCAGGTGCAGGGCATCGGTGGGATCGACGCCGCGGTCGCCACCGCGCTGGACCAGGTCGGGTTGCCGGCCGGCGCCGGGCGGCGCTACCCGCACCAGTTCTCCGGCGGTCAGCGGCAACGCATCTCGATTGCCAGGGCTATCGCACCGGCCCCGGACATTCTGCTGGCGGACGAGGCGGTCTCCGCGCTGGATGTGACGGTCCGGTCCCAGATCCTGGCCCTGCTGGAATCCATCGCAGTGCAGCGGGGGCTCACGTTGATCTTCGTCTCGCACGACCTCGCCGTCGTCCGCCGGGTGTGCGACCACGTTGCTGTGCTCTCCGGCGGCCGGCTGGTGGAGTCCGGCCCGACCGAGCGCGTCTACTCCGCGCCCGAGCAGGACTACACCCGGGAACTGCTGGCCGCGGTGCCGACCCTGGCCAAGGGCCTGGCCGCTGCGAGCACCCGCCAGGCTGCCCGATCGAGTCGGCTTCGATAGGGCAGGATCGGGCCATGAGACCCTCCGACCCGCAGCTGACGGACGCGGCCACCCCGGTCGTCGAACTGGCCCAGGCGCTCGTCCGGCTGCCCACCTTCGTGTCGGCGGACGGGGTCGACGTCGAGACGGCTGCAGTGGAACTTGTCGCGCAGGTGATGCGGGGTTTCGGCTGGGCGGTGACCGTCGAGGAGGTCGCGTCCGGCCGGTCGAACGTGATCGGCATCGTGGAGGGCGCCGGGCCCGGCCGGACACTGATGTTCGAGGGGCACCTGGACGTGGTGACGCCGGGTGACCCGGACGGCTGGTCGTTCCCACCCTTCTCCGGTGACATCGTCGACGGCAGACTGCTGGGTCGCGGATCCGCAGACATGAAATCGGGTGTGGCCGCGATGATCCACGCCGCCAGGGCGGCCGAGACCGCCGGTTTCCATGGCCGCATCATCGTCGCCGTGCTGGCAGACGAGGAGGGAATGATGTTGGGCGCCAAGCACTTCGCCCGTTCTGAGCTGGCTGCGTCCGGCATCGACGGGGTGATCGTCTGCGAGCCGGAGGGTGGTGAGGTGTGCGCCGTCGCCAAGGGCGCGCTCCGGCTCCGGGTGGATCTGCAGGGCAGAATGGCGCACGGCGCAATGCCGCAAGAGGGCCGGAACCCGTTGCCCGCCATGGGATCGCTGCTCATGGGCCTGGCCGAACTGGAACGCCAGGTGGCCGAGTCGGTCGGCACCCACCGGTATCTGGGCGACTTCTACCTGACCCCGACGGTGCTCGCCGCCGGGGATCCGAGTCAGGTCAACGTGATCCCGGCGTCTGCCTCGGTGTACCTGGATGTGCGTACCGTTCCCGGGATCGGCCATGCCGGCTTGCTGCACCTGATCACCCGGCTCGCCGAACAGATCGCCGTGGATGCGGGATTGACCGTTGCTGTCACCGTCGTCGACGACCGACCGCCGGTGGACACCCCGGCGAACGCGCCGGTCGTGCAGGCCCTGATCCAGGCCCACCGGACGGTCACCGGCCGGCCGGCCGTGATGGGCGGCGTACCGGGGACGACCGACGGGACCATCCTGACCAGGGACGCCGGCCTGCAGACCGTCGTCTACGGGCCGGGCGGCAAGTGGATTGCCCACACCGTCGACGAATTCGTCGAGGTGACCGACATCATCAGCTGTTACTCCGTCTACTTCATGGCCGCCCGGCTCTTCCTGGCGCAGCCGTCCGAATCGCCGAACTGATGAGTTATCCAGCCGGGCCGGGCAACGCGCTGGCCGACGTCGGCGGGCTGCGGGTGGGTCATTTCGACCGACGCGACGGCGGGTTCCTCACCGGCAGCACCGTGGTACTCGCGCCGGAGGGGGGCATGCTCGCCGGAGTGGATGTCCGCGGTGGCGCCCCCGGCACCCGGGAAACCGACCTGTTGCATCCGACGGCGGCCAACCAGCGTATTCATGCGATCGTGCTGACCGGCGGCAGCGCCTACGGACTCTCGGCCGCGTGCGGCGTCGCGGATGCGCTGGGCGCCGCCGGTATCGGGTTCCCGGTCGGCGCAGCCGGTGAGGTGGTGCCCATCGTGCCCGCGGCGGTGCTGTTCGACCTCGGCAGAGGTGGCCTGTTCACTGCCCGGCCCGGGCCGTCGTTCGGAGCCGCAGCGGTGGCTGCCGCGCTGACCGACGGCAGTGGCACTGCGATGGGATCGATCGGTGCCGGGGCGGGCGCGGTGACCTCCGGGCTGAAGGGGGGGCTGGGTACCGCCTCGGCAGTGCTGCCGGACGGCTCGGTGGTGGCGGCCCTGGTGGTGGCCAACGCGGTGGGGTCCCCGGTCGATCCGTCGACGGGTGAGCTGCTCGGCGCACGCAACCTGCAGCCGGGAGACTGTGTCGGGCTGCGGGCGCCGACCGACGCCCACCTGGATGCGTTGCGGCAGGTCATCTCGGCGGCCAGCCCGCGACAGCGGGCCGCCGCGGGTGCGCCCGGCGGCGGGCCCCCGACGAACACCTCGATCGGCGTCGTCGCCACCAACGCCACCCTGACCAAGGCCCAGTGCAGCAAGATGGCCGCTACTGCACACGACGGGCTGGCCAGGGCACTGAACCCGGTTCACACGCAGTTCGACGGGGACACCCTGTTCGCCGTTTCGACCGCGTCACGGGCGATCCCAGACGATCTCGGTATGCACGACATCCTCTGCGCGGCGGCAGATGTGGTCACCAGAGCGCTGGTAAGAGGCCTGCTCGCCGCGGAGACGGTCCAGTCCGCCGGAGGCTCGTGGTCCAGCTACCTGGATCTGGCGCCGTCAGCGAGGGCATGATGGTGCCGTGACGTCTTCCGTGACGGACCTTGATCAGCGGCCCAGAGACTCTGGGGCGGCCGACTCGGCCGCCGCTGCTCTGCTTACCGGCCGGATCGCCACCGCCGGCTCGCTCGTGCTCTGCGTTCTCCTGCAGTGGGTCAGCCACGACTTCTTCCCGCCGCAGATCTCGGTCTCGCAATACGGAATCGGTCCGCGTGGCTGGGTCTTCACTTTGTGGACCGCGGTCACCGCGCTGGCGCTGATGGCGCTGTACGCCGGTGGGCCGTCGCATCGGCGCGGCGTCGGCTACCTGCTCGCGGTGGGCAGCGTCGGCCTGTTGGTGATGGGGGTGGTCCGCACGGATGCCGGTGGCCTGCAGCATTCCTGGCATGCCAAGGTACACATGGTGTCCTCCATCCTCGCGCTGGTCGCACTGCCGTTCGGCATGGCGTTCGCCCTGCATTGGACCCGCCTCTGGTGGCGGCGCCTCGCCTGGGCGTTGACGGTGGTCAGCTCGGCGGCGTTGATCATGGTGCTGGTCTCGGCGTTCGGGGTGGCCAGTCCCGGACTGGATGCCCCCCACTCCTGGGCGCTGTGGCAGGCCGTCGCGGTGACGCTGGACATGATCCTGCTCGCGATGTTCGCCCTCGGCGGATTCAACAGCGAGCCCGACCGGGCGGTGGACCGCCCGGCGACGCCCTGACCGACCGCGGCCGGAGCGGTCGCCACCAGGCCTGGGCACCGGGTGCGATCAGGACGGCCGAAGATGTGCCAGAATTTGACGTCGTCCCGGATGAGGGTCGACAGCATATGAGGGCCCTCAACGAAGCCGGCGCCTTTGAGAGACTTCCGTGTTTCGACGATCACCGCCGGTGGAACCGACAGATGGCAACGACACGGGGACAACAATCAGGAGGTTGGCAAGATGACTGACAGCAGCGCACCTGTGCGGATCGTGACGGCCCGTCGACGTCCGCACGTCGTCATCATCGGTGGTGGTTTCGCCGGCCTGGCCACGATCCGCGCGCTGCGCAAGGCGGACGTTGACATCACACTCGTCGACCGGCACACCTACAACGCCTTCCAGCCGCTGCTCTACCAGGTGGCCACCGCCGGCCTGAACCCGGGCGACGTGACGTTCTTCCTGCGCGCCGCGCGGATGTCCCAACGCAACGTCAGCTTCCGCCAGGGTGAACTGTCCGGCATCGACAGCGATGCCCAGAAGATCATCTTCCGGGACGGCGGAGAGATGCCGTACGACTACCTGGTCATCGGGACGGGCGCGACCACCAACTATTTCGGCACCAAGGGCGCCGAGCAGAACTCGCTGGCCATCTACACCAGGGCTCAGGCGTTGACCCTGCGCGATCGAATTTTCACCAGACTCGAGCACTATGCCGCGTCGTCTGCCGACGGTGAGCTGTCCATGGTCGTCGTCGGCGCCGGTCCGACGGGTGTCGAGATGGCAGGTGCGCTCGCCGAGCTCCGCAACGACGCGATGGCCTCGATCTATCCCGAACTCGATCCGCGCCGCACCCACATCGTGCTCGTCGAGATGACGAACAAGGTGCTGGCGCCGTTCGACGTCAAGCTGCAGGAGTTCGCTGCCAGGGCGCTGCGCGAACGCGGCGTCGAGCTCAAGCTGGGTTACTCGGTGGCCGAGGTCCGCCCCGACGGCGTGGAATTCGGCAACGGCGAGTTCCTCAAGGCCGGTGTGGTGGTCTGGGCGACCGGTGTCACCGTGCCCAAGGCGGTGGCCGACTGGGGACTGCCACAGGGCCGTGGCGGGCGGATCACCGTGGACGCGGAACTGCGCGTCATCGGCAAGAAGAACATCTTCGCCGCCGGCGACACTGCGATCACCCCCGACGCGTTGCCGCAGCTGGCCCAGCCGGCACTGCAGGGTGGCAAGCACATCGGCAAGTCCATCTCCGCGATGGTCATCGGCCGGCCGATCCACCCGTTCACCTATCACGACAAGGGCACCATGGCCACCGTCGGTCGCCGCGCCGCCGTAGCCGATATTGCCCTGATCAGGGGCAAGACCCTCAAGCTGACCGGTACGCCGGCGTGGCTGGTCTGGATGTTCGTGCACATCGTCATGCTGCTGGGCAACCGCAACCGGCTGGCCACCTTCGTGAACCTGTTCACCAAGTATCTGGCGCCGTCGCGGCGGACCAACCCGATCGTCGGTGACGTCCCGGTGTTCGAGCACCGATCCGAAGACAGCCAGTAACCCTTTCGGCCGTCCGGGCGAGGAGCATCACACGTCTTCCTCGCCTGGACGAAGGTGATGCGTCAACTAGCCGGGTAGTCTGGGCTGGTGACCGATCCGCGCTGGCTCAATCCCGACGAGTCGAGGGCGTGGCGTGCCCTCCAGAACCTGAACATGCCATTGTCGGCCGTGCTGAACCGTCAGCTGGCCCGCGACTCGAATTTGTCGACCGCCGACTATGCGGTGCTCGTGCAACTGTCGGAGTCCGCCGATCAGCGGTTGCGTGCGCGCGAGATGGTGCAGGCCATCGGTTGGGAGAAGAGCAGACTCTCTCACCACATCCGGCGGATGGAGAGCCGTCACCTGGTGTCCCGCGAGGAATGCCCGACCGACGGGCGCGGGGCGTTCATCACGCTGACCCCGACCGGCCGGGCCGCCATCGAGCAGGCGGCCCCAGGGCACGTCGCCGCTGTGCGTTCCTATTTCGTCGATCTGCTGACGCCCGCCCAGCTTGCCTCGTTCGCCGAGATCGCCGAGGCGGTCGGCGCCAGGCTGCGCAGTGATGGCTGCGGCGAGGCTGACGGTGCGACGGGAGATCCATGCCAGGGCGAGGTCGAGACCGACTGCCCGGACCAGGTCGCCCCCGCGTGCGCGGGGGAGTGACCGGTCGACCTCAAGGACACCCCAGCCGAGCGGGTCGGTTGCCGTGGTGCTTTGCTGATGGTCACGCGCCGGACCCGTCGGCG
The DNA here is from genome assembly GCA_038229825.1 of Mycobacteriales bacterium. GTDB lineage: Bacteria > Actinomycetota > Actinomycetes > Mycobacteriales > Nakamurellaceae > Nakamurella. The sequence continues at coordinate 234,569 of JBBROB010000003.1, forward strand.
CCTCGGTGGAGGGCGGCACCACGTGCTCGGGCACTCGAAAGCCTTCAGCGGATTCACGGTCGACGACATCGCGGCCGCCCGCAATTTCTACGGCAACATCCTGGGCATACCGGTGTCCGACGACAACGGCATGTTGCACCTGCACACCGAAGGTGGCCGGGACACCTTGATCTACCCGAAGGCCGACCACACTCCGGCCACTTACACGATCCTGAACTTCCCGGTCGATGACATCGATGCGGCGGTGGACGAGCTCGCGGCGCAGGGGGTCAGGATGACCCGATACGACGGGATGCCGCAGGACGAAAAGGGAGTGATGCGGGGCCGAGCGGTTGACCGCGGCCCGGACATCGCCTGGTTCACCGACCCGGCCGGCAACGTGCTCGCGGTGCTCCAGACCGACTGACGCCACACCGAACGAGCGCGTTCCTGACCCGGTGAGGGATACGGTGGAGGGGAAGCGATGACCGGGTCTGGCGCCCGGGGCATCTGCGCTGGGTGAAGTGAAAGGAACGTGCGAAATGGCCGACGACGACCCGACTGGGCGCGAGAACGAGGCTGCCGACGATGTTTCGGTTCAGCTCGACGGCAGCGACACGCTACTGGACCGAGGTCTGGTGGATCCGTTGGACGAGGGCTGGTCCCCGCCCGACCGCCAGCCGTCCATCACTGTCCCGACCGAGTCGGAGGAGCAGCGGGGTCTGAGCCTTGACCAACTTCTGGCGGCGGAAGAACCCGATGTCGGCACCGGCGACCAGGCCAACCTCTTCGATGAAAACGGCGACGAGGTGGGCGATCTCAGAGCGGGCCGGCTGGTCGACGGCGACCTGGGGGCGTACGACGACACCGACAAGGACCTGTGGGCCGGAGACATCGGCATCGACGGTGCCGGTGCCAGCGCCGAGGAGGCGGCGGTCCACGTCATCGACCTTGACGACGAGTCAGGCGAAGACTGACCGCGGAAGCGGGCGCGGCCGGCAGGGGTCAACGGTCGTCTGTCTCACCCTCAGCGAAGGAAGCCCTTGATTCATTCGCTGTTCGACATCACCGGCAGGATCGCCCTGGTGACCGGGTCCTCGCGTGGAATCGGACGGGCGCTGGCCCAGGGGTTGGCCGAGGCCGGCGCGGTGGTGGTGTTGAACGGCCGGACGAGCGGCCCGTTGGAGATCACCGCAGCCGAGCTTCGGCAGGCCACCGCGGCCCAGGTGCACGTGGCGTCCTTCGACGTCACCGATTCCGCCGCGGTGTCAGCGGGCATCGCCGGGATCGAGAGTTCGGTGGGTCCGCTGGACATCTGCGTGAACAACGCCGGAATGCAGCGGCGGGCCCCGTTCGTCGAGTTCACCGATGCCGACTGGCATCTGTTGCTGGCCACCAACGTGACCTCAGCGTTCCTGGTGGGCCGGGAGGTCGGCAGGCGCATGCAGGCACGTGGCGCCGGCAAGATCATCAATATCGCCTCGCTGCAGTCGGAGGTGTCCAGACCTGGAATCGCGCCGTACGCGGCCACCAAGGGTGCGATCAAGATGCTGACCAAGGGTATGTGTGCTGACCTGGCCGGCTCGGGCATCTGCGTGAACGCCATCGGGCCAGGCTATTTCGAGACGGAATTGACCCAGGCGTTGGTCGTGGACGAGACCTTCTCGACCTGGGTGCGTGGTCGGACTCCGGCCGGCCGTTGGGGGCGCACCGAGGATCTGGTGGGGACCCTGCTGTATCTGGCCTCCGATGCGTCGGCGTTCGTGAACGGCCAGATCATCTATGTCGACGGCGGCATGCTGGCGGTGCTCTAGTTCTCCTGGAAGGTCACTTACCCCGGACAACAACCGGCCCGCTCTGCACTCGGGCCTGGATGTCTGCGCAATCGAACCACTCCCGGTTGATCATGCGCTGACCACCGCGGAGAACGTGGTGCTCAGTTCGCATGAAAGGCGGCAAAATCCGTTGCGAACCGGGGGTTCCGCGGCTACTTTCGAGGGCGAACCGAAAGGAGGTGGTCCCACGTTGATGACGTACAGGACTTGTGAGGTGGCTGGCCGCTAGGCCGCCGTTCCATCACGTCGGACCGTGGTCCGTTCCCACCGGGAACAGCGGTCAGGCAGTTAGTGGACAGTCACCCGACCCCGGGGCCGCCGACCATAGTCCAGTCGGCCCACCACCGCGATGACATCGTCAGTGGCGGAAAGGCCCCGGGGTTGTCCTGTCTCCGCGGGGCCCGCCCCTCGGCGCATACAGAGGTGACCGGCGCCTGTCAAAGTTGGAAAAGTCGCTGCCAGCAGCAATATTCGGGGGTCTTCGTCTGCGCATGGCCGGACTGTGTGCGCAGCGACGGGCGGCCACCCGACCGAGCGCAGGGTCTACTGGTCGAGGTACTTGATCACGGCCAGCACCCGGCGGTTGTCGTCCTCGCTGACCGGGAGGTCGAGCTTCGAGAAGATCGCCGCTGTGTGTTTCCCGACGGCCTTCTCGGTGATGAACATCCGCCCCGCGATGGCAGCGTTCGATCGGCCCTCGGCCATCAACCCCAGCACCTCCGTCTCTCGAGGGGTCAGGCCGGCCAAGGGGGTCGCCGCCCGCGGCCTGGCCAAGAGTTGCGCGATCACCTCTGGATCCATCGCTGTGCCGCCGCCGGCCACCCGCCGTACCGCCTCGACGAACTGATCGAGATCGGAGATCCGATCCTTGAGCAGGTAGCCGATACCGCCCTGCCCGCCCGCCAGCAGCTCCCTGGCGTACAGCTGCTCGACGTATTGGCTCAGCACCAGTATCGGCAGGCCCGGGACCTGGCGCCGGGCCTCGATCGCGGCCCGCAACCCTTCGTCGGTGAACGTCGGCGGCAGCCGGACGTCGACGATCCCCACGTCCGGGCGGTGCGAAACCAGGGCGCGCAGCAGAGACGGACCGTTGTCGACCGCCTCGACGACGTCGAAATCGTGGGCTCGCAGCAGTCGGATCAGTCCGTCGCGGAGCAGTGCTAGATCTTCTCCGATGACAACACGCACGGCAGCTCCATCGAGATGACGGTCGGCCCCCCGATGGGACTGGCCACCGTAACGGTCCCATCGAATGCGGCCAGCCGCCGCTCGATCCCGTGCAAACCGCCACCCGGGTTCGCGACCGCCCCACCGATTCCGCCGTCGCCCACCGAAACACTGAGGCGGTCGGCCGAGTGACGCAGCCAGACCCAGGCGGAGCGCGAACCGGAATGCTTGGCGGCATTGGTCAGTACCTCCGCCACCGCAAAGTAGACGGCCGACTCCACCGGCGCGGGGGCCCGACCCAGCAGAACGGCGTCCACATCGACCTCCAGCGGGGCGGCCAGAGCAAGCGCCTGCAAGCCACCCACCAGCCCACGATCGGCCAGCACGGGCGGATGGATACCGCGGACCAACCCGCGCAGGTCGGTCAACGCCACCGATGCCGACTGCCGGCTCTCGGCGATCAGCTCCCGGGTGAGGCCCGGATCCTTGTCCATCATCTGCTCGGCAAGCCCGAGGTTCATGCTGAGCGCGACCAACCTCGCCTGGGCGCCGTCGTGCAGATCCCGCTCGATGCGCCTGATTTCGGCAGCCTGGGTGTCCACCGTCTCGGCTCTGGATGTCGACAGCTCGTCGATTCGCTCTGCCATCGCCTCGGTGTCCGTCCGTCGCAGCACGAATGACCCGAACGTCAGGTAGGTCCGCACCATGGTCGGAGAGGCCAGCACCCCGATCGGCAGCACCAGGTAGAAGACAAGGGCAACGATTCCGAGCGCGAATCCGATGCAGACGGAGATGAGCAACCAGAGCGCGTCCCGGTAGGTGGCCGGGTCGGCGAGCCGGACCCGCAGATCCGCCAGCGGACCCTGGCCGTCGACCCGCCGATACGGAGGGTCCGGCCGGATGCCCAAGATACGGCCGGCCACTCGTCGCTGCGACATGGACAGCGCCCGCAGCAGCGACAGCGACACGGCCAACATCGGTATGCCCACCCAGACGACCACCAACGACGCCGAGACGATCAGCCAGGGGAGCAGCAGGATCGAAAGGAAGCCCTGCACGGTGATCGACCAGGCCGCACCCAGGGTGGCCATCGACCCCTGTCGGCCGGTGGGTCGACCCGTGGTTGTCATGCCTCGATTCTCTCCCACTCCGGTCTCGCCGACAGGGGGTCTGGGCCCCCGATGGGGCGGGACATCTGCCCCCGGCAATCCGGTGCCGGGCACCCTGCGGTGGGCGGGATGAACCGCTGGCAACCGCGGTGCCGCGCACGACATGCTCTGCCACGACAGGTCAGCGACCCACGCATCAGGCGTTGCGGCGCCACCGACGGCAGGGAGAGACAGTGATGACCACTTCGACAGTGTCCACGGCGGGAAAGCTCCCGCGCACCCGGGAGCGGACGACCCTCGTTGTCGGCCTGGCCGGCTGGAGTCTTCGCCACCCCGTGCTCGCCGTCGGGGTTTGGTTGGTGCTGGTGGTGATCTCTGTCGTCGGCGGCAACCTGGCCGGCCTGCACCAGGCGACCGACGCACAATTGGCGCCGGGCGAGACCGGCCGGGCCGCCGCCATGATCCAAGCCGCCGGCCTGCAGGGTCATGACACCGAATCGGTCCTGATCACCGCCAAGGCCGGCAGTCGGCCGGACCGTACCGCACTGGACGATGCTGTCGCCCAGGTGATCGCGGCCCTCACACCGCTCCCAATGGTGACGGAGGTGAGCGCGGCGGTCAGCTCGTCCGATCTCGCGGCCCGGTTGGTCCCGGTCACCGTGGCGGACGGCGTCGATGATCCGAAACCCTTGCTGGCGGCAGTATCCCGGGTAGCAGCGCAGTATCCGGCGGTGCAGATCGATGTCACCGGCTCGTTGACGATCCAGGCGGATGTCGACCAGCAGTTGGCCAGGGACTTCTCGTCGGCCCTGCTGCTCAGCCTGCCGATCACGATCGTGATCCTGCTGCTCGCTTTCGGTGCGCTGCTGGCGGCCGGGGTGCCGGTGCTGCTCGGAGCGAGTTCGGTGATCTCTGCGGTCGGCCTGTACACGGTGGCATCCCACGTGCTCCCGGACGGCGGCACCGCCGCCGAGATGATCCTGCTGATCGGCATGGCGGTCGGGGTCGACTACTCGCTGTTCTACCTGAAGCGGGAAAGGGAGGAGCGGCAGGCCGGGCGCACCGGCCGCGATGCGTTGATCGTGTCGGCGGCCACGGCCGGACACGCCGTGGTGACCTCGGGCTGCGCAGTCATGGTCGCCATGGCCGGGCTGTTCCTGCTCGGCGACGTCAACTTTTCGTCGATGGCATTGGGTGCCATCATCGTGGTCGCGCTGGCCGTGCTGGGGTCCCTGACGGTGCTGCCGGCCATGCTCGGGTTGCTGGGCGAGCGGGTCGACCGGCCGCGGATCCCGCTGCTGTCCAGGTTGACGATGTCCGGCCGGCCGGCCAGGGTCTGGCCGATGCTGCTCCGGCCGGCGTTGCGCTTTCCCGCGGTCACGCTGCTGCTGGGAGTCGCCGGCATGCTGATGCTGGCGTGGCCGGCGACCAGTCTGCACCTGAAGGTGTCGACAGCGGCCGACCTGCCCCAGTCGCTGGCCAGCGTCGCCGGGTACGAACGGCTGACCACCGCCTTTGCTGACCAGCGAAGCAGTGTCACCGTCGTGGCCAACGGTGAGCCGGCGCAGGTCCGCGCCTTCGCGGCCCGGATCCGGACGGCCGTCACCGGCGACCCCGCCTTCGGCGCCGATCCCGAGGTCCGTGGCGTGACCGGCACCAGCGTGCTCTCGGTCGCCGTGCCCTACGCCGAGGACAGCAAACAGGCCGGCGCCGCCCTGCACACTGTGCGGTCGACCCTGGTTCCGCAGGCCCTGGCCGGGATGACCGGTATCCAGGTCGCGGTCGGCGGCTCCATCGCCTGGAACGTGGACTACCTGCAAGAGTTGTCCACCGGAGCGCCGTGTGTGATCGGCTTCGTGCTGCTGATGACCTTCCTGTTGATGACCTGGTCCTTCCGGTCGGTGGTCGTCGGGGTGGTCACCGTCGCCGCGAATCTGCTGTCGGCGGGCGCCGCCTTCGGCGTGCTCGCCCTGGTCTTCCAGAGCCGGTGGGGTGCAGACCTCCTGGGATTCCGTCCGACCGGCGGAGTGATCGCCTGGATCCCGGTGTTCCTGTTCGTGATCCTGTTCGGACTCTCGATGGACTACCACGTGCTGGTCATCTCCCGGATCAGGGAGGCCACGGATCGGGGCCTACCGATCCGCGACGCGGTGCGCAGCGGGGTCAGCGCCTCCGCGTCGGTCATCACCAGTGCCGCCGCTGTCATGATCGGTGTCTTTGCCATCTTCGCCGGTCTGCACATGGTCGAGTTCAAGGAATTGGGGGTCGGACTCGGCGCTGCTGTGCTCCTGGACGTCGTCGTGGTGCGGATTCTGATCCTGCCCGCGCTGATGTCGCTGCTGGGTCGGGCGAACTGGTGGGCTCCCGCCTTCGTCAGTAGGCTCCACCCCTCGACATTTCAGTCGACTCGGGCAGAATGAGCGCATGACGAGAGGATTCACCGGTCGCAGGCATCGGGTCCGCAACGATCGGCTGCCGCCCGGTCAGTACGACGTGGGGCGTGACTTCCCGGTACTCACCGCCGAAGTCACCCCCCGACTGGACCCGGAAAAGCAGAGCATCACCATCGACGGGCTCGTCGAGCACGAGTCGCACTGGAGTTGGAAGGAACTGCACGAGCTTCCGGGCTCTACGTTCAGCGGCGACATCCATTGCGTGACAACGTGGTCCAAGTTCGACACCAGTTTTGCCGGGGTCAGTGCCGACGTTCTGCTGGCAGCTGCGTCCCCGCTGGCGTCGGCCACCCACGTGATGATCCACTCGACCACCGGCTACACCACCAACCTGCCGTTGTCCGACATCACTGACGGCAAGGCCTGGGTTGTCTGGGATCACGAAGGCAAGCCGCTGCCGACCGAGCACGGCGGTCCCATGCGGTTCCTGGTTCCGCACCTGTACTTCTGGAAGAGCGCGAAGTGGGTCAGCAAGTTGACCCTGATGGACCACGACGAACCGGGTTTCTGGGAGCGCAACGGCTACCACGATCACGGCGACCCCTGGAAGCAGGAGCGCTACCAGGGTGACTGAGATCGGCACGGTACTGCCGGAGACAACGGCGCCGATCGGCGGATGGCGGACGGCGACCGTCCGGCAGGTCAGTCACGCCAACCGCATCGGGGTCAAACTGATGCTCGACGTGCCGGATCGCATCGACCATCTGCCGGGCCAGCACTACGTGGTGAGGTTGCGGGCGGACGACGGCTACACCGCCCAACGGTCCTACTCGATCGCCTCCGCGCCCCACCAGAGTGGCATCGAGTTGTTCGTCGAACAGCTCGAGAACGGCGAGGTCTCGGGGTTCCTGGCCGAGGTGGTGGTGCCCGGCGATGAGCTGGAGGTGCGCGGTCCGATCGGCGGTTGGTTCGTCTGGCGCGGCAACGGCCCCGCGTTGGCAGTCGGCGGTGGTTCCGGAGTGGTGCCGCTGGTCTGCATGCTGCGTCATGCCGTCCATGTCGGGCGGACGGACCTGATCAACATCGCCGTCTCGGCACGGACCTACCCGGAACTGCCCTACGCCGACGAGTTGGTGGCGGCCGGTGCGACCATCGCCCTCACCAGAGGGACCGACCCGGCCGTCGGCCGGGCTTCCGGGCGGCTGGCGGCTGCGGACCTGCTGCCCCTGATCACTCCGAGCATGACAGCTTTCGTCTGCGGTTCAACGGGTTTCGCTGAAGCCGCGAGTACCTCGCTGGTGGCTGCCGGGGTTCCGGCCGCCGCCATCAGGGTGGAGCGCTTCGGCCCGACCGGTGGCTGACGGGAGCAGTTATACCCCGTATTCCACCGGCAGCAACCCACGGGCGACCGCCTTCACGAGTGCCCCGTGGTCGGCTTCGGTCTGATCCGCGTACAGCCGGGCGAACCGGGCCAGCGCGACATCGAGCTTGTCGGAGGATCCGGCATAACCCGAGATCATCGAAGCTCCACTGGTTCTGGCGTGACCTTTGGCCAGCAGCTGGCCGACGATGCCGGCATAGTCGGCCAACGACCTCGAGTCGATGGCATCCAGCGCCAGCGTGCCCTTCATGTTGCGGAACTGCCGGACGTAGTACTGCCGGTCGTCCACGCTGGTCCAGCCGAGCAGCGGATCGCTGACCGTCTGCAGAGCCTGCTGGTACTCGACCACCCGCTGTCCCTGGTGGGCATGCCAGGCTGAGCCGCCGTGCACGTACTGCGCCAGCACCGACCGGCGGGCCTGCTTGAGCTGCAGGAAGACCACGTCGTCCGGGCTGCTGCCCTCCAACAGCGCCACGTACGCCCGCAGGCCGACGCTGCCGACGCCGACGACCTTGTGGGCGATGTCGACGAGGGTGTAACCGGCCAGCGCCCGCCGCCAGTGCGGGGCCAGAGTCGACAGATAGTCATCCAGTGCCGCACCGATCAGTTCGGCCTCGGCATCACCGACCCTGGTGATCAGCGGTGGTTCCTCGACGATCCGGCGGCGGCCCTCGTGCTCCTCGGTGAACCGGGGGAGGGCACGGTCGCTCGTCCTGGACCTGGCCCGCCGGGCGGCTCTGATGATTTCGTTCTTCAGCGAGTTCTGGGAGATGTCGGCGATCAGCTGGTCGACGTCCAACCGCTGGTACGAGCGGGACAGCAGGGGCTGCTCGGCGAGCACCCTCACCTCACCCCGGTAGGCGGCGACGCAGGCTGCCGCGGCCGCCTCGCAGGTGTGCTCACTGTGGTTGTTCTGCCGCCCGGCCACCCAGATGCTGGCCACCAGACGACGCAGGTCCCACTCCCAGCCCCCCGGATGCGCCTCGTCGAAGTCGTTGAGGTCGATGACCAGATCGCGTTCCGGTGATGCGTAGAAGCCGAAGTTGCCGAAATGGGCGTCACCGCAGATCACCGGCATGATCCCGGTGGCAGGCAGACGAGCGACGTCCTCGGCCATCACGATCGCGGTGCCGCGCAGGAATCCGTAGGGCGAGGCCACCATCCGGCCCACCCGCAGCGGGATCAGCCAGTCGAGCCGACCCTGATGAGATTCCATGATCAGCGCCACCGGGTCGGGCCGGTCGGCCGGCGGTACCCAGTCGCCGAGGGAGGCGCGAGACACCCTGGCGCGCAGGGTGCGTCCCAGTTGATATCGCTCGGCCCGTGACGTCGGGCGGCGGCGCAGCGAACCGTAGGAGCCGCCTTCGACCTGGGCGAGCACGACGTGTCCGTCAGCCGGGCGGTGCGGGTCGGTCATCGTCAGATAGTCCCCTGAAGTTCGACGTGGGCAGGCGCTAGGAAAACCTACCTGTGAACCGATCGGTGGACAGCGCCGGTCCCCCTGGCAATCCGCCGATCTGCCCTGGTTCAGAGGTGAATCAGTTGACAGGCTGATGGGCGAAGAACCCGAACACCCGAGGCAAAGGCTTTCTGCGCCATGACCGATTGTCCGTATCCGCCGCTGCGGCCCGCCATCCTCGGCACCTGGGCGACGTTCTTTCTGGCCGGGGCGTTGTCGGCCGGCTGGACGGTGCGGGTGCCGTCGGTGAAGCAGAAGCTCGGCCTCACCGATGCCCAGCTGGGCTGGGAGGTGCTGGGCTGGGGCCTGTCGGCCTTGCTGGCCATGCAGCTGGCGGGAAGGATGAACAACCGATTCGGCAGCCGCCGGGTGCTGCAGTTCACGCTTCCGGGCCTGGCGCTGAGTCTGGTGCCGGTCGGTCTGGCGCCGTCCTATCCGATGCTATTGATGGCCGGCGTCGGATATGGCTTCCTGTTCGGCCTGCTGGACATCGGGATGAACACTCAGGCGTCGAGGATCGAGGGCCGGTCCGGCCGCTCGATCATGGGGCGGATGCACGCTGGTTGGTCGATCGGTACCGTGACCGGTGGCCTGCTCGGCGCCCTGGCGGCAGCGCTCGGAGCCGACTTCACCACCGCGATGCTGATCTTCGCCGGGTGCGGCCTCCCGCTGACGATCTGGGCCAGTCGGAGCTACCTTGCCGACGATTCCGGCGCCGCGGACGACGGCCGCCGGATCTTGCCGACAGCAGAACCTGCGACCGGAAGGCGGGCGGCTCTGGCACCGACGATCACGTTGCTGGGCGTGGTGGTGTTCTGTGTATTCCTGGCCGAGGGCGCGGTAGCCGACTGGAGCGGGGTACTGCTGCACGGCTCGCTGGGATCGGGCGAGGTACTCGCCGCCCTGGCATATCCACTCTTCGAAGCCACCATGGCGGTCGGCCGGCTCACCGGCGAGCGGTGGAGCCGCAGATGCCCGCTGGCGGTGTTCCTGGTGTGCGCCGGCGCCGTGGCGTCGATCGGATTCGCGGTGGTGGCCGCGGCGCCGGGACCCTGGTGGGCGATGGGCGGGTTCGTCCTGGTCGGCGTCGGCACCTGCCTGGCCGGGCCATTGATCATCTCGGCGGCCGGACAGCTCGACCGGCCGAACGCCGACCCTGCCGTTGGTGCAGGAAGGCCGGCAACAGCGGCGATCGCCAGGGTCAGCAGCATCGGCTACGCCGGCTTGCTGCTGGGGCCGGTCGCCATCGGACTACTGGCGGACCGGTCCGACCTGCGGGTCGGATTCGCCGCCGTGATCGGATGCTGTGTGTGCTGGGCCGGCGTCGCCTGGTGCGGCCTGCGGAGCGTCAGACTGCGCGACCACGCTGACTCCGGTAGCGCCGGACCAGCGCATCTGTCGACGAATCGGGCTGCCGGGCCGGGGCCGCTTCGTCGGTGAGCACCGGGGTGAGCTGCTGGGCCTGGGTCTTGCCGAGTTCGACGCCCCACTGGTCGAACGAGTCGATGCCCCAGATGACACCCTCGACGAAGGTCGCGTGTTCGTAGAGGGCGACCAGCTGGCCGACCACCGACGGCGTCAGTTTGTGCGCGAGAATGCTGGTGGACGGCCGGTTTCCGGGCATCACCTTGTGCGGCACGACATGGGCCGGCGTGCCCTCGTCGGCAATCTCCAGGGCCGTCTTGCCGAACGCCAGCACGGAGGTCTGGGCGAAGTAGTTGCTCATCAACAGGTCGTGCATACTGCCGGTGCCGTCCAGGGTGGGCAGGTCGTCGAGGGGTTCGGCCAGTCCGATGAAATCGGCCGGCACCAGCCTGGTGCCCTGGTGCAACAGCTGGTAGAAGGCGTGTTGACCGTTGGTACCTGGCTCGCCCCAGAAGATCTCGCCGGTGGAGGTGCTGACCGGGCTGCCGTCCGAGCGGACGGACTTGCCGTTGCTCTCCATGGTCAGTTGCTGCAGGTACGCCGCGAACCGGTTCAGGTCGTTGCAGTAGGGCAGCACGGCCCTGGATTCGGCGCCGAAGAAATTCGAGTACCAGACGCCGAGCAGGCCCATGATGACCGGCGCGTTCTGGGCCAGTGGCGCGGTGGCGAAATGCGTGTCGACCGCGTGGAAGCCGGCCAGTAGGTCGGCGAAATTCTCCTTGCCGACCGCGCACATCACCGACAGCCCGATCGCCGAGTCGACCGAGTAGCGGCCGCCGACCCAGTCCCAGAAGCCGAACATGTTGGCGGTGTCGATGCCGAAGGCGGACACGCGCTGCGCGTTGGTCGACACGGCGACGAAGTGCTTGGCCACCGCAGCCGTCCCGGCCTCCCCCTGCAATTGGAGGCCGGTCAGCAGCCACCGGCGCGCCGCCGTCGCGTTGGTCAGCGTTTCCAGGGTGGAGAAGGTCTTCGAGGCGATGATGAACAAGGTCGTCTCGGGGTCCAGATCTGCGGTCTTGCCGACCAGATCCGACGGGTCGACGTTGGAGACGAAGCGGCAGCTGATGCCGGCGTCGGCGTAGGCCCGCAGCGCCTGGTAGATCATCACCGGGCCGAGGTCGGATCCGCCGATGCCGATGTTGACCACGGTGGCGATCTTCCGGCCGGTGGCGCCGACCCACTCGCCCGACCGCAGCCGGTCGGTGAAGTCGCCCATCCTGCGCAGCACGTCGTGCACGTCGGTGACCACGTCCTGCCCGTCGACGGTCAGGCTCGCGTCGGTGGGGAGCCGAAGCGCGGTATGCAGCACCGCCCGGTCCTCGCTGGTATTGATGTGATCTCCGCGCAGCATTGCGTCGCGGTGTCCTTCCACTCCGGCGGCCACGGCCAGATCCACCAGCAGCCCGAGGGTTTCGCGGGTGACCCGGTGCTTGGAGTAGTCCAGGTACAGGTCGGCCGCCTGCACGGTGAGTTCACGACCGCGCTCCGGATCGTCGGCGAAGATCTGCCGCAGATGCAATGGCTCGACTGCGGCGTGGTGCGCGGTCAGCGCAGCCCAGGCGTCAGTGGTGGAAATGTCCAGCGGTGCCGTGCGCTGAGTCATGGTTGTTTCACTTTCCGGGCCGGTTGGTGTGCTGGGTACATCCTGGCCCAGAGCCCGCAAGCTCCGCTCACCGGGACCCAGGGCCTCTCGGTGGCCGGCCGGGCGACGTTGCCCAGGGATCGAAAGTAATTCAGTAGTCAAGAACCGAAGCATTGGCTTGGGGAACTCTTTACCTACTTCGCCAAGCCGGCATTCTCCCCGCCCCCGCCGAAATTTCCGATTGCGAAAAGGATGATTGTGGCCGGTGGCAAGCAATTCGTTACGAGTCGGTTTCGGGGCTTGCGCGACACCGGCCGCGAAGAGCAAAGTCACGTGTCCGCCCCTACACCAGCCGGAGGCATCCATGACACAGAACGACACCAATTCCGGGTCGTCTTCAGGGCATTTGCAGCGAAGCATCGGGTTCTGGGGCCTGATGTTCGTATCGCTGGGATCGATCATCGGATCGGGCTGGTTGCTCGGAGCGCTCGATGCGGCCCAATCGGCCGGCCCGGCGGCCGTGCTGTCCTGGATCCTGGCCGCCGCCATGCTCACCGTGCTGGCCCTGATTCACGCGGAACTCGGCGCCGCATACCCGGTTGCCGGTGGTACGGCCCGCTTCCCGTATTTCGCGTTCGGCACCCTGGCGGGATTCACCGCGGGGTGGGCGGCCTGGCTGCAGGCGGTGGCAATCGCCCCGATCGAGATCGAGGCATCCATTTCGTACGTGAGCAGCGTCGGTTGGGTCAAGGAACACTTCCTGATGCTCCACCCCGACGGCACGCTGAACGGACGGGGCCTGATCGTGGCGACCATCGGCATGGCCATTTTCACCATGATGAACCTGGCCGGGGCCAAATTCCTGTCCGAGTCGAACTCCATCATGGTGATCTGGAAGACCGCAGTTCCGTTGCTCGCGGTGGTGGTCATCGTGCTGCTGTCCTTTCACGGCTCTAACTTCACCAAGGCGGGCGGCGGCTTCATGCCCTACGGAATGCACGGGGTTTTCGCTGCGCTGGCATTGGGCGTCGTCTTCGCTCTGCAAGGTTTCGAGCAGGCAGTGCAGCTGGCTGGTGAGGCGAAGAATCCGAAGAAGGACCTGTCCAGGGCCATCATCACGGCGATGGCGATCGGAGCCGTGTTGTACATCGGCTTGCAGATCGCATTCATCGGCGGGGTGAAACCGGGCGACGTCAAGGTCGACTGGACCAACCCGCTCGGCACGGCCGTCGGTCAGGTCGACTACGGCCCGTACTACACGTTGGCGCTGGCCGCCGGCGCCAGCTGGCTCGCCTACATCCTGATCGCGGACGGCGTGATCTCACCGGCCGGTACCGGACTCGTCTACGTCGGCACCACGGCCAGGCTGTCCTACGCGCTGGGCGAGGAGGAGGTGCTGCCGAACCAGCTGACCAAGATCAACAAGCGCGGCGTGCCCGGTTTCTCGATTCTGCTGGCCGCCGTGGTGGGTGAACTGTGCTTTGCGCCGTTCCCGAGTTGGTCCTCCCTGGTGGTGGTGGTGACGTCGGCGACAGCGATCATGTACGCCTTCGCGCCGGTGTCGCTGGCCGCCCTGCAGAAGCAGGACCCGGGCCGGGAACGCAGCTACCGCATGCCGATGCCCAAATTGCTCAACCCGATCGGCTTCGTCTCCGCCAACCTGATCATCTACTGGGGCGGGTTCGACACCACCTGGAAGCTGGTGGTCGCCATGCTGGTCGGGCGGGTGCTGTTCGAGGTCCGGCTCCGGCGAGCGGCGGACCCGGTCAATCGCACCGACATCGACTGGCGCGCGGCGTCCTGGATCTGGCCCTGGCTCATCGGCCTGACGATTCTCGGTGTGGTCGGCAGGTACGGCAAGGATGCGTATCCCAAACTGCCGGAAATCCCGGAGTGGTGGGATCTTGGCGTCGTCGTCCTGTTCTCCATCGGCATCTTCTACTACGCGGTGGACATGGCGATGAGCAGCGACAAGGTGCAGGCTGCCGTGCAGGCCGACGTCGACAACATGCAGGCCTTCATCCTTCCCGAGCTTCCGGCCCTGGCGAAGGCCAAGCGCTGACCCCAAGGGTGAAGCGGTTCGCCCCAGGGCCCCGTACAGTCGGAAAGGACCGAACGGTGACCAACTGGAGGCGGTATGACCGAAGCCTCCGGGACGACCGGTGAACATGCCGGGCTCAGTTATACCGATCTCGGTTCCGGACCGCCCGTGCTGTTCGTGCACGGCCTGATCAGCGATCACCGCACGTGGGCGAGCGAGATGCAGGTCCTCTCGGGGACTTACCGGGTGATCGCACCGGACCTGTTCGGCCACGGGGGCTCAGCGGAGTCGCCGGGTGACTACTCGCTCAGCAGCCACGCTGCCGCCCTGCGCGACCTGCTCGATGCTCTCGGCCTGGCCCGTGTCGCCGTCGTCGGGCACTCGCTCGGCGGTGGCATCGCGATGCAGCTGGCCTACCTGTTCCCCGATCGGGTGGGGGCACTGGTGCTGGTGAGCAGTGGCGGTCTCGGGCCCGACCTGAACCCTGCTCTGCGGGCGGCGACGCTGCCGGGCAGCGAGTGGGTCCTGCCGCTGTTCGGCGCGCGGTGGGTGAGAACGTGCGGTGACATGGCCATCGGCCTGCTGAACCGGGTCGGGCTGCCGCCCGTCAGTCCTAGTACCGAGGCGGCCTGGTCCGGGATGGCCACCTTCGGGGACGCCGGAAATCGGAAGGCGTTCCTGGCCACCACGCGCTCGGTGATCGATGTGAAGGGCCAATCCGTCAGCGCCCTACCGCGATTGGCGATGTTCGCCGATCGTCCGGTGCTGGTGGTCTGGGGAGGCCGCGACCGGTTGATCCCACCGTCGCATGCGAGCGCGATCAAGGCCGCGCTGCCGCACAGCACCGTCGAAATCTTCTCCCGGGCCGGGCATTTCCCGCACCTGGACGAGCCGGACAGATTTCACCGGGTACTGCTGGAGTTCCTGATGTCGGCTCCGGTTGCCAAGTTCACGGGGGACAGAAGCCGCCCGTTCGGGACGAGACGAGAGGTGAGCACGCCGGTCCCGGCGATCGAGGATCTGCGCGGGGTTGGCGGACAGTAACCAGGGACCACGGATGTCACGTCCCGGAAACGCGACCTTGACACCACCGGTCTTGTCCGGATCGCCAACCCACCGGATGATTCGTCCCATGTCAGCAACCCTTGCCGAAACAGCAGCCGACCGTCACTACGGTGCCAAGATCGCGGCCGTCGAACCGGGAGGTGCAGAGGGCATCCCGCTGGCCGAACGCCACGGCAAGCCGATCCAGCTGCTCTGGACCTGGACCTCCCCGAACATGGAATTCGCCACCATCTTCGTGGGCGTCATCAGTGTGCTCTTCTTCGGTCTGACCTTCTGGCAGGCGGCCGCCGCGATCGTCATCGGATCAGCCCTGGGATCCATCTCGCAGGCGGTGCTGTCCAGCTGGGGACCGAGCTCTGGATTCCCGCAGATGGTCCTGTCCCGCAGAGCTTTCGGGTTCGTCGGCAACATCCTCCCGGCCGGCCTGAACTCGCTGACCGCCGGCATCGGCTGGTTTGCGGTCAACAGCGTCAGCGGCGCGCTCGCCCTCAGCGCGCTGACGAAGATGGCCGGCTGGATCTGCCTGATCATCGTGGTGGTGGTGATGCTCGTCCTCGCCTATTTCGGGCACAACCTGATCCAGGCTTTCGAGAGGTACGCGTTCCCGGTGCTGACCGTCATCTTCGTGATCGGCGCCATCGTCATCCTGTCCAAAGCGCACCCCGGACTCGCCCCGATCGTGGCGACGGCTGGTGACTCGCCCACCCCGGGCGGCTTCTGGATCGCGTTGGGTGCGACCTTCGGCTACGCCGCCGGCTGGAATCCGTACGCGTCGGACTACACCCGCTACCTCAAGCCCGGGACCGGCAGAGCTGCCGGCATCTTCGCAGCTCTTGGGGTGTTCTTCTCCTGCACCGTGCTGGAGGTGGTCGGCGCGGGCGCCGTCACCGCCATCGGCGGAGCGGATTGGAACTACGACAACCCGGTGGCCTCCTACACCTCACTGCTGCCGACCTGGCTGGACAAGCTGACGCTCCTGGCCATCTGCCTCGGGGCCATTGCAGCCAACGCGCTGAACATCTATTCCAGCGCGCTGTCCTTCACTGCCATGGGTATCAAGCTGCCGACGCCACGATCAAGGGCGGTGGTTGCGGTGGTGATGGGGACAGCCGGGTTCGTGATCGCACTCGTCGGCCTGAACAACATCGGTTCCTACGAGAATTTCCTGCTCGTCATCGCGTACTGGATCGGGCCCTGGTTGGGTGTGGTCTTTGCCGATCGCCTGCTGCGGCGCGCCAAGGAGCACGAAATGGTGTACATCGACGAGAAGTACCAGAACTGGGCCGGTCCGATCGCGATGCTGGTGGCCGGGATCGTGTCGATCTGGCTGTTCTCCAACCAGACCCAGTACGTCGGTGTCGTGCCGACCGCATCGCCCGGCGTCGGCGACCTGACCTTCGAGGTCGGGTTCGTCCTGGCGGCGGCGCTGTACGCGGCGCTGTACCGACCGTTGGCCGGCGCCATCACCCAGGGTGCGGTCGGACCGTCCTTCGCCAAGCGGCGCTGATGGGCAGCGTTCCGACCATCGACCTGACGCCCTGGTTCGACGGCGGACCGGCCGGCCGGGCGGCGGTAGCCGGCCAGCTGGACGACGCGCTGCAGTCGGTCGGCTTCTTCCTGGTCACCGGGCACGGGGTGACGCGCGCCGACCGAACGGCCGTCCGGACGGCGGCGCGGGAGTTCTTCGCCCTGCCGGATGAGGTCAAGGGCGCCTACGCAGTGACGGTCGGCGGACGCGGTTGGCTGCCTCCGGGGGTCGAGGCCAACGGCTACGCCGAAGGCACCGAGACGCCGCCGGACATGAAGCAGTCGTATTCGGTCGGCGCCGAGGCGAAGACCGGAATCGCCGAGGTCGACGACTTCTGGTTCTCCGGCAACATCTGGCCGGCGGAGGTGCCGGCGCTGGAGGTCGCGGCCACCAGCTACCTTGCGCAGATGCGCGAACTGGCCGAGACGCTGCTGAGGATCGCGGAGGCCGCACTGGCGCAGCCGCCCGGCTTCTTCACCGACAAGACACAGCACTCGACCTACACGATGAACGTGAACTGGTACCCGCCGGCCTCGGTGACAGGGGAGCCGGAGCCAGGGCAGTTCCGGATCGGCCCGCACACCGATTTCGGCACCTTCACCATCCTGGACCGGGAGCCTGGCAAGGGCGGTCTGCAGATCTGGTCACCCGACGGCCACGCACCTCCCGTCGATTCGCTCGCCGAGGGCTGGGAGGACGCTCCCTATCACCCGGATGCATTCACCATCAACACCGGCGACCTGCTGGCCCGGTGGAGCGGTGACCGCTGGAAGTCGAACCGGCACCGCGTGCTGCCACCCCAGGCAGAAGCTCCGGACGAGGACCTGGTGTCGCTGGTCTACTTCTACGAGGCCGACTGGGATGCCGTGGTGGAGTCACTGCAGCCGCCGATCGGCCGGGCGAACGACTATCCACCAGTGACGGCCTCGGTGTTTCTCAAGCGGCTGCTGGACGCGATCACCGTCGGCTGACCTTCATCCAACCCGCGCCCCGCTGTCCAGCAGTGTGACGCGCAGCACGAAAGCCGCTTCATCGCCGACGATCCCGCCGACCAGATCGACCATCCGGCCGGTGAACTCCGGTCCGTGGTCGAGGTCGTCATCGGCGGCCAGGTGATGGGCGATCTCGTGCAGCAGCACCAGTTCACGCAGCGCCCAGGCCGTGCCGCGGCGGTGCAGCGGCACGGCGATCACCTGCGGCAGCCGCTCGTAGTGAGCCCGGCTCTGGCCGGCTCGGGACCGTACGAGCACGGGCAGTGCCGCCCTGGGCCAGCGGGCGCGGACCCAGCCGAGCGCCAGCACGGCGTCGACATAGGTCTGCACCGAGTCGAGCGAGGCGAACTTCCGCTCCGCCGGCAACGTCAGGTGCGAGCCGGCGACGTCGACGATGGGGAACTCGGCGGAGCGGTCGAAGATGCGGCGGACCAGTGCCTCTGCCTGGTAGACCTTGCCCCGCTGCAGATCAGCATCGGTCATCCAGTGATGGCCGATCTGACGCCGCCGATGGCCCGTTCGCCGCCGAGCCGGGCGGTGCGTCCGGCCCGGTCGCCCGCCCGGCTGGCCAACTCCGAGTAGCCCGAGTTGCTCGAGCTCCCGCGCCAGCTGCCCCTGGCCGTCGAATTCGCCTGGTAGTGATCCCGCAGTTCGACTTCCCTTGCCCGCAGTACGATCTCGACGCCAGAGTTGCCGGGTCCGGAAGGTCCGCTGTGCTGGGAATGCGCCTTCACCGCCTGTGCCTGAGCCTGTTGCTCGGCCTGCATCAGCCGAGCCCCGATGCGAGAGGCAAACGCCTGCTGGAAATTCACCCGCGCGGTGGCGGCATGGACCGGGCGCTCCTGCCACTCCTGGGACGACCCCCGCCAGCCGTTCCGGGCGCCGTCCACCCGCACCCACCGGCCGACCGTTTCCTGCGCGTACCGTTTGGATTTGATGTACTCGTCGGAGGCTCGCACCATCTGCACCACCAGCGACGAGTACAGCGCCTCGACGGCGTCGATGTCCGTGTCGAACCCGTAGGCGTAGATCCTGGTCGAGTTACGGGCGATGTCACAGGTCAGATTGTTGGCCCTGCCGATCTCCAGGAACAGCTGGACGAACGTGCGCAGGCCCCGCTTTCCCGGCTCACCGATGACGATGCTGCGCTGCGTCGGGACCGCACGTTTCTCCTGCTGCGAACTGTGCGCCCTGGCCACCGCCAGATCGACGGAGGACAGGGTGGCCAGCCGCTGCGCGGCCTGCAGATAGGCGTCGGCCTCGTGTTCGTTGTCGGTCGTCTCGGCCTTGCGCAGCAGGCCTGCGATCTTCATCAGATATTTGTCGGTCATAGTCGGTCCAGTGTGACAAAGAGCCCCGACAGTGCCGCTCGGCTAGCCGAGCAGCCGGTCCAGCGGCACGTCCGGATCGGCCAGCCGGGTCGCGTCGATCTTCGCGCCCGAGCCGATCAGCGCCTTGATCGGGTCGGTCACGTCCCAGACGTTGACGTTCATCCCGGCCAGCACCCGGCCCTCGGACAGCCAGAAGGCGATGAACTCGCGGGCCTTTCGATCACCACGGAACACGACCTGGTCGTACCCACCTGCTGCCACGTGGCCGGTGTACTCCATGCCGAGGTCGTACTGGTCGGTGTAGAAGTAGGGCAGTTCGGCGTAGCTGGCCTGTTCGCCGAGCATGCCGGCGGCGGCCACCGCTGGTTGGTTCTGTGCATTGGCCCAGTGTTCGACCCGGATTCTCCGGTGCAGCAACGGGTGTGTGGCGTTGGCGATGTCGCCGGCGGCGAAGATGTCCGGGTCGGAGGTCCGCAGGGACTCGTCCACCAGCACGCCGTTGTCGACCTGCAGCCCGGCCGCCGACGCGAGGTCGGTGTTGGCGATGGCACCGACCGCGATCACCACGGCATCGGCGGGAATCAGGGTGCCGTCCGCCAATCGGACACCGTCCGCCCGGCCCCCGGTCTGGGTCACCCCGTCGATGTTGGTCGCCAGTCGAAGGTCCACCCCGTGCTCGGTGTGCAGGTCGGCGAACACCTGGGCCGCTTCCGGCCCGAGCACCGCGAGCAATGGCAGTTCGGCGGATTCGATGACCGTCACCGCCGCGCCGGCGTTGCGCGCGGCAGCGGCGATCTCCAGCCCGATCCAGCCGGCTCCGACCACCACGAGACGCTTCGCCGTCGTCAGCATCTCCTTGATCCGGTCGGAGTCGCCGATGCGGCGGAGGTAGTACACGTTCTGCGTGTCCGCAGGCAGTCCCCCGAGCGGGCGTGGGCGGGATCCGGTGGTCAACAGCAACTTGTCGTAGGTGATCGGATCACCGTCCTCCAGGTGCACCAGGTGGCCGGTCG
The DNA here is from genome assembly GCA_038229825.1 of Mycobacteriales bacterium. Lineage (GTDB taxonomy): Bacteria > Actinomycetota > Actinomycetes > Mycobacteriales > Nakamurellaceae > Nakamurella. Next base: position 254,872 of record JBBROB010000003.1, read on the forward strand.
GATCGACGGCTGTCACCGTCGTCCACAGACGCAGATCAACCCGATGCTCGGCGTACCAGTCAGGTGTGTGGACGAAGACGCTGTCCCGCTCATCGCTGCCGTTCAGGTAGCCCTTCGACAGGGGCGGCCGCTCGTAGGGCCTCTCGGCCTCGTCGCCGATCAACACCAGCGCCCCGGAAAACCCCTTGTCCCGGAGCGCCTCCACCGCCCTCGCCCCGGCAAGGCCGGCACCCACCACCACGAAGGTGCGGCTGTCCTGGCTGTTCGGATCGCTCGGTGCGGCGGTGGCAGGCTGGGCGTTGGTCACGGTGGTGTGCTCCCTGAAGTGATCGACGGGTGTTCCGGCCGGCATCGGCGATGTCCGTTCGACGCGGTCGTTCGGGCATGTGCGACGCTTCAGGTCTTACCCGTGAAGGAGATTTCTATGCCAGCGCAGTCTGACTCAACGACCTCCGGCCCGCTCGACGGGGGCGCCGCGGTCGCGCCCAACGCGGATGCACGACAGCGGACCGCCGTGGTCACCGGCGCCAGTAGCGGGATCGGCGCTGCCACGGCCCGGCGGCTGGCCGACGCGGGCTACCACGTGGTCGCGGTCGCCCGCCGGCTGGACCGGCTGACCGAGCTGGTCGGCGAGATCGGCGGCACCGCATACCAGTTGGACGTGACCGACCGGGCGGCCGTCGACGAGTTCGCCGCCACTGTGCCGCGGGTGGACGTGTTGATCAACAACGCCGGCGGCGCCTTCGGAGCCGACCCGGTGGCGACCGGCGACCCGGCGGACTGGCAGGCGATGTTCGAGGTGAACGTGATCGGTTCGCTGCACCTGACCCAGGCGCTGCTCCCCAGACTGATCGAGACCGGCGCCGGAACATTGGTGTTCATGTCATCGACGGCCGCCTCGGTCGCCTACGAAGGCGGCGGCGGCTACGTGGCGGCCAAGCACGGCACCCATGCGATGGCCGCCACCCTGCGACTGGAATTGGTGGCCGAGCCGGTCAGAGTCATCGAGATCGCCCCCGGCATGGTGCGGACCGACGAGTTCGCGATCAAGCGTATGCGTGGTGACAAAGTGAAGGCGGCCGCCGTCTACCAGGGCGTCGCCGAACCGCTGACCGCCGACGATGTCGCCGACGCGGTCTGTTGGGCCGTCACGCGGCCGTCGCACGTCAACGTGGATCTGCTGGTGCTGCGGCCCAGGGCGCAGGCCGCGCAGCACAAGGTGCACCGGACGAGCTGAGTCGGCGCCGGCGAAGGCCACCGATCGCTGTGCGGTGGGCCGCCCAGTCAGGTCAGTGCATCGCGACGACGGCTGGTCCGTCGACCATCTCGATGGTGTGCGGACGCGCGATGAACACCAGCACCAGGCTGCCCAGCAGTGCAGCGCCGAAGATGACGACCGCCATGGCGGCGGCGGTCACGGTTCCGCCGGCACCGACCAACGGCGACAGCATGGCGCCGATGCCGAACTGGCAGGCGCCCAACAGGGCGGCGGCGGTGCCCGCACGGGCCCCGTGATGCGCCAGCGCCAGCGCAGGGATGTTCGGGAGCGCCAGGCCGGCCAGGGAAATCGTGAAGAACAGCGGAATCAGCAGACCCCACATCCCCAGGGCGCCGGTGGCGGTCAGCACCACCATCACCGCGGCGAAGAAGGCGCAGGCGGTCAGGGCGCCGGTCAGCACCGCAGCCGCGCTGAACCTGCGCAGCAGCAGCGGGTTGATCTGACTGGCGGTGATCAGCCCGACCGAATTCATCGCGAAGACCAGACCGAAGACTGCGGTGGACAGGCCGTACTGCTCCTGCAGCACGAACGACGAACCGCTCACGTAGGCCAGGATCACCGTCATTCCCAGGCCGGCCGCGAGGCACAGCCCGATGAACTGGCGTTCGGCGACGAGCGACCCGTAGGCCCGGAAGGTGCGCCCCACCCCGGCCCGCTGGCGCCGCTCCGGCGGGTTGGTCTCCGGCACCACCAGCGCCGCCAGCGAGGCGAGCAGGCCACCGGCGACGGCCAGCACCACGAACAGCCCGTTCCACGAGGTCGCCCGCAGCATGAAGCTGCCGATGGTCGGGGCCAGCACGGGAGCCACACCGGTGACCAGCATCAGCCGAGACATCAGCCTGGCAGCCGGCAATCCGGTGTACAGGTCGCGGATGACGGCCAGCGCGATGACGCCGCCGGCGGATGCGCCGATTCCCTGCAGGGTGCGCGCCAGGGTCAGCAGTTCGATGTTCGGCACCACCACGCACAGCAGCGAGGCCACCAGGTGCAACAGCAACCCGGCGATCAGCGGACGCCGCCGGCCGAAGGCGTCCGCCAGTGGTCCGACCAGTAACTGACCGAAGGCCAGGCCGAGCAGCGACCCGGTCAGCGTGGCTGCGGCGGCAGTATCGGAGGCCGCGAAATGGCTGGCGATCGTCGGTAGCGCCGGCAGGTACATGTCGATCGTCAGCGGCCCGATCGCGGTCAGCGCACCCAGGACGACGGCCAGCCTGGTATTGCTCATCGGCCGCTTGCCGGTCGCCAGAGCTCCTTGGCCGCCAGCCGGCGAAGCGGCGGCGGCGACAGGCGCGGCAGGGCTGGTCAGGACGTCGTTCACGAAGGATCCAAAGGGGCTGCGAGCGATGGATGACACTCGATCTGGCACCGAGTGCGGAAGCTGCAGATCGGGCGCGACTCCGGGCGCGATCGCGACAGCCGACGGCTGCCAGTGGTTACATCGTCTCAGAACCGCAGATATTCCCTGTCACCGGGAGCCTGTTACGAGACCGACATTTCGGTGCGGTTTGCTGGAGGGGTCGGCGGAGGCGGGAAGGAGGGTCGGGTGGACCTGAATACGGTCGAGACCTACCGCTGCGCTTCGGTCCGCGCAGACCTCATCCTCGCCCCCGGTGAGCGGATCATGGGGGGCGGCACCTGGCTGTTCTCCGAACCGCAGGTCGACACCACAGGGCTGGTCGACCTGACCACCATGGGATGGCCGGCGCTGGAGTACCTGGACGGCGCTGATGGCCGAAACCGGCGCCTGGGCCGCTCACTGCCCGACCAGCAACTCATCGCTCGGCAGCGGTCTGTTCCCGCTGCGCCGGCACATCGAGCACGGGGTGGGGGTAGCGCTCGGCTCTGACGTCGGGGCCGGCACCGGGCTGTTCATGCCGAAGGAGGCCGTCAACCTGTCGAACGCCGCCGACCCCGCCGATGCGCTGGCGCGGGTGTTCGCCCTGGCCACGGCCGCCGATGTGGTCGGGGTCTGGGCCCGCGGTGATCGACTGATGCCGGCGGCCGGGGCTCAGCCGGTCGAGATCGGTCAGGAGTTGAGTTCGGGCGCAGCCTTGACCGGCTTCGGGCCGGCCGAATTGCCGGCACTGGGTGCACCACCTTGAAACCCCTTTCGGACGGCCTCGAAGATCGCCGAGCCCTGACCGACGAGCGAGGCCGCGATGTCGCCCAGCCCGTCAGCGCCGTTGAGCACCGTCACGTTCGCGCCGCTCAGACCCACGGCCGCCGATTTCACGATGTCCGGAAGCTGTTCGATCAGCATCCGGTCGAGTGCCACCCGGTTGTTGGAAGCAGCTGCCGCAGCTAGGATCTGGATCTTCTGAGCTTCGGCCGCTGCCAGGATCTTCGTCTTCTCGGCTTCCGCCTGCGCGGGTTTGACCACTTCGGCGATCAGCTGCTGCTCCCGCAGTTCGGCGTTCCGCTCGGCGACGTCCTTCTGCGCCTGCAGCACTTCGAGCTGGGCCTGCGCCTGGGACAGTGGGCCGGCCTGGGCCGCCGCCGCCTGCGCACGGTCGACCTCGGCCTTGTACTGCGCCTGGACGATCGTGGTCTGCCGCTGGTACTCCGCCTGCTTGCGCAGTGAGTCCTGCTCCGCCTGCGCGGCCATCTGATTGGCGTTCGACTGGGCGATGGCCGCCGCTTGCTGGATCGCCGCGTTGTGTGGGGCCGACATCGCCAGGATGTAGCCCAGCCGGCCGTCGTCGATGGACTGTATCTGCAGGGCGTCGACCGTCAACCCGATCTTCGCCATTTCTCCCTTTGAGCCGTCCAGTACCTCGGTGGCGAGTTTCTGCCGCTCGGTGACGATCTCCTCGACCGTCATCGACCCGATGATGGAGCGGAGATGTCCGGCGAAGATCCGCCCGGTGAGGATCGACATCTGGTCCTGATCGGACAGAAACCGTTGGCCGGCCGCGACGATGGACTCGACGTCGCTGCCCACCTTGAAGGCGATGACCGCTTTGACGTTCAGCGCGATTCCCTGTCTGGTGACACAGGTTTCCTCGACCTCCGATTCGGTCATCGCCAGCGACAGCAGGTTCGCCTTCCGCAACAGCGGAACGACGAATGCGCCATGCCCGACCACCACCCGGAATGGCGCTCCGCTGCTGGACTGACCTCCTGAGATCAGTAGTGCCTCATCAGGATTCGGAACCCGGTACCCGAACATGTAGTGCCTGCTTTCTGCTGTGGAGTATGAAATTGTGCTGGTAGTACATGACGAGGTGCGGATCACGAGCCGGCGAACCGGTGTGAAGGGTTGACCCGCGGGTGCGGCGGCCGCCCGTCGCGGCGGAAAGCCCTACTGGGGCATCGGAAAATCGGTCCAAGGCACCACGACGACACGTCGATGCGGGGCCACCTCGATCACCAGCACGGTCTGACCGCGCTCTATCGGCGCATCGCTGTCGGCGATGTAGCACTCGCGGACCCCGCCGATGGTCAGCATGACTTCGCCTGGTCCCTGAGAGCCGCGAATCGCCGTCATCACCTGACCGACCGCGCCGATCGCCTCTTGCCCCGTCATCCCGCGCCTTTCTGACCAACTACTCGCACCCTACGTCGCCGGAGGGCGGCGGTGTGGGGAGCGATTCCGGTCGGGATGTCCGCGAAACAGGGCTCCTCACAATTCGGGTGTGTCCGCGTCCGAAGCCGTCGGTCTCGAGCAGTGATCTGGCGATGTGGTTGGTGAGGTCGAGGAAGCCGACGGCGGCGCCCGCGGAGGTGTTCGAGTCGGCCGACGTCCAGTGGGTCAGGGTGAGGTTACCGGGCGGGTCGAAGTGGGCGAGTGCTGCGCAGCGGGTCTCGGCCGATGAAGCCGAGCAGGCGGGTCTGCACATCGGAATCATCCGGCACCGGCACCCGGGGTCCGTACTGCCCGGAGGACCGCAACAGCTCCTCGATCGGCTCCATCCCGGCGAGCAGATCGGTGCAGGTCTGCGGATCGAG
>JBBROB010000004.1:0-256148 GCA_038229825.1 Mycobacteriales bacterium
CGCACCGGCCGCCCCAACCAGCGGCGCTCAGCCGTCAACCGGGTACGGCCAGGACCAGGACCCATGCGTCTCGTCTCGACTAGCGACTGCTCGGGCCGCCAGCCCACCTGTAGGCGGCCTGCCCCGTGGCTTTCATCACCGAACCGCCCTGACTTCGTCGCGGCTGCTCCCATCCGTCCCCAGCGTTCCCCAAGGACAGGTTGCCGCCAGCTTCACCCCACTGGTGCGACAACAGGGCGACCGAGGTCTTCACCTCCATCCGGAAAAGCAGCGGTTCGGCCAAGTTCAAAGCGCAGCGCGAACATCGCGATCACTCTGCCTTCCACGACCGAGGTACCCGAAGTGGTCTTGATGTCTGTGTGGCCAACGACGTCCGCGGTCTTGTGGACGGTCACTCCGCGTTCGATCAGGTTGGTGACTTGCCACTTGCGGCCGAGATGGCTACGGCCATAGTCAATCCCGTGCTTGGAGAACAATTCCATGACGGCCCCGGTGAGGTCGCGGTAGTCGGAAAGTGCCCCTAGCAGGATTCGAACCTGCGACACACGGTTTAGGAAACCGATGCTCTATCCCCTGAGCTATAGAGGCGAGGCCGACGATTCGCACTGCCGGCGCCCTTGCTCGCAGTTCGAGGTTCAACCGCGGGCACGGTCCTGAGAGCCTCATCAGGGTAACCGATAGCCCGTTTGTGGCGGAATCCGCCGGTGAAGACGCACCGCGCGAGCACCCGGGTGGAGCTCGAAGCCACTACCAACCGGCGGCGATGTCCGTCGCAGCCTGTTCCATGGCGCTACGCAGGTAGGCCTCTTCGCTCTTCACGCTGCGCGGAAGGCCGTGCAGGACCACCCCGCGGGGCTCTGCCACCAGAGTGGAGGTCTCACCCAGTCGCTCCTGCTGCACAGGCACTGGCGGGCGAGCGGCTGCTTGCTGTTTGAAAGTCATCTTCGAACTCTTCTTCCACGAACCTTGGAGTCAGCGCGACGGCCGATCGGACCCACGGAAACTGCTGTGATGCCTATTGAGTTTGTACCCCGGGCGGACCCAGATGTAAACCGCAAAGCGGGTGTCCCTGCCCCTGGAAATGCCGCTTTCGTGATCAACCTACGTCCGGCCTAGGCCAATCGGGTGATAACCCTCGGCGAATCCGGGCAACTTCGTGCGACGTACCGAACCGACCGGTAGGCCGGATAGGGTGGCAAATGGACGGCAGTCCGCAACTCAGCACCTTCGCTGCGGCCCGGACCTGCCACAGACCAGGCCTTCGACCACCCGGGAGTGACTCCAGCGTATGCGCCGCCGAACGCAGCGAGTGACCGCGATCGGCGTGGCAACCCTGCTGGTCATCGCACTGTGGAGCGCGCCGGCGGCGGCCACTACGCTGACGCCGCAGCAAGCAGTCGACCAAGGCGTGGCCGCTGCGGCCGATGACGGAGTCAACCAGTACGTGGCGCTCGTCGACCGGTCGACTGGTCGACTGGTGGCCTCCCACGGGGGCGACACCCAGGTGATCTCCGAGTCGATCGTCAAGCTGTTCACAGTCAGCTACTACCTGGTCAAGTACGCCGGCAACCTGCCATCCACGATGGCCACCGATCTGCACGAGATGATCGTGCACTCCAACGACAACATCGAATCGGAGTACTGGACAACGGCTGCAGTTCCGGCGATGGCCGCACGATATGGGTTGCAGCACACCGCCAACGGACGGAAGACCGGCCCGCACGACTGGGGCTGGGAGTACATCACCGCCGATGACGAAGCGACCTTCCTCTACAGGGCATCGGTCGACCCGGAGGTCGGGCCGTTCCTGATGGACGCGATGGCGGAGGTCGAACCGGTCGGCGCAGACGGCTTCAACCAGCACTTCGGCTTCAATTCGCTCACCGGCGTTCACGGCTCCAAACAGGGTTGGACGGATCGCAATACCTCGCAAGCCATCAACATTCACTCGGTCGGCTGGACCGGCCAGTACTTCGGGGCCATTCTGGAAACCTCGGCGTCTCCGCTGTACGACGCCATGCGGTCCGACTCGACGGCTACCGCCGATCTGATCGCCGGCCTCGCGTCACCGGCCCAGATCGCCACCGCGGAGGCTGCGGCCCGGCTGGCGACGGACTGGTCGACGATCCGAGCCGTTGCCTCGAGACTTTTCGCTGCCATCCGGCGCGTGCTTGGTGCCGCCGGGCTGCTGATCGGCTGACCGGCTGACCGGCGAGTCAATGCCGTCGGCAAATTGTTGTATCTGAGGGCCGGCTACGCGCTCTTGCATCACAGTGTGCGCCCCGGTGGGCACCGCCACTATTGTGATGGGCTTTTCTCGTCGACCTTCAGGCGGAGCATTAGATGAATGCACACGCTCTGCGCAATATCTCATTAACCGCGGTCAGAGTGGAGACGCCGAGGGAAGCCATCGACACTCCCTATTTGATGATGGATCTTGCCATCGTCGCAGACCGGCTGACTCAACTGAGGTCGGCCCTACCGAATACGGTGATCCTGTATGCGGTCAAGGCGAATCCCGCCGTCGAGATCGTCGGGATGCTGGCACGCTCGGGAGTGCAGTTCGATGTGGCCAGCCGGGGCGAGATCGACCTCTGCCTCGGTCTTGGCGTCCCGGCCGAGAGTTTGTCCTACGGCAATACCGTCAAGAAGGAACGCGATATCGCCTACGCCGTCGCCGTGGGGGTGGGCAGATTCACCGTCGATTCGCCGGCCGAGATGGACAAGGTGATCCGCTGCCTGCCTTCCGGGTGTGTCTTCATCAGGTTGGCCACGGACGGGTTGGGCGCTGACTGGCCGCTTTCCCAGAAGTTCGGGTGCCGCCCGGCGCAGGCCTGGGAGTTGATGCTGCGGGCCGCCTCCGCAGGTCTGGAGGTCGGCCTGTCCTTCCATGTCGGTTCGCAGCAACGCGATCCCGGAGCCTGGGTGAAACCGTTGGCCGAGGTGGGCAGTCTGATGCGACGATTTGCCGCTCGTGGCCATCAGGTCTCGGCCGTCAACCTCGGCGGCGGACTACCGAGCCGCTATGTCGAACCGGTGCCGCGGTCGCATGTCTACGGCGCCGCGATCGCGGACGCCGTTGCCCATCATCTCGGCCCCGACTTCGATGGTCAGCTGCTGATCGAACCCGGCCGGCACCTGGTCGGGGACGCAGGGACCATTCGGTCGGAGGTGGTCCTGGTCACCGAACGGGCCACCGACTCCGGCCGGCGATGGGTCTACCTCGATATCGGCCGCTTCAATGGTCTGGCCGAGACGCTCGGCGAATCGATTCGCTATCGAATATCGACGGAGCGAGACGGTGGGCCGGTCGGGCCGGTGGTGCTGGCCGGGCCGAGTTGCGACAGCGCGGATGTCCTGTACGAGAAGTGCGAATATCAGCTGCCGTTGGCACTGCAGGCGGGTGATCGGGTGGAACTGCACTCCTGCGGTGCCTATACCGCCTCATATTCGTCGCTGGGATTCAATGGATTCGCGCCATTGCGATGCCTCTTTCTGGGGCCCCCCGGTGATCGGTCGCCCGCGGGCCCACCACAGTGACCCGACGACTTCCGGTCGCCGCCCTCATCGGGGCCGCTGTCCTTTTCGGCATCGCACCCACCGGCACGAAGTTCGCGCTGGACGGCTTCGGCCCGGTCACCGTGCTGACCATCGAGCTGGTCGCTGCTGCGGTGGTGCTCTGGATACTGCTGCTGCGCACCGGATACCGCCGACCGCGATCGTGGGGTCGGGTACTCCTGCTGGGCGTCCTGGAACCGGGTCTGGCCTACCTGTTCTACAGCTTCGGGTTGCATCTGACCACCGCGTCCAATGCCGCGTTGCTCACCGGACTGGAAAGTGGCTTCGTGGTAGTGCTCGCGGCGATCTTCCTGCGCGAGCGGGCGGGCTGGTCGGTGATCGTGGCGGTGATCGTCGCGGTGCTGGGCCTGCTGGTACTCGAAGGTTCCACCAGCTTCGGCGCACCTGGTGTCGGCGATCTGCTGCTGACGACCGGCGTGCTGTCCGCCGCCACCTACACGATCGTCGCCAGGGGCCTACCAGCGGATGAAGACTCGCTGACCGTCACCGCTCACCAGTTCGCGTGCGCGACCGGCCTGGTGCTGCCACTGGCTGTCTCTCGATGGGCCACCGGCGCGGAGCAGCTGCCGGCGGGCGGGCCGATGCGCTTCTGGGTGGTGGCCGCGCTGGTCGGGATTCTCGGGTTCGGCGCAAGCTTCCTGCTCTACAACTCGGCCATCGTCCACATTCCGGCCGGACCGGCCGGCATCATCATCAACCTTGCGCCGGCCTTCGGACTGGCCAGCGCAGTGATGTGGCTGGGCGAGTCGTTGACCACGCAGCGGCTGATCGGCGCGGTCCTGATCGGACTCTCGGTCGTGCTGTTCATCTCGGTGGAACGTCGACGGCAGCTCCGTGGCTCCGAGCCGGGTGGCACTGGGCCGGTCGACGACCGCCTCAGTTCTTAGATGAGGCTGCGCGGGCGCGGGCCGAAACCCAACGCGGTGTAGCAGGCGTCGATCATCTCCATATTGGCAACGGCATCATCCAGATCGGTCAGCATCGGCCGGCCCTCCCGGATGGCTCTGATGAAAGCCTCCAACTGGTACTGGTAAGACGTTTTGGTCCCCAGATGTTCGACGTGAAAAGCGGTCCGGCCATTCGCCGGTGCCAGCACATTGATCCGGTCGTCCAGATGCGGCAGCACGAAGTTCTCCGCCATGGCTTCGCCCTGGGTTCCGATCAGCCTCAGGGTGAATTCATTGACGTCGGAGGCCATGTGGCAACGGGCCTCACCGGTGATCCCGGAAGGGTAGGTGAGTTGCGCGGTGACCCATTCGTCGACGCCAGGTCGACCGGCGTGTTCGCCGCCATCCACTGACGTGAGCGCAGGCGGGCCGCCGGCGAACCGGCCGAAGGTCCTGATGGCGTGGATGCTGTAACAGCCGAGATCCATCATGGCGCCGCCCGCCAGTGCGAGATCCCAGCGTGGGTCGTCCTCCTGGGATCGGCCGGTCACGGTCGCTTCCACCCGACGCAGTTCGCCCAGTTCGCCGCCGGCCAGGATCTCGATCATCCGCTGGGCGACCGGATGGTAGAGGTAGTGGAACGCCTCCGTGATAACCAACGACGTGCCGGCGGCCTGTGCCCGAAGCTCGGCAGCCTCCTGGGCGTTGCTGGCAAAGGGCTTCTCGGACAACACGTGCTTGCCGGCCGCGATGGCTCTGGCGTTCCACGGGCCGTGCAGACCGTTGGGCAGCGGATTGTAGACGGCCTCGACCTCTGGATCGTCGATCACCGCCTGATACGAGTCCAGGACCCGCTCGACGCCTGCCGCCGAGGCGAAAGCCGCTGCCCTGGATGGGCTCCGTGCGGCGACTGCGACCAATCGGGTACCGGTCAACCGAGCCGGAGCGACGATCGCGTTCTCGCTGATTCGGGCGGCTCCGAGCACGCCGACGCGCAGGGGTTCCATGCCGGCCGACCCTACCGGGCCGATTCCGGCGCCGGCCGGACCGGTCGGCGCGCAGTCCGCCACACCAGGATCCTGGCGATCGCGCGCCGCAAGCCCGAACCGGTCACATCAGGCGTCGACTCGGGCTCGTCAAGGGGTAGTGCGGACAGCAGGCGACCCAAGGCCACGCGATCGGTCTTCTCTCCGCCACCGTCGGTCGGAATGGCGCTGAGCACCACGATCTGGTCGGGCAGCGCCGCCGGGTCGATCACACCAGGCAGGGCTGCGGCGACCGCGGCGGCCAATGGATGGTCGAGCAGCACCGAAACCTCTGCCGCGGCGGGCGTGTCGTCGTCTCTCGAGTTGGATTGCTTTGGCTCGCTCGCCAGCGGGTGGTCGTTGACCGGTTGACCGGCCGGCTGGAGAGCGAGAACCACTCGCATACCACCGACCTCGCCCCAAACGCCGATCAACGCCGCGTGACCGACCCCCGGCAGCGCCTCGACCGCCGTCTCGGTGACGGCGGGGTCGATCCCAGTCTTCCCGCGCACGATGATGTTCTGGCCCGGCCCTGACAGCACCACCGAATCTCCACGCAGCACCGCCAGATCGCCGGTGCCGAACTCGGTCAGCGGTGGTTCCCCGAGGTATCCGCGAGCCAGGTTGGGACCGGCGACGAAAAGTTCGCCGTCTTCTGCGATTCTCGCCCGCAGACCGGGCTGCAACCCGCCGACCGGTTCCCCTGCCGGATCCGTTGCCAGCTTGTCGGGTCCTTCGGCGATCGTGATCGGCAGGATTTCGGGTTTGCCGTAGATGGCCAGTATTCGGACGTTGGGCAGGATCTCGCGGGTGCGAGCCACCAGAGGTGCCCGAACCGCACCCCAGCCGAGCAACACCTGCTGCAGCGCAGGTGGTGTGGAGGCAAGGCCGGCCGACATCGCGGTCAGCACCACTGACAGGTCGGACGGCGGCAGGAAGATGTGGGTCGCGCGGCCGATACTTTTAGCGAATCGCACCGGGTCGACCCGGCCGTCTATTGCCGATCCAGGCAGCCGCCAGTGCGCTCCGGCAGCGAGCGCCGGCAGTCCCAGCAGTGGATGGTCGGTATAGATTCTGGCGCGGTGCCCGATCTCGCATCCCGCTGCCAGCATCGACATCGCAGCACCGAGCGAGCCTCGGGTGTGCACGATCGCCCGCGCCCCACGGGCAAATATCACCATGGCCTCTGCCGCCGGATCTTCGCGCAGACCGGGCAGCGGTTCGTCGTCGACATGACCCCGCCCGGCCGTCAATCGGTGCAGCGACATGGTCCCCGCCGGCACTCCGGGCATCCAGGGTCCGGTGCGGAGCGTCCGGAGGCCGAGGCCGCGGACGTCTGGCAGGTCAGCGCCTGATCGTCCGGTGACCGCCAGCAGCGGATGCAGGAAACCGGCGGCGTAGAGGATCGGATCCGCCGCCACCCAGGAAGGCTCAGCTGCCGCCACTCTCGCCGCGAACAGGTCCGGCCCGGACCGGGGGTCGACGAGAACAACACTGCCACCTGCAGCCACCGTGGCCAGCGCAACGACGACCGCTGTCGGATCCGGCCGGAGCGCGAGCAGCAGCCGCTGGCCGGGCTCGAAACCGTTGCGGCGCAGGCCCTTGGCCGTGGCCACAATAGCAACGGCGAGATCCCGGTAGCGAAGCGGCCGGCCACGGTGACCGGACAGCGCCGGCCGACCCGGATACGTGACGGCGGCATGCAGAATCGGCTGCAGCAGATCCCGCGCCGTGGTCGTCGCCGGCTGATCCGGAGGCGCCGAGAAGCTGCTGTCGCCGACTTCGGCCACCTCCTCGGTCCCCGCTAGATCCATTGCTCGCCGGTTCACCTTCGCACATGCTGGGCCCAACAGGGTGCTCCAGAGCCCCGCCTGCCGGTCGCCCGAACGGTGGACCAGACTGTCGGGATGAACCTCGAAGTGGTGCACGGTGACATCACCGTCGAGCAGGTGGATGCCATCGTGAACGCCGCGAACTCCGGGCTGGGCGGCGGCGGGGGAGTCGACGGGGCCATTCACCGCGCCGCCGGCCCGATCCTGGACGAGGAATGCCGCGCGTTGCGTCGAACGCCGGAATACCGCTCGGGTCTGCCGACCGGCCAGGCCGTCGCCACCTTCGGCGGTCGACTCGCCGCTCGCTGGGTGATCCACACTGTCGGCCCGATCTACGGCTCCGGCGGGTCCGTGGCCGATCAGAAGGAGTCGCTGCGGGGCTGCTATGTCAACAGTCTGGCGGTGGCAGATCAGTTGGGCGCCAGCTCGATTGCCTTCCCGCTCATCTCGGCGGGAGCGTACGGCTGGCCGCTGCGCGACGCCATCGAGCAGGCGCTCGGCGCGCTGTGCGGGGCGGACACGCAGGTGCAGAGAACCCGATTGGTGTTGTTCGACGAAAAGACCCTGGCGCTGGCGCAGCACCTGTTGCGGGATTGAGTACGCGCACCAAGAATGATCAGTCGTCGACACCGCGGGCGATCAGCGCGTCGCCCATCGCGTCGGCTGTGCGCAGCGCACGCACCACCACCGGAACCACCAGGGCCACCAGCGAGAATCCAAGGCCACGGGCCTTTCTCGCCTGTGACACCTGGTCGACGATGCCGGTCAACAGGGGAATACAGCGAATGGTCATGGCCAGCACCAATCCGACCCGGTCGGGATCCACGCCCAGCCGCGCCAGCGGCCGCAGCAGTCGCTGGCAGACGTCCAGGATGTCGGTCACCCTGGTGGTCAGGGTGACCAGTGCCGCGATCGCCAGCGAGATCAGCAGCCCACCGCACACCATCACCGCCGTCACCCAGCCGGCCAGCACCACCTGCAGGACCGCGATCAGCAGCAGCAGCCAGCGCAGCGGGCGGAGCTGTCGCCAGATCAGTCGCCCCGGGATACCCGCGACGACGAAGCCGGCGCCGACGACCGCTGCAGCCAGGCCGAGCTGCCAGATCTGCTGCAGGGCGACGAGGGCGATCATCCCCACCAGCATGCAAGCCAACTTCGAGCCGGCCGACATGCGATGCAGCACTGAGTTTCCGGGGGTGTACAGCCCGATGATGCTCATCCGAGCATCGCCTCGTATCTCATGGTGATCTCCGCCGGAGAACCATCGGCGACCAACCGACCCTCATCGATCAGCAGCACCCGATCGAAACCCGTCAGCAGGTTCAGGTGATGGGTGACCAGCACGACCTGCTCGTCCAGCAAGGAGATCAGCTCGGAGACCATCCGGGCGTTGCGCCGGTCGAGCAGCGTGGTGGGCTCGTCTGCGACGATCACCGCCGGGCGGCGGATGAGCACGGCTGCCAGCGCCAGCAACTGCTTCTGCCCGCCGGACAACAGGTGCGTTGGGTGGTCGGCGTGCCCGGCCAGGCCGAACCGGACCAGTGAATCCTCTACCCTGGAGTGGATCTCGGTTTTGCTCAGACCCGATTTGCGCAGCGAGAACGCGATGTCCTCGGCCACCGTCGGCATCACGATCTGATTGTCCGGGTCGGTGAACACGAATCCGACCTGCTGGCGGACCTGCCTGCCCTGCCTGACGGTGTCGAGACCGTCGACCGTCACGGTGCCCGAGGTCGGCTCGACAAGACCGTTGATCATCCGGGCGAGGGTCGACTTGCCGGAGCCGTTGGCGCCGACGATGCCGATCCGCCGTTCGGTCAATTGCAGATCGATCTGATCCAGGACGACGCGGTCGCCGTACCGGTGTTGCACCGCGGTGAATTCAATCGTGCTCACGGTTGACTCCGCCGGAGCAGCATGGCGATTCCCTGGCCGCCGCCGATCGCGCACGCGGCTAGCCCGAACTCGGGGCCGTCCGGTCGGCGCATCCTGGCAATCAGCCGGACCAGCAGGACCGCGCCGGAGGCGCCCCACGGATGACCGAGTCCGATGGCGCCGCCATCGGCGCACACCCGTTCCGGATCCAGTCCAAGACCGTCGACCGCGGCCAGCAGCACGGCCGCGAACGCCTCGGTGATCTCCACGGCGCCGATATCCGGGATCCGGACACCGGTCCGGGCAATCCGATGCTGCTGCAACAGTTTGCGGACGGCTGTTGCGATCGCCAGCCCGGGCAGCGCCGGGTCGTTACCGGCCACCGCCGCGCCCAGGACAGCGATCGCAGGCAAACCGGCCAGGTGGGCGTGGGCGGCGCTGGTCACAGTGAGCACCGCGGCGCCGTCGGAGACCCCGCAGGAATTGCCGGCGGTCACCGTTCCATCGGGTGAGAACGTCGGCCGTAGCCGCGCGAGCCGCTCGACGGTCAGGCCGGGCCGGGGTCGTTCGTCGACGACAACGCCGCCGACGGGCAGGATCTCATCCTCGAAGACACGGCCGGCCACCGAAGCCGCCGACAGCGCATGTGACCGCGACGCGTATTCGTCCTGCCGGGCGCGGCTGATACCGAGTCGCCCGGCCAGCGCGTCAGCGCTCACGCCCATCTCGGGATCGGGAAAGCCGTCCGGGGTGAAGGGTGCTCTGGTGTAGCGGAGCGGTGGTTCGTCGCCGACCGGTGGCCAACTCCGCCACGGGGCGGTCGATGCCGATTCCACGCCGCCGGCGAAAACCAGCGCGGTGTCGCCGGCCCGCACTCTGGCGGCGGCCTGCAGGACCGCCTCGAGCCCAGAGCCGCACTGGCGGTCCACCGTCACCCCCGGTACCTGCGCGCCGAGTCCGGCAGCCAGGCCCGCGACCCTGGCGATATCACCGCCGGCACCCAGGCAGTTGCCAAGGATCACATCGTCGACCGGCAGCTCGAGCGAACCCGTCAGCACTGCGGCCTCGGCGAGCAGCGGCGCAGCGAGGTCGGTGGTGGTCCACCCTGCGAAAGCGTGCCCGGCCGTTCCGATGGCCGTCCGTCGTGCCGTCACGATCACCGGGTCGTTCGGCTGGTCGAGCGGCGAGGAGGGCACGGACCGTAACGTTACTGACCGCGCGGGGGCTCGGGCGTCTATCGGTCTGTCGCCGTCAAGCCTGCGGTCGGGTCAACGCCGCAGTTCGTCGACCAGTCGGGCGAGCACCTGCGCCCTCGCGATCTTGCCTCCGGCGGTTGTTGGCAACGTCGGCACCGATACCCACCTGCGTGGAAGTGCCGGGCCGGCCAGGAGTTTCCGGGCGGCCCGACGAATTACCGCCAGGTCCGCGTCCTCGCCCAGTTCGACGACCGCGGTCAGCAGCTCCCCGAGCCGGGGGTGCGGAGCGCCCACCACCGCGACCGCCCGCACTCCCGGCAGAGCTTCGATCACCGCCTCGACGTCCTCCGCGATGACCGTGTGCCCGCCGGTGGTCACGGCAGAACCACCTCGGCCGCGAATGGTCAGGCCGCCGGTGCCGTCCAACGATGCCAGGTCGCCCACCGAGGCGAAACCGTCCGCTGTCCGGTCGAGGCCGATGGCCAGGTAGGGCGAGCGGGCCCAGAGTTCGCCACGGACGAGGCGGATCTCGACACCGGGAAACGGTTTCAGCGGCTCCGGCGCCACCCGGGCCGCGACGAACGACAGCTCGGCGGCGCCGTAGTACTCGAGCAGTTTCACACCCAATTCGGCCGCCCTGGTCGCCAGCGCGGCAGGGAGCGCTGCGCCGGCCGCGACCACGGTCCGCAGCCCTGTTGGCGGGACTGCCAGCAGGTCCGCGACCACGGTCGGGACCGCGTGCGCGGCCGTCGCAGCGGCCCGATCGTCGGTGAGGCGAGCACCGAGCCAGAGCGTGTGCACCGCGGCGAACAGGTGCAGCGTGGAATGCAGCGGCCCAGTCAGCAGCACCACGTCGTCGCTGCTCAGGCCGGTCAGTGCCGCGAAAGCCCGGAACGAGGCGGCCCAGGAGTCTGCGCTCCGCACGACCACCCTTGGCCGGCCGGTGGTGCCGGATGTCTCCACCACCAGGAAGGCACCGGGCGGCAGGCCGGCTAGCCGTGGAGCCACCGATTCCGGCGGTCTCAGCAGCACCGCGTGGCCGGACGTCGCCGCTGCGAAGACGGCGGCCAGTGTGTCGATGACGCCCAGTCCGATGAGATCCCGCGGCCGACCGGTCGGCGCCCCGTCGATCAGCGACTGCAGCTCGGCGTGGGCAATCGTCCGGCCGCCGATCGTGACGGCTGCGGTCGGGCCCAGCTGGAACCGATCAGCCAAGTGGCTGAGTTCCCCGGGTTCGCCGACTGGTAGCGAGCGTCTCGGCCGCCGGTCGGCCGGATCCCGCCGGGGCGCTCCGCCGTGGGGGAATGAGGCCGGGGTAGGCCCGGTGCACCTGTTTGGCCACCAGGGCGGTGATGATCACCTTGGCCGAATCGCCGACCAGGTACCAGCTGTTGAGGGCGGTGGCCTTGGCGAGCGAGAAGTGCCCGTTGATGGCCATCACCGGGATCCCGATGGCGTAGACGACCACCATGCCGCCGGCGGCGGTCACCAAAATGCCCAGCCAGAGCGGATATCTCGGCAGAATCCACCCGGTCAGTAGCCCGATCAACGCCGCGGCGGGCAGCCAGGACCAGATGAATCCGGCGCCGGGGTAGGTGGTGAACCAGAACACGCCCCCACGCCCGCCGGACAGCAACGGCAGCCCGGCGAAAGCCAGGACCTCAAAGGTCAGTACCGCCAGGAATCCCTTGCGAGCACCCAGGATCGCCCCCGACATCATCACCCCGAGGGTCTGCAGGGTGATGGGCACCGGGCCCGCGGTGGCGATGGTCCCCGGCACACCCAGGGCCGCGATCAGGGCCGCGAAGATGGCGATCTGGGCAAGGTCACGGGCGGTGCTGCGCCGGTTGGCCACGGTGTTGGCTCTTTTCCTCGTGTCGCCCGGTCGCCATGGTCACCGGGATCCTCTGCCCGAACGGGCGAGGGTCTGGCGTTGACCCTAGCGGTCGGAATCACCCACCGGTCCAACTCCCTGGTGCGGATGGTGCTGGCCGGCTCGGGCACGATGGGGGGATGACCGCACCGCCACCGGGTTTCTCGGCAGGGGCGGCCCGCCGGGCGGCACAGGAAAAGGTGGTGCTGGAGGTCGCCGGGTTCGGCGGCGTGCCGATCTCGGTGCGGATCGGCCATGCACCCGGCCTGGTACCGGCGCTGCTGGTGCATGGCTTTGGGTCCAGCGGCAAGGCGAACTGGTCGGCCACCGGGTGGCTGGCAGACCTCCGGCGGGCCGGCATCACCACGGTGACCGTCGATCTCCGCGGTCACGGGCTGTCCGGCAAACCGCACGAGAGTGCCGCCTACAGCCTCTCGATCGTGCTGAGCGACCTCCGCAGAGTACTGGCGGAGTTGCCCGCCGTGCTGGGCTCGGTGCCATCGATCGACCTGATCGGGTACTCGATGGGTGGACGACTGGTCGGCGAACTGGCTGCGGCAGCGGTTAGCGGGGATCACCGGACCGCAGGAGCCCAGTGGGCGGCTGGGCTGCCGGCGGTCCGGCGGGCGGTGATCGGCGGCTACGACGGCCGACCGATGTTCAGCCATCTCGACCCTCGCGAGCTGGCTGTCTTCACCGCGGCGCTCGCCGGCTCGCCCGGTCCGGACAGCCCCGGCCGGCAGCTTGCCGGGATCGCCGCCGCGACCAGGGGCAACGACCTGACGGCATTGTCGGCGCTGGTCAGCGGGATGAACGACGACCGGACTCCATTGCCGGCGAAGGCGGTCGCGTTGCCGACGCTGGTAGTTGCGGGGGAGCGGGATGCCATCACCGGCGACACCCTGCGCTGGGCGGAAGGATTGCCAAGGGCGCGGCACCTGGTGCTGCCCGGCCGCGATCACATCAGCGCGGTGACCTCCGCGGTGTTCCGCTCGGCAGCGGTGGATTTCCTCCTGGGGCAGTCACCGTGGTGATCACTTCCATGTCTCGAACGGCCGATCCAGTAGCCAGGCCGGGCCGAGCCCGAGCAGGCCGCCGCCGGTGGGTGAGCCGTTCGTGCTGAGCCTGGTCAGCACGCGGAAGTCGCCGTTCGCCGGATTGGACAGCCTCTCGAATTCGGTCACTGTCCAGCCCATCAACGCCATGCAGGCCAGGCGCATCGCCAACCCGTGCGTCACCAGGAGCACAGTTCGACCCGGCTCGTCCCCATGATCCGCCCAGGGTGAGGTCAGACCGGACAGGAAGCTGGTCAGCCGGTCGTAGACGTCGGCACCCGACTCGCCTGAGCTCAGCCGGTAGAAGAAGTGCCCGAACTGGTCCCGCTCCCGGCGCTGCCGCACCTGGTCGGCCGCGACCTGCAGATTGCCCCAATCCTGTTCTCGCAGCCTCGGCTCCTCGCGCACCCGGCGGATCCGGTCGCCGAGGTCGAGATGCTCGAGGGTCTGCCAGGTCCGTCGGTACGGACTGACGAAGACGTCGACCTGCTGAGAGCCGAGCAGTCGCCGCAGCCGGACGCCGGCCGCCACGGCCTGTGCAGTGCCGTCCTCAGTGAGGTCCATCGTGTGATCGGGGATCCGGCAGAACGCCGATTCGTCGACATTGCCGATGGATTCGCCGTGCCTGAGCAGAATCAGCCGCATGCAGGCGATCATGCCTGCCCGGCCCGGGGGTATGGCGAGGCAGTTCGCCGGTGATGGCTAGTCTCCTAGGCGACAGGGTTTCGGTTCAGCACAGGGTTTCGGTTCCAGCTAGGCACCGAGAAATCCAACAGGAGGTGCCAGCATGCCAACCACGCCACACGCCGGCCGTGCGCTCATCGTCTCGATCACGGACCAGCTCGTCCACGGTGAGGGTGACAACGGGGCGGGTGCTCTGGTGACCGAATTGCTGACCGAGGCTGGGTTCGTCGTCGACGGATCGGTGGCGGTGCCGTCGGACGCCGTTGATATCCGCAATGCGCTCAACACCGCCGTCATCGGCGGGGTCGATCTGGTGGTCACCGTCGGCGGCACCGGCATCTCGCCTCGCGACGTGACCCCGGACGTCACCGGCGAGGTGCTCGATCGGGAACTGCCCGGCATCGCCCAGGCCCTGCGCTGGTCGGGAATGGCCGCCGGCGTCGTCGACGCGATCGTCTCCCGGGGCCTGGTCGGCGTGTCCGGTTCCACCCTGGTGGCGAACGTAGCGGGTTCTCGGCAGGCCATCCGCGATGGGCTGGCCACGCTCATTCCGCTGGCCGTGCATGTCATCGGTGAGCTCTCGGACCCGGAGATCTGATCCCCGGTGGCGGCCGAGGGAACCTCGGGTCACCCCGGCGAATCCGAGCGCGGGCCAAGCACAACGAACTCGATTGCGCAGCGACCGAAATTGGATCGGAAGATGCTCGACGACATCTTCGGCGACGTGCTGCCCGATACCACTGACGACGAACGCGATCCCGGTTCGGCCGGCGGTCAGTTCAGCGATCAGTGGTACCGGGAGAACCGCCCGCCGCACCACGGCGGCTGACGATCGTGCCGATCAGATGATGTAGCCGATCAGACCTGTCGCTGGGCAGCAAGAAGGTCGCGGATCTCGACGAGCAGTTCGAGCTCGGTCGGGTCGGCGGCGACCTGTACCTCGCCCCGCCTGCGACGCTCGGACAACTTGTTCATCGGGACGACGAAGACGAAGTAGACGACAGCCGCGGTGATCACGAAGGTGATCGCGGCCGTGATCACTGCACCGAAGTCGATCAGGGTCGCGTTGTTGCCGGTGACCAGGTAGAACGCCAGGCCGTTGGCGCTGTGCCCGCCGAAGGCCGCGATGATCGGGTTGATGATCGACTTGGTGAAGGCGCCGACCAGTGCCGTGAAGGCAGTGCCGATCACGACGGCGATCGCCAGTTCGATGATGTTGCCGCGCATGATGAAGTCTTTGAAACCCTTGAGCATGTCGAACTCCGAGAGTGGTTGGCGCCGAACGGGCGCGACGGTAGCCGGTCGCGGCGCACGTTACAGGCCGCCGGTCGCAGGCGGTGAGCGATGGGCCTTGCGTTCAGGTGAACCGAAGCGCCACTGCGCCGGTGATTCCCGACGCCGTGATCCGATCCGCTGCTGCGGAGGGCACCGCGAGCACGACCAGCCGCTTCGCCGGCTCCGACTTCGACGGCGGCGGGATCGCCAACACCACCGCGTCTGACGCCAGCACAGCGACCTGGCCGTCGTCGCCGACGACCAGCACGGCGACGTGGACTCCGGGACTGAGCAGGTCGACCGTGGCCGGGTCGGCCGGCCGAACCGGTACCGCAACCCGGCCGGGTCCGGGGTCGGGGCCCGCGTGGGACACCAGACGGACATCGGTCAGCACCTCGCCCTTTCGGACGGGCGAAGACAGCAGGCGGCCGATGACCTGTGGGGTGCTGATGAGTGCGCCGTCCGGAACGGTGGGCAATGCGACCGTGATCAGGTCAGATGACGTCACGCTGGCGCCGGCCGGCAGATCCCTGGCCGCCGCGACGACCCGAATTCCGGCGGCCGGACCTTGACGATCGGCGACCGCTATCACCCCGGCCCCGATCAGCAGTAGGGCGGCAACTGCTCGACGCAGCATCCGGCCACGGCGGCCGCCGCGCCTGCGGTTCGCCGCCACGGTGGCCAACCTGTCCGGCCAGCGCGGGGCCAGCCCGGCCGGCCGTTTCACCACGGGGGCTTTCGGTCCACCGGCGCCACTGCCGGGCCGGCCGGCCCACCGATGTCCAGGACCCGCTGACGAGTGTGCATGAGAAAGACGTTAGGGCGCCGACCGGCCGACGACACGTGTTAGCCCGAGGTTGTGGATGGCCGGCCGGTATGTGCACAACCCCCTATTGGGTCAGCCGGCGGACTTGGCTGCCGCTGCCGGCTTGCCGGTTTTGGGGGCCTTTGGAGTGGCCGAACCGTTGGTCGAGGAACCGTTGGTCGAAGAAGCGGACGACGACGAGCCTGCATCGCCCGACTTGGCGCTCGCGCTCGTCGATTCCTTGGCCGCCACCTTGCCGGAATCGGTCGATGTCGAGGCGGCCGCATCCGACTTTTCTGACTTCTCGGGCTTCTCGCCACCTGCGGCCGCGCCGGTCCGGGAGTCGGTCCGATAGAAGCCGCTGCCCTTGAAGACGACCCCGACCGAGCCGTAGACCTTGCGGAGTTTGCCGGCACACACCGGGCAGTCGGTCAGCGATGCATCAGTGAAGGCCTGGACCTGCTCGAACCTGTTTCCGCATTCAGTACAGGCGTATTGGTAGGTTGGCACGCGTTCCTCCGGAGTGACCCCGTGCTCGCACGCGCGGGGTGGTTACTGCTGGCTGTTGGTGGGTGATGACCGCCCGAGTCACATCATTGGCACTCGGAAGGCGAGACTGCCAGTTCGATGATGCGCGCAAAGCCATCGGCCGTGCAAACGCACCCACCGTCAGCTGCGGAAATATCGGATTCCGCCAGTCGGTGTGACGGCTGCGGTGACAGCGATGTCATGCGCTTCGGCAGGTATCTCGTCCAAAATCTCGCCATCGAAGAGGACGGCGATCAGGGCGGCGGTGACGGTTGCCCGTCCGCCATCGGTCAGCAGGGCCAGAGTGCGGTCGTAGTGGCCTCCGCCCCGGCCCAGCCGGTGTCCCGCCAGATCCACCGCCAGAGCCGGAACCAGAATGGCGTCGACACTGCGGACGACCGCCGCCCCGAGCGCAGGTCCGGTCGGCTCGGCGATACCGAAGGCTCCTGCCGTGGTGGGGCTGGGGTATCGGCACCAATCCAACGGTGCATCCGCGCTGACGACCGGAATCAGAACCGTGGTTCCCGCTGCGACGAGCAGGTCGAGCAGCTGCGTCTCGAGGGGTTCGGTAGCCAGCGGGAGGTAGCCGCAGACGACAGAACTCCCAGTCAAGAACGCGGCCAGATGTGATCCGTTGGCCACCGCTGCGGCCATCCGGTCCGGGGCTGTCATGGCCTTGCGCGCCGCAATCAGCCGGCGGCGGAGGGTGTCCTTCGGCAGGTCCGCGCTCCCGATCCGGGTGTCCATCGATTCACCGTATTCGGCCAGGCGGTGCCGCGGTGGTGGTGTCGGCTGCCCGCGGCGTGGGCGAGACAGTACCGTTGCCTGTCATGACCCCGGACTCGATGCTGCGCCCGTGCAGGTGCGCCAGGGCAGGCCCCGGCTCAGCGCCCGTCCGCCGTCGGCGGGCCACTCGACTGGACCAGGAGATCTGATGCGTTCGGTCACGGCTCAACTTGACTTGGTGCTCGCCGCCGCGCTGACGCCCCCGCCGGTGCGGGTGGCGATTTCCGAGG
Source organism: Mycobacteriales bacterium (assembly GCA_038229825.1). GTDB lineage: Bacteria > Actinomycetota > Actinomycetes > Mycobacteriales > Nakamurellaceae > Nakamurella. The sequence goes on from JBBROB010000004.1 coordinate 17,631, forward strand.
CGCAGGGTCTGCTGTGCGCCGAGGAGGTGGTGGCCTCCGCCGCCCTGCCGGCGTTCGATCAGGCGGCAGTGGATGGTTATGCGGTGCGGTCCGTCGACGTGCACGGGGCCTCGCCGGAAAATCCGATCGCGCTCCCTGTTGTCGGTGAGATCGACGCCGGCACCAGGGCGGCGCATCGCCTGCAACCGCACCAGTGCGTCTATGTCGCCACCGGCGCGCCGCTGCCGACGATCGCAGATGCGGTGGTCCCGCGGTCCGGCGCGGAGCGCGCCAGCGCCAGGGTGAACATCACCAGAGCCGTCGGATCGGGCCAATACGTTCGCCGGACCGGCGAAGATGTGCAGCCCGGCGACGTCGCAGTGCGGTCCGGCGCCTTCATCGGCTCGGCCCAGGTGGGGCTGCTGGCTGCGGTTGGGCGGGACAAGGTGCTGGTGCACCCCAAGCCCCGACTGTCCATCATCTCGGTCGGCGACGAACTGGTCGACGTCTCCCGCTCGCCGGGGCCGGGCCAGGTCTACGACGTCAATTCCTTCGCGCTGGCCGCGGCCGCCCGCGACGCCGGCGCCGAGGTCAACCGTGTCGGTATCGCCCCGCGGGATCCCCGGAAACTACGCGAACTGGTCGAGGCGCGATTGCTGGTGTCCGAGGTGGTGGTGATTTGCGGCGCCGCGGGCGGGCACAGCGCGGAGTTGGTGGTTGAGGCGCTCTCCGACCTGGGCGAACTGGATCTGACCAGGGTGGCCATGCAACCAGGCTCGGCGCAGGGGTTCGGCCGGCTCGGGCCTGACGCGGTACCCACATTCCTGCTGCCCATCAATCCGGTCTCGGCGCTGGTGGTGTTCGAGGTGATGGTCCGGCCGGTGCTACGGGTCATGCTCGGCCGGCGGAACCCCTACCGCCGCACCGTCACAGCACGGACGTTGGAGCCGATCAGTTCGCCGGAAGGTCGACGGCAGTTCCTGCGCGGGCAGTTGATGCGCGATGAGGACGACGAGTACCTGGTGCACATTCTGGGTGGCGGCGGCACGCATCTGCTGGCTTCGTTGGCGGAGGCGAACTGCCTGGTGCTCGTCGACGAGAGCGCCACCGAGATCCCGGTGGGTACCGAGGTTTCGGTTTCCTTTCTGGCGCAACGGGCGTGAGCCGGGGTGACCGCTGACCGGTGGCCGCCGGCCGGCCGCCACCCTGGCTGGCCGGCCAGGCTCGGTCCGGTCGGGACCGACGGCGGATCGGTGGAACTCCGTCCCCTGCGCCGATCCGACGGTGACCGCTGGCAATCGATCAGGATGCGGGACGAGGCGGCCATCGGGCCGTGGGATGCCACCAGCCCGCTGTCCTGGGCGGAACGACACACCAGGGGGCAGTGGCATTCTCACCGGTCCCTCCTGATATCGGCGGCCCGCCGGGGCGAGGTGCTCCCGTTCGCGATCACAGTGGCCGGCCAGTTCGTCGGCCAGGTGACGATCGGGGGTATCCAGCGGGGAGCCCTGCGCTCCGGTTGGGTCGGGTACTGGGTGGATTCAACGGTCAGCGGACGCGGCGTGGCAACGGCCTCGCTCGCCTTGACCGTCGGACATGCGCTGGGACCCGTTGGCCTGCACCGCGTCGAGGCCACCATCGCACCGGAGAACGGGGCCAGCCAGGCCGTCGTCCGGCATATCGGATTCCGGCAGGAGGGTTACCTCGAGCGCTATCTGGACATCAACGGGGCGTGGCGGGACCACCTGTTGTTTGCGATGACCAGCGACGAGATCCCTGGCGGCACCGCGGAGTTGTTGGCGCGCTGGCACAACGACCACCCAGTCCCGCCCAACATTCCGCCCGGAGGTTTCGACGGCCGGCGTGGCGGCCAGGCCCCTGCAGCAGGTTGACGGGCGACAGACACGGCTCTCGGTCGCCATCGGCCCGCGAGTCGGGTGATTGTCGCGGGCGTGTCCTCCGGGGGATGACGTTGCTCGGTCGCTAGCGTGAGCGCAAGGCCTGTTGTTGCCCGTCCGCCGACCGTTGTCCGACTTGAGAGGAGGCCGTGATGTCCATTCCAACGTCTCTCATCGTCGTCATTCTCGTCGCAGCCTGGCTCGCGGTATTGGTTCCGATGGTCGCCCGACGTCGTGAGCAGGTACCGGAAACGGACACGGCCGGCGGCACCTTCCGGGTGTTGCGTCGTGCGTCGGCGTCCATCCGGCGCCGCCCGATACTGGGCCGCCGGGACGATGAGGAAGACATGGAAGAGGACGACATCGCGGACGAAATCGATGGCGAAGAGCCTGTTCACAGGGAGGCTCTGGACGAAGAGCTGCTCGACGAGGACGAGGACGACGAATTCGCCGATGCAGAATATGCGCGAGCCGACGTCGAGGACGGCGACCATGTCGAGACGGAATATGTCCAGACCGAATATGTCGAGACCGAATATGTCGAGACCGAGTACGTGCGCGCCGAGTTCGAGGAGACCGAGGTGACTGTCGAGCGTGAGCCGGTGCGGGTTGGCGGCGCTCGATCCTTCACGGAGGTAAATGACACCTTCCAGGAAACGTCTGCCGTTCGCGGTTCATCCGGTGAGGACCGCCATTCCGGGCCGTCGGTCCATCGTTCGCGCCGCGACCCGCTGGAAGGCCTGGATGAGGCGCGTTTGCGACCGGTGCCGCGGCGGCACGGTCGCGGTGGGTTCGACCCGGATGCGGCAGAAATCGCCCGTGCCTACCGCTATTCGCGCCGGCGCCGGATCACGGTCATTCTGCTGCTCGCGACGATCGCCTTCTCCGCTGCCGCCTACCTGGTCAAGCCGGTGCTGTGGAGCGGCACGGCCTTCTTCGCATTGCTATTGGTGGGCTACCTCGGTTATCTGCGCCGGCAGGTTCGGATCGAGAACGATATTCGCGAGCGGCGCTTGGCCAGGTTGCGCCGGGCTCGGCAGATCCGCCCGGAATACCACCTCGATCAGCCGGAGGCGCCCTTCGCAGACAGCTCACCGGTGGGCAGCGCCGTTCCAGTCTCGGTGCCCCCGACGGGATATCGACGCGGCCGGGAGGTCGTCGATCTGGAAGACGACGACCCTTCGTTCGACGATCTGGACTACTACGAGCCGGTTGCCTACCGCCGCGCTTCAGGTCAGTGAGCCGAGTCGCTGGACCAGCCGAAACGGTCGGGATGATTCGAGTCTGGCGGTGACGCCGCCAGTGCGGGACCACCATCGCCAGCCCGGCTGGGCGATCCGCTTCGACTGGGGCCTGCCAGGGGCCGCTGCCATCTCGCAAGGCGCTGCCGCGGTCGTGGTGATCGATGTGCTGTCGTTCACCACGACGCTGTCCGTCGCGATCGACGAGGGGGTAGAGGTATACCCGTTTCGTTTCCGCGACGCTTCCGCTGCGGCGTTCGCTGCCACCCGCGGCGCGGTGCTGGCGATCGGTCGGCGTGAGGCCGGCACCACGGGTGTGAGTCTGTCGCCGCGGTCCGTCCGAGACGCCGCCCGGACCGGCCCGTTGGCCGCCTCCCGCAAGCTGGTGTTGCCGTCACCGAACGGCTCGTCGATCTCCCGGCAGCTGGCTGAGTCGGGTGCCGTCGTGGTGGGTGCCTGCCTGCGGAACGCCAAGGCAGTAGCTGCCTGGGTCACCGCCGGCGCTGTCCGCGGCCCGGTGGCTGTGGTAGCCGCCGGGGAGCGGTGGCCGGGCGATCAACTACGGCCTGCGGTGGAGGACCTGTGGGGCGCCGGAGCTGTGGTGAACGCACTGCTGGGGGCCGGGTTCGGCCCGGCATCCCCGGAGGCCGCCGCCGCGGCAGCGGCCTACCGGGACCTCGGCCGGACGGTCGGAACAGCGCTGGCGGCCTGCGCCTCCGGCCAGGAGCTGATCGGCGAAGGTTTCGGCAACGAGATCGAGATCGCCGCTCAGGAAAACGTCTCCCGCAAGGTTCCGGTGCTCGTCGGTGAGTCGTTCCGGTCGGTCTGAGCTGTGGTCGTCGGCACGGTGTGCGGGCCAGGTGCAGTGGCGTCGACCCCTGCTCGTCGCTGGTATTGTTCTGCAAGTTCGCGGAGAGATCCGGGTTCGGGGCTGTAGCGCAGTTGGTAGCGCGCTTCGTTCGCATCGAAGAGGTCCGGGGTTCGATTCCCCGCAGCTCCACCGAATCAGTGCAGGTCAGGCCGTGTTTCCCGAGTTGGGGGACGCGGCCTTTCTGCTTCGGGTCCGCAGTGGGTCCGCAGTAGCTTCGCTCGCCGCTCGATCCAATGCGGACCCGACCGCGTCGAGATCGTCCGGGAACAGGCCGGAGTAGGTGTCCAGCGTGAGAGCGGCGCTCTTGTGGCCGAGCATGGTTTGCACGGCTTTGACGTTGGCGCCGGCGCTGATCGCCAACGATGCCGCAGTGTGCCGCAGATCGTGCGGAGTGATCGCCGGGAACATGTCGTCGACCACTCGGCACCGAGCGACCGCTGGAGCGAAGATCCGCGCTCGGAACGTCGACACTCGCAGGATTGCGCCTTTCTCCCCGGTGAACACGAGCTCGTCCCGACCCTTGCCGACCATGAGTGCGGCCAGCGGCTCGGACAGGAACGCCGGGAACGGCACCGACCGCCGCTCGTGGCTCTTCGGCGTATCCCAGATGACACGGCCGCGGACTTCGGCGACTGCTTCCGTGACGTTCACCCGACGACGGAGCATGTCGAACGAGCCGACCTTGAGAGCGGCCATCTCACCCCAGCGCAACCCGGTGTAGGCCAGGAACCTGACGACGGTGCCGAAGTCGTCGTGAGCGACTTCCACCGTCCGGCCGCCGCGGAGCACGTAGGACCGGACGCTGATCGACTCGGCCAGCGCGGCCACCTGGAGGTGGGTCAGGTATCCGCGGTCGGAGTGCTTCCGACGCGGTCCGAGCACACCGGCGCAAGGGTTGCGTGCGAGCTGCCGATTCTCGACGGCCGTGTCCAGCACCATGCGCAGCACGCCGAGCGCTGTCTCGATGGTCGCGGCCTGGCTGCCGCCGGCCGCCATAGTGGCAACCCATGCTCGGACGGCCGACGTCTGCACGTCGGCGACCGGGACCGCGGACCAGCGGCCGGCGACGTGCGCCTTCCAGCTGCTCGCCACCTTGGCTTCGGTCGTCTGCTTGGTCCTGGCGCGCGACGACGACCAGCCCGCGTGGAGCGCGCCGACCGTGACCAGGCCGGCGCGCGGGTCGACGTAGTTGCCGGACGTCAGGCCGGTCGTCGCCGCGTCGACCCAGCGCTGCGCATCGACCTTCCGAGCGAATCCTTTGCAGTGCTCGTGTCCGTCGCCGTCGACGTACCGGCCGCGCCAGCGCTGACGGTTCCCGCCGGCCGCCGCCGAAGCGGTTCCGTCCGCTCGTTTCCAGCGGTCCTCGACCCCGGCGCGCCGGTTCCGTCGTTGCGTCATTCGGGGAGTCCTTTGTCATCGGAGGGTTCACTGGCGACAGCACGGAGACGCGTCATGACAGAGTCGAACGTGATCGGATTCGTCTCGTCACGTATCTCAAAGAAGAGCGCGTCAAGGACGTCGGGCTGAATCCCTCGGCCGACCAGTCGTCGATACACATTCTCGAATTCTTTGAAATCGGGATCTGATCGCCACTCGGCCGGCATCGCAACGGGTCCTCGCCGAGCCTCGGTCGGCCGGTTCCGCCCGGCAAATTCCCATGCCTTCGCACGGTCGAACGACTCGGTGACGTTATCCCGCTTGGTCAAATCGAGTGGCCGTAATCCGGTGATCCACTCCCATAGTGCCCGGCTCGCAAACTGGGCAGTGTTCGTCAGCGGCGCCACCGTCGGGACGATGGATACCGGCGCGAGCAGCATCCATCCCGGGGATGCGTCGAGTGCGGCCGACAGGGCGACGAGGTCGTCCGCGTCCACGCGTCGCGTGCCTTGCTCAAGTTTGCTCAAACCACTGACCCCGATGGGCCGGCCGAGGTCGGCAAGCCGTTCGGACAGGGCCGCGAGGTCCAGGCCCAATTCCTTCCGCCGGCGCTGCACATTCCGCCGTAGTCGCTCACCCGACGGGCCTAACTCGATCCTTTGAGTTGCCATGATGGAAAAGTACCACCTGTCACTGCTTGCCAACAACTCTAGAGCGTGCTAGACCTAATTACGTAGCCACCGATCATCGGTGCGTAATCGCCAAGACAGAAAAGAGCCGGCGAAATGGACGATCTACTTCTCACCGACGAAGTCGCGCTAATGACCCGGGTACCGACCGCGACCCTCCGGTACTTCCGGCACTGCGGCACCGGGCCGGCAAGTTTCCGGCTTGGTCGCCGGGTGGTCTACCGGCGCGAAACCGTGCTCGCATGGCTTGCCCAGCAGGAGCAGGCTGACCCGCGGACGCCGGCGGCATGAGCCTGGCCGAGCCGAAGCCCGGCGCGCCGCCTGAAAAGCAAGTGCCCCCGGCGCCAACCGGGGGCAACCACTGCAGCGACCAGGCGGGCGGCGCGATCGGTGCTAAGTCTACGACGATGGTGGCCGCCGCACTGGAAGCGGCAGCTGCCGGCTGGTCGGTGTTGCCGTGCTGGCCGGCAGGTCCGAGAGCCAAGTCGCCGGTCGCATTCCTGGTGCCGCACGGACATCTACAGGCGAGCGTCGACCGCGACGTGATCCGCGCATGGTGGCGCCGGTGCCCGGATGCGATGATCGGCGCGCCGGTGCCGGTGCCGCTCCTGGTGATCGACATTGACCCCCGGAATGGCGGAAGTCTCGAATCCGTCGAAACCGCCTGCAGTGCAACGCTTCCCACGACCTTGACCGTCTGGTCCGGCCGCTGTGACGGTGGCCGGCACCTGTACTTCCGCCGGCCCGCCGGGGAACTGTCGTCGACCCGACTGCCGCCGGGCGTCGACCTGAAGACCAGCGCCGGCTACGCGATCATTCCGCCGTCGTTGCACCCGGCGACCGGCGCCGGCTACATGTGGCAGCACCACCCGGTCGCCGAGCTGCCCGCGGGATTGCGAGCGCTGCTCCGACCGGCGCCGCGGCCCGACTTCACGTTCCGGCCGGCGGGAAATGTCGGGAAGCGCTCGGCCGCGCTGCTGCTCAAGCTCAGTACCGCCACCGTCGGCGAGCGGAACGCGCTGCTGTACTGGGCCGCGTCCAGGGCCGCCGAGTCGGGAGTGCTCGACGACCTGGCGCCGGAGCTGCTGCGGGTCGCCGAGGGACTTGGAATGCCGACCGGCGAGGCACGACGAACGGTCGAATCCGCGGGCGCCCGGACGAGGGCGCCCAGATGACCGCCGCACCGGTGATCCCGCTACCGCGGCCCGTCGACGGCGCCGCACTGCTCGACGAGCTGGTTGCTGCGCTTGATAAGTACGTGATCACCCCGTCGCCGGCCGCCCGGGATGCGATCGTGCTGTGGATCGCCGCCACCCATGCCCAGGCAGCGTGGAACCACGCCCCGCGGCTTGTCATCAACTCGCCCGAGAAGCGCTGCGGGAAAACACGTCTGCTCGAATTCGCCGGGGCGACGTGTTTTGCGCCCATGATGACCGCGAACGTCTCGACTGCGGTCCTCTACCGGGTGATCGAGAAGTACGGCGACTCGCCGCCGACGATCCTGCTCGACGAGGCCGACACCATCTTCGGGACCAAGATCAAGGCCGAGCAGAACGAAGACCTGCGGGCCCTGTTCAACGCCGGGCACAGCCGGTCGGCGACGACCTGGCGATGCGTTGGCCCGCAACAGGTGCCGACCGAGTTCCGGGTCTACGCCATGGCGGCACTGGCGGGAATCGGCCAGCTGCCGGACACCATCACCGACCGGGCCGTCAACGTCACCATGCGACGCCGGCACACAGGACAGCAGGTGCATCCGTACCGGGAAAAGCGCGACGGCGAACCGCTGCACGAATTGCGGGACCGGCTCGCCGACTGGATCGGCGAGCACCTGGACGAGCTCAGCGCTGCCGACCCGGCGACCGGGCTGGAGGACCGCGCGGCTGACAACTGGGCGCCGCTGGTCGCGGTCGCCGACCTGGCCGGCGGCCAGTGGCTGAAACGGGCGACGGACGCGGCCTTGAAACTCACCGCCGAGCACAACCTGTCCGACGCCGCCGAATCGCTCAACGTGCAACTTCTCCGCGACATCAACGGGCTGCTCAGGCTCTGGCCCGGCAGCTTCTTCGGATCGGCGAGACTAGCGACCCAACTTCGGTCAGACGAGGACGCGCCGTGGGCAGAACTGGCCCTCACGCCGCGAGGACTGGCCGTCCGGCTGAAGGCCTTCGGCATCAAACCGGATCACAACGCGGCGAAGACCGAGCGCGGCTACCGGCGGGACGACTTCACCGACGCGACGCTCCGCTATGTCCCAGGCGACGACGAGGACCGGACGCCCGGTAGTGGACGTCCGGCAACTGTCCAAGCGTCCGAAACAACCGCTGACCAGCGCAAACCTCCGGACACTTCTCGACCACCGGACACATACAAGTGTCCGGCCAAATTAAGTGTCCGGGACCTTCTCGCAGGTCAGACCATAAATGGGACGCTTGGACACTTGGGACACGGTCCAGTGACGAGCACTGGTCTGGACAGATTCGCCGGAACCGGTAGTGACCCTCGATGACGACGCCGACCGCGGCGTTCCTGGCCGGGCTGGCCGGCGCCGGGCGCTTGCCGGGCGGGTGCGAATCCTGCGGCGCGGAGCAGGAGATCGAAACCGTGAGCGCGCGGGTCTTCTTGCTGCACGTACTGCACGACCCCGCCTGTCCGATGTCGGCCCGGCCCGGCAATCGGGCCGACCGGCGCCGGTCTGCAGCAGCAGCCCGTCGGCGCAACTCAGGCAGGCGGACCTAATCGCCAACCTCAAGAAAACAGGGAGAAATTCAATGCCACCACCCCAGTACACAGCGGGCAGCGGATGACCGCCGCAGCAACCATCGCCTGGTGCTCGACATGCGCCGATGCGACGGATCACGTTGCCCCGGAACATGATCCGTTCCGGCTGGTCTGCACCGACTGCGGCTCGATTCGCACCGATCGCAAAGCACAACGCGCCGCCGGCCGTGGATTCACCGGCAGCGCCACCGCGCTCGACGGCATCGTCAAGCGTCTCGACAAAGGAGAAAACGCAACATGAGCTCAACGACAATGCAGCCCCTGCTCGCCCTCGCCGACGCCGGGGTGATCACGCTGCCGCCGGCCGTCACGGCCGCCCGCGCGGCGCTTACCAATCTGGCGGCGGTGACCCCGCCAATCGGCGATCACCCGGACACGGCCGGCTGTATCGCGGTCGAACATCTGACCGCCGCGGTCTGCACTGCCGCCCTGTCCGGTGACCTGGGCACAGTTGATTGGACCACCGCTCATGCCGTCCGTGTCGCCGCCGAGGTAGACCAGGACCGGCGCATGGTTTTGGTCTACGCAACCGAGCGGCTCGATGCCGACCTCAGCAACGCGATGACGGGCGCCGCTGAACCGATAGTCCTTGCACTGCAACCGATCTTCGCCGCTAAGGTGACCGCGCTGCGCGAGGCGATGGCAGTGGCCTCGCAGTGGCCTAGGGGCGAGGCCCTGCGCGCCGCGCCAAGTAGGACCAGGCAGATCATCGCCTCCCTCGACGACTTGCGTGATGACCTCAACGCGATCCTTGCCGCGCGGGAATCGTTGCGGCGGCTAGGATACCGAGTCGACGAAGATGACGCGACAGAGTTCGACCTGCTCCAGAACTACAACGAGTACCGCCGCCGGGCCGGGCGGTCGCTGAGTCGGCCGCCGTGGCATGAGGTCGGCATCCTGGCGTGGGCACTCCTGGAATCGGGTGCGCAACTATGGCTGCCGACTCCAGCGCAGCAGATGGCCAGGTACGAGAGTGTGTACGGAGAGGCGACGCGTGAGTACCAGGCCAACCAGCGCCGGACCAGCGCCGCCGCCCACGCCTACGGCGGCATGCCCGAGTATGCCTCCGCCAGTGACCGACCGCTGCGCGCGTCACTGCCCACGGCGCAACGACTGGAGCGACTGCTCGCGCCCGAGCCGGCGGGTGCCGAGTAGCGGCAGCGAACTGACCGCGGAACTCCACTACTCAGGCAGCGGATAGCAAGACATGCTGTGAGACAATAGGTTTCGGCGTCAACGTCACCCGGCCGGCAGTGAATGGGAGCGCCGGTGCACGCGGGAACGATGCCCAGATAGTGCGGATTGCCCACTCTTCGCCGCACGACGACCTGGCCAGCGCCGATGAAGGGAGGCGCCGATCGGCCCGGGATTTGGGACCTCGGGTCGATCGGCGTCGGCCACCTGCTCGACCCCGCCTCGGCGGGACAATGAAACTTGACGATGGGAGACAACATGGCCCGCGAAAATGTCGACGACGGGGTGGGGGATACACCCCTGAGCGCGGCGGGCGCCCGGGACCGCGGGCAGCCCTTTCCACGGTGGGAGCAAAGCTTGGCACTCAAAACACCGGTTTCGGAGGGGTCGAAGTGACCGGGAAGGCGCCCCCGGCGGGGCTGCAGAATCGCGGCCGCAAATTCTGGCGGGATACCGTCCAGACGTACGACTTATCGGCCGCCGAGCTGTCCATTTTGGTCGAAACCTGCCGCACGATGGACAATCTGGACCTGCTGGCCCTCTCGATCGCCGACGACGGAGCCATGGTGGCCGGCGCGGCCGGTCAGCCCGTCGTCAACCCGGCTTTGACGGAGGCCCGAGGCCATCGGGCCATCCTCCACCGGTTAGTTTCGGCGCTCAATTTGCCCGACTCGGAAGGCGAGTCGGTGCCATCGGTTCAATCCGTCCGGGCGAAAAGGGCGGCGGCGGCCCGGTGGCGCGGACACCGACCGGCGGGCGGACACCGACTCCCCGGCGGTGCCGGCGCATGATGACGCGACGCCGTGAGCGCGTCCTGGCCGCCTCGATGGTCACGGGCGTCCATATGTGCCTGGTCGACCGGCACCCGCCCGCCGGGACGTCTCTGGATGCCTTCCCGGGCCGCCGTGCCGGTATCGACCGGCACCAGCTCGCCGGACCGCGCGTAGTGGCGCTTTGAGTGGCCCGCCTCCACGTCCGCGCCAATTTGATCGACGACATCGGCGCCGTACCGGACGAGCTCAAGCACGCTGACGCGGCCGTCTGGCGCGACCCGGCGTCATTGCAGCGCTGGTGTGGCCGCAACCTCCGCGAGCCACCATCGCCACGGCACCTGGAGATGTTGGCCAGGGGTGCGCCCGGCGGCCGCTGGCGGGTCGCCGTCGACCGGTGGGCGGTCGAGAATGGATTCAGCCGTGACTGGCCGAAGCTGCCGGACTGGCGGCGTCTCCGGCGCGCCGGGGTGCCCGCTCCCAGCTCCCTGCCGCGGCCGCGCATTATCGCGGCCGAATACGAGGGCCCTGGGCCAGGGCCGATGATCACGGTGCCGTCGTGATCGTCCAATCCCCGTCCGACTGCACCTGAACCACAGCGGGCGTCGTCAGGCTGACGGTGCCCTTATAGGAGCCGATCTCGTTCACTGCGAGCTCAGGGAACGATGCGCCGTACCCGGTCACGACGAAATTGTCGGTGCCCTTCACGTTCGTGATTGTCGCCTGCGTCCCAGTTCCAGTGAGGGCGATGACCGTATCGCCGTGCCCGGTCGCATGAGTGGTCAGGGGCTTGAGGCTAGCGATACTGCTGATAGTCGCCGTCCAAGCGGCATCAGCTGTCACCGTCAGTTTCGTCGTCACAGAACCGTCTGCGGTATCGATGACATGCTCCCCTTGGTAGGCGCCGATCGCGTTGACCAGTAAGCCGTCAGCGCTGTTGGACGTCAGAGTGGTGTTTCCACTGCATCCTTTGCAGGTGAATTGGACGATGCCGGGTTTGCCGCCGAGGTCAACCTTCACAATGTCGTCGCCGGTGCCACTGTAGGTCTTGGCAGCCGAGACAGCGGGCGCGACAGGGGCTTTCGTGATAGGCGCCTTCGCAGTGGTGGTCGCGGCCTTCGCTGTCGTTGTTGCGGCTGGGGTCTTCGGCGGAGAAACGGCCGAGGCCGTGGTCGGCTCGACAGACTGTGAAGTAGCGGCCGGCGAGGTCGTAGGTACCTCCGACTTCGGCGCAGATGTTGCCGCAGAGGTCGGTGCGGCGGCGGCGGTTGTTGTCGCAGGCGAGGCGGTCGGAGTGGGCACGGGCGTCGACTTGTTGCTGACCGCCGCGATCACGATCACGACAACAACAACCCCCGCGATGATCGGCCATTTCCGTCGCTTCTTCTTCGGAGCAGGTTCAGGTGTCATCAGTTCTCAATTCTTCGTTCGTGTTGGAGGTCGTGTGGTTGTCGTGTCGTGCGGTCTGGAATCGACGCCGAGTCAGCCTTTCCTCCCCCCACCTGGCCACACAGGTAAGACACAATCGGGCCCCGCTGTAGTCCCCCTGGAACGGCCCCGCTCTTCGCTTCGCCGGAGGATAGCAAATATGCCTCTCGGGTCTACGTCCGGCACCGATGCCACACTGTCATCTGACTCGCAGTTGTGCTCACGCCACCGCCCCCGTCAATCCTCACCCCGCACGGACTGTTCTCGACACGCTCGTCGTTCATCACGGCCCGGGTCCAGGTGTAGCCACCGGTGGCGCTTCGGCGAATAGCGCCGGTGCGATCAGGACGGCGGACAACTCGGCAGAAACTACCGCGACAATCAGATCATCGGCGGCTACCCCTTCTATGTGAGGATCACACGATGACCGACAACATCTGCGGTATCTGTTCCTGGCCGATTCATCGGCAGGCGGACGGCACCTGGGACCACGACGACGGATGGTCGGAGCACAGGTCGCGGCCCACCTGGCTCTCCCACCCCGCCCGGCGCGCCGCCGCCCGGGCGCGCTGGATTACGCGGTGTGGCGGAGACCCGGGCCATGATCGAGGCCACCCGGGGGAGTTGGTGACCGGACGACAGGGCGACCTGGCCGGGGCGATCGCATGGCGACGCCGTCAGCCGAACGAGAAGCGCGACTTCATCCTGACAGGCGATGTGCAGACAGGCCCCTGGAGGTTACTGTCAGCGCGCAGTCGATTACCGGATGAGGCGGGACGCCTGGTCAGGGCCTCGCTGGCATGGGCGAGGTAGGTCACGGGCAACGTCCCAGGAGGCGCAGCACAATAAAGAGCCGGGGGCTGCGCCTCCTGGATGTCCCGGCCGGCCGCAGGAACTTCCCCGTCGTCAGGGGGCAAGGTCGCTAGGCGGTCGTCTAAGGATTGTCACCATAGCCCTTACGGTGCACGGGTTACCTGAACCGATATCGGACCGACTGTCGTTGCCCCATGCCAAGATCGACCACTATGGCGACGATCACCTGGGCAACGGGCGGTGCGGCAAGCTGGGTGCAGTTCTGCAACACGCTGCGGAACGAGGTGAACTTCCTGCCCGGCGGACCGAACGTGCGGACCAGCCGAACCGGCGGCCGCAACCCGGTCGGTACGATCACAGTCGGCGACGTGCGCCTGACCATCCGGCCCGGACACTCGCTCGTGATCGTGGACCGGATGCGACCGGCGGACTGGTGGGTCAAGTAAGGCGATTGAACCGGCACGCCCAGGCCAGCGTCTTCATCGTTGCGACGATGTATTGACACGGGGCCAGCCCCGGGAGGCGGGGCTGATACCCGTCGGGGTCCCCCCGCCTCCTGGGCCAATCCGGCCGGGCCCGTGGGAGTCGCGCCGATCGTCAGGGCGACGGTCGTTCCGGTATCTCGCGTACTCCACCTGATCGCCGGTCCGGTTTGCGCCGGTCGGGCGAAAGGGATCGGACACGGGAGCGAAGTTGATCCTCACGGGTCCGCAGCGGGTCCGCAGCAGATTCGAAAACGACCAATATCAGCAAACACACCTCACACGATCAGCGCAGGTCAGAGTGCGTGTGCTGTGTTGGCGCAGGTCACGATATGCGCCATTTTGTCGTTCGCATCGAAGAGGTCCGGGGTTCGATTCCCCGCAGCTCCACCAAGTTTCCGCAGTTCAGAGCCTCACCGTCGCCGCGCCTTCACGGTCACCGTCACGCAGATCCGGGCGGTGATGTTGGGTAGCACACCCACTTGCCCGCCACGCTGCAGAATCCGGCCCAATCGACCGCTCATCGCTTCGGGGCAACGTCCGCAGGATCGGCGACGCACCTACGGGAGACCGTCAGGACGTGCGGGGTCCAATTGGCGGATGCCGCAGGGCGGTCGGATTCACGACATTGATCGGAGCTCCGGCGGCGTAGGCCGCGACCTGATCGAAGACGTCGGCGAACTGAATCTCGAACTCCTCCCGGGTGACGTAGCCGATGTGCGGGGTCGCAATCACATTCGGCAAGCCAACAATCGGATCACCCGATCCCGTCACCGGTTCATTCTCGTACACGTCAACGGCTGCCCGGCCGGGCCGACCGGACTCCAACGCGGCCACGAGAGCCCCCGGCTGGATCAGCCCGGACCGGGCCGTGTTCACCAGCACCGCAGTCGGTTTCATCACGGCCAGGTCGGCTGCGGTGACGATCCCCCGGGTTGCGGGTACCAGCCTCACGTGCAGGGAGACGACGTCCGAGTCGGCAAACAACTCAGACTTCGACCCTGCCGCCTGATAGCCGTCGAGCGCAGCCGCCGAGCGGGAGGCCTCGCTGGACCAGATCAGCACCCGCATGCCGAAAGCTGCGCCGTAGCCGGCGACGGTGCGGCCGATGCGACCGTAGCCGAAGATGCCCAGCGCCTTACCCCGCAGGGTCTCCCCGAGCCCGGTCTGCCAGCCGCCTGCTTTCAGAGAGGCCATCTGCGCAGGGATCTGCCGGGCACCCGCGAGGACCAGACCCCAGGTCAGCTCGGCGGCCGCATACGACGGAGTTCCAGGGTGCTGGTTCGACGAGACGATGATCCCCGCCTGGGTGCAGGCCTGGACATCGATGTGCGGGTAGACGCTTCGCTGGCTGATCAGACGCAGCGCCGGCAGCTTCGCCACCAACTCGGCACTGATCTTCGTCCGCTCGCGAATGAGAACGAGAGCCTCGGTCTCAAGGAGTCGGTCCGCCAGGATGTCGACGTCCTGGGCGTGATCGGTCCAGACGGTCACCTCGTGCTCGTCCAGGCGACGGAAACATTCCAGACCGCGCAACGCGTCCGCCCAGTCGTCCAACACGGCGACCTTCATCGTCCCGAAGCCTTCCTGGGCACCTGTGTTCAGGGGTTCGCCGCGCCGGTTCCGGCAGTCGCCCTGCGGCGCTCACGGCGACGGGCCGAACGCATCCGCAGGATGTAGGCCGGCCGGGGAGGAATCCAGCCCACTGCTTTTGCCATTCCCATGTCATCGCGAATGGCGTCGTGCTCGGCGATCGCCCCGGCCTCGATCCGGAACCAGTGCACCTGCCGAGTGATGAAGCTGCGGCCGGTGGGCGGGAAGACGTCGGTCACGCTGCCATCGGGAGAGTCGTACACGACAAACGGGCCACTGTTGACCGCACGCATGCGCAACCAGACCACAGCCCGATCATCAAGCACGGCGATATCGTCGATATCGAAACGAATGTCGCTGAACGCCCGTCGCAGCCACCCCGCGGTGGCCTGCAACGCCCGCGGGCCCCGCAGGCGCGCTGCCATCGGCTCGTGGCCCGACCGGTGGTTGACGTAATCGGAGGTCACGTTGGCGTAGGCCAGATCCAGGTCGCCGCTCTCGATAATGTGGAATTGCTCGCGAACCAGACGTTCGGTCTCCACCGGATCCGCCGGCGAAAGCCTCGGTGATGCCGCTGTCATGGCGACGTCCTTGTCGGGACCGCCACCGCGGTGGGCGGGATGGTCTGCGCCGGTATGGGCGGTCCGACCACGTGGATGCCGTATCGCTGGCTGATCTCGCCCCACCGAGTGATCTCGGCGGCAGGTACTCCACCGTCAGGAACCCGGCGGGTCCCGGCCGGGGCTCCGATCTCGTCGTACAGGTCGAGCAGCGCACCCGGCAAACTCAACGCCAAAAACCGGGCCGGCGCAGCACCGGTGACCCGAAAGGCATGCGGCACATTCGGGGGTAGATAGATGAAATCACCGGGTTGCATCCGCACCGTCTTCTCGCCCGCGACATAGATCAGCTCGCCGTCCAGCACATACCAGGCCTCTGCTTCCCTGGTATGCATGTGCAGCGGGCTCGCAGCACCGGCCGGTTGGGTGACCACGGAGGCGCCCAGTTGACCACCGCTGTCTGCAGCGCTGACCAATCGTTCGAACAGTGCTCCCATGGCCCAGGTGGCCCGGCCCTTCGAACCAGCCGTCGTCACCACGACGTCCCGCCCACCCGCGGACCTACGCGGGCCCAACTGCCCGGTCATGCGCCGATCCGCTCGAGGACGCCCGTCTGGGCCAGCACAGCGAATCGGTCCGGCACTCCCCAGTGCTCGACGATCCGGCCATCGACGACGCGGGCGATGTCGATGACCGTGAAATCGACCGCCCGCCCGCTCGGCGGCCCGAAGAACGGCCCGGTAGCCGTACCTCGGCCCCTCACCCGGACCCAGATGATGTCGCCGGACTCGACCCAGTCCTCGATGGTGAACTGGATGTCGGGCACCGCCCCGTGCACGTCGCGGATGGAAGCTTTCACGTGCGCGAGGGCCTCGGCGCCCACGCCGGAGGTGCCGAACTGGTGCTCCACCAGATCGGGCGAACACAGCTGGTCAACCACCAGGTCATTCCCGGTGGCAAAACCTTCATCGAAGATCCGCTCCAAGACTCGGTAAGCCTCGGAGACACTGGAATTGCTGGTCATTTCTGACTCCTATCGATCATTCGCCGACCCTGGTGGCGGGCGAAAGTTTGTGGCGCGATGATTCGGCTGCCGAACTCCCTGCGGTTTGTGGCGGACAACCGCTGGAAGCCTGGGACGCAACTCTCCACTCGTCAGGGTCGCCACGCCGTCGACGCCGTAGACGGATAGCTGTTCAGGGTGACGGGTTGAGCACGGTGCCCTGGCCCGGGGACAGGACGCTCTGGGCCGGATGCTGTTCCGCGGTGTAGAAGCTGAGCAGGATCCCGTCCGGGTCCGGCGCACTGAGCAGCCAACCGAGAGTTGCTGTTATGACCGGCGAATGAGCCGCACCCAGACTGTCCAGATGACCGATCACCTCGTCCAGGTCCGCCCTGGTCGGGATGAGCACGGCGAACGGATTGAACCCAGACAGCGCCTGGGCGGGGGCATCCTCGCGAAGGGCAAAGTCAGGCTACCCAGCGGGTCGTACACCACGCCCCGCACCGTGCCACCCTCATCCGGAAAGTCCAGATGGGCGGTCAAGGGCAATACTGATTCATACCAACTGCGAATGCGGGCCAGATCCGTCACCGTAACCTTCACATGGTGCACGCCCTGAACCCGAATGTGCATTCCGCGATCCTTGTCGGCACCGGCGGATTGGTGCTGGTTGCGATTCATGATGGTCTGACCATCCGCTTTCGCTTGATGAGCTAGCAAGTGACTTGATCAGTAATACACTCAGTGCATGAGCGATGTCAAGAGGCCCTACGTAGCACCCGTCCGCATCGAACAGGCAGCCGAAACCCGGCGACGAGTCCTCCGTGCCGCCGCGGATGCCTTCACCGTCAACGGTTGGGCCGCAACAACTCTGGCCGATATTGCCCGGACGGCCGGTGTCACGCCGCAGGCCGTGCACCTGTCAGTCGGCGCAAAACCGGACCTGCTGATCGCCGCCGTCAGCCAAGCGGTCGCCGGCGGCAGTGCCGAGGTGCGATTGATGGACCGTGAACCGTTCCGGACCGCACTTACCGAAGACGTGACCCTTGCGGACAGGGCGGCAGCGTTCGCGGCAGGATCGCGTGGCGTTTATGAACGGGCAGGCCAGTTGTTCCTGGTGCTGGCACAAGCGGCGCCGGTCCACGCCGCCGTGGCCGAACTATGGGACAGTGCCCGAGCCGGCCGGCTGGCGGACTGCAGGAGGCTGGTCGAAATGGTGATCGACCGGCGCAAGAAGGCGCTGGTCGACCGCCTCACGGATGTGCTGTTCGTCGTGTCCGGCCCGGGCGTCTACACCGAACTCGTACACGATCGAAAATGGAACGCCTCCGCCTACCAGATATGGCTCAGCACCACAATCGAACACACCCTTCAGGCCCCACCCTCCCGGTTGGTGAACACCACGCCGCGGACCTGAAAGTTCCACCGTTTCGCTGTTTCCACTTCGGGGCCCGGGTCATGGCTTCGGGCGTACTCGTGCTTGGATCCCTGAGGGAATCAGGCTTTTTGCCGATGCGCCGATGCAGCAGGGAGAATCGCTGCCACTGGGTTTATGCGACCACGACCGTGTACCGGGTTCGTTGCATCGCGGCCGGCCAGGTCAGGGGCAGATTCGACCTGGCCGGCGGCAAGTCGCTCGTGAAGGCCGGGTCCACAAGACTGACGACTTCGGACGTCTGAGCTTTCGCATCCGCCAGCGACATCGACCGATCCATGGTCAAAAGTTTGATCATCTGCGCTCGTGTGTGTGCAAGCGCGCCGATCAGGATCCAGAGCGACATCGAGCAGACCAGGAGATCCTGGCGATTTAGTACCAGTGTTTGCGCCCCCCGACGAGCCTGCCGGTTCCGCCGACAATGGCCAGAATGGCGCCGATGACCAGCAGGATGATGCCGAGGGTCCAGAGGATGGAGATCTTTGCGATGAAGCCAACGACCAGCAGGATAATGCCCAGGATGATCACGTCGTGTCCCTTTCGTTGGGTTGGTTCGGCGGTGCGTCGAGTCGCCCGCCGGGGCCAGGCCGGGCCGCGTTCGGGCCCAGGTGGTCGCAGTGTGGTTACACCCCGGTGATGCGGTCGTCGCGTTCTACGACGGCCTGCCGGCCCAGGGGATCGGTGGTGACTGCGGTACTCCGGGTCCGTCGGGTACGGGGCATGAAGATGAGCAGGCTCAGCAAAATCACCAGTACGCCGCCACCCATCAGGATGTAGCCAATGGTAGTGAGGTCGAAGTCGTTGAAGTGGGCTTTCACCCCAAACGTCAGAACAGCGCCGGCGACGATCAGGAACACCCCTAATCCGATACCCATGCCTAGATCTCCAGTTCGACGTGCTGCGGCAGCGAGCCGCAGCTGAGCGGGCCACACCGGACGGCGGGGCCGGTATTGCGACCGCAGAGCAATTTGGGGTCGGCAAGCCAGCGGAAGTCTCACCCAGGAATCGGGTCCTGCTACTGCCTCTGCCGTGCTGATGGTCAGCGTCCGGCGGCCCACGGGTCGGGGGTTCTGGGTGCGCCGTCCATGGACCACCGGTCGGGCAATCGCTCCGGCGATCGGCGCGACCATGGTCAGTCCGACCCATGATGTGTCCTTTCGAGTAGAAAGTCTCTTCGAGCAGCAGATCCGACGATGCACAGTTCCCCGATCCGGCGGGTCCTATGCAAGTGTCGGCAACTCTCGCACTTCCGGGACCGTGCGACCTGGTCAGCGTCGTCCTGGGTTGCGCCTTTCGCCCAACCCGACCCGCTTCCGACACCTGTCGGACCGGTGATGCATCCGCTCGTTCCAAGCACCTGTTCGGTCCCCGTCATTGGATGGTCAAATGCTCTTGACGGCACGACGAATTAGCTCTGCAGGACCACAGGGCAAATCGGGATTTCCGAGGATTCATCCAGAGCGACGGTTCGATCCGTCAGTGATGCGCGCTGCTCGCGGTGAAACCGCTGCCGCCCTGGTCAGCTGCGATATGCCAGATCCGGACGTCTTTGCCGCCGCCGGAGTCTTTCTCGTGGAAGCGGATGTGATCGTCATGAGACGCTCCGTCACCGGTGATCAGATGCTCTGACTTGCCGACGGCCACGGTGATGGTGATCGCGGTTCCGGCGAATTCGTCGATGCTGGTCGGTTGTCGCCCGCCCACCAGAATCACGCGATAGGGACGGCCGGAGGAGACGGGGTCTGCGGCGGTAAAAGTCATGGGCGATCCCAAAGTTGCGGTTGCCGGACGGTGGTCCTTGTAGTGTGCGGGGCCAGGATCACTGTTGGTCACCTCCTTTGGGGTGGGTTCCAGCCCTAGGGCGGCGTGGTTGGGTGTGGTGCGGTTGTCGATGTCGTTGGCCGGATTCGTTGACGCTTTCTGGGCGGGGGTGACCCAAGGTGCATATCACCATTGTTTCTACATATCCGCCGAGGGCGTGCGGAATCGGCACCTTCTCGCGTGACATCCGTTCGGCGATGACAGCAGCCGACCCGACCGCCCAGATCGATGTGCTTGCGATCGTGCGCGACCCACCTGCTGCGGCCCAGCAGGATGTGCTCTCGGTCATCCGGCAGGACGTCCGGGCCGACTATGTGGCCGCCCCCGCCCTGCTGACCGAGTGCGGCACCGACGTGGTCCTCATCGAGCATGAATACGGCATTTTCGGTGGTGAACACGGCTCTTTCCTGCTCTCGATGGTGGCCGAGCTGCAGCAGCCCTATGTGATCACCTTGCACACAGTGCTCTCTGCGCCGTCGGCGGAGCAGGCCAGGGTGCTCAGGGAGTTGTGCCGGCGGGCCGGTCTGGTCACCGTGTTCACCGAGACCGCCCGTCGGATGGTGGTTGCTGCCGGCCTGGCGGACCCGGATCGGGTCAGAGTCGTGCCGCACGGTGCACCGACCGCCCTGCTGCCCGGTGCGCAGCTGGGCGGGGGGACCGCCGTGCAGAACTTGCTGCCGCACCTGGCCGGCCGGACAGTGCTGTCGACGTTCGGGCTCATCTCGGCCAGCAAAGGGATCGAAACTGCCATCCAGGCCCTCCCTGCCGTCGTGCAGCGGCATCCGGACGTGCTGTACCTGGTGGCCGGGCAGACGCACCCCGAGGTGATCCGGGCCGAGGGCGAGCAGTACCGGTTGTCGCTCCAGAGACTTGTCCGCGACCGGGGTTTGCAACAGCACGTGCAGTTCCTCGATCGATTCTTGTCCACCGATGAGCTGGCAGTCCTGCTGTCCTGCACCGACCTGTACCTCACGCCGTATCGGTCGCGTGAGCAGATCGTTTCCGGTGCACTGACTTTCGCGGTGGTGGCCGGTTGCCCGGTCGTGTCGACCGGGTATTTCTACGCCGAGGACCTGCTGGGTTCCGGCGGTGGGGTAGTGGTGCCGTTCGATGATCCGGCCGCGTTCGCCGCCGGGATCCTGCACTTCCTGGACGATCCGGCCACGTTGGCCGCCGCCGCCGCCGAGACGAGGCGCGTGGGAGCTGATTTGGCGTGGCCCGTGGTGGGAGCGCAGATCATGGATGTGCTCGGGCAAGCGTTGCAACTGGACGGGCCGGCCGACCCGCCGTTGCCCAGCCTGGTGGCGTCGTCGCCGCCGGTCCGGCCCGATCACTTGTTGACCCTGGTCGACGACGTCGGAATCGTGCAGCACGCCGACGGGGTGTTGCCCAACCGTGCGAGCGGTTA
Source organism: Mycobacteriales bacterium (assembly GCA_038229825.1). Classification (GTDB taxonomy): domain Bacteria; phylum Actinomycetota; class Actinomycetes; order Mycobacteriales; family Nakamurellaceae; genus Nakamurella. Next base: position 38,974 of record JBBROB010000004.1, read on the forward strand.
TTGCGTGGACGATATGGCCCGTCTGGTGATCGTGGCGGTCGGGCTCGATCGCGAGCGGGGAGACGCAACTTTCGGCCGGATGGTCAATCTGGGCCTCAGCTTCCTGCGATACGCATTTGACGTGGACAGCGACGGCATGCACAACCTCATGTCCTACGACCGGCGGTGGATGGACGAACCGTCTTCAGGTGACCACCTGGGTCGTGCGGTGTGGGCGCTCGGTGTGGTCGTGGCGGCGCACCCGCCAAGGGCTGTGGTCGGCCCGTGCCTGCGGTTGCTCGAGCAGCTGGCACCCATGGCAGCGCGGCTGCAGAGCCCGCGGGCTATGGCGTTCGCCGTGATCGGGCTGACCCGACCTCATTCGGAGGCCGTGTCCCCGGCACTGGGCGCCGTCCTGCTCGAGCTGAGCGACCGCTTGCTGCGGGCATATCTTGCCAATGCGGCGCCTGGCTGGCGATGGCTCGAGGACGAACTCACCTACGACAACGCCCGGTTACCGCAGGCCCTGATCGCGGCCGGCGAGAGGTTGTCCCGGCCCGAGATGCGGGAGGCGGGTCTGCAGGCACTGGATTGGTACCTCCGGCAGTGCAACTCGGGCAACGGCCACCTGCAGTTGATCGGCAATCACTGGCGCCGGCGAGGCGAGCCGGTCGGCGCGCCGGAGATGGAAGGTCCGGAGCAGCCACTGGACGCGGCTGCGTTGGTGGAATGCCTCGCCGAGGCGTTGACGGCGACAGGTCTGTCGCAGTACGCAGAGCAGGCTGTCCGCGCCTTCGAATGGTTTCTCGGGCGTAACCGGTTGGGCCAACCGTTGTACGACTTCGCCAGCGGGGGATGCCGCGACGGCCTGGAATTGCACTCGGTCAGCGAGAACGAAGGTGCCGAATCGACTCTCGCCTACTTCCAGGCGCTGCTGGCGCTGGAGGCCGTCGGGCTGCAAGGTTCCCTACGGCAACCGTGAGGATCGGGGTTGACCTGATGGCACGCCGCACCGTTGAGATCGGGTGGTCAGGTGAGATCGGGTGGTCAGGCTGACGGCCCGCCAAGGGCGTGCCAGCCGGCCGGAGGGTCTTCGCCGACCACTCCGTCCACCACCTCCCGGAGCAGGTCTGCATGCCCGGTGTGCCTTCCGTACTCTTCGATGAGGTCGCATACGAGCCGTCGGAGGCTGGGATGACGACCGTCGGGCCAGGAGAGGTGGACGGGTTGATCGAGCCCACCGGCGGACAGGGCAGCGCCCAGCCGTTCGTGCGACCGCGCGAGGGCGCCGTCCCAGATGGCGTAGAGCTGCTCGGGTGTGTCGTCGGCGGCCGAGGTGAAATCCCAACGGTCGTTGCTCTCCCAGTCGGCGGTCGCCCACGGCGGCCCTGGCGACTTGCCGGCGAGTTTCACGGTGAAGGTGTAGTCCTCGACGAAAGCCAGATGCTTGAGCAGTCCGCCGAGGGTCATCGAAGACGCACCGATCCGGGCATTGAGCCCGGCTGCGTCGAGATTGTCGGCTTTCCATCGAAAGGTGGTGCGAAGGCGATCCAGCGCGCCGGCGAGGTGTTCGACCTCGGTGCCGGCGAGAGGCGGTTCCCATGGGTAGTCGTTGTTGGTCACTTATGCACCGTAGGTTCTATTGCGGACATTCTGCTTCCGGAAGGACAGTCCTGACCAATCACATTCATCCGTACCTGGGAGTCCTGCGCCAAGGCTCGGCCTTCCGGCCTTTTGCCGCCAGTGTGGTCGCCCGGTTACCGATCGCCATGGCTCCGCTGGGCATGGTGGTACTGGTCCAGAGTGTGCGCGGCTCCTACGGTGTCGCCGGAATCGTCACCGGGGCCTTCGCCGTCGGCACGGCGGCCGGAGCTCCGATGTGGGGACGCGCAATGGATCGTCACGGGCAGGCCAGAGTCATTCTTCCGACCGTCCTGACCAGCGCCGCGCTCATCGCCGTGCTGTCAATCGGCGCGGTGAACGGCCTGCCGAATGCGGCGCTCGTGGCTCTGGCCGGACTGGCCGGCAGCACGTTCCCGCCGTTCAGCGCCGCGATGCGCTCGACCTGGCGGGTGGTACTTCCCGACGGCCCACTTCGCCGAGCCGGATTCGCCCTGGACGCAGTGTCGGTGGAATCGATGTTCGTCGGTGGACCGCTGATCCTGTCGTTGCTGCTGGTGATCAGCTCGCCCGTAGTGCCGCTGCTGGTGACGGCGGCGCTGCTGGCGGCCGGGGGAGTCGCATACTGCTGCACCGAACCTGCCCGCCGGTCGGCGGTGGAAACCGCGACCGGCGTATCGACCCGAACCCGGGAAACCGCGACCGGTCTGATGAGCGCGAGGTTGACCTCCATCCTGGCCATCAGTGCGGCAATGGCGATCGGCTTCGGCATCATCGATACCTCCCTCGCGGCTACCGCACGTCAGATCCTCGGTAACGCAAGACTTCTGGGCCTTCTATTCGCTTCGATCGCCGGTGCGAGCGTCATCGGCGGGTTGTTCTACGGCACCAGGGCCACACATGATCGGGAACATCGGCGGCTTCCGATCGCCCTCGCGATCTTCGCTGCCGGGTTGGCCCCGGTGTCGATCCTGTTGCGCATTGGCCGCCCGTCGCTGTGGGCTCTGATGCCGCTGCTCTTCGTGGCTGGCCTGGCCATTGCACCTGCACTGATCATGTTGCAGGGCTTGGTGGATCGCGCTGCACCGCCCGACAGGAACAACGAGGCCCAGGCATGGCTTTCGACATCGAGCACCACCGGGGGCGCGGCAGGAACCGCCGCGGCAGGACTTGTGATCGACGCGTACGGTGTGCCGGCGTCACTCGCAGCAGCAGTGTTCGCTGTCCTGCTCAGCTGCGTCCTTGCTCTGTACCGCAGCGGCCGCGCGGCTGCTGACACCGGAGTCCGGGGTGCGCATCCAGACTTCTGACCCCGGATTTCCAGACCGGGGGACGCGTCGCATACGTTGGCTGTCATGACTGTGGTGTGTGTACCTGATCAGGACGCGGTCGAGCTTCTCGGCGAGGTGCCCGCCGGTGTCGAAGTGGTGGCCTGGAATGGCGAAAGGATTCAACCGGAAGGATTGCAGCGCACCCGATTCTGGGTGCCGCAGGTCGAGGACTCGACCGATCTCGAAGGCAAGTTCGCAGCTCTGCCGCAGCTCGAGGTGATGCAGCTGCTGAGCGCTGGGATCGAGGATGTGGTTGGACACGTCCCTGACGAGGTGACGCTGTGCGACGCCCGCGGGGTCCATGGGCCCGCGGTGGCGGAACTGGTGCTGGCGTTGATACTCGCGTCCCAGCGGCGGTTGCCGCATTTCATCAACGCGCAGCGGGACGGCCGTTGGGACTTGATCCAGGGCGACGACCTCCGTGCGAAAAAGGTGTTGGTGATCGGTGCTGGTGATCTCGGAGAGCAGACGGCGCATCGCCTCCGAGCCTTTGACGCGGATCCGATCATGGTTGCGCACTCAGCTCGTGACGGAGTCCACGCCACTGCCGCCCTGCCGGATCTGCTGCCGAACGCCGACATTGTGGTGTTGACCCTGCCCCTCACGAAGAAGACCGAAGGGCTGGTTGATGCCGATTTTTTGGCCCGGATGCCGGACGACGCATTGCTGATCAACGTCGCCCGCGGCAAGATCGTGGACACGCACGCCCTGCTGGGCGAGCTGACTGCTCGGCGGCTGAGGGCCGGACTGGATGTCGTCGAACCGGAGCCCTTGCCCGCAGGGCACCCATTGTGGAGCGCCCCCAACCTGATCATCACGCCGCACGCCGCCGGCCATATCAAGCAGGCCGGACCTCGCGCCTTCAAGTTCGTCAACGACCAACTGCGTCGCTATCTGGCCGGTGAAAAGCTCATCAATGTCGTCGATGGCGATTACTAGTCGCTGCTCTCCCGCGGTACGACTTGGTTGCGCTGTTCCGCCGGCATGGCCGGTGATGCACAAACATTTCGAAGTCGCCGCCGGCAGCATCACCCGCTATGTTTCGCCCGTTTGCCCGCTGTTCCCCTGTCCGTGGCCAAGGAACCGGTTGCCCTGCATAGGGTCGGGTGTCGCCGACAACATGGAGGTTGTTACATGCCCGAGATTTCCCGCAGGACATTCATTGGCGGCGCCGCCGCCGTTACCGGCGCCGCGGCCATGGCTGCCGGGCTACCGGCCACCGAGGCGCAGGCGTCGGCAGCTCCGAAGTCGCCGCGAAGACCCACACCGCATCTGCACGGTGACATCCGCGATATCAAGCACGTGATGGTGCTGATGCAGGAGAACCGCAGCTTCGACCACTACTTCGGCAGCCTCAAGGGCGTGCGCGGCTTCGGCGACCGGTCCACCATCACCCTGCCCGGCGGCCTGTCGGTGTTCCAACAACCGACCACGGTGCCCGGGGTACCGGTGACGACGACCCAGTACCCGTGGCACCTGAGCGACGCGCCAGTGTCGGCCTACCCGGCCGGGCACCAGCCGCCGAACGCCGAGACCGGAGCCCAGGGCTACGGCGGTACCTCGCACAGTTGGGACGACCAGCACGGCGCCTGGTTCGGCGGGCTGATGAACGGCTGGGTGTTCGCCAAGGGTGGACTGACCACGCTGGGCTACCTGAACCGGAAGGACATTCCGTTCCACTACGCACTTGCCGACACCTACACCGTCGGCGACGCCTACCACTGCTCGGTGCTGTCGGCGACCGGCCCGAACCGCACCTACCTGTGGAGCGGCACCATCGACGCGCAGCAGAAGTTCAGCAGCTTCACCGCATACGACGGCGGCGACGAGTTGGGCCAGAATCTGCTGTGGCCGACGTACGCGGAGACGCTGCAGCAGGCCGGGGTCAGCTGGCACGTCTACCAATGCGAGGACGACTACGGCGACAACGGCCTCGAGTACTTCAAGACCTTTGCCCAGCTTGACCCCACCCAGGGCGGCACTGCTGCACCCGGAAATGTCTTCTACGACAACGGCGTCAAGAATGTCCTTGAACCGGCTACCGGCATGACCGGAAACGCGGACAACCTGGCGAATGCGATCCGGGCAGACGTCGTCGCCGGCAGGCTGCCGCAGGTCTCCTGGGTGGTCACCAATCAGGCGTTCTCCGAGCATCCCGACGGCGCGCCGAATGACGGCGCCTACTACATCCAGGAGGTCCTCAAGGCCCTGAATGCGGACCCGGACGTGTTCAACTCCACCCTGGTGATCATCGACTACGACGAGAACGACGGTCAGTTCGACCACGTCCCGCCGCCGGTGCCCGCGCCGGGGGAGGATGACGAGTTCTACCAGGAGACGACCGGGGTGCTGGCCCGGTACGGCTTGACGAAGCCGGTGCCGGTCGGGTTGGGCTTCCGGGTGCCCTTGTTGCTGATCTCGCCGTGGACCCGGGGCGGGTTCGTCACTTCGGAGGTTTCCGACCACACCTCGGTGATCCAGTTCATGGAGCAGTGGACGGAAGCGATCGGTACACCGGCGCACTGCCCCAACATCAGCGCATGGCGGCGCAAGGTCTGCGGCGATCTCACCAATGCCTTCGACTTCCGCCGCCCGGTCTTCGGACTGCCGACGTTCCCCTCCACGACGGTGATCGGCGATCCCGCAGGCGGCTCGTACGACCCGCCCGTGACCTCCAACGCCATGCCGAGACAGGAGCCAGGCCGCAAGCCCGCGCGGGCGTTGCCCTACCAGCCCAACGCGAACCTGGACTCGATCACCCTCGACCACGCCGGCCGAGTCCAGGCCAGACTGTCGTTCAGCAACACCGGTCCGCATGTGAAGAAGGCCAGCCATTTCGCGGTCTACGACAACGCGGCCCCTGACCAGACGCTGGCGGACTACCCCTCCCGGTTCCCCGGCCAGTACACGGTCGAGGCCTCGACGTCGGCCCGGACGACACCGACGGTCGGAAGCCTCGTGATCGCCGCCGGCCGGTACGACCTGACGGTTGTCGGGCCGAACCGGTTTCTACGGCACTTCACCGGCGACACCAATGCGGCCGGTGGGACGGCGCAGGTGGAGGCCGTGTATGCCGACGACGGCTTCGGGCACCGCCCGAAACTGTTGCTACGTTTGATCAACACCGGTTCGAAGGCCGTCACGTTCACCGTCACCGCAGCGAACTACTCGACAGACCGACCGCACAGTTATCACGTGGCGGCGCACAGCAGGGCCGTGCACTCGGTGAATCCGCTGAAGGTCAGCCTTGGCTGGTACGACCTGGCCGTCAAGGTCAGCGGAGACCCGTCCTGGACGCGTCGCTACGTCGGGCATCTGGAGAACGGTTCCCCGAGCGTCACCGGCTGACCCGACACATTCTGCAGCGCCGGCGCGCGAGTGATCCGCGCCGGCGCCGGGTTCAGCCTCATGGATTCCGCCCGCAACTCGCCCGCTCGGTCAGGTCCGACCAATCCCGCGCTCCACCGACGTGGTGCGTGTGGAGACCTACCAGGTCACGAGTCGCAACCACGATGAAGGCCCAGCCACCGGCCGGCTGCCTGGATCGCTGGGTCGGTGGGGCGCCAGGTCGCGAAATAGTTCGTGCCGACCTCGACGTCGGGTTGGATTGGCGCGTCCGGATAGACATGGCCGGTCCGGTCCGCGTCAAATGCCGTGGTGAGGATCAGCTCAGCGCCGTCGCTGAGCCGGTACACCGTGTTGCCGGTCGGAACTCCAAATGTGGCCGCACCCATTGACGTGGTGCACGGGCGTCCCCGAAACACGATCGCGGCGAACTCTCCGGAACTGCTGGTGGTCGGTCCGGTCAGGACGACGACCGGGTCGGTGCTGGCGTCCTGTTGGGCTGCCGCGGATATGCGGATCTGTACCTCTCCGCCCGCGGTGAGTTCGGTCGGCGTCACGCGGACCGGACTGGCCGGTGCAGGCGGTGCAACAAACGAGCCAATCTGGCCGGACCCCAACAGTGGCTGGACTCCACCGAGCATGGGCCAAACGTCGCCACCGCCGTCGCCGCGCAGGTCCAGGATCCATCCGCCGGGTTGACCGGATAGTAGGCGTCGCATCACGGCAGCGCCGGCGGCTTCGTATTGGTCGGCGAAGGCCTCGCTGACCCCAGGTAATGAGACATACCCGATCCGCCCGGGCAGCAGCCTGCCCGACGGCAGCTGCGACGGGCCGAGAGAGTGTGGCGCAGTGTTCTTTCCGATGCGTGGTGGCACCAAGCTGGAGTGTCCGTTGACGTCAAGCTGCCCGAGGACCACCGCGATTGCCGGGTAGGTGTCGCTGGGAGCCACCGCTGCGGATGCAGTGCTCAGCGCCCGTTGCCGAATCGCCGGCCAGTTCAGCCCGGCTCGGTTGACTGCGTGAAGCTCGATCAGGTCCAACGCGGCATCCAAGTACTTCCGCGCGGTCGCTGACATCGTGGGCGTCACGGACGAGGGAAGCGGCGGCGGCGCATGACTTCCCGTGCAACTGACCAACGCGCTCGCGGCCGCCAACGATCCGATGAGCAGTCGAAGCCTCACCCGATTCCCCGTCGCGGCTCCCGTGAGCGCAGCACGGCAATCGTCCAGACGTCGAGGAGCTTCGCCACCACGACACCATCATGACCCACCCGGACCCCGGTGGGACGCTCGTCAACCGGGACCGGAGGGGTAACGAGTTCTGCCCCGATCGAGGGACCCGACCGGCAGTCCGATCGCGGCTCATCCGCCTGGCCAATACTGCTTGCAATCTACTAGCGCTGGGTACTACCGTTTCGACCAGCGGTTGCAAATCACAAGCGGAAGGAGTCACCGTGCTGAGGCAGGTCGCGGAGGGTGTGCTCATCCACGAGAGCGAGTTCTGCCAGAGCAACGCCGTTGTCGTGCAAGGCCATGCCGGCGTGTTGCTCATCGACCCCGGGGTGCAGGGCCACGAAATGGCCTGTCTCGCGAACGACCTTCGCGAGTCGGGCCAGCTTGTGGTGGCAGGGTTTTCCACGCATCCGCATTGGGATCACCTGCTCTGGCACGCCCGGCTCGGCTCGGCGCCTCGTTACGGCACGGCGCGCTGCGCGGCCACGGTCCGAGATCGGCTGTCGGACGCAGGCGCGAAGGCCCGCGTTGCCTCGCTGATACCGCCCGACATCGCCGAGCAGGTACCGCTTGACCTGCTCGGCCTCATCGCAGGCCTGCCGGCCGATACCAGGCGGATTCCTTGGGAGGGCCCGCAAATCCGGATTATCGAGCATCAAGCGCATGCCCCTGGCCATGCGGCCCTGTTGATCGAGGAATGCGGCGTCCTCGTCGCCGGCGACATGCTTTCTGATGTACTGATTCCGATGCTCGACCTGAACGACACCACTGACCCGATCGAGGATTACCTCGCCGCGTTGCGGCTGCTCGATGGCGTGGCGGGCGAGGTCGCCGTCCTCATCCCCGGCCACGGGTCCGTCGGCGGCGCTGATCAGGTACCCGCACGGATCGACCAGGATCGGGCATACGTCCACGCACTACGCAATGACCATGTCGCCAGCGACTGGCGGCTCGGCCCGTCGGCCACCTACGGCAGGGATTGGCTGCCTGGCGTGCACGCACGGCAAGTCAAGGGCCTCGCCCGAAGAAGCGAGCGCGATGGGACGCCCGTCCACTAGCGATCCGCCATCGGTGATAAAGCGTTCTTGCTGTGCGCCGACCACGGAGAGTGGAATTCTCTCGCCGGCGGGGGGTTCGGCCTGCGGTCGGTCCGGCAGCGTCGTTGTGGTTCTCGCGGACACCGCGCTGGAAGTCGGTCGTGCATTTGGCCTATGGGTCTGCACCTTCAAGCAAGGTCAGGTAGACCGTCCGGGAAGTCTCGGCGAGCCGGAACGCGAGCGCCGCGATATCGCGGCCCTGGACGACAGGGACGAAAAGGACGCCGCGTCGATTGACGTTGAACCCATCGAACTCGACCAGACTCTCAACCCGCGCCAGCCATCCCACCGGCTTGCCCGCGAGCCAGACGGCAACGCCGTCATCGCCGATGTCGTAGCGGCGTCCACGCCTGCGTACCCGGATGAGCACCGGCTCGCCCCCGCGGTAGGTCAGCCCGGTGTCGACAATCGATTCGTCGATGTCGTCGAGCGCGATCAGAGCCGAGCATGGGTTCCCACCATCGACACATGCAGCCATGCATCAAGTATGACGTCTGGATCGCCTGAGCGGCAATGTCAGAATGGTCCGCTCCCGGCGGCAAAGCCTTGTGGGTGCAGGTTGATTCGATTGGCGTGCGGCAGGGCAGCGGGGAGGATGCTCGGCGTCGGTGCAACGGTGCAACATACGGAGACGTTTGGGGCCTCGCCGCGCATCGTCGTGCCACTCGCATTCGGCAACCTGACAACGCCAACGCGAGAAACCGCCATCCGCATGGGCTCTGGTAGCGATCCGAGGTCTTGACATGGCACTTGTTTTTTGCAAGTCTGGACGCGGCGGCCCACCTGCCAGGCCCACGAGAGGGAGACCACGATGACAGCTATGTTCGTCAACCTGCCGGTGACCGACCTGGAGCGCGCGAAGGCGTTCTACACGGCCATCGGGTTCAGCATCAACCCGCGCTTCACGGATCACAACGCGGCCTGCGTCGTCGTCGAGGATGGCCATAGCTACTTCATGATCCTGGTGCGTGAGTACTTTCAGACCTTCACCGATCGTCCCATCGGCGACCCGGCGGTGAACCCGTCCGTGTCGACCGCGATCTTCCTCGACACCCGCGAGCAGGTCGACGTGGCCGTCGCCGACGGCATCGCCGCCGGCGGCTCGGAGGAGCAACCCGCCTCGGACTACGGCTTCATGTACCAGCGTCAACTCACCGACCCCGACGGCAACATCCTGGAGTTCGGCTACATGGACCCGGTCGCCGCCGAGCAGGGCCCAGAGGCCTTCATGAACCAATCGGCCTGAGGTCGGTGGCCGCACGCGAGTACGGGCAATGGGGCGGGGTGACGCGAGCCCTGGAACTCGTAGGTGAACGATGGGCTCTGCTCATCGTTCGCGACCTGCTCGTCGGACCGCGCCGCTACGGAGAACTCGCCGCGGGGCTCCCCAGAATCCCAAGCAATATTCTGGCGGCGCGGCTCAAAGAGCTGCAGTCGGCCGGTGTCATCCGCCGGGTGCCTCGCTCGCGCGTCATCGTCTACGAGCTGACGTCCTACGGCCGCGAGCTGGAGCCCGTCGTGCTCGCATTCGGCGCCTGGGGCTTCAAGGCGATGGGCGATCCGCGGGAGGAGCAGATCATCACGCCCGACTCGATGACCATCGACCTCCGCACCGCCTTCCGGCCGCAGGTGGCTGCGAACCTGCCGGCGACGGCCTACGCGGCGCGCTTCGGTCCCGCCGGGCTGCTCATCCGGGTGGACGGCTCCACCCTGGGGGTGACACGCGGGGACGGACCGGTTGACCTGGCCTTCGCCGCGGGTCCGGGCATTCGCCGGCTGATCTCCGGCGAGCTCACTCCGGATCGGGCGATCGCGACCGGCGTGGTCGAGGTGCTGCGCGGCCGCGGCGACCTCCTCGACCGCTTCGCGAGCACATTCCACCTGGCCGCCTGATTCGAGCGACGCCTTCTACTGTTGTCCAGCGATGGGCGGGCCAGTTGTCCCGCAGCGAAGCCGTCCTGATCGGCTTTGCGATGAGTTGTCTGCGGCGACTTTCGGGCTAGTCGAGTAGCACGACCTCGGACTCCTCATCGTGGGCGACGTTCGGGTTTCCGTCGACATGCAGGTCGGCCCTTGTCGGGGTGGCGTCGTCGGTGAAGAACTTGCGCTCCGTGCTCATCGAATCCAGCCATAGCTGCCGATGCGTTTCCCCGTCCCGTTCCAGACCACGCCTGAGCCGGACCTCGTCGGGCGCGTCGACCCAGATGCGGTAGGCGAGACGATCCGCGGCCTCGGCGCGGGTGCAGGTCAGCCCCTCAAGAACAACAACGGGAGACCAGGCGACGCTCTTCCAGCCGCTCAGGGAGCTTCCGAACTCGTCGTTCTCCCAGTCGCGAACCTGATAGTGAGCATCGCTGCCCGACAGCAACGGGTCGAGGACCTGGGCCTCGAACCGAGGCCACCAGCCGACCAGATCCACCCACGAGACGAAATCATCCATCTGGATCAGTGGGGCGCCAATGCGGGTGGCGATTCGCGCACCCAGGGTGCTCTTGCCGGAACCCTGTGGGCCATCAACACCGACAATGCGGATACCGCCGTCTGCCGTACTTTCCATGACCTCGGCAACGACGTCGTCAAGGGGAAGTAGCCACATACCCAAGACCATAGCCGTCGATGCTCGGGTGATGGCCGAGAGACGACCCCGCTGCCGACCCACGATCGGGCCGTCGCCGCCGTTACGCATGGTGTCCTGGCGGACAGTGTGGATGCGCCTGAGCCCATTGCGGTCCTGGTTTTGCCACCCGAGATGGTCCTGCCACGGGGGCTCGAACTGCTGCCATATGGCGCCTGCGATCCGGTCGCTCGTGGTTGCATATCAGGCATGTATCTCGAGCAAGTCGCCCTCATCGTCGAGGACTACGACACCGCCATCCGGTTCTTCGTCGAGGTTCTCGACTTCGAGCTCGTCGAGGACTCGCCGTCGCATACCAATGACGGGCGGCCGAAGCGGTGGGTCGTTGTTCGCCCACCCGGTGCGACAACGGCGCTGTTACTCGCGCAGGCTGACGGGGAGCGGCAGGGGCAGGCGGTTGGAGATCAATTCGCGGGGCGCGTAGGGCTGTTCCTGCGGGTCGAGGACTTCGATCAGTCTTACGACCACATGCGCAGCATGGGTGTCGAGTTCATTACCGAGCCACGGCACGAGGCCTACGGGCAGGTCGTCGTGTTCATCGATATCGCCGGCAATCGCTGGGACCTGCTCGGCCCCAAACCTGACCGTTGACGGTTCGGCTTGCCCACTCGGGTCTGGTAGTCGAACCCGACCTCGGTGGCACTGATGGAAGGGACGGGCAGACGCACGACGGGCGGCAACTGGAAAGCAAGCAAACTCCGCCCGAAAGTTGGCGAGCCGGCGGAGGTCATTTCACCCGAACAGCGCGCCAGCAGGCGAGTACCTCCGGGTCGCCGGTCTCCTCTACGGAGGCCGGGCGGTTCCAGGCCCAGCGATAGAGTTGATCGCTGGTGCCGCGGACGACTGCGTCGGCGTCGGTTCCGGCCAGGTCGCCGGAGGCAATGGCGTTGCGATCGCCGCCGAACGTGACCAGCCACGCCGGCCCGTCCGCAGCTTCGAAAAGTAACCGTCCCGCGTGACCGGTGGCGAAGACCGGCTCGGTAGCGAATGCGCCGACGATCTCAGCCAAGCCGTCCTGTGCGAATGGCGCGTCGACCGACGTGACCGGCCCGCTTGCCGCTGCCTCCACGTCGGCCCGATGGATCGCCGTCTCGTGGGCCTGCCGACGGATCCAGAACGTGCGCGACGCCATCTCGGGAACGAACCTGAAACAAGTCAGGCTCACCGGGGCGTTGCGCAATGTCGAGATGAGGGTGGCCGCGCCCTCGTCCAACCAAACGGCCAGCCGCGAGGCGTCCACGGCCGACGGCCAGAACGCAATGCTGCCGCCGGTCTCGTTGGTCTTCAAACCTCGGGCGACGATGTCGGCCGCCCATCGATGTACCGCGCCGGTATGCATGACCACGGTCTGCGCATCCCAGTCCAGGCCGGGCACCCGCGCGGCTGGGTCGCAGCGCGCAAAGGCGTCCGCAAGGAGCCTGGCCTCGGCGGCGAGGTATGCCAGTAGCTGTTCGTCGTCAAGCATCTCAAACCGTCACCCATCAGCCAATGGTGCGGCAATGCGCAATGCAGGAAGGTGGTAGTGCCTGTGCTGGGTGAGGAAGTCGGTCGAGCTCGGCCCGGTCAGCCAAACAACCAGTACAGCGTGATGAAGAATGCCGCGCAGGCCAGTATCACCACGGCGAGCGCGGTGATCCAGATCCGCACCGCCTGGTTCACACCGAGACTCGGTTGGGCAAGTCCGGACAGGCGAGCCTCGATCGCCCGTCGCCACCCTGCTTGGCCGGCGTCATTGCTCATAGAACGACGCTAGCACTCGACCACCTCGCCGGCCCGGCGCTGCTCTACGGGTCTGCTGCACCAAGGAAAAGCACCATTGGCAGGCGCTCTCCAACGATCGGCTACCGGACTGAAAATCCGGCCATACAGGTCGGCTGATGCCAGATCAGTCCACCAACAGCACGAGTTTTCCGCGCACCCGACCTGTCTCGGGCCCTGGCGCTTCTTCCAGTCGCTGGCATTGACGCCTGCCGCTCGCACGGCGATCCGTACTTGATCGCGACCGGGTGCGGTTCCGGCAGATCCACGATTTCAAGGACCTCCGGGCCGCCGAAACGGCTGAACCGTGCTGCTTTCATGATTTGCTCCGTTCTCGGTCGAGCGGGCCCAGTTATTGGGTCCAGCTGCACCGCCCCTGCAGCCACGCCCGGACGGTAGAGACTACGGCCGCCATTTGCCGAGCTGTTCTCGCATTGCCTCGAAGGTCGGTTGCCGGTCGCGTTCGATGTGGGCGTAGGCCACGGATTCGGCGACCCGCTCGTTGCCGGAGGCGATCGCGTCGCGCAAGGCAATGTGGTCGTGAAAGGCCTCTTCGGCGGGCAGGCTGCTGCTCAGGAAGAACAACCAGGTCATCCGGCCGGATATGGTCCTCATCAGTCTGAGCATCAGGTCGTTGCAGGTGGTGTCGACCACGGCCTCGTGAAAAGTCGTGCTCTTGAGGGCTATCGCGTACGCGTCCCGTTCTTGCACGACCCGCTGCGATTGGTCCAACGCGGTGTTGAGTCGGTCCATCGACCCGCCTGCCGCCACCTGCCGCGCCGCGTAGCGGGCGGCGCCGACCTCGAGCGACAGCCGGACGTCGAAGAGATCGTCGACGGCCTGGTCATCCCACTTCGACACCACCGCGCCCCGCCGTGGAAAGGTGTGGACGAATCCGTCCCGTTCCAGCAGCGGGACAGCCTCCCGCAACGGCACCCGCGAGACGTGCAGTTCCTCGCCGATGCGTTGTTCGGGCAGCCGGCTGCCCTGCGGGTACTGACCCAGGATGATCCGGTCCCGGACGGTCGAGTAGATGTGCCGGGACAGCGAGAGCCTCGATGTGGCCTGTGCGGTGGGGGACATCGACTACTTGGCGATGCCGAGTTTGGAGAAGTCCAACTCGTTGGCGCCGATGTTCTGGCTCTCGGCCACACCGGTGAGCCATTTCTGCGCCAGCACCCAATCCTTGTTGTAGGAAAGGTTGAAGAAGCAGCCGGTCTTGCCGTAGAGATCGCCGGCCTGGACATAGCCGGCGGTGTTGCCTGTTTTGACCGACTGGTTGAGGAGGTCGTTGACCTGCTTGGACTGGCAACCGAAGTAGTTGATCCCGCCGGAGGCGTCCCAGAAGACATGGCCCCACATGTACGGGTCGCCGCCGTCGGGGCCGTTGTTGCCGTCGATGAAGGCGTCCGGCCCGGTCGGTGGGTTGTTGATCCAGCCGAATACGGTGGACGTGTCGTAGCCCTGAGCGGTGGCGGTCAAACCGACGGTCTGCAGGTTGGCCGTCACGATGTTGGCCATCGACTGGGCGTTGACATTTCCGTTCGCATATCCGATCACCAGCTTCTTATTGGCACTGCCGGGCAGTGCGGCGACGTAGGTCTTCAACGCCGACGCGTCGAAGGTGATCGCCTGCTTGTCCGCTCCGCCAGACACCATTCCCTTCGCGTAAATGGTGGTGGCCACCTCGGACCGCTTCCCGAGAACCTTTGTCACCAGTGCACTCTGGTCGATTGATTTGAGGAACGCGACCCGGGCTTCGGGGGTCTTGAAGAAGTCGTGGCTCGAATTCACGGTCACCAGCGCTCCCTGCAAAGTGGGCAGGAAATAGTTGGTTGCGCCGGCGGCCTTGGAGTATTTGTCCAGGCTCGAGGACGGCAGTGCGGCGACGATCGTGTCGACCGTGCCCTTGTCGAAGGCCAATTCCAGTGCCGACTCGTCGGTGTAGACGGGCAGGTTGACGGTGGTGAACGGTGACTTGGCTCCCCAATATTTGTCGTACTGGGTCAGCGTGTACTTGACTCCGGTCTGCGCCGCCGTGAGTTGATACGGTCCGGTGCCGAGATCGTGGGTACCTAGATAGGTCTGGGCGTTGTCGGAGCCGGCATTGGTCTTCAATCCGGTCGGCGATTCCATCTTGGGTCCGAACGGAGAGGCCAGGTAGCTCAGGAACGCCGAATTCGGTCCCTTGAGCGTCACCACGGCGGTCAGGTCGTCCGGCGTGGCGACGCTCTTGACGATGTCGACCATGTAGGCCGCGCCGCCCTTGACGGCAATCCGCCGCTTGAATGCCACAGCGACCGCTGCCGCGGTGAACGGGGTTCCGTCATGAAACGTCACTCCCTTTCGCAAATGAAAGGTGTACACGGTCTTTTCGGAATTGACTTCCCACTTCTCGGCCAGCCGCGGGGCGATTTCGACGGTGTCGGTGTTGTTCTTGTACTGCACCAGTCCCTCGTAGGCGTTGATCATGATCGCGGTGCCGTTGTTGGCGTAGTAGATGTCGGGATCCGGCGGCTGCCCGATGTCGCCGAGCAGGCCGACTGTCAGGTTCCCGTTGGTCGGCGCGGCGGCGGCGTTCCCGGCGCCGGTGGACGAGGTCGGGGTGCCGGAGCTACAGGCGGTGGCCACCGCCAGCGTCAGCACAACGGAGGCGATGCGGAGGGTGGGTGCGCGGAGCAATCGGTTGACCACGGCGGGACTCCTTCTCGGGATGTGACGATCGGGGCGAATGGCGGATGAAACTTTCGGGGGATGGATCGCTCGATCGGCCGTCAGTGCACCGTTACCCTGGGATCGGCGGCTGCCTGGAGCAGATCGACGACAGCGTTGGACACGACATAGATGGCGCCCAGCACCAGGGTCACGCCGGCGATGGCAGGGAAGTCGTCCACCGGGATGGATGCAGCGAGATAGTTTCCGATGCCCGGCCAGGAGAACACCTGCTCGACCACGACAACCCCGGCGAACATGAATCCCAATTGCAGCCCGGCCATCGAAAGTGCCGGGCCGAGCGCGTTGCGGACGACGTGGTGGGTCAGCACCCGCCTCTCCGTCAGGCCCTTCGAGCGTGCCGTACGGGCGTAGTCGACATGCAGCACGCCCTGCAGCGACGACCGGAAAACCCGGCCGATCGCCACCGCCGGGGCGATCGACAGCACAGCGGCCGGCAGCACCAGATGTTGCAGGGCGTCGAGGAATGCATCGCCCTGACCGTGCAGCAGGGTGTCGAGAACCTGCATTCCGGTCGGGCCGGGGTCCTCGAAGTTGCCGTCGCCGCGGGCGGGGAGCCAGCCCAGCCGGCCGAAGAAGACGATGAGGCCGAGCAGCGCAAGCAGGAACGGCGGCGCGGTGGCCAGCAGGAGCAACAATCCGCGCCCGATGGAGGCTCCCGGCCAGCGCAGAGCCCCGGAGACAGCGAACAGCCCGCCGAGCACCACCGCGATGACGAACGCCGCGATCACGAGTTGCACCGTTGCCGGCAGGTAGGTGGCGATGTCGGCCGTCACCGTCTGTCGGGTGCGCAGCGAACGGCCCAGGTCCCCGGTGAGCAGCCCGCCCAGGAACCGCCAGAACTGGGTGAGGAACGGGTCGTTCAGGCCGAGCGCCTGCCGCTGGGCGGCGACCGTGGCGTTCGAAGCATTCGCCCCCACATAGGCCCGGGCCGGATCCCCCGGAGCAATGTGCTCCAGCAGGAACACCACGAACGAGAGGATCAGCAGGATGACGACCGCGGCCGCCAGGCGGCGGATCAGGAATCGCAGCATGTTCTACCGCCGAACCGGGAGCAGGTTGCGGACTGCGTCGCCGCCGAGGTTTGCGATCAGGCTCAGCACGAGCACGGCCAGGCCCGGGATGCCGGGCACCCACCACTGACTGAGCAGCTGGCTCAGGGTTCGGGCGGTGTCCGCGCCGAGCTCAGGCGCCGGCGCCTGCCGGCCGAGTCCGAGAAACGACAGGGCGGCCAGGAGCAACACCACGTTTGCGATGTCCAGGCTGGCCGTGACAACCGCGGTGGGCACCACCCCGGGGAGCAGGTGCCGGGTCAGGATCCGGTGTCTGCTCACGCCGGAGAGCCGGGCAGCCTCGACGTGCGGCCGGGCCGCGAGCGCCTTCACCTCACCGCGCAGGATCCTGGCGTAGTAGGGCCACCAGACGATCACCACCCCGATCAGAGTGTTGGTCAACCCGGAGCCGAGGGCGGCGACGATGGCGATCGCCACCAACGCCCCCGGCAGTGCCAGGAACAGGTCGGTGAAGCGCATCAGGACCGTATCCACCCAACCGCCGGTGGCGCCGGCGATCAGCCCGATCACGCCGCCGACGAGGAGGCCGCTGGTGACCACCACCAGGGCGCTCAACCAGCTGGCCTGGACACCGATCAGGGTGCGGGACAACAGATCCCGGCCGATCTGGTCGGTGCCGAGCAAATGGCCGGCGGCCAGCGGTGGCAGGTTCGGCGCACCGACCGGCTGGATCGGATTGTCCGGTGCCAGCACCTGCGCGAAGACGGCCACCAGGGTCACCAGGATCAGCAGAGCGACCAGGCTCCAGGCGACCGGCCGGGCCAGGTGTGAGCCGCCGATCGCCGTCGGGCGGGGCCGGCCGCGCGGCAGCAGCGTGGTCATGACGCGGCGCCTTGGACGATCTCGGGTACGGCGGCCAACAACGCCTTCGTGTAGGGCTCGCGCGGCGCGGTGACCAGCTGTTCGGCGGCGCCGACCTCGATCATCCGGCCGGCCCGCATCACGGCGATGCGGTCACCCATCAATCGGGCGACCGCCAGGTCGTGGGTGACGAACAGGACCGTCATTCCCATCCGGGCCCGCAGGTCGCGGATCAGGGCCAGCATGTTCTTGGCCAGCGAGGCGTCAAGGGCGCTGGTTGGCTCGTCGCACAGCAGAACGGCCGGCGGGATCATGGTGGCGCGGGCCAACGCGACCCGCTGCCGCTGGCCGCCGGACAGTTCACCGGGCCGTGCCTTTGCGATTTCTGGTGCCAGATGGACCGCGTCGAGCGCTGCGATCACCCGTTGCCCGATCTCGGACCGGGTCAGATGCTGTCGGAGGAGACGTTCGCCCAAGGTCTCCCCGACGGTCAACCACGGGGTCAGTGACGAACCGGCGTCCTGGAACACCATCTGCGGGCCGCCGGTGCCGGTCAACGTCACCGATCCCGACGTCGGGTGCTCAAGGCCGGCGACTATGCGCAACAGGGTTGACTTGCCCGAACCGGACTCGCCGACGATTGCCAGTGCCTCGCCCGGCGCGATGGTCAGGTCGACCCCGTCGACGGCCGCGATATCGGGGGCGCCGCCGCCCCGCCCGCGGCCTGCGCGGATCGTGCCTCGTCGGCCTGGAAAGGTGCAACGCAGCTCCGAGATCCGGACGGCCGGCTCCTCATCCGTTGCGGCACCGTCTTTCTCGCCCCGACCGAACCGCACGTCCCTGGCCATGCCCAGGGTGAGCCGGGCGGCCAGCAGCGACCTGGTGTACTGGTGCTGCGGGTGTCGGACGACGTTGGCGGCGGGGCCAAGTTCCACCAGTTCGCCCTGGTGCAGGACGGCGAGCCGGTCGGCGATCTGGTCGGCCACCCCCAGGTCATGGGTGATCAGCAGCACCGAGCAACCGAAGTCCGTGCGCAGGGCCCGCAGCAGGTCGAGCAGCTGGGCCTGGACGGTCACGTCGAGCGCCGTGGTGGGTTCGTCGGCGACGATCAGCGCGGGCCGGCCGCCGACGGCGATGGCCGCCATCACCCGCTGCCGAAGCCCGCCGGACAGTTCATGCGGGTAGACCCTCAGCCGCAGTGCGGCGTCCCGGACGCCGACCGTTTCCAACAGACGCACCGACTCGGCATCGTCGTGGGTGACTTCGCCGATCTGCCGGCCGATCCGCATCGTCGGGTTCAGCGATGTCATCGGATCCTGGAAGATCGCGCCGAGGAGGTCCCGCCGCACCCGCCGCAGCTCGGCCGGGTCGGCGCGGAACATGTCGACGCCTCGAACGGTGACCGACCCCGCCACCTGCGGATGCGAGGTGTGCGGCAGCAGCCCCAGTAGGCTCAGCGCCAGCACGCTCTTGCCGGACCCCGATTCGCCGACCAGGCCGAGGATCTCGCCGGGCCGGATGTCGAAACTGACGTTCCTGAGGACCGAACTGCGGGCACCGTGCCGCACCAGGGACAGCGAGAAGTCGGTGATGGACGCGACCGCCGGCGGACCGGCCGGCGTGGTCACGGATTCACCTTGCCCGGTTCGGCGAACGGCGGGAACAGGTCTGGCCGGCCTCGCACCGCCCGGTAGATCTCGCCCGGTGTGGCCGGCCAGACGCCCTCGGCGGCGGCGATGTGCGCGAGCGCCCGGCCGACGGCCCGCAGCCGGAACGGGACACCGCTGATGAACGAGTGCAGCACCACGCTCATCACCAACGGTCGGTCGGTGGCCGCATCGCTCAGCTCCTCGAACTCGTCGATGATCATGTCGGCGAAGTCGCGGGCCGAGGTCTGACGGCCGATCACCGTGGTCGAATCGTTGAGCTCCGCGTTGTACGGGATCGCCAGCAGCGGACCGGAAGCCGTGCCGAGCCAGACCGGCTGGTCGTCCAGCCGCAGGTCGAGCAGGTAGCGGTAACCGGTGGCGACCAGCAGGTCCAGGGTCGCCCTGGTCTGGGTGAGCCAGGGGCTGGACCAACCGCCCGGCGCCCATCGTTCCTCGGAACGGATGCGCTGCGCGACGTCGGCGAGGTAGGCGCGCTCGGTGGACGGGTTCATCCCGGCCAACGAGTCGGAGTTGGAGCGCCCGTGCGCGACGATTTCGGCGCCGGCCCGCCGGGCGGCGGGCACCACCTCCGGGGCATCGTCGTACACGTCGGTGTTCAGTAGCACGGTCGGCGGGATGTGCAGTTCGTGCAGCCGGTCGAACAGTCGAAAGGCGCCGACCCGGTTGCCGTAGTCGCGCCATGCCGTGTTGACCAGATCTGGTCCTGGCACGCCGGGCAGCAGGTCCTCGGTGTGCCCGTCGCCGAACCGGTAGGACTCGATACCGACGCAGACCACCAGCGCGAGCCGAGAGCCGTTGGGCCACCGGCCGTTCGGGCGGCTCGGTAGCGAGTTGTACCGGTAGCCGGCGGGATTCGTCACGGCGCTCGCCTCCCACGGCCGGTGCTTCGTGGAGTGTCCGGCACGGCCGCGGTCACCGCGGAATTCCAGCGGGTGAAACCCACATCGGTGGCCGCGGCCCGGCGCACGATCTGCCGGTAGACCGGGTAGAGCTGCTCTGCGGTACGTTGCGCGGCCTGGATCGCCGGTCGCTTGCGGGCGAACAGCTCCCGGGCCTCATCCAGCAGCGCCGATTCGTCGACGGTGGTGACGTGGCCATGCTCGGCGACGACTCGGCCGGCGACCATGGTCAGCACCACGTCGCGGCCGTCCTGGCTGTGCACGAGCTGCTCGCGAAGATCGTTGAGCGGAGTGAAGGCGATCGCGTGCAGGTCGAGCAGCGCCAGGTCGGCGAGCATTCCCGGCCTGACCGCGCCGAGCTCGCCCTCCCGGCGCAGCGCCCGGGCTCCGCCCTGCCAGAGGGCGTGAAGGATCTCGGTCGGGGTGGGCCAGTCGTCGCTGTCGAGCCCGGAGATGTTGTGGATCAGGCCCGCCATCTTGGCTACGGTCCAGACGTTGATGGTGTCGTCGCAGATCGCCTCGTCGGTCCCCAGCGCGATCGGTATGCCGCGGTCGCGGACCGGTCGCCACGGCAGCACACCGCTGCCCAGTCGGAGGTTGCTGACCGGGTTGTGGACGATGGTCGCGCCGGCATCCGCGATCGCGTCGAGGTCGGCCTCGTCGACCCACACCGCATGGATGACGTTGGTGTGCGGGCGCAACAGGCCGGCTGCGGCGGTATACCGGACCAGCGACTGCCCGGTGAACCTGGGCTGACCGGCCATCAAGGTGCGCTGCACCTTTGTCTCCAGCATGTGTGCATACAGTGGCAGCCCGTGGCGAACGGCCAGGTCGTCGAGTGCGGCGAAGTAGTCCAGGCTGACCCGCTGGGGGGCGGACACCGACACCGCCGCCCGTATCCGGTCGTCCGCTGCGTGGTGCCAGGTGCTGATCAAGTGTTCGTAGGCCTCGAGCAGCTGCGCCGCTGGGGCTGGCGCAGGCGCCGCGAATGCGGTGCGCACGTTGCCTGACATCTCGAGATCGCCTGGAAAAGGGAGCTTCTCACCCTCGGGTCGTTCCGGTTGATCGAGCGCCAGGGTGGCCCGGATTCCGCTGTCGCGGTAGGCGGCGGCGACCGCGTCGATGATGTCGGGGGTGGGGAACGGCATCAGGAAGGCATCGTCCTGCACCGTGGTGATGCCGCGCTGCAGCATCTCGATGGCGCCGAGCATGGTGCGCAGGTAGGCCTCCCGCGGGCTCGGGGTCAGCGCAGCGTCGGCCGGCGATTCGAACAGCATGAACAGTTCCAGCGGCAGGCTCCGCACCGAGCCCTTGAGGTGGTTGGCCGGCGAGTGGAAGTGCGCGTTGATCAGGCCGGGGATGAGCAGGTGCCGTGCACGGCCCTCGATCACCCGGGTGATGCCGGCGGGATCCAGGCCGACCCCGATTGCGCTGATCCGGTCGCCGTCGACCAGCACGTCCAACGGCCCGGTCAGCGCGTCGTCGGTCTCGGCGTCGAAGACCAGCACCTGGCGAAGCAGGATGCTCATCAGGCACCCGCCAGTCGCAGGTCGAAGGCGGGCAGGTCCGCGACCTCGGCGAAGGTATTGGCCCGAGAAGTATTGAGTCCCATGGCAACCAGGCTCGCGGCGATACCGACCGCTGCCGCCACCCCCTCGATCACCGGCACCCCCAGATCGCGGGACAATGGCTCGACAAGGTCGGCCAGACCGGCGCAGCCCAGGACGACCGCCTCGGCGCCGTCGGCGGCGATTGCCCGCCGGGCGGAGGCGGCGAAGGCGTCCAGCAGGTGGTTCGATCCGTGTTCGATTGCGGCGACGTTGGCGTCAACGGCAACCACGGTGCAGCGGTGTTCGAGCCCCAGGGCCCGCACCACCCGGTCGCTGTGCGCGATGGTGCGGGTCGGCATGGTGACAACGACGAACCGGTGCGCCAGCAGGCATGCGGTCTGCAGGGCGGCCTCGGTCATCCCGACGACAGGGCAACCGGCGACCTCCCTGGCGGCAGCAACCCCGGTGTCACCGAAACAGGCGATCACAAACGCGTCGGAGACTGCCCGATGTTCACGCACCTGCGCGAGGACTCCGATGGCGGCGACGGTCTCCTCTGCGTGACTCTCGACGCTCGGGACGCCGACCGCCGGCCGCACCCCGCGCACCCTCACGCCGGGCCCCGCGACGGCGGCCGCTGCACCGGTGATCGACGCGGTCATTTCGTCGGAGGTGTTGGGGTTGATCACCGTGATCCGAATCATCCGGGCACGCCCGGCGGGTCGTGCGATATCCCCTGCACTGCAGGTTGAGTCGTGGATGGCGCGATTGCGGCGGCGAGCAACGCGGTGATCCCGGGACCGCTGACGGCGATCCGGGCGGCGCCGGCGCCGGCGGCGGCGGCGGTCATCACGTCACCGCTGCGCAGGTATTCGGCTGCGAAGGCCCCGCAGAACGCATCGCCGGCGCCGGTGCTGTCGAGGGGCTCCACGACGACGGTGGGCACCCTGACGGGACCTGGCCGGTCGCGGGTCGCGACCAGACAACCGGCGGCGGCGAGCTTGATGACCACCGCGCGCGGGCCGAGCGCGAGGAAGGCGGCGGCAGCAGCGTCGAGGTCGGTCGTGCCGGCCAGTGCGATGGCCTCCACCGCACTGGGCAGAAAGACGTCGCATCCTCGCACCGCTTCGAGCAACGCGGCCTGGTGACCGGCGATGTAATCCTCCTGCGGATCGAAGAAGATCGTCGCCGAGGTGCGGGGACGCAGCCAGGCGGCCAACTCGAGTTGGGCCCGCAATGCCATTGCGGACAGCAGCAGCCCAGCCGCACCGAGCACCTGGTCGTCGACATCGTCGGGATGGACCGACAGCTGCTCGAAGTGCTCGTCGCCGTGCACCAGGTCCCACCGCCGGCCGCCGTCGGCGGTGTAGTGGATGACGTTGCGCACGGTGGGCAGGGCACGCCGTGGGAGCGTCGCCGGATCGGTCCCCGACGCCGTGATCGCCGCGAGCAGGGCAGGTGTCGCGTCAGCGCCCAGTGGGGCGAGGATCCGCGGGGTGCCGCCGGCCAACCGGGCGGCCAGCGCGGCGAACAGCGCGTCACCGCCGACGGCCTCGACCCGCACGCCGGCCGGCGAGACAGCTTCGTCGAGGCTCAGGTTGCCGATACACAGCAGTGTGGGGTCGGCAAGCTCAGGCATCGGGCACCACGGGCTCGGGCATCGGACGGCCGGCGTCGGCCGCGGCGCGCGCATAACTGCTCAATCCCAGGTGGTATCCGACAAGTTGCGCCGGTAGTACGAAGAGCAGTGCGGACAGGGCCTCGGGAACCCGGGGTAACCGGACGATCGCGTCGGAGACCAGGTCGTCGAAAGCAGTTTCGCCCACGGTGGTCACGACGTAGAGCCGGCCGCCCCAGCGGTGGGCGTCCCGGGCGGTGTCGACCGCGCGCGAGATCGAAGGCCCGGACGGGGCGAACAGGAACAGTGGCTCACCTGCCTTCTGCGAATTGTAGTGGTGATACTCCTCGACCTGGATCTCGTTGGCGTGCAACGTGGTGCATTCTTTGACCTTGGCCGCGCCGATGATGGCCGCGGCGAGACTCGGTCCGCCGCCGGAGAACAGGACCGTCCGCACGCCGGCGGCGACCTCGCGCTCGGCGATCCCGGCGATGACCGGGTCCAACTGACGCAGTAACCCCGCCATCACCTCGGGTAGTCCCCGGAAGGCGTCTCGGAGGCCGGCGGCGCGATCCGGCGACCGCCGCTCGCCGACCCGGATGGCCAACTCCAGGAGCAACGCCAATGCCGCAGTAGAAGACTGGGTCGGCCAACCACGCCGGGTCGCTTCGACCTTCAATGCGACATCGGCCTCGGCCGGAAGGGTTGAGCCGACCGTGTTGCTGATAGCAACGGTATACGCTCCGGCTTGCTGAGCGACGAGCAAGGCCTCAACGGTCCTGGTCGTCTCCCCGGAACTGGACAGCGCGACGACCGCAGTGCGCGCGTCCACCAGGGCGGCCTGGTAGTAGGCGAACTCGAGACTCTGCACGGGTTCGCAGGGCGCGCCCAGCATGCTCTCCAGCGCGTAGCGTGCGGCGACCATGACGGCCAGGGAATCGCCTGCGCCAACCAGGACGACGCGGCGGATCGCCGAGTTCGAGGTTCTGCTCAGCCGTTCGGCAATGCCATCGAGAGTTGTTGCGTTGAGGGAAAGAGTTGCTCGGATGGCGCCCGGCTGACCGAACAGTTCCGGACCCGTCGCCTCGACCCGGAGCCGCAATTTCGGGTCCAACGGATCGTTGCTCGGCAATGCGAGGATATGGGCCCGCTCGGCGTCGGAGACCCGCTGTACGACGGCCTGCTGCCGCGCGTCCAACGGACTGTCGGCAATGTCGAGGAGAGGACTGGCGGACACCGGCATCGACCCACCTGCTCTCCGTTCGGGCACCATGACGACCAGCACGGCACGTCGAGGCGAAAATCAAACGGTATACCGTTGATGTTTCTACCACATCACAACTCATCGCGTCCGCGTTACAGCCACGTCGCCGATCAGGGGTCGGGCGCGAGTCGACGAAGAGCACTTGCCGGCGTTCCTCCGATTGGGGGACAAGGTGTTCGTCCTCGGCGTCGGCTGGTGGGCGGATAGGAGGCCCCGGCGCGGGGCGGCAGTGTGGGTGGTGCGAGGGGAAACACCCCCACCAGCAGTCATCCAGACTGCCGTCCATTCGTATCGAAGGATTCCCGATGAACACCAAGGTCAAGATCGTCAAGCAGACCGGCGCCGTCCTGTTGGCTACGGCCGCGTTGCTCGGCGTCAGCGTTGGCGCCGCGGTGGCCGCCACTCCTCCCACCCACGCCACCGGCACGGCTGCCGTCAACGGCCAGAACGGCGACATCGTGTTCTTCAACGCGACACCGTTCACCGAGTTCGTCAGTCAGGTCGACCAGACCTTCAATCATGTCGCCGATCTCGCGCCGGGCCAGAGCGTGCTGCTCACCCGGGCCGATCTGGCGGCCAGGGGGCTCTCCAGTCAGCTGGAGGTGGGCAGCGAAGCGTCCGGTAACGGCTGGGACATCGACGCCATCAACACCACCGGGTACTCGGCCGGGATCAACGCGTGCACCCCCATCGCCGGCCGCGGCATGGCGAGCGAACTCGGCTGCCTGGTGCAGACACCGAATGTGCTGGCCGGTGAGTCCGGACCGACCCAGATCTCCATCTGGACCAACAACCCCAGCCAGTCCGGCCCGATCACCATGGACGCCGCCGCGCCGGGCTCTGACCCCGTGGCGATGGGCAACTTCCTGTCCGGGATAGCCGCCTGGAACCCAGGCTGGGTCAGTTTCAATGCCAGCCAGGCGAACCCGATTTCCTTCGGCACCGGAGCAGCGGTCCAGGCCGGGCCGGCCGTGTGGAACTGCGGCCAGGGGGATGCCTCCGAACAGATCGGCGGGGACTCTGCCCATGAAGAGTCCACCAACGTCACCGGCACCTTCGGCATCACCCAGGGCATCAAACTGTTCGACACCGTCGATACCCAGATCTCGGCCAGCATCAGCGTCGGACACACCTGGACCAGCAGCACCAGCGACAGCCACTCGGTCAGCAAGACCGTCAACCCCGAGAACGTCGCTTGGCTCGCCTCGATCCCGAGCACCGAAACCGTCGTCGGCACTGTCACCATGTCCGCCGCCCCTGCCCATCCGGTGACCTTCGAGAACGTGAGCTTCTCCGAGCCCGGTGTCAACAGCACCGGTAACCCAGCCCTTGACTACCAGTACGTCGCTCACTCCCGGCCGATGAGCGCCACTGAGATCACCACCTACTGCGGCGGCGGTCCCGCCGCCACCACCAGCAACCACGTCATCGTCGGCGGCACCGTCCCTGACGTCAACGCCGGGGTCACCCGCTGACAACGTGGCCAAGGCCGCCGGATGAACACAACCAGCAATCCCCCTGCACACCCCGGTTACCACGGTGTGCAGGGGGATTGTCCCATTGAGCGAATTGTCAGTGGATCAATGTGACAGTTGCTCTTGTTCCATACTTCTCGCTGTCGATCCGCGAGTGATCGTCGAACATCGCGCCCACCAGGAAATCACCCATTTTCTTCCGCTGTTCCCGGCGTCGGTGATCTTCCGATCTTCTTCAGAAGATGATGTTTCAGCCCGAGTGCAACTCGTCGACTCTCGATGCGAAAGTCGAGGGGCCGTCCCTTCCGGCCCAGGGGCTGCCGGCGGCGGCCGGACGAGGCGGCGACGAAGGCCGCTGTCGACAGCACTGAACAGGGTGTGGTTTGCTGCCATCTTTCGGGCTCGACGTCTGGTCGATCTCCCGCGCCCCTCGGAGCTGTTCGAGGCGGCCACGACCGCGATACTCCGGAAGGTTCCGCTGTGACATCCCGACACCTCGTGCATCCAGAGCTGTCCGACCTGCTCGATTCCTGGCCGCCCTTGCAGCTGACGAATGATTTGCTGCCCCTGATCCGCGAAGAGGGCCGGCTCGAGCAGCTCAGGACCGCTCCGGTCGATCCGCCGTTCCCGGACGTGAGGGTGACCGAACACTTCATCGACGGACCGGCGGGTGCCTCGGCGCTGCGTGTCCTGCTGATCAGGCCGGTGTCGTCTCCGGCCGCTGCTGCCGGGCTGCTCTGGGTGCATGGCGGCGGCTACGTCATGGGCAGCGCCGACCAGGACTCCCTCCAGGTGCAGCAGCTGGTCAGCGCCGTTGGGTGCGTCGCGGCCGTCGTGGACTACCGATTGGCACCGGAGACACCGCATCCCGGACCCGTCGAGGACTGTTTCGCAGCGTTGCGATGGTTCCATGCCGAAGCGGTGAACATCGGCGTCGATCCCGCCCGCATCGGGATCGCCGGTGAGAGTGCGGGCGGCGGTCTTGCGGCGGCCCTCTGCCTGTTGAACAGGGACAACGCCGCGGTTCCTGTCGTCCTGCAGGCGCTGGTGTATCCGATGCTGGACGACCGCACGGTCGTCGCATCGGACCCGCATCCGTTTGCCGGCGAATATGTGTGGACCGCAGAAGCCAACCGGTTCGGGTGGTCAGCCCTGCTCGGCGAAGAGCCGGGCGGCGAGGGGATCTCGCCATACGCCTCGCCGGCCAGGGCCACCGACCTCAGCGGCCTGCCGCCGACTTTCCTTGACGTCGGCACGCTGGATCTATTCTTCGAGGAGGATCTGGAATACGCGCGACGGCTGGTCAGGGCGGGTGTGCCGACGGAGTTGCATGTGTACGCGGGCGCTTTTCACGGCTACCCGCTGGCCCCGTCGTCATCGCCGGCGACCGCCCACCAGACATTGCTCGAAGCTGCCCTCATCAGAGGTCTCGGGGGCAACTGCGGGGGTCGCTGACGCCATCACGGGAGACCGGTGGGTCTACGAAGCTGCACCGAGTTGACCTTCAACGTTCGATCCCAACGAGGAGTTCTCATGTCTTGTGTCCTGGTCACCGGTGGCTCCCGCGGAATCGGCGCGGCGATCAGCCGGGTGCTTGCGGCCCGCGGCGACCGCGTCGCCGTGCACTGCCGGTCGAACATGGCGGCCGCCCGTGGGCTGCTCGCAGAACTGCCGGGGGACGGGCACGTGGTGCTGTCCGCCGACCTGGCCGACGACGGCGCCGTTGCCGACCTGGTGAGCCGCGCGGTCGAGTCGCTGGGCACCATCGACGTGCTGGTCAACAACGCCGGGGTCTATCTGGACTGCCCGATCCAGGGGAGCTACCAGGATTGGACCGCCAACTGGCGGGAGGTGATCGGGGTGAACCTGCTGGGCGCTGCCGCCGTGACGTGGCAGGTGGTCGATCACCTGCTGCACCGGGAACAGGGCCCACAGGGCGGCCGGATCGTCATGGTCGGCTCCCGTGGTGCCTATCGAGGCGAGCCGACCGCGCCGGCGTACGGTGCGAGCAAGGCCGGGCTGCATGCGCTGACCCAGTCGCTGGCCGTGGCGCTGGCACCGCGGGGCATCGTGGTGAACGCGGTCGCGCCGGGCTTCGTGGCCACCGACATGACCGAACATCTGCTCAGCGGAGCGGTCGGGGATGACATCCGCGCCCAGAGCCCGTTCGGGCGGGCCGGTGAGCCCGCAGATATCGCCGCGGCGGTGGCCTGGCTCAGCTCAGCGGAGGCGAAGTGGACCTCCGGCGCCGTTCTGGACGCCAACGGCGCGTCCTACCTGCGCTGAGCCGGACGTTCTGCTCGACCCTTCACGAAGCGATGGCGCGCGGCCGGACCGACGGGCGATACCTGTTGGGCAGCAACGCCAACAGTGCCTTGGCGGCAAGACTGATGGTATCGGGGGGCGGCACTGCGATGGCCACCTGCCAGTTGTCAGCGCTACCTTTCCGCAGCGGGACAACAGCAAGTTTACTGGCCTTCTTGGCGGCGATCGGTGCCGGCACCAGGGCTACCCCGAGCCGATGCCACACCAGGTCCAGCAGCGTGTGCACGTCGTTGACCTCCAGCACCGCCTCGTGGCCCAGGTGTGCAGCTGCCAGCGCACGATCCGCGATCGTCCTTGTGCCCCAAGCTGTGTCGAAATCGACGAAGGTCTCGCCCTGCAGATTCGCCATGGTGATCTCGCGCCGCTTGGCGAGCGGGTGGTCGACGTGGCAGACCAGGACCATCGCTTCGGTCGCCAGCGGCAGCAGCTCCAGCCCCTCCACCGGCCGGCCCGAGGTTGCCACGAACGCAACGTCGACCCGGCCGGCATGCACCTCGTCCAGCAGCAGCATGGAGCCGGACTGCCGCAACTTGATCTCCACACCGGGATGGGCCGTCCGGAATTTGGCGAGCAGGGCGGGCACGTCGATGACACCGATGCACTGCTCAGCACCGACCGACAGGGTCCCTCGCAGCAGTCCGTTGACCGCGGCGACCGCTTCGCGCGCGGCGTCGGCACTGGCCAGCGTCCGCCGGGATTCGGCCAACAACGCGCGGCCGGCATCGGTCAGCTCCACGCTCCGGGTGTTGCGAACGAAAAGGGTCGCGTGCAGCTCCCGCTCCAGCGCCCGGACGGACGCGGACAGACCGGATTGGGAGATCATCAGATCCTCGGCAGCCCTGGTGAAGTGCTTGGCCTTGGCCACGGCGACGAAGTGCTCGAGCTGGCGCAATTCCATGATTGAGAACTCTACCTGCTGAGATTGACCACATCTGCCTGTTGGACAGCTGAGTCTCGGAAGGGTCACAGTGGAGCCCATGGAATACACCCACCTCGGCCGTACCGGCCTGTCCGTCAGCCGGCTGTGCCTCGGCACCATGAACTTCGGCCCGTTGACAACGGAGCCGGACTCACACGCGATCATGGACGCCGCCCACGAGCAGGGCATCAACTTCTTCGACACGGCCAACGTCTACGGCCGTGACATCAGCTGGGGCCGCACGGAGGAGATCGTCGGCAACTTCTTCGCCCGCGGCGGCGGCCGTCGCGAGAAGACCGTGCTGGCCACCAAGCTCTACGGCGACATGGGCGACTGGCCGAACCAGGGCAAGCTGTCCGCCCTGAACATCCGCCGCGCGCTGGATGCCAGCCTGACCCGGCTGCAGACCGACTACATCGACCTGTACCAGTTCCACCACATCGACCGGGACACCCCGTGGGACGAGATCTGGCAGGCCATCGAGGTCGCCGTCGCCCAGGGCAAAATCCTCTACACCGGCAGCAGTAACTTCGCCGGCTGGCACATCGCCGATGCCCAGGCCGCCGCCGGCCGGCGCAACCTCCTCGGATTGGTCAGCGAGCAGTCGATCTACAACCTGCTGACCAGGGACGTGGAACTGGAAGTGCTGCCCGCCGCCGCGCACTACGGTCTCGGCGTCATTCCGTGGTCCCCGTTGCAGGGCGGCCTGTTGGGCGGGGTGCTGGGCAAGGAGCGAGCCGGCAAGCGGCGACTGGAAGGACGTGCCGCCGACGCTGTTCGCGACCACCGCGAGCAGATCCAGCAGTACGAAGACTTCGCCGCCGAGCTCGGCTACGAGCCGGGCGACGTGGCTCTGGCCTGGCTACTTCATCAGCCGGCCGTCACCGCGCCCATCGTCGGGCCCCGCACGATGGACCAGTTGACCGCGTCCATCCGCGCTCTGGAGGTCGTCCTCGACGACAAGGCCCTGCTGAAGCTGGACGAGATCTTTCCGGGTCACCAGACTGCACCTGAGGACTACGCCTGGTAGGTCCGGCCTACCCGCTACCAGCCCGATGAGCCCGCCCGCACCTGTTCCCGTGCCACGAGACCACCCTCTGCGACAGCAGGGGACGAGACCTCTCCTGCGACAGCAGGGGAGCAATGGAATGGACAAAGTCATGCCCGCACAAACCCGAGATCTGACCGGCACCGTCGTCGCCATCACCGGCGCGAGCGCCGGCATCGGAGCCGCCACCGCACGACTTCTGGTCGAAGCCGGTGCCCGCGTTGCCGTCCAGGCACGACGCAAGGAGCGACTGGACGAACTGATCAGCGACCTGGGAGCCGACAACGTGCTGGCAGTGGCCGGTGACGTCCGCGAGCCGTCCGCCGCCACCGACCTGGTCAATGCGGCAATGCAGACCTACGGCCGGATCGACAGCATCGTCATCAATGCCGGCATCGGCATGTACGGCGGCATCCTGGACCGGTCGGACGAGGACCTGCAGACGATGATGCGCACGAACCTCGAGGGCACCGTCTGGGCGGCCAGGGCCGCGGTCCGCGCTTTCCGTGAGTCCGGCGGGGGAGACATCGTGATCGTCGCCTCGGTCGCCGGGCTCCGCGGCGGCGCGGACGAAGCCGTCTACGCGGCAACGAAATTCGCGCAGGTGGGACTGGCCGGCGCGCTGGACCGGGAAGTAAGGACCGACGGCATCCGGGTCACCACGATCTGCCCGGCAGGGGTGGAGACGGAATTCGCCATCGGGGCCGGACGCACCGAGGGCGACCCGGCGCTGGCCGAATACCTGCGCCCGGAGGACGTTGCCTACGCGGTCACCACCGTGCTGGGGCAGCCGCGCCGGCTGCGCACCACCCAGTGGCAGATGTGGAGCATGGGTCAGGGCAGCTGACCTCGGCGTCCAGTCCGGATCGCCCTCCGAATTGAACCAGCAGTCACTCAATCCTGCAGCCCCTATCGACAGGAATTCGATTTGTCCACTACAGCGACGTCCAACCTTGCCCCGACTGCCCTGAAGATGAACACCGGCCTGGAAATCCCGCAGTTGGGTTTCGGGGTCTTCCAGATCCCGCAGGACGAAACCGAAGTCGCCGTCTCGACTGCTCTCGAGGCCGGCTACCGGCTGATCGACACCGCACAGGGTTACCGCAATGAGGAGGGTGTCGGCGCCGCGATCGCGGCCGGCGGCCTACCACTTCAGCAGCTGTTCATCACCACCAAGCTGACGAGCAGCGAACAGGGATATGACAAGGCGCTGGCCGCCTTCGATGTGAGCATGGCCAAGCTCGGTCTCGACGTGCTCGACCTGTTCCTGATCCACTGGCCGCAGCCGATGTTCGATCAGTACGTGCAGACCTGGCGTGCACTGGAGTACCTGCAGACCCAGGGACGGGTCCGGTCGATCGGCGTCTCCAACTTCACCGTCGCGAACCTGGAACGAATGCGCAGCGAGACCGACGTCGTTCCGGCGATCAACCAGATCGAGTTGCATCCGGAGTTCCCGCAGCAGGAGTTGCGCGACTACCACGCCGAGCACGGCATCCTCACCCAGGCCTGGGGTCCACTCGGGCAGGGCAAGGGCCTGTTGGGCCAGCCGGCCATCACCGAACTGGCCGGAACGAAGGGCCGGACACCGGCCCAGATCGTGCTCCGCTGGCACCTCCAGCTGGGCAACGTGGTGATCCCGAAGTCGGTGACCCCCTCCCGGATCACGGAGAACTTCGACATCTTCGGCTTCGACCTCACCGATGCCGACATGCAGGCCATCGCCGGTCTGGACAGCGGGCGGCGACTCGGGCCGGATCCCGACGTATTCGATATGCGCTGAGAGCCTGCCCGTGCAGAAACCTTCAGGTGGAGGCGGTCGGTGACGGGGACGTCGCCCCACTGGCGGTCCGGTAGCGGTGCACGGGCCGGCCGGCCGCCCCGTAGGACAGTTCGAGCTGGATCAGCCGGCGCCGTTCCAGCTCGACAGGTACCGCTGGGCGGTCGGCCGGCTCATCCCCAGCGACTGCGCGATCTCGCTGGCGCCCAGCGGGTCTGGGGCGCTGCGGATGGCTTCGAGGATCTTGGCCATGGTCACCGGAAGCGGTGGGTTCGCTGCCCGGGCGATGCCGCGTGGGCGCAGCAGGTTGAAAAGGGAGTCGACGGTTTCCTGGTCGGCCGGACCGCCGGCGCCGGAGGCAACCTGCTCCCGCCACGTCCGGTAGGCGCGCAACTGCTGTTGCAAGGCCGGAAAGCCGAACGGCTTCACCAGGTAGTAGACAGCGCCGAGCCCCATCGCCGCCCGGACGGTCGCGATATCGCGGGCAGCAGTGATGAAAATCGTGTCCGGCGCCGTACCGGACGCAGCGAGCCCGCGCAGCAGACTCAGCCCGTCCAGGTCGGGCAGGTAGATGTCCAGGATCAGCAGGTCGGGTCGGTGCTCGGCGATGGCCGCTGTCGTTTCTGCCGCAGTGTGCGCCTGCCCGACGCAGACGAAGCCGTCGACGCGCTCCACACTGGCAGCGTGGATGCGGGCGACCTGGAAGTCGTCGTCGACAACCAACGTCCTGATCATCGACGCACCCGGACAGCCGGCAGCATGACCTCGAACCGGGCGCCCGGTCCGGTGTTGACGTCGATGGTTCCGCCGGCTCTGGAGACGAGCCGACGCACCAGGGCCAGGCCGATGCCCCGGCGTCGATCCGGCCGGGCCGCCTTGGTGCTGAAGCCGTCCGCGAAGATATCTTGCGCGCTGGTCCGGTTGATGCCGGGCCCGTTGTCGTGCACCACGATCGAGATACCGTCATGGTCGGTGATGGTCACGGTGACCGCTCGCGCTGCCGCCTGGTCCGACACGGCATCGACGGCATTGTCGATCAGATTTCCCAGGACGGTCATGATGTTCTGCGCGGCTTGGCCGGGCGGCAACTCCAGGTGCGATTGTGGAGCGATGGTCAGTGTGATGTCGCGCTCGGCCGCGATCATCTGCTTGGCGAACAGCAGAGCTGCGATCACCGGAGGCGAGACGCGGGACCGGAGATCCTCGGCGGTGCCGAGCCGGCCGGAGCTGACCACGCCATCCACGTAGGACCTGGCTTCCGCGAATTCCTGCAGTTCGAGCAGTCCACCGATGACGTGCAGACGATTGGCGAATTCGTGCTCCTGGGCGCGCAGCGCCTTGGCCAGCCCGGTCGCTGAGTCCAGCTCCCGGATCAGGCCTTCCATCTCCGTTCGATCGCGCAGGGTAACCACGCTGCCGGTCGACCGGCCGCCGACGACCACCACCCGCCGGTTCACCACCAGCAGCGAGTCTTTGGTGAGGACCACCTGATCAGCGCCGGCTACGTCGCCGGTGAGAATGTCGCGGAGACGACGGGGGGGGAGCGCGGCGGTCAGCGGTTCACCGACAACCTGGGCCTCGAGCCCGAGGAGTCGCCGGGCCTCGTTGTTGACGACGCTCACCCGGCCCTTGGCGTCGAACCCGATGACCCCCTCGCGAATGCCGTGCAGCATCGCCTCCCGTTCCTGTAGCAGGGAGCTGATCTCGCCCAGCTCCAGGCCGAAGGTCTTTCGCTTCATCGTCCGAGCCAGCAGTAGTGCAACGGTGATGCCCAGGGCCAGTGCGATGACCAGATACGCCGCGATGGCCCAAATCTGGGAGATGAGGTCCGCACTGACGGTGGTCTCCAGGATCCCCACCGAGACCTGTCCGATGACCTGGCCGCCAGCCGACATGATCGGCGACTTGGCGTTGGCCGACCGGCCGAGGCTTCCGTTGTCGATGCCGACATGAGTGCGGCCGTCCAACACCTGCACCGGTTCTTCGAGACGGCGACCGATGAGAGCCGGATTGGGATGGGTGTAGCGAAGGCCGGTGTCATCGGTGATGACGATGTAGGCCGCGCCGACGTCATGCTGCAGGTCGGCGCCAGCGGGCGGAGGATCGCGCTTGGGTCGCGGGACCGCAGCGCCGCTGCCACCTCGGGCATATCGGCGGCGGCGCTGGCGGCGACGCGTGCCCGTTCCTCGAACTGGTTGTCGAGACTCGCGCTGATCTGCCGGACTTCCAGCACGCCGCCGACGGCCGATGTGCAGACCAGGATCCCCACGATCGACCAGAGCAGCCAGGAGGCAATCGATCGCATGGTCGGCCGCAACCTCCGATCGGTGCGTCGTCGTCGCCGCCCTGGCCTTGACGGGTCGGGCACTGCACCTGCAGGTGAAACACAACTGGCAAGCCCGGGCCAAGGTCGACCGGGCAAAAAGCGCAAAAGCTCCGCGAACGTGCGGAAAAGGTGCGACAAATGCGCGGAATAACTCCGATCGAACTCAATAGCGAGTAGTCAGCAGAAGCTTTTCCGCCGGAGAAGACTCCCGCACTCTCCTTGGTAACCGGATTTTGCAAAGGAGACCAGCGGTGACAACGACGACATCGAGAACCGATGGCCCGCCCGCACCCGCCATTGAATTGTCGAATGTGACGAAACGGTTCAGAACGCCGGGCGGCGGAATATTCACGGCGTTGAGTGACTTCGACCTGTCGATCGAGCCAGGTGAATTCTGTGCGGTGGTAGGGCCCACCGGTTGCGGGAAATCCACCACCTTGACGCTGGTTTCCGGTCTGGAACGGGCCTCTGCCGGATCGGTCAGGGTGGACGGCAAACCGGTCTCCGGCATCACTCCGGGTGTCGGATTCATGTTCCAGCAGGACGCGGTCTTTCCCTGGAAGAGCGTGCTCGACAAACGTCGCCGCCGGCCCGCGGTTTCGGGGGCGATCACGGTCCAAGGCCAACATCGTCGCTCGTGACTGGCTGCGCCGGGTCGGTCTGGCCGGCTTCGAAGACCGCTACCCGCACCAGCTTTCGGGTGGGATGCGCAAGCGGGTCGCGCTGGCGCAGAGCCTGATCAACGAGCCGAGGGTGCTCCTGATGGACGAACCGTTCTCGGCCCTGGACGTGCAGACTCGCTCGATCATGTCCGACGAACTACTGGGTCTGTGGGACCAGACTCGGCCGGCGGTCATCTTCGTCACGCACGATCTCGAGGAAGCCATCGCGCTGGCCGACAAGGTCGTCGTCCTCACCGCTGGGCCGGGAACGGTGAAGGCCGTCTTCCCGGTCGATCTGCCCCGCCCGCGCCGGGTACAGGAGATCCGGTTCGAGGCCGAATTCATCGCCATCTACGAGAAGATCTGGGAGGCGCTACGGTCCGAGGTCCAGACCGCCTACGCCCGGACCACGGCGGTGGCCTCATGAGACCGGCCGACCACCAGTTCGAGGTCACCACCGCAGGCTCCGATCAACCGGGCGGCGAGGGCGTCTTCGTCACCACGGTGGCCCGAAATGCCCCGCCGCCGGCGTCGCCGAAGGGTGCGTCTGCCAGGGCCTTGCGATGGCGCCGGCGGATTCTGATGAATCTGGCTCGGCTGGCAATTGTCGCCGTACTGCTGGGAGCGTGGGAATGGGGCGTCAACGCCGGTCACATCGATCCGTTCTTCTGGGGTCAGCCCAGCCAGGTCTGGGCCACCCTGCGAACGTGGATATCGGTCGGCACCGACCACGGATCCCTGGCCGAACAGATCTCTGTCACTCTGCAGGAAGCCGTCTACGGGTTCCTGATCGCTTCTTCGGCGTGTTCTTCAACGCGTTCCAGGGCACCAGGGAAGTCGACCGCAATCTGATTTCGAACGCCCGCATCCTGGGCGCTTCACGACTGCAGGTCACCCGGCAGGTCGTTCTGCCATCTGCGTTCACCTGGATCCTGGCCAGCCTGCACGTCAGCTTCGGGTTCGCCCTGATCGGTGCCATCGTCGGCGAGATCCTCGGCGCTGATAAGGGTCTCGGGCTGCTCATCCGCAGCTCGCAGAACAACTTCGACGTGAACGGCGTGCTGGCCGGCATGATGGTCGTCGCGATCATCGCCCTGCTGGCCGAACTTCTGATCACCCTGCTGGAAAAACGGATCCTGCGTTGGCGGCCGCCGAACGGCTCCGCCGACATGACCGCAGCCTGAACCTGGTTCACCCCGCCCGCACCACCAGCCCCGTTCAACCGACCCTCGAAAGGACACAACGATGTCTTCCCCACGACGGAAATCCCTGGCAGCTCTGGCAATGGTCGGTGCGCTCGCCGTCACCGGCTGCGCCAACAAGGCCAGCACAGCAAGCTCACCATCGAACAGCAGTTCCGCTTCCACTTCGTCGGCTGCGGCAGCCGGTTCCGCTGCCGCTGCCGGATCCACCACCCCGGACCTGACCATCATGGTCGGCGGTATGTCCAAGCAGATCTATCTGCCGTACATGTTGACCAAGCAGCTGGGCTACTACGTCAAGGCCGGGGTGAACGTCGACCTGATCGACGAACCGGCCGGCGGCGACGCCACCACCAACATGCTGGCCGGCCAGGTCCAGGGGGTCGGCGGTTTCTACGATCACACCATCGTGTTGCAGGGCAAGGGCAAGGCAACCGAGTCGGTGGTCTCGATGCTGCAGAACCCGGGCGAGGTCGAGCTCTGCCGCAGCGATCTCAAGAGCCAGATCGAGTCACCGGCCGATTTCAAGGGACGAGCCCTGGGTATCACCGACACCGGGTCGTCCACCGATTTCCTGACCCAATACATCACCTTCAAGGCCGGCGTTGATCCGGCCGCCACGACACGCCGGGGTGTTGGCGCCGGGCAGACGTTCCTTGCGGCGATGAAGCAGAAAGCCATCGACTGTGGCATGACTACCGAACCCACTGTATCGCAGGCAGTTTCAACGGGCGTCGCCTTCATTCTGCTGGACATGCGCAACTCCGCCGGCGCGAAGACGGTGCTGGGCGGCGAGTACCCGGCAACGTCGCTGTACATGAGCACCGATTACGTGAATTCGCACAAGGAGCTCGTGCAGAAGCTGGTGAACGCCTACGTCGCGACGCTCAAATGGATCCAGAGCCACAACGGCAACCAAATTGCCGACGTGATGCCGGCGTCGTACTACGCGGGTGTCGGCAAGGACGCCTACGCCAAGGCACTGGACAGCTAAAAGGGCATCTTCAACCCCGACGGCCTGATGCCGTCCTCCGGGCCCGCCACCTGCCTGGCCGTGCTGTCAGCTTTCAATCCGGCTGTCAAGGGCAAGAAGATCGACCTCAGCAAGACCTTCACCGATGAGTTCGTGAAAGCTGCCACGTCGGTCAGCTGACCGTGCTTTGCGTCGAGCCGGGCCCCAGTCACGACTGGGGCCCGGCTCGTTCCCGAGGGCCGGAAGCGTCCGAGCTCGCACCATGCTCCGAGGGCGCGCCGCCCCCCCGGCATCAGAGGGAGGTAACCAGGCGTTGCAGTGGTGCGGGTGCCCGATGCAGGTCCAGCGCGTTGACGAGCAGTGGCGCGTACTGGATCTTTCGGCCGCCACGGGTCCCCATGAAGCGCCGAAGACGCGCCTGATCGGACTTTCCCTGTTGCGCCGGTTGCTGCTGGAACGTCCGGAATGCCGTGAGGTCGCCGTTGGCCAGCAGGATCTGTTCTACCGCTGATACCCCGAGAGCGCGAACCAGTTCGTCCTCCAGATCCGCGACGCAACCGTAGAAGTCCAGTGCCGCCAGATCCGCTCGGGTCAAGTTCGAACCCATTCCGGTGAGTTCGAGACCCCGCAGGAAGAACAGCGCCTCCCCATCGTCGTACAGGCCGGCCAATTCCACGTTTCGTCCGTTCGGCCCGAAGGTCGCCAGAAAGCGCTTGATGTTCGTCGCTCCGCCCATCGGCACTACGCAGACGCCGTCGGCCGGCAGATTGAGACCGTGGCGCCGGGCCATGGCCTCTACCGCAAATTGATCGCTGATCCCTTCGACCAGCACGACTTTTCGTATCGTGTCGGGCAAACCTTCTTGGCCAGCGGTCATCTGCGCACGATACCGCCGCGCCACAGCACTCTTTCCGGTCACTGGGTGACTACTTCCACCGTTCGCAGTGCAGGATCGGCCGCGTAGGCGATGCGGGTGCCGGCGGCGCGAGCCGACATCAGTGCGGTGACGGACTCGGTGGTGATTTCTTCGCCCGGCACCAGCACCGGGATGCCCGGCGGATACGGGGCGACCACCTCGGCGCAGATCCGGCCGACTGCCGCGTCCAGCGGTAGGGCCTCACGGGGGGCGAAGAACGCCGCACGGGGAGTCATCGGGGCCGGTGGCAGCAGGGCAGCGGCGACAGACCACGGGGTGCCGGAGCCGGTCACGACCGGATCGGCCGTTTCCGGCTGCGTCAGGTCGTCGCGGCGGTGTGATGACTCCGCCAGTCGGAGCAACGTCTCGACGAATCGGTGCAGGGTCTGCCGGGTGTCGACCAGACCGATCATCGGCACGATGGTGTCCCGATCC
Organism: Mycobacteriales bacterium; assembly: GCA_038229825.1. Taxonomy (GTDB): domain Bacteria; phylum Actinomycetota; class Actinomycetes; order Mycobacteriales; family Nakamurellaceae; genus Nakamurella. Next base: position 77,640 of record JBBROB010000004.1, read on the forward strand.
GCCATTTCCACCGGGAGTCCGGCCCTGATCAGGCCCGACTCCAACTCCACGCCGGACCGGCCGATCGGATCGGTGCGGATCACCAACTTCGCCGGGTCGAATCGGCCCGGCGCAAAATCTTCTGGTCCTGGAGCGCCGAATCCGCTGGCGCGCAGACTGTCTCGAACACCCGACAGAAGTTCGGCCAATCGGCCGAGCATGGCCGGCCCGGCCGGGTCTGCCAGCAGAGCCCGAGATGCGTCGATGGAGGCCAGAATGGCGCCCGAGGGACTGGTGGTGTTCCCGGCCTCGAAGGCCCGTTCCCATCGCCCCGCGTCGAACCGACCGAACCGTCCGATGCGGGTCATCAGCATGGATGCCTGGCTGAACGCCGGCAACGCCTTGTGCGCGCTGGTCACCAGGACGTCCGCTCCCTGCTGCAGCGCGTGCCGCGGATAGTCGGGATGGAAGCCGAGGTGCGCCCCCCAGGCCTGATCGACGATCAGCGGCAAACCGGCCCCGTGCGCGATCTCGGCCAGTTCGCCGACCGGTGCCAGGGTGCCGAGATAACCGGGCTCGACGCACAACACGGCGACTGCCTCTGGATGGGAAGCGACCGCCGCCCGCAGGGTGACCGGCGAGAGCCCGGTGGGAATTCCCCACCGGGGATCGAGGTCCACCGGGAGCCATACCGGTATCAAGCCGGCGAGGACCAGACCAAGCAGGGTCGACCGGTGAGCGGTGCGCGCAACCAGGACGGTGTCGCCGGGGCGGCCAACGGCGAGGGTCACCGCCTGGTTGGCGTGGGTGGACCCGCCGGTGGAAAAGCGGCACCAATCGGCACCCCACAATGCTGCGGCCGCGGATTCGGCCCGCGCCAGTACTCCCGAGTCCAGTTTCACGGTGTCGAGCCCGCCGTACAACGGCACGTCCGCATCCAGGATCTGGCCCAGCGTCGGTGACAATGATCCGGCCAGCCGCTTGTGGCCGGGGATGGTGAACGACGCCGGCCCGGACTCGACGAAGGTGCGCCAGGCGGTCACCAGCGGTGCCCGCTCGATGGCCGCCGCCGGCCCGGCGTCGGTCTGGTCCGCGTCGGTCACCCGAGTGCTATTCGGTCGGCACCGTTTTGAGGAACTGGGGCGCCTGCCGGATGTGGGTGGCCTGCTCCCACGCATACGTCAGGCTGATCAGCCGCGGCTCGTCCCATTTTCCGCCGATGAACGACACGCCGACCGGCAGATGGAACGAGTAGCCGGCCGGAACGGTGATGCTGGCATAACCGGCGATTGCCGCCGGACTCGAGGAACCCACCAGGAAATGATCGCCGTTGATCAGGTCGGTTGTCCAGGCCGGGGAGTTGGTCGGGGCGATGATCGCCGCCAGCTTGTACTTGGACATCGTGTCGTCGATCGCATGCTGCGAAATCGATTTCGCATCGCTGCGGGCCTTGAGATAGGCCGGGTCGGTGAGCGGTCCGGTGGCCTGGGCCTGCAGGAAGATCTCCTGACCGAAGTACTTCATCTCGGCGGACTGATGCGAATTGTCGAAGTTGATCAAGCCCTGCACCGTCTTTGGATAGCGGGAGGACGTGTTCTTCTGCAGATACGCCGCGACGTCGTGCTTGAACTCGTATTGCAGCGCGGTGTTCTCCGGATCGTAGGCCGCCTCGATGGGAATGTCCGCCGGGTCCACGATCACCGCGCCCAGAGACCTGAGCCTGCTGATGGTCTGCTCCATGATCGCGTCCGTCTCCGGGCTGGAACCGAAATTACCCTGGCGCCATACACCGATCCGCGCGCCCTTGAGCGCACCCGGCCGCAGGTACCTGGTGTAGTCGGTGGTGACATGCCCGCGCTGGGCCGCAGTGGCCGGGTCGGTCGGATCGACGCCGGTCAGGGCCCCGAGCAGCACTGCGGCGTCGGTCACGTTGCGGGCCATCGGCCCGGCGGTGTCCTGCTCGGCCGAGATCGGCACGATGCCGGATCGGCTGGCCAGGCCGAGAGTCGGCTTGATGCCGACCAGACCGTTCTGACCGGACGGGCAGACGACGGATCCGTCGGTCTCGGTGCCGACTGCGACGGTGGCCAGATCTGCGGAGGCGGCGACGCCGGAACCGGCGCTGGACCCGCACGGGTTTCGGTCCAGCACGTAGGCCATGTGGGTTTGGCCGCCCACCCCGCTCCATCCACTGGAGGATTGCGTTGACCGGTAGTTGGCCCACTCCGACAGGTTGGTCTTGCCCAGGATCAGCGCGCCGGCGGCCTTCAGTCGCGTCACGATGTATGCATCCGACGGTGAACTCCCGGCCAGTGCCAACGAGCCGGCGGTCGTCGGCATACCGGTGGTGTCGATGTTGTCCTTGACCAGGATCGGCACACCGAGCAGCGGCCGGCGGTCACCGCTGCGGCGGGCCCGGTCAGCGGCGGCAGCATCAACCATGGCGTTCTTGCTGACGGTGATGACGGCGTGCAACTCGGGATTCAGCCTGGTGATGCGGCGCTCGTAGAAACGTACCAACTGCGTTGAGGTGAGCCGTCTGCCATTCATCAGCGACTCGAGCTGCGGAATCGTCGAAGCGTCCACGTCGATTCCGGCGACCATCGTCGAGGTGATCTGGAAGTCCGAATCCTCATCCTCCCGCGGTGGGGTCCCGGCTGCGGAGGGAACCACTCCCACCCCGAGACATAGGACAATGGTTGCGATTCCGCTGATTGTGCGCCGACGGCGGCGACTGTTGGGGGCCATGGAGCCACCATGCCCGAAAGGTGATTCTTCTCGTATTAAATCTGGATGAATTCACCCGTCCGCTTGTGTGGGGACAAGAACCACCTCGCTGCTCCGCAGGGACCAACGGCACTGAGCAGGACAACCATTAATTCGCGCGAAGAAGTTGTTTCCGGCCGGACGTTTGACGGGCGAGTTTTTGGGGAATATTATTTGCTCGGCAAAGTCGGCAAAGAAGGAGCCATCATGGAACTGGCGCAGGTAGCCCAACATGCCGACGATCTCGACCGGGCGGAGAGGTTCTACCGGCAGTTGCTGGATGCTCCGCCGCTGGCCCGATTCGACCCACCTGGGCTGCTGTTCTTCGCCGCCGGGCGGACCCGGCTGCTGTTTGACAAGCTGGCCCCGTCGAGTCTTCTCTACCTGGCCGTCCCGGATGTCAGGGAAAAGGTGCGCGAACTCCGTGCGGCCGGCGTTGCGGTCGAAACAGAGCCGAGGGTGATCTTCTCCCACGGCAGCGACGTGCTGGGTCCGGCGGGCACGGACGAGTGGCAGGCATTCATCCGGGACTCGGAGGGCAACCTCGTGGGACTGATCAGCCAGCTCCCGCCAGAAAGCTGACCGCTGCTGGAGTTCAGAGTTCGCCCGCGTGGACGACCTGCCGGCCGGTCAACATGTAGGTCCGGATCCGCACCCAGTACATCCGCTCGACCACGTTGGCCCAAGGCTCGATGCCGAGCAGGTTCAGTCGGGCGATGTCCGCCGGGTCCTCGACGCGGGTGGCCACGCCGCTCACAACGACACTCCAACCCGAGCGCTGGTCCGGGTCGGACCCATCGATTTCGAAGGACACCGAGAGCTCGTTGTCGGCAGCGAACAACTTCGACCCGGGATTGGTGCGGAAGACGATGGTGTCGCCGTCCATCCCGTGGTTGACCGGCAGGATCACCGGGTCTCCGCCCGACATGAACGCGATGCGGCCCAGCGGCGCGGCGCGCAGCCGCAGCAGGCACTCCTGGTTGGACAGCACGGCAAGCCCAGCGTGATCCACCGGTAGAGACGGTGAGGTCATCGGCTTTCCCTTCGACTTCGTTGGCCCCCGGTGGGCTCCACGCCACCCAGCCTCGCCCGGGGAGGGCACGGTTTCGTAGGGTCGAATGGCCCGAGCCGGCAGGACTTCCGCTCACTGCGTTGCTTCCAGCAGAACCTGCGGGAGCACCGCGAGCTGCCAAGTACGCATTGGCGTGATGATGGACACCGTCGGCACATCGGCCAAGGCGTTCGGACCGCCCCGTGTGACCGTCCGTTCATACGACGGAGACTGCGGGTTGGTACGGTCGATGCCGGGAAGGACGGCGTGGTCACGAACATTCCCCGACCGGTACCACCGAAATCATCAAGGAGCGCCCATGCTGGTTCCACCTGCACTTGTCCTGTTCGATCTCGACGACACCCTGGCGCCGTCGAAGAGCAAGATCGATCCGTCGATGGCAGAACTGTTGCTGCGGTTGCTGGGGCAGTTCCAGGTCTGCATCATCTCCGGCGGTCGGTTCGAGCAGTTCGAACACCAGGTGCTGACCTCGCTGGGGGACTCCGACGACCTCGCCCGTCTACACCTGATGCCGACCTGCGGGACGCAGTACTACAAGTGGGATTCGCCGGGCTGGACCCAGGTGTACGCGCAGAACCTGACCGAAGCCGAGAAATCCAGCGTCATCTCGGCGCTCACCGAAGGGGCCAAATCCCTCGGGCTGTGGGAGACCGAAACCTGGGGCCCGATCATCGAGGACCGCGGAAGCCAGATCACCTACTCCGCGCTGGGTCAGTCTGCGCCGATCGAGGCCAAGGTGGCCTGGGATCCGGACGGTATCAAGAAGGAGAAGCTGCGGTCCTATGTCGCGGCGATCGTGCCCGGCCTCGAGGTCCGCAGCGGTGGATCGACCTCGGTCGATGTCACGAGCAAAGGGATCGACAAGGCGTACGGCGTCAAACAGCTGGAGAACCTGCTCGACCTATCCCTGGATCAGATGCTGTTCGTCGGCGACCGCCTTGACGAGGGAGGCAACGATTACCCGGTGAAGGCCCTCGGCGTGAGCTGCGTGGCCGTCGAGGACTGGCACGGCACGGCGGACTTCGTCACGCAATTGCTGGACGGCACAGCGGTCTACTGATCATCGGCGACCTGCCGGTGCGCCCAGCAGGACGCGCCGGCTACGAGGTCAGGTAGAGGCTGACCTCATCGAGCGTCCAACCGCTCTTGGAGGAGATGAGAATGCGGCTGGAGACGTCGAAGAGCCAGTAGAGGGTGGGGCCGCAAGCCGTGTCGTGCAAACGGCGCGACCGCTCCAACCGCAAACCTTCACTGGCTGCTGTCTCCCGGATGCTCTGCTCGATGCTCTGATCACCCGGCGCCTGGTGGCTGACGATGATGGTGGATGTGGACATCGCTACTCCTCTTGGTGAGAGATGCCAAGCTTGGGAACACCGTGCTGCGCTACCGGGCCTCTGGTAGATCGAGCGCTACCAACCCGTCTTGACAACCCCACAGCTTCAAGCTCGAAGAGCCGGACCACCAACCCGTTCAGCCTACAAACAAAACGAACGTTACAGCGGCGGAAGTGTCGTCGGCAAGCGGCGCTCGGGCGTAAGGACGGCGCCCGAGGGTGCTGCCAACGGGGTCACACCCGGTTGCTCGGACCCTTCCAGCTCTGGGCAACTACCGTGGCTGCATGAGCCGCGAGACGATCATCGGCTGGGGCCGTAGGCATCCGCTGATCGCCGATGCCGCCGTCGGGGTCGTTGCGGTTGCGTTCAGCACCTCCGCTTCGCTGTTCGCGCCGACGTCGGTCGACCACCGGCTCAGCCTGCTGGACGCGATGTTCGCGGTGTCCGGTGTTGTGATCGTCACGTTTCGCCGTCGATGGCCATTGACCATCTTCACGTTGCTCGCCGCCGACACCCTGCTGGCGCAGTTCATGGGAACGGCCGGCGGCGTGATCTCGGGCGCGCTGCTGCTGGCGGCCTGGACAGTGGGTCTACGGACGCCGCGGATCGTTTCGCTGACCGCCTGCGGCATCGTCTCGGCGGCACTGGTGGTCAGGGCATTCGCCGCGGAGGGCTTCACCGGTCTGCGTGCCGACAACCTGAACCCGATGATCCTGGTTCTGCTGGCGGCGGCCTTGGCGATCGCGGTCCGTGATCGCCGGGCCTATCTCGCCGCGGTGCTGGAGCGGGCCGATCGTGCCGAACGCACCAGGGAGACCGAGGCCGCCAGGCGGGTGGCCGAGGAAAGGCTGCGTATCGCCCGTGATCTGCACGATTCGCTCGCCCATCACATGGCCGTCGTCAATGTGCAAACCGGTGTGGCCCAACATCTCCTGCAGGCCGATCCGCCGGCTGCGGCCGTCGCGCTCGGTCATGCCCGCGCGGCCGCCGGTCAGGTCCTTGACGAGCTCGGAACTGTTCTGGGTGTGCTCCGCGACCAGTCTGGCGGCGAATCCAACGAGCCTGCACCCAGTCTGACCAGATTGGCAGGTCTGATCGAACCGATGCGGTCCGCCGGCATGAACATTCGGTCCACGGTCGTCGGGCAACCCAGGGAGCTGCCGTCGGCCGTGGACCAGGCGGCCTACCGGCTGGCCCAGGAGGCGCTGACGAATGTCCAGAAACATGCCGCCGGCAGCAGGGTCATGCTGACAATTGACTACCGGGACGCCTCACTTGCCGTCGAGATCGTCAATTCGTCCACGGAACCGGCAACCAGGGCCGCTCTGGCGGAGCCGGCGATTGCCGGCTACGGGATGACCGGAATGCGCGAGCGCAGTGCTGCGGTCGGTGGGCTGCTCGTGGCCGGACCCGTTGCCGGGGGTGGGTTTCGGGTCTCCGCCGTGCTCCCGACTCCGGTCGGAGACCAGTCGGCGGCGTGGTGAGCGTCCGCGTGGTCATCGCCGACGACCAGGCGCTGATCAGGGGTGGATTCCGGGCGATCATCGGCAGCGATCCGCAGATGGAGGTGGTCGGTGAGGCCGGCGACGGAGCGCAGGCCGTCGCGCTGGTCAGATCGCTGCACCCGGACGTGGTGGTGATGGACATCCGGATGCCCGGAATGGACGGCATCGCTGCCACCGAGATCATCTGTTCGGACGAAGCGTGCTCCAGCACCAGGGTGCTGATCGTGACCACCTTCGAGATCGACGAGCACGTCGCCTCCGCGTTGCGGGCCGGCGCCAGCGGATTTCTCGGCAAAGGGGTGGCGCCGGTTGAGTTGTTGGAGGGCATCCACCTGGTGGCGAGAGGGGAGGCACTGCTGTCCCCGGCGGCCACCCGCAGCCTGATCGGCCGATTCCTGGCCACCCCGGAGCGCACCGGCAACGACCCGGAACGGCTGGCAGCACTGACGACGCGCGAGCGGGAAGTGGTCGCCCTCGTCGCCGCCGGCCTGTCGAACGACGAGATCGCCGGACAGCTGGTGCTCTCGCCGTTGACGGCGAAGACGCACGTCAACCGGGCGATGCTCAAACTCGGTGTCCGGGACCGAGCGGCCCTGGTGGTGCTGGCCTACCAGTCAGGTCTGGTCACGCCCGGTGGATCCGGCTGACCGCCGAGCGGCCCCGGCATCGAACGGGGATACAGGGCCGGCCGACTCAGGGTCGGTACCGCGGTTGCGGTAGTGGGAAGTGTCCGCGCCAGGACGACGACGACAATGCCGCAGCGGGGTTGACTGGATCCCATGATCGAAGTCGTGAACCTGAGCAAGCGCTACGGCGACACCCTGGCAGTCGATGCCCTCGAATTCACCGTCCGTCCCGGTATCGTCACCGGTTTCCTCGGCCCGAACGGTGCGGGCAAGTCCACCACCATGCGCATGATCATGGGATTGGATCGCCCGACCACCGGGCATGCCCTTGTCAACGGCAAACCGCTGGCCGAGCACCGGGCCCCGATGCACGAAGTCGGTGCTCTGCTGGAGGCCAAGGGCGTTCACCCGGGCCGCACCGCGCGCGACCATCTGCTCGGACTTGCCGCCACTACCGGTATCTCGACGAAACGGGTGGACGAGGTGCTGGAACTTGTCGGTATCACCGAGGTGGCCCGCAAACGTGCCGGCGCCTTCTCGCTCGGCATGGGCCAGCGGCTCGGCATCGCCGCCGCGCTGTTGGGCGACCCGGCCGTGGTGATGCTGGACGAGCCCGTCAACGGACTGGACCCGGAGGGCGTCCGCTGGATCCGCTACCTGCTGCAGGACCTGGCGTCCGAGGGCAGGACGGTCTTTGTCTCATCCCACCTGATGAACGAAATGGCCGTGACAGCAGAGCATCTCATCATCGTCGGGCGCGGAAAACTGATCGCGGACACGTCGCTGGCCGACTTCACCGCCGCCTCGGCACGCAACAGTGTGCTGGTCCGCACCGACCGGCAGGCGACGCTGCGGTCGTTGTTGGTCGGCGATGGGGTGTCGGTCACCGAAGACGGGGACGGTTCGCTGGAGGTGACCGGCGTGACGCCCCGCGAGATCGGCGAGCGCGCGGCTGCGGCCGGCATCGCGTTGCACGAACTCACCCCGATCCGGGCGTCGCTCGAGGACGCGTTCATGGAGTTGACGGGTGACTCCGTCCAGTACCACGGAAGTCCCGTGCACAACCACCCAGCCGCCCACCAGCATGAGGAGCAGGCAGCATGAGCACCACTACCCTGGGCACCGAATCTCCGGCACCGCGATCGATCCGGATCCAGGATCCGCACCTGGCGGTGACCTTCCCCCGGGTCGTCAGATCCGAGTGGATCAAACTCCGCTCGGTCCGGTCCACCGTCATCACACTGCTGGCCTCCGCCGTCGTCGTGGTCGGCTTCGGAGCGGTCGCCGCTGCTGTACAGACCGGCAGCATCACCCCGGCAGGCGGCGGCCGGGGCGGGCAGGGCTTCGGCTCCGACCCGACCGGAATCTCTTTGGCCGGAGTCAATCTCGCGCAACTGATCGTGGCGATCGTCGGTGTCCTGCTGGTCACCTCCGAGTATTCGACCGGATCGATTCGCGGCACCCTGTCGGCGGTGCCCCGCCGATGGCCGATGGTATTGGCCAAGGTGGTCGTGCTCGGGGCGGTGACCTTCGTTGTGCAACTGGTCGCGGTGTTCATCGCGTTCTTCGCCGGCCAGAGCATTCTGGGCAGTAAGGGCGTGACGCTGGGCGACAACGGCGTGCTGGCTGCCGTGATCGGTGCAGCGGTGTTCCTGACCGGGACGGCGCTGCTCGGTGTCGCACTTGGTTTCCTGTTGCGCAGCACCGCATCCGGCATTGCGGTCGCAGTGGGAGCGTTCTTCCTGCTGCCCGGGATCCTCAGCCTGTTCTCGACCAGCATCCAGGACGACATCCGGCCGTATCTGCCGTCCAGCGCGGGCACCTCGCTGACGTCGGTGACTCATACCGCGGAATATCTCAACTACTGGCCGGCCCTCGCGCTACTGGCCGGCTACGTGGTGGTACTGACCGGCGGCGCGTTGCTGCGGATGATGCGGAGCGACGCCACCTGATCGGGGCGGGCCGGCTCTATCCGATCAGAGGGAGCAGGAGTCGCCCTCGCACGATGGGCCGCCGGCCAGCACCTTGAGCGGATTAGCCTCCTGCCAGGCCTGCTCGAGGACCTGCAGGAGGGTGTCCGCCGGCTGGGCGCCGGACACCCCGAATTTGCTGTCGATGACGAAGAACGGCACACCGGTGATGCCGTAGGCCCTGGCCTGAGCCTCATCGGCCCGGACGTCATCGGCGAAGCGGTCGCCCGCCAGTGCCGCAGCGACCTCGGCGCGGTCCAGCCCGACTTCAGCGGCCAGATCGGTCAAGGTCGAGTGGTCGGCGATGGCCAGCCCCTGCGTGAAAGTAGCCCTGAACAGCCGTTCCTTCAGCTCACCCTGCACGCCGTGAGCGGCGGCCAGATGCAGCAGCCGATGGGCGTCGAAGGTGTTGCCGTGCTGCGCGATGTCGAACCGGTACTCCAGCCCGTCCTGCGCAGCTGTCACGGTCATGGAGTCGAGCATCTCCTGCGCTCTGGCCACCCCGGTGCCGAGCTTGCCGGCCAGCCGGCCGACATAATCGGAACCGGTACGACTCACCGCGGCCGGGTCCAACTCGAACGAGTGCCAGGTGACCGCCACCTCGTCGGAGTGGTCGAACCGCTGCAGCGCCGACTCGAAGCGGCGCTTGCCGATGTAGCACCAGGGGCAGACCACATCGGACCAGATGTCGATATTCACCTGTGTCCGAACGACGGGGAACCCCCCCCGCATTCCCGCGACCGCCGGGCACCACGGGATGTGGCAGGCTCGATCTGTCCCGCGCGCGGGCTGAACGAGGGGAGCAGACGGTGGCGGCCTCCCACATCGACGATCTGGCCGGTGTCGTACTGGCGGCCGGTCGTGGTTCGAGGATGAGTCCGCTCACCGATCGGGTGCCCAAGCCGCTCCTGACCGTGGGCAACGAGCGCTTGTTGGATCTTGCGCTGCAACGGGTCAGGCTGCTCATCGGCGGTCCGCCGGTCGGTGATCGAGAGGACCAGGTTGACCGTGTTGACCACGTTGGGGGCGACCTGGCGGTGAACGCCCACTACCTGGCAGCGAAGGTCGCATTGGCGGCCGCTGCCTTCGAACCATCGGTGCACGTCTCGTTGGAGCGCCGGACGGCCCTTGGCACCGCCGGTGCGCTCCGGCATCTGCGGGACTGGATCGACGGCCGCCCGGTGCTGCTCAGCAATAGTGACCTGTGGCTCGCCGAGCCGATCGACGGCTTCCTGGACGGCTGGGACGGAATGCGACCCAGGCTGCTGGTGCAAGAACTGAACAAGCCAGCCGATTTCGGTCGTTTCCGATACCTCGGGGTCAGTACCGTACCTGCGGCAACTGCTGCAGCCCTTGGCTATTCACCGTCCGGGCTGTATCGGGCACTCTGGCAGGAAGCGTATGCCGACGGGGGGCTCGAATTCGTCGAGTTCACCGGCCGATCCTTCGACTGCGGCACACCGGCAGAGTTTCTCGCCGCCAATCTAGCTGCCGCCCACGGCGAATCGGTCATCGCGCCGGATGCGCTCGTGCACGGGACGATCGACCGGTGCGTGGTGCTCGAAGGAGCGCTGGTGGCGCCGGAGGAACATCTGGTCTGCGCCATCCGCGACCGGTTCGGCCACACCGTCACCGTCGACCCGGCCCAGGTCCAGGTCCAGGTCCAGGTCCGCCCGGTGGCGCGCTCATCATCTTCGTCGGCGCTCACGAAGTCGTCACCTTCCGTCCCACCAGCCCCAGAGCCGGCACTATGAGGAGCGCGGTCACCAGTCTGCAACAGGCGATGGCAACCGGCCCGGTGGTGCTCGACGGCGGCCTCGCTACCTTGTTGGAGGCCCGCGGTCACGATCTGTCGGCCGACCTCTGGTCGGCCAGGCTGCTGCTCGATGACCCGACCGAAATCGTTGCGGCCCATCGGGAGTACTACACCGCCGGTGCCCAGGTCGGCATCACTGCGTCATATCAGGCCTCGTTCGAGGGGTTTGCCGCACTCGGACTCGACCGGTCGGCGGCCGAAGATATGTTCCGGCTGGCAACCGCCTGCGCCCTGGCCGCGCGCGACTCGTTCTCGGACGGCGCCCAGCGCTGGGTCGCGGCCTCGGTCGGGCCGTACGGGGCGATGTTGGCCGACGGGTCGGAGTACGGCGGCGACTACGGCCTGCGCCCGACCCAACTGCGGGAGTGGCATCGGCCACGATTCGAGGTGTTGGCCGACTCCGGCGCCGATGTGCTGGCCATCGAGACGGTGCCGTGCCTGGCGGAGGTGCAGGCCCTGGTGGATCTGCTGGCCGGGTCGGGAGCCACGGCCTGGCTGTCGCTGACAGCAGTCGACGGGCACACCAGGGCGGGCGAGCCCATCGAGGAGGCCTTCGCGCTGGCCGGCTCCAGCCCGGAGATCATCGCGGTCGGGGTCAACTGTTGCCCAGCCCCCCAGGTCGCCGATCTTGCCGCACTGGCCGCCGAGATCACCGGCAAACCCGTGGTGGTGTACCCGAACAGCGGTGAGACCTGGGACGCCGTCGGCCGTAAGTGGTCCGGCAGGGCCAGTTTCGACCCGTCCGAGGTGCTGGCCTGGCGGGCTGCCGGTGCGTCGTTGATCGGCGGATGCTGCCGGATCGGGCCGGCCGAGATCACTCGGTTGGCAGCGGTCCTGCGGCATTGATCGCTCCACCTGCTCGTTCTGCAGGGCATGCTGATATTCAGACCCTCGTGCCCGGTCGACCTACGAAGCTGCGATGGTGAGCATTGTCCTTCCGGGGTCTCGTCGCCGACACGGATCAGTCTCCCGAGCGTGCGATCTGGCGTCCGGCTGCCCGCGTCTGATTGGTGGTCGATCGGCCGTCGCCGCCGGGAGCGGCAGGCGTTCCTGGAGCGCGGCATGCACAGCGGCTCTGGGGACGGTGCCCAATTCGGTGGCCAGCATCCGTGTGCAGGTGGCGAGTTGTCGTCGGGCGGCGATGTCGTCTCCGGTCATCCGGTAGAGCCGGATGAGTAGCGCGTGGCAGGTCTCGTCCAGCGGTGTCATGGCGACCAGGCGCACCGCGTAGCCGATCGCCTCCTGGTAGGCGCCCCGTGACATGCAGGTCAGGGCGGCCTTGCGCAGGATGTCGGCCGAGGCGGCCGCCACTCGGCGCTGCTCGGCCAACAGCCAGGACTCGAAGACTCCGGCGCCGCGCAGGATGAGTCCCTCGAGCAGTTCCGAGCCGAGGGTGCTCAGTCCCAGTGCGTCCCCCCACGACCCGCTGGCGATCACTTCGACGTCGACCACGATGCCCGGGTCGAGCCGCAGCACCACTGGGTCCCCGTCGATGGTGACATCGCCGGCCAGACACCGCCGGACCTCGGCCAGGCCCCAGCGCAGCGCCCCGAGCGGGTCGTCGGCTTCATCGAAGAGCAGCGCTGCCAGGTGTCTGCGGGTCGGCGGTCGCTCGGAGAGCAGCAGATAGGCGAGTAATGCCCAGCTCTTCCGGCTGCGCATCCGGTAGCCACCGTCCGGGCCGTCGATGCGTGGGCGGCCGAGCAGGTTGACAGTGCGGGTCGTCGCCGCGGCCGACGTCATCGCCGGCCGTGACCGCGGTCGGTCTTGGGGGCAACCTGATAGCCGGGAATGTCCTCGATCCGGAACCACACCGGCAATCCGCGGTTTTGCGCGATTGCGACATCCTGGTCCGCGCCGGTGGAGGCGCCGGACAGGCGCAGCACCCCGTCGCAATGGGTCAGCAGGCGCTGTGCTGTCGGGTACATCACCTGCTCGGCCAGCGGGTCGGTGACCCCACCGGCCCCCGCCGAGCGCAGCACCGGTAGCGCGACCCATTCACCGATCATCGGCACATGGCCGGCCTGGAACACCGGCCACGCCGCCCGCTCCAACCGGACCAGGTTGGCTGCCATCAGGTCCGGGTCATCCCCGGTACCTGAGCGGTAGGGTCCGGCAATCAGGATCAGCAGCGGTCTGGACATGCTGCTACCTTATGCACAACACGCATAATCACGCAATAGTGGGGAGAAATACGAAATGCTGGCAGCGCAGCGACGAGAGCTTCTGCTCTACCGGCTACAGCAGGACGGTCGGCTGGTCGCCAAAGACATCGCCGCGGAGCTGGGCATCGCCGAGGACAGCGTTCGCCGGGACCTCCGTGAGCTGGCGTCTGCCGGGCTGTGTCAGAGGGTGTACGGCGGGGCGCTACCGGTCTCGCCCGCGGTCGCGGACTACGCAGCTCGTGGTGCGGTAGCGACCGGGAGCAAAAAGCGGGTCGCGGTGGCCGCGGCCCGGCTCATCCTGCCGGGCAGCACGGTGTTGCTCGACGGCGGCACGACCGCCCTTGCGGTAGTCAAAGCTCTGCCGCTTGACCTCGAGGCGACCGTGGTCACGCACAGCCCGACCGTCGCCGTGGCGCTCGTGGACCATCCCAGGGTCGAGGTGTTCGTACTGGGTGGGCGACTGTTCAAGCATTCCGTCGTCACCTGTGGGGCGGCTACGGCCGAGGCCGCCCGATTGGTGCAGGTCGACTTGTTCTTGCTCGGAGTCACCGGGGTGCACCACGAGGCGGGTCTGACGACCGGCGACCCGGACGAGGCGGCGATGAAGCGCGCTCTTGCGGCGCGCGCGGCGGATACCTACGTGCTGGCCAGCAGCGAGAAGATCGGGGCCGCGTCGCGGTTCACCGTGCTGCCGCTCTCGGCCGTCAGCGGGATCATCACTGATGCACGCGCCGATCATCCGGTCCTGGAAGAACTGCGCCGGGCCGGCGTCCCGGTGCTCGATGCTCGTTGAGGGACAGACGCTTCGGCGGGCAATGCCGCGATCGAGGTCTGCACGTAGAAACTCAACACCACCGCATGGGTGGGCGCCGAAGCAGCGCCCGACGACGCCGACGAGGTTCTCCTCGACCGCCGGGTCGGTCCGGAGCCTGCAGGTGGCGAACCGTCGGGCTTCAGGTGGTGACCGATCCCACACCGAAGACAACCCACCGGCCCGAAAACGGTAGCCGTTTCACACGCTGCGTCACACACGATCCTGGTGTGCTCTGGGCACAAAGGTTCCAGACCAGCAGCGGTCGGAGCCACAACCCACAGGAGTCAGCATGTCTTTGTTCATGGACGTCCACCACATCGACGGCGGAGTCGCACCGGCCGACGTTGCCGCCGCCCATTCGGCGGACCTCGCCACCCAGGGCGAGTTCGGAGTCAACTACCTCCGCTACTGGGTCGACGGCACGGCCGGCAAGATCTTCTGCCTGGTCGACGCCCCGGATGCCGAGGCCGCCACCGCTGTGCACCGCAAGGCCCACGGACTGGTTGCCGACGCGATCTACCCCGTCAGCGAGCACGCCTAACACCGGCACAGCCCACCCCCGGCGGTCGAACACCGGTGGATGACCCATGGCGGGCTGTCGGCGAATTCGTCGTCTGACCCGCCGAGCAGATCCGACTGGGTCGCGGCTACCGGTACTGCCAGGACTTCCCCAACCACGAATACTCACCGCCGCGGCCCGGCTCGACGGCGCGGGCACCGGAGCGCCGCCCGCGACGGGTGCTCCCGCCAGAGCCGGGCATGCGGCGGTAGGAAGCCCTACTCGCGATCCGCCCCCAGTCGGTCTGTAGACGTGTGCCAGGCTTCGGTGGTGACCACATCGGGGCGACACGCCAGCACCAGTGGGCCCAACCGGCACCGCAGCGCCGAACATGCCCGGCTGGCTGAATCGCCGTCGGCGAGCGGCACCTGGCGGTTGTGGGGGCCCTACCTGTCCGGACGGCAATGGGGCACGGTCCGGGAGGACTACTCAGCAGACGGGGACGCCTGGGCATATCTGCCGTTCGAGCAGGCCGGGTCGCGCGCCTACCGATGGGGCGAGGACGGACTCGGCGGCATCTGCGACCGGTTCGGGTTCCTCAACCTCGCCGTCGCGCTGTGGAACGGCAAGGACCCGATCCTCAAGGAACGGCTGTTCGGCCTGACCAACGCCGAGGGCAACCACGGCGAGGATGTGAAGGAGTATTGGTGGGCGCTGGACGGCACACCGACCCATTCCTTCATGAGCTGGCTATACCGGTACCCACAGGGTGAATTTCCCTACGCGCGGCTGCGGGCCGAAAATGCCGCGCGCACACGTGATGACAGAGAGTTCGAATTGGCTGACACCGGTCTTCTCGACGGCAACCGCTTCTTCGATATTCAGATCGATTATGCCAAGGCCGGTGCCGATGACATCTGTGCCGTGATCACCGCCACCAACCACGGGCCGGAAACGGCGCCGCTGGATCTGTTGCCGCAGGTGTGGTTTCGTAATACCTGGGTGTGGGGGACCGACGATCGAACCCCGGCCATCAATGTCCTCGATCCGTCGATGATTGCCGGCCAGGCCCGCGCCGTCGAATGCGTCCACGGGTTCCTCGGGCGCTATGTCGTGGTTGCCGAGGGTACCCCGACGGTGCTGATGTGCCAGAACGAGACCAATGCCGTCGCGCTGTTCGGCGCGCCGGAGAATCCTGCCCCGTTCACCAAGGACGGCATCAACAATCGGGTGGTCAACGGTGATCTGAGTGCCGTCGATTCCAGTGGCCACGGGACGAAGGCGGCGTTCTGGTATCACTACGACTCGATCGCGCCCGGTGCGTCGGTGACCGTCCGGCTACGCCTGTCGCCGGACGAAGTGGAAGCGGACGCGTTCGGCCGGGGTTTCCAGGCCGTCATGGACGACCGGCGGGACGAAGCCGACGAATTCTACAAATCCGTTCTGCCGGCGCACCTCTCGGCGGAGGATGCGAACATTGCCAGGCGGGCGTTCGCCGGATTGCTCTGGGGCAAGCAGCTCTACCGGTATGACGTGCGCCGCTGGCTGGAAGGGGACCCCGCCGAGCCGGTGCCGCCGGCGGCGCGTCAGCAGGTCGGTGGCCGGAACCTGAGCTGGGCGCACCTGTCGCTGGCCGACGTGATCAGCATGCCCGACGAATGGGAGTACCCCTGGTTCGCCTCCTGGGACCTGGCATTCCACTGTGTCGCCATGGCCCATGTCGATCCGTCCTTCGCCAAGCAGCAGTTGCTGTTGCTGTGCCGGGAATGGGCGATGCATCCCAACGGTCAGCTGCCGGCATATGAATGGGCGTTCTCGGATGTGAATCCGCCGGTGCATGCGTGGGCGGCCTGGCAGGTCTACCTGGTCGACGGTGGAACCGACCGAGACTTCCTGATCAGGATCTGCACGAAGTTGCTCCTGAATTTTGCCTGGTGGGTCAACAACAAGGACGCCGACGGGTCGAACCTGTTCGAGGGCGGATTTCTGGGAATGGACAACATCGGCTTTTTCGACCGTTCAGCCAAACTGCCTCCCGGTTACCGCCTTGAAGAGTCCGACGCAACCAGTTGGATGGCCGTCTTCTGTCTCAACATGCTGCAGATTTCTCTCGAGCTCGCTATGACGGTCCCGGCCTGGGACGATATTGCCACGAAATTCCTCGAGCATTTCCTGTCGATCGCCAAGGCCAGCCGCCAGTTCGGCTCGCAGGAGGTCTCGCTGTGGGATCCGGTGGACGGGTTCTACTACGACGTGCTGGTGCACCCGGACGGCAGCCATCAGCGTCTGCGGGTGCGCTCGATGGTCGGGTTGTTGCCGATTCTGGCGGTCGCCACGGTAGCGCCGGGAGTGTGGGCGAAGCTGCCCGACTTCACCGCCCGGCTGGCATGGCTACGCCGCCGCCGCCCGGATCTTGCCGAGGGCCTGCTGACCGACAGCGCCTCCGGCGAGGCAATGATGCTGTCGCTGGTCGACGAGGCCGCTCTCAAGGTGCTGGCAGCGCGGATGCTCGACGAGTCGGAGTTCCTGTCCCCCTTCGGGATCCGGGCGATGTCGGCCGCCTATCGAACCCCGTACACCACCGACGTCGACGGGCGGCAGATGACCATCGACTACGAGCCGGGCGAGTCCAGGAGCCCTCTGTTCGGCGGCAATTCCAATTGGCGCGGGCCCGTCTGGTTCCCGGTCAACGTCCTGCTGGCCGACGCTTTCCGCAAACACGCCGGTTATCTGGGCGGCTCGGTCACCACTGCGGTGCCGTCACCCGACGGCCCTCAGCTCCGATTGGACCAGGTGGCAGACCTGATCGACGACCGGCTGGCCGACCTGTTCCGGCGGGGAGCCGACGGCCGGCGCCCGTCCGACGGCCATCGCATCGAGGCGTCCGCCGACCCCCTGTGGGCTGCCCACATCACTTTCAGCGAGTACTTCGACGGCGACACCGGCGAGGGACTGGGCGCGTCCCACCAGACCGGCTGGACCGCGCTCATCGCCCACCTGTTGTGCCGCAGGATGGTCAGTCAAGGAGCTTCGACGGTAAATCGCTCAGGGTGAGCATCGTGCGCAGCCCGGCGGCGGCCTCGGAGACGGCCTCTCTCGGCCGCGGGCCGACGCCCAGCGAACTGGCGAACCCGTGGGTCAGGTCCGGTTCGCGGCGCAGCACCACCGGTACGCCCGCCGCGCTGAGCTGGGCGCCGAACTGTTCGCCTTCGTCGCGCAGTGGATCGAAGCCGGCGGTGACCAGGTAGGTGGGCGGCATGCCGCCCAGGTCTGTCTGCGGCGTCCGGGCCCGCGGGTTGTCCGCCGGGTGGGACCCTCCCAGATAGAGGGCACCCAGGGTGGCGATGGCCTCGTTCGTCAGGAAGAACTCCGCACCGAACAGCGTCCGCGACCGCGTCCGGGCGGCGGGGTCGACCGGCGGATAGAAGAGCAGGAGCGCAGCCGGGGGGCGCAGATGACGGTGCTCGTAGGCGACGGTGAGCGCCAGATTCGCGCCGGCGCTGTCGCCCCCGATGGCGACTGTGCTCTGGTCTATCGCCAACTCCGAAGCGTGTGCCAGGACGAACCGATAAGCGAGGTCACAGTCGTCCAAACCCTGCGGAAAAGGATGCTCGGGCGCCAACCGGTAGTCGACGGCCAGCACACTGACCTCGGCTTTCGCCGCCAATTGGGCGCACAGCCGATCATGCGAGTTCAAACTCCCGCTGACGAATCCGCCGCCGTGGAAGAACAGCAGCAGCGGCGGCGACGGCGGGCTGGTCAACGCGGAGTAGAGACGGGCTGTCATGGTGGTGCCGTCCGGCCGTGGCATGTCGATCGGCCGATAACGGGCGCCCCTGATGGCCCTGCCCTGAGCGGCGATGTCCATCACGTGTTGGGAGAACCGCACCGTCTTGGCGTCCACGGTGATCTGTCGACCTGCGGTTGTCCGCCCGACAACCCACCGCAGAAACTGCCAGCTGGTGTCCAGTTGCTGACCGTCGACAACGATCGGTGTTCCGCCGAGCAGGCGCTGGACGGGTTGTGGAAGGGCCAGCAGGGCGCGGAGCAGTCGGCCGACGACGAGAGGTGAGCGGGTGATGCGTCGCATCTCATCCTCTCGCCTGCGGTCCAACGCTCGGTCGAACTTATCGCCAGCCCGGCTTTCCCGATGGCGGGGGAGCTGCATCAACCATCGTCGGGGACGGGCGGGAGCGCATTGTTCCGGCGGATGAAAATCAGAGTGATCCCGCCCACTGCCAGCAGCAGACCCAGCTTGACGGCCCGGTAGAGAAGGGCAGCCGCGATCGCCACGCCGGCCGGGAGACCGACGCCGACCAGTGCCGCGCCGAGGGCGATCTCGACCACGCCCAATCCGCCGGGTGTCAGGCCCAGGGAGGACACGCTGCTACCGGCAGCCCACGCCAGTACGACCCCGTGCCACGGCACCAGACCGTGCACCGACAGGATGGCGCAGACCAGGCAGGCCAGATCGAAGAGCCAGTTCAATGCCGCCATCGTCGCGACGACGAGGGTACTGGGGACAGTGAGCCGCAGCGACGTCAGTTGGTCCAGGGTCGCCGCGCTGATGTCAGCGGCATCGCCCTTCGGTCGCCGGACCAGCCGCTGTGACAGCCGGAGTACGGCTGCCATCACCGTGATCGCGCCCGCGTGGACCCGCGGCCGCCGCAATCCGATCAGCACCAGGCAGACCGGGAGCACGCCGGCCAGGACGGTGATCACCCCGGTCACGGCCAGGCTGGTCGAACCGCTGAAGATGGCTCCGCCGGCGACGATGGCGGCGAACGTCACGGTGGAAAAGACACCGGATATCGCCAGGGTCCAGGCGGCGACGGTCCGATCGACCCCGATGGCGGTAAACCGCCGATACACGAAGACGGCTGCGGCGGCGGAGCCCACCAGCGGAAGCGACACGGCGATGGCGTTGCCGGCCCAGGTCGTTGCCATCACCGAGGGCAGCGATCGGCGCCCCCCGCGGACGCTGATCAGGCGGCGCTGCTCGCGCGCGAGAGCGCCGATGGACAGCCCCTGGGCGACGATTGCGACCATGATCCAGGCCCAATTGGCATGGACGAGCAGCCGTGGCAGCCCGGCCAGGCGCTGCCGCTGCCACACAAGCAGGCCGATCACCAGGCAGCACAGAGCGACGGTGACTGCGATGCGCAAGGGTTGCCACCGCGGCCGAGCTGCGGTGGACGCCCCGCTTGCTGTGGTCACCGCTCTCCGTCCGTCGGTGTGGTGCCGGCTGGGTGCGCCGAACGGCAGCCCGGAAAGGTCAGTCCACGTAGAGCTTGTCAAGTTCGGCGGCGTGCTGCTTCTCGACGACCTTGCGGCGGACCTTCATCGACGGCGTCAGTTCACCATCCTCGACGGTGAGATCCCGCGGCAGGATGAAGAACCTCTTGATCGTCTCCCATCGTTCCAGTCTGCTGTTCAGCTGGTCGATGAACCCGCTGATCAGCTCGCGCACCGCGGGCTCGAGAGCCAGCTGCTCGGGTGAGCGACCGCCCAGTCCGTGCCCGTTCGCCCATTCGACGATCGACTCCGGGTCCAGGGTGATCATCGCCGAGATGAATCTGCGGCCCTCGCCCAGCACCACGATCTGCGAGGCATAGGGGCACACCGCTTTGAAGATGCCTTCGATCTTCTGCGGCGCAACGTATTTGCCGCCGGAGGTCTTGATCAGGTCCTTCTTGCGATCGGTGATCGTCAGGTAGCCATCGGTGAACCGGCCGACGTCGCCGGTGTGCAACCAGCCATCGGCCGTCAGCACCTCCTCGGTGGCGCCCGGCATGTTGTGGTAACCGCGCATGACTCCTGGACCGCGCACCAGGATCTCGCCGTCGGCCGCGATGATCGCCTCGCTGCCGGGCAGCACCGGCCCCACGGTTCCGATCCGGGTGTCGTGCGGCAGGTTGACGCAGGTCGCGGCACTGGTCTCGGTCATGCCGTAGCCCTCCAGCACGACCATTCCGGCCGCGTCGAACCACTCGGCCACCTCAGGGGCGAGCGCCGCCGAGCCGGAGACGAAGAACCGGATCCGCCCGCCCATCACGGTGCGGATCTTGCTGAAGACGAGCTTGTCCGCAACGGCCAGCTGCAGTGTGTGCCAGCGGGTCAGCGGCCTCCGTGACTGGCGGCGCCGCGAGGCGGCCAGTCCCACCACGAACGCCCAGTCGAAGATTTTCGCCCTGAGCCCTTGGGCCCCCTCGCCGGTCATTGTCGCCCGCGCCCTGACCTTCTCGAAGATTCGTGGTGCCCCTGCCATGAAGGTCGGGCGGACGGCTCCGAGGTTTTCCACGATTTTGGTGAGGTCGCCGTCGACAGCTGAAGCGAACCCGATCTGCACCTGCACCGCGATCAACATCTTGCCGAACACATGCGAGAGCGGTAGCCACAGGTACTGCATGTCGTCGGCGCTCAGGATGCCCAGCTCGGTCACGGCCTTGGCCACGTAGGTCCAGTTGTCGTGCACCAGCCGGACGCCCTTGGGTCGGCCGGTGGTGCCCGAGGTGTAGATCAGGGTGGCCAGGCTCTCCGGACCGGTCGCGTCGATGCGCTCGTCGACCACCTGCGGCCGGGACTTGCGCACCGCCCGCCCGCGCTCGACCAGTGCGGCCCAGGAGATCACCTTGTCGCCGTCGCCCTCGCCCTCGATGAGAACGACGGCGACCAGGTCGGGCAGGTCGGCCCCGAGCACTTTGGCGACCTGTCCGGCGTCCTCGGCGATGACGACGACCGACTCCGAATCGGCAAGGATGTAGTCGACGTCCTCGGCCGCCGTGGACCGATACACCGTCGTGGTCGCTCCGCCGGCACAGGCGATCGCCAGGTCGGCAAGGATCCATTCCACCCTGGTGCTGGCCACGATCGCCACCCGCTGTTCGGCCCGGACCCCGAGATCGATGAGTCCGGCCGCGATGTCGTAGACCTGCTCTTTGGTCTGGCCCCAGGTGAGCGACTCCCACCCCTGACCAGCCCGCCGCCGGAAGGCCTCGGCGTCCGGGGTCGAGAGGATCCGGTCCCGGAACAGTTGACCCATTGAAGCCGAACGGGTGTCGGTGCTGGCCATCGCGTCCTCCTTGACGTCGCCCGCATTGCGATCCGGTGCCCGGCCCGATGCGGTCGGGCCGGCTGACCGACGCACACGACTGTGAACTAGAGGCTACGTCGTTCCCGGCCGCTGATCAGCGAAGCCGGGTGACCTTGACAGTGACTTCGTTTCCGCTGGCCTCCGGGCCTGCGTAAACACCCTTGACCGGCGGCACGTCGCGATAGTCGCGTCCCCGGCCGATGACCACGTGGGACTGGCCGGGGGCGGCAGCGTTGGTCGGGTCGAACGGTACCCAGGCGCCGTCCCACCATTCCACCCAGGCGTGCGATTGGCCGACGACGGTCCTGCCGATCTCGGCCTTGCTGTCCGGATGCAGGTACCCGGAGACATAGCGGGTCGGAATGTCCATCGCCCGCAGCAGTCCGATCGCCAGATGCGAGAAGTCCTGGCAGACCCCGCGTTTCTCCGACCAGGCCTCTTCCGCCGAGGTGTGGACGCCGGTGGCGCCCTTCTCGTACTTGAGCGATCGCTTGAGCATCTTGCAGACCGCCCGGCCGGCCGCCGACGGATCCGGCGCCTCCGCCCGGATCTGTTCGGACATGCCGGTGAGCTCGTCGTTGAGCGTGGTCAGCGGCGTCGGGGTCAGAAACTCCTCGAAGCGATCGGCGACACCAGAGGCCGTCAGCTGATCCCAGCTCATGGTGGCGACCTCGGCCGCGCCGCTTCCATAACCGCCGGGCCCGAACGCGCCGGGGGGAAACGTCTCCACCGTGGAGGTGGCCGTCACGGTCAGGTGGCGATGCGGGCGGTGCACGTCGAACGAGGACACCCTGGTGCCGAAATAGTCGAAGTAACTGGTGACACCCTCGAACGGGTCGATCTCCATCCGGGAGGAGAGCACCGCCTGGCCCGGCTCGTCGGAGGGCTGCATGCGTACCTCGTTGTACGAGGTGGTGACCGTATCCGGGTACGTCAGCTCGGTGCGGTGCACGATGAGCAGCCGCCAGATGTCCGAGTCGGACGTGCTCTGGTTGTTGTCGTGGGAATTGCCTGCCCCGCTCGACATCAGGCCGGCACCCCGTTCGATCCGATGTTGGCCCAGGTGACCTCGTCGCCACGCCGGAAGAACGAATTGCTGACTGCAACGTGCGCGCTGGCCACGGTGCGCTGCAGGTTCGACAGCAGATGCGGCAGGTCGGTGGCCAGGTCGGTGCCTGTCCGGTAGTCGAGGCCGGTCCTGGTCCGTCCGACGATGCGGCGGGCCGACGACGGGTCACGCCTCGGGTCACGCTGCTGCATGGATCCGGCGGCCTCGAGTTCGGCGAGCGAGGCTTCCGCGGCCGTCAGACAGCGCAGCACCGACCGGGGGAATTTCCGGTCGAGCAGCGCGAACTCGATGGCGGTGCGCTGACCGATCGATCCGCCGTGTTCGCGAACGTAGGGCTCCCAGCCACCGCAGGCGCTGACCAGGGCCCGCCACGGGGGGACAGATCCGGTTTCCGAGTCGGCAGCGGCGATCAACCGGATCGTCATGTCGGCCCGTTCGAGGGCTCGCCCGACGGCGAGGAAGTGCCAGCCCTCGTCGTGGCTCATCACCTGGTCGGTCAGACCGGCGGCGATCGCGCAACGCTCGCTGACCCACCGCAGATACGTGTGCGGGCCGCCGCCGGTGGCGGCCCTGCTGCGCAGGCCGTGCCAGGTGACGTTCAGGCACTCCCAGACGTCCAGCGGCAGCGCATCCCGGACACCGCGGGCATTGTCCCTGGCCGCGATCAGTGCGCCGGACACCGAGGAAGCCCGTTCGGTATCGAATACCAAGGTGCGGATCAGCTTTCCGGAATCGGCACCCTCGACCTCCTCGTCCCCGGACAGGCCCATCGAGTCGACCAGCGAGCGGATCACCTGATGGTCGGTGGCCCACGACCCCGTCGGCAGCAGGTGCAGGTAGGTATCCAGAATCCGCGCCGTGCAGTCCGCCCGCTCCACATGCCGGCCCAGCCAATAGAGGGACTCGGCGATGCGGCTCAACATTCTGAACCCGCATTTAGGTTCATGATGTCAAGCCGCATCTTGCTTCGGCCGTTGTTGTTGCTTTCACTCTTTGAAGGAAGATCTTGTTTGATTACCCCTGCGGAGCAGTGACTTTGCTGCTGTTGACCTTGCTGGTGACGGAGACCGGCGTTGCCGTCGTCGGGGGTGACGGGCGGGTCGAAGAAGAATGCGCCGGTGCTCTGCGAAGACGAATTCTGCCAGGTGCCCTGCTGCTGGAATTGGCCCTCCTCGAAATTCTGGGTCTGAAATTGATCGGGGTCGACAAGTTCGGGCTCGATCACCTGACCGGGCGCCTGAGCCTGCAGCTCCAGATCGGTCGCCGTTTCCCGCGGGCCGGCCAGTACCCAGGTGTCCTTGGATCCGCCGCCCTGGGAAGAGTTGACCACCAGTTCCCCTTCGGGCAGGGCGACCCTGGTCAGCCCGCCGGGCAGCACCCAGACCGAGTTGCCGTCGTTGACCGCGAATGGCCGCAGATCCACATGTCGGGGCCGCATCTTGTCGCCGATCAGCGTCGGCACGGTGGACAGAGCGATCTCCCGCTGGGCGATCCATCCGCGCGGATTCTCCAGAATTGCCTGCCGTGCCTTGGAGAGCGTCGAGGCATCCGCCTGGGAACCGATGACGATGCCCTTGCCGCCGGATCCGTCGACCGGCTTGATGACCAATTCAGCCAGGTGCTCGAGGGCGTACGCCAGATGATTCGGTTCTTCCATTCGGTAGGTGTCGACGTTCAGCAGAATCGGTTCCTCGCTGAGGTAGTACCTGATGATGTCGGGCACGTAGGTGTAGACCAGCTTGTCGTCGGCAATGCCGTTGCCGACCGCGTTGGCGATCGTCAAATTGCCGGCCCTTGCGCAGTTGATGAGCCCGGGGGAGCCCAGCATTGAGTCGAGCCGGAACTGCATCGGGTCGAGGAACTCGTCGTCCAATCGGCGGTAGATGACGTGGACCGGCATCTCGCCGGCGGTGGTGCGGACGAAGACGTGGTTGTTGCGGCAGATCAGGTCGCGGCCCTCGACCAGTTCGACGCCCATCTCGCGTGCGAGCAGTGTGTGCTCGAAGTAGGCGGAGTTGTAGACACCGGGGGTCAGCACCACGACGGTCGGGTCGTTGATGTTGGACGGGGCGACCGCGCACAGCGCGGCCAGCAGCCGGCCCGGGTATTCGGCGACGGACCGGATCTGCTGGTCTCCGCCGGCCTCGGCCAACACCTGGGAAACCGCCTGCCGATTCTCCAGCACGTACGACACGCCGGAGGGCACCCGGACGTTGTCCTCCAGCACTCGGAAGGTGCCCTGCTCGTCGCGGATGAGGTCAACCCCGGAAATCACGATGCGGGCCCCATCCTGGCCGTCCATCCCGGCGACCTGTCGGTGGAAGTGCGGTGACGTCGTCACCAGCCGCCGCGGTACCACCCCGTCGGCAAAGATCCGGCCCGGCCCGTAGCAGTCGGCCAGGAACGCCTCCAGTGCTCTGACCCGCTGCGGGACGCCGGTCTGCACGACCTTCCACTCCTGGGCCGTGACGATTCGGGGAATCAGGTCGAGCGGGAACGGGCGCTCGACGCCGCCGAGAGCGAAGGTGATCCCCTGGTCCAGGAACGTCCGGCCCATGATGTCGGCCCTGGCCTTGAGATCGGCGGCGCTGAGCGTCTGCAGAGCGGCATGAACGGACTCGTACGCGGGCCGGATGACTCCGGGGCCCGAGAACATCTCGTCCCATGCCCGCCCGAACGGGTAGTCCTGGAACAGATCGGCCATGGGCCGAACCGTAGGTTCGACGTGTGACGAGGGCATGACACAGGATTGTGGTCCTGTAACGCCGGGATGTCCCACCTGGGGTGGTCAGGGAGCCGCCGGTGCCCGGCCTTGCCTGAAGACGTGCGGGTCTGGCACGTTCGTCAAGGATTCTTTGCACTTGGGGATCCGGCTCTAGGAAAAATAGTCGAGGAAAATCGGCAGATGGGCACAGATGGCAACGGATGAGGACAGATGAGCGCTGAAGGCGGCAGCAAAGCGATCGTGGCCGCTCTGTCGGCGAACCTGGGGATCGCCGCCACCAAGTTCGTCGCATTTCTGCTGTCCGGGTCGTCGTCGATGCTGGCCGAGTCCGTGCACTCGTTCGCCGACTCGGGTAACCAGGTGTTGTTGCTGGTCGGCGGCAAGCGGGCGAAACGGGCTGCAGATGAGGAACATCCCTTCGGCTTCGGCCGGGAACGGTATGTCTACGCCTTCATGGTGGCGATCATCCTGTTCACCATCGGCGGGGTGTATTCGATCTACGAGGGTGTGCACAAGCTGGAGCACCCGGCACCGATCGAGCGGGTCTGGATCCCGATCGTCATCCTGTTGATCTCGATCGGGTTGGAGAGCTACTCGCTCCGCACCGCCCTGAAGGAGTCGGCGGAGCACCGGCACGGCGTCTCGGTGCTGGAATTCGTCCGCCGGGCCAAGGCCCCGGAACTGCCGGTGGTGCTGTTGGAGGACATGGCGGCGCTCATCGGCCTGGCGCTGGCGCTGGTGGGCGTCGCGCTGGCGGCAATCACCGGTGACGGCGTGTGGGACGGCATCGGCACTGTGGCGATCGGAGTGCTGTTGGTGTTGGTCGCCATCGTGCTCGGCGTGGAGGTGAAGAGCCTTCTTATCGGTGAAGGAGCCTCCCCCGCTGATGCGACCGCGATCTCCCGGGCAGCCCTGGCCGGTGATGACATCGAGCGGATCATCCACATGAAGACGTTGTACCTGGGGCCGGACGAGCTGATGGTCGGTATGAAGGTGGCGGTGTCGGCCACCGACTCGGCGCAGCAGGTGTCCGCCGCGATCGATGCGCTGGAGAAACGCATTCGTGCCGCCGTGCCGGCCGCCAGGGTGATCTATATCGAGCCGGACGTCGATCGGGCGGCCAAGTCGGCGCATACAGTTGCGCCCGGCGCCCACGGTTCTGCCGATTGACGTGGTGGGCGAGGCGAAGTCAGGCAGTTCGATCTGCGCGCCGCGCCGGCGGCGGGCATCAGGAGGACGACGATGCATCCGCTCGACCCGCTCACCACCGCTGAATTCACCCGTACCGTCGAACTTCTGAGAGCCGCGGACGTGGTCGGCGACACCTTCCGGTTCGCCTCGATCACCCTGCTCGAGCCGCCCAAGGTGGAGATGCTCGCCTGGCGCACCGGGGACGACGTGCCCCGTCGGTCGTTGTCGGTGTTCTGGGACCGTCGGGACAACCAGACCCAGGAGGCGGCCGTCGACCTTGCCGCCGGGAAGGTGGAGACCCTCACCCACATCCCCGGCGTCACGCCCAACTTCACCGTCGACGAGTGGCACGACTGCGAAGACGCGATGAAGTCGGAGCCGCGGGTCATCGCGGCCCTGGCCCAGCGCGGCATCACTGACCTGTCGTTGGTCGTCATCGACGTCTGGACCTACGGCAGGGCGCTGATGCCGCCGCAGTGGGCCGACCGGAGGTTGGGCTGGGCGGACCTCTGGTTGCGGGCCGGTCCGCACGGCAATCCGTACGCGCACCCGATTTCCGGTCTGAAGCTGATCGTCGACATGAACACGATGCAACTGCTGGAGCTGGACGTCATCGGGGACCCGGCGCCCCCGGCGCCGGTGATGGGCGAGTACGAGCCGGACCTGGTGCCGGGGCAGGTACTGCGCGCCGACGTCGCACCGCTGCGCATCACCCAGCCAGAGGGGGTCTCGTTCCAGCTGGACGGGAACGAATTGCGCTGGCAGAACTGGAGTCTGCGGGTTGGGTTCAATTATCGCGAGGGCCTCGTCCTGCATCAGGTGGGCTATGACGACCACGGCGTCCACCGGGATATTGCCTACCGCATTTCACTCGCTGAAATGATCGTCCCGTACCGGGATTCGGGTTTCGATCACTATCGGCGCACGGCATACGACATCGGCGAATGGGGTTTGGGCTACATGACCACCTCGCTGCAGCTGGGTTGCGACTGTCTGGGCGAGATCCGTTATCTGGATGCAACTCTCGCCCACAGTTCCGGAGAGCCCTACACGATCAACCAGGCCATCTGCATCCACGAGGAAGACAACGCCGTGCTGTGGAAGCACGTCGACAACAATGGCCGTTCCGAGGTTCGCCGAATGCGTCGGCTGGTCATCTCCGCTCATGCGACCGTCGCCAACTACGAGTATCTGATCTATTGGCGCCTGTATACCGACGGCAACATCGAGTGCGAGATCAGAGCCACCGGCATCATGGTCACCACCCCGCTGTCGCCGGGCCAGGCCACGCCTGCCACCGGCACCCTGGTCGACCACCGCACCTATGCGCCGTTCCACCAGCATTTCCTGGTGGCGCGCCTGGACCTGGATGTGGACGGGCCGACGAATTCGGTCCTCGAGGTCGATTCCTTCGCGCCGCAGATCAGCCCGGAGAATCCCTACGGACTGGCTCTGCAGACCCGGTCGACGGTCATCTCATCCGAGGCCGAATCGGGTCGGGACTTCGACTTCGGCGCGCAGCGGACCTGGAAGGTCAGCAACCCGCGGCGGGTGAACGCGATGGGCGCCCCGGTCGCCTACAAACTGGTTCCCGGCGCGGCGTTGCCGGCCCTGATGGCCCCGGGCACCCCGCAGTACCTGCGCGCACCGGTCATCGGTCACACCCTGTGGGTGACCAGACACCACGACGACGAGAAGTGGCCCTGCGGTGACTATCCGACGCAGAGCGAGGTCGATGACGGGATCACCAGGTGGATCTCCGACGACGAGTCGTTGGAAGACACCGACGTGGTGCTCTGGTACGTCTTCGGCATCCACCACATCACCAGGCCGGAGGACTGGCCGGTGATGCCCGCCGACACCGTGTCGTTCTGGCTCAAACCGTTCGGCTTCTTCGACCGCAATCCCGCACTGGACCTCCCCCCGGCCCCGGACCACTGCCACTAGCGCCGCCCTCTTCGCGCACCGCGTCGCGATTCTCGCGGCAAATCGACTCAATTTGCCGGAGAATCGCGACGCGGTGCGAGCCCCAGCAATTACAGGATGACCAAGCCGCCGGTCTTGTCCCGCGCGGCGGTGAAGCGGGCCGTGGCGTCCGCCCAGTTCACGACGTTCCACCAGGCCTTGACGTAGTCGGCCTTGACGTTCTTGTACTGCAGGTAGAACGCGTGCTCCCACATGTCCAGCAGCAGGATCGGCACCTGCGCGAACGGGATGTTGCCCTGCTGATCGAACAGCTGCAGCAGGTTGAGCCGCTGGCCGAGGGTGTCCCAGGCCAGCACGGACCATCCGGAACCCTGGATCGCGTTGGCGTTCGCGCTGAACTGCTTGGAGAAGCCGTCGAACGACCCGAAGTATTCGTCGATGGCCGCGCCGAGTTCGCCGTCCGGCTTCCCGCCGGCGCCGGGGGCGAGATTGGGCCAGAAGATCGAGTGATTGATGTGGCCGCCGAGATGGAACGCGAGGTTCTTCTCCAGCAGGTTGACCGTCCCGAAGGCCTCCTTGTCGCGGGCCTCTGCCATCTGGTCCAGTGCTGTGTTGGCGCCGGCCACGTAGGCCGCGTGGTGCTTGGAATGGTGCAGCTCCATGATCTGGCCGGAGATGAACGGCTCGAGAGCTGCGTAGTCGTAGGGCAACTCGGGCAACGTGTATTGGGCCATAGCGGCCTCCTTCACTTCTCGTTGGTCGGCACGGCAGGACGCTGCTGCGCCTCCTGTGGATCCTCCACAGTCCCGCTAGGAACTTATACCCGCGATGATGTCGACCCGCCGGGCACTCCCACCCCGGTACCCGATCCCCGGGCCGTTAGTCGCGCCGTCGCGAGCCGTTCACCCCCAGGACGGCAGCCAGGTTTCCATGTTGAGTTGTTCCGGGGTGATGGATGTGCCGTTGAGCATGGGTAACAGCCACACGAAGTTGGCCACCACCAGTCCGATGTAGAGCGCCACGATGCCGACCGACAGGTAGCGCCGTTCCACCCCGACCCTGGCTCTGTTCAAGACGTCGCCGAGCACCAGGCAGATGGCGATGACCAGGAACGGGGCCAGGGGTGTCACGTAGAAGAAGTACATCTGCCGGTTCAGATTGAAAAACCATGGGAGGTAGCCTGCGCCGTAGCCGACCAGCACGGCGGCATATCGCCAGTCGAGCCTGGCGATGCAGCGCCACAGCGCCCACCCGCAGACGAACAGCGAGATCCACCACAGCGCGGGCGTGCCCAACAGGAAGATCCGTTGTACGCAATCCGTTCGCCCGGCGCCGCAGCCGGTCCCGTTGGGCGGAGCGTAGTAGAGCACCGGACGGGTGCCGATCGGCCATGACCACGGTTTGGATTCCCACGGGTGGCGCTGGGATGGGTCGACGGGGGTGTCCAGAGTGGAGTGGAAGTCGAGCATCTTCCAGGTCCACTGCCACAGCGAGTTCTTCCACAGGCCGGACAGTGCGTACCAGATACCGCCTCCGTGCCAGTCACCCCGGTTGCTGGCGTCGCCGATCAGCACGTGGCGCGGGAAGGCGTCCTCGGAGAACAGCCAGGCCCACCAGGAGGCGATGTAGGTGGCGAATGGAATGACGGCCAGGGACCAGAGTGAGGGAAACAGATCACGCCTGATCACCGCCCGTACCGGGTGACGGATGCCGATCTCCCGCCGCGCGGTGATGTCCCAGATCACGCTGAGCACACCGAAGGCGGCGATCCAGTACACCCCGGAGTACTTGATGGCCATGGTCAGGCCCATGAAGAATCCGCAACCGAACCGCCACCACCTGGCGCCGAGTGCAATTCCGGCGCGATCTCCCCAGCCGCTCCAGATCTTGCGCAGTCTCCCGGCCGGGGACGGAAGGAAGTCACCGGTGATCGAGGCGTTGAGCCGGGCTCTGACCTGGTCCCGGTCGGCCACCAGGCAGCAGAACGCGGCCAGTACGAAAAGCTCCTGGAAGACGTCGAGCAAGGCCGTTCTGGCCTGCACGTAGCTCACGCTGTCGCAGATGATCAGGATGCCGGCGATCGCGCCCATCATGGTGGACCTGGTCATCCGGCGGACTACGCGCACCATCATCAGGATGACGATGGTGCCGGCGATCACCGAGGCCAATCGCCACCCGGTGGGGGTATAGCCCATCAGCTTCTCGCCCAGCGCGATCAACTGCTTGCCCAGCGGTGGGTGGACGACGACGCCGTAGGCCTGGTTGTCCTCCACCCCGTTGTTGCGGGCCACTTCGGCGGCCTGCACCGCGTAGTACTTCTCGTCGAACAGGGGGGTGCCGTTGTCGGTGGCGCCTCCGACGTGCCAGATGCGGGTGAAGCCGCCGACCACCGTCAGCAGGATGGTGGTGACCCAGCCGCGCAGCCGGTCGGTCGGCGGCGCCGGCAGCTTTCGCCCTTCCGGCCGGATCGGCCGTTCGATCGGGGGTACCTCGCCGATGGCGACCACGTCGGCCGCCGGATCGATCCTGGCCTGCCGCGGGTCCGCGTCGTCCAGCCCGATCACACTCGACCGCTCGTCCGGTCCGACTTGGTCGATATCCGACGCGTCGCCGCGCGAATCGATGATGGGCGGGGCGGTCATGGGCTCGATCGTAGGGTGAGCACATGAGATCCGAGTCAGACACGGGCCGGCTGGTGCTGGCCGGCACTCCGCTGGGCCGGGTCTCGGATGCCTCGGCCGGCCTCATTGAGTCCCTGGCCTCCGCCGATGTGATCGCGGCCGAGGACACCCGGCGCCTGCACAGGTTGGCGTCCGATCTGGGCGTGTCGTTGTCGGCGACGGTGCTGTCCTACTACGAGGCGGTGGAGCAGGCCCGCATACCCGGCCTGCTGGACCGGATCCGGCAGGGCGACACGGTGGTGCTGGTCACCGACGCCGGCATGCCGTCGGTCTCCGACCCCGGATATCGGCTGGTGGCTGCGGCGGCGGCTGCCGGGCTGCGCGTGACGTCGGTGCCCGGCCCGAGTGCGGTGATCACCGCACTGGCGTTGTCCGGCCTGCCGTCGGATCGGTTCACCTTCGAGGGCTTCCCGCCGCGGAAATCGGGTGAGCGGGCCACCGCCCTGGCGGCGCTGGCCGGCGAAACGCGGACCATGGTGTTCTTCGAGTCAGTGCACCGGCTCGCTGACACGCTCGCCGCGATGGTGGCGGCCTTTGGCGCCGACCGTCCAGCGGCACTGTGCCGTGAACTGACCAAGACCTACGAGGAAGTCCGACGGGGCACCCTCGGCGAGCTGTCCGCCGGTGCCGAAGGTGTTCGCGGCGAGGTCACCCTGGTGATCGGCGGGGCGTCGGCCGACGCTGCCGGGCCGCCCTCGGACGCGGTCCTGGCATCCGCCGTGGCCGAGCTGGTGGCTTCGGGGTCGACCCGCAGGGATGCCGTCGACACGATCGCGGCCCGCTTCGGCCTGCCGCGCCGGACCGTCTACGCGGTGGGTCACCGCAGCAGTTGACGGATCCGAGGTAATGAGGTGCCCGCCCGAGGGGCGGGGGACTACGTTCGAGCGTGTGGCCCCTCCCAATGTCCGAGAGGGGCTTTTCGATGGGTGTGGGAAGTGCGAGGTGGAGTGATGTCCGAACTCAAGCAGCAGCTGCGAGCCGATCTGACCGCCGCGATGAAGGCGCGCGATGCGCTGACCCTTGGCACGCTGCGGATGGTGGTCGCCGCGATCACCAACGAAGAGGTGGCCGGCAGCACCGCCCGGGAGCTGACCGACACGGAAGTCACTGCTGTGCTGGCCAAAGAGGTCAAGAAGCGGAAGGAATCAGCGGAAGCCTTCGACGGCGCCGGGCGCACCGAGCTGGCCGACAAGGAACGAGCCGAATCCGCCGTCATCTCGGCCTACCTGCCGGCCCAACTGTACGATGACGACATTCCGGCGCTGGTGGCGTCGGTCATCGACGAGGTCACCGCGTCGACCGGCGCCGCTCCGACGATGAAGCAGATGGGCGTCGTGATCAAGGGCGCGCAGGCCAAGGCCGCCGGCCGCGCCGACGGCGCAAAGATCGCCGCTGCGGTCAAGGCCGCGCTGGCCTGATCCGCCGGCCCCGGCCCCTGTTCGCCTATCTGGTTCCGGCCGCTGCGCGCATACCGAACCGGGGCACAGGGCCCGTCGTCGGCAAGGGCACACGTCGGAGCCGAATCGCGGGTGACCCGGGTGGGTGCCCGGCGGGGCAGTACGGAAGGCTGGAGTCCCACACCCGCCCGGTCAGCCGTCCCACCAGGAGGTCCCCATGTCAGAAATCACTGCCACCGCCGACATCGGCGTGACGGGCCTCGCCGTCATGGGCTCGAACCTGGCGCGGAACTTCGCCAGTAAGGGATTCGTCACCGCCGTTCACAACCGCTCCAACAGCAAGACCCAGGCTTTGCTGGCCGACCACGGGTCGGACGGCCAGTTCATCGGGTCCGAGTCAGCGGCGGACTTCGTTGCGTCACTCAAGGTTCCCCGCAAGATCATCATCATGGTCAAGGCCGGCGAGCCGACCGATGCCGTCATCACCGAACTCTCGGAATTGCTGGAGCCCGGCGACATCCTGATCGACGGCGGCAACGCCAAGTTCGCCGACACCATCCGCCGTGAGGCGACCGCGAAGAAGAAGGGCATCAACTTCGTCGGGTGCGGCATTTCCGGTGGCGAGGAGGGTGCACTGCTGGGTCCGTCGATCATGCCGGGTGGCTCGGCCGAAGCCTACAAATCACTCGGCCCGATCCTGGAGCGGATCTCCGCCCACGTCGACGGCGCGCCGTGCTGCACCCACATCGGTGAGAACGGGGCCGGCCACTTCGTCAAGATGGTGCACAACGGCATCGAGTACGCCGACATGCAGCTCATCGCCGAGGCCTACGACGTGCTGCGCCGCGGCGCTGGGATCGGGCCGGCCGAGATCGCCGACATCTTCGCCGAGTGGAACAAGGGCGAGCTCGACTCGTTCCTGATCGAGATCACCGCCGAGGTGCTTCGTCAGGTGGATGCCGTCACCGGTGGCCCGTTCGTCGACATCGTGGTGGATGCGGCGGGCATGAAGGGCACCGGAACATGGACGGTGCAGACCGCCCTCGACCTCGGGGTTCCGGTGTCCGGCATTGCCGAGGCGGTCTTCGCCCGTGGGCTGTCGTCGTCGTCGGCGCAACGGGCCGGCGCCGGCGAGCTGCCAGGTCCGGACGGCAGCTGGACCATCACCGACCGGAAGGCGTTCGTCGAGGACGTGCGTCAGGCGCTGTATGCGTCGAAGATCGTCGCCTACGCGCAGGGTCTTGACGAGATCGTGGCCGGTGCCACCGAGTACAAGTGGGACATCGACCTCGGTGCGGTGGCCCGGATCTGGCGCGGTGGCTGCATCATCCGGGCGGTGTTCCTGAACCGGATCACCGAGGCATACGACGGTGCGGCGGAGCGCCCGGCATCGCTGCTGTTCGCGCCGTACTTCACCGCGGCGGTGGCCGGTGTACAGGAGTCCTGGCGGCGGGTGGTGGCCGGCGCAGCCCAGTCCGGTCTGCCGACACCGGGATTTGCGGCCGCCCTGTCCTACTACGACGGTCTGCGGTCGCCGCGCCTGCCGGCCGCCCTGATCCAGGGTCAGCGCGACTTCTTCGGCGCCCACACCTACCGGCGGGTCGACAAACCGGGCAGCTTCCATACGCTGTGGTCGGGTAACCGCACCGAGGTCGGGGCCTGACCCCGCGGGGTGGCGCTCATCATCTTCGCCGGCGCTCCTCATCGGCTCGACTTTCTTCACTCGGTTCCCACAGTCGCAACGTTGGAGAGCGCACTGGGTTGGGCCGCCCAGCCGGCGCGATGGTCCGGCGCCCAGCCGGGCGGTGCATCGAGAGTCCAGCAGGTCGGCGGTGGCGACGTTCCGCGCCGCCGGGCCGCCTGGCGGGAGCGGTAGAGCAGTTCGGCCGGTCGGTGTTCGGCGGTCGCCCAGGTGTAGCGGTCGAGGCCGAAGGTCAACGACCTGAGCTCGTTCTCCCGCTGTCGGTCCTGAACGACCTGCCGAGCGGCATCAGGGCGATTGTCGTACTTGATCGCACCGTCGGCCTCGAGAATTACCCCACAGTCGGGCAGCAGGTGATCGACGCGATACCAGCGACGCCCGACCGGAATCCAGACATTGGACAGCGGTGCGCTCAATCCGGCACTGAGGAAAGCGAAGCGCCCCAAGGTCTCCAACGGGCTCTCCGCCCGGGCGTCGGCGTGCTCGACGACCCACCGAGCTTCGCCTATGCCGGGGTATTGATCCAGCTGGACCGCCAGAGCCGCGAGCACCTCGCGGTTCGTACCCAGATGCAGGACCTTGTCCGCAACGGCCAAGCCGTCGCGCGAACCAGCATGACGAGCAACGTCGATCGCGCAATAGGCCGGACTGACGACCGGGACGCCGTTGCGGCTGGTGCGATGGTGCGGAGGGAGATAACCGTGTCTCACCGTGCCGTAGGGGGACAGGTTGTGACCGACGTGGGCACTGCCGGATCGGAGGGCTGTCGGCAGTTCCGGCGGATCTGAAATCATCGGTAGATCCAGCACCGCGGCAGCGGACGCCCCGCACAGGAAGGTCCCGTCCTGTGCGCTGAGGGCGAAGGCGATGGACCGCAGTCGGAATTTCTCCCAGCTGACGGCTGCGTCATAGGGCTCACTGGGTGCGAACGCCGATTTCGCCAGCCTGATCAATTCACCGCGGTCGAACATGCGACGGACGACTGCCCGTGAGACGCCTGCGGCGTCTGCATCGCGGAGCAGAATAACCGGTCCGTGGTGCCGCAACAGGGTCGCGATCTGCCGCCGGTCGGAGATTGTGCCCATGGCAGCGAGTGTCTCTGTCACGCATCGATCAGGGTCGACGGGAAGCAATCTTGTGGACGACCACACGGTATGGGGACAAATTCGGGCCGCCCACCACGCCGCAGAACCGCGGACGCCCCGCTCGTGGTAGGTCGCTCTCGAGCGGGGCGTCGGCGCTCATGATCGGGTTGACTCGCCTCACTTCGGTCCCAGATCCGCGACGATCAGGAGCGCCGGCGAAGTTGATAAGCGCCGCACGGGGGCCAGGAGCAGCTCAGGCTCAGGCGTTCGCGACCGAGGCGTCGAGCTCGGCGGCTTCGGCGTCCAGGTCGGACTCGATGTCGGCGCGCGGCTGCGGGCGGATGGCGACCAGCACCAGCAGCACCGTGGCAGCCAGGAACAGGGCGGCGATCAGGAAGCCGCGGTCGGCGCCGACGACGAACGCGTGTTGCGCCCGCTCGACGGCCGAAGTCCCGGCCGGTGATGTTGCCGCCCGCGACGCGCTGCCGAACACCGTGACCAGCACGGCCAGTCCCAGTGCCCCTCCGACCTGCTGCATGACGTTGACCAGGCCGGATGCGGCACCGGAGTCGGCAGGGGCGACACCCCGGAGGGAGGTGGACGTCAGCGGCACGAAAGCCAGGCCGTTGCCGATACCGAACAGCAGCAGCGGGCCGAGAAGATCGAAGTAGCCGCTGGTGGCGTGCAGCTGGGTGAGCCAGAGCAGGCCGCTGGTGGACAGTGTCAGACCGCCGGCGATCACCGTCTTGGCGGGCAGTCGGACGGTCAGCACCCTGGCGGAGAGCTGCGAGGCAGCGAACAGCACCACGGTGAGCGGGAGAAATGCCAAGCCCGCGACGACCGCCGAATAGTGCAGGATCTCCTGCAGGAACTGGGTCAGGAAGAAGAACATGCCGATCATGCCGGCGACCAGCAACAGCCGGGCGACGTAGGACGTGGCACGGTCCCGGTCGGCGAACAGCCGGAGCGGGACGATCGGCGACTCGGCCCGCAGCTCAACGAAGACAAAGGCGCCGAGCAGCACGACGCCCGCAGCGAAGGCCGCGATGGTCACCGGGTCACCCCAGCCGGCCGAGGCGGCACGGACGAAGCCATACACCAGCCCGGTCATGCCCAGGGTGGAGGTCAGCGCGCCGGCCAGATCGAAATGGCCCTTGCCCCTTGCAGTTTCCGGCAGCACTCGGAGTGCGACAGCGATCACGGCGAGGCCGATCGGCACGTTCACGAACAGCACCCACCGCCAGGACACCCACTGGGTGAGCATGCCGCCCGCGATCAGCCCGACTGCACTGCCGCCGATGGACACTGCGGTGTAGTAGCCGATGGCGCGGACCCGTTCTCTGGCGTCGGGGAACATCGTCATCAGCAGGGCCAGCGCCGACGGTGCCGCGAGCGCGGCCCCGACTCCCTGTACGGCCCTGGCGGCCAGCAGCAGTCCGGCCGACGAGGCGAACCCGCCCAGCAGTGACGCCACCGTGAACAGCGTGATACCGGTCAGGAAGATCTTTCGGCGGCCGAGGATGTCGCCGGCCCTCGCGCCCAGCAGCAGGAGTCCGCCGAAGACCAGGGTGTAAGCGTTGATCACCCAGGACAGGCTGGTCGGGTTGAAGTGCAGTGCGCCGGAGATGTCGGGCAGTGCGATGTTGACGATGGTCGCATCCAGCACAACCATCAACTGCGCGGTCAGTACCAGGCCGAGGACGATCGTCCGGCGCCGGGCGGACGCCGATTCGGTGCGGGGTGGAGCGGATTGGAGCTGGGGAAAGCGGTTCACGGCAGTCATTCCTTTCGCGCCCTCTACGGGCGTACGATCAAACCGGATGGTGCCTCCGGATGACATCCGGAGGCTGCCTCCGGTTAGAACTATACGGAGGTACCCTCCGGATATGCAACCGACGATTCGATTTTTCTTTGCGCGAGGAGCGTGGACCTGATGACCCGGCTCGTTGAGGTGCCGACGACTCACCCGACTGCGGCCTCACCGCGGCCGCTGCGCGCGGACGCCCAACGGAACAAGGACAGGTTGATCGAGGTCGCCACCACGGCCTTCACCGACTCGGGAGTCGACGTCGCACTGGAAGACATTGCCCGGCGTGCCGATGTCGGCATCGGCACGCTGTACCGGCACTTCCCGACCAGGGAGGCGCTGGTCCTGGCGGTCTACCGCAAGCAGATCGAGGACCTGGAAATCGCGGCCCGTGAGCTTCCGCTGACGTATCAGCCCGCGGACGCCCTGCGCGAGTGGATGCGGGGCTTCGTCCGGTACGGCGCCGTCAAACGGGGTCTGGTTGCGCTGCTCAGATCGATGATGGAGACCGAGACGAACTTGTTCGACCAGGCACGGGCCACGTTGCTGGCAGCGGCCGGATCGCTGATGGCCGCGGCGGCGGAGGCCGGCGAGATCCGTAGCGGGTTCGCTCCGGAGGACGTCATCCGGGCGCTCGGCGGGATCTGCATGGCCACCGATCGGCCGGACGCGGGCGCAACCGCGATCGCCTTGGTGGACCTGGTGTTCGACGGCCTGCGCTTCGGCGCCCCTGGCCGTTCCTGAAGCACCTGCTGTCGCGTCCTGAAGCACCTGCTGTCGCGCTCATCATCGGGCCGACTCCCGCCCAACGCGTCCCACAACCGCAACGATCGGGAGCGCCGGCGATGTTGATGAGCGCCGCCGGGGTTGACCAGCACGGTCAATGGGTTTCGCAGCGCCCACTAACCTGGCAGGTATGAGTTCTGTTCTGACCGCGGTGGCCTGGCCCTACGCCAACGGACCGCGGCACATCGGTCACGTTTCCGGGTTCGGGGTCCCGTCCGACGTCTTCTCCCGCTACCAGCGGATGGCCGGCAACGACGTGCTGATGGTGTCCGGCACTGACGAACACGGCACCCCGATCCTGGTGCAGGCCGACGCCGAGGGCGTCCCGGCCCAGGAGCTCGCCGACCGGTACAACAAGGTGATCGTCGACGACCTGCAGCAGTTGGGTCTGGGCTACGACCTGTTCACCAGGACCACCACCCGCAATCACTACGCCGTGGTGCAGGAGCTGTTCCGCACCGTCTACCGCAACGGGTACATGATCCCGAAGACGACGATGAGTGCGATCTCGCCGTCCACCGGGCGGACCCTGCCCGATCGCTACATCGAAGGCACGTGTCCCATCTGTGGTTTCAACGGAGCCCGCGGGGATCAGTGCGATAACTGCGGCAACCAGCTGGATCCCATCGACCTCATCAACCCCCGCTCGCGGATCAACGGCGAGACCCCGGCCTTTGTCGAATCGGAGCATCTTTTCCTCGACCTGCCGGCTCTGGCCCAGGCGCTCGGGGACTGGCTGGACACCCGCAGCGACTGGCGGCCCAACGTCTTGAAGTTCTCGCTGAACCTGCTGGCCGACCTGAAACCGCGCGCGATGACGCGTGACATCGACTGGGGCATTCCGGTGCCGCTGGACGGCTGGCGGGAGCGCGGCGACAAGAAGTTGTACGTCTGGTTCGATGCGGTCATCGGCTATCTGTCGGCCTCCATCGAATGGGCCCGCCGGTTCGGTTCCGACGCCGAGGCCTGGCGCCGGTTCTGGTCCGACGACACCGCGCGGCAGTACTACTTCATGGGCAAGGACAACATCACCTTCCACTCGCAGATCTGGCCGGCGGAACTGCTCGGTTACAACGGGCTCGGCTCGAGGGGCGGATCACCCGGACCGCTGGGCAGGCTCAACCTGCCGACCGAGGTCGTCTCCAGCGAGTTCCTGACGATGAGCGGCTCCAAATTCTCCACCTCACGTCGCACCGTCATCTATGTCGGCGATTTCATCCGGGAATTCGGCCCCGATGCCCTCCGGTATTTCATCGTGGCGGCCGGCCCGGAGAATCAGGACTCGGATTTTACCTGGGACGAATTCGTGCGGCGCAACAACTTCGAATTGGCGAACGAGTGGGGCAATCTGGTCAACCGGTCGGTCGCCATGGCACACAAGAACTTCGGTGCCATTCCCACTCCGGGCACCCGGCACGAGCTCGACGTGACGCTGCTCGAGGCCTCCGAAAGGGCCTTCGACACGGTCGGAGAACTGTTGGGCCGCAGCCGGTTCAAACAAGCGATGGGCGAGGCGATGCGGGTGGTGTCGCTGGCCAACAAGTACATCTCCGATTCCGAGCCATGGAAGCTAGCCGATGACAAGGAGCGGCAGGCCACCGTTCTGCACACTGCTCTGCAGGTGGTGGACGACGCAAAGACGTTGCTGACGCCATTTCTGCCGCATTCCTCGCAGGGCGTCTTCGAGGCGCTGGGCGGGGAGGGTGTGTGGGCGGCGCAGCCGGAGATCCGGCAGGTCAGCGACTTCGACGACGACGTCGAAGGGGTTGGAGTGCCCGCCGTCCGGGATTATCCGGTGATCACCGGTGACTACGAGAACCAACTGGCGATCTGGTCACGCCGGGAGATTCAGGCCGGTACCACTCTGTCCAAGCCGACCCCGTTGTTCACCAAGCTGGACCCGAAGCTGGGTGACACCGGCCCGGAGTGGGCGCCGATCGGATGACGATCCACGAGTCGGTGCGGGAACGGCAGCTCCCGCCGGCTCCGGAACCACTCACGGTGCCGGTGGCCGACGCGCACACCCATCTCGACGCGTGCGGGTGCGGCACTGCGGACGATGTGGCGGCCGCGATGGCAAGGGCAAGGGCAGTGGGGGTGACCAGGGTGGTCACAGTCTCCGACGACCTGGCGTCCGCGCAGTGGGTGGTGCAGGCCGCCGGCCGGCATCCGGATCTGTATGCCGCCGTCGCGCTGCATCCCACCAGGGCCGACCGGCTCGACGATGCTGCCAGGGCGGTCATCGAGCGGCTCGCCGCAGACGAAAGGGTGGTGGCCATCGGCGAGACGGGCCTTGACCACTACTGGGACGCAGCGCCGCATGATGTGCAGGCTGAGGCGTTCGCCTGGCACATCGACCTGGCGAAGCGGACCGGCAAGGCATTGATGATCCACGACCGGAACGCGCATGAGGCGGTGTTCGACGTGCTCGGTGCCGAAGGTGCTCCGGACCGGGTGATCTTCCACTGTTTCTCAGGTGACGCTGCGGTGGCCGGCCGTTGCGCCGACGCCGGCTACGTGATGTCCTTCGCCGGCCCGGTGACGTTTCGGAACGCGAAGGACTTGGCGGCCGCGGCCGTTGTCGCACCCGCCGATCTGATCCTCGTGGAGACCGATGCCCCGTTCCTGACACCGCATCCTTTTCGCGGACGACGGAATGAGCCGTTCGCTCTCCCGTACACGGTCAGGGCGCTGGCGGGCCTCCGCGGCCAAGATGTGGCGGAGCTGTGTGAACAGGTGAATCGGACCACACTGCGCATGTATGGCATTGGAGTGAACTGAGCACGGAATCAGGTGAAATGGGGGGTCGGGGGACACCGCGGACGGTAGGGGTGATAGCGCCAGAGGTTGCCGTCCCGTGCCCGTCCCGTTATGGTCCTGTGATAACAGCCGGGATGGGGAAGTCCCGGGTGCAAGTGGGGCAGGTGCGGTTTGCAGGTCGTCACGATCTGCGCCCAACGCCTGCCCTTCGCATGTCCGTTGATCCTCTTCCAGGACTCGGCGACAGGCGTTGCATCCCGCCCCCTGCCCGTTAGGCACTAGGTATGGATGTGACTTGGCACCCAGCAACGACGCGTTCGGCTCGCACGACGAGCCCACGCCGGCCGTCTTCGACTTGTTCGCCGCCGAACCCATCAGGGATGGCTCCGACATCGATTCTCCATCCGCAGTATCCACCGACCTGAACCCCGATCCGGTATCCGATACCGCGGCGCACGACGAGCCGGCCGGCCCGGACGAGGAACTGCCCGCAGCCCACGACGACGCGAGCGGCCCGATGGCCGCCGGTTCGGCTGTCGCGCCGGCCGTCAAAGCCACCAAGTCGCATCGATTCCGCAAGCCGGCGCTGGTCGGCGTTGCCGCACTCGTCTGCGCACTGACCGTTGGCGGCGGCACTGTCGCCGCCCTGACCAAGACCGTGACCATTTCGGTGGACGGCACCCAGCGACAGGTCACCACGCTGGCCGGCTCGGTGGACGGCGCGCTGTCCGCCGCGGGCTTGTCCCTGGCCTCCCACGACACGCTGGCCCCCGCCGGCAACGCCTCCATCTCCGACGGCTCGCAGATCGCGCTGAACCGTGGCCGCTTGTTCACCGTGACGATTGACGGACGCAAGCAGCAGATCTGGACGACCGCCAGGACAGTGGACCAGGCCTTGGCCGAGATCGGTCGCAATCCTGCCGGTCTCCAGCTGTCGGCCAATCGCTCCCGGGCCATTCCGCAGGGCGGCCTGCAGATCACCGCAGCCACTTTGCACACGGTGTCAGTGAGCGGTTCCCACGTCAAGACCGCCGAGACCGTGACATCGGCCGCCAGGACGGTCGGCGACCTGCTCAAGCAGGAGCGGATCACCCTGGGCGTCAACGATCGCGTCTCACCGGCGCTCGCCACGGTGCTGACCGACGGTCAAGCCGTCACCGTCCGCACCCTGCCGACCGTCGTCATCGCCGACGGCGCGGGCAAGGCCGCCTCGAGGGTCTCCGACCTGCGCACGGTGAGCGATCTGTTGAAGGCCCAGCACATCAAGGTGGGCAAGGACGACGTCGTGTCACCCGCGCAGTCCACCCCGCTTTCGCAAGGGTTGCGGATCACCATCACCAGGGTGGGATACCAACTGGTGACCAGGTCACAGTCGATCGCGCAGCCGGCCGATCAGAGCGTCGATGACAGCTCGATGGCGCAGGGCACCACAACGGTCACCCAGCAGGGCCAGGCCGGATCCGCCGAGATCGTCTATCGCGTCAAGATCGTCAACGGCAAGGCCGCACCCGGCCAGGAACTCAGCCGCAAGACCGTCACACCGGCGGTGGCCACCGTCACCCATGTCGGGACCTATGTCGCGCCTGTGGTCGTCGCACCGACACCTTCTGCAGCTCCGGTGGTATCGAGTTCGAGTTCGAGCGCGCCCGCCCCTGCTGCTGCGGCACCGGCCGGCGGCTCCAGTGGCTGGAGCGTCAATTGGGACGCCATCGCCCAGTGCGAATCGACGAATAACTGGTCGATCAATACCGGCAACGGATATTACGGCGGTTTGCAATTCGACATCGGAACCTGGCTCAGCAACGGCGGCGGGCAGTACGCTCCTCGCGCCGATCTGGCGAGCAAGGACCAGCAGATCGCTATCGCGGAAAAGGTGTACGCCGCCCGCGGTCTGCAGCCGTGGGCCTGCGGATACGCTGCGGGCTGATTTTTCGCACGCTGTGTGAAGCACCTTGCGGGGCAGCATGTTCAACCGGTGGGGCCACTGATTCCCAAATGGAGTCAGTGGCCTCGCTGTGACCTGAGCCAGGACAAAATAGTCGCTGAAAAGCGCTGACAAAGACGGATGTGACGTGAGCAAGCACCACGCAGCGGAGGAAAAGCCGGCGGCAACGCAGATGTCCTGGATCCAGGGCCTGGCGAAGCCACTGGAGGCCGAATCAGCCTCGAAGCTCCCGTTCTATGGAGCCCTGGTCGGGCACCCCCCGCGCCACGGCGATGACGTGGACTCCGACACCGATGCAGAGCACCGGCCGGCAGCCCTGGTGCCGAACTCCACCGCGACCGGTCCCATCCGCCGCATCTCGGCCGTCGAGGTCGACACCGTGATCGGCCGCCTGGACGAACCGGAGTCCCCGGCGGGCAAGTCGACCGGGCAGCGCGGTCGGTCCCGGCCGATCCGGGCGAGGCTCCGCAAACCCGTGTTGATCGGTGCGGCGGCCACGCTCGCCCTGCTGACCGTCGGCGGTGGCACCGTGTCCGCGATGGACAAGACGGTCTCGATCGTGGTGGACGGCAAGACGGAGAAGGTCACCACCCTGGCGAGCTCCGTCGCCGGCGCCCTCGCCGCCGCCGGTATCAGCCCCAACAGCCACGACACCCTGGCCCCCGATGTCAACGCGACCATTTCGGATGGCTCGACGATCATCCTGGATCGGGGACGGCTGCTCACCGTCACCGTCGACGGACAGCAGCGGCAGGTCTGGACGACCGCCCGCACTGTCGACGAAGCCCTCGCACAGATGGGCACGAGCACCTCCGATCTGGCGCTGTCAGCGAATCGGTCACGGTCCATACCGGTGGAAGGGTTGTCACTGAGCGCCTTCACCCTGCACCGGGTGTCGGTTTCTGTCGCCGGTGGCTCCGCCACCTCGTCGATGACGGCCGCCCGGACGGTGGGCGAGCTGCTGGCCGCCCAGAAGGTCACCGTCGGCGCGCGCGACATCGTGAAACCTGCGCGGACCACCCCGCTGTCCGATGGATTGGTAATCACCGTCGACCGCATCGCGGTGACCAGCACCTCGACGACGGTCCCACTGTCGCAGCCCCCCGCGATCAGCGTGAATGACGCCGCCCTGGCCAAGGGCACCTCGAAGGTCGTCCAGCAGGGCAAGCCGGGCACCGCGCTGATCACCTACACGGTGAGGAATGTCAACGGTCGACAGGTCGGCAAGACCGAGACCGGCCGGCGCACAGTGCTCGCCCCGGTCGGACAGATCACCCACGTCGGCACCAAGACCTCCTTCACCTACGTCGGTGAAGAGGTCTTCACCAATGACACATCGTTCGGCGTGAACTGGGACGGCCTTGCCAACTGCGAGTCGACCC
This sequence comes from Mycobacteriales bacterium, assembly GCA_038229825.1. GTDB lineage: Bacteria > Actinomycetota > Actinomycetes > Mycobacteriales > Nakamurellaceae > Nakamurella. The sequence goes on from JBBROB010000004.1 coordinate 121,735, forward strand.
ATAACCCGAAGGCTGTGAACGCCAATCCGTCGGCGGGCCTGCCCACCTACGGCCTCTTCCAGTTCGACGAGCCCACCTGGGCGTCGGTCGGCGGATCCGGCAACCCGATGGACGCCACCCCGGAAGAGCAGCTGATGCGCGCCAAGCTGCTGTTCCAGCAGCGCGGGCTCGATCCGTGGGCCTGCGCGTACGCGGCTCACTGAGTTCGCCGGCCGCCCGGCCGGTGTGCCGAGCCCTGGGTCCGGCCGTGTCAGGATGGTGGTTGTGAGTGATGACAGCCCCGAGGTGACCCTGCTGGGCGCTACCGAGGTCCGGCGCCTGGCGGCCGAGCTGGACCTCCGCCCGACGAAAACTCTCGGGCAGAACTTCGTCCACGACGCAAACACGGTGCGGCGCATCGCCTCGGCTGCCCAACTGGACCGCGCGGGGCACGTCCTGGAAATCGGTCCCGGGCTCGGATCGCTGACCCTGGCCCTGCTTGAAGTGTCGGCCAGGGTGACCGCCGTGGAAATCGATCACCGCCTTGCCGAGCTGTTGCCCAGGACCATCGCTGTGCACGCGCCGACCCGAGCGGCGGATGTGACCGTTCTCACTGCCGATGCCATGTCCATCAACGGAAGCGATATTCGCGGCGCGCCAACGGCTCTGGTGGCAAACCTGCCCTACAACGTGGCCGTTCCGGTATTGCTGCACCTGCTGGCCGAGCTGCCGTCCCTACGGCGGGTGCTGGTGATGGTGCAGTCCGAAGTGGCAGACCGACTCGCAGCACCGCCCGGGTCTCGGACCTACGGATCGCCGAGCGCCAAGGCCGCCTGGTACGGCACCGCCAAAAGGGCGGGCGCGGTCGCCCGGTCGGTGTTCTGGCCGGTCCCGGGGGTCGATTCGGCCCTGGTGGCGATCGATCGGCACGAGCACCCGGTGGTCGGCGACCGGCGCCTGGTCTTTGCGGTGATCGATGCGGCTTTCGCCCAGCGCCGCAAGACCTTACGTGCGGCGCTGGGCGGCTGGGCCGGTTCGCCGGTTCGGGCCGAGGAGCTGCTCAGAGCGGCCGACGTCGACCCCGGGTTGCGCGGCGAGATGCTGGACGTGCACGCATTCACCCGCATTGCCATGGCCAAAGCCGCCTCGGATGCGCGGGTCAGCGCGTGAGAGGTCGGTTGCACCAGGTCCCAGGGCCGGTCAGGGTCAGGGTTCCGGGCAAGATCAACCTCTACCTGTCGGTCGGCGCCCTGCGGGAGGACGGCTACCACGATCTGGTCACCGTCTTTCATGCCGTCGATCTGGTGGACGAGCTGACCATCAGCATGGCCGAGCGCAACGCGGTGCGCAGCACCGGGCTCGCCGGCGTACCTTCCGGTGCCAAGAACCTGGCCGGAGTGGCCGCGCGGCTGCTCGCCAAGCGCACCAAGGCAGGTGGTCCGGTCGCCATCGAGATCACCAAGCAGATCCCGGTTGCCGGTGGTATGGCCGGCGGGAGTGCGGACGCGGCCGGCGCTCTGGTCGGCTGCGCCGCACTCTGGGGCCTGGAACTGACCCGGGATCAGTTGTCGGAGATGGCTGCCGAGCTGGGCGCCGACGTGCCGTTCGCGTTGGCCGGCGGTACCGCCGTCGGCACCGGACGGGGTGAACGGCTGTCTCCTGTGCTGGCCAGGACGGCCTTGCATTGGGTGCTTGCGCTGGCCGACCTCGGCCTGTCCACACCGGCTGTCTTCACCGAGCTCGACCGACTGCGAGCAGCCGGCAATCCGCCGAGGGTCGGCGGCGTGCAGGAGATGCTGACCGCCCTCAGTAGCGGCGACCCGGCCGAGGTCGCGGCCGCGCTCGGCAATGATCTTCAGGCCGCGGCGATCTCATTGCAGCCGAGCCTTCGTCGAACGATCCGGGCGGGTCTCGCGGCGGGGGCACTCGGCGCGGTGGTGTCCGGTTCCGGACCGACTGTGGCTCTGTTGTGTGCCGATCCGATCGCCGCCGCGCAGGTCGCCGCCGAACTGGCCGGCTCCGGCACCTGCCGGTCCGTCCGGATCGCCACCGGCCCCGCGCCGGGCGCGAAACTGATCGGCTGACCTACCCGTCTCGACCGCATACCAGCACCACGTACCAGCACCACGCACCTGCCTCGAACTAGGAGAATTCCCACCCCATGGCCAATCTCGTCAATCTGGAATCCGTCACCGTCGTGCACGGTGTGCGAGCCGTGCTGTCCGACGTCTCGCTGGGCGTGCAAACCGGTGACCGGATCGGCGTACTCGGGCTCAACGGATCCGGTAAGACCACGCTGCTGACAGTGCTCGCCGGGTTGGTGACGCCCGACTCCGGTCGGGTGTCCACGTTGCGGGGCGTCGGCATCGAAGTAGTCACCCAGGCCGATCGACTGGAACCGGGTGCAAGCGTTCGGGACATCGTGCTGCACACCTTCGGCGAGGGCGATCACGGGTGGGCGTCCGACTCCTCGGTGCGGGGCACTCTGGACGGCCTCGGACTGGCCGGCATCGGCCTGGAAACATTGGTGGACAACCTGTCCGGCGGTGAACGCCGCCGAGTGGCGTTGGCCGCCGCGTTGGTCACCGACGCCGATCTGCTGATCCTGGACGAGCCGACGAACCATCTGGACATCGAGGGTGTCGCGTGGCTGGCCAACCATCTGCTGGGCCGCCGGTCGGCGTTCGTCGCGGTGACACACGATCGCTGGTTCCTCGATGCGGTGGCCGACACCACCTGGGAGGTCGTCGATGGTGGTGTGCAGATCCGCGAAGGTGGCTATTCGGACTGGGTTTTCGCCCGCGCCGAGCGGCTGCGCCTGGACCGGGCTGCGGAGGAGACACGAAAGAATCTGGCCCGCAAGGAACTTGCCTGGCTCCGTCGCGGGGCCCCGGCCCGGACCTCCAAGCCGCGCTATCGGATCGAAGCGGCGGAGGCACTGATCGCGGACGAGCCGGAGCCGCGGAACACGGTGGAGCTGCACACTTTCGCCCGCAAGCGGCTCGGCAAGGACGTGCTGGACCTGGAGAGCGTGACGGCCACCGTGCCCACTCCGGACGGACCCCGGGTGTTACTGGATGACGTCACCTGGCGGATCGGGCCCGGCGACCGCATCGGTCTGGTCGGCATCAACGGGTCCGGCAAGAGCACCCTGCTGCGGGTGCTGGTCGGCGAAAACCCGGTGGGCAGTGGACTTGTCAAGACGGGAAAGACGGTCTCCATCGGGTACCTGTCACAAGACGTGGTCGAACTGCCGCCCGAGCTTCGCCTGCTGGAAGCGGTGACCCAGATCGCCGGCACCGTGAACCTGGGTGGCAAGGACATCTCGGCCGGTCAGCTCGCGGAGCGCTTCGGCTTCACCAACGAACTCCAGTGGACCAGGGTCGCCCAGTTGTCCGGCGGCGAGCGGCGGCGGTTGCAGCTGCTGCGGATCCTGATGGCTGAGCCGAACGTGTTGATCCTGGACGAGCCTACCAACGACCTGGACACCGACACGCTGGCGTCGCTGGAAGACCTCCTGGATTCCTGGCCCGGCACGATGATCGTGGTGAGCCACGACCGGTACCTGATCGAGCGGGTCACCGACGATGTCGTTGCGTTGCTGGGCGACGGGAAGATCACCCACCTGCCCGGCGGTATCGCCGAGTACCTGCGGCGCCGAGCCGCCATCGAAGTCGGGTCGGTGTCCGGGGCATCGGCCGGAGCGGCGCCGGCAACGCCGGCGGCCTCCAGCGGAGCACTCGACGCCTCCGCCGCCCGCACCCTGCGCAAGGATCTGCAGCGTTGGGAGAAGAAGATGGAAGCGTTGCTGCGCAGGGAGACCGACCTGCACACCAAGCTCGCATCGGTAGGGCCGGACTACGCTGCCGCAGCGGATCTCAATGCGCAGCTACGGTTGATCGCCCAGGAGAAGGACGACGCCGAGACCGGCTGGATGACGGCCGCCGAGGCGTTGGAAGGCTGAATAGCCTCACCCTCCCTCAGCCGTCCAGGAATCCCAACAGCTGCCGGGAGAATTCCACCGGGGCACTGGTGTGTGGTTTCCTCGCGCCCGGCACCGTCGCCCTGATCGAGCCCGGAATGGCAGCCGCGATCAGGTCGTACACCGCCCGCTCGCCGACCTCGGCGGCGCCGCTGCACAACACCATCGTCGGCGCCTTGATGCCTGCCAGTTGCACCCACCACGCCGGGTCGGCCCTGGCCAACTGGTCCAGCACCGACTTCGCCCGGGCGAATCCCTGCAGATTCTGCCGGAGCTTCCCCCGCCGCAGGGTGGTGACCGCGCCGGACAGGGCCATGCCCGGCGACATCCGGCCGCTCGCGGGCGGGCCCGATCGAGGCGGCGCGGTGGGCTCGCACAGGATCAGCCTGCGGACCATGTAGGGGTGGCGGGCGGCCAGACTCGCGGCCAGGTAGCCGCCGAACCCGTGTCCCAGCAGGTCGATCGGGTCGGACCCCAGACTCGGCATCATCATTGCGAGGTGGTCGACATAGGACGACAGTTCCGATCCGGGGATCGGGTCGCTGCGACCGCTTCCCGGCAGATCGACGGCAACCAGTTCACGATCGGCCTGCACCAGGGGCGTCGTCAGGTGCTCGAAGGTCGCAGCCGAGGTCCCGAGGTCGTGCAGCATCAGCACCGGTGTGCCGGTGCCGTTCGAGTAGACCCGCAGTTCCCGTTCGTCGATCAACAGATCGTGTACAGCGCTGTACGTCACCTAGTCATGGTGCCTTGTCGTGGGTCGGGCCGGTAGCCCGGGCGTGAAAACTGTCGGTGAATCGCCGTTGCACCGGACTTGCCCGATCAGTCCGCAGCGACCTGCCGTAGCCCCGAATCGCCCTCGTCCACGTGATAGTCCGCTCCGACGGTGTGGTCCAGACCATCGCGAACCTTCGCGGCCCGCAGCACCAGGGTGACGACGAGAACGATGATGATATTGGCGGCCAGCGCGACCACCCCGACGTAGATCTGGGTGGTCGAGCCGCCGAAAGGGTGCCAGCCCAGGATCGACAGCTTGCCCAGTTGCAGGGCCGAGCCGCCGAAGTGCAGCTTTCCATTCGCCGGGTTCGGGATCGTGTAGAGCAGGTACAGACCCCAGGCCAACCCGACAGCCCAGCCGGCGATCAGCGCCCTGGAATGCTGCCATCGGGTGTACAGCGCGATCGCCACCGCTGGCAGTGTCTGCAGGATGATCACGCCGCCGATCAGTTGCAGATCGATGGAGAATTGCGGGTCGATGAACAGGATGAAGGCGACAGCACCGAACTTCACCACCAGCGACGCCCACTTCGCCTGCTTGGCTTCCTGCTTCGGAGTGGCGCCGCGGTTCAGATACTCCTTGTAGATATTTCTGGTCCAGAGGTTGGCGGCCGCGATCGACATGATCGCGGCCGGCACCAGAGCGCCGATACCGATTGCGGCAAAGGCGATTCCAGCGAACCAGCCGCTGAACTGCCCTTGGAACAGGGCCGGCACGATGGTGTTTCCGTCGGCTTTGCCGGTGGCATTGTTGATGATCGGTTTGGTGCCGGCCGCGATCGCCACATATCCCAGCAGGGCCAACAGGCCGAGCAGGAAGGAATAGGCGGGCAGCGCGATCATGTTCTTCTTGATCACGTTCCGGCCGCGGGAGGCCAGGATGCCAGTGGCCGAATGCGGGTACAGGAACAGGGCAAGCGCGGAGCCAAGGGCCAAGGTGGCGTACTGCAGCTGGTTGGTTGAGCTCAGGGTGATCGATCCGCTCGGCTTCCCGGTGGCCGGGTTGGGAGTGGTGAGCTTTTTCTGCGCCGCGTCGAAGATGTGGCTCCAGCCACCGAGGTGCGCCGGCAGGTAGATGACCGCCACGATGATGACGATGTAGATCAGGCCGTCCTTGACGAAGGCGATCAGCGCCGGGGCCCGCAGGCCGGACTGGTAGGTGTACAGCGCCAACACCAGGAACGCGATGAACAGCGGTAGGTGACCGACGAACCCGTGGGCATTGATACCCATGGTGCGCAGCACCGACTCCAGACCCACCAGCTGCAGTGCGATGTAGGGCATGGTGGCGACGATGCCGGTGATGGCGATCAACAGGGCCAGCGTGGGGGAGTCGTAACGACCGCGGACGAAGTCCGCCGGCGTGACGTAGCCCTTGGCCCTTGACACCGACCACAGGCGCAGGACCGGGAGGAACACCAGCGGATACAGCACGACGGTGTAGGGCAGGGCGTAGAACCCGAGCGCCCCGGCGCCGAACACCAACGCCGGAACGGCAACGAAGGTGTAGGCCGTGTAGAGGTCACCGCCGACCAGGAACCAGGTGATCCAGCCGCCGAACTGACGACCGCCCAGACCCCATTCGTCCAGGTGGTCCATGCTGTCACCGGCCCGCCACCGGCTGGCCATGAAGCCCATGATCGCCACCCCGATGAACAGCACGGCGAAGACGGTGAACTCCGTCCAATGCCCGGTCATCGGATTGCCCCCGGGCGACCGGAGGCCGGATCATCCGGGTCGGCACCGGATGGCTCCGCCCCCGACGGGGTCCGGGTCGCGGCGTAGACGATCGATACACAGGCGACCCCGACGAAGACGAAAGCCAGCTGATACCAGTAGAAGAACGGCATGCCGGCCAGCCGTGGGCGGTCCTTGTTGTACCAGGGGGTGAGCAGCATCAGCAGCGGTAACAACAGCAGCAGATTCCACCATCGCCAGATCAGCGCGTTGGGGCCGCGCCGGCGTGGCGCCCCGGGTGGTCGGCCACCGGTGTCGTCCCGTTGTGGTCTCGGATGTGAATCGGTCATTGCGCGCCTCCGGCAGTCCCCGCATCGTGGCGGTGTGATGGCCTGGACGGTAGAACCTGATGTTCGTGCCTCCCGGCAGCAACACGGGTCCCGGCGGTTGTTTGTCGCTATTTACCTTCGGATGGGTCAACGCATCCGAAGGTCGGCGGGAGGTCAGCCAGAATAGCTGGCGGCGACCAGGCGATCGATCTCCGGGCCGGACGGCGCCGAACTGCCGGCGCCAGGTCTGGTGGTGGCGATGGCCCCCGCTGCGCAGGCCCGCTGGATCGCCTGCTGCGGCCCCGTGCCGGACGCCCAGGCCACCGCGAGCGTGCCGGTGAACGCGTCCCCGGCCCCGGTGGTGTCGACGGCGTCGACCTTCGGGGCCGCCACCTGGAACTCGTCGGCGGGCCCGCGGTAGCGGGCGCCGTCGCCGCCGAGGGTGGTCACCACGTGCGGGACCTGCGCCAGCGCGGGCGCCCCGAGGGCCCTGGCTTCGCCTTCGTTGACCACCAGCACCGTCACGCCGGCCAGCAGATCGGCCGGTAGGTCCCTGGCCGGGGACGGGTTCAGCAGTACGGGCACCCCGGCCGCAGCGGCAATGCCGACTGCGGAGATCACCGCCGCCAACGGGATCTCCAGTTGGCACACCAGCATCCCGGCTGTCCGGATGGTCTCGCGATCCGCGTCAGTGAGCCCGACGACGGTCCCGTTCGCGCCGGGGATGACCACAATGGTGTTCTCCGCATTGCCGTCGACGGTGATGGCGGCAATCCCGCTGGGCCCCGGCGTCGTCCGCAGCAGGTCGACGGATACGCCGGCGGCAGTGAGCACATCCCGGAGGCGGTGGCCGAAATCGTCGTCCCCGACCGCCCCGATGAACACGACGACACCGCCGACCCGCGCCGCGGCGATCGACTGATTCCCGCCCTTGCCACCCGGCACACTGGAGAAGTTGTTGCCCAGCACGGTCTCCCCGGCTGCCGGTAGGTGATCCGTGGTGGTCACCAGATCCATGTTGACGGAGCCGAGCACCACGATCGGGCCGGTCGACGGGGAAGCGGACATCGGTACCTTTTTCTGCTCGGGGGTCTGAGGGACCCGGGTGTGGACCAGGGTTGTGAGATCGTGTCACGCATGAGCGCGTTCACCGACGCCCTGCGCACCGCCGCGCGGGGGGATGCCGGGATGACCACCGGCGAGCCTCGGATCGTCCTGCGCCGCAGCTGGTCAGAGATCCACCAGAGCGCGCTGGCCGGCGCCGCCACGTTGGCCGGCACCGGACTGCGGCCCGGCCAGGCGGTCGCGATCCTGGCGGGCCTGCCGGCCGAGGTGGCGCCGGCCGCGCAGGCTGTCTGGCTGGCCGGTGGCTCGGTCACCATGCTGCACCAGCCCACCGCGCGCACCCGGCTGGAGCACTATGCGGCCGAGACGATGACAACCCTGCGGGTGATCGGCGCGCGGCTGGTCATCGTGGGCGAGCCGTTCACCGACCTGGCCCGGCTGCTGGCGGGCACCGGAATCGGCGCGATCACCGTCGCCGAGCTGGCGGCCGGCGACCCGGTGGACGCGCCGCAGGTCGAGGTGGCCGAATCCGACCCGGCATTGCTGCAGCTGACGTCCGGCTCCACCGCCACTCCCAAGGCCGTTCGGATCACCCACGGCAACCTCTGGGCGAACATCGAGGCAATGTGCGCCGCCGCCAGGTTGCGCGGCGGTGACGACGTCATGGTGTCCTGGCTCCCGCTGTTCCACGACATGGGCATGGTCGGTTTCCTGACCCTGCCAATGTGCCGTGGCATCGAGTTGGTCACCGTCACCCCGGCCGATTTCCTGGCCCGGCCGCTGCTGTGGCCGGAGTTGATCAGCAGGTACCGCGGAACGGTCACCGCCGCCCCCAACTTCGCCTACGCGCTCACTGCCCGCGCACTGGGTAGGGCAGCGGATCTGGACCTGTCCAGCCTGCGTTTCGCGCTGAACGGCGCTGAACCGATCGACGTCCGGGCGGTGCAGCAGTTTCTGCAGGCCGGCGCCCTTTTCGGCCTGCTGGACACTGCCGTGGTGTGTGCCTACGGGATGGCCGAGGCCACCCTCGGGGTGTCCTTCCATCCCTGGGGAACTTCGCTGCAGGTGGACGTGATCGACGCCGACGCCCTGGAGAGCGGACGGCGGGCCACCCCGGTAGCCCAGTCGCCGCGGTCGCGGTCGTTCCCGGTGCTCGGCCCGCCGCTGCCCGGCATCGAGTGCGTGGCAATCGGTGAAAGCGGCCGGCCCCTCGGTGACCGCGAGGTCGGCGTGCTGCATCTGCGTGGGGATTCGATCACCGAGCTGTACCTGACCGTCGACGGTCCGCAGCCGACTCGGGGTCCCGACGGCTGGCTGGACACCGGCGATCTGGGCTACCTGGCGGACGGCCGGGTGGTGGTCTGCGGACGGGTCAAGGACGTCATCATCATGGGCGGGCGCAATATCTACCCGACCGACGTGGAACGGGTCGCCGAACAGGTCGACGGGGTCAGAGCGGGCAACGCGGTGGCAGTGCGGTGGCTGGCGGAGGGCCGGCGGGAGTCGTTCGCGGTCGCGGTCGAGTCCAGGGCGGCCGGCGAGCCGGACGTGGTCGCCCGGATCGTGGCGGAGGTTCGCTCGGCGGTGACCGCCGCGATCGGCGTCCGGCCGGCCCTGGTGTCGGTGGTGCCGGTCGGGACGCTGCCGAAAACACCATCGGGCAAGATGCAGCGGAGCGCCGCCGCCAAGCTGATCGGTTGAGGCCGGTCAGTGCAGCCGGTTCTGGGTTTCCAGCAACCCGTAGTGGATCAGCGATTCGACCGCGTCGGCGGCGGCCTCCAGATCGACCGGCAGTTCTTTGCGCTCGGTCCCGGAGAAGTCCCGCAGCACGTAGTCGGCCGGGTCCTGCCGGCCCGGCGGCCGGCCGATTCCGCAGCGAACCCGTAGGTAGTCCTTGGTACCGAGAGCGGCGGAAATCGATTTCAGGCCGTTGTGCCCGCCCTCGCCGCCGCCCTGCTTGACCCGGACGACGTGGCCGGGCAGGTCGAGTTCGTCGTGCACGACGATGACCTCGCCGGCCGGAATCTTGAAGAACCGGGCCAACCCGGCAGTCGGGCCGCCCGACAGGTTCATGAAGGAACGCGGCTTGGCCACCACCGCGCGCGCACCGGCGAGCCGGCCCTCGGCGATCTCGGCCCCGGCCTTGTGGGACTTGAACCTGGCGGGTAGCCGGGCGGCCAGCACGTCGGCCACCATCGCACCGATGTTGTGCCGGTTTCCCGCGTAGACGGCCCCCGGGTTGCCGAGTCCGATCACCAGCACCTGCTCGGGCTGTTCATATCCGGAGGTCATCGCGGCACCTTTCCGCCTCAGACGCCGGCGGGCGCGCCCGGGTATCCGGACGCGCCCGCCGAGCCGTGTGACAGGGAGTGGATCAGGCCTCTTCGGCCGGCTCGTCGACCGCGACGGCCTCGACCTCTGGCTCGTCGCCGCTGTCGGCTTCTTCCACCGCGGATACGGCGACCACAAGGGTCTCCGGATCGCTGACCAGGATCGCCCCGGCCGGCAGGACGACCTGGGAGGCCAGCACCTGCGAGCCGATCTCCAGGCCTTCGAGAGTCACTTCCAGGCTCTGCGGGATGTGCAGCGCCTCCACCTCGATGGACAGGGTGTTCGCATCGGTGAGCACGGTCGACCCGGGCGGCGCTTCGCCGACCAGGACCACCGGGATGTCGACCGTGACCCGCTCGCCCTGCTTGACGATGATCAGGTCGACATGCTCTACATAGTCGCGCAACGGGTGGCGGACCACGGACTTGGCCAGCGCCAGTTCGTCTCCACCCGGCAGTGCCAGGGTGAGGATGGTGTTGGCGCCGCCCTTGATGGCCGCGGCGAAATCGCGCGACGGGAGGGTGAGGTGGCGGGGATCGGTGCCGTGGCCGTACAGCACGGCGGGGATGTTCCCGGCGGCGCGGATACGGCGGGCGAAGCCTTTGCCGAATTCGGTGCGGGACTCGGCGGAGAGGCGGACCTCGGACACGTGGTGCTCCTAGCAAGCGGTGGGTCGGGATGAAACCGGCTGTCGTCGCACAGGCGCGAACAAACGAGCGGATCGGTGAAACTGACCCACCGCGTCGATCACGGTGACCGGCAACCCGAGAGTTCCGGGTCAGCGCAGTCACCCTCGCCGAGGCAACCCCCCAAGGATACTCGCTGATGAGGGGGCCGCCAAACCGTCGCTAGTCGACCGGGCTCACGTCGAAGCACCACCGACTATCGGGGAAGCGGCGTGCTCGACATGTTGCCGATGGTTGGCCAGTCTTGGATCATCACGGCAGGGCAGCCACCGGAGTCTGATCCCGTTCGGCCGCGACCAGGCGCGCGAGCAGTTGAAGGAGTGGCGTCAGCGGGCATCTCGATGTCATCACCATCGGTAGGGTCGGTGTCGATCCCTACCCCCTCCAGGACAACGTCGGTCTGGCGGATGTGGATACCTTCGGCAAGTACCTCGGTGGCAGTGCCACCAATGTCGCCGTCGCGGCCGCCCGGCACGGGCGCCGCACCGCGGTGATCACCCGAACCGGACCGGACGCGTTCGGAAAGTATGTGCACGCCGCGCTGCGCGAATTCGGCGTCGACGACAGGTTCGTCTCGGAAGTGCCGGACCTGCTGACGCCGATCACCTTCTGCGAGATGTATCCACCGGACCATTTCCCGCTGCTGTTCTACCGGTTGCCGACCGCTCCGGACCTGCAGATCCATGCAGCGGAACTGGATCTCGAGGCGATCGTCGACGCCGGAATCTACTGGTCGACCGTCACCGGGCTGTCCGAAGGGCCCAGCCGATCAGCGCATTTTGCTGCCTGGGCGGCCAGAGCGCGCAAGCCGATCACGATTCTCGACCTGGAGTACCGGCCGACGTTCTGGAAAGACCCGGCGCAGGCCCGCACCCAGGTGCAAAAGGCGCTCGGCCACGTCACCGTCGCCGTCGGCAACACGGACGAGTGCGAGATCGCCGTCAACGAGACGGAGCCGCACCGGGCGGCAAAGGCGCTGCTGGCGGCGGGAGTCGACGTCGCCACCGTCAAGCAGGGCCCCAGGGGTGTGCTTGGCATGACGAAGGACCTGACGCTGGAGGTGCCGCCCACTCCGGTCGAGGTCATCAACGGACTCGGCGCCGGCGACGGGTTCGGCGGCGCCCTCTGCCACGGACTGCTGTCGGGCTGGGATCTGGAAACCATCCTGAGGTTCGCGAACGCCGCCGGCGCGATCGTCGCCACCCGTCGGGAATGCTCCAGCGCCATGCCGACCACCGTCGAGGTCGAGGCGCTCTTGAGGAAGGTCGACAATGCCTGACACCGTCGCCGTCCGATGAGCGGCGGGACAGGCAGCGGGCACCGGCTCTACCTGCCGGCCGGATCGGTGGTCGACAGCGGCGATATCGGGACCCCGTCGATGATGCACTGCACGCACCGCAACCCCAGCGTGCCAGGGCACTACACCACTGACATGGCTATCACCGACACAGCGGTGCACAGATCGACATGGTGCGCTGGATGTTCGATGAGGAGATCGCCGCGGCGACGGTGCTCACCCCGCGCAAGAGCCGGCTCGGCGGCGAACTGCAGGACCCGGTGATGATGCTCCTGGAGATGGAGGGTGGAGCACTGATCGACGTCGAGATCTGGGTCAACATCCGCTACGGCTACGACATCCGGGGCGAAGTGGTTGGCGAGGAAGGTACCGCCGCTCTGGGTGAGTCGAGCCCGGTCACAGTCCGGAAGGTCAACATGTACTCCGGCCGGGTGCCGAAGGACTGGCGGGGCGCTTCGTGCGCGCCTACGACCTCGAGTTGCAGGGAATGGATCGATGCCGTGCGCGACGGCGGCGAGTTCGGACCCAGTGCCTGGGACGGATATGCGGCCGCGGTGGGTTCCGATACTGCGGTGAGTCGCTCTCCGGCGGTAGCGCTCGGGTCGAGGTCAGGCTCCCAGCCCGGCACCTCGCAGACACCCCAGGAAATCGGCGCACCGGCGATCCTGCTACCGCTCATCGTGACGTGAACCCAATCGTCGAGGGTGGAGTGTGTTCGAGGGCGCGGGGTCGCCCTCCCACTGTGGAACATTCGGGACGACCGCGCCAGTCGGCACCGGCTCCAGATCCGTACTGTCGGGACATGGCAGGCCGCCGCACCAATCTCGCACTGCTGGCGTTGCTGCCGCTCGCTGTCGTCACCGGCGCGATCACCTTCCTGGTGGGCAGCGGGCCGGTCGCGCTGGTGGTGATCGCCCACGGCGTGGTCGGCCTGATGTTGGCGGTGTTGATCCCGTGGAAATCGGTGATCGTGCGGCGCGGCCTGCGGCGCCGCAGACCTGGCCGGATCACCTCGCTGGTGCTGGCGGTCACCGTCGTGGTCGCCTTGCTGACCGGACTCGCGCACAGCACCGGCCTGCTGATTCAGGCTTTCGGCAGCACCGCGCTGCAGGTGCATGTCGGCGCCGCTCTGGTCGCGCTGATCCCGGCCGCGCTGCACGTGCGGCGTCGACGCATCCGTCCCCGGACCGCGGATCTGTCCAGGAGATTCGCTCTGCGGGGCGGCTTGCTCGTCGCCGCGGCCGGTTCGGTCTATGCCGCGCTGGAGGGCAGTGCGGCGGTGTTCTCGCTGCCAGGCGCCGACCGCCGCGCCACCGGCTCGTACGAACTCGGATCCGGCCACCCGCCCGCCATGCCCACCACCAGCTGGCTGTTGGACGCCGTCCCGTCGATCGATCCGTCTACCTGGCGGCTGACGGTGACCTCCGGCGGGCGGTCCCGGGAGTGGAATCTGGCCGCGCTGTCGGCCTTTCACGACGAGGTGACGACGATCCTGGACTGCACCGGCGGATGGTGGGCGCAGCAGAGGTGGACGGGCGTCCGGTTGGCCCGGCTGCTGCCGGAGGCGGCGACCGGCAGCGTCAGGGTGAGCAGTGCGACCGGATACACCCGCAGACTGCCGCTGACCGACGCTCTGCTGCTCGCGGTTGCCGTCGGCGGGTCGCCGCTGAGCGCGGGCCACGGTGCTCCGGTCCGTCTGGTCGTCCCCGGCCGGCGCGGTTTTCACTGGGTCAAGTGGGTGACCACGATCGAGCACGACGAGCGTCCGTGGTGGCTCGAGCCGCCGGTTCCGCTGTCGTAATCGTCGTCACGTCCGATATCGGTCGTGCGCGACAGCAGCCCGCCATCGTTCCACGAAGCGGCTGACGGTGAATCGATCCAGGTAGGTCTCTCTGGCCTGCACCCCGGCCGCCGTCACCTCGTCCCGGGTCAATCCGGTGAGCACGGTGGCCAGCGCCTGCGGATCGCCGGGCGGGAAGAGCCACCCGTCCTTCTGCGGCGTCACGATGTCCAGCAGGCCGCCCGCCGCGCTGGCGATCACCGGACGACCGCGGGCGAAGGCCTCGATCGCCACCAGACCGAACGGCTCCGGTCGATCGGAGGGCATGACGACGACATCGGCCGCCTCGATGTACGCGGACGGATCGGTGACCTCGCCAACCACTGACACCGACTCGGGGCGGGTCAGCTGCGCCACCAGTTCCCGCACGTCCACCGACTCGCCGCTGGGCGGCGGCCCGCCGAGGATCACCAGCCGACCGGGTGAGCCGGCGAGGTTCCACCCAGTGAGGAGCGTTCGGTGCCCCTTCCATCCGTTCCACCGACTGGCCACCAGGAAGTTGAGTTCACCGATCCGGCTATCGAGTCGGGCGACGCGGTCCGGTTCGGGGGTGCCATTGGGCACCACGATGGTTCGAGCGCGCAGGCCCTTCGGCAGCGAGTTGCTGACCGCCTGGGAGATCGACAGCAGGGTGTGGCAGGCGCGTGCCGTCAGGCCGAGTACATATCGGTCCGATCCGGACCAGATCTCCTGGAAGTGGCCGATCACCTGTGGCGTTCGGGCGAGGCGGGCCAGCGGCGCGGCCAGCAGAACGGCGCTGGTGGTGCAGTAGACGACGTCCGGCCTCGACCTCCTGAGTTCCTGCAGCAACCGGCCCGACTTGCCAAGCAGCGCAGCGATACCGCGCGGATTCTGATACGCCCGGCGCATGATCGGCAGGTCGAGATGCCGCACTGGCACACCGCGGGTGATCAGCTCCTGGCACAGCGGTGCCGACGGGTGCGTGAGGTCGTCGGGCAGCCAGACCTGCACGTCAGCGTCCTGCGCCGCAGCGCCGACCATCTCCAGCAGCATGCGGTCCGCGCCGTACAGCTCGTCGGAGGAATGAAGGAAGACCAACTTTGTGGACCGGGTCAAATTTTCCTCGAGAGGTCGGCAAACGATCCCACCGCGACTGCCGCTGGGTCACCGGATGGCCGCTGTGCCACCGGATCGACGGCGATTGCGCCGGGACGGCGTGTCGATAAGGTAACTCGAAAGTATGAAAGTGACCAATAGCTCATGCGATTTCATGCCCGGTCAGGCGGGAGTGTTATATTCGTAAGGTTGGGCGCTTGCCCGGCCGGCCATCTCTCCGTAGTCGTGGGGTTGGCACCCCGACAGGCTTCCTGTCGCCTACCGACGAGGTGATGCATGCTGCTGCTTCACGCTTTGCCGCCGCTGGGACCTGGCACCGCGACACCCGTCCCTGGATCGCCGCATTCCGTTCCCGGTTCGGTCTGAACCGGTGGCGCGCTCAGGTTCTCCGTCGCCGGACGTGGTCGGTTCGCCCATCTCGGGTCTGACGACCAGTGGTTCGGCGGAGTCTCCGGTCACCCCGTCATCGAACTACCGTGACATCCTGCGAGCGATCGCGGGTGTGCAGAAGCCCTCGAAAGGCGCCCCCGCGTACTCACGTTTCATCAATCGAAAATTGGGCCGTCTCATTGCCGCGGCCGCATTCCGCATCGGGCTGACACCGAACACCATTACCGGCATCAGCGCATTCTTTTCTTTCGCAGCCATTGCTCTGATCGCTCTGGTCGCACCCGCTTTATGGCTCGGTATTGCCGTTTGCCTCTGTCTTGTACTGGGGTATGCCTTCGATGCCGCCGACGGGCAGTTGGCGCGCCTGCGGGGCGGCGGGAGCCCGTCCGGGGAATGGCTGGACCACATGGTCGATGCCGCCAAGATCGCCGCCCTGCACCTGGCCGTGCTGATCAGTGCCTACCGGTTCATTCCGGTTCCGCGGTCGGCTCTGCTCATTCCGGTCGGTTTCACCGTCGTCGCCGTCGTGATGTTCTTCGGGATGATGCTCAACGATCAACTCAGGCGTCAGCAGGAGACGCGCACCGGTCAGCCGGTACCCAGAGGCGCAGCCACCTCGCCGATCCGGTCCCTGCTGGTCATGCCCACCGACTACGGACTGCTCTGCGTGGTGTTTGTCCTGCTCGGTGCGCCGCTGGTGTTCTTCTGGGTCTATGCCGCCCTGTTCGTGGCGAATGCCGGTTTCATGGCGCTGGCCTTTTTCAAATGGTTCAACGATATGAAAGCTCTGGCCTGATCAGACTGTTTGGCCGACCTTTTCTGGCAGCAGACGCCGCAGTTCACCCAGGAATGCGTCGACATCGGCCTCGGTGGTGTCGAACGCGCACATCCAGCGCACCTCGAAAGTTGCCGGATTCCAGTCGTAGAAACGGAACGATTGACGCAGCTGCTCGGCGACCAGGGGATCGATGATTGCGAAGACGGCATTGGCCTGCACTGGTTGGGTGATCCGAACGCCGTGGAGGTGTCGCACCCCCTCTGCCAGTCGGGCCGCCATGGCGTT
This sequence comes from Mycobacteriales bacterium, assembly GCA_038229825.1. GTDB lineage: Bacteria > Actinomycetota > Actinomycetes > Mycobacteriales > Nakamurellaceae > Nakamurella. The sequence continues at coordinate 138,228 of JBBROB010000004.1, forward strand.
GGAGTGCTGCGCGGACCGCAGCCACAGGTCGCCTTCCAGCAGCGCAATGAGCTGGGCGGAAACAAATCTCATCTTGCTGGCGAGTTGCATGTTCATCTTCCGCAGGTACGGAAGGGCAGCCGCGGCGATCCCGTCATCCGGTCGCATCACCACGACCGCCTCACCGAACAGCAGCCCGTTCTTGGTGCCGCCGAAGGAGAGCAGGTCGACGCCGGCGTCGCTGGTGAAATCGGCGAGCCCGGTACCGAGGGACGCGGCGGCATTGGCGATCCGGGCGCCGTCCAGGTGCAGCAGCATGCCCTTGCGGTGGGCGTGCCGCGCGATCGCGGCGATCTCGGCGGCAGAGTAGGCGGTGCCGAGCTCGGTGGTCTGGGTGATGGAGACGGCCAGCGGCTGGGCGCGGTGCTCGTCGCCCCATCCCCAGGCCTGCCGGTCGATCAACTCCGGGGTCAGCTTCCCGTCCGCAGTGGGGACGGTCAACAACTTCAGCCCGCCGACTCGTTCTGGGGCGGCATTTTCATCGGTGTTGATGTGCGCTGTCTCGGCACAGACCACGGCGCCCCAGCGGGGCAGTACCGCCTGCAGCGACAACACGTTGGCGCCCGTGCCGTTGAAGACCGGGAACGCGCGTACACCCGCACCGAAATGCCGGGCCATGACGGTCTGCAGGTGCTCGGTGTAGAGATCCTCGCCGTAGGCGATCTGGTGCCCGCCGTTGGCCTGCGCAATCGCGGCCAGCACTTCCGGGTGAGCGCCGGCGTAGTTGTCCGAGGCAAAGCCACGGCTGGTCACGTCATGCAGTCTGTTCACGTAGGTCATTCTCCCAGTCAGCGAAAGTCGTGCCGTGCGGTGGCCGGTTCGGTACCGGCGGAGGTGGCCCGGTGCGCATACCGATATGCCCAAAATCAGCTGGAATTCGCCAGATTTTGGCAGTTCGGCCTGCGCCGGGCCGTTCGGTGTGCGCCCAACGGGGCCGGCCGGCGGGATCAGGGGAGACTGATGCGGGCACCGTTGATCTCGGCGGCCTCGTCGGTGAACAGGTCGACCACCTGCCGCGCCAGGACGGCGACGTCGGTGAATCCGTTGAACGGGTCGTCCGGCTTGGCGTCTCGCATCGCCTGGTCCACCAGGGCTTTGACCACCAGGATGGTCGCCGCCGACCGCTGCGGTGTCGGGTCGACCTTCGCCCGGGACTGGGCCCTGGCGAACGACTCGGCCAGCGCGAGCATCCAGGCCTCGGTCGCTGCTTTGGCGGCTGCGTAGTTCGCACCACCTGGAGTCGGGACATTGGCCGCCGATGCAGACACGATGACCGCCCGACCATCGGCCGATGACGCCAGGTCGTCGTGCAGGGCAATCGTGATGTGCCGCAGGCTGTCGATGAGTGTGTGGGACAGAAATGCCCAGTCTTCGTCGGAGTTGGCAGTGAACCGGGCAGCGCCCCGCCAGCCGCCGACCAGATGGACCAGCCCGTCGATCCGATGGTGGCGCCGACGGACCCGCTCGGCCAGTGCCTCACAGTGTGGGCCGTCGCTCAGCTCGGCCACCTGGGGATGCACACCGTCAACCCGGTCGAAAAGGGCCGCCAGCCGGTGTTCGTCGCGGCCGACCGCCACCACCTCGGCGCCGGCACCGGCCAGCGCTCTGACGCACACTCGACCGGCCGAACCGGTGGCGCCGGTGACGACCACGACGAGGCCGTTCAACTCGCCCGCGGGGCGCTGACTCATGGGCAATCCTCATTCATCCGGTGATCCCTGCAGTCGCCAGCACGATCGGCGAAAGCTTGCGGTTCAGTGCCTCGTAAAACATGGACAGCGGGAATTCGTCCGGTAGCACCGCGTCGGTCAGCCCTCTGACCGGACCGTCCAGCGGCAACGCCTGCGGTCCCCTGGCCCACACGGACATCGGGCTCGGCGCCACCGTCGAGGCCACCAGCTGGTAGGCGGCAAGCCAGTGGGCGGTCTTCGACCGGTCGATGGACTGCCAGTACAGGTGATCGATCTGCCGGCCGAGTTCCAGTACCGGTTCGGTGACCGTATCCCAGTCGATGGTCAGCCGGTTGTCCGTCCAGTGCAGCACCCGGTGCTGGTGCAGCCAGGCGAACAGCAGTTGACCACCCAGTCCGTCGTAGTTGCGGACCCGGCTGCCGGTGATGGCAAATCGGAAGATGCGGTCGAAAAGAATCGCATACTGCACCAGCCTGGCCTGCGGAACGCCTTGCTTCTCGAGTTCGACCGACTCCCGGAAGGCCGTCAGATCGCAGCGCAGCTCTTCGAGGGTGTAAAGGAAATACGGCATCCGCTGTTTGATCATGAAGGGATCGAATGGCAGATCACCATGCATGTGGGTGCGGTCGTGAATGAGGTCCCACATGACGAAAGTTTGCTCCGCCAACTGCTGATCCGCCAAGAGTCGAGCGGCATCGGGCGGCAACGCCAAACGGGTGATCTCGGCGGCTGCGGTCACCACGGAACGGAAACGCGCCGCCTCCCGGTCTGCGAAGATGGCGCCCCAACTGAACTTCGGGACCTCACGCATGGCCACCGTCTCGGGGAACAGCACCGCGGAATTGGTGTCGTATCCCGGCGTGAAGTCCAGAAACCGGATCGGCACGAACAACTTGTTGGAGTAGTCCCCGGCCTCCAGCTCGGCGATGAAGTCCGGCCAGATCACCTCGACCAGCACCGCCTCGACGTTGCGATCGGGATTGCCGTTCTGCGTATACATCGGGAAGAGCACCAGGTGGCAGCGGCCGTCGACCCGAGCGACCTCGGGATGGAAGGCCTGCACCGAGTCCAGGAAATCCGGCACCCCGAACCCGCCGTCGGACCACCGGGTCAGATCCTTGACCGTGGCGGCCAGATAGTCGGCGTCATGCGGGAACCGCGGTGCCAAATCCTCGATCGCATCACTGATCCGGCCGACCAGGTCCCGCGCCACATCCTGGCGGGCGGAAATGGATCCGTCAGTCCCCTGCAGTGGGCGAAGTGCGGTGACGGCGGCCTTCAGGTTCAGCCACGCGGGTTGCCCCGCGATTGCCACCTGGGTGTGTGCGGCCTTGGCCGCCGGGCGCCGAGCTGCATGGGTGACGGCATTGAAGAAAAGGTCGCCCGACCGGTCGTCGAGCACCACGCCGAGCACCACCCTGCGGGCACCGTTGACGTTCGATACAGCAGCCACAGCGCACCCTGGATTGCGGGCACTACCCGGTAGCCGCAGGAGGGCGGTGGCCCGGTCGCCGAGCTGCAGCGTTGCGGTCGGGATGAGCTGCCCGGTGTCGACTCTGGCGAGTAGATCCTCGGTGACGGCCTGCGGGCCGCCGGGATCCTTGGGGTGAAGACCGGGCGTCTGGAATTCCGTTGAGGCGGCCGACAAGCCTTTCCCGCCTGCGCGTATGGAGTGGACACCGGCTATGCCGGAGTCGGCCAGGTCGGGCACGGCCGCCGGCCGGCCGTCCAGCAGCACGAGCACGCCGGCGCCGTCGGTGGCTGCCGCGCACAGCTCGGTGTATCGCGACAGGTCACTGCCCCCGACGACGATCACATCCGCCGCTTCCGGGTGGTCGACCATGACGTAGCCCCGCCGACTCAGCACTTCCTGCGGCGCGAAGCCCGCGGTCGCCCACGTCGTTGTCTGGCCCAGCCACACATGTGGAAACTGCATCATGATCACCTCTCCAACCCTAAATTATCCTGTCGAGAAGCGTACAGGCAGGAATTTATTCGGTCAACGGAGCGACTCTGCGCAGGTTGTTCGCCCCGGACGTCCAAATCGCCCGCACCTTCACCAGCGGCAAATGTGCCGATCAGTACCTTGGGTCAGTCGGCAAGGTGGGGCCTGATATCGAGGTGACGGCAGCGGAATGTGTGATCACCCCGTTCGGCGAACACCCGTCGCTGCGGGCTGATCGCCCGGGTGTGTCACACCTCGAACAGCGAGGTGACCGAGCCGTCTTCGAAGACCTCGTGAATGGCTCTGGCCAGCAGTGGTGCGATCGACAGCACCGTCAGCTGCTCGAACTGGTGTTCAGGCGGAATCGGCAGGGTGTTGGTCAGCACCACCTCGACCGCCCCTGACGCGCTCAGGCGCTCAGCGGCCGGGTCGGACAGGACGCCGTGGGTGGCCGCGACGATCACCTTCTCCGCTCCGGCGTGCATGATCTCCTGCACCGCCTTGGCGATGGTGCCGCCGGTGTCGATCATGTCGTCCACCACGATGCAGGTGCGGCCGGTGACCTCTCCCACCACCCTGTTCGCCTTCACCGAGTTCGGCTGCATCGGGTCCCTGGTCTTATGGATGAAGGCGATCGGCACCCCACCCAGGCGGTTGGCCCAGCGCTCTGCGGTGCGGACCCGCCCGGAATCGGGCGAGACGACGGTCAGTCGCTCGGTGCCGTACTTCGCTGAGATGTGTTCGGTCAGCAGCGGCTGGGCGAACAGGTGATCGACCGGGCCATCGAAGAAGCCCTGCACCTGGTCGGTGTGCAGATCGACTGTCATCAGCCGGTGTGCGCCGGCCGTTTTCAACAGGTCCGCGACCAGGCGGGCCGAGATCGGCTCGCGCCCATGGTGTTTCTTGTCCTGCCGGGCATAGGGGTAGAACGGCAGCACCACCGTGATGCGTTTGGCGGAGGCCCGCTTCAGTGCGTCGATCATGATCAGGGTCTCCATCACCCACTTGTTGATGGGCACTCCGCACGACTGGATGATGAACGAATCGGTGCCACGAACCGAGATCTCCGGACGGACGAAGATCTCGCCATTCGCGAAGTCGTAGATCGACTGTGGGGTGATATCGGCGCCCAGATAGTTCGCCACTTCGGTCGCCAACTCGGGATAGCCCCGGCCGGAGAACAGCAGCATGCTCTTGCGGTTGTTGGTCGAGATGGCGTTCACGCGGGCAGATCCTCTTCGGTGACGGGCAAAGCTGCGGGCGCCGCTGTCGTTCCAGTGACGGGTGATGTCGGGCCGGACGGTGGTGCAGGCGCGCTCGGCCGATCGCAGGCACCGGCCGATCTCGCCGAACGGTCGCTTCGAGTGCCTGCGCGCCGGCGTAACACCCAGCCTTTCACAGCCCGCTGGTGCCCTCTGGCCACTGCCAGATCGCCCGGTTCGACACTTTCGGTGACCGTCGACCCAGCGGCCACGTAGGCGCCGTCGCCGACGGTGACCGGCGCGATCAGCGTGGAATCGCTACCGATGAAGACGTCGCGTCCGATCACCGTCGGGTGCTTGTCGATGCCGTCGTAGTTGGCGGTGATCGAGCCGGCACCGAGGTTCGTGCCGCTCCCGATCGTCGCGTCCCCGACATAGGACAGGTGCGGGACTTTCGTCTTGCGGCCCAGGGTGGAGTTCTTGACCTCCACGAAGGCGCCGACCTTCGCGGATTCACCCAGCACCGCCGCGTGCCGCAGGAAGGAGAAGGGCCCGACGGTCGCGGCCGGCCCGATCGAGGCGCCGATGCAGTGCGACCGGATCACCGTGGCGCCCGGTGCCACGTCGCAGGCCGACAGGGTGGTGTCAGGGCCGATCAGACACCCGGGGCCGATCACAGTTCCGTCCTCCACACTGGTGCCGGGCAGTAGCCGGGTGTCCGGCCCGATCTGCACGTCGACGTGGAGCCAGGTGGTCGCCGGGTCATCCACCGTGACGCCGGCCAGCTGTGCCCGGCGGATCAGCCGGGCATTGAGCTGACGGCTCAGCTCCGCCAGTTGCACCCGGTCGTTGATTCCTTCGGTCTCCGCGGCGTCCGCAGCGATCAGGGTGCCGACCGGGTGACCGTCGGCACGGGCCATCGCCACCACGTCGGTCAGGTATCGCTCGCCCTGGGTGTTGGCCGGGGTCAGCCGACCGAGCGCGTCCGCCAGCACCACCGCGTCGAACGCATAGACGCCGGAGTTGATCTCCCGGATTTCCCGCTGGTCATCGTCGGCGTCGCGTTGTTCGACGATCGCCGTCAGTGCACCGGATCGGTCCCGGACGATCCGGCCGTATCCGGTCGGATCCCCGACGACCGCGGTCAGCACGGTGACGGCATTGTCGGCTCGCTGGTGCTCGGCGACCAGTGATGTCAACGTGTCCGGAGTCAGCAGCGGCACATCACCGTAGGTCACCAGCACTGTCCCGGTGAGTCCCGGCGAACCGGCCAGCGCGCAGGCAACGGCGTGGCCGGTTCCCAGCTGCTCCTGCTGCACGGCCTGCCGGACCTGCGCATGCTGCTCGGTGAGGTAGCCGGACACCTGCTCCCGCCCATGGCCGATGACGGCAACCAGGTCAACGGGCCGGAGTGCGGCCGCTGCGGCGAGCGCATGCCACAGCAGGGGTTTTCCGCCGATCGGGTGCAAGACCTTGGGTAGCGCAGAGCGCATCCGGGTGCCGGATCCGGCGGCCAGCACGATCACGGCTGCGATGGCGGTCGAAGGTCGAACTTCCGGCATTGGCGATTCCTCCTGTGGCGGCAACCTCGAGTTTCGGCCCCCGGCGATGCTAGTCCCGGTCTGCCAGTGCTCCCGGCCGGGCAAAGTAGCCACCAGCTCCGCCGCCAGGATTCGAACCTGAACCATCTGAACCAAAATCAGAGGTGCTGCCGTTACACCACGGCGGATTGCTGCGCGTGCATCATCCCATGGCTGACCCCGCTGATTGTCACATCTCGTTCCCTGACGACAGGTGAGCCGGTACCGTCAGGTGTCTGCAGGCCCCGTGACCGCCGACGCGATGGTCGCCCGAGAAGATTGTTTGCCAGTGACCCCACCGCAGTCCGCCGCCACAATGGTCGGCGCCGTTGCCAGTTCCGACGACACCAGAGCTACCACGTCAGGGGCCAAGCCGATCCTGGACGGGGAACGCGGCGTTGCCGCGCAGATCGCCGTCTACGGATTCTCGCTGGTACCGATGCTGGCGGTGATCCTGGCGGTGCCGTTCGCCTGGGGCTGGGGTCTGCGCTGGACTGATATCGCCATCGCGGCGGTTTTCTACGTCATCTCCGGGATGGGCGTGACCGTTGGATTCCACCGCTACTTCACCCACGGTTCGTTCAAGGCCAACCGGCCGCTCAAGATCGCCCTCGCAGCGGCCGGCCAGATGGCGGCGCAGGGCCCGGTGATCATCTGGGTCGCCGACCATCGGCGGCATCATGCGTTCTCCGACAGGGAAGGCGATCCGCATTCGCCGTGGCTCTACGGCACGTCCGTGTCGGCGCTGGCGCGTGGTTTCTGGCACGCACACATGGGCTGGATCTTCGACCGGGACTCGACCAACCAGCAGCGTTTCGCGCCGGATTTGTTGGCGGACAAGGACATTGCCCGACAGAACAAGTACTTCTGGGCCTGGATACTGGTGTGCCTCGTGGCGCCGGCTCTGGCCGGCGGCCTGATCACCATGTCCTGGCACGGCGCCTTGACGGCGTTTTTCTGGGCCGGTCTGGTCCGGATCGCGCTGCTGCACCATGTGACCTGGTCGGTCAACTCGATCTGCCACATGATCGGGGAGCGGCCGTTCGCTGCCCGCGACAAGTCGGCGAACTTCTGGCCGTTGGCGCTGCTGTCGTTCGGTGAGTCCTGGCACAACCTGCACCATGCAGACCCGACCTGCGCCCGGCACGGCGTGCTCCGCGGGCAGATCGACATCTCGGCCAGGGCAATCTGGTTCTTCGAGAAGTTCGGCTGGGCCACCAAGGTCCGCTGGCCGAGCCCGCAACGCCTGGCCCGCATCCAGGCCACTGCCGGTGAGATGGGTCACTGACCCGGCTGCGTTTGCCTTGCGCGCATGCCGATCCGCCCGGGTGCCGACAGTTCGGCCCAATTCGGCCTCAAACGGCCGGGACGGGCAGTCCGGTATGCGCGGGGCAGAAGTGCATGCGCACTACCCGGGACCTGCCGCGGGTCAGCGGCGGTAAAGTCATAGACGGTCACCCCCGTGCGGACTGCTCGGGGGTTTTCCGGCGTGTCGGCACCCCCGCACGCCGGGTTCTCACCGGCCCGCCAGTAGGCGCCGGTGACCAGGTGGACGAGGAGTACCGGTGGCACAGCGGGTCGCGAGAAAATCAACGTCTGCAGTGCGCGGCACACGAAGGGTCGAGAATCCGGCGCTCGGGGGCCTGCTGGCCGCGGTGCTGGCCACCCAGGTCGTCCGCGATCTGGTCGGGGCCGCCGGTGCGCCGACCAACCGGATCATCGCCCCGGCCGGGGCGCGGCCATTTCTGGCGTCCGCACTGGCGGCCGCCAAGGACGCCGGGGGAGCAGGCGTCCCCGTCCTGCTGGTCACTGCGACGGGCAGGGAAGCCGAGGTGGCCACGGCCGCCATCGGTGATCTGCTCGGCGACGACAAGGTGATGATCTTTCCGTCGTGGGAAACCCTCCCGCACGAACGTCTTTCGCCCCGGGCTGACACGGTCGGCAAGCGACTCGCGACGCTGCGCCGACTGGCGCACCCCGACGAGCACCCGGCCGGCGCCCCGCGCATCGTGGTCGCCACGATTCGATCCCTGATCCAGCCGATGGCGCCGGACCTGGGCGAGTTGGCTCCGGTCGTCCTGCGGGTCGGCGACTGGACCGACCTCGGCGAACTGGTCGACCGACTGGTCACGCTGGCCTACACACGCGTCGAAATGGTTGAGAAGCGCGGCGAGATCGCAGTCCGCGGCGGCATTCTCGACATCTTCCCGCCGACGGACGACCACCCTGCCCGGGTGGAGTTCTTCGGCGACGAGATCACCGACATTCGCACCTTCGCCGTGACCGACCAGCGTTCGATCGACGCCGTCGACGAGTTGACCGCCCAGGCCTGCCGCGAGATCCTGCTCACGCCCGAGGTCAGGGACCGGGCGGCGCACCTTTCCGCAGCCGGTACCGGCGACCCGACCCTGGCTGAAATGCTCGGCAAGCTCGCAGCCGGCATCGCGGTGGAGGGCATGGAGGCGTTGATCCCGGTCCTGCTACCCGGTCGGCTCACCTTGTTGCCGGAACTGCTGCCGGCGGGAACGCACGTCGTGCTGGCCGATCCCGAACGCATCCGGACCAGGGCGGAGGATCTGGTTCGCACCGGGGCCGACTTCCTCGCTGCTTCCTGGATGGCTGCTGCCACGGGTGGCAGGGCACCGATCGACCTTGCCGAATCGGCCTACCGAACCCTGGGCGAAGTGCAGGACGTCATCCGGGACCATGACCTGCCGCTCTGGCGCATCGCGCCGTTCGGGCTCGATCAGCCGGACCAGCCCGCCGAGCATCCGGTGGAGCTAGATTCGACCGCACGGATCGTCGCGGCCCCGTCCTACCGCGGCGACATCGCGGCGGCCATCGGCGATGCCAGGGACAGGGCGGACGTCGGCGGGGTGACAGTGGTGGTCCTGCCGGGGGCCGGTACCGCAGCCCGTGCCGCCGAACGGTTGGCCGAAGCAGAGCTGGCGGTCAGCATGATCGACGGGACGATGGAGCACCCGCCCCGCCCCGGCATGGTGACCGTGGCACACGGCCGGCTCGAAGACGGTTTCGTGATCACCTCTTCGGCGGGCGACAGCGACGGACAGGCCCGCTTCGCAGTCATCACCGAATCCGACCTGACCGGCACCAGGGGAACCGCCGTCACCAGTTCGGCCGCCAAGATGCCATCGCGCCGCCGCAACATGGTCGACCCGCTGGCGCTCAAGCCGGGCGACTACGTGGTGCACGCCCAGCACGGCATCGGCAAGTACATCGATCTGGTCAGCCGGACCTCCGGCGGAGCCGTCCGCGAATACCTGGTGGTGGAATACGCACCCAGCAAGCGGGGCCAGCCCGGCGACCGGCTGTTCGTGCCCACCGATGCGCTGGATCTGCTGTCCCGCTACATCGGCGGAGAGCTCCCGACGGTCAACAAGCTGGGCGGCGCCGACTGGGCGAAGACCAAGGGCCGGGCCAGGAAAGCGGTGCGGGACATCGCCGCGAAGCTGGTGCAGCTGTACGCGGCCAGGGCCTCAGCGCCCGGCCATGCGTTCGCCCCGGACACCCCGTGGCAGCGGGAGCTGGAGGACGCCTTCCCGTTCACCGAGACGCCGGATCAGATGGCGGCCATCGACGAGGTCAAGGCCGACATGGAGAAGGCGGTACCGATGGACCGGGTGATCTCCGGCGACGTCGGTTACGGCAAGACCGAGATCGCCGTCCGTGCGGCGTTCAAAGCGGCGCAGGACGGCAAGCAGGTTGCCATCCTGGTACCGACGACTCTGTTGGCACAGCAGCACCTTTCGACTTTCACCGAGCGGATGTCAGCGTTCCCGGTGAAAGTCAGGGGGCTGTCCAGATTCACCAGTGACGCCGAGTCGAAAGAAACCATCAAGGGGCTGGCCGACGGCAGCGTGGACATCGTCATCGGCACTCACCGGTTGCTGCAGCCGACGGTGCGGTACAAGGATCTCGGGCTGGTCATCGTGGACGAGGAACAACGGTTCGGTGTGGAGCACAAGGAACACATCACCGCGCTGCGGGCCCACGTCGACATGCTCACCATGTCGGCGACGCCGATCCCGCGCACGCTGGAGATGAGCCTGGCCGGCATCCGCGAGATGTCGACCATCCTCACTCCGCCGGAGGAGCGGCACCCGATCCTGACCTATGTCGGCGGCTACGACGACAAACTGGTGGCAGCGGCCATCCGGCGGGAGCTGTTGCGCGACGGCCAGGTGTTCTTCGTGCACAACCGGGTCTCGGACATCGACTCGGTGGCCGCCCGGGTCCGGGCAGCGGTCCCGGAGGCCAGGGTCGCGGTCGCTCATGGGCAGATGCCAGAGGACCGCCTCGAGAAGGTGATCGACGGTTTCTGGGATCGTTCCTACGACGTGCTGATCTGCACCACCATCGTCGAGACCGGCCTGGACATCTCCAACGCCAACACCCTGGTGGTGGATCACGCGGAGATCCTGGGTCTGTCGCAGATGCACCAGCTGCGGGGGCGGGTGGGCCGTGGCCGCGAGCGCGGTTATGCCTACTTCCTGTATCCGAGCGAGAAGCCGCTGACCGAGACGGCCCACGACAGGTTGGCCACCATCGCCCAGAACTCCGATCTTGGCGCCGGTATGGCGGTGGCCATGCGCGATCTGGAGATCCGTGGTGCCGGGTCGATTCTCGGGGCCGAGCAGAGCGGGCACATCGCCGGTGTCGGGTTCGACCTCTACATCCGGCTGGTCGGCGAGGCCGTCTCGGCATTCAAGAAGGCTGCCGGAACGGCCGGTGTCGGGCAGGAGCAGCCGGAGGTCGAGGAAACCCTCGAGGTGCGGGTGGAACTGCCGGTGGACGCCAGCATCCCGCACGACTACGTGCCGTCGGAGCGGCTCCGCCTGGACGCCTACCGCAAGATCGCCGGCGCCACGTCCGAGCAGGACATCGGGGCGGTGCGCGCTGAACTCGTGGACCGGTACGGACCGCTGCCGATCGCAGCGGAGAACCTCCTCGCGGTCGCCGCCTTCCGGCAGATCTGCCGGGATGCGGGCGTCGCCGAAGTGGCACTGGGCCCACAGGGTCTGCGATTCTCCCCGCTGGTGTTGGCCGAGTCGGCTCAGATGCGCGCCGCGCGGCTGTATCCGGGGTCCAAGTACCGCCAGCTCACCAGCACCCTCACGCTGCGACCGCCGACCGCGACGGACCGGCTGGCCGCAGACCCGGTACGAGATCTGGAACTGCTGAGCTATTGCGAGAAGGTATTGCACAACCTGGTTCCGGCCAGCAGGGCCTAATGGGGCTGCAATGCCCGACGGCGCCGACGACCAGCGTCGACGCCGTCCGGCGCAGGCCCTACGGAAGGACCCGGCGGCCCAGCAGGCGGGGGTCGTCAGCTGTGGTTGGCTGACCGGCTGCGGCTCATCCGGGTTCCGACGACGGTCAGTCCGACACCCAGCAGGAGAACCAAAGCGCCGATGACGACGAACAGCCCGACGTTGATGCCCGAACCGGTGTAGGACAGGTTGCCCGCGACATCCTGGCTGGTACCCAGCACCGCGGCGGGCGTGGTGGCCACCGTCTGGGAGGTGGCGACCACCGAGGTCGGCGGGTAGTTGCTCGATGCGACGGTGTCGGCGGATGAGATCCCGACCGACAGGAACAGGGCAGCGACGACAAGGGCGAGGACAGCGGCGAACTTGCGGAACATGGGGGTCTCCTGATCGTTGCTGCGCTTGCGGGTCCTGCTGTGCGCGACTTCATCCTAGAGCCCACTCTGCAATTTCATGACCATCGGTGATGAATCGACCTTTTCAGACGCAGAAACAACCCATTGGGTACGGCCGGGCCACTCCGACGGGTGTACGGCGTTCCTCTCATCAGCAGAACGCGCTCCGATCCACAGCGCATCAAGGGGTGGCCGCGCAGGCGGCGTAGCCCTGGACCGTTGACTTCCAGTTCGACACGCCGGGCGTCAGCACGAGCGCGGGAACGAATCGAGGCGCCACCGATGCCGAGGCGCCGGCAGTCAACGCGGCGACGACAGTCGCCTGCTGGCCGGGCTCCTGATCGACCGTGATCATCCCGACCTTCCGTCCGCCCTGGGTGGCCCAAGCCACCGGCACGGCCGAGCCGTTGACCGTGATGGCGGTGATACCCCCCTGCAACGGCGCGAAGACCAGCAGATTCGTCCGGAGAACATAGGGGCCGGCCTTCTTGTATCCGAGCACGTAGGGCGGAAGGCCGGCAGTCGGTGCCGCGTACCGCAGGACCACCGTCAGAGTCAGGTTTCGCTGACCGCCGGGGGTGCACGACCCGGTAGTGACCGCGGCGGTGCCGGCAGCGTAGTAACCCAGCTTCCCGCCGGTTCCGTCGTTGCGGAAAACGCCCACCGCCGGTGCGGCTCCGTCGGTGGCCGGAAGCGCGGTTCCGAGATCGGTGGCGGCCAGATCAGTCTGCTCCGCCGGCCGAGCACTCCACAGCTGCAGTCGATGTTCGGCGGCCGCCCTGGTCAACCCGCGTAGCGCCGCCGCGGCGTTGGTCGGCGCCGACGTCACTGCGGCGAAGGCCTTGGTGGTGGCGGCGGCGAGGAATCGATCCCGGGCCGGGGCGTCCTTGGACTGTGGGTAGAGGGCGTAGGCCTTCGACAGCAGGATCGAGGTGATCGTCGACGAGGTCAGCTGCAGGCCGTGGCCGACGTCGATGGGCGCCGCCCCCTGCAGCAGATAGGACAGCGCAACGGGATCGATCGCCAGCACGCCGTCGAGCGACTTCTTGGTTCTGGACGTGTACATTTTCGCGATCAACCCTGCCGCCGTGGGGAAGTCGGGCGTCAGATTCACATCGGTCGGATAGGTGCCCGGCATGGCTCCGTACAGCGCGGTCGGCAGGTCGGCGGATGCCGGTAGTGGTGGATCGAAGAAGCCGAGGTCCTGGCTCGCCGACCCCTGATCGGCGATCGAGAGCTTGCCGTGATCGGTGACCAGCAGGGCGTACGAACCGAAGATCCCCCCGGTGGCCCGTGGCTCGGCGAGATTCTGGAAGACGACCAGGTAGCGGCGGGCGCCGTCCGCGCCGAGCAGTCCGGGAGCCAGCCGGCCGATCCGGGCAACAGCGCCGGTTGTCGATGACAACGACGTCAGCTTGCCCTGCAGGGTGTTCACGGCACGCACAACCGGGGCGACAAGGTCCCTGCGGTCGATGGATCGGACGGCCGTCAGGGCCGACGACACCTGCGCGTCCGCCTGCTGCAGGGTGCCGGCCGCCGCTGCGATCGGTGCCACGTCGATCGCACCGTTCTTGGGCGCCAATGCGGCCGGTCGCACGGTGGTGGCCACCTGGATCAACGACGGGGCGGTCCGGACGGCCAGACCGTTGACGATCGCGGCGATTCTCCCCTCGGCGGCGAGATTGGCCCCCAGCCAGGGCAGATGGGCGGCAAGTCGGAACAGTGGGTCCCTGGTGGCACCGACCGCTCCTGCCGCATCGACCTGCAACGCGTCGATGGCACCCTGTGCCTTCGTCAGGTCGATGTTGTCCAGGTTCCTGATCTGGGTCTGCAGCAGGGCGACCTGGCCGGCGGCGGCGTCGAGATGGCGGTAGGCCTGGTAACTCCGCCACGCCACCCACCCGGTGGACAGCAGGATCGCAATGCCGAGAACGGCGAGACCACGACCGATCCACCGCCTTGCCTCCGATCGTCGGGCCAGGTCCGGTTGCTCCGGCGCCGGTTGGTCGGCGGGGCTCAGCACGTCGTCGGTCATGGCCGGCCGAGTGCCCGGTAGGTCCAGCCGGCGCCGCGCCAGCGGACCGGGTCGAGGGCGTTGCGCCCGTCGAGCATCCGCCGGCCGGCCACCACCGTCGCCAGTTCGTCCGGGTCGATGGAGCGGTATTCCGACCATTCGGTCAGCAGCAGCACCAGGTCCGCGCCGGTGGCGGCCTGCATTGCCGTGTCGGCGTAGTGCAGACCTGGCCACACCCGTCGAGCGTTGGCCAGCGCCTCCGGGTCGGTGACCGTGACAGAGGCGCCCTGCAACTGCAGCTGCGCGGCGACGTTCAGCGCGGGGGAGTCCCGGATGTCGTCACTGTTGGGTTTGAACGCGGCGCCAAGGACCGCGATGCGCCGTCCGACGATGGACCCCCCGCACACCTCGCGGGCCAGGTCCACCATCCGCACCCGACGGCGCATGTTGATCGAGTCGATCTCCCGCAGGAAGGCGAGGGCCTGATCGGCCCCGAGCTCGCCGGCCCTGGCCATGAAAGCCCTGATGTCCTTCGACAGGCAGCCGCCGCCGAAGCCCAACCCGGCATTGAGGAACCTTCGGCCGATGCGGTTGTCGTGCCCGATGGCATCGGCCAGTTGGACGACGTCGGCGCCCGTCGCCTCGCACACCTCGGCCATGGCGTTGATGAAGGAGATCTTCGTCGCCAGGAACGAGTTCGCCGCCGCCTTGACCAGTTCCGCGGTGGCGTAGTCGGTGGTCACCAGCGGTGTTCCGGCAGCAAGCGGCAGGGCATAGACCTCGTCGAGCAGGGCTTTGGCGCGGTCGCCGTCCTGGGCCGCCGGCAGCCCGTAGACCAGCCGATCGGGCGCCAGCGTGTCCTGCACGGCGAAGCCCTCCCGGAGAAACTCCGGATTCCAGGCCAACAGGGCCAGGGGCTGATGACCGGACACCACAGCGGCCAGCCTGGCCGCTGAGCCAACCGGAACGGTCGACTTGCCGACCACCAGGTCTCCTGGGGAAAGGTGCGGCGCCAGCGCATTGATCGCTGCGTCGACATAGGTCATGTCCGCGGCGTTCTCTCCAAGGCGCTGCGGCGTGCCGACACACACGAAATGCACGGTGCTGCCGCGGGAGGCGGCCATGTTCGTGGTGAAGGTGAGGCGGCCGGTCGCCAGGGCCTCGACCAGGATTTCCTGGAATCCCGGCTCGTAGAAGGGCGCCGTCCCGGCGAGCAACGATGCCACCTTGGTCTCGTCCACATCGATGCCGATGACCTGGTGGCCCGACCTGGCCATGCAGGCGGCGTGGACGGCCCCCAGGTACCCGCAGCCGACGACGGTCAACTTCGTCACGTACATCCCCATTCGTCCTGCGTGCGCGCCCGGCGCCGATACCGGCGGCCGGTCACCCGGTGTTGCGCATGCCCGCGGCGACCCCGTTGATGGTCAGAAGCATCGCACGCTGGAGCCCCGGGTCGGTCGCGGCGGACTCGCCGTCACTCCTCGCCGGGGCATTCCGGATGCGGTGCAGCAGGTCGACCTGCAGGTAGGAGATGGGCGCCAGATACGGCTCCCGAACGGTCAGCGTCCGGCTCAGATCCGGTTGCGATGCCAGCAGGTCGGTCGAACGGGTCAGTCGTAGCACCTCGTCGACTGTCAGTGCGTGTTCGGTCCTGATCAGCTCGAACAGGTGCCGGAGCCCGGTCGGGACCAGTGACGACACATACAGTTCCGCGATAGCCAGGTCGGTCTTGGCCAGGGTCATCTCGACATTGGAGACGAACGTCCGGAAGAAGTGCCAGCGGTCGTACATCTCGTCCAGCAACGGGCCTTGTCCGGCATCGCGAGCGGCCTTGAGACCGGAGCCGACTCCGAACCAGCCCGGCACGATCTGCCGCGACTGGGTCCAGCCGAAAACCCACGGGATCGCCCGCAGGCCGGACAGCCCAGCGCCCGAATCGGGTCGGCGGGACGGCCGGGAACCGATGTTGAGTGATCCCAACTGCTCGACCGGTGTCGATGCGAGGAAATAGGCAGGCAGATCGGGGTCGTCGATCAGGGTGCGGTACATGGTGAAGGCTGCCGTGTTGACAACCTCCATCACCTCGTCCCAGGAGGCCAGTTGTTCGTCGGACAATCTCGGGGTCCGGTGCAGCGCGGACGCCTGCAATGCGGCGGCGACGGTCAACTCGAGGTTCTCCCGAGCCAGTTCCGGCAGGGCGTACTTGTCGCTGATCACCTCGCCCTGCTCGGTGAACTTGATGGCGCCGGTGAGCACGCCGTGCGGCTGGGCCAGGATCGAATCGTAGGTGGGTCCGCCGCCCCGGCCGACGGTGCCGCCGCGGCCGTGGAACAGCACCAAGGACACGCCGTGACGCGCTGCCACGTCGCGCAGTACCCGTTGGGTCTTGTGGATCTCCCACTGGCTGGTGGTGATGCCGGCGTCCTTGTTCGAATCCGAGTAGCCGAGCATCACCTCCTGCACGTCCCCGCGTAGCCGCACGATCTCCCGATAGGCCGGGTCGGACAGCAGTTCGTCGATCACCTCACCGGAGCGGCGCAGCTCCTCCACTGTTTCCAGCAGTGGCGCGAAGCCGATCCGGGCGAAGGCTGGGCGCTCCGGGTCGCCCGGGGCGCTGTAGAGATCGATGAGCCCGGCCTCGCGAGCAAGGATCGCGGGTGCGAGCACGTCGTCGGCACCCATGGTCATCGAGATGATGTAGGTCTGGATCACCTCGGGACCGTAGATGTCGAGCGCGTCCGCGATTTCGGCGAAGACCGAGAACGTCTTGGCGCCGGCCGCATCCAGCGGAGCGGGCCGATAGGTCAGCGGTCGACGCGAGGTCAACTCGGCCGAGAGCAGCTTCATCCGGTCGGGTCGGCTGAGCTCGCCGTAGCGATCGGGATGCTCGGCCAGTCGGTCCAGCAGCTGGCCGAGCACGTGGTGGTGCGCCTCGGCGTGCTCGCGGATGTCCATCGTGGCGGCGTGCAGCCCCATGGCTGCGATGCTGCGACGGACGGTGGCGACGATCCCGGTGGCGGCGAGTCCACCGCCGTTTCCGGCCAGCGAATCGGCGATGACGGACAGATCGGCGAGCAGCTCGTCCCGCTCGCGGTAGTCGCGGCCGGGTTCGTGCGCGGTGCGCGCGAGAACGCGCGCACGAGTATTGAGCAGCTTGGCCTTCATGCAGGTGAGCTTGAGGCGGTAGGGCTCTGCGCTGTTGATCTCTTTGACCCGCGGGTCGAGGCCGGGCAGCCGGATCAGGTCCTGGGCGATGGAGGCGGTCAGTTCGGCCGACACCTCGACGATGGCGGTGGAAGCGGACAGGTAGGCGATCAACCGGTCGATGCCCGCGATGGCCAGCTCGATGGCGAGTTGGCTGTCCAGGGCCAGCACCTGGCGGGTGATGGTCGCGGTGACGTTCGGGTTGCCATCGCGGTCACCACCGATCCAGGTGCCGACCGCCAGCGGCACCGACTCCGGATCGAGGGTGACGCCGTGGTTGGCCAGCTCGGCGGCCAGGTCGTCGCACAGCGCAGGGAGGGTCTCACTGCCGATCTGCCGCAGGTAGTACAGCAGGTTCCTGGCCTCGTCGATGGGCGTCGGCCTGATCTGCCGGAGCTCGTCTGTCTGCCAGATCAGGTCGACCAACTCGGCCAGCTGCCGGTCCTGCCGGATTCGCGCCGTGGAGCCAGGTGTGGTGTCGGTGGCCAGCAGATCGCTGATCCGCCGGAGTTTTGTCAGCACGCTGCGTCGGCTGGCTTCGGTGGGGTGGGCGGTGAACACCGGCCGGACGTCCAATTCGGCGATCGAAGCAGCGAGTTGTTCCGGGCCGAGCGACTCGGCGACGTCGGCGACAGTGCGAGCCAGCCAGCCTTCCTCGGCGGGACGCCTGCGGAGGGTGCGAATACGGTCCACCTGTTCCGCGGCGTTGGCGAGGTGGAAGTAGGCAGCGAAGGCGCGGACCAGCGACGTCGCCTGCTCGATCGGCAACGCCGCCAGCATCGCCCGCACCTGATCGGTGGCGGTCCGTCGCACGGCAGGGTCCGTCGACTCCTGTGCCTGTTTGGTCAGGGCCCGCACCTGCTCCACCAGATCGAGTACCTGCTGACCTTCCTGGCGCAGCAGGGTCTGGCCCAACAGGTCGCCGACGCGGCGCACGTCGGCTCGTAGGCTGCTGTCGTCAGGTCGGACCGTCTGGGCTGTGGTGGCCGTCGTCATACCCTGATAGTGGCAAAGGGGGATGACGGTCAGATGACGCTGCCACCTGCTCGGTCGGGTGATTTTCCGGCGCCTGGCCGGAGCGCCTGCCTAGTGCCGGGTCCTGCAGGACGCTGCCACCCATTTGATACTGACGGAGCATGCGCTACGACAAGATCTGGTGACGGCCGGCGCCCTGGTTGCCCTTTTCCTACTCTTTCGGTGGAAGCGCCCTCCCGACCGTGCGGAAGCGTTTGCACAACGGACACCAACTGTTACCGTTGCCAAACATCCAATGAAGGCTGCAACACACTCAGTTGGTGCGTCGGGGATCACCTGGGGACGTGTGCAGCTGGCATGGCCAACACCATTGCCAGCCGTGTCTTCGAACCACGTACTGCCCTCGAAAGGGGCCACCCCGATGCGTTTGAACTTCCGGCCGGCAGGCTTTGTCGGGCGAGTGGTGTTCGTCTGCTCCACAACCGCTGTGACCAGTTTCGGCGCAGTCGTTTCGGTGGTCGCCGCACCGGCGGCCACGGCTCCCCAGGTGCCGTCGGCGGTCTCCTTGTCCGGTTTTCCGGTGGGCACGGTCGCCTGGGCCTTGCTCGGCGTTCTGCTGATGGTCAGCGGCCTGGTGGCGGCCTCCCGATCGTCGGCGCGGTCAGTGGCCACCGCCTCGACAGCACCGGTGGGGCTCCTGGCGAATTCGTCGCAGCCGGGGAGTGAACCGAGATCTGTCGCTCCGTTGCCGGTGCTGGCCAATCTTGGATGAGATGTGTTCGCTTTTCGTCGTCTCTGCGGGGAAATACGCCGCCCGTCGGGTTCGTGGTCATGGTCAGCGGCGTCGTGAAAGGTTGACATGGATCTCGAATCGGTTCAACAGGCGCTTGATGGCGTTCCCTACATGTCGCTGCAACAGGCAAGGACGATCGTCGGCCTGTTGACCGAACACGGCAGCAAGGACGTATTGGAACTCGGATTCATGCACGGCGTCTCGACCTGTTACATGGCGGCGGGTCTCGAGGAACTCGGCCGGGACTGGCATATCACCACCATCGACCTGGTGGGTGCAAGAAGTCTGGATCCGAACACGGAACAGCTTTTGACGAAGTTGGGTCTCCGGGACCGCGTTTCGGTTGTCTACGAACCCACCTCGTATACCTGGGCCCTGATGAAAATGTTGGAGGCGGATGCAACACCGCGCTTCGACTTCTGTTATCTCGACGGTGCACACAGTTGGTTCGTGGACGGCTTTGCATTCTTTCTCGTCGACCGGCTGCTAAAGCCGGGCGGATGGATCGTCTTCGACGACCTCGACTGGTCCTACGACAAGAGTCCCGCGCTCCGGGACACCGACCTGGTCCGACAGATGCCCGAAGACGAGCGGAAAGCCGAGCAGGTCAAGAAGGTCTATGAATTATTGGTGAAGACACACCCTGACTACAGCGAGTTCTCGGTCGATGGTGCGTGGGGATTCGCCCAGAAGCAGGAGCGCTCCCAGGACGGACCAGTGCGGATCCGCCGCGAGGTGGTGACCAAGGAGGTCGGCCTCGGCGCTGTCGCGAAGCAGCTGATCAGGAAGGTCCGCAGCCGGGTAGGCTCCGCGAAATAGCAGCGGGCCGCCGGCGTCAGACCCCGACCCCGACCTGCCTGATCAGATCATCGATTTCGGGGGCGTGTTCGGTGCAGGCGACGGTTGTGAACCGCCCGCCGTCCCGCTGATACAGCCCGCCGCGCGAGGGCAGTCCCTTGATTCGGTGGTTGTCCACCATGAGCAGATATCCGCCTTCGGCAAGGCTCTGGAGAATCGTGTTGAGCCCCTGCACGATCTTCTCGTCGGAAAAGTAGAGGCGACGGAGAAGGTTCGCCACCTTGATCACCGTTGGCGGCTTTCCGGTCCACGGTTGGAATACATCGTGGACCCGGTAGGTGATGCGATCGTCATTCCGGATCATCTCGCGTGCGTCCGGGTTCAGCAGGAGGACCTCGGTACGTCGACCTGACAATCGGGCCGCGCGAGCGATGACCAGGCGATACAGAAACTCCACGGCCTTCGACTGCCCCGGCCAGGCCAGGAACCGTGGGCCGACGATCAGAATGCAGTGTCCGTCGTGGTCGTAGAAGAGCACACGTCGACCGCTTCTGACGAAGCTGATGTGAAAGAACAGATCTGCAATGGTGTACGAGCCGAATCCGGGGAGCCGTCCGATCAGGTCCACCGAGGTGGAACCGTCGGAGGCACCGATGTCGACGATCTCAGCGTCAGCCAGGTCCACGTTGTCGATCAACAGCGCATCTGCTTCGGGGTGACGGTTCGCCCCGGTGATCTTGATCGTGTCACCGACGTGGATGGCCGACATTGCAGTCCGAAAATCCGCGGCCGAAACATCCGGGTTCACGATCACCGTCGGGTTGTTCCAGAAGAACCTTTTCAGGCGCTGTTCCATGATCGCCGGCCAGGCACCGTTGAGCGGCCTGACGGGTGCGTGCATGCGCGAAACTATACCGGCGCTCACCGGGCCGACCGCTCACGTCGTTGTCGGCCATCGGCCGGACAAACTCGGGGGACGAAGATTCTTTTGTCTATTTGGTCCCGTTTCACTCGGTCAGGGTAAAAGACCACCCGTTGGGGCGCACGTGGCCGTAACGTCATCGGCCATCTGCCCTAGCGGATCGCACCCCGAGACACGGAGCGAGGCCCACTTCCCGGCGAGCTCGGAGACGGTGTCGGCCGTCTCCCACCTAAGGCCCAACCGCTGGTCACAAGGGGTTTATCAACGCTGCCGGTATTGCCTGTTATTCATCCGTGACGCAGGTCACGGTATGGACTAATTCGGTCTCGTTCCGATAACGTCCGGTCAATGCACATTCAAATAACATCTCATTGGACTCACGCAGAACAGGCAAACGGGTGATGGGCCGTCATGCTTCCGTGGCTGCCTCGCGTCGAATGCGCCGGTTGCGCGTCGCCAGTGGCGCCGCCATCGCGGGAATCCTCGCCGTCGGCATCATTCCCTCAGTCAGTGCCGGGGCCGCGGCGGCTCCGCAGTTCTCCGTCGTGGGCGGAGTGAACCGTCCCGCCACCGGATCGCCGACACCGGCCTCGGGAATGCAGGCAGCGCTCTGGGGAAACGCAAGCTCCGCCACCACGACGATCACCGGGTCCGGCAGATTGATCATCGGTGCGATCGGGCAGTACTGCCTGGGCTGGCCGACGGTCCGCACCTATGTGGACGGCAAGCAGGTCGGGACCAGCGTGATCAGTTCGGCCACCAATTACGGTGCCTATTACGCGACCACGGCGGTGGGATCCGGGACCCACTCGGTCAAGATCAGTTTCATCGACGACGCCTACGTCGCCGGCCAGTGCGATCGGAACGTCTACATCGGCAGCGCCAAGATGGAGTTCGCCAACGCGCAGCTGGCGCCGGCGACCGGGGGACAGCCCGGCCCAACCAATACCGGTGTCCCGGCCGGTACGGCACTCACCGTCCACAACGGTGATCTGGACATCACCACGCCCGGCACCGTGATCGATGCCATGGATATCAACGGCTTCGTACGGATCAAGGCCAACAATGTCACCATCAAGCGGTCGATCATCCGCGGTGGCATCGGGTCGGCCAGCAATACGGCGCTCGTCCAGGCATGGTGGCCCGTCGCCGGGCTGTTGATCCAGGACTCCACACTGCTCGCGGCCCATCCGAGCTATTGGACCGACGGGTTGAAGGGCCACAACTTCACCGCGAATCGAGTGAATATCTCGAACGTGGTCGACACTGTCCAACTGGTCAACGGCGGCAGCGCGACGATCACCAATTCGTGGCTCCACGGCAACACGCACTACACGGTCGACCCGCTGCAGGCCGATGGCAAGAGCCACGACGACAACATCCAGATCCAGGGTGGCTCCGGCACCGTCATCCGCGGCAACACTCTCGAGGGGGCGAACAACTCCGCGATCATGGTGACCCAGGGCCAGTCCAAGGTGTCGAACCTCACCGTCGACGGCAACTGGCTCGCCGGCGGTGCCTGCACGATCAACGTGTCGCAGTATGGTGCCGGCACCCCGATCCTCGGGATGAGCGTGACCTACAACCGATTCGGGACGCAGCGCATCAACAAATGCGCGGTCATCTTCCCGGCAACCTCACCGGTGTACGTCAATGGAAACACCTGGCTCTCGGACGGGTCGCCGGTGAAGGCATCTCGGGGCTGAGATCGGCGGTAGCGGCAGGCCGCGATCGCGGGCGCACTACGCTGGGCCATTCCACCCCACGAATGAGCCGGGAGCGTGCGCCCCTAAATGAGTTCCATCCTGCACCGGAAATACCTGGTCGCATACAACGGATACGACTCCGGCCTGGGCAATAGGGTCCGGGTGGTGTTGGGCGCGAAAAGTCTGGCGCAGCTGGAACATCGTGAACTGTATTTCGTGTGGCCAACCGGAAAGCTGTTCGGTCCGAAATTCTCCGATCTCTGGGAATTTTCGGGCCGGACGATACCCCGAGCGATCTCCAGGGGCTTGGCGCGCGTCTTTCCCTACGTCGACGAGACGCTCGACTGGCTCGACGATGCGAAGCGCCGGGAGCGGGTGTGGCAGATCAGGACCGGTAGCCCGCTCAACCTGCCGCCGGCCGCTCTCCCGTGGCAGGACGAGTTCCGCCGACTGCTGCCGGTCGACGAGATCGCGCAGAAGGTGACATCGATCTTCGACCGGTCGCTGAAGGATGCCCCCTATGTGGGAGTGATGATCAGGGCACACTCCGTTTCCCACAGCAAGACCCGGGAGACCTCCCCGGTCGACTGGTTCGTCCGTCGGATGCGACAGATCAGACAGGCGGCTCCGGATGTCCGGTTCTTCGTCTCCTGCGATGTCGAAGAAGTGCAGAGCAGCGTGATGGAGGCAGTCGGTGGCTGCGTCGCCCAGTTCGACAAGGGTGGCTACAACACCGTCGAGGGCGTTCGTTCAGCGGTAGCCGATCTCTACCTGTTGGCGTCGTCGGGCTACATCCTCGGGCCCCACTGGTCGAGTTTCGTGCATCTGGCGGAGTACCTCTCGGACGGAAAGGTGCAGATGGAAACCGCTGCCCAGACGGTGACGGGCCGGGTCGACTACTTCTCGTCGGGTCGCGTTGCAGATCCGCTCCGGCCGTTCGACCGCAGCTGAGGTCGGCGGCCGGCGGAGCCGTTCACTCTCCCAGGCGGAACGCTGGGTGTCGGTAAGCCATTAGAGTGGCTTGCGGCTGGGAGTAGCCGTGCGAAGACGCTGACACCACCCGAATGCCTGAATTCTTGGCCGACTCGATGGGATCACTTCTCCCGTTGGCTACCGAGTGTTAATCTTGGCAGACTCCACACGGGGTGGCTGCGAGCGAAGTGGTTTGTCGGGACCCACTATCGAGCGGTGGCAGGGCCATGTTCGATATACAAAGGGGACTCGTCATTTTCCGACATGCCGCGTGCGCGTCGTCGCCGGTCGTCCACCCGTCAGTTCCCCTGGTAGCCAGGCCGATGCCCGGTGTCGCGGTGGCCCCGTGCTGTGCTGGTCGGCCGACTCCGTGACAATCGACCACAGTCGGCAGTCCGTCTCGTACCTTCCCGCGCTTTCCATCGCGATGATCGGTACCAGAGGCGTGCCCGCCCACTACGGCGGCTTCGAAACCTGCGTGGATGAAGTGGGTGCGCGCCTGGCCGATCGGGGGCACTCGGTCACCGTCTACTGCCGGACCGCTCCCGAAGACCGACAAGCCGCACCGACCTCCTACCGCGGAATGAATCTCGTGCACCTGGGCGCCATGAAACGGCGATCCCTGGAAACACTCAGTCACACCGGGCTCTCGGTCGCCCACCTGATGCGCAACCGGACCGACGTCGCGATTGTCTTCAATTGCGCCAATGCGCCGTGGCTTCCGTTCATCCGGGCTCGCGGGGTGCCGGTGGCCACCCATGTCGACGGGCTCGAGTGGAAGCGTGGCAAGTGGGGTCCGATCGGTCAGCGTTACTATCGGGTCGCCGAAGCGGTCGCCGTGAAGCTCTCCGACGGACTGATTGCCGACGCGGTCGGGATTGCCGACTATTACCGCGAGAAGTTTGATGCGGACACCGATCTCATCTCCTACGGCGCACCTGTCGTTGGCCGGGCCGACGACCGGCTCGCCGAACTCGGGCTCAGGACGGACGGCTATCACCTGGTGGTGGCCCGGTTCGAGCCGGAGAACCACGTCGACATGATCGTCAAGGGCTATGTCGCCAGCGCCGCGACCCTGCCCCTGATCGTCGTCGGCTCGGCCCCCTACTCGGATGACTACACGGCCAAGGTCCAGGGACTCGCGGACGAGCGCGTCCGTTTCCTCGGCGGCGTCTGGGACCAGGCGCTACTGGACCAGTTGTATGCGAACGCGCGGTCCTACTTCCATGGCCATTCCGTCGGGGGGACCAACCCCTCGCTGTTGCGTGCCCTTGGCGCATCTGCGCCGACCGATGCCTTCGACGTCGTGTTCAACCGCGAGGTTCTGGGGGATGCGGGTCGTTACTTCCGGACGGCGGCCGATGTCGCTCAGTTGGTTGAGCAGTCGGAACTGGACCAGGACAACCAGCGAAGCAGGGGCCGAGCCGCGCGTGATCGGGCCGGGCTCTACGACTGGGACCTGGTTGCGGATCGCTATGAGGCGTTGTGCCGACGACTGGCGACCGGCGTCGGGCGCAAAGATGCCCGTGCGCAGGCCGGCTGGGTCAACGTCCGATGACGCCCAGATCCGTCCCGCGCCGGCGGGCAATGCTGGTGCTGCTCTGTGTCGGTGTGGTCCTCGGGGCCGCCGCCTGCACCTCGAGCAGCACAGCCGCGCCGAGCAATTCGGCCGGTGCCTCGCCGGTTGCCGGCAAAGCAGGCACCTCGAGCGCCGCGACGGCGTCCGGCCCGCTGAATTCCGCGACCAACCGCTCCGGCGTCGTGGCCGGGACGAGCACGGCGCAGTTGCCGACGACGCCCGTCATCGTGTCCAGCCGAACGCCGCCGCCCACCACGCCCGTTCCCGTCTCCGGCGGCGGCAACATCAACAAGACAGTGCCATCGGCCGTGGTCACCACCGCACCGCCGGTGCCGGTCGGCCGGACGGCGGCGATGGGCGGCAAGGTCTCCGCGACCGTCGCGCTCGTCGATCTCAACGCCGTGGCAAAGGGCCCCGGTGAAGTGTCCGGTCCGGCCGTGGCCGTCACGGTGCACATCGTCAACGGCACCGCGGCGCCCCTGAACGTGTCCGATGTGGCCGTCAGTCTCACCGACAAGGCCGGAACCCCCGGCAATCCCATGTCAGGATCGCCGGCCAGTCCGTTCCTCGGCCAGATCGGCGCCGGCAAGACCGCAGTCGCCACGTACGTCTTCGCGCTGTCCCGCTCCCGCGTCAACCCCGTCAGTGTCAGCCTCAGCTACTCCACCGAAGCGCCCGTCGTGGTCTTCGTTGGCGACGCCAAGTAAGCCAGGAGATCCCATGAGCATCGCATCCACCCTCGCGAAGAGGATCGGGGCTGTCGCGACCGTGATCGCGCTCGTCGCGTCCGGCGTCGTCGTCTCGGCGGCCCTGGCTCCGGCGGCACTGGCCGACCCGCAGCCGGTATCCCAGCCGCTGGCATCGACCGCCACCGCTGACGCCCTGCCCACCGCGCAGATCGACGGCGTCGTCTGGTCACAGGCGATCGTGGGCAACACCGTCTACGCCGGCGGCCAGTTCAACAATGCCCGGCCGGCCGGCGCCGCCGCCGGCACGAACCTCACCCCTCGCGGGAACCTGTTGGCCTACAACATCAATGACGGCACGCTGGTCACCAGCTTCGCGCCGTCACTCAATGGCGTCGTGAAGAGCGTCGCGGCCTCGCCCGACGGTTCGCGCATCTACGTCGGCGGTACCTTCACGGCAGCCAACGGCGCCACCAGGTATCGGGTGGCCGCATACAGCACGGCCACCGGGGCCCTGGTGGCGAACTTCAACCCGGCGATGAACGGACCGGTGTACACCATCGCCGTCTCCAACACGACCGTCTACCTCGGCGGATCGTTCACCACCGCCAACGGTGTCGCCCGGACGCGGCTGGCGGCCTTCCAGGTGTCCAACGGTGCACTCACCGCCTGGAACGCCTCGACCGACTACAACGTGAACACCATGGTGCTGACGCCGGACGGCAGTCGGCTGATCGTGGGCGGCGGGTTCCAGAATGTGAACGGGGCGATTGCCGACGGCCTCGCGGCGCTCGACGCCACCACCGGCACCCTGCTCCCGTGGGCTGCGAACCGGATCGTGACGGACGGCGGGCTGACGGCTGCGGCCATCCTGAGCCTCAGGACCGACGGAAAGGCCATCTACGGCACCGGATATGTGTTCGGCAACGTCAACGACGGCAATCTGGAGGGGACATTCTCGGCGGACCCGAACACCGGAACCCTCAACTGGATCGAGGACTGCCACGGCGACACCTACGATTCCTATTCCGACGGCTCCACCGTGTACACCGTCAGCCACGCGCACTACTGCGGAGCGATCGGTGGGTTCCCGCAATCGGACCCGTGGACCACGAACATGAAGCACGCGGTGGCCTTCACCGCCGCCGCAACGGGCACGCTGAGCCACGACATCTATGCCGGTGGCACGTACTTCGATTGGCAGGGCACCGCGTCGCCCACCATGCTGAACTGGTTCCCCGATGTCACCGTCGGTACCTTCACCGGCCAGACGCAGGCCGCCTGGGATGTCACCGGCAACGGCAAGTACGTGGTGATGGGTGGCGAGTTCCCGAGTGTGAACTTCACCGCCCAGCAGGGGCTCGTCCGCTTTGCCACCAGGCCGACCTCCCCCGGGAAGCAGGGCCCACGGGTCAGCGGCGCCAACTTCGTCCCCACCGCCGTCTCGCTGCGCCCCGGCTCGGTCCGGCTGTCGTTCCAGGCCAACTGGGATCGTGACGACATCACACTGACCTACAAGATCGTGCGTGACAACAACACCGCTGCGCCGATCTCGACCCAGGTGGTCAATTCCACCTTCTGGAACATGCCGATGATCGGCTACGTCGACACCGGCCTGGCGGCCGGTTCGACGCACACCTACAAGATCGTCGCCACCGATCCCTGGGGGAACACGGTGACCGGCAATCCCGTCACCGCCACCGTCAATGGCACGGCGACGACCAGTGCCTACTCGGCCGACGTTCTCGCCGGCGGGGCAACCTCCTTCTGGCCGCTGTCCGAGCCGTCCGCCAACACCACGGCGTCCTACGACTACTCCGGCTTCAACGACCTGAAGATGAACGGCACCATCACCCGCGGCGCCGCCGGTTCCACCAACGGCGACCCGAACACCGCGACCACGTTCGACGGTGTCAACGGCACGTTCGGGGCCACCGCCAGTCCGATCCCCGGTCCGAACACCTTCACCCTCGAGGCGTGGATCAAGACCACGACGACCGCGGGCGGAAAGATCGCCGGCTTCGGAAATCAGAACACGGTCACCAGCAGCAACTACGACCGTCACCTTTACATGGACCCAGCGGGGAAGGTGAACTTCGGGGTCTACAACAACGGCAGCTACATCATCACGTCCAGCTCGCCGCTCAACGACGGCCAGTGGCACTACGTGGTAGGCACCCTGTCCAGCACCGGCATGGTCATGTACGTGGACGGCCGCCGGGCCGGCACCAACTCGGGCACCAATGTCGGCCAGGACTACTCCGGCTACTGGCGGGTCGGCGGTGACAGCTCCTGGGCCGGCAGCAACTTCTTCGCCGGCTCGATCGACGACGTCGCCGTCTACCCGACGGCGCTCAACCTGACCACCGTGCAGCAGCACTACACCGACAGCGGACGCACCGTGGTGGGTGCGGCGCCGACCGACGCCTACGGCAAGGCGGTCTTTGCGGATTCACCCGACGTCTACTACCGGATGGATGAGGCCGCAGGGCCCGGCGCGGTCGACTCGTCCGGGAGTGGCGACGACGGCACCTACTTCGGCACCAACGGCGAGACCTACCGGGCGACAAGCCCGGTGACCGGTGCCACCGGTTCGGCGGTCACCTTCAACGGTGCCGAGGGCTCGAACATGGCGACCGGGCAGGTCTTCAACAACCCGACCGTCTACTCCGAGGAACTGTGGTTCAACACCACGACCACCAACGGCGGCAAGTTGATCGGCTTCGGCAACGCGCGATCAGGGCGCAGCAGCGCCTATGACCGGCACGTCTACATGGAAGGGTCCGGCCAGCTGACCTTCGGCACCTACACCGGCCAGCTCAACACCACCACCTCCAGCCAGTCCTTCAACGACGGCAAGTGGCACTATCTGGTCGCCACCCAGGCATCGGACGGCATGAAGCTCTACGTCGACGGCGTGCAGGTCGGCACCAACCCGCAGACCTCGGCGCAGGCATATTCCGGCTACTGGCGGATCGGTGGTGACACCGCCTGGAACGGCACCGCCTACTTCGCCGGCACCATCGACGAGGCCGCCGTGTACTCCAGCGAGCTCACCCCCGCCCAGATCAATGCCCACTACCAGGCATCGCCGGCCCATCGCTCCGGACCGGTCGCAAAGGTCACCGCCACGGTCACCGACCTGGTGGTGGCCGCAAACGCAAGCGGCTCCACGGTGTCCGACGGGTCCACTCCGACCTACGCCTGGACGTTCGGTGATTCAGCCACCGCGACCGGAGTGTCCCCGACACACACCTACGCCGCGCCGGGCACCTACCAGATCACCGTCACCGTGACGGACGGAACTGGGCTCACCGGAACTGCCAGTACGTCGGTCACGGTCGCCGCCCACGTCGCCCCGACCGCCAGTTTCACGGCGTCGTCGGCGAATCTGGTGGGCTCGTTCGACGCCTCGGCATCCAAGGCGGCGACCGGATCGACCATCAGTGCCTACTCCTGGAACTTCGGGGACGGCACCACCGGGACCGGAGTAACGGCGACCCACACCTATGCCGCCGGCAGCTATCTGGTGACGCTGACCGTCACCGACAACACCGGGGTGACGGGTACCGCGACACAGACCGTTGTCGCCGCCCAGCACGCCTCGCCGACCGCCAGCTTCACCGCCACCCCCTCGGGTGCCGGTGCGAGTTTCGACGCCACCGCGTCGTCGGCGGCCGACGGCGCGACCGTGACCGGATACGCGTGGGACTTCGGGGACGGCGGGACCGCCAGCGGTCTCACCGCCTCACATACCTGGACCACCTTCGGTGACCACACCGTCAAACTGACGGTGACCGACAGCCAGCTGGCGGTCGGTTCCACCATCAAGACGGTCACCACCACTCATGCAGCCCCGACGGCGCGTTTCACCCAGACGAGCAACAACCTGGTCGTCACCTTCGACGGCTCCACCTCCACCGCCGCCGACGGCGCAACGGTGACCGGGTACGCCTGGGACTTCGGTGACGGCGCCACCTCGACCGTTGCCACGCCGACGCACACCTACGCAACGGGCCAGTCCTATCCGGTGCAGTTGACCGTGACGGACAGTCTCAATTCGACCGGCACGGTGTCCGCGACCGTCACGGTCGGGGCCCACCCGGCACCGACCGCGGTGATCTCCTCGACCGCCACCAGCCTGACCGTCGCGTTCGATGGGACAGGGTCCGGCGCGACGGACGCTGCGACGGTCACGGGCTACGCGTGGACCTTCGGTGACGGCGGGACGGCGACGACATCCAAGCCCAGCCATGCCTATGCCAGTTCCGGCAGCTATCCGGTGACCCTGACGGTGACCGACAGCAAGGGTGGATCCGCGACGGCCACCAAGACCGTCACGGTGACCCACACCGCGCCCGTTCCGGTGATCTCGGCGACACCCACCGGCCTGTCGGTGGCTTTCGACGGCACGGGTTCCTCGGCCAGTGATCTGGCCACGATCAGCTCGTACAGCTGGGACTTCGGTGACGGCGGGACGAGCACGATTGCCCAGCCGACACACGCCTACGCTGCGTCGGGCACGTTCACCGTGACGCTCACCGTGACGGACAGCCTGACGGGGACCGCGACCACCACCAGGGCCGTGACCGTTTCGCCGGTCGCCCAGACCGTCCTGGCGTCGGACACCTTCGCCAGGACAAGCACCAACAAGTGGGGGGTGGCCACCACCGGTGGCACCTGGGCGACGGTGGGCTCGGCGGCGCTGTTCTCCACGACGCCCGGCGTCGGGAAGATCAGTCTCGCGCTGGGTTCCGGTCCGGCGGCCTATCTGCCGACCGTGGCATCGGCCGACGTCGACGTGGTGGCCGACGCCTCGACCGACAAGGCGATCACCGGTGGCGGGATGTACCTCTCGCTCGCTGCCCGGCACTCCTCTGCCGGTGACTACCGGGCCCGCGTGAAACTGATTCCCAGCGCCGTGCAGATCTCGGTGACCAAGTTGGTCGGCACCGCGGAGACGGTGATCAAGACCGTCACGGTGACCGGTATGACCTACTCGGTGGGCGACGTTCTGCGCACCCGGTTGCAGGTCACCGGGTCCGGCACGTCGACGTTGTCCGCGAAGGTCTGGAAGGTCGGCACAACGGAGCCGACCGCCTGGCAGGTCAGCGCGACCGACACGCAGGCGGCCCTGCAAAGTGCCGGCGGCGTAGGGCTGCAGGCCTTCCTGTCCGGTACGGCGACCAATGCACCGGTGGTGGCGTCCTTCGCCAACCTGTTGGCCACCACGCCGTGATCGACGCGACTGGTACACCCGCCGATGCCCGCGTTCCGGGTACGTTCAGGGCACCGGGCCCGTCCGTCTGATCGGGCGCCTGGCCACGAGTTCGGCCGGCGACGGGATCTCCCGCCGCCGGCCGCACCTGTCTATGCGGTACCGACTGACTTCTTCATCAACGAAAAGGGGTTCCGTGGCCGGCGAGCCGACACCGGTGTGCACCGTGGAGATCGCGGTGCTCAGCTACCGCCGGCCGGTGGACCTGGCGGCGATCCTGCCGATGCTGTCCGAACAGATCACCCAATTGCGGATCAGCGACACCGACTTCGCCGTCCGGGTGGTGGTGGTGGACAACGACCACGAGCGGTCCGGGGCTACCGTCGCCGCCGCGGCCGGCCGCTCGGTGCGGTACGTCAACGAACCGTCCCCCGGTATTGCGGCCGCCCGCAACCGTGCGTTGCTCGAAGCCCGGTCATCCGATGTGCTGATCTTCATCGACGACGACGAGAGGCCCCAGCCGGGCTGGCTCGCGTCGCTGCTGCGCACCTATCGTCTGCGCAGGCCGACGGCTGTGGTGGGCGCGGTGGTATCCGAATTCGCGGGAGAGTTGGACCCCTGGATCGCGGAAGGCGGATTCTTCACCCGCCTCCGCCACCCGACCGGGACCGAAGTCCACATCGCTGCGACCAACAACCTCCTGCTCGACCTGCGACAGGTCCGTCGGATGGGGCTGACGTTCGATGAGCGCTTCGGCGAGAGCGGCGGATCTGACACCCTGTTCAGCCGGCAACTCGTCGCCCGCGGCGGGCGGATGGAATGGTGCGACGAGGCCGTCGTGGTGGACATGGTGCCCAGCACGCGAATGACCAGAACCTGGGTACTGCGCCGCTGGTTCCGGTCCGGTAACACCATGACAAGGACCTCGCTGCATCTCGCGGACACCCGGGTCGGCAGGCTCGGGGCGCGCCTGCGGATGGTGCTGCTCGGCGCCGCCAGGGTCGCCGGCGGACTGCTCAGGTTCGTGGCCGGCGTCGCCACCTCATCGACGAGCCTGCGGGCGCGCGGCTGCAAGACCATGGCCCGGGGCGCGGGCATGATGTCCGGGGCCACCGGCTATGTCTTCCGGGAGTACCGACGGCCCTCGGTTCAGAGCTCGACCGTATCCGGACCACATGTCGATCTTTCCGTCGGAAACCGGCGACCATGAACGCATCTGTGTCCGGCGGACCGATCGGGATCGTCGTCGTCAATTACGCCTCGCACGAGGTGATCGAGCGCAATCTGGGCTCGATCGACCTGGCCGACGCCCAGGCGGCGGTGGTGATCGTCGACAACTTCTCGTCGGCGGCCGAGGCCGACGCCGCACGTGAGCTGGCAGATCGGCACCGTTGGTCACACGTTGCGCTGGCCGGCAACCGCGGGTTCGCCGCCGCCGTCAACATCGGCGTCGACCGGGCAATCGCGTTGGGGTGTAAGAGCTTTCTCATCCTCAACCCGGATGCCACGTTGTCGCCGGCGGTGATCGAAGAGCTCCGCGTCTCGTGCCTGGCCGACCATTGGGCACTGATCAGCCCGGTGATCGACAGACCCGACGGTTCAGTCTGGTTCCAGGGCGGGGCGATCTCGCTGCACGAAGCCGGCCTGCGCGACCCCGTTCGCGAGCCGCCGCCCGATCCGCAGAGCTGGATCACGGCCGCCTGTCTGGCGGTTCACCTCGATCTGTGGGCAGCGCTTGGCGGCATCGATGAGGACTACTTCCTGTACTGGGAGGACGTGGACCTGAGCTACCGGTGTGCAAAGGCCGGTGGTCGCCTGGTGATGCGACCGGACCTGCGGGCGGTCCACGAGGTGGGCGCGACCCAGCCGGGGCAATCGGGTAAGTCGCCGGTGTACTACCGCTACAACTGCCGGAACCGGTTGGTCTTCGCTGCCAAGCACCTGAGCGCTCGCGATCAACTGCGGTGGGTCTGGCGGACGCCGACCGACGTGCGGCGGGTGCTCACCAGGGGCGGGCGACGGCAGCTGCTCAAACCGTTCCGGGTGGTCGGGCCCGGGCTGGCCGGCGTCGGCGGTGGGCTGTGGTGGATGGCGACCCGGTCCCTGCGGCGAACGGAGGTGACCGCTCGGCCGGTCGCCACCCCTGCGGAGGCTCCCGGCGCCGGCAATCGCAACGCCGCACCGTTGCCGTGAGAGTCATGCAGTCCTTCACCGCTCCGCGCAGCACCACCAATCCATATCTGGTGCAGCTGATGCGTACCGTCGATTCGTCGCCAGATGTCACCGTCGCCACCTTCGGTTGGACGGACGCACTGCTGGGCCGGTTCGACGTCCTGCACCTGCACTGGCCGGAGCTGCTGGCGCGAGGCTCGGGCCCGATCAAGACCCGCCTTCGGTGGGTGGCGTTCGCGCTGCTGCTGCTTCGCATCCGGATCGGACGTAAAGCACTGGTCAGAACGCTGCACAATCTCGAACCCCACGAACGGGCCGGCCGGTGGGAGTCGGCGCTGTACCGCTGGTGCGACCGCAGCACCACACTGTTCATCCGGCTCAACGACCACACGCCGCTGCCGGTGCCGAAGCCCGGCATCACCATCCCGCACGGCCACTACCGCGACTGGTACCGGACCCACCCCAGCGTCCCTCCAGTTGCCGGGAGGCTGCTCTACTTCGGCCTCGTCCGCCCCTACAAGGGCCTGGAGCAACTCACGGCGGCCTTTCACGACATTCCGGGCGACGCGGTCACGCTGCGGTTGGTGGGAGACGCCGGTGCGGCCGGCGGGAAGTTGCGCAGCGCCCTGGCGGCGGGCGAGGACGCCCGTTTCTCGACCAGGCTCGAGTACCTGACCGACGCGGATCTGGCAGCGGAGATCGGAGCTGCCGAAGTGGTAGTGCTGCCTTACCGGCAGATGCACAACTCCGGTGCGGCGATCCTGGCGCTGTCGCTGGGGCGTCCGGTGCTCGTCCCGGACAACGAGGTGACCAGCGACCTGGCCGACGAGATGGGGCCCGGCTGGGTCATCCGCTTCGACGATCCGCTCGACGGCGAGGCGTTGGCCGACGGGCTGCGCCGGGCCAGGGCACGGCGCTCCGGTGCACCCGACATGTCGGGCCGGGAATGGGAACTCGTCGCGAGCCGGCACATCGATGCCTATCGGTGCGCGCTGCGGCTGGCCCACGTTCACGCACCCGGGAAATCATCCCACCGGGACCAGACGCCTTCGGGTGAAGAATGATCGAATGGGTCGGTGGAATGCGGGCCCCGACGCACGGCATGACAAGTGAGGAATGAAATGGAGGCACTTGTGCTGTGGGCCGAGCCGCACTCGCCCAATCTGGGAGTGCGCGCACTGGGCGACGGTTGCCGGGCGTTGCTGCAGCGTGTGTGGCCGGACGTCCGGGTCAGCATGCAGGGCAACGGGCCCGGCAGTAGCCCGGTTCGGATCGGCAACCAGAAGGCGATCGCCCGCGATCTGCTCTCTCGCGAGCACGCTTTGACAGACTGGATCCGCGGGTTCGACATCGTCCTGGATACCCGTGCGGGGGACAGCTTCTCGGACATCTACGGCCTGCGGCGGCTGAGCACGATGTCGATCGTCGCCGAATTGGTCGGCCGCGCGGGCGTGCCGCTGGTGATGGCCCCGCAGACGATCGGACCGTTCGGCACGCGTCGGGGCCGAGCGCTCGGCCGCCGCAGTCTGTCTCGGGCATCCCGGGTGATGGTGCGGGATTCGATCAGCGCCGGCTATGCCGCCGGACTGGGTCGCACCGTTGACGCATGTGCCACCGACGTCGTCTTCGCGCTCGATGTCCCCACGGTCGAGCGCACTCGCGATGTCGTTCTCAACGTATCCGGGCTGCTCTGGGAGCCGAATCCCCATGTCGATTCCGGTCGCTACCAGCAGCTGGTGCGCTCGCTGTGTTCCGAACTGATCAAGCGCGGTCGCCACCTCACCCTCCTGCCCCATGTGCTGGATTCACCGGCAGCGGACAACGACGTTCCGGTCTCGCTGGCATTGGCCGCCGAGTTCGATATCGAGACAGCCATTCCACAATCGCTTGCCGATGCTCGCGAGATCCTGGCGTCTGCGCAGGTTGCTGTCGGGTCGCGGATGCACGCCTGCCTCAATGCCCTGTCGGTGGGGACGCCCGCCATCCCGCTCGCCTATTCGCGCAAGTTCCAGCCCCTGCTGAACGACCTGGGCTGGTACCACACGATCGACCTTCGGTCCGGGGTGGATGAAACGGAGAATGCGGTGCGCGCGATCTTCTCGGATGCTTTGGCGGCCGGTGTCGGCTCGGTCCGGGATCGGGCTGCCGCCCTGCTGGAGCCGGCAGTCCGCGCATTGGCTTCGCTGTGGTGAAGGTGGCGCCCGAGTCGGCCGACCCTTTCGATCCGCTGACCCAGGTCCGGAAAGGGGCCACCGAGCTCCCGGGCACGCCGGGCGGTCCCGACCAGCTGGGATCACGGGCCGCCAGGGGGGCGGCCATCATGGTCGCCGGCCAGGGCGTGCGGATCGTCATCCAGGTCGCGTCGGTGGTGGTGCTGGCGCGGCTGCTCAGTCCCAGGGACTACGGACTGATGGCGTTGGCATTGGTCATGGTCGGCATCGGGGAGATCTTTCGGGACTTCGGGCTCTCGACCGCGGCGATCCAGGCCCCCGAGCTGTCGTTTCGCCAGCGGGACGGTCTGTTCTGGCTGAACACCGCAATCGGGGCCGCCCTGGCACTGACGGCCCTGCTGGCCGCACCCCTGTTTGCCGCGCTGTTCTCCCAGCCCGAACTGACACCGATGGCCAGGGCGATGGCGGGCACCTTCCTGATCAACGGGTTGGCCTCGCAGTACCGGGCGAACCTGAACCGGAGCATGAGATTCGCCGCTCTGGTGATCTCCGATCTGAGCGGCGGCGCCATCGGTCTCGGAGTCGCCGTCACCGCTGCCTTGCTGGGGGCGGGCCGGTGGGCGCTGGTCGCGCAGCAACTGACCCAGGTGGCCGTCGTGCTGATCATCCTGGTGATGGTGAGCAAGTGGATTCCGGGACTACCCAAGCGGGGGGTGGATCTGAAGCCCTTCCTGCGCTTCGGATGGCACCTGATGGGGACTCAGCTGATCGGGTACCTGAGCAACAATCTTGACTCCATCACGATCGGTTATCGATTCGGGACGGTGTCACTCGGCATCTACAACCGCGCCTTCCAGCTGATCATGAATCCGCTCAACCAGTTGCGCACTCCGACCACGACCGTGGCACTCCCGGTGTTGTCCAGCCTCCAGCACGATCTGGAGCGCTCCGGTGGTTACATCAAACGCGGGCAGATCGCCCTCGGCTACACGATCGTTGCCGGCCTTGCCCTGGCGGCAGGGGCGGCCCGACCCATGGTCGAGGTTTTCCTCGGGGACAAGTGGATCGAGGTTGCCCCGATCTTCGCCCTGCTGGCCGTTGCCGGAATCGCCCAGACGCTCTCGTACGTCGGGTACTGGGTCTATCTGTCCAGGGGACTGACCAAGGATCTGCTGCGCTACACGATGGTGACCTTCTGCCTCAAGGCAGTGTGCATCGGGGTGGGCAGCATCTGGGGCGTCGTCGGCGTCGCTGCCGGCTACACACTGGCCCCCTGTCTGGCCTGGCCGCTCTCGCTGTGGTGGCTTTCCCGCCGGACGGTGATCCCGCTGCGGGACCTCTGGCTGGGGGCCCTCCGAATCCTGGGGGTCGCTGCGGCTGCCGGGCTCATCTCGCTTGCTCTGGTCAGCGCGCTCGATTCCGTACCGCCCATCGTGGTCCTGGTGGTGGCAGCGACAGCGGTGATCGCCGTATACGCGGTATTGGCGCTGCTGGTCTCCAGGATCAGGGCGGATCTGGAAGTCGTGCTCGACATCGTGCGAAAGGTCACCCGTCGCCGGTCGGGCGCTGCTCCGCGGAGAGGTCGCCACCATGCCCGTTGAAGCCGGCATGACTGTTGACCTGGGCCAGCGCACCGCGGCGACCGACCGGCGAACCGGACCGAACGACGGCCCCGCACCGCTGTTCCAGGCGCTGGAGAAGGTGCTGGCGGCGTTCACGCTGGTGGCGCTCGCCGTTCGGCAATTTGTCGGGAACGGGGTGACGTCGGGCTATGTGCTCGCTGCTCTGCTGCTGCCGGTCTGGGTGCTGGTGCTGCGCCGGTATTGGGGCGCCAGGCTGCTCATGGTCCTTGGCATCCTGGCGATCTCGAGCGGAATCTTGCTGAGCAGGCTGAGCGCGCTGCAGAACAAAGTGAGCTCCACCGGGGTCACCGGCGACTCAATGTTGCTGCTCGGGACCCTCTGCGGCGTCGGCGTGATCCTGTGGTGCCGCGAGGTGCTCACCGTCGGACAGATAGGCATGTGGTTCGGGTTCGGCATGTTGATTGCCGCTGCGCTGGGCACCGGACGGTTCTCGGCCAACCCCTGGAAGTTCGCCTGGGCGATCCCGACGGCAGTGGTGGTGTTGTCCGTCGCGCACCAGTTCGGCAAGCGCTGGATCGAGCTGCTGGCACTTCTGGCCCTGGCCGGTGCCTGCGCGGTGCTGGATTCTCGGTCGTATTTTGCGACCTTCCTGCTCGCGGCCGCACTGGTCGCCTGGCAGATGCGCCCGCGAATCCTGACCAAGAACGCCTCGTGGTGGTGGACGGCGCTGTTTCTGGCAGCAATCGCGGCCGGCATCTATTTTCTTGGCACGGCGTTGCTCGTCAACGGCGCACTCGGGCAGGTTGCGCAGTTGCGGTCGATCGAGCAGATCAATTCAGCCGGATCCCTGATTGTGGGCGGCCGGCCCGAGCTCGCGGCGACGATATCGCTGTTCCATGATCATCCACTGGGTTTCGGTGCGGGTGTGATCCCGAATTTCCATGACATCTCCGTGGCCAAAGCAGGTATGGCGGCCATCAACTACGACCCTAACAACGGATACGTCGAGATCTTCATGCTGGGTGGTCATTTCGAGCTCCATTCGGTGATCGGAGATATGTGGGCCAGCTACGGTCTGGCCGGCATCCTGCTCTGCGGGGTGATCGCCTTCCTGCTGATTCGAAGCATCTCGCTGACCGTGTCCCAGCGGACCGGCAGCGCGCTCGTGATCTTCCTGAGCTGCTGGGCACTGTGGAATCTGTTGTTCAGCCCGCTCTACGGGTCGGCGCCCACGCTGATGGTGGCTCTGGGCACGGCATTCGTTGCGACCAACCTGGCTCGTCGTTGACCAGCCAGACCCGCATGCGGGCGCCGAAGATATCGATCGACGAGTTGGTAGACCATCGGTCCAACGGACTCAACCTGGTCCGGCTCGTGCTGGCCAGCAGCGTCATCTTCTGGCATGCCTTCCCATTGACCGGCCGTGCGTTTCCGTTCTCGCACGGCGCGCAGATAGCCGGCGACGTGGCGGTCGACGGATTCTTCGTCATCAGTGGCTACCTGCTGACCGGGAGTTGGCTGCACAAGCCCAGACTCCTGCCGTACATCCGAAACCGCGTCCTACGCATCGTGCCGGCCTTCTGGGTGTGCCTGGTGGTCGTCGGGTTCGTGGTCGCCCCACTCACCAGTGCCCTGCGCGGGAGCAGCCCGGCCTCGCTCTTCACCGGTGAGCACTCGGCGTTCCGCTACGTCACGGACAATTCGCTGTTGGTCATCAAGTTCTACGATGTGGCCGGGACTCCAACAGGCGTGCCATATCCGGCAGCGTGGAACGGGTCGCTGTGGACGCTCCGATGGGAGGGAATGGCCTATATCGGCCTGGCATTGCTGGGTCTGCTGTCGCTGCTCCGCCGGCCAATGGCGGTGCTGACGATCTTTGTGGTCGCGTGGTCCGCGGTCGTGTTGCTGGCCCTTGGTATCGCACCGCGCAATTTCTACCTGGCGTACGGCTCGCGACTGGGTTTCATGTTTCTGTGCGGAACAGTGCTGGCCCTGTTCGGACGTCATATCCCGGCCAACCGGTGGTTCGCCGGGACCAGCGTGCTGCTCATCGGCATATCTGCATTCCTGCCGGATTACCGAATGCTGGCTGGGCCGTCCCTGGCATACCTGGTGATCTTCGCCGGCGGGATGATTCGGCGTCCGTCGTGGCAATTGAAGGATCGGGACATCTCCTACGGGATGTACATCTATGGCTTTCCGGTGCAGCAGACCCTCGTCATCGGCGGCCTGGGGCATCTGACCCCGGTGCTGTTCGGCCTGGTGGGATTCCTGTGCACCGTGCCGGTCGCACTCGCGAGCTGGGTTCTGGTCGAACGGCCCATGCTGAGGCTGAAACGGTCTCGTCGAGCGCGCCACGCGGAGACCCCCGCCTGAACTGGTCGGACGGGCAACACGCGTGCGATTCGCCCAAAAGAGTCATCGCAGCTATATGGCAGACTGTGGTGTTAGGCGACGGGGAGTACGACCTGAGCGGGTAGCGACCCGGTCGCAGGTCCGGGATGGGTTCTTCAGATGGTCATCAACGACTTGGGACGGACAGGTATGGATCTGCGGGGCTATCTTCGAGCGATCCGTAAGGGCTGGTGGCTGGTCCTGCTGGTGACCCTCCTCGGTGGCGGAATCTCCGCGTTCATCACCTACCGGACGCCCCCGGCGTACCAGAGCTCCGTCACATTCTTCGTTTCGACCTCCCTGCCCGCCAATGGATCCGCTCTGCAGTCCGATCAGTACGCGCAGGCGCGGGTGAATTCGTTGGTCAAGTTGCTCGACAGTGATTCTCTGGCGCGGGCGATCATCGCCAAGAAAAAGCTGCCGATGACGAATGGCGCCGTCGCCGCTGAGATCACCGGAAGCGTTGACCTGAACACGGTCCTGCTGACCGCAGTGGTGACCGATACCTCCCCGGCCCGCAGTTTCGAGATCGCCGACGCGATCTCCACCGAATTCGGCCCGGTGGTCGACAAACTCGGCGGTACCACGGTCACCCCGGGTTCTGCGCTGGTCCTGGACGTCACCTCCGGACCCAACCTGAATCCGAATGCCGTTTCGCCACGGAAGAAGTTGACGATCGGGCTGGGTATTGCCGGTGGTCTGATCCTTGGTCTGCTCGGCGCCGCTGTTCGCGAACTACTGGACAACACCCTCCGCAATACCGACGCGATGAGAGCCCAGACCGGGCGACCGACGCTGGGGGCCATCCCGTACGAGCCGTCTGCGAAGAAGGCTCCGCTGGTGATCGAGGGCGCGGCCAGATCCATCAGAGCCGAGTCCTTCCGCCAGCTGCGTACCAACCTGCAGTTCTCGGACGTCGACTCGCCTGTCCAGGTGGTGATGGTCACCTCCTCCGTCGCCGGTGAAGGGAAGTCGACCAGCGCCGTCAATCTCGCGATCGTCTTCACCGAATCGGGCAAGAAGGTCCTGTTGCTGGAAGGTGACCTCCGGCGGCCGCGGGTGGCGGACTATCTGGGCCTGGAGCGGGCTGTTGGCCTGTCCAACGTCCTGGCCGGTCAGGTCGATCTGCAGGACGTGCTGCAGCCATGGGGCTCACGAGGCCTGATGGTGCTGCCCAGCGGCACCATTCCGCCGAACCCGTCCGAACTCCTGGGCAGCCGGGGCATGGCGGCCGTGATGGAAACTCTGCGCAGGCAGTTCGAGGTGATCATCATCGATACACCGCCATTGTTGCCGGTGACAGATGCTGCGGTTGCTGCGGCCTACACCGATGGCGTGCTGCTGGTCATCCGTCAGGGGAAGACCACCAGGAACCAGGTGGCGATGGCACTCAACTCCCTGGAGGCGGTCGATGCCAGAGTGCTGGGCTGCGTGCTCAACATGGTCCCGCGCAAAGGCCTGGACGGCCGGGCCAACTACGACGGCTACGGCTACTACGAGGACGACCCGGCTCGAGGTCCGCTGGCCAAAGCCACGGCCCCCGAGGCCGATGCATCCTTCGGGCTCGCCGGCGTCGACGGGCATGACTCACCGGGCCCCCGGCCCGAGGACGCCGAGCTACCGCACGAGCGACTCCAGCCGGCAGAATCGGCGGTCGGCCCGGCCCGCGCGAGCGGGCCGCAGAACATGCTGGCGCTCGGCCGTCGTGTCGGCCTGCACCGCCCTGCGGGGCCGGCGGCGTCCGCCCTGCTGGTGAAGGACAACGGGTCTCCGCTCTCGCCTGGGAAGAACTAACGCCGATTCCTAGCCGATCCGCAGTGGCGCAAGGATTGTCGAGATCGCCTCTGCTGTTCGATCGGCGCAGAGGCGGAACGCTCCGATACGGCGACCTACTGGATCGGCGAGGTCGTAGGCGCCGCCCCGCTGGGTTTGGAGGTGGTCACGTGCCTGGGATATCGCCGCGACCAATTCCGGCCCCGCCCGCGACCTCAGTGCGTGCACCGGCGGGGTGAGCTGCGCCAGCGCGGCGAATTGAAGGAGCGGGAAGGTGCGGTTCACCGCCCGCGGCGCCATTGTGACGACTTGTCGCCGGTGATCGGCTTCGGCTGTGAGAATGAGGTCGGCATCATCGACGGCATCGGCGGTCAACCGGCACGATGTCCAGCTCTCCAGCGATGTCCCGCGTTCGTTCATCACCCTCCGGGTCAGCGGGTGAGCCGGCCTGCCGTCAACTGCATTCACACCGGCTGAGGAAACCCACCAATTGTCATCGAGCCTGAGCCTTTCCAACGTCACGGTGAGCATCTGTTCGGCCATCGGCGAACGGCACTGATTTGCGGTGCAGACCATCAGGACGTGGAAGCGGCGGTGCCGCATCTGGCAGGACCTCCCTCCGGCAAACGGTTGGACGATCGTCCCTCGCAGAGCAGTCGAAAACAATCGATTCCGAATGCGGGCACTGCGGGTAGTTCCGATAGCACAGCCTGTATCGAAACAGTCCCACTTGGATCTCGATGGAGTGAATCACCATCCGCTTTGACGCACCCATCGACTAGTCTTGGATATATCCGACGGGTGCTGTCAGTTGTCGGGGCTGACAGCGTGGAGGGCATGGCTGCCTACATCGGGCACCGTCTCTTGTCGAGGATCCTGGGGAGTTGAGTTGGCAGTTCGAATCGGATACGCACCCGGCGCGTATGACCTGTTCCACGTCGGACACCTGAACATTCTTCGTCACGCTAAATCGGAATGTGACTACCTCGTGGTCGGGGTCGTCTCGGACGAGATGTGTGAGCTGGGCAAAGGGCACCGGCCGGTGATACCGCTTGGCGAACGCATGGAGATCGTCAGCAACATCCGGTTCGTCGACGAGGTCTACGCCGAACTGACACCGGAGAAGCTCGACTCGTGGCACGATCTCCGGTTCACCCACCTCTTCAAGGGCGATGACTGGCGGGGCACCCCCAAGGGTGCAAAACTCGAGCGCGACTTCGAGTCCGTAGGAGTCGAAGTGGTCTATTTCCCGTACACCGTGCACACCTCCAGCACCGTGCTTCGGCGCGCCCTGAAGTCGCTTTCCGGAACGGATCCCCGCTCAGCCACCGGGTCTTGACCTTCCGCCCCGAGCGCCCCGGCGCCGCGTGCCCCGTTCCCCACAGCCGAAAGTGACCCGTCTCGTGACGACCAGAACGTCCGCCCACCCGCCGACCGACGGCCGCGACGTCGCCCTGCACCGTGAGGCCGACCTGAGCGTCGTCACCTCGGGGGAAGCGGTTCCCGACCACCGGATGGGGGCGGACGGAGCAGCACCGTCGTGGCCGACAGCTGTCTCGCTGCGCCGCTCCGTCGATGCCGACACCGGGGTCGCTGCTGCCGGGCGACCCCAGAGGACATGGGCTGCCCGCTATGCGTCGCGGTTGTTCATCGGCGACGTGGTCAGTGTGGCCTGGGCCGCGGTCGGGGCTCACATGGTGCACATGGGCGCTTTGAGCACTCGTGTCTCCCGTGACCCCGACTCCCTGCCCTTCATCGCGCTGACCGTTTTCCTGGCCGTCGCCTGGATGGTGGCGCTGCATTGGGGTGGCACCAAGGACCCCGAAGTGGTCGGCCACGGTCCCGAGGAATACAAGCGGGTCGCCCGGACGTCGTTCGC
Source organism: Mycobacteriales bacterium (assembly GCA_038229825.1). Lineage (GTDB taxonomy): Bacteria > Actinomycetota > Actinomycetes > Mycobacteriales > Nakamurellaceae > Nakamurella. Next base: position 181,210 of record JBBROB010000004.1, read on the forward strand.
TCTGTTCGGAATGGTCGCGATCTGCTCGTACGTCTTCGACCTGCACCTTCCGCGTGCCTACGTCCTGGTCACACTGCCGGCCGGCCTGCTGGCCCTGCTGCTCTCGCGTTTCACCTGGCGCCGATGGCTGCATGCGCACCGCCGGAACGGCGATTTCGTCTCGCGGGTCCTGGTGGTGGGGAATCTGCGCACCGTGAAGGAACTGCTGGTCGACCTGAAGCGGGCGCCACTGGCCGGTTACGGCGTGCTCGGGGTGTGCGTCCAACCGAACTCCATCGCCCTCGATCTGCCGGTGGATCCAGAGAGTGGGCGGCGTCTCGTCGACGGCGTCGAGGTGCTGGGTGGGCTGGAAGACGTCGCGGCCACCGCACTGAGATTCGGCGCCGACACCGTCGCGGTGACCTCGACGGCGGCATTCGGTCCGGCCGCGGTCCGCCGACTGAGCTGGCAGCTGGAGAAGACCGACATCCAATTGGTCCTGGCGCCAGCCCTGACCAACATCGCCGGCCCGCGCGTGCACACCAAACCTGTTGCCGGGCTGCCGTTGATCCATGTCGATCGGCCGACTTACCGTGGGGCAAACCGGATCGTCAAGAGATCCTTCGATTCGATCGGCAGCGCTGTGCTGTTGGTCCTGATCTCCCCGTTCTTCCTCGGGCTGATGGCAGCGGTCAAGTTGTCCAGCCCCGGGCCGGTCTTCTTCCGTCAGGAACGAGTCGGCTTGAACGGCAGGACTTTCCGAATGGTGAAATTCCGGTCGATGGTGGTGGATGCGGAGGCGCGCCTGGCGGAACTGAAGGAGCAACGCCAGGATGCCGGCAACAGCACGCTGTTCAAGATGCGGAAAGACCCTCGGGTCACCGGTATCGGCCGTTTCATCCGTCGCTTCAGCATCGATGAGCTACCCCAGCTGTTGAACGTGGTCAAGGGCGACATGAGCCTGGTCGGTCCCCGGCCTCCTCTGATGGATGAGGTGGCCACCTATCACGGTGAGGCCAGGCTCCGGCTCCTGGTCCGACCCGGCATGACCGGATTGTGGCAGGTCTCCGGCCGGTCAACCCTGAACTGGGAGGACACCGTCCGCCTCGACACCTACTACGTCGAGAACTGGTCGCTGACCTCGGATCTGGTGATCCTGTGGAAGACAGCGAAGGCCGTGCTGTCCTCGGCCGGCGCCTACTGACGATCCGCGGACTCGCCCGGGGCGCCATGCTGCCCGGCGGTGCAACGGAATGTGGCAGTCTGTCAATGGAAGTGACAGGCGCGGAGCAGTGACAGCCGCAGATCGACGGTGATCGACATTCGGAGGGATCCACCTTGGCCCTGATCTCGCGGACGCAAGCCCGGATCGGCCGTACCCGAATGCGACGCAGCCGATTGGTCGGTCTCGCGGCGGCTCTGGCCCTGGCCGCCGGTGCGGTGTCCAGCTGTCAGATGACGGCCGGATCCGCCCTCCTGGTGGATGGCGCCAATGTGTCCGAAGCGGCCGTTCAGCACGACACGGCGGCGTTCATCGCCCAGCACCTGACCACGCCGGTCACCGACAGCCAGGCGGCGAGCTACAACCGTGCCCAGATCACCTATCTGGTGCGCCATGCGTTGATCGCCAGGGCGGTGGCGGCCAAGGGCATCGTCATCAGCAGAGCGCAGTTGACCGAGGCGACCGCACAGATCAAGGCGCAGGGCCAGAATTCTGACCTCGCGGCCTCGCTGAATCTGCCGAACGCAGACCAGGAGGGCCTGGTGCACGACGTGGTGGCCCTTCAGGCGCTGGTGGCCGGCCTGCCGGCGACCGGCGCTGAGGTGGGCAACGTGTCGGTCACTGCGGAGGGCGTGCCGGCGGCCACCCGTGACCAGGCGGTCGCCCTGCGGTCGAAGTATCTGGCGGATCCGGCCACCATGGACGGCGACGTGAAGGCCGCCGGCGCGAACGGGGTGGCCACGAAGGCCTACACGCTGGTACAGACGCCGACACTGGGTGCCTTCGGCCTGTACCAGCCTTCTTCGGGACAGGTATTGATCCTGCCGAACGCAGACGCCTATCTCGTTCTGCGCATCACCGGGCGCGCGGCCTCGAAGACATTGCTCACCCAGGCGCTGTTCAGCTCGGCCTCCGGTCTGCCGGACGTATTCGACCTCGGTGCGCTGCTGGTAGCGCAGTATCAGGACAGCGCCGGGATTTCGGTCAACCCGCGCTACGGGGTATGGGACCCGGCGAGCGTGCGGGTCGTGCCCGGCAACGACGGCCTGTGAGTTCACCGACTTCAGCCATCTCGGATGCGGCCGCCGGCCCCGGGTCGGCGGTGCTGCAGGCCGTGCTGGTGATGGACCGGCTGCGTTCGGCCGGCGGCTGCCCGTGGGATGCCGAGCAGACTCACGATTCGCTCCGTAGGTATCTCGTGGAGGAGTGCTACGAGCTGCTGCAGGCGATCGAGGACGAAGACAATGCGGCAATCCGCGAGGAACTGGGCGACGTGCTGCTCCAGGTGCTGTTCCATTCGCGCATCGCCGCCGAGCGGGGCATCGATGACGGTGGTTTCGACATCGACGACGTTGCCTCCGCGCTGGTCGACAAGCTGGTCAGACGGCATCCGCATGTCTTTGCCGCAGCCGAACCGATCCGGAGCGCCGCCGACCAGGAGGTTCGCTGGGACGAGCTGAAAAGGGGCGAGCACGGAAGGTCCTCTGTGGTCGCCGGCGTCGCGCTGGGCCAGCCGGCGGTGGCGCTGGCGGCGAAGCTCGGGTCACGGGCTGCCCGTTCCGGTGTTGACATCGACCTGCCGTCCGGCGACTCGCCCGCCGAGCAGATCTTCCGGATCGCCTATGCCGCCGGTGTTGCCGGCCACGACCCGGAGTCCGAGCTCAGGGCGGTGGCAAAGGACTTCGCGGGTCGCCTCGCGGCCGCCGACGAGGGGTCGCCGGCCCTCTAGAAGTTCACCCGACGTCGCGCCGCTGGAAAGCGGCGACGCCCAGTGCGGTGGCGACCGCCGCGATCAGCACCAGCACGATCATCGGTGTCCACTCGACGTGCGAGGTGGGCAGCGCGGGGACGTGGGTATAGGGCGACAGGTCCATCACCGCCTGCGGCAGCTGCAGCAACGGGCCCAGTTGGCCCAGCAGGACCGACCCGCCCAACACCGCCCAGGCCGCCGATGCCAGCCGTGGCAGAGCGCCGATCAACAGTGCGGTGACTGCCCCCGTGACCAGCACCGCCGGAATCTGCACCGTCATGGCGGCCAGCCCGGTACCCAGGCCATTCGCCAGATCGCCGATGGCCGAGCCGTACACCAGCCCGGAGCACACCCCCGCGATCAGCAGCAGCATCGCCGAGCCGAGCAGGCTGAACAGCAGGTGCCCGCCGAGCCATCGGCGCCGGGACACCGCAGTTGACAACACCGACTCGGCGCGGCCGGCGCTCTCCTCCGTCCGAGCCCTCAGTGCCGCCGACACGGCATAGGCGCCGGCGACCAGCGCGCCGATGGCGCCCATCGCGGCCAGCAGTTCGCCGGCCAGGGTGCCGGGCCCGCCCAGGTCCTGCATCAGCTGCTGAATCCGGGGATTGTCACTCAACAGACTGCCGGCAGTGGTGGCCAGCGAGCCGGTGAGCAGTCCGAGACCGGCGAAGCCGGCCGCCCAGCCGATCCACGACCCTCGGTGCAACCGAACGGCCAGCGCCAGACAGCTGCCGAGGCGAGGGTTGTCCGCCGACCCCAGGCGGGCTGCGAAGAGGCCGAGTCCGACGTCCCGGCGGTGCAACAGCACCACAGCGGCCGCGGTGACGGCAGTGGTGGCCGCCACGAAGAGCAGCAGCACCGGCCAACGGTTGCCGCCGAACGCCTGCACCTTCTCCGGCCAGCCGAGCGGGCTGAGCCAAGTCAGCGACCCGCCGCCGGACCACAGATCACCCGCGGCCCGCAGCGCGAACGCCGCCGCCAGCACCGTGCCGGCGGTTCCGGTTGCGGTGCGCGCACTGTCGAAGATCTGCGAGCACACCGCGGCGACCGCCGCGAAGACCAATCCGGGACCGGCCAGCGCGGCTCCCATGGCGAGCGAACCGGCTACCGGCTGCCCGTTGCCGATCGCTCCCAGCGCGCCGAGCAGGCCGATGATGATCGACGCCGCCCAGGCCAGCAGCAGCGCCGCCGTCAGCGGCGTGTCCCGGCCCATGACGCCGGACGCCAGCAACTCCGCCCGTCCGGATTCCTCGTCCGCCCTCGTCCGCCGCACCACCGTGAAAATCGACATCAGTCCTACTGCGAGCCCGCCGATGACGCCGACCCGCCAGGCGGTGACACCGCCGACCGAGGTGGCCGTCACCGGACCGGTCAGTGCCAGGAACGACGGGTTGGCCGCAATCGACGCGGCCAGGTGCACGCGATCCAGCTCTGTCGGGTAGAGCCCGGCGATCGCGGCAACGGAGGAAACAACGGTGCCGGTCAGCGACAGCACCCAGACGGTCAGCGGGATGCGCTCGCGACGCAGATCCAACCGGAGCACGGTGCTCAGCCCGGCGAGACGCTGTCGCCCGGCGGTTCGCGAGATGGTGGTCATCGGTTCGTGGTGGTCATCGGCGTGCTCGACGACCCGGTCTCGGCCCCCGATTCAGTGCCGCCGTAGTGGCGCAGGAACAGCTCTTCCAAGGTGGGCGGGCTCGCGCTCAGCGTCCGGATGCCCGCCGCCATCAGGACGGCCAGAGCGCTGTCGAGCTTGGCGTCGTCGACGTCGAACCTGACCCTGCTGCCCTCGACGACAAGATCGTGTACGCCGGGCGTTCCGGCCAGCGCCGCCGGTAGTACGGCAACTTCGGCATTGATACTGGTCCGGGTCAGATGCCGTAGCTGGGCCAGCGTTCCGGACTCGACCCGCGCACCGGCCCGGATGATGCTGACCCGATCGCAGAGTTGTTCCACCTCCGACAGGATGTGACTGGACAGCAACACCGTCCGGCCGTGTTCGCGCTCGGTCCGGATGCAATCCGCGAAAACAGACTCCATCAGTGGATCGAGGCCACTGGTCGGTTCGTCCAGAATCAACAGTTCCACCGGCGAGGCCAGCGCCGCAATGATCGCGACCTTCTGCCGGTTGCCTTTGGAGTAGGTCCTTGCCTTCTTGCGCGGGTCCAGTTCGAACCGGTTGATCAGATCGTCTCGCCTCCTGGTGTCGAGTCCGCCTCTCAGGCGGCCCATCAGGCTGATCACCTCGCCGCCGGTCAGGGTCGGCCACAGGCTGACGTCTCCCGGCACGTAGGCCAGCCGGCGGTGCAGGCTGACGGCATCGCGCCACGGGTCGCCGCCGAGCAACCGGACCTGTCCGGCATCGGCCCGCAGCAGGCCCAGCAACACCCGGATCGTCGTCGACTTGCCGGAGCCGTTCGGTCCTAGAAAACCGTGGACCTCTCCGGTGGCGACGCTCAGGTCGAGTCCGTCGAGGGCGGTGGTAGATCCGAAGGATTTACTCAGTCCCTTGACGTCGATAGCAGCGGCGGCTGGTGTCATGGTGTCCGGGTCTCCTTGCGTGAGCCGAGTGGCTGGGCCGTCAGATGTTGGCGGTAAGCGTCCAGATACTGGGCATCGGTGAACAGCCCGTAGGTGTAGAGCTCCAGGCCGGGCAGCATCAGCTGCGCGGATGCGGCCGGAACCAGGTCGTCGGCCGGGGTGCCCGGAGGCGCCAGATATTCGGCGAGCAACTGCGCACCAAGACTGATCACCACCATGAGCACGGCGCGGCCGTGTTCGTCCCCGGTGGCCCTGACCCGGCCCGAGCCCACCGACCGCCGTAGATAGGTTTCGGTGTCGGCCACCAGCGCGTCGAACACCCGTCGGGCGAATGGACCACCGTCGGTCATCGAACGGCGAATGTAGGCCGCCAGCGGCAGCATCTCCGGTGCGCTGTCGCTCATACCGATGACGTTGGCGGGGGAGTCGTCGGCGGTGAGCTGCCGGACCTTGGCGGCATACCAGCCCAGGACGTACTCATCGCAGGCCCGCCGCAGACCGTCCTTGGATCCGAAGTGGTGCAGCAGCAATCCCGGCGACACGCCCACCTCGGTGGCGATGGCCCGCACGGTGGCAGCGGTGAACCCCGTCCGGCCGATCATCACGATCGCGGCGTCCCTGATCCGGGCGCTCGTGGTCAGGTCCTCGTCCGCGCGGAGAAGGTTTCCCGACGGTGTTGAACGCATGGTCAATATGCTAAACGTCTGTTCAGCCCGCCGCAAGGCCCGGGAGTCGATCGGCGCCGCCGGGCCGCGGATGCCCGGCGTCGGATCCTTCGGCGGATGCCCGGCGTCGGATCCTTCATTCGGCAGGTGCATGAGCAGCCGGGCCGCTACACTCGTCGCCAGGTCATGAGTCCCAGCGACAAGCGCCGGCTTGCTGGGCGGCAACCCTCCACTCGCGGTGGGGTGCCCCGGGTGATGACCCGGCGATTCACCCAGGTGAATCGCAAGCGCGGGCCCGCCAGCGGGCGAGCCCCATTCGACGTCGAACGGGAGAGCGCGCCCAGGATTCCTGGTCTTCTCGCGCAATCCGACTGTCCCACCCTTCAGCCATCCGTCCATGCCAGCCTTGCAAGGAGCACAAAGATGAGCCCCAACTGGTCCTTCGAGACCCGCCAGATCCATGCCGGCCAGACGCCGGATCCCACCACCAAGGCGCGGGCGCTGCCGATCTACCAGACGACGTCGTTCGCGTTCGACTCGTCGGAGCACGGCCGGAAACTGTTCGCGCTGGAAGAACTCGGCAACATCTACACCCGCATCATGAATCCCACCACCGCCGTGGTGGAGGACCGTCTCGCGTCGCTGGAGGGCGGCGTCGGTGCGTTGCTGGTCGCCTCGGGGCAGGCGGCCGAGACGCTGGCGATTCTGACCATCGCGGAGGCCGGCGACCACATCGTCTCCTCGCCGCGCCTGTACGGCGGCACCTACAACCTGCTGCACTACACGCTGCCGAAGTACGGCATCACCGTCGACTTCGTCGCCGACCCCGACGATGCCGAGTCGTGGCGGGCCGCAGTCAAGCCGAACACGAAGCTGTTCTACGCCGAGTCGATCTCCAACCCGCAGCTCGACGTGCTGGACTTCGAGGCCGTGGCCGCAGTGGCCCACGAGAACGGGGTCCCGCTGATGGTGGACAACACCGTCCCGACGCCGTATCTCATCCGGCCGTTCGAGCACGGTGTCGACATCGTGGTCCACTCCGCAACGAAGTACCTCGGCGGCCACGGCACGGCGATCGGCGGCGTCATCGTCGACTCCGGCAACTTCGACTGGACGGCAGATCCGGCCAAGTTCGCGAACTTCAACACCCCGGACCCGAGCTACAACAACCTGGTCTGGGGGCGGGACCTCGGCCCGGAGGGTCTGTTCAAGGCCAATGTCTCGTTCATCTTCAAAACCCGGCTGCAGGCCCTGCGCGACATGGGACCGGCGATTTCCCCGTTCAACTCGTTCCTGCTCGCCCAGGGGATCGAGACGCTGAGCCTGCGGATGGATCGGCACGTCGAGAACGCGACGAAGGTCGCGCAATTCCTGGAAGGGCGCGACGAGGTGGAATCGGTGTCCTACCCGTCGCTGGCGTCCAGTCCGTGGAAGGCCAACCAGCAGAAGTACTCGCCCCGGGGCGGCGGCCCGATCGTCGCCTTCGACATCAAGGGTGGCGTCGAGGCGGGCCAGAAGTTCACCGATGCGCTGGAACTGTTCACCAATCTGGCGAACATCGGTGACGTGCGCTCGTTGGTCATCCACCCGGCGTCGACCACCCACGGGCAGTTGTCACCGGCCGAGCAGTTGACGACCGGTGTGACGCCCGGCCTGATCCGGCTGGCGATCGGCACCGAGAACATCGACGACATCCTGGCCGATCTGGAGGCAGGCTTCCGCGCCTCGAAGTCCTGATGCGCTGACCCCAAGGACCCCGTGACACTCAGAATCGTGACGCCAGGAACCGGCGCAGCCGCGAAGCCTGACGGCCCGCCCGGCGACCGTTCCGGCGTCCCTGCTGCCCGTCCGGGTGGTCGCCGATTCGTCGACATCGGCGACCTGGTGCTGGAATCGGGCCTGCTGCTCCCGGCCGTGACGATCTGCTACGAGTCGTGGGGCAGGCTCAACAAGGCCGGCGACAACGCGGTGCTGGTCCTGCATGCGTTGACCGGGGATTCGCACGTGGTCGGCCCGGTCGGCCCCGACCATCCGACACCCGGCTGGTGGGACGGTCTGATCGGCCGGGGGGCGCCGCTGGACGACGACCGGTACTTCGTCATCGCCGCCAATGTGCTCGGTGGCTGCCGGGGCAGCACCGGACCGTCGTCGCCGGCCCCCGACGGCAGGCGCTACGGCTCGAGGTTTCCGCGGCTGACCATCCGGGACCAGGTGGCCGCAGAGGCCGCTCTGGCCGATCGGCTGGGCGTCCGTCAGTTCGCGGCGGTCGTCGGCGGTTCGATGGGCGGGATGCGGGCGCTGGAGTGGGGGGTGATGTACCCCGACCGGGTGCGCGCGGTAGTGGCGATCGCCACCACGGCGGCCGCGTCCGCTGACCAGATCGCCTGGGCGGCACCGCAACTCGCCGCGATCAGGATGGACCCGCGGTTCGCCGGTGGCGACTACTACGATGCCGAGCCGCCCCTGGACGGGATGTCGGTGGCCAGGCAGATAGCCCACACCACCTACCGGTCCGGGCGCGAACTCGACACCAGATTCGGGCGCGGCACCCAGCCGGGCAGGGATGACGATGGGCAGGTCCCGGAGTTCGCCGTCGAGTCGTATCTGCGGTATCACGGGGAGAAGCTGGGTCGGCGGTTCGACCCCAATTCCTACCTGATCCTGACCGAGGCGATGAACTCGCACGACCTGGGCCGAGACCGGGGAGGTGTGGATGCTGCCCTGCGGCTCATCCGAGCGGAGTTGACGGTGGCTGTCGTCGACTCCGACCGTCTGTACACCCCGGTCGAAGGCGCTCTGATTGCGACGGCCCCGGCCGCCCGGCCGCTCATCACCATGCACTCCGACCATGGCCACGACGGGTTCCTGATCGAGGCCGATCGGGTTGCGGCGGTGGTCCGCGGCGCGCTGAGCTGACGGCGCCTGCATAAGCTGGGCCGATGTCATCGATGCCCTCCCGACGGGCGATCCTGGTTGCCGGCGTCGCTGTACTGGCTGGAGTAGCCGGCTGCACCAGAGCGGTCAAGGCACTGACCACATCGTCACGTCCGCCGGCATCCACCGCGATCGACACCACGCGGCCCGGCGGGAGTCCCGCGCATCGGGCGACGCCCGGTACCTCCGCGGAGACCAGACCTGCAACGACCACCCGTACCGCGACCACCACCACGGCGACGACCTCGACGGCGACGACCGACTCGCCGGCGATAAACACCTCAGTGACTCGACCCGCCCGAACCAGTGCCCCGTCCACCGGGCCGGCGGTGGAGATCATGAACGGCCCGACGACCAGCCCCGCGGTCGCTCTCACCTTCCACGGAGCCGGCGACCCGAGCCTGGCCAGGGCCATCCTGCAGATCGCCAAGGACAGCCGCGCCAAGATCACAGTGATGGCGATCGGCAGCTGGCTCGAGCAGAATCCGGAAATGGCCGCGGCGATCCTGGCCGGCGGTCACGAACTCGGTAACCACACCTACTCACACCTTGACATCAACTCCCTGCCCGCCGACGAGATCACCAGCGAGATAGTCAGGTGCAGGGATGTGCTGAGGAAACTGACCGGCTCACCCGGAACCTATTTTCGGCAGTCGCAGGCTCAGCATGCGACCGATCAGGTCCGGACGGTGGCCGGCGCGGCCGGCTACCGGGTGTGTCTGTCCTACAACCTCGACTCGATGGACTACACCGACCCCGGCGGCGATGCCGTGCGGTCGTACCTGAAGGCCGCCACCAAGGGGTCGATCGTCAGCATGCACCTTGGCCACCAGAGCACTGTCGATGCCCTGCCATCCGTTCTGGACGATCTCCGCGCCAGAGCTCTGGCACCGGTGACGGTTTCGACCCTGCTGGCCGGGTGAGGCCGGCTGTCCCGCCGACCGGGTGGCAGGACCTCAACCCCACCGGTCAGAATGAGAACCGACCCGACAAGCACAGTCGGGGATAAGGAGCAGAAACCATGTCGTTGCGTTTGGGCTACAAGGCATCCGCGGAGCAGTTCGGTCCGAGGGAGTTGCTCGACTTCGGGGTGCTGGCCGAGCAGGCCGGGTTCGATTCGGTTTTCGTGTCCGACCATCTGCAGCCGTGGCGCCACGACGGAGGTCACGCGCCGGCTGCTCTGCCGTGGCTCGGAGCTCTCGGGGCGAAGACCGAGCGGATCGTCCTTGGCACCAGCGTGCTCACCCCGACGTTCCGGTATCACCCGGCGGTCATCGCCCAGGCATTCGCCACCCTTGGTGTGCTCTTTCCCGGGCGGGTGATTCTCGGGGTCGGCTCCGGTGAGTCCCTCAACGAGGTGCCTCTCGGTTTGACCTGGCCCGATGGGAAGGAACGGTTTGCCCGAATGAAAGAAGCGGTGCTGCTGATCCAGCAGTTGTGGCGGGAGGACCGGGTCACCTTCGAGGGCACCTACTACTCGACCGACAAGGCGACGATCTACGACAAGCCCGAGGTTCCGGTGCCGATCTACATCGGTGCGTCCGGTCCGGCAGCGACCAGGTTGGCCGGGCGGATCGCCGACGGGTTCATCACCACCTCGGGCAAAGCTGACACGCTGTACCGGGACACCCTGTTGCCTGCGCTGGCCGAGGGCGCCGGCAAGGTCGGCCGGACCCTGCCGGATCTGGATCTGCTGATCGAGATGAAGGTGTCCTTCGACCACGACCGCGCCAAGGCGATGGCGGACACCAAGTACTGGGGAGCGCTGGCTCTGACGCCGGAGCAGAAGATGGGCGTGGAGGACCCGATCGAGATGCAGAACCTGGCCGACGATCTGCCGATTGAGCAGGCGGCGTCGCGCTGGATAGTCTCCACCGACCCGCAGGAGCATGTCGAGAAGATCCGTCACTACATCGATCTGGGCTTTCGGCATCTGGTTTTCCATGCTCCTGGCCCCGATCAGGCGAGGTTCCTGGAGCTCTACGGAACCGAGGTACTTCCCAGGCTTCGGGCCATCGGCCCCTAGCCCCCGGAACCGGCGACGTTCGATGCGTTGAGCAGCCGGTTGTGCAGTTCGGTGGTCAGCACATGGATCTGCCGGGTGAGGTCGGTGTTGGTCTTGAGTTCCAGTTCCTGCTCGACGAAATCGTGGTCGGCCTTGTGCTGTTGGAAGGCGCTCGCCCTGTTCTGGCCGATCATCACGAAGGTGGACAGGAAGATCGCCTCCAGCGAGACCACCAGGGTCAGCGTCGGCCAGGGTGACTTCTCGACGAACAACATCCAGCCGGCGAACACCACGATGTGCAGGTAGACGAACACCATCGACCCGGCGAACGCGGTGATCTTGTCCGCCACTCTGAGCTGGATGTCGCCGGCGCGACGCTCCAGCTGCGCGGTGACGACCGGGTGATGGCGCGGCTTGCTCGGGGTCAGGGACCTGTTCATACCCATCATTGTGATGCTGGGCATGGATGTGCGGGCCAACGACCTATCGCCCACTTGCGGGTGGCTCCGGCAACCGGGCGAGTCAGGTGCCGGTCGGCGCTGCTGCGCCGATAGGCTGAGCACCGGAGCGATGTGGCTCTGCAATCCGCCCGGTCGGCGGTGGACGCTCAACGGCGTGGTTCCCCACCATCGAGCCGGGCACCCTGACCCGCTAGTGAAGGGATGTGCCCGTGGCGGCCATCGAACTCATCGGAGCCCGCGAGATCCTCGATTCGCGAGGAAACCCCACCATCGAAGTGGAGGTCGCACTGGAGGACGGGTCGTTGGCCCGTGCTGCGGTACCTTCCGGTGCATCGACCGGGGAGCACGAAGCGGTCGAACTCCGCGACGGTGATTCTGCGCGATACCTCGGCAAGGGCGTCCAGAAGGCAGTCGAGGCAGTGCTCGACGAGATCGGACCGGAGCTGGTCGGCTTCGACGCCACCGAGCAGCGGCTGATCGACCAGAAGCTGATCGACCTCGACGGCACGCCTGACAAGAGCCGGATCGGCGCCAACGCGATCCTGGGGGTCTCCCTCGCCGTTGCGAAGGCGGCAGCCGAGTCGGCCGAGCTGGAGCTCTTCCGTTACGTCGGGGGCCCCAATGCGCACATTCTGCCGGTGCCGATGATGAACATCGTGAACGGCGGAGCCCACGCCGACACCGCGGTGGATGTGCAGGAATTCATGATCGCCCCGATCGGCGCGCCGACCTTCCGGGAGGCCCTGCGCTGGGGGGCCGAGGTCTACCACTCACTGAAGTCGGTGCTGAAGAGCAAGGGGCTTTCCACCGGTCTCGGCGACGAGGGCGGTTTCGCTCCGTCACTTGCCTCCAACCGAGCCGCGCTGGACCTCATCACCGAAGCCGTCACCAAGGCCGGTTTCGCGGTCGGCAGCGACGTCGCGTTCGCCATGGACGTCGCCGCCACCGAGTTCTACTCCGAGGGCTCCTACACCTTCGAGGGTGCCCAGAAGTCCTCGGCAGATCTGATCAAGTACTACGCGGAACTGGTCGCGAACTACCCGATCGTCTCCATCGAGGACCCGCTGTCCGAGGATGACTGGGATGGCTGGATCGCGATGACCGCGGAGATGGGCAGCAAGATCCAGATCGTTGGTGACGACCTTTTCGTCACCAACCCGGACCGTATCGAGGAGGGCATCGCGCGCGGGGCGGCCAACGCCCTGTTGGTGAAGGTCAACCAGATCGGCACGCTGTCCGAAACACTGGACGCTGTCACGCTCGCGCAGTCGGCCGGCTACCGCTGCATGATGAGCCACCGCTCGGGTGAGACCGAGGACACGACCATCGCCGATCTGGCGGTCGCCACCGGGTGTGGGCAGATCAAGACGGGTGCCCCTGCGCGGTCCGAGCGGGTCGCCAAGTACAACCAGCTGCTGCGCATCGAGGACAACCTGGGTGATGCCGCACGCTACCTCGGTGATCTCGCCTTCCCGCGCTTCAAGGCCTGACGGTCCAAGCCCGGACTGACCCGGACAAGTCAGACCCAGAACAGACAGAGGGGCACAGGTAGCAGTCGATGGACAGCGCGCCACGCCGACGCAGGCGCAGCACCGGGCCGGCCAGGTCCGGCGCTGGGCCGCGGGCCGGCCGCGGGCTCGGGTCGGCCAGGTCAGGACGTAACGCCGATCGGTCCACCCCCGGTGATCCGGTAGTCGAGACGCCGGGTCCGAAGCCTCCGGCGTCCTCATCCGATGCGGGTGACGACGTCAGCGCGGCGGAGTCGCCGGCCGCACCGAAACCCGCGCCGGCCAGGTCCGGGTCGCTGCGAACTGGCTCGCCGAGGACCGGCAGGGGCGGCACGTCCCGCCCGGCAGGTACTCGCCCTGGCACGGCACCCTCGGCCGCGGCCACCGGCAGCGGCCGGCGCATCGGCCGGATCGTCGCGCGCGGGCCCAGCCAGCCGCAGGTGCCGCGGACCAAGTCCCAACTGGCGAAACAGGTCGCCGTCCTCGGCCTCGTCTTCTGTGCCGTCGCCCTCGCATTGGCTGTGCCGCTGCGGGGCTACATCGCTGCGCGCGCATCGCTCAGCGCTGCGCTGACCAAAGAGCAGCAGATGCACGCCGAACTGGCCGTCCTGGACCAGCAGAAGGCGGCTCTCGCCGACCCGGCCTACATCCGGTCCGAGGCCAAGCGCCGGCTGCAATACGTCCAACCCGGCGATACGGTGTACGAGGTTCACGCCCCGCCGTTGCCACCTGCCAAGACGGCCCCACCTGCAGCCCCCGAGGTGTTGACGCCGTGGTACTCGAGCCTGTGGGATACCCTGTCCGATCCGACGGCGACCGCTCCGCCGACCGGCAAGGCCGCGAGGTGACCGGCGAACCAACCCTTTTCGGACGAGCAATCCATTTGCAGGAGGTCACCGAGACGGACCGGGCGGACTTCGCCAGGGAACTCGGCCGACCGCCGAGGGGCATCCTGGCGGTGGCCTACCGGTGCGCGCACGACGTTCCGGCGGTCGTCCTCACCTCGCCTCGGCTGGAGGACGGTACCCCGTTCCCGACCATGTACTACCTGTGCTGCAAGGAACTCAACGCGGCGGTCAGCCGGATGGAGTCTTCTGGGGTGATGCGGGAGATGTCCGACCGTCTCGAGCAGGACCCGGAGCTCGCGCACCGCTACCTGTTGGCACACGAGAGCTACCTGGCCGGCCGGAACGAGCTGGGCGATCTGGGGATCGAGGTCACCGCCGGCGGCATGCCCGACCGGGTGAAGTGCCTGCATGTCCTGGTCGCGCACTCGCTGGCCGTCGGCCGCGGGGTGAACCCGCTGGGGGACGAGTCGGTGGATCGTCTCGGCGAGTTCTTCCGCGGCGATCCCCCCTGCTCCCGGTTGTGACTTCGGCGCCCATGCTGATCGGCCTGCTCTGCGCTGTGCTGGCCGCTGTCTGCTACGGCAGCGCCTCGGTTCTGCAGGCGGTCTCGGCCAAGCGCACTGCCACCAGCGCCGGCTTGGATCCTCGATTTCTGATCCGCATGTTCGGGCAGCTTCCCTACCTGATCGGGGTCAGCCTCGACGGGATCGGGTTCGTGGCCTCGGTCGTCGCGCTGCAACTGAATCAGCCGTTGTTCGTGGTGCAGGCGATCGTTGCCGGGAGCGTCGGCGTCACCGCGGCCATCGCCGCGATGATGGGGGCCAGGCTTGGCCGCAACGAGTGGCTCGCACTCTCGGGACTCGGGGTCGGACTGATCCTGCTGGCCGCAAGTGCCGGGACGGAGAAGGACGTGGTGCTGGGCACCGGGTGGTACTGGGTGATGCTGGTCGCCGCGGTGCCGGTCGGTGTGATCGGTGCTGCCGGGCTGCGACTGGAACGGTCCGCCGCGGCCGTGCTGCTAGGCGTCGCCGCCGGGCTCGGATTTTCCATCACCGCGATCGCCGCCCGGACGTTGCGCATTCCTGATCCCTGGTGGCATCTCATCGGTTCGCCGGCGGTGTGGGCGATCGCGGCCGGCGGCGTGCTGGGCATGTTGCTGTTCGCCCTGGCGCTGCAGCGGGTCGCCGTCACCACCGTGACCGCCCTGGTTCTGGGCACCGAGACGATCGTCCCGTCGGCCGTCGGGCTGGGTCTTCTCGGTGACACCATCCGCTCTGGATTCGTTGCGGTGGCGATGACCGGGTTACTGCTCGCCCTGTTGGGCGCCGGTCTGTTAGCCAGGTTCAGTGAGGTGGAACTGATCCCGGACACCACGCCGAGCTGAGCCGCCCGCTGTGCGCTTATCAACTTCCACCGCGCGCCTCATCGGGTTGACTCCCGTCACGCCAGTCACAAAACCGCGAGGTTCGCGAGCGCGACCTCCAAGCGTCGGCGAGACCGACTTTGACCGAGGACGACGGCAGCGTCAGCGGACTATCACCACCCGCAAGGTGCGCGGACCGTGTACCCCTTCGACGCGCGACAACTCGATGTCGCTGGTGGCCGACGGGCCGGAGATCATCGTCAGTGGTGCTGTCGGCTGCAGCCGATGCAGCCCGTCGGGCACCGTCTCCACGATCCGGTCCAACGGCAGCACCACCACCAGCAGGTCGGGGACCAGGCTGATCGCACGGCGCCCCTCGTCCTCGCGACCGCTGAGCACGATCGTTCCGGTGACCGCGATGGCCACCGTCGCACCGGTGACAACGGCGTCGGTGGCGTCGAGCTCGGCCGAGGTCAGCAGGTGCGGGTGACCGTCGACCGACACGGTACGACCGCCAACCTCGCAGCCCGCGCGGGCGGCGGAGTCCAAGCCGGCCGGGACGACCACCGAGCCGGCCGCGCCCAGCGCGGTGTCGACCGCCTGCGCCATGTCGGCAGCCGCCACCACGGTGACCTCGGCCCTGTAGTCCAGCAGCCGGTCGATCAACAGCTGCAGCACGTGGTCGGAACCGGGCTGATGGGTGCCGGCCCGGTCGTACGCGCGGGGGATGGGCGGGCTGGGGACCGAGGCGGCGCCGGCAGCGACGGCCGTGCGGATCCGGGCCAGCATGGCCTCGCGGCCGTTCATGACGATTCCCCGACGGTGGTCCCCGCAGTATCGGCGGGCGGGGCCACGTGTTCGTCACGCCACCACTCCCGGAACGTCTGCCGTGGTGGGGCCGGCAGGTCCCGGCTGGTTGACCAGGCCGACAACGGGTAGGGGAGCGAGCTGATCCGGCCTTTGCTGCCGGCCGCCAGCCGGCCGGCTTTGCTCGCGGTTTCGGCGGCGGCAAAACGCTTCTCGCTCGACATCACCCAGGACGCAGCCTTCATGGCGGCCGCCCAGCCGCCGGGCAGACCGTGGCCGCGGTCCGCGTCGACCGCCCGTCCGCGCAGTTCCACCAGCATCGTCGGGATGTCGATCTTCACCGGGCAGGCATCGAAGCACGCGCCGCAGAGGGTGGACGCGTACGGCAGCGTCGAATTCACATCGTGGTGTCCGGTCATTCCGGTCAGTTGCGGGGTCAGTACCGCGCCGATCGGTCCCGGGTAGACGGAGCCGTAGGCGTGCCCACCTGCCCTCTCGTAGACCGGGCAGACGTTGAGACAGGCCGAGCAGCGAATGCAGTGCAGCGCCGTCCGTCCCAACTCGTCGGCCAGGGCGTTGGTGCGGCCGTTGTCGAGCAGGACGAGGTGGAATTCCGACGGCCCGTCGCCGGGGGTGACCCCGGTCCACAACGACGTGTAGGGGTTCATCCGCTCCCCGGTCGACGACCGGGGCAGCAACTGCAGGAAGACCTCGAGATCGGTGAAAGCAGGCAGTATCTTCTCGATGCCCATGACCGTGATGAGCGTCTCCGGGAGGGTGAGGCACATTCGCCCGTTGCCCTCCGATTCCACCACGGCGAGGGTGCCGGACTCGGCGATTCCGAAGTTCGCGCCGGAGATGGCCACTTTCGCCGACAGGAACTTCCGTCGCAGGTGGGCCCGCGCCGCCATCGCCAGCATTCGCGGCTCGTCAGTCAGATCCTTTGGTGCATCTGCCATCTCGGCGAGAAAGATCTCGCGGATCTCAGCCCGGCCGCGATGGATGGCCGGCACCAGAATGTGTGATGGCTTGTCGTGACCGAGCTGGACGATCAATTCTGCGAGATCGGTTTCGATGGCGGCGATCCCGTTTTCCTCGAGATACTCGTTCAGGCCGATCTCCTGGGTGGCCATCGATTTCACCTTGACCACTTCGTCGGCGCCGGTGCTCTTGACCAGCCGGGTGACGATCTGGTTGGCCTCCAACGCATCCGATGCCCAATGCACCGTGCCGCCGCGGGCGGTGACTGCGGCCTCGAGCTGTTCGAGCAGCTCCGGCAGCCGGGCCATCACATCGGCTTTGATCGCAGAAGCGCTGTCGCGCAGAGCCTCCCAGTCGTCGACCTCGGCGACCATGGCTGCTCGCTTGGCCCGGATGGTGGCCGTCGCCCGGCCGAGGTTGCGCCGGAGTCGGGTGTCGGCGACGGCTCGCCTGGCGCCGACCGGGAAAGTCTCGGTACCTCGGAGTGGGCTTTCCGGCTCGGCGGGGCGGCGCCTCATCGGAACTCCGAGAAAGGTTGTCATGAGCGGGCTCCGGTGGCTTCGGTGGCCGATATGGTGGCGACCGTCCGGTCGTCCCGGGTCGCCGCCAGGATTTCCGCGAGATGGACTGTCCGGACGCCGGTTCGGAGCCGGCTCAGACCGCCGCCGATGTGCATCAGGCAGGAACTGTCACCGGCCGAGCACACTTCGGCCTTCGTGGCCAGCACGTCGGACATCTTGTCGGCCAGCATCGCGGTGGACACCTCCGGGTTCTTGATGGCGAAGGTCCCGCCGAACCCGCAGCACTGATCTGCGTTCGGGAGTTCGACCAGATCGATACCGCCGACATTGCGCAGCAGGGCCAGCGGCTTGTCGCCGACCCTGAGCATGCGCAGTGAATGGCAGGTCGGGTGATAGGTCACCCGGTGCGGGAAGTAGGCCCCGACATCGGTGACGCCCAGCACGTCGACCAACAACTCGGAGAGCTCGAACGTCCGCCCGGCCAGCGCTTTCGCCCGCTTCTCCAGGTCGGCATCGCCGGCTCGCCGTGCCACCATCGCATGCTGGTGCCGCACCGAGCCGACGCAGGACCCCGACGGTGCCACGGCCACGTCGAACTCGGCGGAGTCGAAGACGTCGACGTGGTGCCGGACCACCGGTACCGCTTCGTTGAGATACCCGGTGTTGATGTGCATCTGGCCGCAGCAGGTCTGGGCTGCCGGGAAGACGACCTGATGACCCAATCGCTCCAGCAGTCGGGTGGTAGCGATCACCACACCGGGGAACAGTGCGTCGGCCAGACAGGTGGCGACGAGGGCGATGCGCATGGGACGGCTCCGGAAGGGTGATCGGGTGGCACGAGTCGGGTTGCGCCGATGTGGTCAGACCACACTAGATTACGGTGGTCTGACCACACTGACCAGCCGCATCGGAGGCATTTTCGATGGCCACCCGCAGCTATCAGATCGTGCTGTCCCGCATTGAGGCGGATCTGGCGGCCGGTCGACTGGAGATCGGCGGCCGACTGCCAGGTGAACGTGTGCTGGCGCAGCGTTATCAGGTGTCCAGACAGAGCGTGCGCGAGGCGATCCGGGTGCTGGAGGCAATGGGCCTGATCAGGACGGCTGCCGGCTCGGGCCCCGAAGCGGGCGCGATCCTGATCGCCGACCCGGCCGCTCCGATCGGGGCGGCCCTGCGCTGGCATTTGACCAGTCGTCACCTGCCTGTCGCCGATATCGTGCGGACCAGGATGTTGATCGAATCGTGGGCACTGCGGGAGGCCGCGGGCCGGCAGCGCACCGGTCCGCTGGATCTGACAGCAAGCCGCGCGCTGCTGGGCGCCATGGACGCACCGAGCCTGTCGCCATCCGAGTTCCTGGCACTGGACACTCGCTTCCATGTCGCGCTGGTGGCCCTGGCGGGCAACGCGGTGGTCTCGGCGATCATGTCGGCCATGCGGGCGGGGATCGAGGGTTACGTGGTCGCGGCGGTGGCGGGGCTGACCGACTGGCCGGGCATGGTCACCCTGCTGCGCAGCGAACACGCGGGCATGCTGGAAGCTGTCGGTGACGGACGAGCCGACCGGGCTGCGGCCTTGGTCGCGGCCCATATCGACCGGTTCTACCGGGCGACCGGGGTCGGCCAGATGGACCAGCAAGACCACCACGAGCGGGGTTGAGCGTGTAGTGGGTGAGCGTGTAGTGGGTGAGCATCGAGTGGGAGAGCATCGAGTGGGAGAGCATGGCGGTCGCGACGAGCCGACTCGACGAGTCGCCGCAATCGACTGCGGCACGAACTCGATCCGACTGCTGGTCGCGGACCTGTCCGTCCGGGATGGCACCGCCCGGCTGAGCGACGTGCACCGGGAGATGCGGGTGGTGCGGCTGGGTGAGGGGGTCGACGCGACCGGCAGGTTGTCGGGGGCGGCCATCGACCGCACCTGGAGTGCGCTGTCCGACTACACGGCGATACTCCGGGCGGAAGGGGCCGTGCAGGTCAGGATGGCGGCAACCTCGGCGACCCGCGATGCGGCGAATCGGGGGGAGTTCGTCGCCATGGTGCGGTCGACGCTCGGCCAGGATCCCGAGGTCATCTCGGGGGAGGAGGAGGCAGCACTGTCGTTCCGGGGCGCTGTGGGTGATCTTGACCCGGCCACCGGCCCTTTCCTGGTCGTCGACATCGGGGGTGGCTCGACCGAGATGGTGGTCGGGTCCGTCGTCGGAGGTCGCATCGAGATCGCCGGTCAGCTCAGTCTCGACATCGGCTGTGTAAGGCTCACCGAACGACTGCTGCGCGGCGACCCGCCGACCGTCGCAGAACGCGAGCAGGCCGCCGGCTGGGCCAGATCGGTTCTGGGATCCGGGCTCGACCGACTGCCGATCCGGTCGGTGCGCCGGCTCGTACCGGTCTCCGGAACCGCGACCACCGTCGCCGCAGCAGCGCTGCGACTGCCCACCTATGACCCGGAGCGCATTCATCTGTCGAGGATCCCGTCGCGTCGGGTACACGAGGTGACCGAGATGCTGCTCAAGGCAACCAGGGCTCATCGAGCCGCCCTCGGCTACATGCATCCCGGCCGGGTGGACGTCATCGGGGCCGGGGCTCTGATCCTGTCGACACTGGTGTCGCTGGTGGCCAAGCGGGTCGGACCGCATTTCGTGCACGAGATCACCGTCTCCGAGCACGACATCCTGGATGGTCTCGCGCTGTCCCTGGCCTGACCCCGCCGCGTGCCCATCGAATATGCAGGTGAGCAGATATGCGACGGGTCAGCGGCGAGTTATCTCGCCCAAGTAATGGCGGACGGCCTCGGCCCGAATTGATCGGCCGACCGCCGGTGCCGGAGATCCATTTGACGGTCCAATCCGTGCGCCGGGTCCCGGAATCATCTCGAATTACAAACTCGTCGTGACGGCCTGGAAAAAATTCTTGCCTCGAGATAGCAACTTTTCTATCTCGATCGGGTAACGTACGCGAAGCGGTCCGGCCGGCCGTGACACTGCACTGTCCACCCCTAGGGGGTCTGAACTGCAAGAAGCGACCTGAGAGAGAGCCATCTTGATGCACGTGCATGAACAGTCACCGACCGAGTCTCGCGGCGTCGAGCGGTCCCGAATTCGGGCCAGACGCACACGCAATAGAACGCTCGGGGTGATCATCTCCGCTGTTGTCGGTATCGGTGTCCTCTTCGGAACTATTGGGTCGGCAAGTGCCCTGCCGTCCGCAGGTGATTGGCTCAAGTTGCGTACCTGCGAATCAGGTGGTAACTACGCCACGAACACCGGTAACGGCTATTACGGTGCGTATCAATTCGACCTCGGAACGTGGGCGAGTGTCGGGGGCACCGGCCTGCCGAGCAACGCCAGCCCGGCCACCCAGGACGCCCTCGCCTATAAGCTCTGGCAGCAGCGCGGCTGGACCCCATGGACCTGCGCCCAGATCGTCGGTCTTCCGGTCGGTGGTTCCGGCGGGCCCGCTCTCGTCGCGGCGCGCGTGGTCGCGGAGCACACGGTCGGGTTCTTCGACTCTCTGGAACTGACCAGTGACGGGGTTCACCTGTCGGTCGTCGGCTGGGCCGCTGACCTGGCCTCAGCGGGCCGCACCACGTCCGTTCGCATCACCGTGAACAATGCGGTCACCGTGGTCAGGGCCGCCTCTGCGCGACCGGACGTCAATCGGATCATGCATCTGGCCGGTGCCCACGGGTTCGCCGCCTCCATCCCGGCCCCGGCGGGCTCCTTCCGGGTCTGCGTGACCGCACTGGGTTCCAGCGCCGCCCACAATGCCTCAGCTGGTTGCCGCACGGTGAAGGTGCCGGCCGCACTGAAGGCATGGAACAGGGTGACGCCGTCGACGGCCGGACGGGCCGTCGTCGCGGGCTGGGTGTACGACAACACCGCACCCGGTCGCTCCGTTTCCGTCGTGGTCGTCGTCGACGGTCGCGCCACCTACCGGGTGCCGGCCAACCGCCCGTCGGCCGATGTCGACGCTGTCTTCAAGGTCTCCGGCAGCCACCGCTACAACACGGCGATCTGGGTCGGCACCGGAAGACATGTGCTGTGCGTGTATGCGGTCGGCGTCAAGGCAACGACCAAGCGGGCGATGGGCTGCGCGGCGGTCGCCATTGCCGCTCCGGTCGGGGTCATCGACCGCGAATCCGGTTCCGCCGGGAGAGTCAGCGTGTCCGGCTGGGGATTCGACCCGAATTCCGCCGCGGCCTCGGTCAACATGCTGGTCGTGGTGAACGGTGTTCCGCACACCGTGCCGGCCAATGTGCCGCGCGCCGATGTGAACCGGGTCTTTCATGTCACCGGCAACCACGGGTTCTCCGCAGTGGTGTCCGGCCGTAAGGGTGTCAACAGCGTCTGCGTCTACACGATCGGCACCCTCGGCATCGCCAAACGGCTGTTGTCCTGCCGCGCCGTAGCCGCCTAGCGGGTGGTCCGCCCCGGACCGTCGGGGGCCGGGGCGGACCACCGATTCACCTACCCACAGGGGGTTCCCGGAGCGGCCCGGTCGGGGTCATAGTCTTGCCGGGCGAGATTCTCGGCGAGCGAGATTCTGGCCGAGCCAGCAGCACCGGCCCCCGTAGCCCAACCGGCAGAGGCGACCGACTTAAAATCGGTGCAGTGCGGGTTCGAATCCCGCCGGGGGCACTGTCGAAGTCCAGGTGGGGCTCGGCGCTGCCAGGGCAATGGGAACTTCACGCCCATATCTGGCGTTGTACGCAGTGACCGCATCATCAGCGGCCAGAGTTCTTTCTGTCGTGAGGAGTGGATCGTGCAGAGCACCAACCCGGCCTTCCGTAACCTGACGAAGGCGCCCGGCGCCCAACAGGGCCAGGCTGCCAGCGCGGCTTACCTGCAGCAGATGTATGCGCAGCCATCGACCGGCGCGCCCGCCCGCGAACGCTTTCTGACCATTGACGACGTGGTCGCCAAGACAGCCACCGTGCTGGGTGTCGGTGTCGCGGCCGCAGTGCTCACCATTGCTTTCAGCTCCACCTGGGTGCTGGCCATTCCGGCGTTGATCGTCGGGCTGATCCTGTCGCTGGTCATCATCTTCAAGCAATCGACCAACCCCGCGCTGATTCTGGCCTACTCGGTCGCCGAAGGCATTCTGCTCGGCGCGATCACCGGCGCCTTCGAATCCATCAAGGGGTACGAGGGAATCGGCCTTCAGGCCCTCGTCGGAACACTCGGTGTGTTCGCCGGCATGCTGATCGTCTACAAGACCGGTGCCATCCGGGTCACGCCCAAGTTCACCAAGATGCTGATCGGCGCGATGATCGGTGTGCTGGTGCTGGTGGTCTTCAATCTGATCGCAAGTGCTTTCGGCGTTCAGACCCACCTGCGCGACGGCGGCACCATGTCGATCATCATCTCGCTGGTGATCATCGTCATTGCGGCGTTGAGCTTCCTGCTCGACTTCGACCAGATCGATCGGGCCATCAAGGCGGGCGCTCCGGCGAACACAGCGTGGTACTTCGCGTTCAGCCTGATGGTGACGATGGTCTGGCTGTACCTGGAGATCCTGCGACTGCTCGGTTATCTCCGTAACAACTGACCTTCCGTCCGAGCCAGGCCCGCAGGCCGTCGATGTCTTTCGGCGGCTACGGGCCTGGAGCGTCTCGTCCTGGGCACACGGATCCAGGATCGAACTCGCCAGGGCGGCGTTGGGCAGATTGGCCGGACTGGCCTCGGAGAACGACGGATCGCGGCGACCGCCGGTCCCGGATGTGGGTGTCCATGCCATCGTGGATCAACTTCAGGTGCTGGTGGCCGATGCGCTGCGGTCCGGCGTCGGACGTGACACGGTCGAAGAACTGCTGGTCGACCTTGCCCGGAGCCTGGGTATCACTCGGCGCTAGCCCGGACTCAGCCGACGATCGCACCGTTCTCAGCGGCGATCACTGCTCGCATGTCCTCCAGTGCGGCCGGCAACAGCGCCGCGACGGCCCGCGCGTAGCCGGCCGCCGAGGGGTGGAAGCGGTCACCGGCGAACATCTCCGGGCGATGAGCAAACTCGGGGCTCACCAACCGGCCGATGGCAACCGACCGGCCGCCTTCGGCCAGCACCGCCCGCTCCTGCAGGGTCGCCAGCAACCGCGACCAGGTATGCAGCACCGAGCGCAGGGGTTGCGGGATGGGTTCGATGACACCGAAATCCGGGCACGTGCCGACCACCACCGGGATGAGCTGGGAGCGGAGCACGGCCACCGCATTCCCGAGATGTTCGGCGGACCGTCCGGGCGGGACCTTGTCCCGGATGTCGTTGGCCCCCACCAGAATTACGGCCAGGTCGACAGCACCGGAAAGCATCTCGGCGATCTGCCGAGGCAGGTCGGCCGCGCCGCAGCCGCTCAGACCGTGCGTACGAAGACGAATAGGCCTGCCGAGCGAGGCGGCGAGAGCCTTCGCCAACACCACACCCGGCAGTTCGTCAGCACTCCTCGTCCCGTAGCCGACGGCGGTCGAATCGCCCAGCATGGCCAGCACCAGCGGCCGGAGCGAGACCGGCACCGGAGTGTCCGCCGGCGGGGAACCCTCCGGCAGGTACAGGCCGTCAGCCATCGGGACCGGAAGTCGGGCGATCGCAGCAGAATCCAGGTACTGGTCCGGCGGGATCAGTCCGTCTGCGACTGCTGCTTCTACGGCCGCGTCCTCGATGACTCGGACGGTGGCTCTTGCCTGTGTGAGCAGAGCCGCCACCGCTGCCCCGGCCAGTCCGGCGAAAATCCCGATCCCGGCCGCCGCGGTGATGGCGGCTCTGGTCGAAGCGGCCGGGGTGCCCGGGCCTTGCGGCCGGCCGATCACCTGATCCATCTTCTGCCTCCACCTGCTCCGGGTATCCAGCGGGCGGCACGAACGGCGCGTTCCCGACCGATAGCCTGATACCAGGTGGCAACGCTTCCACGCTGGCTGCGCATTCCCCGGACCAGCGGCCGAACCCGAACCCGTCGGGTGCCACCCTCGATCCACCCGGCCGCGCCTCATCCGCCGGTACCCAGCAAGGCGTCCTCACCGGCGCCGACAGATCAGCGACCACACAGTTCAGTCCCTATAAGGAGATCTTCCGTGCGCTATGCCCAGTCAGTGATCGACCTGGTCGGTGGGACCCCGATGGTCCGCCTCAACCACCTGACCGCCGGTCTCCAGCCGTTGGTGCTCGCCAAGATCGAATACGTCAATCCGGGCGGGTCGGTCAAAGACCGGATCGCCCTCAAGATGATCACCCAGGCAGAGCAATCCGGTGAGCTCCGACCTGGCGGCACCATCGTGGAGCCGACCAGCGGCAATACCGGTGTGGGGCTCGCCCTGGTCGCCCAGCAGCGCGGATATCAGTGCATCTTCGTCTGCCCCGACAAGGTCAGCGAGGACAAGCGGAACGTCCTGCGGGCTTACGGCGCCCAGGTGGTCGTCTGCCCGACCGCGGTGGCCCCGGACGACCCGAACAGTTACTACTCGGTGTCCGACAGGTTGGTCACCCAGACGCCCAACGCCTGGAAACCCAACCAGTACGCCAATCCAGCGAATCCGGCCAGCCACTACGAGTCGACCGGACCGGAAGTCTGGGCGGACACCGATGGCAGAGTCACCCACTTCGTTGCCGGCGTCGGGACGGGCGGCACCATCTCCGGCACCGGGCGGTATCTCAAGGACGTGTCCGGTGGGGCTGTCCAGGTGATCGGCGCCGACCCGGAGGGTTCGGTGTACTCCGGCGGCACCGGCCGTCCGTACCTGGTGGAGGGAGTGGGCGAGGATTTCTGGCCGAGCGCCTACGACCCGACGGTCGTCGACGAAATCGTGGCGGTATCCGACGCCGATTCCTTCTCCATCACGCGGCGGCTGGCCCGCGAGGAGGGTCTGCTGGTCGGCGGCTCGTGCGGCATGGCGGTGGCCGCAGCGCTCCGTATCTCCCAGAAACTGACCAAGGACGACGTGGTGGTCGTACTGCTGCCCGACGGCGGCCGCGGCTACCTGTCGAAGATCTTCAACGACGACTGGATGGCCTCCTACGGGTTCCTGTCGAAGGACGGTCACATCACCGTTGGAGATGTGTTGCGGCGCAAGAGCGGTGAGCTGCCGTCCATGGTGCACACCCACCCGAATGAGACGATCCGCGACGCCGTCGAGATCATGCACGAATACGGCGTCTCGCAGATGCCGGTGGTTTCGGCCGAGCCGCCGGTGATGGCCGGCGAGGTGGTGGGTTCGGTGTCCGAACGAGCGCTGCTGGAGGATCTGTTCACCGGACGGGCGTCGCTGGCCGATGCGGTGTCAGGCCACATGGCCACGGCCTTCCCGCTGGTCGGTTCCGGCGAGGAGATTCCCGCAGTCCGGTCCGCGCTGGAACTGTCCGATGCGGTGATGGTGGTCGACGATGGCAAACCGGCCGGCGTGCTGACCAGGGCAGATCTGCTCAACTTCCTGGCCCGCTGACGGGCCGGTGATGGCGTAGCGTTCGAGCCGGCACGGATACTGCCGATACGGCCAGGACGGGAGTGCGGTCGTGAGTTATCTACCGGCACCATACGAATCGGCGAAGCAGGACGATCTGCCGGCCGCCATGGGGGCCGGGCTCACGGTGACCGTCGCGGGGATCACCTGCTGGATGTTGGGACAGTGGTCCTTTCGGCACATTGCCGGGCTGATCGACACGGGCCGGGCCGGAAGTCCGCTGCCGGCGGCGGAGCTGATCCCGGCGGCCGGCTGGGCGGCGGCGGTGCTGTTGATGGTGCTCGGCGGTCTGCTGCTGGTGTTCCGCCGGGGCCGCGGTGCGCTGATCTTCGGAGCACTGGTCTCCATCGCCACCACTGCGGTCGCCCGTTACACCTTCGGCTGGGGTACTCCGGCATCGCCGGTGCCGCAGTGGGCGCTGTACTGGGGTGGTGCCGCCGTCCTGGTGCTGGCCGCCCTACCGGCCACCGGTCGGTGGGTTGCCAAGACTGGCGTTGCCGCTCCGGCCTTCCCAACGACGGCCGTCTACCGCCCCAGATAGACCGGGGTTCGGCCCCGCCACGATCGGTCCGTCCTGCGGCCGGTTTCGATGCGCCGGGCACCAACTCGGCGCATAGCCTGATGGGCATGACGCACCCCGCAAACGACGGCTTCTCCACCCGTGCCATCCATGCCGGCCAGGAACCCGACCCCACCACTGGTGCGGTGGTGGTGCCGATCTACCAGACCTCCACCTTCGCTCAGGACGTCGTCGGCGAAACCCGTGCCGGGTATGACTACTCCCGTGCCGGGAACCCGACGCGGACGGCTCTTGAGATGGCGCTGGCGAGCGTCGAGCGGGGACGGCATGCCCATGCGTTCGCCTCGGGCATGGCCGCGGCCGACACCGCGATCAGGGCGATGCTCCGCCCAGGAGACCACCTGATCATCCCGAACGACGCCTACGGCGGTTCCTTCCGGCTCATCGACAAGATCTGCGTGCCATGGGGTCTGACCTACTCCGCAGTCCCGATCGCGGATGTCGACGCGGTGCTCGCCGCGGTCCGGCCCAACACCAGGATGATCTGGTGCGAGACCCCCACCAACCCGCTGCTGTCCATCGCCGACATCTACGCCCTCGCCGAGATCGCCCAGGACTCGCAGGCAAAACTGCTGGTGGACAACACATTCGCCTCACCCTATCTGCAGCAGCCGCTGGTGCTGGGGGCAGACGTGGTGCTGCACTCCACTACCAAGTACATCGGTGGTCACTCCGATGTGATCGGCGGTGCGCTGATCACCGCCGACGACGAGCTGGGCGAGTCGTTCGGTTTCCACGCCAAGTCCATGGGCGGGATCGCCGGGCCGTTCGATGCCTGGCTGACCCTGCGCGGGCTCAAGACGCTGGCTGTCCGGATGGAGCGTCATTGCGACAACGCCGAGGCCGTCGCCGACCTCCTGCAGTCCCACCAACGGGTCGGCCGGGTCTACTACCCGGGGCTGGACAGCCATGAAGGACATGAGGTGGCGGCCGGCCAGATGCTGCGGTACGGCGGCATGGTGTCCTTCCGGGTGGTCGGCGGTCGCGAGGAGGCGGTCAAGATCTGCTCCAGAACAAGGCTTTTCACTCTCGCTGAGTCGCTCGGCGGGGTCGAATCGCTGATCGAGCATCCGGCGCTGATGACCCACGCGAGCGTGGCAGGGTCCCTGCTGGAGGTGCCGGACGATCTGATCAGGTTGTCGGTGGGCATCGAGGACATCGACGACCTGCTGACCGATCTGTCCGACGCGCTTGACTGAGCCGACGCCCGCGGCCCCACCGGATGTTGCCAACTGCGCTCTGGCCATCGACGTCGGCGGCACCAAGTTCGCCGCCGGGTTGATCAGCGAAGCCGGCCAGATCATCTCGTCCCGGCGGATCCGCAACCCGCAGGGCACCGACCCGGAGAGGCTGTTCACCGCACTCACCGACGTGGTGGACGCGGTGCTGCAGTCGGCCGGGCTGGCGCCCCATCAGAGCCTGCCGTTGCCGGGGATCGGAATGGCCACCGCAGCGCCGCTGGATCGGGACGCCGGCACGGTGTCCCCGGTGAACATCCCGGCGTGGCGAGGTTTCCCGCTGCGCGATCGGCTGACCGAACGCTACGGGCTGCGGCCCAGGATGTTCGGCGATGCGGTGGCCGTCGCCGTCGGCGAGCACTGGCGCGGGGCCGCCCGCGGCCACCGGAACGTGCTCGGCATGGTGGTGTCGACCGGCGTCGGTGGAGGCGTCATCATCGATGGCAGGGTAGTGCCGGGGACCACCGGGAATGCCGGTCACATCGGGCACGTCAGTGTCGATCCGTTCGGACCTGGGTGCGTCTGCGGCGGAATCGGCTGCCTCGAGGCGATCGCCAGCGGCACGAACATCGCCGCCTGGGCCAGGGCGAACGGCAGCCAAGCGCCTGATGCCGCGGCGCTGGCCGACGCCGCCCGTCACGGAGAGCAGACTGCGCTGGCCGCCTTCCGGCGGGCCGGTGAGGCCATCGGGCTGGCCGTTGCCGGCGCCGTCACCCTGCTCGACCTGGACGTCGTGGTCATCGGAGGCGGCGTGGCCGGCGCCGGTTCGCTGCTGTTCGGACCTATCGCCGACGCCTATGCCCGTTACGCGCGGTTGGGTTACGCACATTCCCCGCGGATCGTGCCGGCGCTGCTGGGCGGCGACGCCGGGCTGATCGGCGCCGCCGCCGTGGTGCTGGAGGCAGGTTCCTACTGGCCGCACGGCGGTTGATCGCCCGCGCTGCCGGTCGGTGCGATGGTCGCCGGGTGCAGCGGCGGCCCGCCTGGCAGGATGCCGGTATGAGTGAAGCCCCGGGAGTCGTCGTTCCGTTGCACCCGCGGAGCACGGTGGATCTGATCACCGTCCAGGAGATCGAGGCGGCGGCCGAACTGCTCAAAGGTGTCATCCGCTACACCCCGATGGAATCGTCCCGCCCGCTCAATGTGCTGGTCGGCGGACCGGTCTACCTCAAGTGCGAGAACCTGCAGCGCACCGGTTCCTTCAAGATCCGCGGCGCCTACACCAGGATCTCCCGACTGACCGATGCCGAGCGCGCCAACGGGGTGGTGGCGGCCAGCGCGGGCAATCATGCCCAGGGCGTTGCCCTGGCGGCGGCCCTGCTCGGCTGCGAAGCCACCGTGTACATGCCGGTGGGGGCCTCCATTGCCAAGCTGACCGCCACCCGGGCCTATGGCGCCACCGTTCACCTGCGCGGTGAGACGCTCGATGAGGCACTGGTCCAGGCACGAGCCTTCGCCGACCGTACCGGCGCTGTGCTGGTGCACCCCTTCGACCATCCGGACATCCTGCGCGGGCAGGGCACTGTTGGGCTGGAGATCCTCGAGCAGGTGCCGGACGTCGCGACCATCGTGGTCGCGGCCGGCGGGGGTGGACTCATCAGCGGGGTGGCCGCCGCCGTCAAGGCCAGGAGACCGGAGGTCAGGATCATCGGCGTACAGGCCGAGCAGGCCGCAGCCTGGCCGGATTCGCTGGTGGCCGGGCATCCGGTCCGACTGATGCAGATGTCAACCCTGGCCGATGGTATCGCCGTGGGCGAACCGACAGCCCTGACGTTCCGCCACGTCAGCGGCCTGGTCGACGACATCGTCACGGTGTCGGAGGATCAGCTGTCGCGGGCCATGCTGCTCTGCCTGGAGCGCGCCAAACTCGTGGTCGAACCGGCCGGCGTCGCTGCCATCGCCGCGATCATGGCGCACCCGGAGAAGTTCGCGCCGCCGGTGGTCGCCATCTTGTCGGGCGGCAACATCGACCCGCTGGTATTGCTGCACGTCACCCAACACGGATTGGTGGCGGCCAGCCGTTTCCTGTCGCTGCGCATCGAGATCTCCGACCGGCCCGGCTCGCTGGCCCGGCTGCTGGCGCTGGTCGGCGAGCTCGGGGCATCGGTGGTCGACGTGGAGCAGTCCCGCCTCGGCAGCTCCCTCGCCCTCGGCGACGTTGAGGTGGATCTGCGGCTGGAATGCCGGGGCCCTGAGCACCGGGACGAGATTCTCGATCGGCTCAGGACAGAGGTCTACCGGGTGATCGACCACCGCTGACCCACCGGGCCGGCGTCAGCCGCCGAAGGGCTTGGCCTCGACGATGCTGACCTTCTGGGTCTTGCCGTTGGGCAGCTGGTACTCGCGTGACTCACCCTTGGCTGCGCCGCGGATGGCCGCGCCGAGCGGTGACTGCGGCGAGTAGACCTGCAGCGAACCGTGGGCACCCTCCTCGCGGGACCCGAGCAGGAAGGTCTCCTGGTCGCTCTCGTCGCCGTCGTAGGCGACCGTGACCACCATGCCGGGCTCGACGATCCCGTCGTCGGCGGGGCGGACTCCGACCTGCGCCTCGCGGAGCAGTTCCTGGATTTTGCGGATCCGGTCCTCCTGCTTGGCCTGCTCGTCGCGGGCAGCGTGATAGCCGCCGTTCTCCTTGAGGTCGCCCTCCTCGCGGCGGGCGTTGATCTCCGCCGCGATGACCGGTCGCTGCAGCACCAACTCGTCGAGCTCGTGCTTGAGACGGTCGTGCGCCTCCTGGGTCAGCCACGTTGCGACTGTTCCGGTCATGGCAACTCCTTGCTACGCATAAGAAAGGCCCGAAAAAACGATGATGGAGCCGGAGGAATGGAACTGGACCCACAGGATGCGTCCTGCACGAATCTGTGAGGAAATCGATCCCCGCTGGTACGGCACCCGAAGGCACCGGTTCACTGCCCGCGGACGGAGATCGAGTCCGTTGCCGCACCCGTCGTTCGCTCCTGAAACACCAGACGGCCCCGGTTGGGGGCCGTCGCAATGGTTTCCTAGTTTAACACGACGCCACCGACAAGGGGCAGTTTTACTCTTCGGACCAGGGCTCTGAACGCCGCTGGCGGGGCCGGGCCGGCCCACATGGGCCCTTCGAGTCGGAGCCGGGGGCGCGGCGGGTGACAATGGACGGCGACGTCGACGACATCGGTCGACGGGCGCGTGAAACACCAGGTGGGAAGGAACTGAAGGCATTGTGAGCGAAGGTGTGATGAATACGGTGGACCAGGTTGCGGCCGAGGAGGTGCCCGCTGTGCACTCGGCGGCGCCGATCGTGGACCCGGGTGTCGACGACGCCTACCCCGCTCTTGTCGAGGCGGCGAAGTTGCGGGCCGCGGTCGCGTCCGCGGCGGCCTTGCGCCTGATGGCGGTGCACGCACATCCGGACGACGAGTCCAGCAAAGGCGCGGCCAGCCTGGCCAAATACGCCAACGACGGAGTCGGCGTGATGGTCGTCTCCTGTACCGGCGGAGAACGCGGCGACATCCTCAATCCCAAATTCGCCGATCAGCAGGTGGACATCCCGACCCTCCGGTTGACCGAGATGGCAAGGGCGGCGGAGATTCTCGGCGTCGCTCACACCTGGCTCGGGTTCGAGGATTCCGGGTACCACGAGGGTTCGCCCGACACCTGGGAGCTCCCGGAAGGGAGCTTCGGCGCGCTGGACATCACGGTCGAGGTCGAGGCGCTGGTGCGGGTGGTGCGCGCGTTCCGTCCCCACGTGATGACGACCTACGACGAGAACGGCGGATACCCGCATCCCGACCACATCCGTTGCCATGTGGTGTCGATGGCGGCCTTCGAGGCGGCCGGCGATCCGGATGCCTATCCCGGCACCGGTGACCCGTGGCAGCCGCTCAAGCTGTACTACAACGTCGGCTTCTCCAAGGAGCGGATGCTGGCGATCAACGACGCGGTCCGCGAGCGCACCGGTGACGGTCCCTTCGACGAGTGGATCAAGCGATTCTCCGACAATCCCCGGCCTGACCCGGGTCTGCGCACGACCACCAGAATCGAGGCGGCCGACTTCTTCGGCAAACGTGATCTGGCGCTGCTGGCGCACGAGACGCAGATCGATCCCGACTCGCACTGGTTTGCCGTCCCGCACGACATCGAGGCCTCGGTGTGGGGTACCGATGACTATGAACTGGCCAGGTCGCTGGTCGATACCCAGGTGCCGGAGACGGACCTTTTCGCCGGCGTGCGGGAACGGGTGGTGTCATGAACGTGCTTGTCGCTGTGCAGGGTTTGTTGGCCGACGGCGGCAACAGCCCGTCTGACGTCGATCCGACCACCGGCAAGGGGCCGGAGTGGGGCGAGGCGGCGCCGATCGGCCTGTTGGTGATCGTGCTGCTGTGTGTGGCCGTGTACTTCCTCGTCAAGTCGCTGAACCGGAATCTGAAGAAGGTGCCGGAATCGTTCGAGGCCGTATCCGCGCCCATCGGCGCCGCGGACGCAGGGGCAAACCGTAGCTCTCCGCCGACGACCGGCGACCCGACTGCGCGGACCGATCCCGGTCCGTCTTCGTCGACGCCCTAGCCGCGGACACCGTCCTTGACCGGGTCCCGGTTGGCCGACGCCGCCTCCACATACCTGCTGCAACACGCAGGGCAGCCGGTCGACTGGTGGCAGTGGGGCGATGACGCCTTCGCCGAGGCGGTCCGCCGGAATGTCCCGGTGCTGCTGTCGGTCGGGTACGCGTCCTGCCACTGGTGCCATGTGATGGCCAGGGAGTCGTTCTCGGACCCGCAGACAGCGGATCAGCTCAACCGGGATTTCGTCGCCATCAAGGTCGATCGGGAGGAGCGGCCAGATGTGGACGCCGTCTACATGACGGCTACCCAGGCGCTCACCGGGTCCGGGGGCTGGCCGATGACGTGCTTCCTCACGCCGGCTGCCGAGCCGTTCTACGCCGGCACCTACTACCCGCCCGTCCCGTCGTCGCATTCGCCGTCATTCCGTCAGGTGTTGACCGCGATCACTGCGGCCTGGCGGGATGACAGGGACAGTGTGCTCACCGCTGCCGCCGGCATCAGGAAGTCACTGGCGGAGGTCAATCTGGGCGGCGCCGTCGCCGGTGGCGGGGTGACAGACCCCGGTCCGCTGGACGGCGATGAGCTGACCCTGGCGGCCGAGTCGCTGGTCGGGCAGATCGATCAGGTCAACGGTGGTTTCGCCGGCGCCCCGAAGTTTCCGCCGTCGATGGTCTGCGAATTTCTGCTCCGGCACTTCGAGCGGACCGGTGATGCCGATTGCCTCGACGCCGTCACGCTGACCCTGGAAAGGATGGCCAGAGGCGGAATCTACGACCAGCTCGGCGGCGGGTTCGCCCGCTACAGCGTCGATTCACGTTGGCACGTGCCCCATTTCGAGAAGATGCTGGACGACAATGCGTTGCTGCTCGCCGTGTATGCGCATCATGCCCGGCTCACCGGGTCAGTGTTGTCGCGCCGGGTCGTCGAACAGACCGCGGCGTTTCTGATCGATGATCTCGGCCTGACCGGCGGGCCCTTCGCCGCCTCGCTGGACGCCGATACCGCGGGAGTGGAGGGGGCTACCTACCTGTGGACCGACGCCCAGCTCGCGGAGGTACTCGGCGAAGCCGACGCTCGGGACGCCGCTGCGCTGTTCGGGCTCGACCAGCCCGACCATGATCCTGCGCTCGTCGGCGCGGTGCTGCGCCTGCGAACCGATCCGCCGGATGCCGCCTGGTTCGACTCGGTGCGGCAGCGCCTGCTGACCGCCCGCCGTTCGCGCCAGCAGCCCGGCCGGGACGAGATCGTCGTCATGCGCAGCAACGGGCTGGCGATCCGGGCGCTGGCGCAGGCCGGTGCACTGGTCGGCCGTGCCGACTGGGTGGCCGCCGGCGCGGCTGCCGGTCGCTACCTGCTGCGCGTCCACCGGGTGGACGGGCGGTGGCGTCGGTCCTCCCGTGGTGGGGCGGCCGGGCCGGGCCGGGCCGTCCTGGTCGATCATGCCGACCTGGCTGCCGGCCTGCTGGCGCTGTTCCAGGCCGACGGCGACCGGAACTGGCTCGCTGAGGCGCTCGGCCTGCTCGATCTGGTGCTGGAACGATTCGCCACACCCGACGGCGGTTTCGACGACACCGCGGACGACGCGGACGACCTCTTCCTGCGCCCACGGGATCCTGGAGACGGCGCAGCGCCGTCCGGAGCCTCGTCCATCAGCGACGCGCTGCTGACGGCCGGCGCTCTGACCGGCGAGTCTCGGTATCTGCTCGCCGCGCAGCGGGCCATGGGCACGGTGGCGCCGCTGTTGATGAGGGTCCCGCGGTCCGCCGGATGGCACCTGGCCACCGCGGAGGCGTTCGCGTCCGGCC
Source organism: Mycobacteriales bacterium (assembly GCA_038229825.1). Taxonomy (GTDB): domain Bacteria; phylum Actinomycetota; class Actinomycetes; order Mycobacteriales; family Nakamurellaceae; genus Nakamurella. The sequence goes on from JBBROB010000004.1 coordinate 215,400, forward strand.
CCTTGCAGATCGCGGTCGTCGGCCCTGCCGGTCCGGGGCGCGATGCCCTGGCGGCCGCCGCCAGAGCCCATGCACCCGGAGGCTCGGTGACCGTGGTGGGGGAGACCGACACTTCCGCACTGTTGGCCTCCCGCACGATGATCGACGGAGCGCCGGCGGCCTACGTGTGTCGTGGTTTCGTCTGCGACCGTCCGGTCACCGCGGTCGGCGATCTCATCGGGCTCCTCGCCGCCCGCTGAGTCACGGCCCCCGCGGCTGCCGTCGCGGGGTGGGCTGGACCAACCCCCGTGTGGCGCTCATCAACATCGCCGGCGCTCGTCAACGTGCGCGTTTTGGGGCGCGTGGGGCGCGAGTCGACGGGTTGCGGCGCGCAGCCGAAGTTGATGAGTGCGACCCCGAGCCCCGCCGTCCGGGACTACTCAGGTCACCCGGGAACAAATCGACTTGAGCAACAGTTGTAAGCGCTGTAACGTTGTAATCAACAACGCATCCTAGAAAGAGAGCAAGACATGAGGACACATTTCAACCAAGGTGGATCCCCCTTCAGTGGTCACGGCGGGCCCGGCTTCGGACCGGAGTTCGAGGGCGAGGGCGACGGTCCCCGCGGGCGCGGTGGCAAGGGTGGGCGCGGTCGCGGCCCGGGCTTCGGCGGCGGATTCGGCCAACAGGGACGACCGTTCGGACCTCGGGGCCGCGGTCGCGGCGGAGCGCCCGACGTCCCTGACGCCGCTGATGCGGCCGGCTGGTTCGCCGGTCGGCTGCCAAGTGGCTGGTTCGTCGGAACCCCGGCCGTGACGGTCGACCGGGACGAGGTGCTGATCGTCGGGGAGTTGCCACCGCTGGAGACCACCACCGAGAAGCTGGACGCTGCGGCGGTGGCCGCCGCCGAAGCAGGCCGTATCGCAAGGTTCCGCGAGGACACCCGCGAGGCTCGCATCGAAATCGCCCGGCAGGGCCAGTTCCGCTACGGGCGGGAGATCTCCTGGGGCGCCAAGCTGGGCGGATCCGAGGAACTCTTCACCACCGCGTCGGTTCCGGTCATGACGAGGCTGCGCCAGCCGGAACGCCAGGTGCTCGACACCTTGGTGGATTCCGGGGTCGCACGGTCCCGATCCGACGCGCTGGTCTGGGCCATCCGGCTGGTCGGCGATCACGCCGACGAGTGGCTCGGCGACCTGCGTTCGGCCATGGAAGAGGTCAACCGGCTCCGTAGTGAGGGTCCCGATCTCGGCTGACCCGTGATGCGGGTGTGAATGACCGCGGCGGCCCACCGGACTCACCTCCGGCGGGCCGCTTCGCTGCGCAGACGGATCTGCTCGTCTCTCGCCGGATTGGTCCCGAAATGGGACCTCGGGTATGCGCCGGACGGTTTGGTAGGCGCACCGGGGCAGGATCAGCGGCGCAGCAGCACCAGGAAGATCGCGGCATAGTGGCACAGGGCGGCGAGGCTGACCGCGGCGTGGAACACCTCGTGGTAGCCGAAGGTTCCCGGCCAGGGGTTCGGCCGTCGAGTGGCGTAGAACACGGCGCCGACCGTGTAGAGCAGGCCCCCGGCGATGATCAGCACCACCACCGCGACGCCGCCACTGTGAAGCAGTTGCGGCATGGCGAACACCGCGACCCAGCCGAGTGCGACGTAGAACGGCACACCGACCCAGCGCGGGGAGTTCGGCAGCAGCATCTTCAGCGCCACCCCGCCGGCCGCCCCGGCCCAGACGATCGTCAGCAACACCGTGCCGGTCCTGCCGGGTATGGCCAGCACCGCCAACGGTGTGTAGGTGCCGGCGATGAAGACGAAGATCATCGAGTGGTCGGCGCGCTTCATCCAGGTCCTGGCCCTGACCGACACCCAGGTGTGCCGGTGGTAGGTCGCGCTGATGCCGAACAGGCCGACGATGGCGACGGCATAGATGGCACAGGCCAGCGCCGCGCCGGCCCCGGCGGTGGCGCCGGCGATCACCACCAGCCCGACGCCCAGCACCGCGCCGACCATCGCGGAGTACCAGTGGATCCAGCCGCGGGCACGAGGTCTGGACCCGGCGGGGCTCTGGACAGCGGCGGACGTCATGACCTCATAATCCTTTACATTCGCGCGGTCTGCGACGTCGCGCTGCCGCTGTCGGCATCCGGATTCACCGAGATCATGCCGGTGATCCCCCATGAGCGCACGGCTTGATGCGGCAGTAAGGTCGGGTCACGTGAGGCTTCCCACGCTGCTGTACCGGGTGTACGAGCAGCGGCTGATCCACAATCTGGCCGGTGCCGCGATCCCGCATCACGTCGGCGTGATCATCGACGGCAACCGGCGGTGGGCCCGCAAAGAAGGCATGACCAATCCCAACGACGGTCACCGAGCCGGCGCTGCACACATCTCCAACCTGCTCGAGTGGTGCCAGACCAGCGGCATCGGCATGGTCACGTTGTGGCTGCTGTCCACCGACAATCTGCGCCGCGACGATGACGAGCTGTTGCCGCTGCTCAACATCATCGCTGATGTGGTCGATGATCTCGCGGCACCGGATCAGCCCTGGAAGCTGCGGATCGTCGGCGCGATGGAGGTGCTCCCGTCCTGGATGGCCGGCCGCCTCGAGGCCGCCGAGATGCGTACATCCGACAGGACCGGGGTCGAGGTGAACATCGCGGTGGGCTACGGCGGTCGGCAGGAGATCGCCGACGCGGTCAAGTCCCTGCTGCAGGCCGGCGCCGACCAGGGTCTGTCGGTCCAGGAGGTCATTGCCGGGCTGGATGTCGACTCGATCAGCGACCATCTCTACACCTCCGGCCAACCTGATCCGGATCTGGTCATCCGGACGTCCGGTGAGCAGCGGCTCTCCGGATTTCTGCTCTGGCAGAGCGCTCACTCCGAGTACTGGTTCTACGAAGCCGACTGGCCGGATTTCCGGCGGGTCGATTTTCTGCGTGCGCTGAGGGACTACGCCGCCCGCCACCGCAGATTCGGTGAGTGAGCACCTGGGCAACGGCCTAGATGAGGCGCACCTGACCGGCAACATCGAGCAACGCGATTGTGGAAGCGAGCCAGCAGTAATGGACGTCGTCACCGAATACCTCAAGCTCGGCCTGCGGTTCGACAGGGTCGTCGACGGATTCGTCGACGCCTATTTCGGTGATCCCGCGTTGAAGGACCAGGTCGCCGCGGAGCCGGCCCCGGATCCGGCCGAGTTGTCCAGGTCGGCGACCGAACTCTGCGCAGAGGTGGCGAACTCGGACCTGCCGGCCGCTCGATCCGGGTTCATGACTGCGCATCTGGACGCGCTGGCGGTGTCCGGCCGGCGGCTGGCTGGCGAGTCGATGTCGTTCATCCAGGAGGTGCAGTCGTACTTCCAGGTGCAGATCGACCTGATCGACACCCAGGTGTACGCGGCCGCCCACGATCAGATCACCGATCTGCTCGACCGGGCCGGCGCTGCGCCGGACAGGGACCTGGGTGCCAGACTCGCGGCCGTCCGCGCGGCCGAGGCCTGCCCGCCGGAACTGGTCGGGCCGGCGGTGCGCGCGGTGGCCGCGGCTCTGCGGGACAGGGTCGTCATCGCGACCGGGTTGCCCCCTGACGAAACCATCGAATTCGACATCGAACGCGATGTGCCGTGGAGCGGGTTCAACTACTACCTGGGTTCGTACGCCTCTCGGGTGGCGGTCAATGCCGATGTCGACCACCGGATGAGCCAGTTCCCAGTGCTGGTGGCTCATGAGTGCTACCCGGGTCACCACACGGAGCACTGCCGCAAGGAGGAGTTGCTGGTCCGACAGGGCGGACAGGCCGAGCAGACCATTTTCCTGGTCAACACGCCGCAGAGCCTGATGGCCGAGGGGTTGGGCGACCTTGCCCTGTCGGCGGCAGTGGGCCCTGGCTGGGCAGCGTGGGCCGCGCAGGTGCTCGACGGGATCGGTCCCGCCTTCGACCCGGAACTCGTCGAGGCCCTTGAACTCGCCTGCCGGCCACTGAATACGGTGCGGCAGAATGCCGCGATCATGTTGCACGACCGTGGTGTCGACGCCGACGAGGTGCTCGGCTACCTGCAGAAGTGGGGTCTGGCCGACGAGAAGCGGGCCCGCGGGACGCTCCGGTTCATGTCAGATCCGCTGTGGCGTGCCTACACGTCGACCTACGTAGAGGGTGAGCGGCTGCTGCGGCCCTGGCTGGCGGCCAGGCCGGTCGGGCAGACCGCGTTGCAACGTTTCCAGCGGTTGCTCGACGAGCCGTTGACGCCGGCCGCGATCCGGCGCGAGATGGTCGGCATCGGCACGGATCCGGGTCCGCCGTCGGAGGCCGGTCAACCGCAGGATTTCGACCTCTGACCTGTCGGCCGGCGGCGGCACTGGCCGACCGGGGGCAGAGCAGATGTGCGGCCCGTCCGGGCCGGGCGGTTAAACTCGGCTCCGGCCGGTGGCGTTGCCCCGCCTCTGGGCAGTCAAGGAGACATGAACATTCGATGGCCAGTCGTGGTGACAACCTCGCCGGCGTTGTCGCCGGTGACGGGTCGACAGGTCGGCTCGGCCCGGCTCGATGCCGATGTCGTCGTCGGATCACGTGACGACGCCTGATTCCGACGGCATCTCGACCGGTCATCCCGCCGGCCAACCGGCCACCTCGAACTCTGCGGGGGGAGAGCTGGTGGGCACCGCTCCGGTCGCCGAGCCAGAAGTGCGTCGGGCAGGTCGCGGACGCTGGATCCGCATTGGCTTCCTCGTCCTGGTCGTGGTGTTCGCCGTCGTCTGGGTGTGGCAGAACCGTCATCAGGCCGGTGCCGCCTGGAGCCGGGTGCGGCCGTGGCCCGTGGTCGGCGCGTTCGTCGCCAGTGCGCTCTCGGCGTGGACCGCCGTGCCGGCCTGGCGAGACCTCCTCGTCGGCCTTGGGTCCAGGCTCCGACTGCGTGATGCGCAGCGCATCTTCCTGATGGGGCAGCTCGGCAAGTACATCCCGGGCGGCGTCTGGACGGTGGTGGCTCAGGCGAGCATGGCCAGAGAGTTCAAGGTTCCGCGCACCCGCAGCGCGACCGCGAGCCTGATGTGCATCCTGCTCGCCGTCGTCGCCTCGGCCGGCCTCGGTGCCCTGTGCCTGGGTGTCGCCGGACACCAGGTGCTGGGCCGGTACGGGTGGTGGCTGCTGGTGGTGGTCCCGTTGGTCGCGCTGCTGCATCCCGGTGTGCTCGTCTGGGCCGGGACCGTTGCCGAACGCGTCACCAAACGGAACGTTCCGCTGGAACGGATCCCCGAGCGCACTCTGCTGGCTGCCGCCGGTTGGCTGCTCGTCGGCCAGGTTTTCAACGGCTTGGCGTTCTTCCTGCTGGTCGGGTCCATCGGCGGGCACTGGATCAATCCGTTGCTGTCCATCGGACTGTTCTCGCTTGCCTCCGCGTTCGGCCTCCTGGTGATCTTCGCACCGGCCGGAGCGGGTGCCCGCGAGATCATCCTGGCCTTCGGGCTGGCCAGCGTGACCGACCCGGGCTCGGCTGTGCTGATCGTGCTGATGTCCAGGGTGGTGCTCACCATCGTCGACTTGGTGTTGGCCGGTTCTGCTGCTGTCATCGGTCGCGGTCGGCGGCCCGCCGTCGACCGGCCGGATTGAGACCGGATGACCACCGGAGCGTCGGGAGCGAAACGGATCGTGGTGTTCGGCACCTACCAGGCCGACATGCACCCGCGGGTGGGAGTGCTGATCGAGGGCCTGCGAGCCCACGGCCATGAGGTCATCGAGATCAACGAGCCGCTCGGCATGAGTACCGCGGAGCGGGTATCGATGCTGCGACGGCCGTGGAAGGTACCGACCCTGGCTCGGCGGCTACTGGTCCGCTGGATCCGGTTGGCCCGGCGTGGCCGCGCCGAAGCGCGCCACGAGCGACCGGACGCGGTGCTCGTCGGTTACCTCGGTCACTTCGACGTCCACCTGGCCGTCCGGGTGTTCAAGGGATCGCCGATCGTGTTGGATCACATGATCTTCGCGGCCGGCACCGCGATCGACCGCGGTGCAAGAAGCGGTCTACTGACCAGCGTCCTGGGCATCGTCGACCGCCGTGCCCTGGCCGCAGCCGATGTCATCGTGCTGGACACCGCAGAGCACCAGGCCAAGGTCCCGCGCCGGTTGACCGGCCGGTCGGTCGTCGCCCTGGTGGGCGCCGACGCCGCCTGGTTGGCTGCGGGCGGGCTGGCGGCGCCCGACCCGCGACCGGACGAGCCGGTGCGGGTGGTCTTCTTCGGGCTCTACACCCCGCTGCAAGGCGCGCTGGTGATCGGTGAGGCGTTGAGCAAGCTCCCCGCGCTCGGCTTCGACGGCGACAGCGTGCGGGTGACGATGATCGGCACCGGCCAGGACCTGCTCGTCGCGAAGGCGGCCGCAGGTCCGCGCGCATCCGTCGATTGGCTCGGCTGGGTGCCGCCGGCCGAGCTCCCGGCCTTGGTCGCCGAACACCACGTCGCGCTCGGCATCTTCGGCACCACACCGAAGGGTTCGGAGGTAGTGCCGAACAAGGTCTATCAATCCGCTGCGGCAGGTTGCGCGATCATCACCTCGGCGACGGCGCCGCAGCGGCGCGTGTTGGGTGACTCGGCGGAGTTCGTGCCGGTCGGCGACGCAACGGCCCTGGCGGAGGCGATCGCCCGGTTGATCGAAGATCGTGACCTGCTCTCGCGTCGCCGCCGCCAGGCGCGTGAACTTGCCCTGAGTTCGTTTACCGGAGGCGCGGTGGTGCTGCCCATTCTGGATAGGCTGTCAGCCGTGCCCCCCGACGACGTGTCAACGGTCGACCGCGGCAAGCAGTCAGCGCCGGCCGCGCCGCTCACTCCGAGGGCTGCGCTGCGCTGGCCGCTGATCAAGCGGGCGATGAAGCAGACCCGTCCGGCCACCACGCTCGAGATCGGCTGCGGGCAGGGGGCCATGGGGGCCAAACTGGCGACCCTGACCCCGTCCTTCACCGCGGTGGAGCCCGATGTCTCGTCCTTCCAGATCGCCAAGGAGCGCATCGGGCCCCGCGGCGGCACGGTGCTGAACTGCTCGTCCGACGAGCTCGACGACGACCGCACCTTCGACATGGTTTGTGCCTTCGAGGTGCTCGAGCACCTGGCGGATGACACTGGTGCACTGGACGCCTGGGTCAAGAAGGTCAGGGTCGGCGGCCATCTGTTGCTCTCGGTTCCTGCATGGCAGCACATGTTCGGCACCTGGGACAAGGCCGTCGGGCACTACCGGCGCTACTCGCCGGAGGAGTTGGACGAGAAGCTGCGGGCGGCCGGGTTCGAGCCCGTAAGAATCGGCCTCTACGGCTGGCCGCTCGCCTTCCTGCTGGAGGCGATCCGCAATCGGGTCGCCGACGGGTCGGCTCAGATGGAGGACTCCGCGGCCGACCGGACGGCACACTCTGGCCGCTGGCTCCAGCCCACCAGGAGACTGTCCGCCGTCGTCATCACTGTCGGCATCTTCCCGTTCCAGGTGCTGCAGCGCCTCGTCAGCAGCAAGGGCAACGGTATCGTCGCCCTCGCCCGCCGAGTGCGCTGATCGGTCGGGCGACACGGCAAGTGCAGATTGCCTCCACCGTGCGCGGCGCAGGTACTCTCCGCCTATGACCGGTCTTGCGGCGCGGGTCACGGACTGGGCCGGCTTTCGCCGTCCTCGCCTGGTGATCCTGTCGTTCGCGGTGCCGATTCTGATACTGAAATTGATCTTCGCCGCCACCACCTACGGCACCAACGATATCTTTCATTGGGGAGATTTCAGCCAGGGGGTCCGGTCGGCCGGTCCGGTCGGAATCTATGGCCTCACTTTTGCCGGGTCTTTCTACAACCACCCGCCATTGATCGGATACTTCCTGTGGCTGGTGAACGGAATCGGGGATCTCGGGATTCCCTACAGATTCACGATTCGTGCGGTAGCGAGTCTGGCCGATGTCGCGTCCGCGCTGGTGCTCTTCGAATTGCTGAGAAGTCGGCGGAGTCTGGCTGTTGCGACAACGGCAGCCGTCCTGTTGGCCATCAGTCCGGTGCTCGTCGTCATCTCCGGATTCCATGGGAACACCGACCCGGTGTTTGCGCTGCTGACCTTGCTGAGCGCGTACCTGCTTGTCGATCGTCGGAATCCGGCGGTGTCCGGAATCGCGATCGCCTTGGCGGTCGGGATCAAGATCATCCCTTTCGTGGTGATTCCGGCGTTGCTGATCTATGCCGTCAGGCAGTCCAGACGGTCGGCCGCAGGCTTCATCGCCGGATTCGCCGTGACCTTCGCCGTCACCTGGGGCCCGGCGTTGTTCGGCCAGTTCCGCGCTGTTCGGCTGGACGTGATCGGCTACGGCGGTCTCGGGTATTCCTGGTGGGGAGTCATGCAGTTCGGCCATTGGCTGGGCGACCCGGCCTGGGTCGCCGTGGTGGCCGGGCCGGGCCGCACCGTCCTGGTCGGCATCTGCGCGCTGGTTCCAGCGGTCGCCGTGTGGCGGCGCCCCGGCGTGATCCTGCCGGCGGTGGCCTGGTCGTTGATCGTCTTCCTGGCGCTCGCGACGGCGTTCGGCACCCAGTATCTGGTGTGGCCGCTTGCTGCGTGTTACCTGATCAGCGTCTCGTTGGCCACCGTCTACAGCTTCTCGGCCGGACTCATTCTGGTCGACATCTACACCCGTTGGTCGGGCGGCCTTCCCTGGTACCGGGCCTCGGCATCCGAGTTCACCGGTGCGGAGAAGCTTCTTCTTCTCGTACCCTGGACCACTCTGGTACTGATCGCCGTCCAGGCGAGCAGAGTCATTTTCGAGCGCAAGGTGAGCAGTGCAGCCCGCCGAGCGGACCGTCGCGCTGCGACACCCAAAGCCACCGTCCGGTCGGTGGCAGCGGCGGCGCAGCGATCCGGCCGAACCGTACCGGTCGCTTCTGATGAAGTACTCGAGAGGAAACCACATGCTGCACAGGACGAGTGAAACGCCGCGCATCGGCATCGTTGTCGTCGCCTACAACGCTGAATCCACCCTGCTCGACACCCTTGATCGAATCCCGGCCGCGTTTGCGCCGATGATCGAGGAAGTCATCATCTGCGATGACGCCAGCGGCGATCTCACCTTCGAGCACGGACGGGCGTGGGCTGCGCGTGAAGATACGCCGAAGACAACTGTGATTCGCCACACGAAAAATCTGGGTTATGGCGGTAATCAGAAGGCAGCCTATTCGCTGGCCATCGATCACGGCCTTGATGTGGTCGTGCTGCTGCACGCTGACGGGCAGTACGCGCCGGAAAGCCTGCCGGAGATCGTGGCGCCATTTTCGACCAGCGACTGCGCAGCTGTGTTCGGCTCCCGGATGATGGAAAAGGGCGCCGCGAAGAACGGTGGAATGCCGTACTACAAGCGGGTCGGCAACAAAGTGCTCACCCGGTTCGAGAATGCGGTTCTGGGTACCGACCTGACCGAATTCCACTCCGGCTACCGGGCCTACCGGACCAGCGTGCTCAGTCAGATTCCGTTCCAGGCCAACAGCGACGGATTCGACTTCGACACGCAGATCATCGCCCAGATCCTGCATGCCGGCGGCAAGATCACCGAGGTGTCGATCCCGACCTACTACGGCGACGAGATCTGCTACGTGGACGGCCTGAAGTACGCCAGGGACGTGGTCCGCGACGTCATCGAATACCGGCTCGCGGTGCAGGGCTTCGGAACGTCGGAGTGGGTGCCGACCCCCGACGAGTACGCATTCAAGGAGGGCGACGGTTCATCGCATTCGTTGATCCTGGACATGATGGCCGATCTCCCGCCGTCCAAGGTGTTGGACCTGGGTTGCTCGGCGGGTCTGCTGGCGCAGCAGATCCGTGCGACCGGACACGTCGTGGTGGGCGTGGACGCCATCGAACTGGCCGGAGTCCGGGATCGGACGGACGCATTCTTCGTCGCCGACCTGGAGAAGCCGCTGGCGCCGGAGATCGGGACCGGCTTCGACGTCGTCATCGCCGGCGACATCATCGAACATCTGGCCCGGCCGGGGGATGCGCTGCGCGAGATGCGGCGGGTGCTGCGACCGGGCGGCCAGCTGATCCTGTCGGTGCCGAATTTCGGCCACTGGTACCCCCGCTTCCGGGTCACCTTCGGACTGTTCGGCTATGACCGCCGCGGCGTGCTGGATAACACCCATCTGCGGTTCTTCACCAGGTCGACACTGCGACGCACGGTCAGGCGGGCCGGGTTCGACGTCCTTCAGGAAGCGGCCACCGGTCTGCCGCTGGGCTCCATCGGGGCGTCCGGCGGGGTCGCCGGCGCTCTTCGCCGGATCGACGAGCGACTGGTCCGGTTGCGGCCCACCCTTTTCGGCTACCAGAACGTGCTCCGCCTCACGCCGCACGCCGAGGACGTGCTGACCGCTGCGGTCGAGGTCCACCAGCCGGATGTGCTGGCCCGTGCCATCGGCGCCTGAAACTCCCCGCGCCGGAGGGCAGGAGTTGATCCCGCCCGGCACCGCCGCCCCGATATCCCCGCCCAGCAGAGGACCGCGAATGAGCCTGGCCAGCATCGGCATCCTGTTGTTCGCGGTGGCGCTGGCGGCGACCGGACAGCTGGTCCTGAAGAACGGGATGAACCTGGCGAAGAGCAGCGCCCAGACCCACGGCCGGTCGTTGGTGCTGGTCGCGGCGACGTCGCCGTGGATCCTTGGCGGTCTGGTGATCTTCGGGGTGTCGGCCGTGGCCTGGCTGGTCACCCTGTCGCGGGTGCCGCTCAGCGTCGCCTACCCGTTCAACGCCTTGGGCTATGTGGCGATTCTGGTCGCCAGTACGGTGATACTGCACGAGCGCACCAACGTGTGGACCTGGGTCGGTACGGTGCTGGTGGTCAGCGGACTGATCGTGGTGGTCAGCACCGCCCCCGGAAGCTAGTGCTCGGCTCCCATCCGGTTCACAGCCGCAGGCCAGGCGTTTTCCCCTGTGGCCGGGTTGAGATGTGGGGGCGGGTTGTGATCGTGCAGGCCTTGCAGCACTACCGCGTTGCCGGGGGTACCCGGCCGTGTGAGTCGAGCGGACGAAGAGAGTGACCCAGCCACCATGACGGCGCAGTCGAAACTATTGGTCGTGGACGACGAACCGTCCCTGCAGGACATCGTGGCGACCTCGATGCGATTCCTCGGCTACGACGTGACGGTGGCCGCCACCGGTCGCGAGGCGGTCAGGGTGGCCACCGACGTGCGACCCGACCTGATCATCCTGGACATCATGCTGCCCGACTTCGACGGTCTGGAGGTGATGCGGCGGCTCAGGGCCGTCGGCATCGATGCCGGCGTGGTGTTCCTGTCGGCCAGGGACACCCCGGCCGACAAGATCGCCGGGCTGAGCGCCGGCGGGGACGACTACGTCACGAAGCCGTTCGGGCTGGAGGAACTGGCCGCCAGGGTCGGCGCCGTGCTGCGGCGGGTCCGGCCAGATCTGGCCGCTGACGGTGTGCTCAGGGTCGCCGATCTGGAACTGGACCCGGAGACCTACCAGGTGAGCCGGGCCGGGGTGCCCATCGAGTTGGCCCCCACCGAATACAAGATGCTGCGACACCTGATGATCAACGCCAATGTGGTGCTGTCCCGCCAGCAGTTGCTCGATGCGGTCTGGGGCACCGACTTCTACGGTGATGATTCGGTGGTCGCCACCTACATCTCCTACCTGCGCCGCAAGGTCGACGCCACCGGCGATCCGCTGATCCACACCCATCGCGGCTTCGGTTACGTGCTGCGCGTCCCGAGGCGCTGACGATGAGTGCCGCGGTGCCGCGATCCCGGCGCCGGTGGGGGCTGCGGGTCAGGCTCATTGCGTTGGTCCTCAGCGTGGCGGCGCTGGCCCTGGTCGCGGTCGACGTGATCGTGCCGCTGAACGTCAGGGCGGCTCTGATCGCCGACCGTGACCGCACGCTGACCAGCGTGATCAGCAGCCTGCCGCCCTTCTTCAGGGTCAACCCGACGTCCCTCACCGAAATCACCAAGTCCAATCCGCTGCGGGGCGAAATCGGCTGGACGGTGGTCAGTGTCGAGGGCGTCGCCAACGTGATGGTGCACCCCGCCCGCAACCCGGAAGGCAACCCGGAGGTGGGTCAGGACCCGGCCCGCACGGTCCCGCAGACCGTCCGGGACGGGTCGGGGTCATCCACCAAGTATCGGATCCTGGCCATCACGACCACCGACGACGGCGTGCACGCCAGTGGCTATCTGGTCGCCTGGAGTCCGCTGGACGACGTGTCGGCCACCCTCGGCCAGCTGGTGTTCCTGGAGTTCCTGATCACCCTCGGCCTGCTGATCCTGCTGGGATTCGTCGCCAGCCTGATCATCCGGCGCGAGCTGAAGCCGCTCGAGGCGATGGCCACCGCCGCCGACGGGATCGCGCTGGGCGATGTGGGCCTGCGCGTCGCGCCCGGCGACCCCAGTACGGAGGTCGGTCGACTGGGGACGGCGTTCAACGGCATGCTCGACGGCATCGGCGGGTTGCTCGACGAGCAGCACCGCAGCGAGGTCAGACTCCGCCAGTTCGTCGCCGACGCCTCGCACGAACTCCGGACGCCGGTTGCCGCGGTGCGCGGCTACGTCGAGTTGTACAAGGCCGGCATGCTCCCGGAGGAAGCCGCAGTGGCCAGGGCGATGGACCGAATGGGGTTCGAGGCCAGGCGGATGGGCGGCCTGGTGGAGGACCTGCTGACGCTGATCAAAGCCGACGCCGAACAGACGCGGCAGCAGGAGCCTGTCGATCTCACGCAGCTACTGCTGGGAGTGGTCGACGACGCTGCCGTCATCGACGACACCAGGACCTGGCGGCTGGTCGGCGCGACCAGGGCGGCGATGGTGGTGGGCGATCGGCTCCGGCTCCATCAGCTGTTCGCGAACCTGCTGGCCAATGTCAGGACCCACACGCCGCCGGGGACGACGGCCACCATCTCGGTCCTGCCGGGTCAGGACGAGGTCGCCGTCACCATCGCCGACAACGGTCCCGGTGTGGCCCCCGCGGCGCTGCCCCGGCTGTTCGACCGATTCTTCCGCGAGGACGAGTCGAGGTCGAGGGAGAACGGCGGCAGTGGGCTCGGCCTGTCGATCGTCGCCGCAATCGTCCGATCGCACGGCGGCCGGATCCTGGCGTCCAACGCGGCCGGCGGCGGACTGGCCATGACGGTGGTGCTGCCGCGCCCGGTAGGGACCGCCGCGGTCACCGGTCTGGCCGGCGGGATACCGACCGGGGTGAACACCGGGCCGATCGACCTCTCCAAGCTTGCGGTCGTCGGGCAGTCCGGCCCCGGAGGGCAGGGACCCGACGAGCCGGCAGCCACGAACGGCGTCAACATGGGCGAAACGTGATGTTCACTCATGTTTTCGCGTTTCTGCCGGGATGCCAGGAACCGCCCGGGTAGCGTCCAATCCAGTGCACCGCAGTACCTGCGGCACACACGGGAGGCCCCGATTGGACAGTGCCGGACATATCCAGCACAGGACAGATCAAGGGGCCGGCACCGGGCCCCTCTGGGGAGTCGGCGTCTCGCCGGCCGCCCGCGGGACCCGCCCGGCCCACTCTGCAGGGCGCGCGTGCCCGCGCCGTCTAGGAGCTGTTCGTGGTCTCACGCCGTTCCGCCTCTCCGCTTTCTGCCCCGTCGGTCGACGCACCGTCACCGGTTGCCGCAGAAGCCTCCCCTGCAGCATCGGCCGCATCAGCATCGGCGCGTCGGACGTACGTGATCGATACCTCGGTCCTGCTGTCCGACCCGTGGGCGCTGACGAAATTCGCCGAGCACGAGGTCGTGCTGCCGCTGGTGGTCATCGGGGAGTTGGAAGGCAAGCGTCATCATCCAGAGCTCGGGTATTTCGCCCGTCAGGCGCTGCGACTGCTCGACGACCTGCGAATAGAGCACGGGCGACTCGATGCACCGATCCCCGTCGGCGTGAAGGATGACAAGGGTCGCGCCGGGACGCTGCATGTCGAGCTGAATCACACTGACCCGTCATTGCTGCCGGCCGGCTTTCGCAATGACAGCAACGACTCCAGGATTCTTGCCTGCGCGCTGAATCTCGCGGCCGAGGGCAAATCCGTCACGTTGGTGTCCAAGGACATGCCGCTGCGGGTGAAGGCGTCCGCCGTCGGCCTTGCCGCCGACGAATACCGTGCACAGGACGTGGTGTCGTCGGGTTGGACCGGAATGGCCGAACTCGAGGTCGCCACCGAGCAGGTCGACATGCTCTTCCACACCGGGCTGATCGACGCGGATGTGGCGAGGGAACTGCCCTGCCATACCGGGGTCAAGCTGATCACTCCCACTGGTTCGGCCCTGGGCCGGGTCACCCCCGGCAAGCAGATCCGGCTGGTGCGCGGCGAGAAGGAGGCCTTCGGTCTGCGTGGTCGTTCGGCCGAGCAACGGATCGCTCTTGATCTGTTGATGGATGACGAGGTCGGCATCGTCTCGCTCGGCGGCCGGGCGGGCACCGGAAAGTCCGCACTGGCCCTGTGCGCGGGGCTGGACCTGGTGATGGAGCGGCGGGCGCACCGCAAAGTGGTGGTCTTCCGTCCGCTCTACGCCGTTGGCGGGCAGGAGCTGGGATACCTGCCGGGTAGTGAGAACGACAAGATGCAGCCCTGGGCGCAGGCTGTTTTCGACACGCTGTCGGCCATCGCATCGCCGGCCGTCGTGGAAGAGGTGATCGCCAGAGGGATGCTGGAGGTGCTGCCGCTGACCCATATCAGGGGCCGCTCGTTGCACGACTCGTTCGTCATCGTCGACGAGGCACAGTCGTTGGAGCGCAACGTGTTGCTCACCGTACTGTCCCGGTTGGGCAGCAACTCCAGGGTTGTGCTCACGCACGACGTCGCGCAGCGCGACAATCTGCTGGTCGGTCGGCACGACGGCATCGCGGCAGTGATCGAGGCGCTCAAGGGCCATCCGCTGTTCGCGCATGTCACGCTGACCAGGTCGGAGCGCTCGCCGATCGCCGCCCTGGTCACCGAGCTGCTGGAGTTCCCCGAGCTGAGTTGAGCGCGTGGCGGGTGCGCCCGGTCGCCGAATCGCCGGCTCCGGTGGGTGAAAATGGTCCGGTGACCATCGGACCGAACCTGACCACCTCAATCCGTCGCCGCGCCGTGGCCGTCCTGGCGGCGGTCGCGGCGGCGGCGGCCGGGGTGCTGATCACGCTGAACCCGACCGCGGCAGCGGCGGCCCCCGGATCACTCGCTGTGGCCCAGGCGCCGGTGACGACCACGGTCGGGAAAGCATCGCTGTCGGCGGATCCGGCTCGCGGGCTGTCCTCCGCGGGAGGCCCGATCAAGATCGACGGGAATGGGTTCACCGGCACCGGCGGGCTGTACGTCGCTGTGTGTCACGCGGACGACAAAGCACCGAAGAGCCTGGCGGACTGCGTCGGCGGCGCCATCCCCGACTCCAATGCCACCAAGTCCTGGGGGCTGATCAGCACCGACGGCTCAGCGCCGGCCACCGGTGGGGTCGGCGCCAAGTGGTTCTCCGGCGGAGCGTTCACCATCACCCTGACGTTGCCGGGCTCCAATTCGGCATCCGACGCCCTGGACTGCTCGAAAGTGGCCTGCGCCGTCTACACAAGGGTTGCCGGCAACGGTCCCGACGACCCCACCCAGGACCTGTCCATTCCGCTGACCTACGAAGCGGCCACCAGCTCGTCCGCGCCGATCTCCTCGCAGCAGAGCACCAGCACCCTGGCCGGCGTCGGCACGACGGTCCAGCCCAAGTTGGTCAGGGCGGCGTCCGTGGTGGCAGGCGGCGCCCAGGAAGTGCTGTTCGCCGGGTTCGCCAAGGGTGAGTCCGTCGCGGTGACGCTGTATTCGGCGCCCCGATCGCTGCCGGCGGTCAAGGCCGATGCCGATGGCGTCGTGAAGATCGACTTCACGGTGCCGGCCGACCTTCCGGCTGGTACCCACCTGCTCCGGGCGGTCGGCGCCACCTCGAAAGTCACCGGGGTGGCATCGTTCCAGGTGACGGCACCGGTGGCCAGCTCGGCCGAGTCATCCAGCGTGGCCTCATCGACGGCGGTATCCAGCGCTCCGGTGAGCTCCGCGGCGGTCCCGCCGATCAGCCTGTCGCCGGTGTCGACCTCGTCTTCGGCGCCGGCCACCAGCGTGGCGCCCGCCGTGACGCCGCCGGCGACATCGGGTTCACGGCCGGTCTGGCCGTGGTACCTGCTCGGCATCGTCCTGCTGGCGTGGATCGGCTTTGCGGTGTTCATGCTGCAGCGGCGGCGGCAGCGGATGGCCGCCGACATGCTCGAGAAGGACCGCCTTCTCGCCGAGGGCGCCCTGGCCGAGCAACAGCGCGGCGCCGACGCCATCGCGTTGGCGAATTCGGATGCACCGACGTCCTACCTCGGCCCCCGTGCCCCCGAACAGCCTGGCGGCTACGCCGGCTACCACCCCGGCGAGCACGGTTTGTTGTCCGGTCGGGACAACCCGGAAAATCCGGGGCTGTTGTCCGGTGGCGGCTACCGCCCGGGTTCCACCGCCGATCAGCCGACCACCTATCTGCCGCCCGCGACCCCAGGGACCGGTGGGCAGCCCGGCCCCGGGTCGGTCGCCGAGGGTGGTGCTCCCACCGGCTACGGCGGTGCTCCCACCGGCTCCTGGACGCCCGACTTCACCGCCGGGCCGCCCGGCGGCGCCGAGCCGCCGGAGGCCGGCCAGGGGACTGCCCAGTGGCGACCGGATTTCGGCGACACCGGTCCGCAGGCCGAACCGGACGACCGTCCCGACGACGCTGGGTCGAACGAAGGCGGCCGGCACAGCCGGTGAGTTCACCTCAGCAGTTCCGCCCGCTGGGGTGACGCGATGCTACGGGTGGGTCATCGACAGCACGTCGAGCGCCGTATCCAACTGCTCGGCGGTCAGCTTGCCGTCGGTGACGTGGCCGCGCTCGATGATGACCGACTTGATCGTCTTGCCTTCCTTCAGCGCCTGCTTCGCCACTGACGCAGCCTCTTCGTAGCCGATGTACTTGTTGAGCGGGGTCACGATGGACGGCGAGGACTCGGCGTACATCCGGCAGCGCTCCTCATCGGCGACGATCCCGGCGATGCATCGATCCGCCAGCAATCTGGTGACGCTGGCCAGCAGCCTGATGGACTCCAGCAGGTTCCGGGCGATCACCGGCAGCATGACGTTCAGCTCGAACGTTCCGGTCGTGCCGGCGAAGGCCACGGTGGCATCGTTTCCGATGACCTGAGCTGCGACCATTGCGGTCGCTTCCGGCAGCACCGGGTTGACCTTGCCGGGCATGATCGACGAACCGGGCTGCAGATCCGGCAGGTGGATCTCCGACAGGCCGGCGCGCGGTCCCGATCCCATCCACCGGATGTCGTTGCAGATCTTGATCAGCGACACCGCGATACTGCGCAGCTGCCCGGACGTCTCGACCAGCCGGTCGCAGCCGCCCTGCGCCTCGAAATGGTTGGGGGCCTCGGTGAAGGGCAGGCCCGTTTTCGCGGCCAGCAGGGCGATGACGGCGGGTGAGAACCCGGGCGGCGTGTTGATACCGGTCCCCACCGCGGTGCCGCCGAGCGGCAGCTGCGCCAGCCGGGGCAGGCTCGAGGTCAGCCGATCGATACCGCCGCGGACCTGTGCTGCGTAGCCGCCGAACTCCTGGCCGAGAGTCACCGGGGTGGCATCCATCAGGTGGGTCCGGCCGGACTTGACGACACCGGCCCACTCCGTCGACTTGGCCTCCAACGCTTCGGCCAGGTGCGCGAGGGCCGGTATCAGCTCGACGACAACACCCTCGGTGGCAGCCACGTGGATCGAGGTTGGGAACACGTCGTTCGACGACTGGGATGCGTTGACATGGTCGTTGGGGTGCACCTTGCGGCCGAGGGCCTGGGTGGCCAGCGTCGCGAGCACCTCGTTGGTGTTCATGTTGGAGCTGGTCCCGGAGCCGGTCTGGAAGACATCCAGCGGGAAATCGGAGTCGAAATCACCGGTTGCCACCTGGTCTGCGGCCGTTGAGATCGCCGCGGCGATCTCGCCGTCCAGCACACCCAGTTCCGCGTTGACCGTCGCGGCCGCGGACTTGATCAGGGCCAGCGCCCGGATTTGGGAAGGCTCCAGGCCTCGCCCCGAGATCGGGAAGTTGTCCAGGGCACGCTGGGTCTGCGCCTGGTAACGGGCGGCAGCCGGGACTCGGACCTCACCCATGGTGTCGTGCTCGATGCGGTACTCGCCGGATGTTTTGTCTGGCGCCGTGGTTTCCGTGGATGGGAACGCGCCATTGTGTTCTGCCATATCTCCAAGCTATCGGGGCCGGATCGACCGGGGCCACCGGATCGACCCTGATCTGCGTCACAGCGATCTCCGATCGGGCCCGGGTGATGGCACGCGTGGTTACATGGTCGGGTGGCCGACCGCAGGAACAAGACCGCCCGCGACATGACGATCTCGATGGGTGTCATCGTGGTGGCGGTCCTGCTGCTGGTGGGATTCGATGGTGGTTTCTCGTTCTCGCCGGGCAAACCGTCGGGTGGTGCGGCGCAGACCGTAGACGTGCAGGCCGGGTTCGCCACGGCCGGCCGGACCAGCGGATTCGCCGTCACGGTGCCCAGGGGTGTGCCCGCCGCCTGGCGCGGCAGTTCGTTTTCGATCACTCCGCCACCAGGAACCGCGGAGGTACCGCCGACCGTACGCGGCGGCTGGCTGACGCCCAGTGGGGGCTACATCACGCTGGTCGAATCCTCCGGTGAGCCAGTGGCGGTGCTCAGCGCAGAGCTGGGCCAGACCAGCGGCGCGACCACCGGATCAGTCACGGCCGGTGGGTCCGCCTGGACCGTCGGTCCCGGAGTGCGTGACGAATCTGCCTGGTCCAGAACGCAGAGCGGGGTGACGTTGTTGATCACCGGCAGCGCCGGACCGGCCGATTTCGCCGTCCTGGCCGCTGCCGTCTCGTCCTGAGACCGCCGAGCTGACACCAACGGATTCGGGGCCCGAACGGGCGGATCAGTCCTTTCCCTGCGCCTCGGCCAGTGCGGTTTCCACCCGCTGACGGGCCCCGTCGAGGAACCGGCTGCAGACCGCGGCGAGGAACTCGCCGCGTTCCCACAGGGTCAGGGATTCGTCCAGGCTGAGTCCGCCGGACTCGAGTTTGCTCACGACCGCCGCGAGCTCGTCCCTGGCCAGCTCGTACGTCGCGACCTCTGTCGGCAGACCCGGCGCGTCCGCACCCGAATCGCTCTGTCTGCCTGCGGGCGGGCCGCCCGACGTAGGTCCTACCGGGTCCGCGTGCGCTGCTGCGTCTGCCACCTTCACGTCCCCTTTTCCTGGACTGGCTGTTCCTGACTGACCGGGTTGCCCGGTTCGCCCGGGGTGTGTCTGGGTCGCCGGGTGTCGACCTCATTCAAGTCCTGTTACCGCTGCCTTCGCAGCCGAGTCCGGACCCGCGCTGACCGCCAGTACTGCTCCGTCGGCGACACGAACCCGCATCCTTGTCCCGTTCGGTGCCTGGTCGACGGACCGCAGGATCTTCGGACCGATCTGCACGACCGCGTAGCCTCTGGCCAACGTGGCCGCCGGGCCCAGCGCCAGTAGTTGCGCGCGGCGATGCGCCAAATCTCGACCAAGGCCGTCCAATGCGGCCCCGATGACCGCACGACCGCGTTCCCGGATGCGGGAGACCTGGTCGGCCCTGGCCGCGATAGGGCCGACCGGGTCACGCAGCACCGCCGCCGAGGTGAGCCTGGACAGCCGGGCCGATTCGGTGTCCACCCATCCGCTGAGCGCGCGCCTGGCCCTGGCCCGTAGCTGCTCGACGCCGCGGATCTCAGCGGCGGCGTCGGGGACGACTCGCTTCCCGGCATCGGTTGGTGTCGAACAACGGACGTCGGCCACGTCGTCGACGATCGGATGATCCGGCTCGTGACCGATCGCGGACACGACGGGTGTCCGGCACCGGGAAACCGCCCGGCAGAGAGCCTCATCCGAGAAGGGGAGCAGGTCTTCGACACTCCCACCACCTCTGGCCAGCACGATCACGTCCACCTCGGGTGAGCTGTCGAGTCGCTGAAGCGCCTCGACGATCTGGGGGACGGCGTTGACACCCTGCACGACGGTGTACTCGATACGAAAGTGAACTGCGGGCCACCGGGCTCTGGCGTTGGCCAGCACGTCTGATTCAGCCGCGCTGGCCCGCCCGGTGATCAGGCCGACGGAACGGGGGAGGAATGGGAGGGGCTTCTTGCGGGTGGGGGCGGTCAGGCCTTCGGCCGCCAGGAGCCGGCGCAGTCGCTCCAGACGCGCCAGCAGGTCGCCGAGGCCCACCGGATGCAGTTGGTCCAACCTGAACGAGAGCGAGCCCCTGCCCGGGTAGAACTCGAACTGTCCGTGCACCACCACCCTGGACCCCTCCGCAGGTGGCGCCGGCAGTCCGAGCACCAGCGCTTTGGGGCAGGTGACCTGAAGGGACATGTCGACCGACGGGTCGCGAAGGGTCAGATAGACGGTGGCGGCTTTCACGTTCAACTGGGCGATCTGCCCCTCGATCCACGCGGCGGGGGCCTTGGAGACATACTCGGCCATCCGCTGTGACAACGCTCTGACCGGCCACGGGTTCTCCCGGGTGGTGTCGGCGGCTCGCAGCGGTCGCGCCGGATTCTGCTGACCGGCCGACTGGCCGCCGGACGAAGTCTCCGGGGACAGGGGCCGGTGCGGCTCCGAATAGCTCACCGATTCTGGTGCTCGAGCGTGGTGAGCCGGTTGGCCAGCAACGTGAGGTACGCCGCCCTGTTGGGGCCCGCCGACTCCTGGTTGAGCAGGTCACGCACCGCCGACATCTCCAGCTCCTGCAGCCGTTCCTTGAGCTCGGAGATGCTGAACCTGTGGTTGCTCCCGATCGGCCCAGCTGTGGGACGGACTGCGCCGACGTCGTGCGGAACTGCGCCGTTCCGGAGGTCAGCGGCGCCGCTGTCCGGCGCCTGCGGTGGGCTTGCCACCGAATCGGGAGCTCCAGCCGGGCGGCTGGCCCGGCGGGGTTTCGCCGGCGCTCCCCGGGTCGCGCTGTGGCCTGCGGCCAAGCGGGGCTTGGCGGCGGCCCGCGGCTTGGCGGCGGCCCGCGGCTTAGCGGTGGCGCGCGGCCGAGCGGCGGTGGAATGCGGATCCGCCGGCGGTATGCGGGCGGTGTTCGGCCGGTTGGTCGTACTGGACGCGGCGGCATCGGTGGGCTCTGCACCCACGGTCGGTGGTGCCGGGTCCTGGTGTGGTGACCCTTCTGCGACAAACGGCTCCGGCTTGGAGCCATCGGGTGCGTCCTCGTCCTCGTCGAAGGTGGCCCAGGGCGGATGCTCCTGCGCGCCTCCGGTCAGCCCGGAGAGCAGATCGTCGCCCCTGGTCGCCAGCTCGGCGATGTCCTGACGTACCCGGAACGAGGTCTTCACCAATTGGCCGGCCAAGGTCACGCCAAGAGTGGGCAGCTCGGCGGGAAGCTTGCCGAGACGATCGATGGCCGTACCGAGCAGGCCGGCAGCGACGCGGATTCCGAAGGGCAACGTAAAAGCCATGACATCAGGGTGCCCCATCGTGCGGTCGCGGTGCGCTCCGGGTGGTGACGCAACGGGCGGCTCCGGCTTCACCGGCAGTCGTTCGCCCAGGCCAGACCACGAGACCGCGGCCGATCCCGCGGTACGCGATTTCTCTCGGGCGAGGGCCGGAGCTGCGCGCCACCTACGATGGAACCCATGACCGCACCGACCAAGAGAGTCCTACTGGCCCGCCCTCGCGGATATTGCGCCGGCGTCGATCGGGCGGTGGTGACGGTGGAGAAGGCGCTCGAACAGTACGGCGCGCCGGTCTACGTGCGTAAGCAGATCGTCCACAACAAGCATGTGGTCGCGACCCTGGAGGCACGTGGTGCGATCTTCGTGGAAGAAACCGACGAGGTTCCGGTCGGCGCCCTGGTGGTGTTCTCGGCGCACGGTGTCTCACCTGCAGTACACGAGCAGGCAGCACAGCGGGACCTGCGGGTGATCGACGCCACCTGCCCGCTGGTGACCAAGGTGCACAAGGAGGCCAAGAAGTTCGCGGCGGACGGCTACGACATCCTGCTGATCGGCCACCGCGGTCACGAAGAAGTGGAAGGCACCCAGGGTGAGGCTCCGGACGTCATTCAGCTGGTCCAGGATGGCGCTGATGTCGCACGGGTGGAGGTCAAAGATCCGGAGAAGGTCATCTGGCTGTCACAGACCACCCTGTCTGTCGATGAGACCCTCGAGACCGTGGATCTGCTCCGTCGCCGGTTCCCGCTGCTGACCGCCCCGCCGAGCGATGACATCTGCTACGCCACGCAGAACCGTCAGGAGGTGGTCAAACAGATCTCGCCGGAGTGCGACGTGATGATCGTGGTCGGCTCGACGAACTCGTCCAACTCCGTGCGGCTGGTCGAGGTCGCGCTGGACGCGGGCGCCCGCAGCGCACACCTCGTCGACTTCGCGCACGAGATCGACGAGACGTGGCTCGCCGGCGTTCGTACGGTCGGCGTGACCTCAGGTGCGTCCGTGCCGGAGGACCTGGTCGAGGGTGTTCTTGTCTGGCTTGCCGAGCGCGGGTTCGGCGACGTCCAGGAATTCACCGCCGCGACCGAGACGCTCACCTTCTCGCTACCCAAGGAGCTTCGCAAGGACCTGCGCCCGGCTTAGTGCGGTCGCGGTCAGACTCGGGCCGTCAGGGTCGAGCCGGTCCGGCTGGGACGGTCAGAGGTGAGACCGTTCGGGTAGCGGCCGGTTCTTGGCCCGGCGCATCGGCTGCGCGAAGATCCGGACCACGCAGAGCACCACGGCGATCACTGTCCCGATGACCATGGTCGGGAAGGTGTTGACCACCTTGATCAGGGTGATCGTCATGCGCTCGGTGGAGATCAGCCGAAGCGAGATGAAGATGACGACCACCATCACCAATGGTGGCTGCACCAGGGCGGTGAAGATCGAACCGCGGCGCACCAACACCGCGGCCAGCCCGACACCGGCCACGAAGCCGATGCGGAACCCCCAGGTGAGCACACCGGAAACCAACCCGTCGAAGGTCGCGCCGAGTGCGGTCACCACCAGAGCGACCAGCACTGCCGCCCAGGAAGGAATTCCGGTGATCGTCGGGACCGCGGATGCGTTCGCCACGGACGGCCGGGTTGGCCGCGGGCGGCCGGCAGGCATATTCACCCCTTTACGGTAGCGGGCGAACGTCGATTCTCCGTGACGGCTGCAGCTGAGCCGCGCAGGCGGCAACCGGTCGGGGCTCATCCAGCGGCGTCACCGATGGACCACTCGGGGCTTCGCAGTTTCCCGGACGCCACCTCCTCCAGAGTCGGCCGCCCGGCGCCCGTGACGTCCAGGAATTCCGGTGCCTGCGGATGACGGGCAGTAGTGAGTACCGGCTCCGCGGCGGGCAGTTCGGTGGTGGCCACCCCCAGGTCGGTGAACCTACGAGCGGTGACGAGGACCCGGGTTTCGAGAGATCCGACGGCGGAGTTGTAGGAGTCCACCGCCCGTTCCAAGCTGGTGCCCAGCCGGGAGATATGCGAACCGAGAGTGGCCAGGCGCCCGTGAAGTTCTCGACCGAGCGAGTGGACCGCCTCTGCGGATTCGGACAGACGTTCCTGGCGCCAGGTGAATGCCACGGTTCGGAGCAGGGCGATGAGTGTGGTCGGGGTGGTGATCACCACGTTCCTGGCGAACGCGTACTCCGCCAGTCCGGGGTCGATCGTCATCGCCGCATCGAGAAGTGGCTCGCCCGGCACGAACATCACCACGAATTCCGGCGACGGCTGAAAATGACCCCAATAGGCCTTCGCCGCCAGCGAATCGACATGTGCTCGAAGGGCCCTAGCGTGGCGAGCCATCAGCTGCCCGCGCTGACCTTCGTCGGCACATTCCCGCCCCTGCAGCCAGGCATCGAACGGCACCTTGGCATCGACGGGGATGTGCCGGCGACCCGCCAGCCGGATGATCATGTCCGGTCGGACGCCGGCCGCATCAGCGACAGCGGCCGACACCTGGGTGTCGAAATCGCAGTGCTCCACCATGCCGGCCAGTTCGACGATGCGCTGAAGCTGCACCTCGCCCCAGCGCCCTCGCACCTGGGGCGCACGCAACGCATTCACCAACGAGCGGGTCTGCGCGCCGAGGTCGGTCGAGGTCCGGTGCAGCGCTGCTACCTGCTCGTGCATGCTCGCGTAGGCGCCGGCCCGATCGCGTTCGACCTCCCGGAGCCGCTGTTCCACCCGGACGAGCGCATCCGACGCGGGCGCCAGTAGTGCTGCGACTTCCAGGGTCGGGTTCGACCGCCGAACCGCAGGGTCACGCCACCAGCCGGCGGCCATGGCGATACCGATGCCGATGCCGATGGCCAGCAGCAGTGCGCCGATCAGCAGTGCCGTCGCGTTCATGAAACAGAGCATCCACCAGACCACCGACAGCCTCGGATTCGCGACACCGACAGGGCCGCACAGGTCCGGATCAGCTCCGTTGGCCGGCGATACCGCGAGCACCCGACGACGGGGCTGTCCATGGACCGACGTCAACCGTGCGTCTCACAGGTTGGTCTGCAGTCCCATCGGTTGGAACACATGAGGGGTACGAACTGATCCTTCCGCGGTATGCTTGCGCTCATGTCCGCTCAGGGAGTCCCGTTGGTCTGCCGCCGCGAGGTCGACCTCGTGCGCGTCTCCAGCGCGGCCTGTCGCGCCACCCGCTGACCCTGCCGCCCATTCTGGCCGTCGGGTATGCGTCGACGGCGCGGAACTGATCCCCCCGATCTTGTTCCTTCCTGGATGCGTGCCCCGGCCCTCCTCGCCAAGGACCCGCCGTGCCTGCAGCCCCACCCCGGACGCTCCCGGTGGAACCGATCCTCCCCGCCAGGGAGGAGACCGCCATCTCACCCGATCACGCCGACGGCAACGGTTCCCCGTCCCGGCGCCCGGAGTCGGCCGCGGCTCCCAGACCGGCCCGCAAGCGGCCGGACGCCGGTCGCGGGCAGGGCCAGTGGGCACTGGGCCACCGCGAGCCGCTGAACCCCAACGAGCGGATGAAAAAGGACGACGACGGTCTGCACTGCCGGGCGCGGATCGAGAACATCTACCGTCACACCGGCTTCGACGGTATCGACCCGGGCGATCTACGAGGCCGTTTCCGCTGGTGGGGGTTGTACACGCAGCGGGCACCCGGCATCGATGGCGGCCGAACGGCTGTGCTGGAGCCGCACGAGTTGGAAGATCCGTTCTTCATGCTGCGGGTCAGGGTCGACGGTGGACTGATGACCACAGCGTCGCTGCGCACCATCGGTGAGGTGTCCACCCGGTACGCCCGCGACACTGCTGATCTCACCGACCGGCAGAACATTCAGCTTCACTGGATTCGCATCGAGGACGTCCCGGACATCTGGGAGGCACTGGAGGGCGTCGGGCTGAGCACGGCGGAAGCCTGCGGAGATGTGCCCCGAGTGGTGCTGGGTTCCCCACTGGCCGGTATAGCAGCCGATGAGATCATCGACGGAACGCCTGCCATGCAGGCGATTCTCGACCAATTCATCGGGACTGATGAATTCTCCAATCTGCCCCGGAAGTTCAAGACGGCCATTTCGGGTTCGCCCCGGCAGGACGTTGCGCACGAGATCAACGACATCTCCTTCGTGGGTGTGGTGCATCCGGAGTTCGGTCCTGGTTTCGACGTGTGGGTCGGCGGCGGGCTGTCCACCAACCCGATGCTGGCGCAGCGGCTGGGTGTCTTTGCCACCATCGAGGAGATCCCGGAGATCTGGAAGGGTGTCATCTCTATCTTCCGCGATTACGGATACCGCCGGCTGCGCAACCGGGCGCGGTTGAAGTTCCTGGTCGGGGACTGGGGAATCGCGAAGTTCCGCGAGGTGCTGGAAAACGAATATCTGCACCGCACCCTGACCGACGGACCCGCCCCGCCGGTCTGGGACGGGCCTCGCGATCATGTCGGCGTCCACCCGCAGAACGACGGCCGCTTCTACGTCGGCATCGCGCCGACCGTCGGCAGGGTGAGCGGCACGCTGTTGACCGATGTCGCGAACCTGGTGGAGGCGCACGGTTCCGGCCGGATCCGGGCGACCACCGAGCAATCCCTGGTGATCCTGGACATCGAGCCGGATCAGCTGGAATCGCTGCAGGCGGGCCTTCAACAGCTGGGTCTGTCGACGACGCCGTCGACCTTTCGGCGAAACATGATGGCCTGTACCGGTCTTGAGTTCTGCAAGCTGGCCATCGTTGAGACCAAAGCCCGCGGTATCGCGCTGGTCGACGAGTTGGAGCAGCGGCTCGGCGACCTCGACGTACCACTGACAATCAACATCAACGGCTGCCCGAACGCCTGCGCCAGAACGCAGATTGCAGACATCGGGCTCAAGGGCATGATCGTCACCGATCGCAACGGCCAGCAGGTCGAAGGCTTCCAGGTGCACCTGGGCGGCGGCCTCGGCCTGGACGCCGGGTTCGGGCGAAAAGTCCGCGGCCACAAGATCACCGGCGACGAGCTACCCGACTACGTCGAACGCGTCGTCAACTCCTACACCGCATCACGCGAACCCGGCGAGCGTTTCGCCGCCTGGGTTGCCCGGTCGGACGAGTCGGCACTGCGATGAGCTGTGATGTCCGAGAATAGGGCGCCGGCGCAGTACTGCCCCTACTGCGGGGAGACGAATCTCTGGCCGCACGAGGATTCGCATGGGGCCTGGAGCTGCCGGGATTGCCGACGGGTGTTCGCCGTGCGTTTCATCGGACTCCTCGGAGCAGGGAATTCTGCGGCCGCCTCCGGCGCTGCCATCGGAACAGCCGAAAGACCAAGCAGCACGGAGGCTTCCCGATGATCACCACGGTGCGTTCGCCGGAGGACCTGGCCGCGGTTGCGGCCAGGGCCGCCGACCTGTTGGAAGGTGCGACGGCTGAACAGATCCTGACCTGGGCTGCGGACGAGTTCGGCGACGGACTGGCGGTGACCGCTTCGATGCAGGACACCGTGCTGGCGCATCTGGCCGCGAAGGTGCGCCCCGGCATCGACGTGCTGTTTCTCGAGACCGGCTACCACTTCGTCGAGACCATCGGCACAGCCGACGCGGTCGAGGCTGTCTACAACGTGCACCTGCGACGGCTGCTGCCACTACAGACGGTCGCCGAGCAGGACGCGCAGTACGGGCCGGAACTGTTCTCGCGCAACCCGGATCTGTGCTGTGCGCTCCGCAAAGTCGCGCCGCTGAACGCTGCGATGAACGGATACGACGCCTGGGCAACCGGCTTGCGGCGGGCCGAGTCGGCGAGCCGGGCGAATACGCCGATCGTCTCGTTCGACGCCCGGCGCGCCAGGGTGAAGATCGCGCCGCTGGCCACCTGGTCGGACGATGATGTCGACCGCTACATCATCGAGAACAACGTGCTGGTGAACCCGTTGCTGTCGGCGGAATATCCGTCCATCGGCTGCGAGCCGTGCACCATGCGGGTGGCTCCGGGTGCGGACAGCAGGGCCGGTCGTTGGGCCGGCCTGACCAAGACCGAATGCGGGTTGCACACATGACGGGCGGTCGAACGGCGGCCATCGAGTCGGCACGACCCGGGGCGGTCGGCCTGGATGACCTGCGTGGCAACGGCAACGGCGTCACGGTGTGGCTGACCGGTCTGCCGAGCGCCGGCAAGACGACGCTGGCCTTCGCCGCCGCCGAGCGGCTGCGCGCGGACGGCGTCGACGTCGAGGTACTGGACGGCGATGAAGTCAGGACCCATTTGTCCGCCGGGCTCGGATTCAGCCGCGCCGACCGCGACACCCACGTCGACCGGATCGGTTTCGTGGCCGAACTGCTTGCGCGGCACGGCGTCGTCGTGCTGGTCCCGGTGATCGCGCCGTATGCGCAGGCCAGGGACAAGGTCCGGGAACATCATCTGGCCAACGGCACCGCCCTGCTGCAGGTGCACGTGTCGACACCGCTGGAGGTCTGCGCGGAGCGCGACGTCAAGGGCTTGTACGCGAAGGCATTCCGCGGCGAGATCAGCTCGATGACCGGCGTCGACGACCCGTACGAGATCCCGGTCAGTCCTGATCTGCGCATCGACACCGCCACCATCGACCAGACCGGAGCGGTGCAGCTGCTGCTGGACCTGCTGGCCGCCGAGAGGAAATCCCAATGACCGGCAACACGATCCAGACGCTGCCCGGGTCGCTGTCCGCGGCCGGTCACGCACGCGGGCATCTGCGCGCGCTGGAATCGGAGGCGATCCACATCCTTCGGGAGGTGGCCGGCGAATTCGAACGGCCGGTCATCCTGTTCTCCGGCGGCAAGGACTCGATCCTGGTCCTGCATCTGGCCCGGAAGGCGTTTCATCCGGCCGCCATTCCGTTCTCGCTGCTGCACGTCGACACCGGCCACAACTTCCCGGAGGTGCTCGCCTACCGGGATGCGGTGGTGGCCGGCGGTGATCTCCGGCTCACCGTGGCCCACGTCCAGGACTGGATCGACGACGGCCGGTTGACCGAACGACCTGACGGCACCAGGAATCCGCTGCAAACCGTGCCGCTGGTCGACACCATCGCCGACGAGCGTTTTGACGCTGTCATCGGCGGAGCGCGGCGCGACGAGGAGCGCTCCAGGGCCAAGGAGCGGATCTTCTCGCTGCGAGATGCCTTTGGTGGCTGGGATCCTCGGCGGCAGCGGCCCGAACTCTGGGACCTGTACAACGGCAGACACGCTCCGGGTGAGCACGTCCGGGTCTTCCCGATCTCGAACTGGACCGAACTGGATGTCTGGAATTACATCGAAGCCGAGCAGATCGTGCTGCCGGCAATCTATTACGCCCACGAGCGTGAGGTATTCCTGCGCAATGGGATGTGGCTGGCGCCGGGGGAGTGGGGTGGTCCCGTCGGCGCCGAAATGCTCCAGCGCCGGCAGGTCAGGTACCGCACGGTCGGAGACATGTCGTGCACCGGCGCAGTCGAGTCGGCGGCTTCCGACGTGGGGGCTGTGATCGAGGAGATCATCGCCACCCGGATCACCGAGCGCGGTGCCACCAGGGCCGACGACAAGCTCAGCGAGGCCGCCATGGAAGACCGCAAGAAGGAAGGATACTTCTGATGGGCGAGACGACTGTGACCGAACCGAAGTTGCCGCTGACCGATGCTGACCGTCCCGCTCAGTCGGGAGTACGAGGGTTGCTGCGTTTTGCCACTGCCGGATCCGTCGACGACGGCAAGTCGACGCTGGTCGGCCGTCTGCTGCACGATTCGAAGTCGGTGCTGTCCGACCAGCTCGACGCGGTGCAGCGAACCTCGGCGGCCAGAGGTCTTGACAGTCCTGACCTTTCGCTGCTGGTGGATGGTCTGCGGGCCGAGCGCGAGCAGGGCATCACCATCGACGTGGCCTATCGCTACTTCGCCACCGGGGCGCGCAGTTTCATCCTCGCCGACACCCCTGGTCATGTGCAGTACACGCGCAACACGGTGACCGGTGCGTCCACCGCCGACCTGGTGATCGTCCTGGTCGACGCCAGGACAGGGGTGGTTGCACAGACCCGTCGACACGCTGCGGTGGCGGCGCTCCTTGGAGTCCCGCATCTGCTGCTGGCCGTGAACAAAATCGATCTGGTCGATTTCGACGAGGCGGTCTTCGATTCCATCGCGGCCGAGTTCGACCGGTACGCAGTCGATCTGGGGATCGGCGAGGTGACAGCAATCCCGGTGTCGGCATTGCACGGCGACAATGTGGTGACCAGGTCGGCGCGGATCGACTGGTACACCGGGCCCAGCATTCTCGAGCACCTCGAGCAGGTGGACCTGTCCGATACCAGCGGCGACGGCGCACTCAGATTCCCGGTGCAGTACGTGATCCGGCCACGGTCCGAGCAGTACCCGGACTATCGCGGGTACGCCGGCCGCATCACCGCCGGCACGGTGCGGCCCGGCGACGAGATCGTGGTCCTGCCCTCGGGGGTGCGCTCGGTGGTCTCGTCGATCGACACCGCCGACGGCGCGAAGGATCTCGCCACCGCGGGGGATTCGGTGACGTTGCTGTTGGTTGACGACGTCGATCTGTCCCGCGGCGATCTGATCTCCGGTGCGGCCGATGCACCGGTACCGGTCACCGAGTTCTCCGCGACGGTGACGCAACTGGCCGACAAGGGTCTGCGCCCCGGGCTGCGGGCGCTGCTGCGCTACGGCACTGCCACCTACCGGGTGATCGTCATCCGGATCGAGCACCTGCTGGACATCGATTCACTGACCGAGGTGGATGCGCCGACCGCGTTGTCCCTCAACGACATCGCCCAGGTCACCCTGCGGACCGTGGAAGCTGTTCCGGTCGAGGAGTTCCGCCCGGGCGGGGCCGTCGGGTCGCTGCTGATCATCGATCCCGCCGATGGCACCACGCTGGCGGCCGGCATGGTCGGCGATCGCCGGTCGGCGTTGCGGCACCGGCGAACTGCCGACCACACCGAACGATGTCGCCCCACCACAGGCCTTCTCGCCACCGGCACTGCTTCCGATCAACGCGAAGCCGCTGTGCCATCTGCCAACTTCCCGACTCCCGGTCCGTAACCGACCGGTCCCGAAAGGCTCTGCCATGCTTGGCCACACCAACCTTCATGCCCCGCGTCTCCGACTAGTCGCCGCCACCGTGCTTGCCGGGATGGTCACGCTGACCAGTGCCTGCGGTTCCAGTTCGAGCAGCGCGTCCTCCTCCACTTCGTCTTCCTCGTCGCCTGCCGCCGCGGCATCAGCCGGATCGGGTGCCACCTCCCCGGCCGGGGTCCTGCCGGGCGGTTCCGGTTCCTCGTCCGCTGCCACCAGCGGGCCGTCCACCGCCGCCGGCACCCTTCGTCTCGGGTACTTCGCGAACGTCACCCACGCCGCGGCCGTTCTCGGTGTGGCCGACCGCACCTTCGCAAAGTGGTTGGGCAGCACCAAACTCGAGACCCAGGTATTCAACGCCGGTCCCGCGGCGATCGAGGCGCTCAATGCCGGCGCCATCGACGCGGCGTTCCTCGGGCCGAGCCCGGCAATCAATGCGTTCGTCAAGTCGAAGGGTGCTTCGCTCCGGATCGTGGCCGGGGCGACCGACAACGGTGCGTCGCTGGTGGTGAAGCCCAGCATCACCTCCGCGGCCGACCTCAAGGGCAAGTCGATCGCGGACCCGCAACTCGGCGGGACGCAGGACGTGTCGTTGCGTGAGTACCTGTTCAAGAACGGACTGAAGGTGCAGACCAACGGCGGCAGCGACGTCGACGTGGTGAACCAGGACAACGCGCAGACCCTGACGTTGTTCCAGTCCGGTCAGATCGACGGCGCCTGGCTGCCTGAGCCATGGGCCTCTCGCCTGGTCGACGCAGGTGGCAAGACGCTGGTCGACGAATCCACGTTGTGGCCCGGCGGGGTCTTCCCGACCACGATTCTCATCGTCGCCACGCCGTTCCTGGATCAGCACCCGGACACCGTGCAGGCGTTGCTCTCCGGTGAGCTCGCCGCAATCAACGAAATCGCCGCCGCTCCGACGAAGTCCGCGGCGACCGTCAACGACGCCCTGGGCAAGCTGACCGGCAAGAAACTCTCCGATGCCGTCATCGCGTCCTCGTTCAAGAACATCAAGGTCACCTACGACCCGGCGGTGAGCACCTACAGCACCTCCAGTCAGCATGCCGTCGACGGTGGTCTGCTCAAGGCCGTTCCGGACCTCAACGGCATCGTCGATCTGCGCATTCTCAACAAATTGCTGAAGGCTGCCGGCAAGAGTCCGGTCAGCGCTGACGGCCTCGGACAGGAGTGACCTGACATGACAACGGTCGTCGAGGAAAACAACAGCCTGGTCCGCCTGGACTTTCAAGAGGATGACCCCCGCGTCGTCCCGCTTGCGCCGGAGCCGAAGCCGGAGATGACTCCGGGCGTACTGATCGACGGTGTCAGCAAGGTGTTCGGTGGGCCGGGTGGCAGCGTCGCGGCGCTGGACAACATCAGTCTCTCGGTTGCGCCCGGCGAATTCGTCTGCCTGCTCGGTGCGTCCGGCTGCGGCAAGTCCACGCTGCTGAACCTGATCGCGGGTCTGGACCGGCCGACTCTCGGATCGGTACAGGTCGCCGGGCGGCCGGCGTTGATGTTTCAGGAAGCCGCACTGTTCCCGTGGCTGACTGCCGGCGCGAACATCTCACTGGCGCTCAAGCTGGCCGGTGTTCCGAGAGCGCAGCGGGCCGGCCGCGTCGACGAGTTACTGGAGCTGGTCCGGCTGGCGGGTACCGCCAAGCGGCGGGTGCACGAGCTGTCCGGCGGTCAGCGTCAGCGGGTGGCGCTGGCGCGGGCGCTGGCGCAGAACGGTCATGTGCTGTTGATGGACGAACCGTTCGCCGCGCTCGACGCCATCACCAGGGACGTCCTGCACGACGAGCTGACCAGGGTCTGGAAGTGGACCGGCAACAGCGTCGTCTTCGTCACCCACAATGTCCGGGAGGCGGTGCGGCTCGGTCAGCGGGTCGTCCTGCTGTCCTCGCGGCCGGGCCGGGTGGTCGGTGAGTGGCGGGTCGACATCAAGGGGCCCCGGACCATCGAGCACCCAGAGGTGTCGGCGTTGGCCGCCCAGATCACCCTGCGCCTACGGGAGGAGATCGCCAGTCATGCCCGCGCTTGAGAAGCAGTTGCCGGCGCCGCTGAGCGCCGATCGGGACGAGGTGGTGGAGCGCGAGGACACCGCCGCAGTCGGCGCCGGTCTGGATGCGCTGGAGGCCCACGTCGTTTCGCAGCAGCCGGCCTGGAAGCGCTTACTGGGTGGCTTCTACCCGCCGTTGATCGCGCTCCTGGCCTTTCTGGGGTTGTGGGAGTTCGCGTACCTGCGGAAGTGGAAGAACGAGGTCGCCCTGCCGTCTCCGGCGAGTGTGTGGACCACGTTCGCGGGCATGGTGTCCGATGGTTCTGCGGTCAGTGTGATCTGGACCAGCGTCAGTCGCGGTCTGATCGGATTCGCCGCGTCCATCGTGCTGGGCTCGCTGATCGGCCTGGCACTGTTCCGGTTCAAGTGGCTGCGCTTGTCGGTCGGTCCGTTGCTGAGTGGTTTGCAGTCGTTGCCTTCGGTGGCGTGGGTGCCGATGGCGGTGCTGTGGTTCGGGTTGGGTAGTGGCTCGATCTACGCGGTGGTTCTGCTGGGCGCGGTGCCATCGATTGCCAATGGTCTGCTGTCGGGGATGGATCAGGTACCCCCTCTTTTGACCAGGGTGGGCAAGGTGCTGGGTCTGGGCCAATTGGGTCTGATGAAGGATGTGCTGATTCCGGCCTCGCTGCCGGGGTATGTGGCCGGGCTTCGGCAGGGTTGGGCGTTTTCCTGGCGGTCGTTGATGGCGGCGGAATTGATCGTCAATTCATCCAAGCTCGGGTTGGGTCTGGGTGGGCTGATGAATCAGGGCCGTGATCTCGGCGACGCGCCGACCATCTACACGGCGCTGATCCTGATCTTCTTCGTCGGTGTCGGCATCGAGCTGGTCTTCTTCCGGCCGGTGGAGCGCGCCGTCCTCTCCGCGCGCGGTCTGACGCCGGGAGCCAGGTGAGCGACGCGGTCGCGCCGCCGCAACTGCCGTTGGCGGGGCCGCCGTTGGTAGGACTGGCCCACGGCAGCCGGGATCCGCGTGCGGCTGCTGTGATCGGGCAGCTGATGGCTGCGGTCGCCGCGCTGCGCCCGGGGCTGGTGACCTGTTCGGCGTTTCTCGACCTGTCCGAGCCGGACCTGACCGCGGCGGTGGCACCGTTGGGGGTCGAGCGGGCCGTCGTGGTGCCGTTGCTGTTCGCGGCGGCGTTCCACGCGAAAGTGGATGTGCCGGAGGCTGTCCGCGGGGCGTCGGTGGCTACCGGCACGGATCTGGTGTGCGGCGACATTCTCGGATTGGGCCGGGAGGTGCTGGCCGCGCTGCAGGACCAGGCTGTGGCAGCGGGGATCGTGGAGGATCAGAAGATCCTGCTGCTGGCTGTCGGAACCTCCGATCCAGTCGCGAACCAGGCCGTCGCTGCACTGGCGGAACGCTGGTCCTCGACCCGTGTGGCCCCGGTCCGAGCCGTCTTCGCCACCACGGTGCCGCGAGCGCTCGACTCGCTCGACTCGCTCGGGGACTCGCCGGTCGACGGCTCGCCGACCACGCTGCCGGCCGTCGTCGCTCTGTTCCTGGCGCCCGGCCTGCTGCTGGATCAGGTCGGCCGGCGGGCAGCTGAGCTCGGCGTGCTGATCACCGAACCGTTGGGCGCCGCCATGGCGCAACTCGTGCTGGACCGGTACGACGCGGCCCTGCGTCAACAAACCCCACTCCAGCCATAGTGGCTCTGTTGGTCACGTCACGCCGCCTGCTCGTGATCCAGCAACCAACGCTTGGCCGGCAGTCCCCAGCGGAATCCGCCGAGGCTGCCATCGGTACGCACCACCCGGTGACACGGAACAAACAGGGCAGCGGCGTTGCGGGCGCACGCCGATGCGGCTGCGCGAATCGCCGGCGGGCGGCCTGAGAGTACGGCGAACTCGGAGTAGGTGACGGGCGCGCCGGGTTTCACCTTCCGGAGCACGTCCCAGGCATGCACCAGGAAATCGCCCGAAAGTTGTTGCACGACAACGCTGTCGATTGCATCGAGCTGGCCGTCGTGGTAGGCCTGCGCGGCCTCGGTGATGCCCGCGATGCTGCCGACTGCGGTCGTCGACACCGGCCGAAGTCCGGGCGCGATGATCGGGAGCAGATCTGCGATGTCGTCGGTCCATCCGGAGGCGAGCACCGCCGGGGTATCGCCGTCCGATGCGATCACGGTGAACGGACCGAGAGGCGTACTGATGGTGCAGGTGCGAGCGGTTGTCATGTCGAGCCTTCCAAATCCTGTTGGTATTGGTGTTGGGTGAGGTCGTTGTTCACGTCGTTGCGCTTTGCTGCTCGCCAGAGGTGTAGCCCGGCGTAGGACCGGAACGGACTCCACCGCCGCGCGTATTCATTCAGACCTGACGGATCGGTCGGCAGTCCGAGCCTCGCGGCGCCCTGCCGCAGCACCAGATCGCCTGACATCAGCACATCCGGATCGCCCAGTACCCGCAAGCTGACGTATTGCGCGGTCCAGGGGCCAATGCCCGGCAGTGCCATCAGTTCGTCCGACAGCTCGCTGCCCCGTCGGCCGGGGTCGATCACGAGAGCACCAGAAGCGATCGCCCCGTTGACACTGCACACGGTGGCCGCCCGCCGGCGGGGACCCGGGATGTCGGCCGGGTCGAGGGCGGCAAGATCTGCGGGCGCGGGAAACAGGTGGGTCAGCCGTGGATCGAGGGCCGAACTGAACGACGTCAGGGAGAGCCGCCGTCCCACGCCCGCAGTCAGCCGGCCCAGCGTCGTTCGTGCGGCAGCCACGGATACCTGTTGGCCGAAGATCGCTCTCAGCAGGATCTCCGGACCGTCGACCGCACCCGGCAGGCGCAGGCCTGGAACCTGCCGTACCGACGAGGCCAGCGCCGGGTCGGTGGCCAGCTGTTCGTCGACCCTGATTGGATCGGCGTCGGCGTCCAGCAGGCGTCGACAACGGTCGACCGCTGGTACCAGGTCGGACAGCTGCTCGAGTCGTAGGGTGGCGGTCACCACCGCCGGCGCCCCTGGTTCGGGGAAATCCAGATGCACGGTGCCGTTGCCGGCGGGAAGGGCCAAAGTCCGGGCGTAGGTGCGCCGGTCGACGTACTCGACACCGTCGATGGCCCGTGCTGCCAGAAATGCCAGCAGGGCGTCGCCGGCAAACGGGGGGCGGACGGCCAATCGCAGGCTGAGCGCACCCGGCACCGCTGCCAGGGGTAGGTGATGGCTGCGCAATGTGCTCGGATCGGTCGCGTACACCTCGCGGATGGTGTCGTTGAATTGTCGAATGCTGGAAAACCCGGCAGCGAAGGCGATGTCGCCGATCGGCAGGGCAGAGGTGGTCAGCAGCACTCGTGCGGTGTGTGCCCTCCTTGCCCTGGCCAGCGCCAGTGGGGTGGCTCCCACTTCTGCAGCGAGCATCCGGCCGAGATGACGCGGCGTGTAGCCCAGCCGGGCAGCCAGCCCAGGAACACCCTCTCGGTCGATGACCCCGTCGCCGATCAACCTCATCGCCGCGCCGACGGTGTCGGCCCGCAGGTTCCACTCCGGTGAACCGGGGGTGGCGTCCGGTAGGCAGCGCCGGCAGGCGCGGAATCCGGCCGCCTGGGCGGCCGCCGAGGTCGGATAGAAATCGACATTCCGCCGCAGCGGTGTCCTGGCCGGGCAGGCCGGTCGGCAGTAGATGCCAGTGCTGCGCACTGCAGTGAAGAACTGACCGTCGAAACGCGCATCTCGGGTCTGCACCGCCCGGTAGGCGGCCTCGGCATCGGTGATCACAGAGACCACTGTGCCACCCGCCGGACACGACAACTGGCGGGTTTCGGACATCACAGTGTTGTGCCGACTGCTACCCGGTATGGGATTGACGGCCGCACGCCGACCGGAAGGGAATCGCTGATGAAGGGCGCCCAGCGGCCGGCACCGGTAACCGCACCCGACGGTGGAATTTGCCGGCAATCGTATTATCACGGCGCGCCGCCGGCGTGGAAGTGGTGGAGTTGATTGGTGCGTGGTTTTTGTTGGGGGTCGATCCATTTTGGCGGGATGAATGTGGGGGTTCCGTTCGGGGTCATCTGGATGACCCATTCTTCGCGGTGTATTTCGGAATGGTGATACGGGCAGAGGAGCACCCCGTTGTCCAGGCTCGTAGCGCCGTGGTCGCGGCCCCAAAATTTGATGTGGTGCGCATCGCACCAGTTGGGTGGGCGGTCGCAGCCTGGCCAGGCGCAGCCGCGGTCCCGGGCGGCGACGGCGCGGCGGATCGAAGCGGGGAAGCTGCGGGTTTTCCGTCCGACGTCCAGGATTTCGTTGTCGCTGCCCAGGATCATCGGGATCATCTGGGCGTCGCAGAGGAACCGGCGGGCTTGGGCGGCGGTGAGGTGGCCGCCGGTGTCGTAGCCGGCGTCGGTGATCGCGGCGGTGATCGCGTCCCAGTGCAGGATGATGGTCAGGTGTGGGCGTTCCCCGCCGTGGGCGGGTCCGGCACCGGCGTCCAGGTAGCCGCGCACCGCTGCGATGAGGCCGTGGGCGCGGCGGTTGGACGGGGTTCTCGGGTCGGGCGCGCCGTCGGCGGCGGGGTGGGGTGCGGAGAGTGCGTCGATGGCTTTTTTGATGATTTCGACGCCGTGGTCGTCGAGGTGTCCGGTGAGGGGGGTGAGGCCGGTGCGGATGTTCCGGCCGCCGAAGCTCAGACCCATTTTCGCGGCGGGTGGGGTGTCGTCGTCGCCGTCGGGGTCGACCCGCTCGAGGATCCGTTGGGCTGCTCGGGCCAGGTAGTTCGGGTCGCTGTCGACGGCGAGGTCGACCAGGGCCTGTTCGCAGGTGTCGCGGGCATCGGTGGGCGCGGTGGTCGGGATTTTGTTCATGGTGTCGATGATGGTGCGGGTGTGTTCGGGGCCGATCCGGCCGTGGCGGAGGGCGTCGGCGAGGAGGGGCAGGACGGGTGGGGTGTCGGGGCCGGTGAGCTGTTCGCGGGGGAGGACTTTCCGGGCGGTGTTGACCCGGCCGATCGCGTCGGCGTGGGACAGTTGATAGGCCTGGCGGAGCAGCGCGGCGGTGGACGGGCAGGACCGGGCGGCGGCCATTGCGCGGGTGTCGATTTCTCCGGCGAGGTGGACCTGGGCGGTGTAGAGGGTGCGGGCGAGCAGTTCCAGGTTGCGGCCCAGTGTGAGGAGCTGCTCGGGGAGCAGCCGCCACAGGCAGGTGTCCAGCAGATCCCGGACCGCGGTCAGCGCGACGTCGGCCAGGTGCTCGGCCTGGTCGGTGTCGGCAAATGCGGTGTCCCCCATGTATGAAACGTTATCGCAGGGCACCGACAGTCCCCTTTCCCCGGCCGTTGCCGGCCATTCCCGGCCATTCCCGACCCGTTCCCGACTTGTTGGCCGGGCTTTTCCGGGCGAATGGCAGGATCAAATTCGATGTGCAGGGGCGAAGTTGATTCTTTCTGTCCCACCGGTCCCACAACAAGGGATTTCGTCCACGCCTGCGAGGTTGATCCACGCCACCTCCGAGCACCGCGCCACCCGAGTGTTGACTGTCACGGTGTCCGACGATGAAAATCGCCACTCTTGCTGCCCACGATGTCGGCGCGCCGATGGCCAGGGGTTGACACCATCGGCAGCCACGTTCGAGGTTTGGTCGCGGTGGTCTGTCTGGCGTTGGATATCTCCGACGCGGCGACGCTGTGTGACGGATGCAATCAGTTGGCCCTTTGCTGGAGGCCTCAAACCGGGGTAACGAGTCTGGCGTGGTCGTCCCGTAGGTGATACCTGTGCGGGAATTTTCACCGGACGGGTGTTGCGGGACGGTCCGGCCACTTGCAGCGCGACCACCTGCGTGGTTCCCGCAGGGGGTTCGGCTTTCGGGAATCCGGCTTGGATTGGGTGGGCTCAGCTGGCCGACCGTGTCGAACTGTTATCAGGCTCCCTTTTTTGGAGATGCCTACGGCAAATGGCGGGAAGACCGACATGATCGGCGACGCCTGGGCATGTAACCAGATGCTCCGCGCCGGTTCGGCGGCCGCGATGGATCATGATGGTGAGCATGGCCGGCACCCAGAGACCTGCTCGACGTCATCATGTGGTGTCAAAGTTCTACTTGGAACGCTTCGCGAATGAACGTCACATGCTGACCCGAGTCCCGCTGGGCGAGGGCGAGCGCAGAGAAGTGCCCACCCGGAGCGCCACGGTTCAGACAGACTTCTACGGTGTCAACCGTGCGGGTGTCCGACCCGACGTGTTCGAGAAGGCACTCGCCGAGCTTGAAGCACCCGCTGCCGCGGCCATGCGTGGGCTGATCGACCAACAATTGTGGCCAATCTCGCAGGATGATCGTTATGTCATCTCCACTTGGATCGCGTTGCAGCACATCCGATCTGAAGCGACCCGTACCGCCGGTGAGGAGATCTACCGGTCAATCGCCAAGCTGGAGGTTGGCACCCTTCCAACATCGCAGATGCGCGAGAGGCTCCGTCGGGGGCCGGACAGCCCCGACGATGAGATCGAGGCTTTACGAGTAGAGATGCTCAAGACGGCTGACACGTTCGACGTCGACCATCACAGCCACTTGGAGTTTGATGCTGGAAAGCCTGGAAGGGTTCACCAATCTCGTATTTTTCCGGCGACCCTGGGTCTTGACGAGGTGGGCCAGACATGCCTTTGCCACCTCGGATACTCCGGTCATCCTCGTACCCCCAGCCGGCATGGGCTTCTACGACGGGCTGAGCATCGGCACAGCAAGCGAGCTGATCCTGCCTCTCGGTCGCCGAGTCGTACTGATGATGGGGAATCTCGGTAGCGACCGACCCGACTACGAGGGGGTTCCAACAGCCGTGGTGGCAAGGAGGATCAATCGCTATACCCTTCTTCACGCCCGGCGCGAGGCCTTCCACCACCCCGCCGACGACCCATTCCGGGGGCTTGAAGTGCCCGAACGTCGGGTTCGAGAAATGGACACCTCAGACGCCCAGATCAACTCGCTGATCGCAAGCTTCGCCGCTCAGCAGGGCCGCGCCTCGGGACTGCCTGCAGGCGTCGAGCTAGAGACCGATTAAGCTCACAACGCTGGATGCCTCCGCTTGATCGTTCCCGCGTCCGGCGTATGTGATCGGTTCCCCCAAGCTCCCACGACATCGATCGGGGTCTGGAACGACTGTCGTCCGGGGTCAAAATTGTGGTGATCCACTGCGCGAGGATGGTGCTGATGTCGGTCAGCTTGAAGGGTCCGATGAGTGCAGAGTTGGTATGGGCAAAAGTGATGCGCCCCCGGGTCCCCTTGGTGTACTTAGACCTCAACACGATCATCTATATCGCTCGTTCACTGCGCGGCCATGCCAACGTCCCTGCCGGTTACGCAGAACTTTACGAGTCGGCCGTTCGCGCAAAAGACGAGAGACGGGCGATGTTTCCGCTGGGAGAGTCGCACCTATGGGAGATTTCGAAGATCACGGACCCGAAGCAACGTGGCCACCTCGCCGACATCCTCGAGACGCTGTCCGACTTTCAGTACCTGCTAGGTCGTCCATCGATTGCAGAATTGGAGTTCCAGGCCGGGATGGCAAAGGTCATGGGCGAAGACGCCACGGCCGGGAGCCTGATGCTGGTACGGCCAACGATGGCTCAGGTTTTCGGACGAGTCGGAGGCGTCAGGTTCGTCGACGCGGACGGCAACGACGCCTCCGCCGGTGTCCGCGCAGGAAGGAGCGACGCCGAGTTCAGTGCTCTGAGGGCACAGATGAACTACGAGTTCGAGCGCGGAATATTGCGCGGCCCTTCTGATCAGGAAGTTGTGGCACTCCGAGAGAACCCTGACTACAGACCGGAAGTAGCGATTGCTAGCCACCTGAGCCGCGTCGGTTGGGAATTGGACACTGCTCGGGTTCTCACCGCGGATCCAAAATGGCGTCGCGGTCGTCTGCGTGATGTCATCGCGGGACGGGAAATTTTTCACGAATGGTCCGACCTGTTTACGCGGTTGCGGCTCGAGCGGTTGCGGGCAGGGTTATCGCCCTTCGACGCGTCAGAGGAGGAGATGCGCTCGTTCTTTGGCTCAATGCCGCACACTCAGGTCGCCATCAGCGTTAAGCCTGGATTCACCGATCCAGGTGAGTTCCGGAGTGGGTCGTGACAGCGAGAATGCCCTTGGCGCTGGGAGAATGAGGTTTCTCTAGGACCACATCTGACCGGCGCGAAGGGCATCTCTGAGATGGAACTATCCCACAGCC
>JBBROB010000005.1:0-234435 GCA_038229825.1 Mycobacteriales bacterium
GTTCGAGTCGGCCGACGTCCAGTGGGTCCGGGCGAAGTTACCGGGCGGGTCGAAGTGGGTGAGTGCTGCGCAGCGGGTCTCGACCGATGAAGCCGAGCAGGCGCGTCTGCACATCGGAATCATCCGGCACCGGCACCCGGGGTCCGTACTGCCCGGAGGACCGCAACAGCTCCTCGATCGGCTCCATCCCGGCGAGCAGATCGGTGCAGGTCTGCGGATCGAGCTGCTCGTCCTGGCCGGTGGCCCGGGCCAGGTCCCAGGTGTGCATGAACACGTCCGAGGTGTAGAACCGGTCGACCGCATCCGGCAGCGGCATCGCCCCGACCATCGGGTGCCGGAACGGGGTCGCCGCCGCCGGCCCGTCCAGCAGCCGCTGCACCTCATCGGTGTGCACCTGCCAGGCGGCGACCGGGTCCTTTTCCGGCGACGGGCCGCGGTCCAGCACCAGGCCGGTCCCGCTGGTCAGGAACGCCGGGAACCACTCCACCAGGTGGCCGACGACGTCCCGGGCCCGCCACCCAGGCACCGGGGCCGGCGCGTCCCAGTCGGACGCGCCCCGCACCCGGGCGGTGAACCCGGCGCCCACCACGCGATGACGCTCGGCCGGGTCTGTGGGAAGGGTCATGCCTGCGTTCCTTCGGCGGTTCCGGCGATCTCGCCGGCGGCGAGCAGGGCGTCCAGCTTGGCGTAGCCCTGCTCCAGGCCGACCTGCATGCCGCTGCGCAGCGAGGCGTCCCGGCCCTGGAAGCTGTCGCACAGCGACCGCGCGTGCAGCCGGGTGTGGCCATCGCCCAGGTCTTCGAAGGTGAGCGTGTCCAATGCGACCCCGTCGGGGTCGCCTTCCCAGGTGAAGGTCTGCACGATCCGGTCCGGCCGGACCTCGTGGAAGCAGCCGTGAAAACCGAACTCCATCCCGTCCCGGGCGGCGACATACCGCCAGCTGCCGCCGGTCCTTGGGTCCCAGTGGTGCACGGTGGTCGCCATCCCGTCCGGGCCGACCCACCGGGCGAACAGTTCCGGGTCGGTGTGCGCCCGGAACAGCTGGGCCGGGCTGGCCGCGAA
Source organism: Mycobacteriales bacterium (assembly GCA_038229825.1). Taxonomy (GTDB): domain Bacteria; phylum Actinomycetota; class Actinomycetes; order Mycobacteriales; family Nakamurellaceae; genus Nakamurella. The sequence goes on from JBBROB010000005.1 coordinate 1,063, forward strand.
GTCCCGGGTGATCCCGATGATCGGTACCGTCGGATCCGCCTCGATCGTCGTGCTCGTCATCGTGCCGTTGATGCTGTTCATGCTGTCTCCTCCTCGGGTGTCGGGCGGTGCCCGGCCTCGTCGTCGTTCATCTCTGCCAGCACGGCGTCCAGCCGCCGGTACCGGGCCTCGGCCCGCTGCCGGTACCGCTCGATCCACTTCGTCATCAGGTCGAAGACCTCCGCCTCCAGGTGCACCGGGCTGCGATGCCCCGGCTCGCTCCGGCTGACCAGACCGGCCAGCTCCAGCACCTTCAGATGCTTCGAGATCGCCTGCACGCTGACCTGATACGGCGCCGCCAACTGACCCACCGTCGCATCGCCGTCGGTCAACCGCGCCACCAGGTCGCGTCGGGTCGGATCGGCCAGGGCCGCGAACACCTCCGACAGCGGGTCACCCATCGCGGTCTCCATCCTCAACTGCTTGGTTGACGCAACCGTAGGCCCTCGCCCAACGAACGTCAACCGAAAGATTGAGAACGATGGAAGGTCAGGTCAGGATTGCCAGAGGCCGTCCGCGAAGCCGCTGGTCACGGTGGCGCCGTATCCGTCGCCATCAGCAGAGCCGCCGCCGTAGCCATACCCAAACGAATCGCCCCAGCCACCGGAGTAGCCCCAGGCGCCCGAACCCGACCCACCGGAACCGTAGCCACCTGAACCGAACCCGCCCTGCGGCCAGCCGGAACCCACCGAGCTCTGGCCGCCGGAGCCATCGACACCGGCCTGCTGGGCGTCGCCCGAATAACCGCTGGACACCCAGGTGACGGTGAAGGTGTCGCCAGCGCTGAGCGCGGTGACAATCGCCATCGGGCTGCCGTTCCCGTCGACCATCGCAATCTTCTGCGCGTCGGCCACGTCGCCGATCTTCTTGCCGTTCACCAGCACGTCCGAGAAGGTCACCGTCTTGAAATCGGCGAGGGGCAGCACGCTGTTCACCCGTTCGGAACCCGACGGGGCCTCTGCGATGATCTCCGCCGAGGCGCCCGAACCGCCGGGCGACTCCGCCGTTTCGGTCTTCGTCCAGCTCCGGGTGGTGTCGGTCAGGGTGAGGGTGAACTTGTCGGTGCCGGCGATCGCGACCACCGATGCGGCCATCTTGTCGCCGGCCCCGACCGTATCGGAGGTGGTCACCGCGACCGACGGGTAGAACTCGAACCACGCTGAGTAGGTCGGCGTCCCGCTGTCACAGTCCGATGAGGTGCCGATCTGCTCGACCGAATTGCTGCCGTCGCCGTCCAGCCCGACCCAGTCGGCGGAATAGCTGTCCTCGCTGGTGCCGCAGGTGACCGTCGGTACCGTCCAGGCCGCAGACACGGAGGTGTAGTTGCGGTCGGTGACATCCCAGCCGGACCAATCGGTACTGGCCTCACCGTCAACCGAGGTCGCCGCCCGGAAACCGGCCGTCGTCGACGCCGGGGCGGCCGGTGCGGCCAGGGCGAGCAGCATCGCAACGGCCGAGCCGACCGCGATTGCCTTCATCGAAATTCTCTTGATCGAAACGGTTTCGAATGCGAACACGACTTCCTCCAGCCATCCTGCTGTCCCGGTTCACCGATGGTCTCCAGGTCAAGGAATACGGACGCCAGATGTGTGTAGGCAGGGGAGTTGCGAAACGCTTGCTGTGAGAGGAGAGCGTCAGCCTCACCGGGAGCGCAGCGGAGCCGCCGGCCCCCTGGTCGCGAACGGGGAATACCGCGGAACCCAGATCCCCAGGGCCACCGCGGCCAGAAGTCCGGCCGATCCGATGCTCACAATGCCGACAGCCAGGGTGAAAACCGATGCCACCAAGGACATCACGACGGGTCCAGCCGCATTACCGGAATCGCTGAGAACCCGCCAGATGCCGAGAAACCTGATTCGGCCGACCGCCGGGGCGGCATCGGCGCCCAGGGTCATCATGATTCCGGAGCCGATTCCGTTACCGAAACCCATCACCATCGCAACGATGGTGAGCGTCAGCGCACCCGAGGTCAGTGGCAGCGCCATCATCGCCGCACCCAGGACCGTCATCGACGGTATGGCAATGGCGAGCCGGCCGTGACGGTCCATCACTTTGCCGGCAGGGTAGAACAGGGCCATGTCCACCGCACCGGCGACACCGAACACCAGACTGGTCTGCGCCGGGCTCAGGCCGAGATGCTCGGCCCACAGCGGTAGGGCGGTCTGCCGGGCTGCTCTGACAGCCCCCACCGCCAGGATCGCCAGCCCCAGGGTCGCGAACAACCGGCGATGGCCGGACAGCATCTCGCGGGAGCTGATCCCCCCGCGGGCGGTCGCCGGCACATCCGGCGGTATGTCAACGTCGGGCACGACCAGCAACAGCACAGCCGCACCGACTGCCGTGAGCATCGCGACCAGATAGGCCGCCCGCAGATCGAAGATGCCGATGGCGGCGGCACCGACGAACGGTCCGATGAACAACCCGATGCGATGTGATCCGCCCAGCGTCGACATGGCTCTGGCCCGGAGTTCGACCGGCGCCACCTCGGTCAGGTATGACTGCCTGGCCAGGTAGAAAGTGGCGTTGGCGATGCCGATCATGACCAGGGCGACGCCCAGCACGGCGAGCGACGGCGCGACGAAGCAGCCGATCAATCCGAGGGTGGCCACGCCGGCGGCCAGGATCATCGCGTGGCGGTCACCGATCCGGTCGGCGAGAGCGGCCGCCGGAATGTCTCCGATGACCTGGCCGACCCCGAGCAGTGCGAGCATGAATCCGGCAGTGCTGGGCGATGCGCCCAGTTGCAGCGCGGTCAGCGCGATGACCGGGGCGGTCGCCCCGTTGCCGATCTCGTAAACCAGCGCCGGGAGGAACACCGATGGCGCCATCGCCCGCAGGGTGACTTTGGGGGCCGTCGCCTTCTGCTCGCTTGGTTTGCTGGTCATCCGTTTCGTGGGGTCCGTTTCGGGTCGGATCGCGCCGTATCGGGTCGGGTTCGGTGGGCATACTTAGGACAGGCAACGACCTGTCCATTCTGCACCGTCGGGCTCAGGCCCGGAAACCCGTGGCACGGTAGCCTGCACGAACAGATGTTCGATAGGGTGTCGGGTATGACGACCGCCGCGATGGACCGGTATCTGAACGAGGTCGAGCCGAAGCTGGTCCCGACGAAACCGCAGGGACGGATACCGGCCATCGCGCGGCTGGTGCTCGACGAAGCCGGGGGTTACGAGATGTGGCCGTGCACCGCGCTGCGATGGACCGACCAGGCGGTGATGGTCACCATCCAATTCACCCCCGGCGAGACCGCCAGTGCCCGTCCGCTGTGGCTCGCAGTCGACGATGTCGCCAGGGTGCTGCGCCACGCCGGCCCGGTCGGCGGGGATTGACGGCGGCGCTGCCGAGCCCGGTCCATGGATCGCAGTGAGCCGATCGTTCAGCGGGCACGCTTCGCGCGCAGCATCTCCATCGACTTGTCCAGTCTTCGCAATCGGGTGTCCGCCGTTTTCGCCTGCTCGATGGCCAGCACGTGGGCGAGTTGGTGGCTGTAGGACAGACTGTCGAAGAACTGCCGGACCTCGGGTTCGGCGTCGAGCCGGTCCGCGAGGTCGGCAGGCACGGCCACCTCGCGCGGGGCGGTGTCCAGTTGCACCTCGACGTCCACCTCGTCGCCCGCCGTCAGCCCGGTGATCTTCCGGATGTCGGCGCTGACCGGAATCAGATATCGCCCGCCGCGGGAACCGATCGTAGTGCGGTAGGTATATGCCTCGACGGTCACCGACACCGCCGGCTTGCGGCCGTCGCCCAGGCCGGTCACCACGTCGTCGGGGACCAACAGTCCGGTGGCGGTCTTGCCTTCGAGTTGCAACGTGGTCCGGAATCTCATGCGGGACAGCATCTCATGCCGGACGGTATGCAGTGCAGACGATCCACCCGGCCTCGGGGCCGCCGGCGCACTGGGGTTCGGACCCCATTCTCAGTCCTCCGGAACGTCCGCCGCGCCGGCCCTCTCGTCGCGTTCGGCCCACTCGATCAGCGGATCGATGGAGAACACGGCTTCGTCGATGCCCTGGTGCAGATCGCCGAACTCGATGAACCGGGCGGGCACGGTGGCCATGGTGCAGTCAGCCGGTTCGACGTCGTCGATCTCGTTCCATCGGATGGGTGTCGAGACGGTGCCGGTCGGCACGCCGCGCACCGAGTAGGCGCTGGCGATGGTGTGATCGCGGGCGTTCTGGTTGTAGTCGACGAAGAGCTTCTTCGGATCGCGGTCCTTGCGCCACCAGGTGGTGGTGACCTCCTGCGGGATTCGGCGTTCGACTTCCCTGGCGAAGGCCAGAGCTGCCCGCCGGACGTCCTTGAACCCCCACCGCGGTTCGATCCGCACGTAGATGTGCAGGCCGTGGCCGCCGGAAGTTTTCGGCCAGCCGATCGCCCCGATCTCGGCCAGCAGGCCTTCGGCAACGTGGGCCACGCGCCGAACGGTGTCGAAGGGGCAGTCGGGGCCGGGATCGAGATCGATGCGCCATTCGTCCGGCCGTTCGGTGTCGGCGCGCCGGGAGTTCCAGGGATGGAACTCGACACACGACATCTGGACCGACCAGATGACGTCGGCCAATTGCGTGACGCAAAGCTCGTCGGCATTGCGGCCGGAAGGAAAATCGACCCGCACTGTCTGTATCCACGGTGGTGCCCCCCGCGGAATGCGCTTCTGGTGCACCTTCTCGCCGGCCAGTCCGTCGGGGAAACGATGCATCATGCAGGGACGGTCCCGCAACGCCCTGACGATGCCGTCACCGACGGCAAGGTAGTACCGGGCAAGGTCGAGCTTGGTCAGTCCGGTCTCCGGAAAGTAGACCCGGTCCGGATTGGAAATCCGGACTTCGTGGTCGCCGACCGTCAGTTCGACTGCCGGGGAGCTGCCTCGAGTCGCCATGCGGGTCAACCTATCCAGTCGTCGGAGAGTTCGGTACCACGGCTCAGTCGGGCAAGATCGGCATCTCCCATCCCGGATCGCGGCCCAACAGCACACCCCTGGTCAATGCTGCCGGGCCGAACCGGTGTCGGACACTGTCCAGAGCGCAGTCCAGTGCGGTTGCCATCGCCATTTCGAACGGCAACTCCAGTTGCACCGCAGCGTGAGCAGCCTCGAAGTTGGTCACCGAGATACCGACCAGGGTGAGCCCCCGCTCGATGATCAGCGGGGCTGCACCGGCCATCAGATCGCGAACGGCGGTGACCAGGACCGGCGTCTGTGCGGTCGGCCGGGCGAGCGTATGCGACCGGGTCGCCCGCGAGAAGTCGTCGAATCGCAACCGCAGCACCACCGTTCGCCCCCGGCGGTCGGAGTCCCGCATCCGGCGGGTGACCCGATCGACAAGACCGAGGACCACCGCGTCCAGATCAGCGGCACTACGACGGGAGCGGCCGAGCGCCCGCTGCGCGCCCATCGATCGCCGCCGATGACGCACGACAACGGGCCGTGGGTCCCGATTGTGCGCGAGGGCGTGCAGATGGCGCCCAGAACCCTTGCCCAGCATCGAGATCAGCGTCGACTCACCGAGCTCCGCGACCTGGCCGACGGTGCTGATGCCGCTGCTGTGCAGCTTTTCTGCGGTCACTTTGCCGACACCCCAGAGCCTTTCCACGGCCAGCGGGTGCAGGAACGAGAATTCCGCATGCGGTGGCACCTCCAGCAAGCCGTCGGGCTTGGCGACCCCGCTGGCGACCTTTGCCAGGAACTTGGTGCGGGCGATGCCGACGGTGATCTTCAGGCCGACCTCGTCCAGTACCCGTCTGCGCAGGGCGACAGCGATGTCCATCGGCGAGCCTGACAGCCGTCGCAGGCCACCGACGTCGAGAAATGCCTCGTCGATGGAGATTCCTTCGACGATCGGGGTGGTCTCGTGGAATACCGCGAAGACCGCCCGGCTGGCTGCGGTGTAAGCCGAGAATCGCGGCTGCACCACGATCGCGTCCGGGCAGGCCCGTCGGGCCTGGAAGCCGCTCATCGCCGACCGCACGCCGTAGGCCTTGGCCTCGTAGCTGGCCGCCAGGACGACGCCACCACCGACGATGACGGGACGGCCGCGCAGTCGCGGGTTGTCCCGCTGTTCCACCGACGCAAAGAACGCGTCGAGGTCGGCGTGCAGAATGGTCGCCTCGTCAGACACGAACATATGTTCGCACACCCGGACCCGGAACGGAATGACCGACGGCGGGCCGGCTACCCTCAGCCGGTGATCGGAAGAGGTTTGCTGCCGATCCCGATCAGCGTGCCGGTCAGCCGGGCCGGGTCGTCCACGGACGCGACGCAGCCGAGAAATCCGGAGCCCGCCGCGACCGTGGTCAGCGGCTCCAGCCAGGAACTGGTGAACGAATAGGCGGCGATCTTCAACCGGCCACCCCTGGTCGGGTCGGCGGTGCGGAACGCCCTCGACGCCATCCCCACGCACGACTTGTTGACCTGCGCCGGAGTGGTTCTGGCATCGAAGATCTCGGTCAACGCAATGATTTCGACCGGATGCGGTGTGGCGCATGGCACCTTCATCTCAGCCACCTGCTGCTCGGTCGAGCTCATCATCGATCGCCAGCAGGTGGCGAAGGCCGGCGGGAGCACGCCGTCGACAAGGGCGTCACCGATCCGGCCCCGATACGGCGACCGGTCGGGCGTGGCGCCGACGCAGGCGGTCCAGCTCTGGCCGGCCGCCCGCTGCAAGGCGCTGGGACCGATGGCAAGCGATTGAACCGACACGTCAGCCTGCCAGGCGATGCCCGGCGTGGTGATGGTGGCCGGATCGAAGGGACCGATCGATCCGACATAGTTCACCTCGGACAGCTCGCACTCCGAGCTCGCATGCTGGTACGAGCCGATCGTGGCCCGGGCCAGCGGATGCTCGGTCAGGTCGATCGACATCACCTCGCCGATGATCGGACCGGAGCAGTTGCCGTACACGGCACTGGGGTAGGAGGTCCTGGCACTTTCGTCGGTGTCGACATCGACCGGCGGGAGCGGGGAGATGGCGGTGACGCAGTCGGCTGTTGCCGGGGCGGGTGGGACGGCCGCCGGAACCGCAGAGCCGAAGACCCTGCGCCCGGAGACGCCCGGGACGATGACTGCGGCGAAGGCCACCACGACCAGCAACAGCACGCCGACCCTCTGTCGATCCACCCGGCCATTTCTACACCCGGTACCGCCGACAGGGCCGAAACAGATCGGATCGGTGGCGCTCCCGGCCGTTCTGCGGTCTGATCGTGGGGTGACCGGTCTGCGACGCAGCGAACCGGCGCATCCCGAGTACGGAGGTTCCCCTTCATGACGAACGAGAAGAACGAACATCACAGCGGCTGGGGTGGCGATGAAGTCGTCCGCGATCACGGCGACGGCGAGTTGGGTGACACCGGATGGTCCGGCAGCGAAGTGGTCCGCGACCAGCCTCTGGAGGACGACGGCGCCACGGCCGAAAAGGGCTGGAGCGGAGCCGAAGTGGAACGTGATCACGCCAAGGACCCCGTCGACCCCGACAGCGGCTGGAGCGGTGACGAGGTCGTCAAGGACCACGGCGAAGTGGACGTCGATCCGCCGGTGTGACCGGCCGCCCGGTCAGGGCGCCTGGCAGGTCGGGCACCAGAAGAGGTTCCGACCGACCAGCTCGGCGGTGACGATCGGGGTGCTACACACCCGGCAGGGCAGCCCGGTGCGGCGGTAGACGTATCCGGCTTCCGCTCGGGAGAGCCGGCCCCGGAGGCGGGCCCGATGCTCCGGCCGCACCGTCTCGATTCGGCCGGTCCGGACGCCGGCCCGCATCAGGACGATGAGGTCGGCCCACATCGCCTGCCACAACTCAGGTTCGATGGAGCGACCGGTGCGGAAGGGGTCGACCCGGTGACGGAACAGGATCTCGGCCCGGTAGACATTGCCGATACCGGCCAGCACGCTCTGGTCCATCAGCAGGGCAGCGATGACGACCCGGCTGCGGGAGATCCTGGCGAAAGCCAGATCAGGGTCGCTCCGGGATCTGATCGGGTCGGGCCCCAGCCTGGCCAGTACCGCATCCACCGCCGGCGGGTCCATCAGTTCGCAGGCGGTCGGCCCGCGCAGGTCCGTCCACGCATCGTCGATCACCAACCGGAGTCGAAGCGCCCCTTTCGGTTCGGGCGGTTCGCCGGACCCGGTGGTGAACTTTCCGTACAGCCCGAGGTGGACGTGCAGGGCCGGGGCATCCTGGTAGTACTGGAACAGGTGTTTGCCATAGGCCTCGACGTGCAGCAGCGGTCGCCCGTCGAGGGCCTGGGCCCCGGCCGCGAACCGACCCTGCGGGCTCGATGCGGCGATCGTCCGGCCGCCGAACATCTTCTGTTGAGCGCGCGCAAGGCGGTGCAGGGTATGGCCTTCAGGCATGGGCGTCCGAATTGATCACGCTCGCACTGTACGTGCAGCGCAGCGCACGTCGGCGGGCGTGGATCGTCGTGACGGCGACTACCTGCGGCGGGCGGATCAGAGCCAGGCCCGTTGCACTCCTGCAGACGCATCCGCTCATCGCCACCGGAAGGATCTGCTGATGTTCGACAACGAAGGCCGAACGCTGTTGCGGCGCGAGCTGAGTCGGTTCGACACCGTCTTCTTCCTCATTTCGGCGATGGTGGTGCTCGACACCATCGGCGCGATCGCGGTCGGTGGCGGCCAGGCTCTCACCTGGCTGCTGGTGCTGTTCGTCTTCTTCTTCGTTCCGTCGGCGCTGATCAGTGCCGAACTGGGTGCGGCGCTGCCGGAGGAAGGCGGCGGCTACGTCTGGGTCCGACGGGCCTTCGGCCGGTTCGCCGGCGGCCTCACGTCCTTGCTCTACTGGGCCGGCACCCCCCTGTGGCTCGGCGGGTCTGTTGCCGTGGTGGCGATGTCGGTGTTCTGGGCCTTCGTGGGCGATCTTTCCGGTGCCGGGGTGTACGCCTTCGGCACCGTCTTCGTGGCCCTGGCGACCGTCGCCGCCGTCGTTCCGCTCCGCTGGGGGAAGTGGGTGCCCAGCAGTGGCGCCATCGGACAGATCGGACTGCTGCTGTTCTTCACGATCACCGTCGTCGTCTTCGGGACCCGGCATGGGATCCACGGAATCGCGTTCGGCGATCTGGCGCCGTCCTCGGCGGTTTTCATCGCGGTTGTCCCGGTCCTGCTGTATTCGTTCGTCGGGGTGGAGCTGCCCACCACAGCGGCCGAGGAGATGCGGGATCCACGGCGGGACATACCGGTCGCCATCGCCAGGGCCGGCGTCGCCCAGGCCCTGATGTACGGGATTCCCATCGTCGCCGTGCTGGTGGTGCTGCCGGTCGAGCAGATCACCACGCTGCACGGTCTGGTCGATGCGATGAAGACCGTCTTCACGGTCTACGGGGGCACGATCGCCGCCGACGGATCGGTGACGCTGACCGGTGCCGGCCTGTTTCTGGGCTGGGTGGCCGCCTGGCTGTTCATCTGGGTGTTGTTGGCCAGCGGTGCGGCGTGGATCATGGGAGCCGGGCGCGCCCAGGCGGCCGCGTGCCTGGACGGGGCGGGACCACGGATCCTGGGCCGGATCTCGCCGCGCAGCGGGGTTCCGGTGGTGATGGGCCTGGTGTCCGGCGGAGTGTCGCTGGCCGCGCTGGTCATCGACGTCCGGGTCACCGGAGGCGACGGCCAGAAATACTTCTCCGCGGCGCTGACGGTGTCGATCGCCTTGATCGTGCTGGCCTATCTGCTGATCTTCCCGGCCTTCATTGCCCTCAGGCTGCGGGCACCCGCTCTGCACCGGCCCTTCGTCGTACCGGGTGGAAGGTCGACGGCCTGGCTGGTCGCCCTGCTGGCGACCGGATGGTCCCTGCTGGCCTGCGTCTGCCTGCTCTGGCCCGGTTTCGGCACCGCTACCCCGGACGACCATCTGCCTCCCGGGTTCGCCGGCCGGCGCTGGCAGTTCGAGGTGCTGGTGCTGGGTCCGATCCTGTTGGTCGTCGCACTGTCGGCCGGCTACCACCTCTTCACTCGTGGCCGAGCGGGTCCCTCGGCTGCATCGTCGGCCGGCATCGACTCTGCGAGGATGTGGGAATGAGTCATCGACCCCCGATGCGGACGTGACCTCGGCGGCCGGTCATCACCGGATCGATGTGCCGTTGCGCGTGGACGACCGGCTGACCATCGGGACGGACGAGCTGGCCTGGCGGTTCTCCCGGTCCTCCGGACCCGGTGGCCAGGGCGTGAACACGGCCGACAGCAGGGTCGAGCTCAGCTGGCGCCCTGGTGAGTCGCCGAGCCTCGATCGGCTCGCCGCTCAGCTGAGGTCGAGGATGCTGCAACGGCTGTCCGGTCGAATGGTCAACGGTGCCGTGGTCATCGCGGTGTCCGAGCACCGGGCCCAGCTACGTAACCGGGAGGCAGCACGGCTGCGGCTGTTGCACCTGCTGCAGGCCGCGCTGGCGCCGCCGCCAGCCGTGCGGCGGCCAGGCAAGCCCACCCGGGGTTCGATCGAGCGTCGACTGGCGGGGAAGCGGGCCCGGTCCGCTGTGAAAGCGTCCCGTTCGGGCAGATCTGGCGTGCGGGACGACTGAGGTTACCGGGATTGGGTATTGAGCCGAAGAAAAGGATCTGTCGGCTCTACCCGAGGGACATCGATGCATACCAGCTATGACGAGCGGGACTATTCCGAGGCCGACCTCGAGGTCGAGGGGCAGAAGCACGAGGCCGCAGGCCCGACGGCTGTTGCTGTGTCGATGAAGCGGGCGCTGACCCGGATGGGGCCAAAGCGCACCGCGCAGACTCTGCTGAAGCTGAACCAGGCCGAGGGCTTCGACTGCATGAGCTGCGCCTGGCCGGACCCGCAGCCAGGGCACCGGCACGTCGCGGAGTTCTGCGAGAACGGCGCCAAGGCCGTCGCGGAGGAGGCCACCACGGTGCGCGCCACTCCGGATTTCTTCGCTGCCAACAGCATCGCCGACCTCGACGCGCACACCGAACACTGGCTCGGGCAGCAGGGCCGCATCACCCATCCGATGGTCAAGCGACCCGGCGGCACCCACTACCAGCCGATTGACTGGGACGAGGCCTTCAACCTCATCGGGGCCCACCTCAACGCCCTGAACAGCCCCGACGAGGCGATCTTCTACACATCCGGCCGAGCGTCGAACGAGTCGGCGTTCATCTATCAGTTGTTCGCCAGGGCCTTCGGCACCAACAACATGCCGGACTGCTCCAACATGTGCCACGAGTCGACGAGCATCGCCCTGCAGGAATCGATCGGCATCGGCAAGGCCAGCGTCAGCATCGAGGACGTCTATCAGGCAAAGCTGATCATCCTGGCCGGCCAGAATCCGGGGACCAACCATCCCCGGATGCTCTCGGCCCTGGAGATCGCGAAGGAGAATGGCGCCAAGATCCTCTCGATCAACCCGCTGCGCGAGGCCGGCCTGGTGCGATTCAAGAACCCGCAGAAACCACGCGGCATCGTCGGGCGCGGCACCCCGCTGTCAGATCTGCACCTCTCGATCAAGCTCAACGGTGACCTGGCCCTGTTCCAGGCGATCGGTTCGCTGCTGGTGCAGTGGGACGCATTGGACCACGGATTCATCCAGGCGCACACCAACGGTTTCGCCGCCTGGCAGCGGCATGTCAGTGAGGTTGACTGGGACATCGTCACCCGGACAACGGGTTTGACCCGCCAGCAGATCACAGAGGCGGCCCAGATGCTGCGGGCGTCCGACGCAACGGTGTTCTGCTGGGCGATGGGCCTGACCCAGCACCGCAATGCCGTGGCGACCATCAAGGAGGTCACCAACCTGGCGCTGGCCCAGGGCAACATCGGCAAGCCCGGCGCCGGCCTCTTCCCGGTGCGCGGTCACTCCAATGTCCAGGGCGACCGGACCATGGGCGTCTGGGAACGGCCGCCGGCGCACTTCCTTGATGCGTTGCAGAAGGAGTTCGGGTTCGACCCGCCGCGCGAGAACGGTCACGACACCGTCGATTCCGTCCGGGCCCTACGAGACGGCAAGGCGCATTTCTTTCTCGGCCTCGGCGGCAACTTCGTGCAGGCGGTCTCCGATACCGACGTCGCTGTCGACGCCATGCGAAAAGCCCGGATAACCGTTCACATCTCGACCAAGGTGAACCGGTCCCACCTGGTCTGCGGCGACACTGCGCTGATCCTGCCGACCAGGGGTCGGACCGAGAAGGACATCCAGGCAAGCGGGCCGCAGTGGGTGTCGGTGGAGGATTCCACCTGCTCGGTGCACGCCTCCCGCGGCCCGTTGGAACCGGCGAGCGCGGATCTGAAATCCGAGGTCGAGATCATCAGCCGGATCGCCGAGGCCACCCTCGGCGATCGGTACCGCATTGACTGGAAAGGGATGCGGGACAACTACACCGCGATCCGCACGCACATCTCGCGGGTCGTTCCCGGTTGTGAGAGCTACGAGGTCAACGCGCGCAAACCGGGCGGGTTCGTGCTCCCGCACCCGCCGCGGGACTCCCGGACCTTCGAGACCAAGTCCGGACTCGCGGAGTTCGTGGTGTCGCCGATCGACGTGCTCCAGGTACCCGAAGGCCACGTCATTCTGCAGACGCTGCGCAGTCACGACCAGTTCAACACCACGATCTACGGTCTGAGCGACCGCTACCGCGGCATCGAGGGCGGGCGGAAGGTCATCTTCCTGCACGCCGACGACATCTCCGCTCTCGGATATCGCAACGGGGACCTCGTTGACGTCGTGACCCGATGGGACCAGGACGACGTGGTCCGCTGCGCCGAGGGCTTCCGGATCGTGGAATACGACACCCCGCGGGGGTCGGCTGCGGCGTATTACCCGGAGACGAACCCGTTGGTACCACTGGATTCCACCGCCGTGTCGAGCAATTGTCCGACGTCGAAATCGATCATCGTCAAGCTGGTCCCGGTCGGTACGGGCTGGGCGGGTCGCCGTGCGGCCCGGGAGCAGGACGACACGGGGCAGCAGGATGACACCGGGGCCGACTGGTCGCACAAGTCGACGCCGCAACCGCACCACCTCTCGTAAGCTTCTGGCGTGGTCGGACAACCGTCGCCGAAGTCGGTGACAGCGGTCGGGGGGGAATGACAACATGTGGTCGGCGCTTCGCGGCTGGTCCATTCGAGTGTGGCGCCGGCCGAGCGTTCGGCATGCCGTCAAGGCGTTGCTCCGCTTCAATGCCCGACTGGGCACGCAATTCGCCGGCGCGCTCACCTATTTCTCCTTCCTGGCCGTGGTACCGATCATCATGGTCAGCTTCTCGGTGGCCGGCTTCGTCCTCGCGTCCAGCCCGGGCTCGCTGACCTCGCTGCAGGATTCGATCACCTCCCTGCTGCCGAGCTCGCTGGCCAGGTCGATCAGCACGCTGCTCAGCGACGCCATCAACGCGCGGTTCACAGTAGGGGTGATCGGGTTGGTCATCGCCGTCTACTCCGGCGTCAGCTGGATGGGCAACCTGCGCAGTGCGATCCAGGCGGTCTGGCGACCGGACTTCGATAGCGATCAGGAGATCGCGGCCGAAACCCTGTGGGGCTACTACCTGAAGAGCCTGGGATATCTGGTCGCGCTGACCGCGGGCATTCTGGTGTCCCTGACGCTCACCACCGTCGGTACCTCCGCGCAGAGCGTCGTCCTGCGGTGGCTGCGACTGGACATGGTGACCTGGCTGAACCCGGTGTTCACCGTTGTGCCCATCCTGCTAGCAGTGGCCGCCGACATGGCGATCTTTTTCGGGGTCTACCGGGTGCTGTCACCCAGGGCATATCCGGCACCACGCAAGGCTCTGCTGCGTGGATCCGCAGCCGCCGCGATCGCTTTCGAGATCCTGAAGATCGCGTTGACCTTCCTGCTTCCGACCCTGCTCAAATCGGCGACAGCCAAGATCTTCGGGCCCATCATCGGGCTGCTGATCTTCTTCAACCTCGCCGCGACGGTGGTGTTGTTCATTGCCGCCTGGATCGCCACCGCACCGGGCAGCCGGGCCGCCGAGTCGCCGCCGTCCTTCGTCCGCTCGCCGCACGGCGCCCGCGCACACCGGCGTGCCGCATCGGCGACGGCCATTGTGCTGCCCGAGGCGACCGTCGTCGAGTTGGACAAGGTCGCCGACGCGCAGGGGACCGATCGGGACGAGCTCGTCCTGGACGCGGTGGCGCGATATCTCGCGGCCCGCGACTCCGGCCGACCGCATGCCCCCCTGGACCACTGAGCTCTGCGTGCCGGCCATCGGCCGGCCTGGGAGGATTGACGAGTGCGCACCTTCCCGATCGCGGATGTCCTGACCATTCCCAACGCCATCAGCGCTGTCGGGCTCGGGCTGGTGCTGCACGGATCGGCCCGCGCCGAAACCGGCTGGGGCATCACCGAGACGGTGGCCGGGCGGATGCTCGACCTGCTGGACGGCAAGGTCGCCCGGTTGCTCAACCAGAGCAGCCAGTTCGGGGCGGGTGTCGACGCCGCCTTCGACAAGGCGGGGGTGCTGGCGATCGGCATCAACGAGTGGCGCGGCAACATCGCCCCGAAACCGGCGTTGGTCGCCATCGCGCTGCAGAATGCGGTCAATCTGGCGGCCACCGCGGTTGCCACCCGGATCGGCGGAGACCAGGAGCTCAGTCCGGTGCTGGCCGGCAAGAGCGCGATGGCCTATCAGAACGGGGCACTCGGCGCCTACGCGGTCTCCACCCTGCTGGCCAGGCGCGGTCATCGGGGGGCGTCGCTGGCCTTCCGCATCCTGGCCCACACCAACACCGTCGTCGGCACCGGGTACTTCGGCGCCAAGGCCAGCAGACAGTACGTCGGTCGGGTCGTCGGTCTGCTGCGCGAGCGGGGGGCGGCCGCGTCACGGCGATGATCGGACCGCGACGGCCGGCCCACTCCGCATCGGCAGATCTCAGGCGTATCGTCCCTGTCAACCGACGCCGTGCCCATCGTGCTCATCGGTACCCGGAAGCCGCCCAGCGCCGTCACCAAGGAGTCGACATGTCCAGCAAGAACAAGGGTGGCCGCGAGGTCCGCAAACCCAAACAGGTCAAGGCCGCAGCCGCTCCCGAAGTGAGCCCGGCGACCAAAGCCGCCGGGACCCGCAAACCCAAATAGTGGAATTCCGGTAACCCTTTGTCGCCGGACAGGCGTTGGCTCTTCGGTGACCAACTGGGCCCGCACTTCGTGGACAGCGCCGACCAACGGGTGCTGATGATCGAGTCGCGGCGGGTGTTTGCGCGGCGGCGGTTTCATCGACAGAAGGCGCACCTGGTGCTGTCTGCGATGCGTCACCGCGCTGCCGAACTCGGTGACCGTTGCGACTACGTCGTCAGTGACACCTATCGGGCAGCGGTCCGGGGAACACTGACTCTCTGCCAGCCGACCAGCCGGGCGGCCCTGCGATTCGTCAGCGGCCTCCCGGACGTCGAGGTGCTGGCGCCCCGCGGATTCGCGACCAGCTTGCCCGACTTCCGGCAGTGGGTCACCGCTCGCGGCGGCAGGCGCCTGCTGCTCGAGGACTTCTACCGTGACGCAAGGCGCCGACTCGACGTGTTGATGGACGCAGGCGAACCGGTGGGCGGCCGGTGGAATTTCGATGCGGAGAACCGGGAGCCGGCGCCGCGGTCGGGTTCGCTGGGCGTGCCGGAGCCGTGGTGGCCGGTCGAGGACGACATCGACGACGAGGTCCGGAGTGACCTGGACCGCTGGGAGCGGGACGGCGAGGCGTCGTTCATCGGGGTCGATGGCCCCCGGCGGTTCGCCGCCACCAGGACCGAGGCGTTGCAGGTGCTGCGGCACTTCCTCGCGGAGCGGCTGGACGCCTTCGGGCCCTACGAGGACGCCATGCTGTCCGGCGATCCCTGGATGGCGCATTCGCTGCTGTCGGCACCGCTGAATCTCGGTCTCCTGGACCCGATGGAGGTGGTCCACCTGGCCGAGCAGGCGTACCGAGACGGCCAGGTCCGGATCGCCTCGGCCGAGGGATTCATTCGGCAGGTGATCGGCTGGCGCGATTATGTCTGGCACCTCTACTGGTATCAGGATCAGTCGTACCGGTCGCGCAACGAACTGCACGCCGGGCGTTCGATCCCGACCTGGTTTGCCGAACTCGACGCCGACACTGTCCAGGCCAGGTGCCTGTCGGGGGTACTGGCCGACGTACGGGATCACGCCTGGGTGCATCACATTCCGCGGTTGATGGTGTTGGGCAACTACGCACTGCAACACGGCTGGCGACCGGCCGAGGTCACCGATTGGTTCCATCGCGCCTTCGTCGACGGTTATGACTGGGTGATGGTCCCCAATGTTGTCGGCATGTCGCAGTATGCCGACGGGGGCGTGCTGGCGACGAAGCCCTACCTGTCCGGCGGGGCGTACATCGACCGGATGAGCGACTTCTGCAGCCAGTGCCGGTACAGCCCGAAGGTGCGGGTGGGCGACAAGGCCTGCCCGTTCACCGCCGGCTACTGGGCATTTCTCGACCAGCATCGGCAGGATCTATCCGGCAACCACCGGATGGCGCAGCCGCTGCACGGACTCGACCGGTTGACCGATCTTCGTGGACTGTTGCAGCAGGAGTCCGAGCGGGGTTCCGCGGCGCCGTAGCCCCCTGGACCGGTGCGGCTCGCGTGCCGGCGCCGAGAAGTGAGCGTTCACAATGCCTCTACACTTGAGACATGGAACAACGCACCCTCGGCCGCACCGGCCGTGACGTATCGGTCATCGGTCTGGGCACCTGGCAACTGGGCGCCGACTGGGGCAACGTCGACGAAGGGGAGGCGCTGGCGGTGCTGGACGCAGCGGTGGGCGACGGCGTCACGTTCTTCGACACCGCCGATGTCTACGGTGACGGTCGCAGCGAGCGGATGATCGGGCGCTACCTGACGGAGAACCCTGGGCACGACATCTTCGTGGCGACGAAGATGGGCCGCCGGATGGATCAGCTTTCCGAGAACTACGTCCTGGACAATTTCCGTGCCTGGACCGACCGCTCCAGGAAGAACCTGGGTGTCGAGCGGCTGGATCTGGTGCAGCTGCACTGCCCACCGAGTGCCGTCCTGTCCTCCGGTCCCGTCTACGACGCGCTGGACACGCTGGTCGCCGAGGATCGCATCGCCCACTACGGCGTCAGCGTGGAAACCTGCGACGAGGCGCTGGCCGCCATCGCCCGACCGGGAACTGCCAGCGTGCAGATCATCCTCAATGCCTTCCGGCTCAAGCCACTCGAGCGGGTACTGCCGGCCGCCGCGGCGGCCGGGGTCGGCATCATCGCCCGGGTTCCACTCGCCTCCGGTCTGCTGTCCGGTCGGTATACGACGGAGTCGACGTTCGCCGCCGACGACCACCGGAACTACAACCGCAATGGGGCGGCCTTCGACGTCGGCGAGACATTCTCCGGCGTGGACTTTGCGCAGGGCGTCGAGGCGGCGCAGGAATTTGCCGCACTACTACCGGAGGGTGTCACCCCGGCCCAGGGTGCGCTGCGTTGGATCATTCAACAAGACGGTGTCACCAGTGCGATCCCGGGCGCCCGCAACATTGACCAGGCAGTCAAGAATGCCTCGGCCGCAGCGGTTCCCGCGCTGCCTGCGGAGGTACTGCAACAGATTGCCGCCCTGTACGAATCGAAGATCAAAGGGCAGGTCCACGGTCGCTGGTAGCCGATGCGGTCAGTGCCCGCCCTGCTCAACGTCCGGGACTGGCCGTGCTCACCTTTCCGTTGGTGACCGTCGGCAGATCTTCTGCGATGGCCAGGGCGTCCCTGCGGGTCATGCTGATCAGCATCCGGACGCCGATCACCGTTACCAGCAACAGTGCGCCCCAGGCCGCCATGCCGATCAGTACCTCGGTGGGGGTGTACCTGGTCGCCCTGGCCCGGTTCCAAGGTAGCCCGCCGTTCCACCCGTTGTAGATGGCGAACAGCATCGCGCCGGCCGCAAAGTTGTACAGGGTGGCTGAAGTGAATCCGATCAGGTAGGCACCGGCCAGTGGCCACACCGCATACTGGACACCGAAGGCCGGCGACAGCAGCAAGAAGGCCGCTAGTGAAAGGCCGACGGCAGGCGCCAGCAGACTTGGCCGGCGCCAGACGAAATAGGCCGGCACACCGCAGCAGATGACGAGTACGACGAATCGTCCCGGGCCGATCAGGAACCATTCCCAACCCGGATCTCCCCACCAGTGCGCGATCTGGATCAGACCCCACTGCCTCAGGTCCGACCCCTTGTAGAAGATGACGTCGGCAATAACGTTCCGTCCCTGCAGAGCCAGAGCCGGCCCCCAGGTGATCAGGAATACGGCGGCCAGGCTCCCGGCGTACTGCCAGAGCACTTTCGTGCCACGGCCGGCGGCGTAGACCAGCAGCGCCGGGACCGCCACCACCGGGACGATCTTGATTCCCAGCGCCAGCGCCATGGCGATCCCGCCGAGCACCGGCCGATCCCGGTCGGCGAGCAGCCAGACGCTCAGCAGGGTCAACATCGTGAAGATCGGGTCGGTGTTGCCGTGGAATCCGGAGACGGTGAACAGCACTGGGCTGGCCCCGACGAGGATTCCCGCCAGGGTGGCGGTCAGCACCGGACCGCGCCGGCGCAACAACTCGAACACGATCACCGACGTCGCCACGTCGGCGGCGCTCGACACGATTCTGATGGTGGTGCCGACACCCATGCCGAGGTCGGACATCAGGTTGACGAACTGGAGAAAGTACCCGATGGCGGGTGGATGGTTGTAGAACGAATTCGGCCAGACGAGACCGTAGACGCCGACCGGCCCTGAAGAACGAACACCGTCCGCGAAATCCTGCCAGCGGCCGACATCACCGGTGCCGTAGGTGCGAATGGCCATCATCACCTTGAACACCAGCGCCAACCCGGCGACGGCCAGCACCAGATTGCGAGCACGGCTCACCCGTACCATTGGACCCCCTCGCCGACGTGGTTGAGGGGACCGTACAAGCTCCGGCGTAAGACCGGCGTTCACCAGGCCGGGCGACCGGCGTGACATGACGCACCCGCCGTTTTGATCACTTGATCGTGAACGGACGAAGGGCCCCGCGGCATTGCCGCTCGAGGCCCTTCGTCCGTTTCGTTGTTCACGCCATGCAAGGCCAATGGCCGATCACGGCTATTTGTTCGGATTGCCTTCGACAAGCGTGCCCGAACCGTCCACGTACTGGGCGAATCCCAGGTAGGCGGTGTTCGGGTCGAGGCCGCCGGCGGTGGCCGTCACGGTCAACGTCTGACCGGCCACCGTGGTGGCGTTGGCCGGGGTCACCGTGAAGGTTCCGACATTGCCTGTCGTGCCGACTTCGTAATCCCGGAAGGAGAACGGAGTCGACGTGGTGCCCGCGGCATCCTGGAAACCGGACACCAGCGCGACGTAGGTCCCCGGGGTCGGGTCGACGAGATCGACGGTCTCATCGGCCAGCGACGTTCCGGAGTTGCCGACCTGGGTGGCGACCCCGCCGGCTACGAGGAACACCGCGAGATCGATGTCCTGCGAACCGTTGTCGTTCGCCACCCTGGTCGCAAAGCGCGCGACCTTGGTGCCGGCCGAGACGGTGACCGGGAACTGCTTGCTGGTCACCGCGGTGACCGAACTGGCCAGCTGGTGCCCCGGAGTCAGCCCGAACGCCGAAATCGGGAACGGGCCGGTGACACCGGAGGTCACCTGCCAGCTGACGCTGCCGGAGGCGCCGGTGATACTGACCGTCGAAGCGCTGCTGCGCACGGCCACCGGTTGCACCGCGATGGGACTGCGGACCGTTGTGTGGGCCCCGCTCCAGGTGAGGAAGCCGGAGGCGTAGGCGTTCAGCGGAGCAGTGGTCCTGGTCAGCACGACCTTGAACTGCTTGACCTGACCGACGTGGTCCATCACCAGGATCGACGGCAGGACGGTGGTCCGGAAGCCCGGCACACTCGCGGTGGCGTGGTAGATCCCGGTCGACACCGCGGTCACCTTGCGGGTCACGGTGACGGTTGACAGCACCGATCCCGCGGCGATGGAGGCCTGGTTGTAGTCCGATGCCGCGACACCGGCAACGCCGGTCCCGGTGTCGTACCCGAGTCCCTGCAGGTAGGCCAGCCAGTCCTGGGCGCCGGAATCGTAGACCAGGGCTGGGTTGAGCATGGCCGACGGATTGGCTATCCCGGCGCCCTGGGCGAACGGGTCGGTGTTGGCGCTGCCGTCCGGGTTCTTGGTGTTGATCGCGGTGGTCATCAGAGCGGATTTGACCGCCATCGGGGACCATTGCGGGTGCACGGCCAGGTAGAGCGCCGCGAACCCGGCGATGTGCGGCGCCGCCATCGAGGTACCCGACTCGAAGTCGTAATTCCGCCCGTTGTGACCGACCGGCGAGACCGCTGCCAGGATCGAGACACCCGGGGCCGCGATGTCCGGCTTGAGGATGTCCCCGTTGGAGGCCAGCGATGGTCCGCGGGAGGAGAACCCGGCGATTTGCGGATACGGGGTCGGGATGCCGGAGGTGTTCCCGGGGACCAGCGATGCGGTGGCTCCGGCGGTGGCGGCGTACGCCCGCGCGGGGAGCCCGCCGGCCGCATCCAGGTGCACCGTGGGCACGGTGTGGAAGTCGGCCACGGTGTCCAGCGGGGTCAGGTTGACCAGCACTGTGCCGATGCCGCCGGCCCTCTTGACCTCGGCTGACTTGTCAACGCGGGCATTCACTCCGCGGTCGCACTCGACGATCTTGCCGGCCGCCTTCGCCGGATCCAGGCTGCCGGTCACGCACAACGCAGCGTCCGCGGCGGTAGCCGTGGCCAGTTTCACCGAGGTCGAGGTGACGAACGGCGCCGGCCCGACCGCCGAGGCGACGGTGACGCTGGCTCCGGCGTACTTCTTGCCGTTACCCAGCACCACAGTGCCCTCGTACGGCTGGATGGAGGTGGCGCCGACCGTGGTGACCCACGGCGAGGTGTTGTCCATGGTGGATGCGCCTGGACCGCTGTTGCCCGCCGATGCGGACACGAAGATGCCGGCCGATGCGGCGGACAGGAAGGCCAGCTGGATCGGGTCGACCGGCAACGACTCGGACGAACCACCGACCGAGTAGTTGATGACATCGACGCCATCGGTGACGGCCTGGTCGATGGCGGCGATGATGTCGGAGGTGGTGCCACCGCTCTGAGAGGCGACACTGCTTGTCCACAGGGCCTTGTAGACCGCGATCGCGGCGGCCGGAGCCACCCCGGAGATCTTGCCGAATTCGACGCCGTCCACGCTGGCCGCGACATTGGAATACCCGGCGGCGGTCGACGCGGTGTGGCTGCCATGCCCGTCCTCGTCACGGGGCGAGACGAAGTCGAGCAGGTTGGAGCCGGCGGATGCGATGAAGCCGTCGCCGAAGTACCGGGCGCTGATCAACTTGGTGTTGCACAGGTTGGTGGTGAATTGCTCACCGGTCACGCACTGGCCGGTGAATGTCTGGCCGTTCGCCTTGTGCATGACAATCTGCGAGCCGCTCTTGTAGGCCCGGAAACGATCGGTCGGGTCAGCGGCATTGCCGAGGCGAGCACCGGCGAAAGATTTCGACTCCGGCCAGATGCCGGTGTCGATGACACCGACGACGATGCCCTTTCCGGCGTTCGGGATGCCACCGACGGAGGCCCAGACGCCGTTCGGGCCGGAGAGCTTGAGGTAGTTGTAGTCGACACGGTCACTCGTCGCATGCCGCAGCGTGTCCTTGGCCACCGCGAGGACGCCAGGGGTGTTGCCCAGCTTCTGGGCCTGTGCAGAGGTGAGGGTGGCACTGAAACCGTTCAGCGAGACGGTGTACTTCTGCTTCTGCTTGACACCGGCGGACGCGGCAATCCGGTTCTGGTCTGCCGTCAGCACTCCGGCGTACTTCCGGGCGGCTTGGCTGGTGACCTCCACCTTCTTGCCCGCCTGCGGCCTGGTCGCCGGGATGTTGTCCGTCCCGCCCGCGTAGGACGCGATCGGAGCCTTGGACAGCACGACCACGTATTTGCCCGCTGTGTACGGCGAGGCAGGAGCGGTTCCGTCCGGGGTGACCGCCAGCGGCGCCGCCGACGATCGGAGGTGGCCGGCCGAGGTAGCGGCCGGCCCTGGCTGCGCACCGGCCGGAACAGCGGTGACGGCAAGCAGAACGCCGACGGCGAGTGTGGCGACGATCGGTCGTCTCGCCTTCGTCAGCGGTATGAACATGTGACCTCCTGGCCGGGAACACGACGACACCCGGACGGGTGCCGGAGGATGGTTGAAACCGGCACCAGGCAGGCGATCTGACCTGTCGAGCCGGTGTGAGGATCTGTGGGACAGCCGGTGACGGATTGGTGAGATATCTGTGGGAAATACCTGTGGCCACCCCAGGGTCATGATTGCCGGGGCTGCCGACAATGGCAACTCTGTCGGCCGAAGTTGTTGCCGGACCGGCAGAGGGCATCCGGCAGACCCGTGCGCCAGGGTGACAGGAAATCACTCGGATGGCGCAGTTTGAGTGAAGAAACTCCGACTCTCGAAGCGAACGGAAGGAATAGGTGCGGCACGGACGGGTCGATCGGCTAATTTTTGCAGAGATCGCCCCGCGGTATTTACTCCTTTCGGCCCAATGCGCCGGATTATCAGGATGGAGGTCAGGTATGAGCGAGTTTGGGACGGCGGGTGAAAGGGAAAACCCGGGCCGGGCCACCTCGGTCGACCGAGCCGCAATCGCGCGGGCCGCTGGCCGGCAGCGGGATGCGGCAAAACCGGTTCGATTGCGCGGGACCGTCCGAGACGGTGTGGAACGAGGGAGCCGGGTGCTGCTCGACGACACCGGGGCGGTGCTGGCCCAGCTGATGGGTGGGCCGCCGGGGGTGCTGACCGAGGGCTCGGTTGTCACCGTGATCGGCGTGTTCCGGCGGGATCTGCTGACCACCGTTCAGCAGGGTGCCCCGTTCCAGGTGCAGGACGCGACGTCGGACTAGCGCGCCGGCACCGGTCGCGGTCCCAGCAGCGCGAGGCCCTCGCCGAGCCGCCGCATGGCCTGCACCACGGATTGTTGGCTGCCGGCAGTGGATTCCAGCAACGGCCGCAATCGGGTCAACAGGTCCGGTGCACCAGGGGGCAGCGCCGGCGGGTGTGCCAACTCCGGGGCATCGCCCAGCCGGCGGGCCTCGATGGCCAGTTCCGTGGCAGCCCGGGCAAGTGCGGGGTCCGGCGGGCTGATCGAGACCAATGCTGCCAGTGCCCTGGCCGATGCGCCGCAGGTGCCGAGCACCGACACCCGGTGACGCACTGCACTGCGGTCTGCTCCGAACAGCCGACCCTTCGTCAGTGCCCTCCTCGTTCTGACCAATTGCCGTCCAGCGGCGTCCAGCAGCACCGTCAAGGTCATCAGGTCACGGTCGGTCGGGCCCCCGTCGAGAGTCTCCGAGCAGGCGTCGAGCAACTCGGCCAACGACTCCAGGAAGGCCTTGCGCGCCTCCCGCAGGGTGGCCCGGCTGTGGGTCGGCAGGATCACCAGGGAGACAACGATGCCGATCGCAGCACCGGCAACCGTTTCGGCGAGCCGCACCTCCAGCAATTCATCGCTGAACGTTCCCAACAGGGTGTAGAGCTGACCGAGCATCACGGTGATGAAGAAGATCATCGCCCCGTACGAGAGCGCCTGCAGGAAGAACGCCAGGAAGATGCAGACCAGGATGACCGCGACGGCGATGCTGCGATGACCATCGGTCGCGTTTGCCAGCCCGACTGCCGCGATCAGACCGAAGACGGTGCCGCCGATCCGGCCGGTCGCCTTCTGCAGGGTCTCGCCGGAGGTGGCCGTCCCGGCAAAGGCCAGGAAGGCGGCGATCACCGCCCAGTAGAACCGTTGAGCGGAAATGGCTTCGCCGACCATGATCGCCAGCCCGGCCGCGATCCCCGCCTGAATTGCCTGCCGGGTGGTCAGGTCCATCCGGGACAGCGAGAACTTCCCGGCACCGGGTCGGTCGATCGTCCTCTGCGCGAGCGCGGCGGACCCCGGCAGGTTGCCGCCGATCAGGGTGATGACAGGTTCGAAATCGCTATCCTCGTCCAGCGTGTCCCCGCCGGGTTGGGTGTCGTCGGCAGCTGTCCGCGGCCTGCTCAATTCTCCGGAGTCCCATCGAGCCACTGTTTCCAGCAGGAACACCGCCGCGCTGCCCAGCCGCCACACTGCAGGCATCCCGGAATGGTCGGGGGACTGCAGTCGGTGGGCGGCGGCCGAGGCCGTCGGATAGTCACCCCAACCGAGCGTCTGCAGCATCTGTCGCACATCGACCAGTTCGTCCGGTGGCACCTCATCGCGCCGGGCGGCGACCTCGACCGCAGCGCCGACGACCTCATCCATCCCGATTTCCACATCGACGGTCCACCGTCGGAGCCGGCCCGGTGGGACGCCGTCGGGCAGAGCCCGACGGTCGGCAAGCTGACCGTCCAGCAGCAGCGCGATTTCGGCCAGTTGCACCAGTTGCCGCCGCAACTGCCGTACCGACGCGGGATCGGCACGATCGTCCAGGACGTCCAGCGCGGCGGCGATCCCGGACCTGGCTCTGGCCCGCAGTGCGGTGACGATCCTTCGCAACTTCAGCTGGGGGTCGTCGTACAGCACAGTGAGAAGCAGCAGACCGACCCACAGGCCGGCCACCGCAATCGCGAGCAACAGTTCCGGTAGCGCCGCCACCGGCGGATGCAGGAACAACGCGAAGAAGAAGCCCTGCCAGAACAGGAACCCCAGAGTGAACCAGCGCGGCCCGAACCGGCGAACCCAGACCGCCACGAACGACACCAGAACGAACGTCAGCAGGCCGGCAATGTGCTGTTGCGCGGTCAGCACCCCGAGGCAGGCACCGGCCGCCGCCGCCACCGGAGCGCCGGCTGCGGTCCGGACGATCACCCCGCGGTGCCCGTCCCGGATCCCGGTGGACATCAGCATGGCCACCACTGCGCCCAGCAGCATGCTCAGCACTGGCGGTTGCCCGGTGAGCTTGGTCAGTGCGAACTCCAGCAGCAGGGTGCTGCCGACCGCGACGATGGCACGAATTCCCTGGCGAAGCCTGGCCCAGCCAGGGTCCGAGGCCACGAATCGGTCGCGCGCGTCTCGAAATTCCTGACCCAGCCGGTCGGCTCCGGCGGCGTAGACACCGTGCAGCCGGTCGTCCAGTGGGACGCTCACGACAGGCTGGCTCCGGTGACCACCAAAAGATTGGCCGACTGCGCCGCGGTCAGCGGCTTCACCTCGCTGCCTTTACTGGGATTCCGGGCGAACAGCACGGCTCCGTACAGCCCACCGTCCAGTTCGACTCCCTGCTCGGCGAAAGCCGATGCGGCGAAACGGTTCGGAGCCTTGCCCATCGCGGCCCCATCGTCGGCGTGAAAGCCCAGTATTCCCTTTCCGCATCGCCGCATCTTGGTTCGGCCGGAGCCGACAGCGCTACTGACCGCCAGCTGCCGTTCGGTGTCGACGGCCGGCCACACCAGCTCCCGTGCCGAGCCGTCCACCTCGATGACCAGCACTGTTTTGTCGACGGCCATGGAGGCGACGATATCAACAGCCGAGGCGGATCAGGTTCTTCTCGGTGGCCCGCTCAGTCGGCGGATGCCGGTGACTCGGCCGACCCGCGCCCGGTGGCCTGTTGCAGCCGATCGATGTGCTCGGAAGCCTGCGCCTTGGTCAAATTCGCAGGTAGCTCCTCACCGGCCTCGCGGGCCAGGGTGTCCAGGTAGCTGCGCTGTGGTCCGGTCATCGGCTCGTCGCCGGTGACCCAGTCCTGCGGAGCTTTGCTGGTGGAGTTGGCCGGATCCGGGCCGGTTCCACCAATGACGTCAGAAGTGTTCTCGATCATGCCCGTACCGGTACCCACGTTGGCGCGCGCTCATGCGGCGGCGCCGGCGGCGGACCATGCGGATGAAAGAATCGTCGTCATCCGGGTTGCAGCTCGGTGCTCCGACGACGACGTCGTTCGTAGCGCAACCGGCATTCTCGGATTTGTCGAGCTCGGAGAGGTGAATGACCCACGTTCTGCTGTTCCTGGTCGCGGGGGTGGCCCTCGTCCTGGCGGTCGAGGTCATCGCCGGGAAGACGGGTCTGCCCGCCGCCGCGTTGCTGACGGTGGCCGGCCTGATCTACGCGGCCCTGCCCGGTCCGAACATCGAACTCCAGCCGCAGGTGGTACTGACCTTTGTGTTGCCGCCGCTGCTCTACAGCGCCGCGCTGAACTCATCGCTGCTGGCGATCCGCAAGAACTTGCGGCCGGTGATCAGCCTGTCGGTGGGACTTGTGCTGGCAACGGCTCTGCTGGTCGGGGTCGGCGTGCACCTGCTGGTGCCCACCATCACCCTGGCGGCCGGCATCGCCCTCGGCGCTGCTGTCGCGCCGCCAGACCCGGTGGCAGCGCTGGCGATCGGTCGCCGGGCCGGGCTGCCCGCCAAGCTGATCACCCTGATCGAGGGTGAGGGCCTGCTCAACGACGCTACGGCGTTGACCATTTTTACCGTTGCGGTCGCCGGAGCGGCCAGCGGCGGATTCTCTTTCGGGACCTTCGGATTGAACTTCCTGGAGGCCGCCGCCGGCGGTCTGGTCGTCGGTGTGGTGATCGCTCTGCTGGTGCGTCTGTTGCGGTCCTGGTTGAAAGAACCCTTGATGGTGAACAGCATCTCGCTGGTGACGCCGTTCGCCGCCTACCTTCTGGGCGAGGAGATCCATGTCTCCGGAGTGCTGGCCGTCGTCGTCGCCGGGTTGATCATCGGCCACGACACCCCGCGCTTCTCCTCCGGGGCCAGCCGGCTCCAGGTGAGCGCCGTGTGGCGACTCGTCGACTTTCTGCTCGAGGGTTTCGTCTTCTTGTTGATCGGCCAGCAGTTGCCGACGGTGCTTGCCGATCTCGGCGCCTACCCGACATCGACGATCGTCGCCGCGGTCGGAGTCACCATCGGGGTGACCCTGGTGCTGCGCCCGATCTGGTTGGTGGTCACCCAATTTCTGCCCGGTCGACTACACACCCGACTCGGCGGCGGGGACGCCTTCGGCGGGGGAAGGTTGGGCGGCCGGGAAGTGATCGTGATGAGCTGGGCCGGCACCCGGGGGGTGATCACGCTGGCGGCGATCTTCACCTTGCCGCTGACGACGAACGACGGAGCGCCGTTCCCCGCCCGGGACCTGTTGCTGTTCTGCGCCTACGTCGTGGTGCTGGTGACGTTGATCGGTCAGGGCGTCACGTTCGCACCGGTCGTCCGGGCCACCGGCCTGAAGGCCGATGCGGCGGGGGAGGCGATGGCGCGCAACGAAGTCCGGATGGCGGCCGCCCGTGCCGGATTGGCCCGCCTGGAGCAGGTCCGGCAGGACCGCGACGCCTCGCAGGCCGCCGTCGACGCCTTGCGAACGAACCTGCAGCACCGGCTGGAGCGCTATCAGCACCGGGCCGACATCTTGGAGCAGGCCGAGAACGGCGAGATTCCGGTCTCGGCGACCTACGAGGCCGCGTTGGCGGCGCGGCGGGCGGTGATCGATGCCCAGCGCGACGAGTTGGTGCGGTGGCGCGACGCCGGCCGGTTGACCGACGCGAGCCTGCGCATCCTGGAGCGCGAACTCGACTTGGAAGAACACACCCTGCCGCCGCGTGACGGGCACTGACATCCGGCACTGCGGCAGTGGAAGATGGGGCGATGACCGATCACCGGAACGAACTGACCGCCGAAGAAGTGGAAGCGCTGGGTAAGTTGCTCGCCCAGAACGCCTCTCACGCCGCTCAGCATTTCACCGACCTGGCAGCCACCTGGGGGCTCGGCGGGCTGCACCATGAGCTGGAAGAGTTACTGAAGGGTCTGAAGGAGGAGGACCGGCCGGCGGTGGCGATTGCCCTCGGGACGGCCCTGGCCGATTACCTCGGCGAGTTCGGCCCGAAGGGCATCGTCGGTCAGTCGGACACCTACCGCGACCACGCGTGAAGCCTGGAGTCGGCACTCCAGGCTTCACGATGGTTCGGTCGAGGTCCTGCTGGCCAGTTGTTCTATTGACCGTTCAGCTGCTCGATCACGATCCAGGCGTTGACCGAGTTGGCGGTCCCGCCCACCTTGACCGGTAGAACGACGTCACCGGCTGACGTCAGATTCTGCAGGGTAATCACGTCGCCCGCGACCAGGGGCAGCAATGCCGTGCCGACGTTCGGCTGGTCGGCCTCAGCACCAAAGGTCAAGAAATTGCCGGTGACCGCGTTGTTCACCCGGATTTCGAGCTGATTCGTGCCACTGGCGGTCACCGAGAAACTCACCTTGTAGGCGCCGGTGTTCGGGACGGTGAATCCCGTTCCCGTACCCGGGGTGGAGGGGGCCGAAACCAACCTCGCGGCAGGCCGACGTGTACTACCCGAACTGTGCCGCGGTCAGAGCCGCCGGGGCCGCACCGATTCACCGGGGCGAGCCGGGCTACAGCGCCAAACTCGATCGTGACGGCGACGGCATCGCCTGCGAAACCTGATGTCACCTGCGAAACCTGCGCTGAGGCAGTGCCTCAGGACGGGTACACCGGCGCGAGCCGGGCCCGGAGTTGCATCAGGTGCATTGCGTGCTCGTCTAGCCGCAGATCCTCCGGGACGGTCGGCGACCACGGCGTCACGGGCGTGGGTCGGCCCGCCTCGTCCAGGGCCACGAAAACAGTCAGGCAGTGAGTGGTCAGCTGCAACCCCGGATTGCGGGGATTGCCGGAGCTGACATGCACCGAGATGTGCATGCTGCTGGTGCCGGTATGCAGCAACCTGGCCCGCACCTCGACGACGTGGCCGATCAGAATGGGCCGGTAGAAGCGGATGCCACCGGAGTAGGCGGCGATTGCGCCCGTCCCGCTCCACGAGGCGGCGCACACGTACGCCGCCTCGTCGATCCACCGCATCACGGTGCCGCCGTGCGTCTTTCCGCCCCAGTTGACATCGTTCGGCGCCGCCAGGAAGCGCAGGGTCGCGTTCGGTGCACCCGACCTGTCGGAGTAGGTCTGTTCGGCCATCGCCGCCTCGATCTGGGCCCGCACCGCCGTCTTCTCGACGGCGGCGGACTCTCGGAGTCGGTCGCCGTCGGTCAACGGCACCCAGGTTTCGACGGCGGCCGGACGACCATTCTCGCCGACGGCCACGAAGACGACCGTGCATGAGGTGGCCAGCGAGTACTCGACCACCTGCGGGTCGGCCGAGGAGACGGTGACCTCGATGTGCATGCTGGACCGCCCGGTGTGCACCAGCCGGGCAAGCACCTCCACCACCTCTCCGGACTGGATCGGCCGGGCGAAGTTCACATTGCCCACATATACAGTCACGCAATACTTCCCGCTCCACCCGACCGCGCAGGCGTAGGCCGCCTTATCGATCCACTCAAGGACCCGCCCACCGCCAACGGCGGTTCCTGCCAGTACGGACACGTCCGTCGGCGCGGCCATGAACCGCAGGGTGATCTCCCGTGCTCCCGCCGCCATCGCCGACCCTTCCTTCCTGTCCGCCTTCGATCGTGTCCGCCTTCGATCGTGTCCGCCTTCGTTCGTGTCCGGATGTACCCGGCCGACAGCTCAGCTCGGCTCCAACTCGATGCGCGGATAGTCCGGCTGCCACATCGCGTCCAGCACCTGCTGCACCACGTCATCAACGCGCGCTTGCGCCAAACCCTCGTCGGCTGCCCTGGTCGCAACGGCGATACCCACGGCGGTCGATACCTCCCGCAGGTCGGACATCGGCGGCAGGAGGGGAGCGCCCACACTTCCGTGGTCGCACATCCTGGCCACCGCGTTGGCGGCCGCCGCGATCAT
Source organism: Mycobacteriales bacterium (assembly GCA_038229825.1). Taxonomy (GTDB): domain Bacteria; phylum Actinomycetota; class Actinomycetes; order Mycobacteriales; family Nakamurellaceae; genus Nakamurella. Next base: position 30,788 of record JBBROB010000005.1, read on the forward strand.
CCCGTCGCTGATCCGCTTGGCACGGGCCACTTTGACGCCAAGGCCGAGCCCGGGAAAGATCAGCGCGTTGTTCGACTGGGCAATGTGGAAGGTCCGGCCCTGGTAGGTCACCGGGGCGAACGGACTGCCCGTTGCGGTCAACACCCGGCCGTCCGTCCAGCAGATCAGATCCGCCGGGCTGGCCTCCGCTCTCGAGGTCGGGTTGGACATCGGCATGATGATCGGCCGCTCGACGTGGGCCGCCATGTCCCGCACGATCGACTCGGTGAAGGCCCCGGCCTGGGTGGAGGTACCGATCAACATGGTGGGGTGAACCCGGGCAACGACAGTGGCGAGGCCGACGGCGCCCGATCCACCCGCGGACCAGTGCGCCACCTCCTCGCGCTGGCGGGCATAGGGCTGCTGGAAGTCCAGCAGATGCGGTGAGTCGTCGAGCAGCAATCCTGAAACATCCAGCGGATAGAACCGCCGGGTCGCCTCTTCGGGCGGCAGGCCCTGGCGCACCATCTCGTCGCGCATCATGTCCGCGATGCCCATGCCGGCCGTGCCGGCGCCGTGGATGACCACCCGCTGATCGCGGATGCTGGAACCGGAGGCCCTGACCGCAGAGAGGGCGGCGGCCAGCACAACGGCGGCGGTGCCCTGCATGTCGTCGTTGAACGTGCAGACCTGGTCGGAATACCTGTTCAGAATGCGGCGGGCATTGTTGGCGCCGAAGTCCTCCCAGTGCAGCATGGCATTGGGGAAGAGCTTGGTCACCGTGGTGACGTACGCGTCGATGAGGTCGTCGTACCGCTGGTCCCGGATGCGGGCGTGCCGTTCACCCAGGTACATGCCGTCGCTGAGCAACTTCAGGTTGTCGGTGCCCATGTCCAACACAACTGGCAGCACGCGCCGGGGATGGATACCGGCGGCAGCGGTGTAGACGGCAAGTTTTCCGATCGATATCTCGATGCCGCCGACGCCCTGGTCACCGATTCCCAGGATCCCCTCGGAATCGGTGGCCACCAACAAGTCGACGTCGTCGGCGCCGCGACCGGTATTGCGGAAGGCGGTCTCGACGTCCTCCGGATGGTCGACGGACAGGAAGACGCCGCGGGGCCGGCGGAACTCGTGGCTGAAGCGCTCGATGGCAAGGCCGACGGTCGGGGTGTAGACCACGGGCAGCATCTCGGAGATGTACTCGGTGAGGAGGCGATAGAAGAGCACCTCGTTGCGATCCCGCAGGTTGGCCAGATAGACCCACTTGCGAAGGTCGTTCGCCTGCTCGAGGTACTGCTCGTAGACCCGCCGCAGCTGGCCCTCCAGGGTGATCACGCCGGTCGGCAGGAGGCCCGTGAGACCCAGGGCGGCCCGCTCGGCCAGCGTGAACGCGGTACCCCGGTTGATCGAGGGGGCGGTCAGCACCGCGCTGCCTCGTACGTTGATCCGGACCGTCACCCCGTCGGGGGTAGAGGTCAGTTCATAGGGCCGCTGATCCCGAAAGTCGTCCATGTCAAACCTTCCGGCGAGGCTAATCAGTGGATGGTTGCGGGCTGCCGGGGACGATCCACATCCTGCCGGTGTTCCGCGGCGCTGTGTTCGTCGAGCATGTCGGCATCGTCGAAGGGATCCTCGCCGGAGAGCACCCTGCCGACCTTGTCCCGATCGAGTTCGTCGACCCAGGACGCGATGACCAAGGTGGCCACGGCGTTGCCAGAGAAGTTGGTGAGCGCCCTGGCCTCGGACATAAACCGGTCGATCGCCACGATGAGTCCGACGCCGGGCACCAAATCCGGCCTGTGCGATGCCAGGCCGCCGCCGAGAGTTGCCAGCCCGGCCCCGGTGACACCGGCCGCGCCCTTGGACGCGACGATCATGAAGATCAACAACGAGAACTGCTCGCCGATGGACAACGGCTTTCCCATGGCGTCGCCGATGAACAGGGATGCCATTGTCAGGTACATCGCCGTGCCGTCCAGATTGAACGAGTACCCGGTCGGCACCACGATGCCCACGACCGGCTGCGAGACACCGAGATGTTCCATCTTTGCGATCAACCGGGGGAGTGCGGTTTCGGACGACGAGGTCGCCACGATCAGCAGGTATTCCTGGCGCAGGTAATAGAGCAGCTTCAAAATGCTCAATCCGGTGGTTGCTCGCAGAATGGCGCCGAGAATGACGATGACGAAGACGGCGCAGGTCGCATAGAAGACGCCGACCAGCATGCCCAACGCCGCGATTGCCGACCAGCCGGCTCCGCCGACCACGCCCGCGATGGCACCGAAAGCGCCGATGGGGGCCAGCCACATGATTCCGGACAGGATCTTGAACACCAGCCGCTGCAGAACGGCGATGGCGTTCAGCACGGGCTCACCCTTGCTGCCCATCGACTGCACCGCAAAGCCGACCAGCAGCGCCACGAACAGCGCCTGCAGCACAGAGCCGAAGGTCAGCGCCGAGAACAGCGTGGTCGGGATGATATCGATGATGAAGTTGCCGGAGGTATTGACCGTCGGGACGGTGTACTTGGCAGTTGCTGCCGCGGCGTGCAACGCGTCACCCGGGTGAACCAGGTTCCCCACCAACAGTCCCAGGGCCAGCGCGAAGGTGGACATGACGATGAAATACAGCAGCGCGATACCGCCGACCCTGCCGACCTGAGCCGCTTTTCGGACCGACCCTATGCCCAGCACAATGGTGCAGATGATCGGGCCGATCATCATTTTGATCAGGTTGACGAAGGCGGTACCGATGATCGCCAATCCGGCGGCCTGCTTGCCGAAGATCAGGCCGACCGCGGTGCCGAGGACCACCGCCACGATCACCGCGATATACAGCCAGTGGGTACCGATCTTTTTTCGCTTGGGCGGTGCGTCGCCGGTAACGGTGGGATTGGCCGGGCGGTGGAAGCTTGTCATGGGCTCTCCTGCTTTCCTTGATCGGCTTTGATCGCACCCTCAGCATCGGTGACAGCGTGGCCCTGGTCACTCATGTGTTCGTTTAGTAAACGGCGGGTCGGCCACCAGATCAACGACGACGCTCCGGACATCGCCGACGGATCAGCGATCCGAACCCGGCGACCGGGGCAGAAAGTGCGGTGTCAGCAATCCCGATCAGAGCCCGGGGACACCGCTGCTCAGTGGGCGGCCGACATTGCCGGCGGCTCGGCCTCCTCCACGATGCGTGCGAGCGCGGCGCGGCCTTTGATGGCCTCATCGCCCCGGATGACGAAATGAACAAATCCTAATAACTCGGTCAGAAAGGCCACGGGAACCCCAAGGGTTGATTGCAGGTCCGCAGCGCCGCGAAGCCAGGGCGAATTCAATCTCGTCGAACGATCCTTTGCCGTAGGCAGAAGAGCCAGGTTCGGCGCGCTACCTGTGGCAGCGATAGTTCTGTACCGCCAGTGGCTCTCGGTCAAACTGTGGCGGTGGACACCTGCCGGCCGACAGTCCCACAGTCGCCGGAGACAATGATCCGTACGACCGGGTGGCCTGACCGAATCGCGGCAGGAGCCGCAGGTCGCCGGTGTTCGTTCCGGCGGGGATTGTCACGGAGGTGCCCAGGAAGGACAGACTGCCGCGTTGTTGTTGCTGACCGATCGGGCCGGATCGGCCGGGTCCACCGCGGCGGAGGTGCTCGAGAAGGTAACTACTGCGCCCGTGGCCGACACCCGGCCGTTGCGACTCAGTACGGCGCCGGTGGCTGCGCCGCCGCTGGTCGGGTGTGGTGTGAGCGTCAGCGATTGGCGGGACGGCGGGCGGACGGTGATCTGGGTGGTCGCCGAGTAGTCCAACGCCGGGCGCTCACAGCGGGATGAACGAATTCCCCTGAGCGCGGATCGATGGGGCCTGGTCGAGCACCCTCCTCGGAGGTCACGGTTGTCCGATGTGTACCTCGGATTGCCGGGTGGCCTCGTCGCGAATGGTGATGGCCCGCTCCAAATTGTGGGGTGAAGTCCGAATTGTCACCGAATGACCCACGGGTACTAGCACCAAGGTCCGATGGCGGTCTGCCCATGGCGGCGGCGACGATTCAAGGGTTCCGGCGAAACGCCGGCCCCCTGCTCTACGGAGACATGATGACCACTATTGAAGCGCCCTTCCATTTCAGCAGCTTGGATTTGCCGGGTCCGATCTTCACACCGCTGACGGCCCTGCGCCTGCGATCGGCAAAGGCCGCATATACGACCCGGCACATCGATCTTGAGTCCGCGGTGTCGTTGTTGACCGGGGTGCGGCCGCGCATCGGGGACCTGGTGCTGGCCCGCGTTTCCGAGATCGGCCAGCATGTCAGGATCGAACTCGCTCATGGCCGGCGCGCGACACTCTTCCCGGGTGACGAGGTCGTCGTCGCTTATGGAAACCGCTATGCCCCAGACCAGTTCGAGGCAGAGGTGCCGGATGATCTCGGACCGTGCGAACTCGTCGCCGCCGGCGGGTTGGCCGCCAGGGTCATCTCTTCCCACGCGAAAATGGCCACGGCGACCCGCCTGGAGCCGATCGGTCTGCTGGCCGACGCCACGGGCAACCGGGTCAATGTGTCCGGCGGGGTCGTGTCCGCGAGCTCCGCCGACCAGGTGGATCGCCCGCTCACCTTCGCTGTCGTCGGCGCCAGCATGAACAGCGGCAAGACGACGACGGCCGCTCATCTGGTCCGCGGGTTGCGACGTGCTGGGATCAACGTCGGCGCCGCCAAAACCACCGGAACCGGCGCGGGTGGAGATGTCTGGTTGATGTCGGACGCGGGTGCGTTCCCGGTGTACGACTTCACCAACGCCGGGTACCCCAGCACCTACCAGATCGGCGCGGACGCAGTCCGCGGGATCTTCACGAGCCTCACCGATCGGCTGGCGGCCGATGGTTGTGAAGCCATCGTCATCGAGATCGCCGACGGGCTGTTCCAGGACGAGACAGCTCGCCTGCTCGTCGACCCGGTGTTCACCGGGCGGGTGGACGCCGTGCTGTTCGCATCCCAGGATGCACTCGGTGCGACCGCGGGGGTCCGTTGGCTCAGTGACCGCGGGCTGGCTCCGCTGGCGGTGTCCGGCCTGCTGACGTCTTCGCCGCTGGCAATGCGGGAGGCCGAGATCGCGACCGGGTATGCGGTGTGGGACATGGACCGGCTGGCCGATCCAAACGTCACGCGCGCCCTGTACGAGCAGGTGACCGCGCTCCGCACCGAACGCGCGCGCACGAATCAGGATCCACGGCACGCCTGATGAGCCCTCTTGCCCGACACCGGCCCCCCGAAGGCGAACCTAGAGCCGTGCCTGCGCTGGCCCGGGTGCTCTCCCGGGAGCGGCTGCCGCTCTACATCCGGCTGGTCGCGATCGGCATCGTCCAGGCGGGCGGTTCAATCGGCGCTGCGCTGCTCATCCGCTCCGCACATCACGGCAGCTCGGGCCCCGCTTCGCCAGGCGCGGGACGCATGGCGGTACTGGCAATCAGCCTGATCATCGCGGTCGTCGTTGCTGCCGGGGCACGCGCGGCCGAACGGGTGGCCGCCGAACGGCTGGGCCAGCATTACGTCATCGAGGTGCGGGCCGACCTGTTCGAGCACCTCACCAATGTGCCGGCCCGCCATCTCGGCCAGCGTAATCGCGGGAACATGTTGCTACGCTTCGTCGGCGACCTGACTGCGCTGCGCAACTGGGTCAGCCTCGGTCTGGCCAGGTTGCTCGTCGCCGGCATTGTGGTCACCCTCGCCGTGAGTTTCCTGATCTATCTCGATCCCTCGATCGGGCTGGCAGTGACCGTGGTGCTGATCGCGGGCACCATTGCGACCTGGCTGACAACACCGCGGCTGCGGACGTCGAATCGAATGGCCCGCCGCTGGCGGGCGAAGCTCATGGGCGAGGTCGCCGAGCGACTGGCGCACATCGGCGTCCTGCAGGCTGCCGGGCAGCAGCGACGAGAGAACCGGCGTATCGCACGGCTCAGCGCGGCGGTGTCCGCAGCCATGGTCGACCAGGCCCGAGCCTCCGGAGTGTGTCGCGCGGTCGCCGAAGGAACTTCTGGGCTCGCGGTCGTTGCAGTCATCGTCGTCGGCGCTGCGCAGGCCGCCGGTGGCGGCGCGTCCCCGGGAACGGTGCTCGCGGCGGTCACTGTCGTCGGCATGCTGACAGGGCACCTGAGAGATCTGGGGCGGGTCACCGAGTACGCGGCCGGCGCCAGGGTGGCGCGCGCGGCGGCCCGCCGATTTTTGGCACTCCCGACCCTGGCCGATCCCGCCGGGCTGCCGAAGCTCGCGGTCCACGGCGGGCGCCTGGAACTGGACGGCATCGGCCTTGACGGTGTGTTGGACGGCGTCACCCTGTCCGCCGAGCCGGGCCAGACGGTGGCCATCGTGGGCGGTAACGGCGCCGGGAAAAGCACGTTGGTCGCGCTGATCGCGCGCATGCTCGACCCGGACCGTGGCCAGGTCCGCGTCGATGGCCAGGACCTGCGCTCGTGCACCGTCAAATCGGTCCGGACGGCGATCGGCATGGCCGGACCCGATCTTCCGCTGCTGCGCGGCACCATCGAGCGCAATGTGCTGTACCGGCAACCACGCGCGAAGCTGGGAGAGATCGCCCGGGTGACGGCGCTGTGCGGCCTCGACGCGCTGGTCGCCGCCCTCCCCGGCGGCTGGCAGGCAGAGGTCGGCGACGGAGGATCCCGGCTATCAGCCGGTCAGCAGGCCCGGATCATGATCGCCCGGGCGGCCCTGGGCCGTCCGAAGCTGCTCATCCTGGACGAACCGGAGGCGCATCTGGACGCTTCCGCCGCCGACGTCGTCGACCGGGTGCTGGCCGATCACACCGGAACGGCGCTGGTGGTCACGCACCGCCACGAACTGGTGGAGCGCGCCGATGTCGTCTGGTGTCTGCAGGGCGGTCGGGTCGTCGAGGTGGGTCCGCCGCAGACCGTCCTGTGCAGCGACGGCCCAACTGCGCGGTTGATGAAAACCATGCCGCCGCAGTGGCAGCCGATGGACAATGCGTTGCCGTAAGCCGCCACCACTCGTTCATTTCCCCATCGAGATGCGCGCCCACTGAAGGCTTTTGCAGCCGGACGACGGTCGCGCTCCAACCGGACGACGTCCCGACACCGTCAGTACTACCAAGGTGCTGTAGCGGCGTGGGGCAACCCGGGCCATCAATGGCCAACATCACGACCCCGCTTCCGGGCCACACATCAAGGACATCAACTGTGAGATTCACCCGAGCCACCGTGCTGATTTCGCTCGCAGCACTGGTCACGACCCTGGCCCCATCCGCGGCACTCGCTGCCACCCCCGCCGCGACAACGGCGCCAACCCTATCCGCCGTCACCTTGAACCTGACCGACGTGGCAGCGGGCGCGGCCGTCATCGGCACCGTCACCCTGACCTCCGCCGCCGCCGCCACCGGCGGGCTCGCGGTCGCCCTGACCAGCGACGACACCGCCGCGGCGACCGTACCGGCAGGAGTGACCGTCCCCGCCGGGGCCACCAAGATCAGCTTCCCGGTGAAAACGCTGGCGGTCCCCAATCCTCAGTCCGCACTGATCATCGGCACGGCCGGCGGCCTGACCGCCTACGCGATCATCACCGTCCGGCCTCTGTCCCAGTCCGTGAACGGCGCGATCTCGATCCTGCCTGCAGGCAACGGCAGCGGCACCATCACCTCGCAACCGGCCGGGATCAACTGCGTCGTCACCCTCGGCAGCGGAGCAGGCGCCTGCTCCTCGTTCTTCGCGACCGGAACCGTCGTCAAGCTCAACGCCCAAGCCGGTGCCGGCTCGAAGTTCCAGGGATGGCGGGGAACTCCGGGCTGCGGCAACCCTCCAAGATCACCGTCTCGGTTGGGGCGATCATCACCTGTCAAGGCGGCTTCGTGCTCCAGTAGCGGGTGCCCCTCGGTTCAGATCAACGGGCCGCGGCCACCGAGTCCACGCAGGGTTCGCTGACGTGGCCGCAGAAGTGGGCATCCCCGCACTGGACCGGGATGTGTCGCCGGGCGTGGCCGCCCGCTCGTCGATGTCGGCCTCGCGTTGTCCGACTGCGGATCCGTGCGGACGAGATGGTGGGCAGTTGTGCCACGAATTGAGTGTCCGAGGGGGGACTTGAACCCCCACGCCCCTAAGGGCACTAGCACCTCAAGCTAGCGCGTCTGCCATTCCGCCACCCGGACCGGGTCACCATGCGCCTGACGCGCATCGCGATCGCCAATGTTACTGGATGGGAAGGGCCCAGCAGAACCAGCGCGGGCGTGCTTCCTGACGGTCCGGACAAGCCGCGGACGATCGCCCGGTGGGCACCCGACGTCGCCGCGGTGGTAGGAAAGCAGAATGCCTGAGACGGAGCCATCGCACAGTCCGACGGTCCAGCAGATCACCGCGCAGGACGAGGTGGTCCAGTTGTGCAGTGAGCTGATCCGGTTCGAGTCGGTGAACACCGGCGATTCGGCCACCATCGGGGATGGGGAAGCGCAGGCGGCCCGGTACATCCAGGGCAAGCTCGAGGAGGTCGGCTACGACACCATCTACATCGAGTCGGTCCCGGGCCGCGGCAACGTCGTCTGCCGACTCGAAGGGTCTGATCGGGTGCGCGGTTCGCTGCTGATCCATGGACATGTCGACGTCGTCCCCGCCGAGCGGGCCGAGTGGACCGTCGACCCGTTCTCCGGCGCGATCCAGGACGGCTTCGTCTGGGGTCGCGGCGCAGTCGACATGAAGGACATGGTCGCGATGACCCTGGCCGTGGCCCGCGAGTACAAGAGGACCGGCTACCTGCCGCCTCGCGACATCATCTTCGCCTTCGTCTCCGACGAGGAGGCGGGCGGCGCCCTCGGCGCGCAGTGGCTGGTCGACTTCTACCCGGAACTGTTCGCGGACGCGACCGAGGCGATCTCCGAGGTCGGCGGATTTTCCATCACTCTGCAGGACAGCCGTCGGGCCTATCTGGTCGCGGCCGCCGAGAAGGGCGTGGCCTGGGCGCATCTGAAGGCCACCGGCCGGGCCGGGCACGGGTCGATGATGAACGACGACAATGCCGTCACCCGCATCGCGAATGCGGTCTCCCGCCTCGGCAACCACCAATTCCCGCTGACCATGACCGCCACAGTGCGCAGCTTTCTGGACAAGATGACCGAGTTGACCGGAATGGAATTCGCCGACGATGACCTGGCCGGCGGGATCGAGAAGATCGGCCCGGTGTCCAGGATCGTCAATGCGACCCTGCGCAACACCGCCACCCCGACGATGCTCAAGGCCGGTTACAAGGCCAACGTGATTCCGTCCTCGGCCGAGGCAACGGTCGATTGCCGGGTGCTGCCCGGCTCGGAGGAGCACTTTCGAGAGCAGATCGCCGAGATCTGCGGTGAGGGCATCGAGATCACCTGGACCTGGCAGCCTCCGCTCGAGGTGCCGTTCCAGGGTCCGCTGGTCGAGGCGATGAAACAGGCTCTGGCACTGGAAGATCCGGAGTCGGTCGCCGTACCGTACATGCTCTCCGGCGGCACCGATAATAAGGCATTTGCCCGGCTGGGCATTGCCGGCTACGGATTCTCGCCGTTGCGACTGCCGGCCGAGCTGGATTTCGCCGCCCTGTTCCACGGTGTCGACGAGCGGGTGCCGATCGACGCACTCAAGTTCGGCACCAGGGTGCTGGACCGGCTGCTGCGCAACTGCTGAGGTGGCTCTGGCGGGGTCAGCTGCCCGGAAGGAAGTGGCGGACGAGTGCGGTGGTCACCGCGGCCAGCGCGACCACGAGCAGAAACGGAGCGCGACGCCAGACCGCCAGGCCCGCAACGGCGACACCGGCAACTCTGGCGTCGAGGTGAACCGTCTGCCCGCTACCGAAGGCCTGCACCCCGATCAGCGCGGCCAGCAGCACGATCGGCAGCAGGGCCGCGATGCGTTGCACCGTCGGCCGTTGCAGGACCGCGGCCGGCACCGACAGGCCGGCGAGCTTGAAAAGATAGACGCCAACACACCCGGCCAGCAGCGCCGGCCAGATCACCGTGCCCGACCCGATGAGCCTGGCCAGGCCCCGACGAAGATCCCGAACGCCGCCGCGATCAGCACCGGAATCCCCGGCGGCACCAGGGGAGTCGTCGCCACGGCGATCGCGGCGGCGGCGATGGCGACTGCCCATGGTTCCCGGCCGCGAAGGCGGGGAGCCAGCAGGGCGATGAACGCTGCCGGCGCCGCTGCATCCAGACCCAACACCCGCGGATCCGACAGGACCGACGCACCCACCGCGCCGATCAGCGTGCCCAGGTTCCACAGCCCGAAAACCCCGACGCCGGTCGCATAGAATCCGAGTCGGCCGGCCCGCTTCGACGAGCGCCCCATCGACATGGCGCTGGACTCGTCGATCACCACCTGTGCTGTCAGTAGACGACGCCACGACCGCACTCCCAGCAGGGTGGACAAGCGCAGGCCGTACAACGCATTCCGGGCGCCCAGCATGACTGCGGTGGCCGCACCCGCCCACGGCGACCCGCCGCCGGCGACCACCCCGACCAGACCGAATTGACTGCCGCCGGAGAACATCAGCAGCGACAGCGCCATGGTCTGCCAGATGCTGAGGCCACCGGCCGACGAGATGGCCCCGAACGAGATGCCGTACGCGCCGGTCGCCACCGACACCCCGACGGAATCGCGCAACACCGCTGCGCGTTCTTGTTGCCCACCTTCGAACGCGGCGTCCGACGACACCTGGCTAACCCGTCACTGCGATGATCACGGCCAGGGCAGGCGGCACGAACTGGATCAGGGCGGCCCGCAACATGCTGCGACTGGCCGAGCTGAGCACCACCGCCGCCAGTGCCATGCTGGCACAGCCGAACAGCACGATGGCCCGGCCGGCGACCTCGTGCGCCGGCAGCAGAACGAGCCCGACCAGCACCCCGACGGCCAGGAAGAGGTTGTAGAAACCTTGGTTGTAGGCAAGCAGTTTCGTCGTCTCGGCGTCCTGCTGGCTGGTCAGCCCGAAGCGGTGCCAGACGGTGGGTCTGGTCCACAGGATGCTCTCGAACACGAAGAAGACCCCGTGCAGCAGAGCGGCCAGGGCGGCGCAGACAACGGCGACCACAGACACGATGACGACCGGCCTTTCCGAGAAAGCAGAGGCACCCGCCCGGGGCATCGGCAGCGGCCATCAGAGCGTATCGAGTGGCGCCCTGCCCATCCGAACGGTCAGGGCGTCAGGTCCGGCAGCAGGCGGGGCGAGCGTTTCCGACGCATCCAGACCTGGCGGCTGCCGTCCTCGAACCGGAGCACTCTGTCGAGCTCCCACCCGGCGAATTCGGCGCGCAGCGAGAGCATGGTCGCAGCGGCGGATCTGCTGGTGTTGGCGTCGATCCGCAGGCCCTGGTACTCGAAGTCGCTGATCGCTTCCGAGGAGGTCGGATAGCTGGCCCAACGCGGCACACCGCGCGGAACTCGGACCGATTCGATGGCCGATCACCTCCTCGGGTCGCAGTCAGGGGCTTCACTGGTCATGCACTACCTACTCATCATGGTCCAGCCGCCCCAACGGGCGCATCCTCCGCCCGGAGCAATGACGACAGCCGGGTCCGGCGGGGTTCCGCACCGACGGACCTGACCGCGCGGGCCAGCATCGGGCCGGCCGCATGAATGATGGACAGGTGGCGGCGGGCCCTGGTCAGGGCGGTGTAGATCAGCGGGCGGGACAGCATGGACCCGGCCTCCGGCGGCATCACGGCGACCACCGCCTCCCACTCCGAACCCTGCGCCCGGTGCACGGTGATCGCCCAGCCGTGCAACAGGTCGGCGAGTGACTTGCCGGCGATCTCCGACTCACCGGTGGTGAAGGCCACCCGGATGGAGTTGTCGCCGGTGGAGACCACGGTTCCTACCTCGCCGTTGGCGTAGCCCGTCGGTTCCGCATCCAGATGGTTCGCGGTGGCCACCACCCGGTCTCCTGCGTCGAACCCTCGCACCGTGCCGCGCCCCGGGTTCAGCACCGCCTTCAACGCCTTGTTCAGTGCCTGCGTACCGGCCGGACCCCGGTGCACCGGCGTCACCACCTGCAACTGGTCGGCGGTCGTGCCGAACACCCTGGGAATGGAATCGGTGACCAGCTGCACCACCCGCCGGGCACCGTCCTCCGACCCCCGGGCGGGGACGATGACCACCTCACGGGTCTCGTCGGCGACCTGGGCCAGCTCACCACCGCGCACCGCCATCGCCAGCCGGGCGATCGCGCCGCCCTCGGTCTGCCGGTACAGCTTCTTGAGCTCGGTCACCGGGATGACACCGCTGTCGATCATGTCGCCCAGCACCCGCCCCGGTCCGATGGACGGCAGCTGTGCCGGGTCGCCGACGATCACCAGATGCGTCTTGTCCTGCAGGGCGGACAGCAGGGCTGCGGCCAGCTCGACGTCCAACATCGACGCCTCGTCGACCACCACCAGCTGCGCCTCGATCGGATTCGATGCGTCGTGCTCGAAACCGGCGGCCACCGAACCAGTCCCGCGACGGGCACCGAGGAGCCGATGAATCGTCGTGGCGGGGGAGTCGGCAAGTTCCTCCAGCCGCTTTGCGGCGCGGCCGGTCGGCGCAGCCAGTGCGATGTCGACGCTGACCCGGTGGCACAGCGCCACCACGGCGGCGATCGTCCGGCTCTTACCGGTGCCGGGTCCGCCGGTCAGAATGGAAACTCCATGCCCGGCCGCCAGCGTCACGGCCCCGGCCTGCACCGGATCCAGGTCCTTGACGACGTTGCCGACCGCTCGCTTGCCGGCCAGCGAATGGGCGGTGCTGATCAGCCGCCGCAGGTGCTCGGCGATGTCGTCCTCGGCCTGCGCCAGCGCTTTTCGGGCCACCCACGGCGCCGGCCCGGCCGTCTCGGCGCTCCCGATCGTCGGGGTTCTGGGACCGGTGGGACTGGAGTCGAGGAATTCCGGAGCGCCGGCGAAGTTGATGAGCGCCGGGGCGGGGACGGTGGCGACCAGATCGGCGTCCACAGCGGCCCTGATCGCGACAGCGGCGTCGACACCGAAGGGGCGCAATGCGTCCGCCACCTGCACAGCGGAGGCGGCCGTGTGCCCCTGGCGGGCGAACCGGGCCAGTGTCCAATCCACCAGCGACCGCCCGCGGCGCGGATCGCTGCGCTGCACAGCCGGATCGACCCACAGCGCAACCCGGTCCGCCTGGGCCACGGTCGCTTCCGGAAGGGCCAGCAGACGCCACGGGTCGGCCACCAGCAGTTCGGCGGCGTCGTCTCCGATCGCCTCCATCAACCGGCCGGCCCATCGCACCGGAAGCTCCTGCGGCACCAGCAGTTGCGCGACGGCGTAGGCCTGCCCGGCGCCGATCCACGAGGTGTAGAGCCGCTCGGCCCGCTTCGGGGTGATCGTCGGGACGGCAGTCAGGGCTGCGACGGTGACCTGCGCCGCCGAGGTAATACCGGCGTTGGTCAACGACTGCGCGACTTGCTGACCGACACCGGGCCAGAGGCCCGATGCGGCGAACTCGGTGAACACGTTGGACGGGGGTCCGCCGCCCGGAACGGGGCCGATGGCTGCGCTCACTGTTCGCTGTCGCTGCCCAGATCGGCTGCGCTGACATCCTCCAGCGCCGACCGGATCTCGGCCGGCAGGGTGATCTCCACGGCCGCCAGTGAACCGAGCAGTTGAGCGTTGTCGCGCGCGCCGACGATTGCACTGGCCACGCCGCGACGATCCCGCACCCAGGCGCAGGCCACCGCAAGTGGCGAGGTGCCCAGTCCTTCCGCGGCGGTGACGACAGCTTCGACGATACGACCGGCGGCCGGCCGCAGATGCCGACCGACGTACCGGGTGAAGTGGGGCGACGCGCCGCGCGAGTCCGCCGGTGTGCCGTGCCGGTATTTCCCGGTCAACACCCCGCGACCCAGCGGCGCCCAGGCCAGCAAACCGATTCCGTGCACTGCGGCTGCCGGCAGCAGCGACTCTTCCGCCGACCGCTCGACCAGCGAATACTCGGCCTCGGTGGCGACCACCGGGCAGCCGGCCGCCCGCAGCCAGGTGGCCATCGTGGCCAGCTGCCAGCCCGCGTACCCGGACAGGCCGACGTACAGCGCCCGACCGGACTCGACGGCCCGCTGGAGCGCCGAGCAGGTCTCCTCGTAGGGGACCAGGGCATCGAAGCCGTGGATCTGCCACAGGTCGACATGGTCGGTGCCCAGTCGCTGCAGCGAAGCGTCCAGAGTGGTGAGCAGTTTGCCGCGGGATCCGCCGACTCCGACCGTGGTGGTTGCCAGCACCACCTCGGACCGGGGAATGACGTCGGGCACCAGGGTGCCGATGATCGACTCGGCGTCGCCGTCACCGTAGACATTCGAGGTGTCGACGAGCGTGCCACCCGCGGCGACGAAGGCCTCCAGCTGGGCCGCCGCGTCGTCGGCGTCGGTGTCCCGGCCCCATGTCATGGTGCCCAGGCCCAGCCGGGACACCTCCAGCCCGCTGCGACCGACCCGCCGATACTCCATGGCTGCAAACCTAGGCCACCCCGGGGCGCGATCCGGTGTGCAACACCAAACCCGCTGCCGCGCCCAGGTAGCGTCAACGCCCATGCGACTGGGACTGAATCTGGGCTACTCGACTTCTGCCACGCAGTTGCAGGACAACTTGAAGCTGGCCGCCGCCGCCGACCGGATCGGCTACGACGTTGTCTGGGTGGCCGAAGCCTACGGCTCCGACGCCGCGACCGTGCTCGGCGCCATCGCCGCGACCACGTCGCGGATCGACCTCGGCTCGGCGGTGTTCCAGATCCCCGGGCGCACCCCGGCGATGACGGCGATGACGGCGGCCACCCTCGATGCACTGTCCGGCGGCCGGTTCAGGCTGGGTCTGGGAGTGTCCGGTCCGCAGGTGTCCGAAGGCTGGCACGGCGTGCGTTTCGCCGACCCGATCGGCCGGACCAGGGAGTACGTGAAGATCGTCGAACTGGCAATCGGCCGCCGTCGGGTAGCGATGGCCGGGGATCACTTCACCCTTCCGGTGCCGGACGGACCTGGCAAGGCTCTGGTGCTGTCACTGCAGCCGGTCCGGCCGAAGGTGCCGCTGTACCTGGCCGCAGTCGGACCCAGGAACCTGGTGCTGACCGGCCAGATCGCCGACGGCTGGCTGGCGATCTTCTTCGACCCGGAATCGGGGCGCGAACACATCGAGACGATTCATCGGGCCGCGCAGGCGGCCGGACGGGATCCGGCCGCGATCGACATCTCGGTGCAAACCACGCTGGCCCTGCACGACGATCCCGAGCAGGCAGCCATGCTGGTCCGGCCGAGTGCCGCCCTGTACATCGGCGGGATGGGATCCAAGAAGGTGAACTTCTATCACGGGATCGCCACCTCGATGGGCTTCGAACGGGAGGCCGACGATGTGCAGGAGAAGTTCCTGTCCCGCGACTACGACGGGGCGGCCGCGGCAGTGCCGTTCGAATTCATCGACCGGACCAGCCTGATCGGGGACGCCGACCGCATCGTCGCCCGACTGCAGCTGCTCGCCGAGCAGGGAGTGACCACGGTGAACATCTCTCCTGCCGACCCTGACCCGGAGGCGCGTATGCACGCCCTGCAGACGGTGCACGCCGCAGCGGACGCCGCCGGGGTGCTGGCGTGACGCTGACTCTGATCGCCGCGGTCATCCTCGGTGTCGTCGAGGGCCTCACCGAGTTCCTTCCGGTGTCATCGACCGGTCACCTGACGGTGGTCACGCGGATGCTCGGCTACCCGATCGACGACCCGGGCGTCACCGCGTTCACCGCTGTCATCCAGGTGGGCGCCATCATCGCGGTCATCATCTTCTTCTGGTCCGACATCGCCCGGCTCTTCCTCGCCTGGGTCCGCGGGCTGTTCAACAAGGCACATCGCAGTGATCCGGATTACCGCATGGCGTGGCTGGTGATCCTCGGCTCGCTCCCCATCGCGATCGTGGGATTCGCCCTGCGCCATGTGATCTCCAACGAGCTGCGGAGCCTGTGGATCGTGGCGTTCGCCTGGATCGTCTGGGGTTTCGCCATGCTGGCCGCAGAGGCCATCGCCAAGAAGAACAGAGCAGAGAAGGACCTCAACCTGCTGGACGTCGTGCTGATCGGCTTCGCCCAGTGCCTGGCCCTGATACCCGGGGTGTCCCGTTCCGGTGCAACGATCTCCGTCGGCCTGATGCGGGGCCTGGATCGGGTGGCCGCGACCCGACTGTCGTTCCTGCTGGGCATCCCGGCGCTGATCGGCGCCGGCATCTTCGAACTGCCCGCCGCCCTCAAGGGTGGGTCCGGCAAGGGTGGGTCCGTCGTCGTCGGGTGGGCCCCGACGCTCGTCGCCACGGTCGTGTCGTTCGTGGTGGCGTACGTCTCGGTGGCCTGGCTGCTCAAGTTCGTCTCCCACCACAAGATCACCTGGTTCGTCTGGTACCGGTGGCTCGTCGGCGTCGCGCTGATCATCGCCCTGTCCGCGGGCGCCTTCGCATGACGACCGTGGTGCTGCTGCGGCACGGTCGATCCACCGCCAACACCGCCGGGGTGCTGGCCGGGCGGAGTCCCGGCGTCTTCCTGGATGACAAGGGCCGCGAGCAGGCGGAGGCGGTCGCCGCCCGACTGGCCGGCATCACCCTGGACGCGCTGATCAGCTCACCGATGGACCGGTGCCGGCAGACCGTCGCCCCACTGGCCGCCGCGACCGGCCTGCCCGTGCGGATCGAACCCCGGTTGGCCGAGGTCGACTACGGCGAATGGACCGGGCGGGAGCTGAAAGACCTGGGCGGCGAAGAACTCTGGCGCACCGTCCAGGCACACCCCTCGGCTGCGGTGTTTCCCGGTGGTGAGGGACTGGCCGCGGTCAGCGTCCGGGCCGTCACCGCCATCCGCGAACTGATCACCGAACTGGGGGAGGACGCTGTCATCCTGATCTGTTCCCACGGCGATGTGATCAAGTCGGTCCTGGCCGACGCCCTGGGCCTGCACCTGGACGGCTTCCAGCGGATCGTGGTGGCCCCCGCGTCGCTGTCGGTGATCAGGTATACCCCGTATCGGCCGTTCGTGGAGCGGATCAACGACTCCGGTGAGCTCGGTTCGCTGCGCCCGCCGCCGAAACCGACCGAGCAGTCGTCCGACGAGCCACGGCATCAGGTCGCCGAAGCGGCCTCCGATGCTGCGCTCGGCGGTGGCGCCGGCTGAGCGCAGTGACACACACCACACCCGAGATCCGGGTGTCTGCCGTCCGGCGTGACGAGACCCCCGTCCGCCAACGCTTGGCATAAGCTCGGAGGTGCCATGACACGACAGGTCCACGTCTTCCGTTCACCCGACAGATTCCTCGCCGGAACCATCGGGCAGCCAGGTGACCGCGAGTTCTTCCTCCAGGTCGCCGACGGCCGCCGGATATTCTCGGTGGCCTGCGAGAAGCAGCAGGTCGCCGTGCTGGCGGACCGACTGGGTTCGCTGATCACGGAGGTGGCCAAGCGGTTCGACGTCACCGCTCCGACCACCGAGGGTGCCGGCGGCGGTGATCTGACCCTGACCACGCCGGTCGACGCGGAGTTCCGGGTCGGCACCATGGGCCTTGCCTGGGACGGCGAGGAATCGCAGGTCATCGTCGAACTTCTCGCGCTGAGCGAGGAGGAGGTGGGCGAAGACATCGTGCTGGAGGACCGCGAGGACGGCCCGGATGCACTGCGGGTGTTCCTCACCCTGGCCGAGGCCAGTGATTTCGCGCGCCGTGCCGAACTCGTGGTGTCGGCCGGTCGCCCGCCGTGCCCGCTGTGCGCGAACCCGCTCGATCCGGAAGGGCACATCTGCCCGCGGCTGAACGGGTACCACCGCGGTGCCATCGGCTGACCGGATGCCAACGAACGAGCCGCTCGAGCCGGACGACACCGCCCCGGCACTTGACGAGAAGGCCGTCCGGGCGGTGCTGACCGACGGCGTGCTGGAGGTCACCGGTCGGCTGACCGACGCGTCCAACCTCACCCTGCTGGCCACGTCCTCGCTCGACGGCATCGAGATCGAGTGCGTGTACAAGCCCATCCGAGGCGAGCGGCCGCTGTGGGACTTCCCGGACGGCACTCTGGCGCACCGCGAGGTCGCCGCTCGCCGAATCGCCGAATATGCCGGCTGGGACTGCGTTCCGCTGACCATCATGAGGTCGGGACCGTACGGCAACGGCATGGTGCAGCAATGGATCGAGCAGCTGGACGACACGGCCGACCTGGTCGACCTGGTGCCGGCGAAACGAGTGCCCAAGGGTTGGCTGCCGATCATGCGCGCCGTGGACATGGACGGTGCGGACGTCGCCGTGGTGCACGCGGATGAGGACAAGCTGAAGCTGCTGGCCGGGTTCGACGTCGTGGTCAACAACGCGGACCGCAAGGGTTCGCACATTCTCAAGACCCCCGGCGGGGACGTGGTGGGGGTGGATCACGGATTGTGCTTCCACTGCGACGACAAACTGCGGACGATCCTCTGGGGTTGGGCCGGCACGCAGCTGCCGGAGGATGTGCTGGAAGGGCTGCACCGGCTCGGTAGCGGCATGACCGGGGCACTGCGCACCGAATTGGACGAGTATCTGACGATCAACGAGATCGACACCCTGGCAAGACGTATCGATTATCTCGAGATGTATCCGGTCTATCCGATGCCGCCGCGGGGCCGGTCACCCATTCCCTGGCCGCCACTGTAGGTGGTGGGTGATCCCGACAAGAATGGACGGGGGAGTGCGCCGGTGAGCGCCCTCGGCCGAGCCCGGTTGACCGGACCCGTCACCGGGCTGGCGCGCGCCTTCGGCCGGACAGCGGCCGGGATGACACTCGACCTCGCCAGTGGCGCCGCCCGCCTCGGTGAGGCCGCCGTCGATGCGGCCGGTGGTCGGCACCGTCCGCCGGCCGTATTGCGCGTCCAGGTGCTGATCCTGCGGGACGAAACGGGTAACCCCCTGCTAGCGCCCGAATCGGTGGCCCCGGCCCTGCTCAGGGCCGATGACATACTTTCCGCGCACGCCGGGGTGCGGGTGAGGGTGGTCGGGGTCCGCACCGTCGCCGAGTTGCCGCCGCGGGCCGCGCTCGACCCGCGGGCCAACCGGGGCCTGGTGCTGGACGACGTGCTGGGGCGCACCGCGTTCTACCGGCGTCACCTGCGGACCGACGATCCGGCGGTGGCGGCCGGCCTCGTCGGCGCCCCTGTCACCGTGATCGTGGTCCGCCACATCGCCGGCCACACCACCGGCTGCTCGTTGGGAATCTCGGCTGACTGGGTGATCACCCAGGCAGCCCTTTACGACCGGCACAATCAGCACACCTACGACGAGACGGTGCTCGCCCACGAAATCGGTCACGCGGTGAACCTGCCGCATCACCGGGACCGGGCCAATCTGATGTTCCCCGAATCCTCACCGCCGCAGCAGCTCCGGGGCACCCGGCTGACCGGCTGGCAGCGCGGCCTCGTCCAGGCCAACCGGCACATCGTTCCCGGGCGGTCCGGCGACACCACCGGGCTTGGATAGTCTGACCGGGTGCGTTCCTGGTCTGCTCCCTCTGTCCCCACCCTTGCCGCCCGATCCGCCAACGGCCCTGTGCTGAGCCTGTACGACTCGTCGACGGGAACGGTGCGCCCCACGGACCCGGGCCAGGTGGCCACCCTCTACGTCTGTGGGATCACCCCGTACGACTCCACCCATCTCGGGCACGCCGCCACCTTCCTGGCCTTCGACCTGGTGCAGCGGGTCTGGCTGGACGGCGGCCATCAAGTTCACTACGTGCAGAACATCACCGACATCGACGACCCGCTACTCGAACGCGCCGAGCGGGACCGCGTCGGGTGGGCCGATCTCGCAGCCGAACAGATCGACCTGTTCCGGCAGGATATGACGGCGCTGCGGGTGTTGCCGCCGGCCGAGTACATCGGGGTGGTCGAGGCGATGGACGAGATCTCCGAGGCGGTGGTCGGGCTGCTGGACCGGGGAGCCGCCTACCGGGTGGCCGGCGACGACTACGCCGATGTGTACTTCGACATCGAAGCCTCCGGCCACTTCGGGTACGAGTCCCGCTACGACGAGGCGACCATGGATGCCTACTTCGCCGAGCGCGGGGGCGACCCGCAGCGCCCCGGTAAGAAGCACCATCTCGATCCGCTGCTGTGGCGAATGGCCAGGCCGGGTGAACCGTCCTGGCCGTCGCCGCTCGGAGCCGGGCGGGCCGGCTGGCACATCGAGTGCACGGCCATTGCCGGCAACCGGTTGGGGGTGCTGGGATCCGGCGGCCGGAGCATCGACGTGCAGGGTGGCGGCAGCGATCTGATCTTCCCGCATCACGAATGCTCTGCGGCCCATGCCGAAGTGCTGGCCGGCGTCGATCGGTTCGCCCAGCACTACACCCATGCCGGGATGATCGGGCTGGACGGCGAAAAGATGTCGAAGTCCCGCGGCAACCTGGTGTTCGTGTCGAAACTGCTGCAGCACAACGTCGACCCGATGGCCATCCGGCTCGCGCTGTTTGCCGGGCACTACCGCCAGGACCGATTTTGGGACGACGCACTCCTGGCCACCGCGACCCAGCGGCTGGCCGACTGGCGGTCGGCAGCCGCGCGGTCAGGATCACCGACCGCGCACGTACTCACCGACCTTCGCGGCGCCTTGGCCGACGACCTGAACACTCCGAAAGCTCTTGCTGTGCTTGATGACTGGGCTGCGGATCAGTCGCTGGACGGGCGGCAGATCGCGGCGGCGACCGACGCGCTGCTCGGGGTCGTGCTGCACTGATCGGCGGCGGTAGGCGCCGGGTGCCGATCGGCTACCACCGGAGTCCGGTCGGTCAGGCGGGCACACCCATGCAGTCGCGGAGCCGGATCAGTCCGTCACGCATCCGGGTCTTGATGGTGGGCAGTGCAGCTCCGAGCATCTCACCGACCTCCCGCTGGGTGTGCCCACCGAAGTAGGCGAGGGTGATCGACTCCCGCTGCAGCGGCGTCAGCGACTCGAGGCACTCGGTGACCTGGACGGCGTCGGCGTTCTGGACCACCGAGTCGGCGACCGAATCGACGTCGCGGTCGAAGTTCTCCACCGTCGATTTGAAATCCCGGGCTCTGGAGGCCTGGGACTGCCGGACCCGATCGACCGACCGGCCGTGGGTGAGTGTCATGATCCAGGAGGTGGCGGTACCGCGGTTCCGGTCGAACCGGGACGCTCTCCGCCAGATTTCCAGGAAGATCTCCTGCGCGACTTCCTCGGCCTGGCTCGGGTCGCGCACTATCCGGTTGGCCAGCCCGAACACCCTCGCCGAGAAGCGCTCGTAGAGCGTGGTGAAGGCAGGCTGGTCGCCGCCGGCGACGAGTTCCAGCAGCACTTCGGGTGTCACAGCCTCAGGAGTCATCGGCCATCCAGGCGATGACGACGTTCGAGGCGAGACCATGGTGTCATCGTGGCCCATGGATGCGTTCCGTGTCCAATATTGGCCCAAAGTAACCGAATGTCACGGACGTTGGCGGGTCGCCGGGCGATCAGCGGGTCGACCGTCGCATCTGCCAGCCCAGTCCGAGCTCGCCCGCTCCCCGGACCAGGAACGAAATACCCGCGACAAGGGCAACGGTGACGATGGCCACTCCGGGACGGACGAGCAGGACCAGAGCCGCCACGATGGAAAGCACCCCAAGAAGGCCGAACCAGACGCGGTTCGCCGGGACGGCCGAGGCCACGAAGAGGTCACCGATGCCGGTCATCAGGAACCAGATCGAGCACCCCAGCACGATGGCCCAGACACCCGCTCCGGGATGGAAGATACAGATCAGACCGGCCAGCACGGCGATGCCGCCGAGCACATAGGTGGCCACCGGGCTGCCACCGGCCCGCCGGACCGTCGAACCGACGCCGATCGTCATCAGCCCGCCCACCAGCAGCATCACACCGAAGATCAGCGCAAGGGCCAACACCGTGACGGCCGGCCAGATCAGGGCGATCAGACCGGTGACAACATCGATGGCACCCAGTACGAACAGGTGACCGCTGCTGTAGCTGCGGGTCAGGCGACTCTGCCCGCCGATGGGATTGGACGCGAGCGGGCTGTTCCCGAACGAGTTGGACATGGCACACCTTTCGTCAGCTATCGACCATTCTGCACGGGTCGATTCTGGGCTGCCCACGCCCGGCCGTCATCTCCTGGAGTCACCGGGTTTCGGGCCACGACGGCGCAGGTACCGCTCGAACTCGGCAGCGATCGATTCGCCGGAGGCCGGCTTGAGTGGTTCGTCCTCCTCGTCCCGCTCCTCCAGGGCCTTGATGTACTCGGAGATCTCCTCGTCCTCGGCGGCGATCTGGGAGACCTCGATCTCCCACTCGTCTGCCTGCTCGGGGAGGCCGCCAAGCGGGACCTCGATGTCCAGGATCTCCTCGACCCGGTGCAGCAGTGCCAGCGTCGCCTTGGGTGACGGGGCCTGCGAGACGTAGTGGGGTACCGAGGCCCAGAACGATATGGCCGGTATGCCGACCTGGACGCAGGCGTCCTGGAAGACGCCAGAGATTCCGGTCGGCCCCTCATAGCGTGAGTTGGTCAGACCCAGCCGTTCCGCAGTCGGCTGGTCGTGCGCCGAACCGGTGACCTGCACCGGCCTGGTGTGCGGCACATCGGCCAGCAGTGCACCGAGGGTGATCACGGTGGCCACGTCGTGGGCCAGCGCGATGTCGAGCAACTCCTGGCAGAAAGCCTTCCAACGAAAATTCGGCTCGATGCCGTGGACCAGGATCACGTCGTACGGCGCGGCCGGCAGACGGCACACCGAAAGCCGGGTGGTCGGCCATTCGATGGTCCTGGTCACCCCCTCGATCAACCTGACAGTGGGTCGGCTGACCTGGAAATCGTAGAAACCCTCGGGATCGAGCTCACCGAGCGGGGAAGCATCCCAGATCAGACCCAATTGCTCGACCGCAGAAGTGGCAGCGTCGCCGGCATCGTTCCAGCCCTCGAAGGCGGCGATCATCACCGGACTTCGCAGAGACGCGGTTTCGGGGATGCTCAAAGCTTCACTCACGTCGCTCACCCTACGTCGATCAGTTGGGCCCCGGCACGACCGTTGCCCCTGACCGGACACCCCGGTCGTGAGCTGAGGTCGGCAAACCGGGTGGGGAGTCGAACTAGTCTTGGAGGGTGACTGTCGACCCGTCCGAGCATCCGCTGCTCGCTGCGCTGTCCGAGCGTGTCCTCGTCGCAGACGGTGCGATGGGCACCATGCTGCAGGACCAGGACCCGAGCCTGGATGACTTCGCCGGCCTGGAAGGCTGCAACGAGATTCTGAACGTGACCAGGCCGGACATCGTCCGGGCGGTCCACCGTGCCTACCTCGAGGTCGGTGTCGATGCGATCGAGACGAACACCTTCGGCGCCAACTGGGCGAATTTGGCCGAGTACGACATCCAGGACCGGATCTTCGAATTGGCTCATGCCGGCGCTGCGCTGGCCAGGGCGGAAGCCGACGAGTTCTCGACCGCGCAGGCGCCTCGCTTCGTGCTCGGCTCGGTAGGGCCGGGTACGAAATTACCGAGCCTGGGGCACACCAGCTTCGCGCTGCTGCGCGATGCCTATCAGCAGCAGGCGGCGGGCATGCTGGAAGGCGGCGTCGATGCGGTGCTGGTGGAGACCGCCCAGGATCTGCTCCAGGTCAAGTCGGCGGTGATCGGCGCCAAGCGGGCGATGGCGGCGGTCGGTCGATCCGTCCCGGTGATCGTCCACGTGACGGTCGAGACGACCGGGACGATGCTGCTGGGCTCCGAGATCGGGGCGGCGCTGACGGCGATCGAGCCGCTCGGCATCGACTACATCGGGCTGAACTGCGCGACCGGCCCTGCCGAGATGAGCGAGCACCTGCGGTACCTGTCGCGTCATGCCAGGGTCGGCGTGTCGGTGATGCCCAATGCCGGGCTGCCGCAGCTTGGCCCCCGGGGTGCGGTGTACCCGCTGGGCCCGTCGGAGCTCGCCGAGGCCCTGTCCGGCTTCATCACCGAATTCGGGCTCGGCCTGGTCGGCGGCTGCTGCGGCACCACCCCCGAGCATCTTTCCCAAGTGGTCGAGGCGGTCAGGACCGCAGTGCCGGCACCGCGCCGGCCGCGCCCGGAGGCAGGGTTGTCCTCCCTGTACCAGACCGTCCCGTTCGAGCAGGACTCATCGGTGTTGATGATCGGTGAGCGGACCAACACCAACGGCAGCAAGGCATTTCGTGACGCCATGCTGGCCGGCAAATGGGAGGAATGCATCCAGATCGCCCGCGCGCAAACCCGGGACGGCGCTCATCTGCTGGATCTCTGCGTCGACTACGTTGGCCGGGACGGGGCGATCGACATGGCCGAGGCGGCCGCCCGGCTGGCCACCGCCTCGACCCTGCCGATCATGCTCGATTCCACCGAGCCGCCGGTCATCGAAGCCGGGCTGGAGCGACTCGGTGGCCGGTCGATCATCAATTCGGTCAATTTCGAGGACGGTGACGGCCCCGATTCCCGATATGCCAGGGTGATGCCGATGGTCGTGGAGCACGGCGCGGCGGTGGTCGCCCTGACAATCGACGAGGAAGGGCAGGCTCGGACCAGGGGAGTCAAGGTTTCGATCGCGGAGCGGCTGATCGACGATCTCACCAATAGGTGGGGGATGCGGGAGAGTGACATCCTGATCGACTGCCTGACGTTTCCGATCGCCACCGGCCAGGAGGAGACTCGCCGCGACGGGATCGAGACCATCGAAGCCATCAGGGAACTCAAGAAGCGCCACCCGGACGTCCATACCACGCTGGGGGTCTCGAACATTTCGTTCGGCCTGAACCCGGCGGCGCGGCAGGTGATCAACTCGGTGTTCCTGGCCGAGTGCATCGATGCCGGATTGGACTCGGCCATCGTCCATCCGTCCAAGATTCTGCCCATGGCCCGCATCCCGGAAGAGCAGCGGACCGTCGCGCTCGATCTGGTCTACGACCGACGCAGCGGCGACTACGACCCGCTCTCGAAGATTCTGGAGATGTTCGAGGGGGCGACCACCGCCGCCGGGCGGGCCAGCCGGGCCGCCGAGCTCATGCAACTGCCGTTGGACGAACGCCTGCAGCGCCGGATCATCGACGGTGAGCGCAACGGACTGGAAGCGGACCTCGACGAAGCGTTGCAGCACCGTGGAGCGCTGGAGATCATCAACGACACCCTGCTGGAGGGAATGAAGACCGTCGGTGAGCTGTTCGGTTCCGGAGCGATGCAGCTGCCATTCGTGCTGACCTCCGCCGAGGTGATGAAATTGGCGGTGGCGCACCTGGAGCCGCACATGGAGAAGGCCGACGCGGGCGGCAAGGGAACGATCGTGCTGGCGACGGTCAAAGGCGACGTGCATGACATCGGCAAGAACCTCGTCGACATCATTCTGTCCAACAACGGCTATTCGGTGGTCAACCTCGGTATCAAGCAACCGATCTCGACAATCCTTACGGCGGCACAGGAATCCGCGGCCGACGCGATCGGAATGTCCGGCCTGCTGGTGAAATCGACTGTGGTGATGAAGGACAATCTGCAGGAAATGAACGCGAGGGGCCTGTCGGCGAACTTTCCGGTCCTGCTGGGCGGTGCGGCCTTGACCCGTTCCTACGTCGAGAATGATCTGTCC
This sequence comes from Mycobacteriales bacterium, assembly GCA_038229825.1. Taxonomy (GTDB): domain Bacteria; phylum Actinomycetota; class Actinomycetes; order Mycobacteriales; family Nakamurellaceae; genus Nakamurella. Next base: position 56,355 of record JBBROB010000005.1, read on the forward strand.
GCGGTCTTCGACGGTGACGTGCGATATGCCAGGGACGCTTTCGAAGGGCTCCGGCTGATGGACGGCGTGATGAGCCGGAAGAAGGGACTGAACCCCGAAGCGGTAGCCGCCGAGAAGGTGAAGATTGCCGAACGCAAGGCCAGACACGAGCGCTCGCAGCGGATTGCCGCCGCCCGCCGTGCCGCTGAGGGGTCACTCGACGCTGCGCTTCCGGCCCGTTCGGATGTGGCTACCGATAATCCGGTGCCCACCCCGCCGTTCTGGGGTTCCAGAGTTGTCAAGGGGATCCCGCTGGCCGACTACGCGGCAATGCTCGACGAGCGCGCGACCTTCATGGGTCAGTGGGGGCTGCGCGGTGTGAAGGGCGCGAACGGTCCCAGCTACGAGGAACTCGTCGAGACCGAGGGCCGGCCGCGGCTGCGGTATTGGCTGGAGCGACTGCAGACCGAGCAGATCATGCAGGCTGCAGTCGTGTACGGCTACTTCCCCTGCCTGGCCGACGGTGACGAGGTGGCCGTGCTGACACAGCCGCAGTTCGATGCTCCGGAATTGTATCGATTTGCGTTCCCCCGGCAGCGCCGCGACCGACATCTGTGCCTGTCGGATTTCTTCCGGTCCAAGGATCTGTTGCTGAACCCGCACCGCGAGGTGGACGTCATCGGGTTCACCGTGGTGACGATGGGTCAGCGGGTCGCCGACTTCGCCAACGAACTGTTCGCGGCCAACGCCTACCGGGACTACCTGGAGGTGCACGGACTGTCCGTACAATTGACCGAGGCCCTGGCGGAGTTCTGGCACCAGCGGATCCGTTCGGAGTTGACGTTCGGCGACGGTAGCACCGCAGCTGCCGAAGACGCGCCGGAAATCGAGAAGTTCTTCGACCTGCAGTACCGGGGCGCCCGCTACTCATTCGGCTACCCAGCCTGCCCTGATATCGAGGAACAAACCAAAGTCGTTGCCCTGCTTGATCCGTCACGGATCGGCGTCGAACTATCCGAGGAGTTCCAATTACACCCCGAACAGTCCACCTCAGCGCTGGTGGTGCATCACCCCGAAGCGAAATATTTCGCGGCCAGATGAACGGTGATCACGCGGACCTGCAGGCCGTGCTGTTCGACATGGACGGCACGCTCACCGATTCGGAACGGCTCTGGACCATCGCACTGGAGCGGGTGGCGGCCTCCTACGGTGGCAAATTGACCCCGGAAGCACGCGACGCCATGGTCGGGCAGGACATGTGGGCGACCATCGACCTGATGCATCAGGTCCTGGCGGTCGACGCGGCCCCGATCGATACGGCAAAGATGCTGACCGACTACACCAAGGACGTTTTCCGGGAGGGCCTGCCCTTCAAGGACGGCGCTCCGGAGCTACTGACGACGGTGAAGGCTGCCGGGCTCCGCACTGCACTGGTCACCGCCACCTACCGCGAGCTGGTGGACATTGCACTGGACACTCTGGGACACGACACCTTCGACGTGACCGTGTGCGGTGACGAGGTGACCAGGAACAAACCCGACCCCGAGCCGTACCGTCGAGCGCTGGAACTGCTCGACCTGCCGGCGGATGTGTGTCTGGTGATCGAGGACTCGCCGACCGGATCACGCTCCGCCGCCGCCGCCGGAGTCGGTGTACTCGTCGTTCCCTCGGAAGTACAGGTGCCGGCCGCCGCCGGAATGGTGATGACCGACACGCTGGTCGGCGTTGACCTGGCCCGCCTTCGGCAGGTGCACGCGCAGATACTGGGCGATCGGGACGACGCACCTGTTTGAGAGCCGTCCGCGGCTGGTCCACCACCCAGGGCGACCGGACAGCGGGACATCCTGGCGTGAATACCTCCGGAAGGAGACCGTCCGGAATGTGCTCTACAGTGCCCGGGATGACGGAGATCGGAACGGATTGGCGGGTGGTCGATGGCGTTGCGGCGGCATGGTTCGACACGCCTTCGCTGATCGAGGGGGCTGCGCTGGCCGCGCGAATCGTGGAGCTGTCGGCCGAGATCGCGGTCGACCTGCGCGCGACCGGCATGCGGGTGCGCCTCGACTCGGACGAGCACGCCGAGGCGGTGTCGGCGGCCGCCCGGGACTTGGGGCTGGCCGCGAACCCGGCCGTGCTGCAGCACCTGAGCGTGGTGTTCGAATCCGCGAACCCGTCTGTGGTGAGGCGGTTCTGGCAGCGCGTGCTCGACTACGCGACTGGGGAGGACGGCGGTTTGGCGGATCCGCTGCGGCGCGACCCCGCGATACGGATCCGGCAGTCGACCGAGCCGCGGCCGTTGCGAAACCGCGTCCACCTCGATGTGGTGCGGCCGGCCGCGGCGGTCGAGCAGGCGAATCTTGGTGAGGCATCGGGACCGTTCGGGGTCTGTCACACCGACCCGGACGGCAACGAGGTCGACCTGGTGCCGGGCGAGGCACTCGGCGAGAGTATCGGTACCGCCGACTGGCAGGTGGTGTTCAGCGCGATGGCGTGCTACCGCATCACCTCGCCGACGCAGCAGCATGATCTGGCCGCCGCAGCAGCGGCGCTGGCCGACGAGGCCGGCTTTCCACTGCTGGTCGACCTGCGCCCCGGCCTCGTGATCATCGACACCGGTAAGGACCAGTGGGAGAACGATGCCCACGGCCTCGCGCTCGACTTCACCGGGCTTGCCGCAAACCTGCAGACCGCTGCCCGCGAACTCGGGGCCACCGCGGACCCGGGGCTGCCGCGCTTCGCTCAGCTCTTCCTCGACGCCGCCGATGTCGCCGCGGTCCGCGCGTTCTGGGTCGCCGCACTCGGATACACCCGCGATCGGCGAGCCGGGGTCAGCGACATCCACGATCCGCGGCGGCTGAACCCGGTGCTGGTGTTCCAGGAGCTCGACGCTTCGGAGACGGAGCGGCGCCGGCAGCGCAACCGCATCCACTTCGAGCTGGCCGTGCCGTCGGACCTCGCACAGACGCGCCTCGCCACGATCGTCGCCGCCGGTGGCCGGCTCCTTGACGAGTCGGAGGATCGCCGGCGGGTAGCCGACCCGGAAGGCAACGAAATGGTGATCGTCAGTGGGGCCTGAGCTGGCATTCGGCTGCGCTCCACGCTTGGCGGTGTCCGGTCCGTCATTGGCAGAGTGGCGGTGGTGCCGAGCTCGCGCAGCGGGCGCCGACCTTGGAGTTCAGGTCAGCCACCCGCTGGGCGACGGAACCCGCCGCCCGCACCGGCTGGTCCGCCGCCGACACCTGCCACGCCAGCTCCTGCACCGCTGTTGCCGCCCAGAATGCCGGCCCGGCTGGTTGAGCTGTTCGATGTGGCGATCGGCTGGTTCAGATCGGCGATGACGACTTCCTGGCCGGCCGTCAGTCCCGAGGTGATCTCGGTCAGATCCGTTCCAACAGCGCCGATCTGCACCACGGCCGTCTTAGTCGTTCCGTTGACCAACAGCGAGACGGTGTGCTCGGCTCCGACTGTGTGCACTGCCGATGTCGGCACAGTCAACACGTTGGAGACCTGGCTCAGGGTGATGACCACCGAAGCACCCGAACCCTGGTACAGAGTCTGGGAACCGGCGTCGAGCAGCACCGTCACCGGATAGGTGGTACTTCCGGAGGTCGAGGAACTGCTCAGGACACCGATCGTGGTGACCTCGCCGGTGAGCGGCGTGACGATTCCGTTGACGGTGACCGCTGCCTTGTCGCCCACCTTCAGCTGGTCGATGAGCGACAGACTGATCGTCGTCGAGACGTCGTACTGGCCGGGTCCGAGGATCGTGATGGTGCTGCTGGTGGAGTTCGCACTGACCGTTCCGCCCTTGGTCATGGCAACGGCGGCAACGGTTCCGGCGATCGGACTTGTCAGGGTCGTCGCGGTCAGATTCTGCTTGACCACTTCGATGTTTGCGTTGTCCAGATCGATCTGGGCCTGATCTGCTGCGATGTCGGCAGCAGTGGCGATCTTCGGGGTGGGGCTGAAACCCGATCCCGAGCCCCCACCGGATCCGGAACCTGCGCCGCCAGACGAGCCGGCCCCGGCGGAGGTGGCCGACTTCGGGGCCGCGGTCCCGCCGGATGCAGCCGCCGTTCCGGTACCGGTACCCGTCTTGCCGGTCCCCGTGCCCGTGCCGGTACCGGTGGCGGTCCCGGTGCCGGTCCTACTGCCGGTGGTCGAGCCTGTCTTTCCGCCAGTGGTCCCGACCGCTTTGTTGACGGCAGCATCCAACTTCTGGACTGCCGTATCCAGCGTGACGAGGTCCGTGGACTGTGCCTTCTCGGCGGCGGCGACGTCCGTTTGGTTCTTCAGGACGGCGCCGATCGCCGCCTGACAGGCCAGTAACTCACTGGCCGGTGTGGCAATGCCCGGAGCCGTGGGCTTGCCGCCAGGGCGAGCCTTGCCGGAGCTGCCAGTCGAGGAGGCGGATCCCGACGGGGTTGTGGATCCTGCAGAGACGGCCGCCGAACCGGTCGAAAGATCAGAACTCGAGGATGCCGCACTCGGTCGTGACGAGAAGGTGGCGCGCGCCAGTGCGACATACGCGGCGTTGGCAGCGGAGATTGCATTGCCCTGGCCCGCAACGACTTCGTCAATCGCGGCTTGCACCGACGGTGTCACCACAAGGTAGGCGGCGGCCGCTGCCGTCGTCGCTGGGCTGGATGAGGTCGCGGTCACGGTGGACGTCTCCGTCTGGGTGACTGTCACCGGTGCGGTCACCGTGGTGGGAACGGTGACCGTTGTCGGGACTGTGACCGTCGTACTGTCCGTCGCGGTGACGGTCGACTGATCAGCTGTGGTGGTGCCGGTCGGCGACGTCGAACTCGGTGCGCCGGTCGGCGAGGTGCTGGTCGTGGTCGCTGTCGTCGAAGTGCCGGTGGCGGGCGGAGTGGTGGTTCCGGCGGCCGGAGACGTGACCGGCAGCGTCATCGTCGAGATCGGCGTGCACGCCGTCACCTCCTCTTTGATCAGTGCAGCCTGGGACTTTCCAGCCGGGGTGCCCGATCCGCTCGGGGTTCCGGGCGCGTTTCTGGTGGGCACGGAGGTGCTGGTCGGGGAGGTGCTTGTCGGAACCGCCTTCGAAGCCGCAGCACCGCTCTTCGGCTTGCCGCCGGCGGTCCCACCATGACCAGAAGTGCCGCCCGTTCTGTCGACAACTCCGGTGAGTAGGAAGTCGATGGTCGCCTGGCCGCTGACGACCTTTTGCTGGGCGGCCTCGACTGCAGCCACCAAAGCGGTCGTGGATCCTGTGCTGCCGCCCGCCGTCCCACCCTTGGCCGGACTTCCGCTGCTGGACGCGGCTGCCGAGGTGGTGGCCCCCGATCCGGTTCGGTTTGCCGAGGACGAACCGGAACTGCCGGAGCCGGAAGCGCCCGATCCGGAACTGCCGGATGACCCGGGCACAGTCCCGCTGACGGTTGTTGCACTCGTAGTTGCGGAAGTGGTGGTGGCTGCGGTGGTGGTCGCCTCAGTTTGACTGGCCAGATCCGACGCCAACGTCTGCCGGTCGGTGGCCAGGGTCTGGTTGACGCTGCTCACATCGGCGGTCAGGTTGGTGGGGTCCATCGTGGCGACGGTCTGTCCGGCCGCGACGGTGTCGCCGACCTGAACCGACACGCTGGATACCGCGCCGGCTACCGGGAAGGCCGCCGTGGCCTTGCGCACATAGGCAACCGTGCCGGCCGACGTCGTGGTCTGGTCCACGGATCCAACGGCAGCGACTGCTGTCCGGTAGGCAGCAGCCTTGGTCCCACTGGTGGCGAACGCAATACCGCCACCAATGGCGAGCAGGGCCGCAATGGCCAGTAGCGCAACGGTTGTTCGGCGGCGCTGTCGGCGGCGCTTCCGCATCCTGACCGCTGGGCTGATGATGTCAGCCACTGGTGGTCACCGGAGCGCTGTTGGAGTCCGCTTGACCACCGTTGCGGTTCCTGCCGAAGCCGCCCGCGCCGAAGCCTCCGGCACCGAATCCGAGCGTGCAGCCGGTTGCACTGGCCGGGCTCAGCGCGACCGACTTGGCCGCGACTGCGCCAGTGCTGTCGGCCGTTCCAATAGCAGTAGCGCACAGGCCAACCTTGAGCGCGCTGGACTTCGCGACGGCCGATTCGGAGTACTGGGTGGTGCTGGTGACGGTGACCGTGACGTCGGACGTCGCCTTGGTCGAGCGGTTGGTCTGTGCCACCACGATGGTCGACCCACTGACCGAGGTCACTTTGCCCGATGCCCGCTCACCGAACCCGCCGAAGTTGCCCCGCCCGGCGCCGCCGGCTCCGGCAGCGCCGGTCGGTGCTGGGCCGCCAGCGCCCGTCCCGGGGACCCGGGTCCCGGTGACACCGCCCGGGCCGCCGAAGCCCCCGGTGCACGCACCCGCAACTGGAGCTGAGATCAGTACCGTGGCCGCCGTCAGCGCGGTGACGGCGGCGCGGGAGGTAGGCGTCTGAGCGGCCCCGCTGGCCGGTGCACCACCAGTTACCGCACCTCTGGTGACTGCGGTTGACGCGGTCACGCAGGACCCCACCTTGACCGCGGACCGCGACACCGTGGACGTCAGCGTGAAGGTCGTCGCCGCCGTGTAGTCCACGGTGGTCTGTGCAGTGCTGCTCTGCACCTGCATGCTCCCGGCAGACAGAGCGGCGATCGTCCCGGAGGCCGCCGGACGAATACCGCCGGCCGCCCCGGCCACACCACCGGGGCCGGGCCCGCCCGCCGAGCCCCCGGTGTTCGCGCCGGCCGCACCGGCCGGTGAAGCGGCCCCGGTCGAGGTGGCCGGCGTCGCTGAACCCGACGAGCCGCTGCAGGCGACCAGCGATCCGGCCAGCACCATCGCCGTTGCACCCGTGAGGAAGGCCTTCGACCAGGCACGCGACGGTTGAGTCGCGGCGGTCGGGGTGAACGAGCGGTTCGTCATCATTGATGGTTCCTTCGATTCGCTGTGGTCGGCCGAGTCGGTCGGTGGGGCGGTGCTTCGGTACGGGGTCGGGCTGGTGTCGCTCAACGGCCAAGGGCTGGCGTTCATTCGCTGCGCAGAGCGTCGATCGGGGCCAGTCGGGCGGCTCTGGCGGCCGGGTAGACGCCGAAGATCATTCCGATGGCCACTGCGATGGCAATCGAGCCGCCGACGGCCAACGGCGAGACCACGAGCACCGTCGAGATGAAATGGGGGAGCACTCTGGCTCCGACGATCCCCAGGACGGCACCCAGCAGGCCGCCGGCCAGACCGAGAATCGTTGCCTCGACGAGGAACTGCCGCCGGATCGCGCCGGGTGGCGCCCCAAGGGCCTTTCGCAGGCCGATCTCCTTGGTGCGTTCGCTGACCGACACCAACATGATGTTCATCACGCCGATGCCGCCGACGAGCAGCGAAAGGGCCGCAATGCCGGTCAGCAGGATGGTGAGTGTCTTGCTGACCGAGGTCGCCGTGTTGAGCAGCGACTCCTGGCTGCTGATCGTGAAGTCGGTCGACGTCGACGCAGTGATGTGATGCAGCTGCAGCAAAAGGGCCGTTGCTTCCTGGTCGGCGGCCGAGAGTTGGCCGGTCGACGCTGCCTGGATGTAGATGGTGGAGACCGAATTCTTGGTGTTGCCCCCGGCCGTTGCGAGCACACCCACCACGGTGAACAGGACGTTGTTCGCCGTGAACGTCTCACCGACCGCGTCCGTGGTTCCGTACAACTCGGTGGCGGTGGACGAGCCCAGCACCGCGACATCGGCTTGGGCGGAGTTGTCGGCGTCGGTGATGAACCGCCCGCTGGACAGCGTGCGCGACCGTACCGACAGCCAGGAACCAGTGGTGCCGACCACCGCCGTGGTCCAGTTGGTCGAGCCGTTGGTCAGCGACAAGGAGGTCGTCTTGACTCCGGCGACCGCTCCGACGTCAGGCGCTGCCACCTTCGAGGCCAGCGCCGCGGCGTCGGCTGTGGTGAGCGTCGAGGCCGAGCCGAAGCCGCCGCGAATGCCGGCCGTCGAGGTGGTGCTCCCCGGGGAGACGATCAGCAGGTTGCTGCCGAGCGCGCTGATCTGCGCTCCGACCTGCTGCTGGCTGCCCAGGCCGAGCCCGACCGTGAGGATCACGGCGGCGATACCGATCAGGATTCCGAGCATGGTCAGGCCGGACCGTAGCCGGTGGGATCGGATGGAATCCCAGCCGGTGCGAAGTGTTTCGAGAAAGTTCACGCCTGCGGCCCGCTTTTGTGGGCACCGACGTGCTGAAGATGACGGCCGGCTTCCAGGTGCTCCGAATCGGAGGTGATGACCCCGTCACGGAGCCGGACGATGCGTCGCGCCCGCTCGGCGACATCCAGTTCGTGGGTGATCAGCACGATGGTGCGGCCCTGGCGGTGCAGTTCGTCCAAGAGGCTGAGCGCGTCGTCGGTGGCGGTGGAGTCCAGGTTGCCGGTCGGCTCGTCGGCCAGGATGAGCGCCGGGTCGCCGACCAGTGCCCTGGCCACCGCCACTCGCTGCTGCTGGCCGCCGGAGAGCTCACCCGGCCGATGGTTGATCCGGTCGCCGAGGCCGACCCTGCGCAATGCCTCGATTGCCTTGGCCTTACGAACGTCTCGCGGTGTCCCCGAATAGATCATTGGCAGCTCGACGTTGCGCCAGGCGTTGAGCGATGGCAGGAGATTGAACTGCTGAAAGACGAAACCGATCCGGCGGTTGCGGATCTGGGCCAGATCGATCTCGTCCAGTTGGCTGACGTCTTCCCCGGCGAGCTGATAGCTGCCCTCGGACAGCACATCCAGGCAACCGATGATGTGCATCAGCGTCGACTTCCCTGACCCGGAAGGCCCCATGATCGCGACGTACTCACCCTCGTCGATCCGCAGGGACACACCGTTGAGCGCGCGGACCGCCAATGAACCGGTGGCATAGATCTTGACGACGTCGTGGAGTTCGATGACCGGCCTGGCGGAGTCCGGCCCGGGGTACTGAACGGTCGGCTCGGCAGTCGGTGCGTCATACACAGAACCGTCATGCGCGGGAGCGTCAGATACCGGAGTGTCAAACAGCTGCGGCAATTGGTCGAATTCGCCGGCCATGTCAGCCGCCGGCCCGGTTGGGGCCGGCGCCGGTGAAACCGCCCGCGCCCGCACCGCCGCCGGTGAAACCGCCCGCGCCCGCACCGGTGAAACCGCCCGCGCCCGCACCGGTGAATCCGCCGGCACCGGTGCCGGCACCGCCGAACCCGCCTGCGCCGGTCCGGCCCGTGGTCCCGCCGGTTCCGGTGCGTGGCACCGTGGTGGTGGTGACCAGTACATCGTCGCCTTCGGCGAGCCCGGTGAGGATCTGGGTCACGCCGTTGCCGACCGCACCCGTGGTGACCGTGGTCGACACCTGTTTGCCGTTCACCGTCTGGTAGACCACGCGTCCAGTGGCCGTCGTGTGGATCGCGGCGGTCGGCACGGTCAGCACGTTGGTCAGTTGTTTGTAGATCAGGGTGACTGTGGCCGCGGCGCCATCGTGCAGACCCGTTGGGCTACCGGTGATCGCAACCACGACCGGATAGCTGGCTGTGCTGCCCGAACTGCTGGAGATCAAGCCCACCGAGCTGACAGTGCCGAAGATCGGCGTCGGCGAACTTCCCACGATCAGCTGGGCCTGGATGCCCTTCTTGATCAGGTTGATGGAACTGTCGTCGACGGTGACATTGGCGACCCAGCCGGCAGTCGACACGATCAGGAACGGGGCAGTGCTGTTGGAGCTGGAGCTGCCCGCGGCAGAACCGGAGCTGCCACCCGTCCCACCTGAGGCGCCGGCGGCCCCCGACCCACCCGACGAGCCGGAACCGCCGGCGGCGGTCGACGTGGAGCCGGAGACCGAATCTCCCACCGCGACGTTGACCGTCGCGACGAGGCCGGCGATGGGGGAAACCAGGGTGGCGTCGGCCAGCGCAGTCTGTGCCGTGCTGACACCTGCCTGCGCGCTGGTCAGCTGAGCCTGATCAGCCGAGACCTGCGCCTGATCAGCGGTGACCTGGGCCTTGGCGGTGGTCAGCGCGGCCTGCGCGCTGGTCAGCTGGGTTGCGGCGGTGGCGTCGTCGACGGTGTCACTGGTGGCGGTTGCGGCGGTCACTGCGGCCTGCGCCGTCGTCACCGCCGTCTCGTCGGTGACGACGGCTGTCTGCGCCGTTGTCACGGTCGACCGGGCGGCGGTGACCTTGGCCGATGCCGATGCCGACGTCGCCTTCGCCGACGCCAGTGCCGCCCGCAGGCTGACCGGGTCGATGGTGGCCAGCGGTTGCCCGCGGGTGACCTTCTGACCGGCGGAGACTTTGACCGCGGTGACCCGCCCCGATGCACCGAAGGACACCGAATCCTGCACGGCCGGGGTCACCGCGCCGGAGGCGGAGATCGTCGATTGAATTGTGCTCACGGTGGCCGCCACGGAGCGGGTGGTGGTAGTCGCTGCGGCTGCGCTCGTCGTCGACCCCCGATGGAAGTACCACCACGCTCCACCGCCGCCACCGATCAGCAGCACCACCAGCAGGGCCGTCCACAGGGGCCGAGTCCGCATCTTCAGCCACATCGCAGCCATAAACCAACCTCGCTCAGCACCGGTGACGGGGCCCAGGCGGGCTTCCGGCCTCTGGAACCTAAGGCGACAATCTGGTCTGGCAGGGTGTATCCGCTGAGCGCCAGCTGTGACCAACTGTGCGTGACCTGTGTATTTCCAGCCCCGTTACTCCCCGGGCGGCGCGATCACCACCGCGGTGAGCGCCGGCACGTCGGCGAATTCCGAGTCGAGACTGAGATCGGTTCCGCTTCCCGGCTCGGCCGTGGTCAGTAGCACCCGACCCGGTCCGCCAGGGAGCGGCAGCCGCCGGGTTCCGTCGGCGAAATTGATCAGCACCCTGACACCGCCCCGGACCAGTGTCAGCCAACGCTCTGCGTCGTCGTGGTGGGTCACCACCCGGTCCAGCCGGGGGTCGGTCAGTTCCGGCCGATCTCTGCGCAGGGAAGCCAACTGCCGGTACAGGCCCAGCATTGCGGCATGTCCACCAGAATCAAGCTCGGACCAGTCAAGTTTCGAGTCCAGGAAGGTGCTCTCCGCCTGCGGGTCGGGCACCACAGCCGGGTCCCATCCCATGGCGGCGAATTCGGCGATCCGACCGTCCGCAGTGAGTTTGCCCAGCTCCGGCTCCGAATGCGAGGTGAAGAACTGCCATGGGGTTGACGCTGCCCATTCCTCGCCCATGAAGAGCATCGGGGTGAACGGGCTGGTGAAGACCAGGACTGCTGCAATGGCCAGTCGGCGGCCGTCGAGCTGCGACGTCAGCCGATCACCGACCGCACGATTTCCGATCTGGTCATGGTCCTGCGAGTAGACCACGAACCGAGAGGCCGGCATGGTCCGCACCTCCACCGGGCGCCCGTGGTGGCGGCACCGAAAGCTCGAATAGGTGCCGTCATGGAAGAAGGCTGACGTCAGCACCTTCGCAATTGCACCGATCGAGTCGAAATCTGCGTAATAGCCGGAGGTTTCGCCGGTCAGCGCCACGTGGAGCACATGGTGGAAGTCATCGCTCCACTGGGCGGTCAGGCCGTAGCCACCCGCCTCCCGCGCGGTGATCAGACGCGGATCGTTCAGGTCGGACTCAGCGATCAGGGTGAGCGGGCGCCCGACGTGGGCCGACAGCGCATCGACTTCGGCGGCCAGCTCGCCGAGCAGATGGGTAGCCCGGTGATCCACCAGCGCGTGCACTGCGTCCAGCCGGAGCCCATCGACGTGATAGTCGTCCAACCACATCAGGGCGTTGTCGATGATGAAGCGCCGCACCACGTCCGAATCCGGTCCGTCGAGATTGACCGAAGATCCCCAGGTGTTGGCATGTGCATCGTGCAGGTACGGGCCGAACTCGGAGAGGTAGTTACCGCTGGGACCCAGATGGTTGTAGACAACGTCCTGAATGACGGCCAGGCCGCGGTGGTGGCACGCGTCCACGAACCGCTGATACCCGGCGGGGCCGCCGTAACCCTCGTGCACGGTGTACCACAGCACGCCGTCGTAACCCCAGTTGTGCTGCCCGTTGAAGCCGTTTACCGGCAACAGTTCGACGAAGTCGACCCCGATCGACACCAGGTGATCGAGCTTGCCGACGGCCGCGTCGAAGGTCCCCTCGGCGGTGAACGTGCCGACGTGCATCTCATAGATCAGGCCACCGGCGAGTTGGCGCCCGGTCCACGCCGTGTCCTGCCACTCGTAGTCGGCCGGATCGAAGGTGGCCGACAGCCCATGCACACCGTCCGGCTGCCGTCGCGACCTCGGGTCAGGCAGCACCCTCTCCGCTCCGTCCGGCCGAAACCCATACCGCACACTGCCGTCCGGGTTGACCGGATCGGCCTGAACGGACGCTTCCCACCAGCCGCCCGCGACCTTGTCCATGGCGATTTCGGTGCCGTCGGCGACCAGCGTCACCGACGAGACGATCGGCGCCCACACCTGAAACCGCCCGGTCACTCCTGACCTTCCAGCACCAGAATTGCCACCGGATATTCCCGCAACAGCCCGGCTACCTCCACTCCGCCGCGCAAAGCCTGAGATATACTCCCGCGCAGCACATTCCGCCAGGATCCGAACGGCAGGGTGAGCCGGGTATCCGACCAACCACCGCGTCCGGCCAGGCCGATGGGCAGCCGGGTGGCCACCGCAATCACGCCACCGCGATCGAAGGCCACCAGATGGTCCGCGGCCGGACCCGTTGCGACGAGCGGGGTGTACCCGTTGAACAGCTCCGCTCGGTCCCGGCGCAACCGCAGGGCCGTCGACACCACCAGCAGCTTCACCGCTCCGGTGGCATCGACTTCGGGCAGCAGGCCGGCGTCCAGCCGGCTGAGCAGATCAGCGGCCACCGAATGGTCGACGGATCGGCGATTATCCGGGTCGACCAGGGCGTTGTCCCACAGTTCGGTGCCCTGGTAGACGTCCGGTACGCCGGGGCCGAGCAACTGAACCACCTTGGCGGACAACGAGTTCGACCAGCCCGGAGCGGTCAGCCTGGCGGCCATGGCGATGACCGAGGTGTTGACAGCTGGATCGTCGAAGGCGGAATCGACCAACCGATGCAGGGAAGACTCGAATTCCTGGTCGGAGTCGATCCACGCGGTGGAGTTGCCGGCCTCCCGGGAAGCCTTCTCCGCGTAGTCATGCAGCCGGGATCTGTCGATCGGCCAGGAACCCACGATCGCCTGCCACAGCAGGTTGGACAGCGGGCCGTCAGCAATGGGCGCCTTCCGATTCCACTGACGGACCGCCTCCGCCCACTCGCCGGGCACCTCGGAGATCGTCGAGATGCGGGCCCGTACGTCCTCGCCGCGTTTGGTGTCGTGGGTGGTCAGGGTCGTCATGGTGTCCGGGTCCGACGACCAGCGGAGCGCCTGCACGGAATGGAAAGCCGTTGCGCTGAGGGAGAAATGGCTCGGCTCGGCGCCGACCTCGGTCAGGCTGGTGAGTCTGGTCCACCGGTAGAAGGCGCAGTCCTCGACCCCTTTTGCCATCACCATGCCCGAGGTCTGCTGGAATCGGGTGGCGAACTCCGTACCGATATCCGACAGCCGGCCGCCGACCTGCCGGAACGCTTCGGCCAGGGCCGGGCGACTGTGCGTCGCAGCGGCCAGTGCAGCCTGCAGATCGCCGTAGCCGTCAGGGAGATAGGTGCGGTAGACCGCGAAGCAGGACAGCAGTTCGGCGATCGCGTCGTCGGCCTTGTCGATGTCGGGAACCAACCGGGCCAGCCGGAGCACCTCGGCCCGCAGAACTCCGTCTGCGACAGCGCGTTTGGCAGCCCTCGTCATGCGTTCCCAATCGACGACCACACCGCCGCGCAGTTCGGTGTCGAGCTCGTCGAGCACCGCCTCGCCGGCCGGGTCCACGAATAGCCGGTCCACGCTCGCGAGCGCGTCGTATCCGGTGGTGCCGTTGCACTCCCAGTCGGCGGGCCGTCGCTCGTCGCCCTCCAGGATCTTCTCCACCAGCACGTAGCGCCGACCGATCAGGGCGCCAAGGTCGCGCAGATAGCCGGCCGGATCGGCCAGGCCGTCGGGATGGTCGACCCGCAGTCCATCCACCCAGCCGTTGTCGAACCAGTCCTTGATCTCGGCATGCGATTCGGCGAAGACGTCGGGCAATTCGACCCGGATGCCGGCCAGCGTGCTGACCGCGAAGAATCGCCGGTAGTTCAGCTCCGCCCCGGCCCTTCGGTAGTTCATCAATTCGTAGTGCTGGCGGTCGTGCACTTCCTGCGGCGTTCCGCTGCCGGTGCCGGCGGCGATGGGGAAATGGTGTTCGTAGTAGTGCAGTTCGTCGCCGACGATCTCCAGCGACTTCAGCTCGTTCTCGCCGTCACCGAGGGCCGGAACCCGTATCCGGCCGTCACCGAAATCCCAATCGATATCGAAAGCCTTCGCGTACCGCGACTCCCGACCGTTGGCCAGAACATCCCACCACCAGGTCGAGGATTTCGGGGTGGCGACGCCGACATGGTTGGGGACGATGTCGACCAGCACGCCGAGCCCGGCCCCGTGCGCGGCGTCGGCGAAGGCCACCAGGCCCGGCCTGCCCCCACGGGCAGGGTCCACCCGGCTGTGGTCGACCACGTCGTAGCCGTGGTCAGACCCAGGCTCGGACTGCAGGATCGGCGACAGGTAGGCCCAATCGACACCCAGCCGGGCCAGGTACGGCACCACGGCTTTCGCGTGGGCCAGATCCCTGGTCGGGGTCACCTGTATGCGGTAGGTGGAGCTGGGCACCCGACTCCGCCCGGTGGAAACCTGGTTCGCAAAACCGTTGGTCACTATGGAGTGTCCTTGCTGTCATCCGAGCGCCCGGGCGCCTGTTTCTGGCTGGGGCGTCTGGGCGTTGCGGCCCGCCGGCGCTTCGGTTTGGCCGGTTCGTCAGCAGGCTGGGTCGTGGGCTCGGCCCGGGCAGGCGCCGGCGGAACGACGCTCTGTTCGACCGGGGCGGCCTCGTAGGCATCGGCGGTGGGTACCGGCACCGGAGGCACGGCGGGCACGCTGGCGGCGGCCGCGGTGCGGACGACCGGCAGCGAGCTCTGGGCGAGCGCCTGCAGTACCACCAGTCCCTTGCCCGGTACCGGAATGACGGCCCCGGCTTTGGTCGCCTCCGGGGTGTCCGGCATGCCGGCGGTGTCGACGACGCAGGTCCAGCCGGGCGCGTACTCCTCCGGCGGCATGACAAAATCCAGGGTTTCGTCGTGGGCGTTGAACAGCAATAGGAACGAATCGTCGATCACCCGGCCGCCGCGGCGATCCATGCTGCGGATTCCGTTGCCGTTGAGGAAAACCCCTACCGATCGGCCGAAGCCGGAGTCCCAGTCCTCCGGCGCCATCACCGATCCGCTGGGGTTGATCCAGACGATGTCCGGCAGCGGCTCGCCTTCGGCCCTGGCGACCGGGCGGCCGTCGAAGAAGCGGCGGCGGCGGAAGGTCGGGTGCTGCTTGCGCAGGCGGGCCAGTGACGCGGTGAATTCGATCAGCGAAAGATCCGCCGTGTCCCAGTGGATCCAGCTCAGTTCGGAGTCCTGGCAGTAGGCGTTGTTGTTGCCCTGCTGGGTGCGGCCCAATTCGTCGCCGTGGGCGATCATCGGCACTCCCTGCGACAGCAGCAACGTGGCCAGGAAGTTGCGGCGCTGCCGATCCCGCAGATGCAGCACCGTGGTGTCCTCCGTCGGCCCCTCGGCGCCGCAATTCCACGACCTGTTGTGCGATTCGCCGTCGTTGTTGTTCTCCCCGTTGGCCTCGTTGTGCTTCTCGTTGTAGGAGACCAGGTCGTTGAGGGTGAACCCGTCGTGGGCGATGACGAAGTTGATGGACGCCACCGGGCGCCTTCCCGACGTCTCGTAGAGGTCAGCCGAACCCGTCAGCCGGGAGGCGAATTCGCCGAGGGTGGCCGGCTCGCCGCGCCAGAAGTCACGGACCGTGTCCCGGTACTTGCCGTTCCACTCGGTCCACTGCGGCGGGAAGTTCCCGACCTGATAACCACCCGGCCCGAGGTCCCACGGCTCGGCGATCAACTTCACCTGAGACACGATCGGATCCTGCTGGACGAGTTCGAAGAAGGTGGAAAGCCGGTCGACGTCGTAGAACTCCCTGGCCAGCGTCGCCGCCAGATCGAACCGGAATCCGTCGACGTGCATCTCGGTGACCCAGTACCGCAGCGAGTCCATGATCAGCTGCAGCGAGTGCGGATGCCGGACGTTGAAGGAGTTGCCGGTGCCCGTGTAATCCATGTAGTACTGCTGATCGTCGTCGACCAGCCGGTAGTACGCGGCATTGTCGATACCCCGGAACGAGATGGTCGGCCCGAGATGATTGCCTTCAGCGGTGTGGTTGTACACCACGTCGAGGATCACCTCGATACCCGCGCCGTGCAGGGCCTTCACCATGGCCTTGAATTCCTGCACCTGCTGGCCGCGGTCGCCGAACGCCGAGTAGGCATTGTGCGGGGCGAAAAAACCAATGGTGTTGTAACCCCAGTAGTTCGACAGTCCCTTGTCCTGGAGCGTGCTGTCCTGGACGAATTGATGGACCGGCATCAACTCGACTGCCGTTGCGCCCAAACGGGTCAGATGGTCTATGACGGCCGGGTGGGCCAGTCCGGCGTAGGTGCCCCGCTGGCTCTCCGGAACCTCCGGGTGCAGCTGGGTCAGACCCTTGAGGTGGGTTTCGTAGATGACGCTTTCGTTGTAGGGAATGCGCAGTATACGGTCACCCGTCCAATCGAAGAATGGATTGATGACCACCGCGCGCATGGTGTGTGCGGCCGAGTCGTCGTCGTTCCTGGAATCGGGAAATCCGAGATTGTAGGAGAACACGGATGGATGGCTGTCGACCTGACCGGTCACCGATTTGGCATAGGGATCCAGCAGCAGCTTGTTCGGGTTGCAGCGGAGCCCCTTCGACGGGTCGTAGGGCCCGTGGACCCGGTATCCGTAGCTCTGCCCCGGCTGGACCGTGGGCAGGTAGCAGTGCCAGACGTATGCGTCGACCTCGGGCATGGTGATCCTGGTCTCGGTGCCGTCGTCCTCGATCAGGCACAACTCGACCTTGTCGGCCACCTCGCTGAAGAGCGCGAAGTTCGTTCCCGTTCCGTCGAAGGTCGCCCCCAGCGGGTAGGCGGTACCTGGCCAGATCTCCATCGGAACTCCTCGGTTTTGCGCACCGATGATTCGGTGCGTGCGCGGATACTGCCCCGTCGTTGGATCGGGTTCGATCCTCTGACGGGCCTTGCTCACATTAGCCATCGGCCGCGCTGCCGAGGTTGTCCAGCAGGGTGATCACCCATCGTCCGCACTTCGAAACATGCGTGGCGCCGCTGCGCCCCCATCCGGGAGGTCGCGTTCGACCGGTCGGGGGTGGCAAAGCGCCTTGGGTGTCGGCCCGCTCGATTACCCTCGGCCGTGTGCCAGATCCATCGACCTATCGCCCCGCCCCGGGGACGATCCCGGAGTCACCCGGTGTCTACAAGTTCCGTGACTCGACCGGGCGGGTCATCTACGTCGGCAAGGCGAAGAGCCTGCGGTCGCGACTCAATTCGTACTTCGCTGACCTCGCCGGCCTGCACCCGCGCACCGCGCAGATGGTCACCACCGCGGGCTCGGTCGAGTGGACGGTGGTGTCGACCGAGGTCGAGGCGCTGCAGCTGGAATACAACTGGATCAAGGAGTTCGACCCCCGCTTCAATGTGCGCTACCGCGACGACAAGTCCTATCCCGAACTCGCCGTGACGCTGGGCGATGAGTATCCCCGGCTGCAGGTGATGCGTGGTCCGCACCGCAAGGGCGTCCGGTACTTCGGCCCGTACGCGCACGCCTGGGCGATCAGGGAGACTCTGGACCTGCTGCTGCGGGTGTTCCCGGCGCGCACCTGCTCGACCGGGGTGTTCAAGCGATCGGCGCAAATCGGCCGGCCGTGTCTGCTGGGCTACATCGGCAAGTGTGCCGCGCCGTGCACCGGCGCGGTCACCGCCGACGAACACCGCGAGATCGTCAACTCGTTCTGCGATTTCATGGCGGGCAAGGCCGATCCGCTGATCCGCCGGATGGAGCGGGAGATGGCGGCCGCGGCGGCGGAGCTGGACTTCGAGAAGGCGGCCAGGTTGCGCGACGATCTCGGCGCGCTCCGCCGCGCCGTTGAGAAGCAGGCGGTCGTGCTCGGAGACGGAACCGACGCGGACGTGATCGGGATCGCCGCCGACGACCTGCTGGCCTCCGTTCAGGTCTTCCACGTCAGGGGCGGCCGGGTCCGTGGCCAGCGGGGCTGGATCGTCGATGTCGACGCCGAAACGGCAAGCAACAGCGACAATGTCGAAGCAGAAGGCAATGAAGACAGCAAAGAGGAGGACACCTCTCGGCTGGTGGAGAACTTCTTGCTGCAGTTCTACGGCGGGCGGGCCGCCGACGACGGAGCGGCCGCCGTTCCCAAGGAGATCCTGGTGCCGGCGGTTCCGTCGAACGGCCAGGAGATGGCCCAATGGCTCGCGGACCTGCGTGGCGGCCGGGTGTCGTTGCGGGTGGCGCAGCGCGGCGACAAGAAGGACCTCGCCGTGACGGTCACCCGGAATGCGGCCGAGGCGCTGGCGCAGCACCGTCTCAAGCGGGCCAGTGACCTGACGGCTAGGTCGGCCGCACTGGTCGAGGTAGCCGACACGCTCGGGATGGACAGCGCACCGCTGCGGATCGAATGCATCGACATCTCGCACGTACAGGGCACCAACGTGGTCGCCTCCCTGGTGGTCTTCGAGGACGGACTACCCAAACGCAGCGACTACCGACGGTTCGCCATCCGGGAGAAACCTGGCGACGACGTCGCCTCGATCGCCGAGGTGGTCCGTCGCCGGTTCACCCACGGGGTGACCGGCCGGATCAACGATCTGGACAGTGAATTCACCGCGGCGGCAGATCCCGTCGAGCCGCCCCCGGCAGCGGGTCGCCCGTCCGGGATCGACCCGGACACCGGGCGGGTCCGACGATTCGCCTATCCGCCTCAGCTGCTGGTCGTCGACGGCGGCGCCGCGCAGGTGAACGCGGCCGCTGCAGTACTGGCCGATCTGCAGATCGCCGATGTGACGGTGTGCGGCCTGGCCAAGCGGCTCGAGGAGGTCTGGGTGCCGGGGGAGGACGATCCGGTGATCTTCCCCAGGACCAGCGAGGCGCTCTACCTGCTGCAACGACTGCGGGACGAGGCGCACCGGTTCGCCATCACCTACCACCGCGCAAAACGGTCGAAATCGATGACGCAGTCGGCGCTGGATGGGGTCAGCGGTCTCGGCCAGACCAGGAGGACCGCCTTGGTCAAGCACTTCGGGTCGTTGACCGCACTGCGCCAGGCCGACGTGGAACAGATCGCCAAGGTGCCGGGTATCGGCCGGATGACGGCCGAGTCCGTTCACGCAGCACTGCACCGGACCGATCCGGCGGTGACAGGTGAAAAGCCGGCCGCCGAGGACCCGGTGACTGCCCCGTCGTCCGAGTCCGAGAGGGTATGAGGCGTGGAGCACACAGGTATCGAGGTGGCCATCGTCTCCGGGCTGTCCGGGGCGGGCCGGTCCACCGCGGCGAAGTGTCTGGAAGACCTGGGCTGGTTCGTCGTCGACAATCTGCCGCCCGAATTGATCGCAACCATGGTCGACCTCGGCGCGCGGGCCAGAGGGGATCTGACCAGGATCGCTGTGGTCCTGGACGTCCGGTCGCGAGCCTTCACCGAGGATCTGGCCGCGGTGATCAAGGATCTCGACGCGGCGGGATACCGGCCAAGGGTGCTCTTCCTCGAAGCCAGCGACGCCGCCCTGATCCGCCGGTTCGAGAACAACCGCCGGGAACACCCATTACAGGGCCGCGGTCGTCTCGCCGACGGTATCGGCGCGGAGCGCGCGCTGCTCAGCGCGCTGCGCGAGGAGGCCGACGTGATCGTCGATACCTCGGATCTGTCGGTGCACCAGCTTCGCGAACAGGTCGAGCGGGGTTTCACCGTCGGGCCGAGATCGGCGTCGCTCACGGTGTTGAGCTTCGGGTACAAATACGGTCTCCCGCTCGATGCCGACCTCGTCATCGACATGCGCTTTCTGCCCAATCCGTTCTGGATCCCCGAACTGCGCGACCTGACCGGCCGTGACGAGGCGGTCTCTGCCTACGTGCTCTCCCAGGAAGGGGCCAGCGACTTCCTCGAGCGGTTCGTCGCGCTGTTCCAGCTGGTCAGTGGGGGTTATCAGCGCGAAGGAAAGCGGTACCTCACGCTGGCGGTCGGCTGCACCGGCGGCAAGCACCGGTCGGTGGCGGTCGCCGAAGCACTCGGAACCAGGCTGGCCGCTGACAACCTCACCGTCTCCGTCGTTCATCGGGACCTCGGCCGGGAATGACGATGCCCGCGAATCAGCCGGCCGGCCACGCCGGGGGGAGCACGTCCACAGCTCGGCCGAAGGTGGTCGCCCTCGGTGGGGGACACGGCCTCCACGCGATGCTTTCCGCGCTGGGTCACCTGGACGCCGAGCTGACCGCAGTGGTCACCGTCGCGGACGACGGCGGATCGTCCGGCCGCCTCCGTCGCGAGGTTCCGGGGATCGTGCCACCCGGAGATCTGCGGATGGCGCTCGCCGCCCTGGCCGCCGCCGATTCCACCGGGCAACTGTGGGCGGAGACCTTTCAGCACCGTTTCGCCGGGGAGGGTGCGCTGACCGGGCATCCGGTTGGCAACATCGTGCTGGTCGGGTTGACCCAGGTGATGGGCAGTACGGTGGCGGCGCTGGACGCCATGGGTGCAGTGCTCGGGTCACGCGGACGGGTGTTGCCGATGTCCTGCGTCCCGTTGGATATCGTCGCCGAAGTCGAGGGGTTGGAGGACGACACCGCAGTGGTGCGGCGCATTCGCGGGCAGGTCGCGGTGGCGGCCACCCCGGGCCGGGTGCGCACCGTCGCGCTGGATCCGTCGGATGCACCAGGGTGCCCAGAGGCGATGGCCGCCATCGACGACGCCGACCTGGTGATACTTGGTCCCGGGTCGTGGTTCACCAGCGTGTTGCCGCACTTGATGCTGCCCGATATCGCCGCCGCGTTGATACGCTGCCGAGCCCACCGACTGGTGGTCTTGAATCTTGCACCACAACCGGGCGAGACTGAGGGATTCTCACCGGAGCAACACCTGGACGTACTCTCAGCACACGCGCCGAGTTTTCGGATCGACACCGTGCTGGCCGATGTTGCGTCCGTCGCCCTTCCAGGGCGGTTGCTGGCGGCGTCGGAACGGATGGGGGCTCGTTTGGACCTTGCCAGGATTGCCTACCCGGGCACCCCCCGGCATGATCCGGCGGCGCTTGCTGAGGCTCTGGCCACAGTGTTGGCCCGAGCGGCTTCAGGTTTCAGAAGAGTTATTCCGGGCAGCGGTGGATTGGCGGGGGAATCGACTGAGCCGAATCAGGCCGTGTCAGGTGGGGCGAGCCCGACCAGAACGTGAACAGCAGCACCGAAACCAAACCCATTGGCAGTCCTGGCTCGAACGGCAGTGAAATGCGAATCGTCCGGGCCGACCGCCAGCAGCACAGCCGGCCAATGACGGCAAGACGACGGATGGGGAGTGGCGCCGCATGGCAATGACTGCCGCGGTGAAGGACGAGCTGAGTCGGGTGACGGTCGCCAAGGTCTCAGCCCGCAAGGCCGAGGTGTCGACGGTGCTGCGATTTGCCGGCGGGCTGCATATCGTCGCGGGCCGGGTCATCGTCGAGGCCGAACTGGACACCGGAGCGGTCGCCCGCCGGCTGCGGCGGGACATCGGCGAGCTCTACGGGCATGCTGCGGAGGTCCAGGTGCTGGCTGCATCCGGTATCCGCAAGAGCACCCGCTTCGTGCTTCGGGTGGTGGCCGGTGGAGATCAGCTGGCCCGGCAGACAGGCCTGCTGGATCAGCGCGGTCGCCCGGTCCGGGGCCTGCCGGCCCAGATCGTCGCCGGTTCGCTGGCCGATGCCGAGGCTGCCTGGCGCGGCGCATTCCTGGCTCACGGTTCACTGACCGAACCCGGCCGCAGCGCATCCCTTGAGGTCACCTGTCCCGGGCCGGAAGCTGCGTATGCGTTGGTCGGGGCAGCCCGCCGGATGGGCATCGCGTCGAAGGCACGTGAGGTGCGCGGCGCCGACCGGGTGGTGGTCCGGGACGGCGACGCCATCGCGGCGCTGCTCACAAGGCTCGGCGCACACTCCTCGGTGCTGGCCTGGGAGGAGCGCCGAATGCGGCGGGAGGTGCGGGCCACCGCCAATCGGCTGGCCAATTTCGACGACGCGAACCTGCGCCGTTCGGCGAGGGCGGCGGTGGCCGCCAAGGCCAGGGTGGAGCGGGCGCTCGCCATTCTCGGCGCTGATGCACCGGACCATCTGGCCGAAGCCGGAAAGCTGCGGATCGCCCACGGACAGGCATCGCTCGAGGAGCTCGGCCAGCTCGCCGATCCACCGATGACCAAGGACGCCATTGCCGGTCGAATCCGCCGGCTGCTCACGATGGCCGACAAACGTGCGGCCGACGACGGCATTCCGGACACCGAGTCCGCCGTCACGCCGGACATGCTCGACGGCTGAGCACTGCGCGTGCTTCGCCCGGTCGGGCGTCTAACTGCCCGTTGTGCGCATATCGAAGTGCCTACAGGACCCGTAAACGGGCACAGTCGGGAGTTCTGGTCGGCGCCAAGCAGTTTGGCATGCGCCGGTGGGGTGTCTGCGGCGCAACATGTCTCGCCAAGGTTTCCGGGCCGGTTTCTTGCCGGGCACCGTCTGCCGATACAGTGTGCCCGTCGCCCCCGGCGCCGTGGGCGGTGTCACTTGATCGATCCGGTACGGGTCAGCACGACGCGGCCGGGCAACCACGAAGAAGGGCTGACACACGTGACTGTGCGCGTCGGAGTCAATGGATTTGGCCGAATCGGCCGCAACTTGTGGCGGGCGCTGGACGCCCTGGACCACGATGTCGAGATCGTCGCCGTCAATGATTTGACGGACACCAAGACGCTCGCCCATCTGCTCAAGTACGACACCATCCTCGGAAAGCTGAGTCACGAGGTGTCGGCCGGCGAAGGCGCCATCACGATCGACGGCAAGGAACTCAAGGTGCTGTCCAACCGCGACCCCGGCGCGCTGCCATGGGGCGACCTCGGTGTCGACATCGTCATCGAGTCCACCGGCCACTTCACCTCGGCCGACGGTGCCGGCAAGCACCTCGCAGGCGGCGCGAAGAAGGTCATCATCTCCGCACCGGCCACCGGCGAGGACCTGACTGTGGTGATGGGCGTGAACGACTCCGCCTACGACGGCAGCCAGACGATCCTGTCGAACGCCTCCTGCACCACGAACTGCGTCGCTCCGATGGCCAAAGTGCTGCACGAGAACTTCGGCATCGTCAAGGGCTTGATGACCACGATCCACGCCTACACCAACGACCAGGTGATCCTGGACTTCCCGCACAAGGACCTGCGGCGGGCCCGCGCGGCAGCGCAGAACATCATTCCCACCACCACCGGTGCCGCAAAGGCCACCGCGCTGGTGCTGCCCGAACTCAAGGGCAAGCTGCACGGCTACGCACTCCGCGTGCCGGTGATGGACGGTTCCGTCACCGACCTCACGGTCGAGCTGTCCAAGAGCGTTACCGTCGACGACATCAACGACGCGTTCAAGGCCGCTTCCCAGGAAGGGTCGCTGGCCCCGTACCTGACCTACTCCACGGATCCGATCGTGTCCTCCGACATCGTCGGCTCGCCCGCCTCGGTCACTTTCGATTCGCCACTGACCCTGGTGCTGGACGGCAACATGGCCAAGATCGTCGGCTGGTACGACAACGAGTGGGGCTACTCGAACCGTCTCGCCGACTTCACCGCTCTGGTTGCCGCCAAGCTCTGATCGGACACCGCCGGGTGGTGCCGCCCGAAGGGTCGGTGGCAGCTGCCACCGACCGGGCGGGCGCCCACACCCCTGCTGCCACAGTTGCGACCACACCCAAGGAGCCCTACCGCTGTGCACACCCTCGACGACCTGCTCGCAATCGGGGTGTCCGGTCGGACCGTGCTGGTCCGATCCGACCTCAACGTCCCACTTGACGGCACCACCATCACCGACGACGGACGCATCAGGGCGTCGCTGCCGACCCTGCAGGCACTGACCGCTGCCGGTGCGAAAGTGGTGGTAACCGCCCACCTCGGCCGCCCGAAGGGCGCTCCGGAGGACCGCTACTCGCTGGGTCCGGTCGCGACCAGGCTGGCAGAGGTGCTCGGCGCCCCGGTCACCTTCGCCGCCGATCTGGTCGGTGAATCGGCCGCGGCCGCGGTGGCCGGCCTGGCCGACGGTTCGGTGGCGCTCCTGGAGAACGTCCGCTTCGACCCGCGGGAAACCTCGAAGGACGAAGCCGAGCGCGGTGAGCTGGCGAAGGCGCTGGTCCACCTGGTCGGCGGCGACGCGGCGTTCGTGTCCGATGGTTTCGGGGTGGTGCACCGCAAGCAGGCCTCGGTTTACGACATCGCAAAACTGCTGCCGCACTACGCCGGTTATCTCGTCTCCGCGGAGACCGCGGTTCTGCACAAGTTGACCGTCGATCCGGAGCGACCCTATGTGGTCGTGCTCGGCGGATCCAAGGTCTCCGACAAGCTCGGCGTCATCACGGCGCTGTTGCCGCAGGTCGATTCCCTGCTGATCGGCGGCGGCATGGCCTATACCTTCCTCGCCGCCCAGGGCCACGAGGTCGGTAACTCGCTGCTGCAGGCCGATCAGGTCGGTACCTGCAAGGGTCTGCTTGACCAGTACGGCGACAAGATCGTGCTCCCGCTCGATTTGGTGATCGCGGACGCCTTCGCCCCGGACGCCACCACCCGGATCGTCGCCGCGGACGCGATCCCGGCCGCGTGGCAGGGTCTGGACATCGGCCCGGCAACGGTTCAGGCCTTCGCCGCGGTGATCGCCACGGCTGCCACTGTCTTCTGGAACGGTCCGGTCGGCGTTTTCGAGATGCCCGCGTTCTCGGCGGGTACCAAAGCCGTGGCCGAGGCCATTGCTGCCGGCTCCTCCTTCTCGGTGGTCGGCGGCGGCGATTCGGCCGCCGCAGTGCGCACGCTGGGTGTGGACGAGGCCGGATTCACCCACATCTCCACCGGGGGCGGTGCCTCCCTGGAATTCCTGGAAGGCGCGACGCTGCCCGGTCTCGCGGTCTTGGAGGACTGAATCACATGACGAATCCTGCGGTGTCGGGACGAACCGGATCGGGCAACGGCCGCAAGCTGCTGATCGCCGGCAACTGGAAGATGAACCTGAACCACCTAGAGGCCATCGCGCTGGTGCAGAAGATCGCTTTCACGCTCCCGGAGAAGTACTACGCCAAGGTCGAGGTGGCGGTCTTCCCGCCGTTGACTGCCATCCGTTCGGTCCAGACGCTGGTGGACGGCGACAAACTCAACCTCGTCTACGGCGCGCAGGATCTGTCGCCGAAGGATTCCGGTGCTTACACCGGCGATGTGTCCGGCACCATGCTCGCCAAGCTGGGGTGCACCTACGTTCTCGTCGGGCACTCGGAACGGCGCGAGCTGGCGGGCGAATCGGACGAGCTGCTGGCCGAAAAAGTCGAGGCGGCCTATCGCAACGGGATGATCCCGATCCTGTGCGTCGGTGAGGGTCTGCCGGTGCGCGAGGCCGGCCGGCAGGTCAGTCACGCGGTCGCGCAGCTGCATGCCGCGCTGGCATCGGTGAGCCCCGAACAGGCCGCCGATCTGGTGGTGGCCTACGAGCCGATCTGGGCGATCGGAACGGGCCGGGTGGCGACCGCCGCGGACGCTCAAGAGGTCTGCGCGGCGCTGCGGGCAGCACTTGCCGAGAAGTACTCGACCGAGATCGCCGCCGGTATCCGGATCCTCTACGGCGGTTCGGTGAAGTCCGGAAATGTGAGTGAGATCGTCGCTCAGCCCGACGTCGACGGTGCGCTGGTCGGCGGTGCGTCGCTGGACGGCACGGAGTTCGCGTCCCTTGCGGCCAACGCTGTGGGCATCCTCAGCTGATCGCGCGCCAGTCCGCGGCGGTCGCGACACCGGGTTAGACTCGGGCGCACATCGAATGAGTCACCCACCGCAGGATCTCTCTAGCCCACTAGGCAGTCATGAAAACATTTCTGGACATCCTTCTTGTCATCACCAGCATCGCGCTGATGGCGCTCATCCTGCTGCACCGCGGCAAGGGTGGCGGATTGTCGTCCCTGTTCGGTGGCAGCATGCAAAGTTC
Organism: Mycobacteriales bacterium; assembly: GCA_038229825.1. Lineage (GTDB taxonomy): Bacteria > Actinomycetota > Actinomycetes > Mycobacteriales > Nakamurellaceae > Nakamurella. The sequence continues at coordinate 82,560 of JBBROB010000005.1, forward strand.
ACTGTCCGGTTCCTCGGTGGTGGAGAAGAACCTCGACCGGCTGACCCTCTTCATCTCGGCGGTCTGGGTCATTTCCATTGTCGGCGTCGGTCTGCTGATCAAGGTCAACGCCTGATCTGAATGCGCCATCGGACGCATCCGAATACCCGGGCATCACGCAAGAGTCTGACCGGAAGAGGCCGCCATGGCAGCAGGGAATCCAATTCGCGGCTCCCGGGTGGGCGCCGGACCGATGGGCGAGTCGCAGCGGGGTGACTCGGTTGCCCGTCACCGGCTCGAGTTCTTCTGCGCCAACGGGCACGGCACCCGGCTGTCGTTCGCAGTCGATGCCGAGCTGCCCGAGACGTGGGATTGTCCGAGGTGCGGCCTGCCCGCCGGGCTCGATCAGCAGTCCCCGCCGGAGGTCCATCGGAACGAGCCGTACAAGTCGCACCTTGCCTATGTGAAGGAACGCCGTAGTGACGAGGACGGCGAGGCGCTGCTGGCCGAGGCCCTGGCCAGGATCGCCGACAAGCGGACCCCGGCCGTCTGAAAGGTCCAGTGGGCTTCTCGTCCCGGCCGGGCGTGCGGTCACCGGGATATCGGCGGCAGATGCTTCAGCATTCTGGTGTTGCCCAACGTGTTGGGCTTGACGTAGGGCAGGTCGAGGAATTCCGCGACACCGGCGTCATAGGAACTACGCAACTCGGCGAACGCTTCCGGCGTGAGGTCCAGCTCCTGGATGGGTTCGAATCCCAGTCCGGAGAAGAACGACACCTCGAAGGTCAGGACGAAAAGTCGGCTCAACCCCATTCGGGCCGCCTCGGTGATGATCGCCTCGCAGACGGCCCGGCCGATTCCATGCGCCCTGGCCTCGTGATCGGTGGCGACCGTGCGGATCTCGCCCAGGTCCTCCCAGAGCACGTGCAGGGCCCCGCAGGCCATCACCCGGCCGTCGACCTCGGCCACCCAGAACTCGGTGACGTCTTCGAACAGGTTGGCCAGGGTCTTCTCCAGCAGGATGGCGCCGGCGTAGTAGTCGACCAGTTCCTTGATGCGCCGCACGTCGCCTGCCCTGGCCCGGTGCACGACAATGGCGCGGTCGGCCGCACCGACCACGGCGTCGAGATGGTCGGGGGTCGGTTCGACGGGAGTCACAACAGGGCACCCTATCCATCAACCCCGCTGACCGGGCGCCGGCACGTCACGCACACGGTCCGGCGAGCCCCGGTGCGGCAGCTAGGCTGAGCTCGTGCCTCCCGTGTCTGCAGTCGTGCGCCCAGCGCCCGCCGGAGCGCCGTCGTCGCCCGGTTCCAGGGTGTCGCTGATCACCATGGGTTGCGCGCGCAACGAGGTGGACTCGTCCGAGATCGCCGGTCGGCTCGCCGGCAGCGGGTATGAACTGGTCGAGGACGGTGCGCGGGCGGACGTGATCGTCGTCAACACCTGTGCCTTCGTCGCCAGCGCCAAGAAGGATTCGATCGATACCGTGCTGGCCGCCGCCGATACCGGTGCGAAGGTCGTCGCGGTCGGTTGCCTTGCTGAGCGGTACGGCCGGGAACTCGCCGAGGCGCTCCCGGAGGCTGACGCGGTGCTGGGCTTCGATGCCTACCCGGATCTGGCCGCTCTGCTCGGCGACGTCATCGATGGGCACCGGCCGCCCTCGCACACCCCGGTCGACCGGCGCACCCTGCTCCCGATCTCGCCAACCGCCCGCCCGGCCGCCGCCGGCGCCATCTCGGTGCCGGGGCACAGTGCACCCGTCCTGACGCTCGGCGGGCGGGACACTCCCGGCCCGGCCAGCGGTCCGGTGCTGGTGCGCAAGCTGCTGCATTCCGGACCGGTCGCCCCGCTCAAGATCGCCTCCGGCTGTGACCGGCGGTGCACCTTCTGTGCCATCCCGGCATTCCGCGGCTCGTTCGTGTCCCGACCGGCGCGCGAGATCGTCGCCGAGGCCTTCTGGCTGGCCGGACAGGGGGTCCGCGAGATTGTTCTGGTCAGTGAGAACTCCACCTCCTACGGCAAGGACCTGCCGGGAGATGGACAGCTCGAACAGCTGCTGGCCGCCCTGGTCGAGGTGCCGGGAATCGTCCGCGTCCGGTTGTCCTATCTGCAGCCCGCGGAGACGAGGCCGAGCCTGGTATCGGCGATCGCTGAACTCGACGGCGTTGCCGACTACTACGACATGTCCTTCCAGCACGCTTCGGAAACAGTGCTGAGACGGATGAAGCGGTTCGGTTCCAGGGAGTCGTTCCTCGGACTGACCGCGCAGATCCGGGCGGTCGCCCCTGCTGCCGGCATCCGGTCGAACGTGATCGTCGGCTTCCCGGGGGAGACCGCGGCGGAGCTTGCCGAGCTCGAAGCCTTCCTGATCGGGGCGAGGATGGACGCCGTCGGCGTGTTCGGCTACTCCGACGAGGACGGCACAGCCGCACTGCGTCTGCCCGGGAAGATCGATCAGGACGAGATCGACGACCGGGTCGAGCGGGTCACCTCACTCGTCGAGGAACTGACCGCCCAGCGCGCCGAGGACCGGATCGGTACCGAAGTGCTGGTGCTGGTCGATGACCTGTCCGACGGCGTCGTCGGTCGCGGCGAACATCAGGCCCCGGAAGTGGACGGCAGCACCACGCTGACCGGAGCCGAAGGGGTGCTGCTGGGAGATCTGGTCAGGGCGACCGTGATCGGCACCGACGGCATCGATCTGATCGCCGAGTTGCGGGAAGTGCTGGCAGCGCCCGTTGCCCGCAACAGCGCCCCCGGCAATGAGGCCGGCGGACGGCCATGACCGAACAGCCGCGGGTGTCGTTGGTGAACCTCCCCAACGCGTTGACCGTACTGCGGCTTATCCTGGTACCTGTCTTCCTGTTCGCACTGTTCGCCGGTGGCGGCCACCAGACCTCGTTCCGTTGGCTCGCCTGGGCGATCTTCGCCGTCGCCGCGGTCACCGATCGGTTCGACGGGCACATCGCGCGCAAGCGGGGGCAGGTCACCGACTTCGGAAAGATCGCCGACCCGATGGCCGACAAGGCGCTGACCGGTTCGGCGTTGATCGGGCTGTCAATGCTGGGCAACCTCTCGTGGTGGGTCACCGTGGTGATCCTGATCAGGGAGGTCGGCATCACCCTGCTCAGATTCGCGGTGATCAGGTACGGCGTCATCTCGGCCAGCCCGGGCGGTAAGGCGAAGACCCTGATCCAGATTCTCGCCATCGGGCTCTACGTACTGCCACTGCCATCCTCGCTGCACTGGATCGGCGTCGGCTTCATGAGTGTCGCCGTGGTGCTGACCGTGGCCACCGGCATCGACTACCTGGTGCGGGCCTCGTCTCTGGTTTCCAAATCCAAGCATGCCGACGGCATCGATCCCACTACCCGCTCGAACCCGACGCCAGGGCGCTGACCAGCGTGGCAGGTACCCGGTTGGCCGGCCTGGTCGGTCTGAGCGAGTCGGATCTGCGGGGCCTGGTTGCCGGGCTGACGCGGGCGCACATCACCGTCGCGTGCGCAGAGTCGCTGACCGGCGGTCTGCTCACCGCCCTGCTCACGGAGGTGCCGGGCGCGTCAGCCGTCGTCCGCGGCGGCCTGATCGTGTACGCGACCGATCTCAAACATTCGCTGGCCGGGGTCGACTCAGCTCTGCTGGCTGACCGCGGGCCGGTGGACCCGGATGTCGCCATTGCCCTGGCCAGGGGCGTTCGCACGGCGTGCCGGGCGCAGATCGGGGTGGGTCTGACCGGGGTTGCCGGACCGGATCCGCAGCACGGCGTCGCCGTCGGCACCTGGTACGTCGCGATGGCCGGGGACGACTTCGACAGGCTGATGACACACCTTCCCGACGAGCCGACCGCGTCGCCGGAGAGTCAGGAGTCGCAGCGGGATCGGTTGCGACATGCAGCGGTTCGGGCCGCAGTGGGCCTGCTCACCGACCTGGTCGAGCCCATCTGAACGGGCGACAGGCTGCCACCTGCGAGGAAACACGACGGCAATGTGGCGCCACGGAACATTTACGTGATTCGGGGCGTTTCCGCAGAGAGCGAAACCACAACGTGATCGGCCTTGTCGGTGCCGCGGAGTAGTTTGAGGTTACCTGGAGCGCTCGGTTCCTCTGCTCTGGGCGAACAGGCGATTTCGCATCAGCCCATGCCGGGAAAGGTCTGTCATGGGAAAGTGGCGTGGTAACAGGCGGTGAACGTGTTCGCCGCCCGGTGGGAACGATCAGCAAGAGTCGATCAGCGAGAGGAGGTGCGACATGTTGCTTCGTGATGCATTGGGGGAAACCCTGCGTGATGCGCGAAACAGTCAGAACCGGACGTTGAGGGATGTGTCCACCGCGGCAAATGTGTCGCTGGGGTACCTCTCCGAGGTCGAACGGGGCCGCAAAGAGGCTTCCAGTGAACTGCTGGCGTCGATCTGTGACGCACTTGATCTACAGATGTCGGACGTACTCGACACCGTCAGCCGGAATCTCCGGGCCGATTCCCGGCTTGTTGCAACGAAAAGCCGCGTAATCGAGAACTCCTCGAAGCGCGGGCTCGGCAGTGGTGCAGACCACCGCTCCGGACTCGAGACCTCGTTGCGGATCGTGCTGCCGTACGGCGCCGGCCGGGCCGAGGCGTCGGTCGCCTGACCATCCAGGGGTGTTCCGAGGGCAGCGCCCGTCGGGGCAACGGCGCTGGCTCGTAGGGTCTTGACCATGGACCTGCTGACCGAAGCCGCCCTGATGTCCGACCACCTGGTCGGCCTGCGCCGCCATCTGCATGCGCATCCGGAGGTCGGCCTCCAACTCCCGGTGACCCAGCGACTCCTGCTGGCCGAGCTCGACGGGCTGGGTCTGGAAGTCAGCACCGGGGTCGGCCTGACGTCCATCATCGCGGTACTGCGGGGCGGTCACCCGGGCCCGTTGGTGCTGCTCCGCGGCGACATGGACGCCCTTCCCGTTGTCGAGCGCACCGGCGAGAGCTTCGCGCCGGCCACCGGGTCGCCGCACGCGCAGGCGATGCATGCCTGTGGCCACGACCTGCACATGGCCGGTCTGGTGGGTGCTGCCCGGTTGTTGGCCGCACACAAGGCCGAGCTGACCGGTGACGTCCTGTTCATGTTTCAGCCTGGCGAAGAGGGCTTCGACGGCGCCGGCCGGATGATCGACGAGGGGGTGCTGGCCGCCGCCGGTCGCACGCCGGATGCGGCGTATGGGCTGCATGTGTTCTCGTCGTGGTTCCCCAATCGGGTCTTCGCCGGCCGGCCTGGCACCTTGATGGCCGCTTCGGCGGGTCTGGAGGTCCGGGTGGTCGGTGCCGGCACGCACGGCTCGTCGCCACAGAAGGGGCGCGACCCGATCCCGGTCGCGTGCGAGATCGTCACCGCTCTGCAAACATTGGTCACCCGGCAGTTCGACGTGTTCGACCCGGTGGTCATCACCGTCGGTTCGTTCCACGCCGGCACGAAGCGGAACATCATTCCGGACGACGCGGTGTTCGAGGCGACGGTGCGCAGTTTCTCCCCGGAGGCAGCACGGGAGGTGGCGCACCGGTCCGTCGCACTGTGCCGCGGCATCGCGGAGGCGCACGGGCTGAGCGCCGAGGTGAGCTTCGTCGGCGAGTATCCGGTGACGGTCAATGACACGGCCGAGTTCGACTTCGTCGCCGAGACCGCTACTGACCTGTTCGGCGCAGACCGGTTCCAGACGATGCCGGTGCCGCTGTCCGGATCGGAGGATTTCTCCAGGGTGCTGCAGCACGTCCCGGGTGCCTACCTCTTCCTGGGCGCTGCCATGGTGGACTAGTTCGATGCGGCGCCGTCGAACCATTCGCCGTTGGCTGCCTTCGACGATTCGGTGTTGCCCGACGCGGCGGCCATGCTGGCCGAGTTGGCCGTGCGGAGGCTGGCCCGACGCTGACCGGTCAGATGCGCGAGTGTGACAGGGCGGCAAGAGCTGCCAGGGTGTCGTGCGCCCGGTCTTCCGGCACGAACAGGTGGTCGTGGTGGTAGCCGGCAATGATGTTGCAGGAGATGCCATCTCGGGTCAGGGCGGCGGCAACGGCCGCAGTGAGCCCGACTGCCTCGAGAGATGAGGGAACCCGAAGGGTGATCCAGGCGCACGGGAACACTCCGGCGATGCCGTGCTGCTCGGCCTGTTCCTGCGGCAGCACCAGGGTAATGCCTTCGGATTCGCCCACCATCACCACCGGATCCACCCCCGACGGGACGGTTTCCACCGTGCAGTAAAGGTAGCGCCCGCTGTGCAACTCTGGTTGCAGCGCGGCGAGAAGCTCGCCGAGGTCGGTCACCGGTGCCGGCCGCCGACGGTAGGTGACGAAGCTGAATCCGTCGCGGTGATCGACCCTGATCCGTTCCCAGTGCGCCGGTGCGATGGCCGGGAACCGGGTATCTCCCGGCAGGTCGAGCTGGATGTGGGTGATCTCCAGTCGATCGGCGAGGCGGATCGTCTGGGCGTAGATCTCACCGCCGCCGATGACGAAGACAGCCTCCCCGCCGGCCAGCGCGAGTCCATCCTCGACCGAGTGGGCGGCCTGCACGCCCGCCGCGGCCCATCCGGCTGACCGGGACACCACGATGTTCTGCCGTCCGGGCAGCGGCCGGCCGATGGACTCGAAGGTGCGGCGGCCCATCAGCACCGGATGGCCCATCGTCAGCTGTTTGAATCGACGCAGGTCCTCGCTGTTACGCCAGGCCAGATCGCCGTCGGCGCCGATGACACCATTGTCGCCGACGGACGCGATCAGGGTGATCGTCATACGGCGATCGGTGCCCGGATCCCGGGATAGGGGTCGTACGCCTGCACGGTGATGTCTTCGTATTCGAAACGGTCGAGGTCGCTGATCCCGTCGGCGAGGGTCAACCTGGGCAGCGGCCGCGGGGTGCGGGTCAGCTGCAGGCGGGCCTGTTCGAAGTGGTTGGCATACAAATGGGCATCGCCGAAGGTATGCACGAAATCTCCGGGCCGCAGCCCGACCACCTTGGCCACCATTTCCGTCAGCAGCGCGTAGGAGGCGATGTTGAACGGCACGCCCAGGAACACGTCGGCCGACCGCTGGTACAGCTGACAGGAGAGCCGCCCATCGGCCACGTAGAACTGAAACATGGTGTGGCACGGGGGGAGTGCCATGTCGCCCACCTCGGCTACATTCCAGGCGGAGACGATGTGCCGCCGGGAGTCGGGATTGGTGCGCAGCGACTCGACGACGGCGGCGATCTGGTCGATGTGCCGTCCGTCCGGGGTCGGCCAGGACCGCCACTGGTGTCCGTACACCGGTCCGAGTTCACCGTCGGCATCCGCCCACTCGTCCCAGATGGTGACCCCGCGCTCCTGCAGCCAGCGCACATTGGTCGAACCCTGCAGGAACCACAGCAACTCGACAACCACCGACCTCAGGTGCACTTTCTTGGTGGTCATCAATGGGAAGCCCTGCGACAGGTCGAACCGCATCTGGTGCCCGAAGATGCTCCGGGTACCGGTGCCCGTGCGGTCCGATCTGTCGACGCCGGTGGTCAGGATCCGGTCCATCAGGTCAAGGTACTGCTGCATCCCCCCACCCTAGAGGGCCGCCCGCAAGGTCAGCGACCAGTCAGATAGTGGGCGAGCGCTCCGACGTCCACGGTCCCGAGACCGGTGACGTCGTCATATCCCGCGGTGGTCGTCAGTGAGGTGTCCTGATCGAACGTGATGGGCCATCTTTGCCGCGACCAGAGGGGACGCGAGACTGGTGCCCCCGACGCTGACGTACTCCAGCGGCCCTGTCGCCAGGGTGTTCTCGTCGATGATCGTTGCCGGACAAAGATAAACGATGCTAAAGAAGCCCGCCAGGGGGCATATCGATTGCCCGCCAGTAGCCCAGTTCGGCCGGGCCAGTGGCGGGTGGCGGCCGCCGCTGATTGCAGAAATGCACTGGCAATCTCGCGGTGACGTGTCGGCCCTCGACCTGCCCGAAGCAGCAGTTGCGGCAACAATTCTCTGCCGCAAGCGCAATCCGGGCGTCATCTGAACGTTCTATGTTTTCCCTTGTTCTGCACCATGGACGTACCGCCGAATCATGCACACCGAGCGGAGAACGATGACCCAAATCGCTGACAAGGCCAGCAGCGCGACCAGAAGCAAGGTCCATCCCGTCGATGAGTTCTTGGCGCCGCAGAAGCTCCTCATCCTCGGCATGCAACACCTGTTCATCATGTATGCCGGCGCTGTTGCGGTGCCGATCATCGTCGGCGGGGCGCTGGGCCTGGACAAGGGATCCATCGCAATCCTGGTCAGCGCCGATCTGCTGGTGTCCGGTATCGCCACCCTGATCCAGGCGGTCGGCATCAGCCGGATCCTCGGTGTTCGACTGCCGGTCGTCGCCGGGGCCACCTTCACGGTGCTGAACCCGATGATCATCATCGCCGGTCAGTACGGCGGCAAGGCCGGACTACCGGTGGTGTACGGATCACTGCTGATCGCCGGCGTGTTCGCCCTGCTGATCGCGAAGCCGTTCGCCAAGATGGTGCGCTTCTTCCCGCCGCTGGTGACCGGGACCGTGATCACCGTCATCGGGCTGTCGCTGGTCGGTGCCGATGCCGGCCTGATCACCGGCAAGAACACCACCAACCTGCCGTTCGGCGGCAACGGGGCGGGCATCACCATCACCGACGCCTCCGAGAAGTTCACCGCCACCACCCAGGCAGGCGGCTCCGTCGCCGTCACCACCAACGACTACGGCGCGGTCTCCCACATCGCCCTGGCCGGGCTGGTCATCTTGACCATGGTGCTGGTCTCCCGGTTCTTCAAAGGCTTCGTCGGGCAAATCTCGGTGCTGATCGGAATCATCGTCGGCACCCTGGTCGCCTGGCCGATGGGGTTGCTCGACTTCAGCGATGTGAAGAACTCCCAATGGTTCGGCGTCAGCGAGCCCTTCCATTTCGGTCACCCGAGATTCGTTGCCGCGGCGATTATTTCGATGTGCATCGTAATGCTGGTGACCTACACCGAATCCACCGCCGACATGTTGGCCGTCGCCGAGATGGTCGACCGACCGCTCAGCGAGAACGACCTCGCCCGCGGTCTGGCCACCGACGGGCTGTCCGCGGTCCTCGCCGGCTTCATGAACTCGTTCCCGGACACCGCCTATGCCGAGAACGTCGGGCTGATCGAGATCACCCGGATCAAGAGCCGCTGGGTGGTGGCCACCTGCGGGCTGCTCCTGCTGCTGCTCGGGCTCATTCCCAAGATGGGTGCCGTGGTCGCGGGACTGCCCGGACCGGTCATCGGCGGTGCCGGGACGGTCATGTTCGCCATGGTCACGGCCATCGGCATTCGCACACTGAACAAGGTCAGCTACGAGGACAACCACAACCTGCTGATCATTGCGGTATCGCTGTCGATCGGCCTGCTCCCGGTCATCGCCCCGGACTTCTACCGGCACTTCCCGCAGAACTTCCAGACGATTTTCGGCTCGGCGATCACCTCGACGGTCATCGTGGTGTTCGTCCTGAACCTGGCCTTCAACCATTTCGGACAGGGCAAGAAACATGAGGACGGGTTGACGATGATTGCGGTCGACGCCGGCGCGGTCACCAATCAACCCGGCGATGGTGTCCCACTGCAGACCGTGAAGAGCGAGAACCAACTCCCGGCCGCCCGGCACAGCGGATAAGCCCGAACGGATCGGGGCCGAGCGGCTACGGTGAACGCAGTCGCCGGACGCCGCCAGGAGGGACCGCTATGTCGCCATCGACGTCCGGGGCCGCCGAGGAGCAGGCCCACCGGATGGCCGATCTGCTGGCCGTCGACCTGTTGGACGACGAAGCTCATGCCCCCCCGCGGGATATCACGTTGTCCCGCAGGCTCGCGCTCGTCGGTACCGGCGGGGTGTTGCTGTCGGTGCTCGGCATCGGGTTGCTGCACGTCATGCCGCCCAGTCGATCGTTGGATCCATTGTCGCGCACCATCAGCGAGTACGCACTGCTGCCCGACGGCTGGATTTTCGACTGGGGCGTGGTGGTGCTGGCGGTGTCGTCCGCGATCATCCTGCTGGCGTTGACGGTGCGGGAAATCGTCGCCTGGCGCTCCTGGGGTGCGCTGATGACATTGGTCTGGAGCGTCGGCCTTGTCGGCCTGATCGTCTTTCCCAAGCAGGGCTTCGGGGCGGACCCGTCCATTGCCGGCCGCGTGCACTGGACGTGGACACTGATCGCCTTCTTCAGCCTGCCGATCGGTACCTGCCTGATGTGTTGGCAGCATCGCGGGCTCGCCGGTCGGTGGCCCCGCTGGGCCGTCCGGCTGTCGATGGTGGCCGGGGGTTGGTTCATGGTCCTGACCGGGCAGACGATCTTGTCCGCCCTTACCCCGATTCAGGCCTGGCGGGTGGTCGGACTGGTGGAACGTGGGCTGTCACTGACCGAAATGGCGGTGGTGGTGATGCTGGGCCTGTGGGTCATCCACGACAGCGGGCCACCGGTCGTGCTGGCGGTTCCGAGCGACCCGGCAGAGTGATCTTGCACCGACCGGCCCAGGCCGGCGTCCTTGGCGAATACTGTTCCTGGGGTGGACTGGAACCTGAATACCTGCAGCCGACGCGGCCATGAGACGTTCGCACCGGACGAACCCGAACTGCGCGAGCGTCTCCGCGTGGTCACACCCGGCGGCGAGGCCTGGCGCTGCCTGCGGTGCGCCACGTACGTCGTGGGCGGCCCGAAGTACAGCGGCCGGGCCGACGATGCACCCGAGGTGCCGCGGGGGCGACTGCTGCGAGACCGCCGGATCATGCGTTTGCTGGCGGCCGAGCGCGGAATTCGCGGCATCGGCCTGCTGCTGCTGGCCGTGGTCGTTTTCATCTTCCGCAAATCCAAGGGTGACCTGAAGGCGTCGTTCAACAGCGAACTCCCGCTGCTGCGCCCGCTGGCCGATCAGATCGGCTGGAACATCGACAGTTCCAAGATCGTCAGAGGCATCGACAGCGCCTTCTCGCTCTCGGAGCAGACGTTGATCTGGATCGCGGTCGGACTGATCCTCTACGGCGTGCTGGAGTTCATCGAAGCGGTCGGGCTCTGGATGATGAAGCGCTGGGGTGAATACTTCGCCGTCGTCGCCACCGGCATCTTCCTGCCGCTGGAGATCTACGACCTGACCGACAAGGTCACCGTTCTCCGGGTGCTGCTGTTCGCGGTCAACGTGGCCGCCGTGGTGTGGCTGATCTGGAGCAAGCGACTCTTCGGGTTGCGTGGCGGTGGCCGCGCCTACGAAGACGAGCATCACGCCGAGAGCCTGCTGACCGTCGAGCGTGCGGCGGCCTCGCGGGCCGTCGCGACGGCACCGCTGCAGCCGTCTGCCTCACCGGCGGCGCCGTAGCGGGTACACCAGGCTCCTGGTAGGACACCGGCGACGGCCCGGGACGCAACGACAAGTCCTCCCGGATCGTCCGCGACGGCCGGCCGGAAGGCTTGTCGTTGCATTGCGTCCTAGTTGTTGTTGTTCGCGTTCATGACGACCTCCTCTCCTGGGTACCGCGCGGGGCTCTTCGCACGGAACCGTTCCGGCCACCGACTGCGGCCGCTGAACTATCTCCCGGTTGGTCAGGCCGGGTTGGGCAGCCCAGGCGTCCGCAGCAGACGGAGATGCATCCCCGCCGAAAGACGCTCCCGGGCGAGCAGCATGACCAGCGAGTGGAACCGGTACACGGTTCGGCCGTCCCCGGCCACCTCGCCCGCCTCGAGCAACCGGGCGTCGACCAGCGATTCCAGGATCTGTTCAGCGGCGGTCTCGGGAAGGTCGAGGGCATCCGCCGCCACGCCGGCCGGGAACACCGTCAGACCGATGTGGGCCAGTGCGGTGATGGCGCCGCGAGTCCCGCCCTCCAGGGCATCGAAAGCGTGGGCGAAGGAGCTGCGGATGTCCAGCGGTCCGCATCGCAGCTGATCAAGGCGGGACGACTCGCAGACCATCATGTCGACCATCCGGCGGAGCGTCCAATGCGGCCGGGCGGCCAGCCGGGCGCCGGCGATACGAATGGCCAGCGGCAACCGTCCGCAGTATTCGACCAGCCGTCGGGCGGCATCCCGGTCAGCAGTCACCCGCAGCGGATCGGTCAGCCTGGCCAGAAGTTCGACTGCCTCCGCGGTGTTCGGCGGCCGGAGATCGAACTGGTGCGTGAATGGGACTGAGGCGAGTGGGACCCTGCTGGTGATGATCACCGCGCACTGCGGGCCGGCCGGCACCAGCGACCGGATCTGCTCGTCCCCCGCCACGTTGTCAAGGACGACCAGCATTCGGCGATTCGCCGTGTGGCTGCGGTAGAGCTGGGCGCGTTCCTGGAAATCGGACGGTATCTCAGCCGGCCTGGCGCCGAGGGCTCGAAGGAACCAGGCCAGCACGTCGGCCGGATCCACCGGATGGTGTGCGCCGCCCAGGTCGGCGTGCAGCTGCCCGTCGGTGAATTCGGACCTGCAGGCCTGGGCCACATGTGTTGCCAGTGCTGTCTTTCCGACCCCTGCCATACCGGTGACCAGGCACAGCCGAGGGCCGTTGCCGCCGTCGACACGTGGATCGGTCAGCAGCGTTGACATCCACGCGCACCATGGCTCCCGGCCGGTGAAGTCCATCAGGTCAGCGGGCAGCATGGCCGGGCGAACAGTCGGGAGGCTGGCGTGCAGCATTGCCGGTGACGAGACCGAGCTCAGCCCGACAACCGGCTCGTCGCAGATGATCTCCTGGTAGAGGTCCGTCAGCATCGGGCTGGGATCCACCCCCAGTTCCTCCGCGAGCATCTCGCGTCCTTCGAAGAACACCCGTAGCGCATCCGCTCGACGATGGGATCTGGCAAGCGAGGTCATCAGCTGGGCACGAAATCTTTCCCGCAGGGGAAATTTGGCGACCAGGTCGAACAGTTCGGCGGTCACATCCACCTGCCGGCCGACGGCCAGGTCGGCGTCGATCCGCAACTCCAGGGTGGCCAGCCTGGATTCTTCCAGTCCGGCCAATTCGGTGTCGCCGAGAAAGTCTGTTCCGTTGGCGAGCGCCGGACCCCACCAGAGGTTCAGCGCGGCCGCCAGGTGCATGGCCGCTTCCTGCGGGCTGCCCTGGCTCATGCAGGCGCGGCCCAGTCTGTTCAGGTGGTTGAATTCATCCAGATCGAATCGCGCCGACGCCGCCCGGATCGTGTAGCCCTGCCCCTGCCGTTCGATGTCGACAGTGGTCCCCAGACTTTTGCGAAGACGAGAGATATAGGTGTAGATCTGCGCCCCGAAGGTCTTCGGGGGATCCTCTCCCCATAGCAGGTCGCTGAGCCTGGTGTCCGACACCAGGTGCCCGTGCGCCAGCAACAGGGCGGCCAGCACGGTCCGCTGTTTCGGTCCGTCGAGTTGGACCTCGACTCCATCCCGCCAGACACCTATTGCCCCCAGGACTCGAAAGTCGATGTGTGGAATGTATTTCGCTGATTGTGTGGTGGAACGTTTTTGGGGCAAAGGCATTTGAGCAACGGTGGGCAGTCGAAACCCCTGACTACGAGTACTTTTCAGCTCGCTCGACATTCTCAATGTCAGGGCTGGTGGGGTGTCGTACATGAATTGAAGGAGCTTTACGAATGGGCTGAGATACCTGAATCTCCTGGGCGCAGGAGTGGCCTGCAGAATCACCCTATTGGCTGACCGGCGCCGGCGCGCGACGGGACAACACTCTGCCGCAGTTCGATGGACGCGGCAACCGGCTGATAGTGCCCTGTCAACGGATTGAGGTGACCGAGTGTCACTCCGGCCATCGAGCTGATGCTGGCGATCAGCCGGTTGTCGCCGCCGACCGCATCGCAGCGGAACGCGCGGCCGCTGGGATCGCCCGGTTCCGGCCGTGAAATCAGCCGGATGCCGGGTGTCGTTCGAGCCAAGGTGATGTCGTTCGCAGCCGTATAGAGTTCCACCCGGCCGATCGTCGACAACGCGACGAGCGGCAGCGTGTCCAGGTTCGCCATGGTCAGCACCGAGGTACGGGCCAGTCCGTCCAGAAGCAGCGCGGGGATGCTGAATCGATCGAACGGCTCGGCAAGGGCATCGGGCTGCAATTCGAAACGGCAATCAGCACTCTGCCCGCGGTTGCACGTGGTGCGCAACGTGTCGAGTGCGCCGCTGAGCAGAACCGCGGGATTTCGGATCAGATAGGGATCAGCGACGGGACGGGCCGGGCCGGCTCCGATCTCCGTCCACGGCGGGGCGGGGACCACGTCGTCGGCCAGGACCACATCGAGTTCGAAATGAACCTGGTCGGCGACCAGCAGTTCGCCGGTCGGCGCATGGATGTCCGAGGTCACCCGGACGTTGACCCGACTCCGCTCGGGAGTGCTGTGCACCAGCCGGGCGTTGATCCGGAACTGCAGCGATCCTCTGCTGGGATGAAGTCGGAGGAACTTGCGGAACGATACGCATTCGAACGCGACAGCGATCCGATCCGGGACCAGCTTGCGGGCAACCTCCGCCGCCATCTCGAACCCGAATGTGCCGGGCAGAGTGGGCCGACCGTTGACCAGATGACCGAGCAGGTACCGATCCGAATCGAGATCGATCACTCTTTCCTCGATCAGAATTCCGCTGTGCGCGGCGGTCCGGTTCGCACGACCGCCCAGCTGCTTCCCGACCGTGGGTCGCCGCCCGGTGACCACCGGCGGCGATGGGGCAGCGGCATCCGCCATCGCCCCGCGGACACCGGGAAACCTGTTCTCCAGCATCTCCAGTTCGGCCGCGCCGAGGTGCACGGTGACCGGATCGTGCTCGGGTCTGCCGAGTTCGTCCAGGAAGAGGGCGACGCCCTCTTCCGTTGACATGCCACCGGAGAACCCGGCTCTGCGCAGGAACGCTCGGGTGACCGGTTTCGCCGCCAGCCCGATCGAGTCCCACAGGGTCCATTCGATGGTGTACTCGTCGGTGCCATCGACCTGCCGGGCGTACTGGGCGCTGCTGCTCAGAAAGTCGTTCCCGGCGGCGTAGTCGACCTCGCCGAGCTGCCCCGTGAAGCCCAGAATGGAACCAAGATTGCACCAGCTGCGAGGAGGATCCGCCGCCAGCGCCATCCGTAGGTTCGCGTACCCGACGGCCTTGACATCCCGGACGGCACGAAAATCCGCCAGGGTCTTCTTTGCCACCAACGCCGAGCGATTGATACCCGCGCCGAAAACCAGCAGATCGATGGTTCCAGAGACGGCGCGGATCTCCCGGGCGGATTTCTCGACGGAATTCCGGTCGGTCAGGTCGCAGACCCGGTAGTGCACCCGGTCGCGACCACATTTGCCGGCCAGCAGCCCGATGGTGTCGCGGGCCTCGGTGGCGTCGGTCAATCGATCGAAGATGCGGTTGAGCTCGGCCATCGACCGTCCCGGCTGCGCGGATCGGGCTCGTTCCAGGAAGGCCGCGCGGCTCGGCGGGCCGGCCGGTGCTGCGCTGTCGGGTGGGGTGGCGGATTCGTCGGCCTGCAAGGGGTTGGAGCCGAGAATCCAGATGGTCGGCGCTGCCTGGTCGGCGAGGGCGATCAGCAGGGCCGCGGTCACCCCGCGCGAACCGCCGGCCGCTACCACCACCGACTCCCTGGTCAGCGGCACCGCACCGGGGGTGTGCGCCGGGCGCGGCACGGCCACCGGGACGGCCCGGCGATCCCCGTCGTAGACCGCCAGCGGCAGGTGTCGCGGTTTGCGCGACTCCTGCGCAAGTTGCGCCAGGCCGAGGGCGAGATCGTGGGTACTGCTGAGCACCGCGTAGACCAGGGCGTGACCGAATTCCTGGGCCAGGCTCTTCACCATTCCGGTGAAGATTCCGGTGCTGCGGCGGGGCACGGTGCCTTGCACCGCATCGATCAGCAGGACCGCGTACGAGCCGCCGCCGTGTACTTCCGGCTCGACGGCCTTCGCGGCCAGGAATGCCAGGTCCGAGAGCAAGCGTGCATCGTCGAAGGCACTACCGGTCGGCTCCCTGCTCGCACCGAGCGAGCCCAATACCCTGACGTGCTTTGGGCGCCAACGGATCCGGTCGATCTGCCGGGCGATGAAATCCTCGTCGAGCTGCGCCGGCGCCAAGATGGCACCCGGCAGTGTGGTGGCGACGGTCGAGAAGACCACGCAATTTTCCGGGCGCGGAGTGCCGGCCAACAGATCGGGTGTGTTGGTCACTATCAGGCAATGGTCGGGGATCGCCGGCACACCGCGCCGGACGGTTTCTGCTGGGCAGTCCCGAAGGACGACCGCGTAGGGCCGCACGGTCTGCGGCGCAGCCGGCGTCGGCGAGGCCGCCGCCGCGGGTTGCGCCGGCTCGGTGGCTGCTGGCAGGACATGGTCGGCCGGCCGGACCGTCAACGAGCAACCGGTGCCGTTGAACGGATCAACCCCGGTGACTGTCGTCGGGCGACCGGTCACGGTGGCCCTGATGATGTCGATGGCCGGGTCGGCGCCCAGGTAGTGGCGCTCTGGGAGGCTGCCACGAGCAAACGGGCTGTTGTCCGACTCCGGGACGAAGCGAGCCGCGTCGAGCTGCGCCAGCACGGGCAACCCCTCGCGATCGGCAAGGCTGCGTCTGGTCAGCGCCAGCAGAAAGGCCCCTTCGGCCAATTCGGTCAGCGGATCCAGGCCGGCGCCGAGAATGGCACGGAGCTCCGGGGTGGAGTTGCCATTGATCCCCAGTACCAGGGCGAGGTCGAGCTCGCCGTCGCGGAGCCGGGCGGTCCCGACGTCGATCGCGGACAGCAGCGACAGGTAACCGGTGTCAACCGTCATGTTGGCGCCGTGGAAATCGAAATAGTTGGCAATTCTGGCCGGAATGATATTGGGCATGATTCCGGGCGAGGAGTCCTCGTTGCTGACCGGGACCATCGCCAGCACCTGATCGACGTATCCGGGCAGCGCCGGGCGGAGGCAGGCAAGCTCCGGGTCCTGCTGGATGTGTTCGGTCAGATACCGCAGGTAGGTGCGCAGGGCGTAGCCGACCCCATTGCGGGTGGGGCCCAGATGGCCGGCAATCACCCCGGTCGTGGCCCGGTACCGCGCCCATATCTGACCCAGGTCGCCTTCGAGCCGGCGGACGCATTGCAGAGCCATCACCTGGCAGCGGTCGATAGTGTTCATCGTCGATGACGGAATTCGGAACTCGCCGGCGGCCGGCAGCGGAAATTCCGGACCGAATGAAGAGGGTGCGGCGAAGGTATTGCTGCGCAGCCATTCCCGCACGGTGTCCTGGTCGGGGTTGCCCGGCAGCTGGGCACTCCATCCGACCAGGACGATCGGATCGACGGATGCCGGAGCACTCTCGCTCCGGTAACGACCGCCGTCGATGTACTCGCGGACAACAACATTCGCATTGGTTCCGCCGAAGCCGAAGCCGGAGATCGCCGCCGTGCGGACCACGTCCGCCGTCCGCGGCCAGCCGACATCGGTCGTTGGGATGGTGAGCGGGGACTCGTCGAGATGCCAGTCGGCCGGCGGAGCGATGAACCGGCGCTGCGCCGGGATCACCTCGTTGCGCATCGCCATCAGGACGTGGATCAAGGACACGATCCCGGCCACCCACCCGGTGTGTCCCAAGATCGACTTGTTCGACGTGACATGGCACCCGGAGCTGGCGGCGAATGTGCTTTTCAGCGTCTGGATCTCCACCTGGTCGCCGGCCCTGGTGCCGGTGGCGTGGGCCACCACCCAGTCGATGTCCACCGGGTGGAGGTGTGCGGCGGACAGTGCGCGTTCCACTGCCAGCTGCTGTCCGGTCGCGTTCGGTGCGTAGATCGCCCGGCCGCGCCCGTCGGAGGACGTTCCGACACCAGCCAGCACTCCCAGGATGTTGTCCCCGTCGGCTCTGGCTCGCTCCACCGTCTTGAGGACGACAACCGCTGCGCCATCGGAGAACAGCACGCCATCGGCGTCCCGATCGAACGATCTCACGTCCCCGCTCGCGGACAACCCGTGCAAGCTGGCGAAAAGGGTCGAGTTTCGTGGACCCACCGCAAAGGAAGCTCCGCAGACGGCGACGTCGCACGAGCCGCTGCGCAGCGCGCGCATGCCCATGCTCAAGGCGTAGAGCGATGAGCTGCACGCGGTGTCCACCATCACCAGCTCGGTGTCGGGCGGCAGAATACCGTCGGCTGCAGCCCGACCCACCGCGTACGGAAGGCTGCGATGGGCCTCGTCACCGGCATGGGGCAACCTGCGGCGGAGCGCCGCCAGGCCCTCCGTGATCACCGGGTCGGCCAGGTCAAGACCTGGCGCCAACCGCGCCAGCAGGCTTTCCCACACCGTCGACTCCTCCAGGTGCTGGCTGCCGTCCGCGGTGTAGCCGACCGTGAAGAGATGACGGTCGGTGGCGTTCCGGGCGACACCCTGCACAGCCTGCGTGAGGCAGTGCCGCAGCCAGCCCGTCGTGTAGTCCTGCGCCGGAATGTCACCGGACTGGTCGCGGACGAAGCCCAACGTCCGCGCATAGGTGCTGTCCGGCGTGCCGTCGCCGGGCGGGGCGTAGAAGCTGTCGATCTCCCAACGGTTTCCCGGCTCGCTGAAGACCGGCCTGTCGCCGCGCAGGAGGTCGAAGAAGCCGTCGACGTCATCGGCCCCCGGTACCTTGATACCGATGCCGACCACTGCGATGCCCATTCCTTGATCGAGCTCGAGCCCGGCCCCGGCCGGCGGCTCCGGCGGGACCACGCCCGTGGATGGGGCGGGTGGCTTCGGGGCCGCAGGCAGCGGCTCAGGCCTGCGGGGGGCGAGCATGGCGTTGCCGAGCGAGAGCCCGCCGTCAGCCAGTACGCTCTGCCCGGTGATCCAGGCGGCGTCGTCGGAGGCGAGAAACAGCACCAGGCGGGCGAACTCCTCCTCGCTGGCAAGCCGACCCATCGGGGTGGCTGCCTCGATCACCTCGCGCAGGCGACCGGCTTCGGGAAACAGCCCGGCGACGGCGCCGTCGATCAGACAGCAGGATGCCGTGTTCACCCGAATTCCCAGCGGCGCGTACTCGACGGCAAGGTAGCGGGTCAACGCCTCCACCGCGGCCTTGGACGTACCAACGGCGGTGTATCCGTCCAGCACCAGACCGGCACCGATCGACGACAGATTGACGATGGCTCCGCCGCCCCGGGAGGACATCAGACCGACCGCCTGTTGCGCGCACCAGAGGCTGCCTTTGAGATTGGTGTCGAAGGTCCGTTCCCAGTCGCGATCATCGAGCTGGTCGAGCGGACGCAGGGCGCCGCTGGCCGCATTGTTGATCAGGATGTCCAGATGGCCGTGCTCGGAACGGATCTGGGCGAACATCGCGGCGACCTGTTCACGCTTGGCCACCGACCCTGGGACCAGATCGGCCCTGGCGCCGGCGGCACGCAGCTCGTCGACGATCTGTCGGGCGGCGTCCCGCGAGTGGAAGTAGTTCACCAGCACGTGCGCTCCCTGAGCGGCGAGCTTGCGGACGATCACGCGGCCGACGCCTTTGGCGCCGCCGGTGACCAGCACGGTCTTTCCGGTGAAATCGCTCATCGGGCAACGCCTGCCGATGTTTCCTGCAGCCGGGCGCCGTTGACCTGCGCTCGGCTGGAGCCGATGAAGTCGGCGATGCAACCCAGGGTCGTCAGTTCGGCCAGCCGGAAATCCTGCGGCAGCAGCGCCGGCGCGTATTCCTCGCCCACCCGGGCCAGCAGTTCGGTCTGCTTCACCGAATCGACACCCAGATCCGCTTCCAGGTCGGCGTTCTCACCCAGCACAGACTCCGGATAGTCCAGCGCCGTCGCATAGGTTCTGCGCAACTGCGCGAGTAGTTCATCACGCGACAGTCCGCGGGGCGCCGGCGGCGTGGCCCGGTCGGCGCCCATCACCAGGCCGGCGATGTCGGCCAGCGTCGTCAGGTCCGCCATGCGGAAGTCCTCCGGCAGCACCGACAGCCCGAAATGGTCGGACACCCTGGCCAGCAGTTCGGTCTGCTTGACCGAGTCCACACCCAGGTCCGCCTCCAGGTCGGCATCTTCGGTGAACACCGACTCCGGGTAGTCCAACGCCGATGCGTACATCTTGCGCAGGTGCGCGATCACCCCGTGCCTGGTCGGGGGTGCGTCAGCCACCGGGGCCGGAGCCGCGGATGGTTCGACGGCGGGTGCCTGCGGCGGCGCCGACGGAGCAGACGCGGAGCCAAGCAAGGTCTGGCAGTCGGGGACCGTCCGCCGCACCAGGGCGATCAGGGCGTCAGTGGCGCCGCATTCGACGAACACCGAATGCCCCTGGGAGTGCAACAGCCGGACGGCGTCGAGGAAGTCGACGGTACGCAGCAGGTGACCGGCCAGCAGATCCCCGATCCGGTCCTCGTCGGAATAGAACCGCCCCAAGATCGGGGAGTAGACCCGGCGCTGCAGCGGGTGCTGGGTCATTCCGGAAATGGCTGCCCGGAACGGTTCCACCACAGCGGCGAGCATGGGGTTGTGAAATGCATACGGGGACTTGAGCGGTGTGCTCGAGATGCCCAGAGCGCCGGCTGCGCGGTGCACTCGGTCCAGCGAATCCATCGGCCCGGAAAGGACCGTCTGATGTGGTGCGTTGTTCGCAGCCACTGCCGTCATCGGGTCGTCGACCGCTCTGGCCAGTGCCGCGGCGACCGCCGTGTTGGCACCGATGGCCAGCATGCCGCCCGGCCGGCACCTGCCGCCGGCCAGGGCTTCGGTCCTGGCCGCGACGATCCTGGCGCCGTCCTGGATGGAGTAGGCGCCGGCAGCGGTCAGCGCGGCAATCTCACCGAGGCTGTGCCCCATCAGCACATCGGCCGGGCCGGCCTGCCCCTGCCGGACCGAGAATACGGCCATCGAAATTCCGAAAATGGCCAGTTGCAGTGCCTGGGTATCGCCGGCGAGCAGATCGTCGACGGACCGCGGGGGGCCGTCGAACAGTAACTCCGACAACCGACTGCCCGCGACACTCCCCGCAGCGGAGTCGATCTCGGCAATGATGCCGGTGACGCCCTGATGAGTTTCCCGAAGGCCGCGCAGAGCCTGCGGCCGGTAGGCACCCTGTCCGGGAAACAGGAAGACCTGACGCGAATGGGTAGACATGGTGGCCTCTTTCAGAAATGGTCGGTCGGTCGGCGTCATGCGCATTGGAGCCGGTACCGGGCCAGAGCGGCCTTGTCGATCTTGCCGTTCCGGTTCAGCGGGAGCGCCTCCATGAGCAGGCAGATCTTCGGTACCTTGTAGTGCTCGATCTGCTCCCGGATGCGCTCCAGCAAAGTGCCGGCCGGTAGATCCGATACGGCGAAGAGCACCGGATCAGGATGCTGCCCGGTGGGCGGCAATACGGCTGCCGAGCTCACCCCGGCCACCCGGAGCGCGGCGGCCTCCACTTCGATGGCACTGACCCGGAAACCCCGCGATTTGTAGATGTCGTCGCGGCGGCCGCAGAAGTAGAGGTAGCCGTCGTCGTCGAGAAAGCCGTAGTCGCCGGTGCGAAGTTCGGTGAACAGTCCGTCGACGCGTCGGAACCGGCTGGCGGTCAGATTCGGGCGACGCCAGTATCCGGCCATCACGTGCGGTCCGCGGACGACCATCTCGCCGATGGCGCCGGAGGGAAGTGGCGCTCCGTCGTCGTCGACGACGACGACCTCGGTGCCGGGCAGCGGCCGCCCGCAGGATCCCGGCCGATCCAGATCGTGATCCGGTGGCATGATGGCGACCCGCTTGCATTCGGTCAGGCCGAACATCAACTGCACCTGCAGGTCTGGCAGGCGGCTGCGGAGGCGGTCGATGGTTCCCGTCGGCATGTCCGCGCCGGTGTTGGTGATCAGACGGAGCGGCACCGACCCGCCGTACCGCTCGAGCAGCCGCGCCAGGATCGCCGCCAGCGAGGGTAACGCGGGCAGGATGGTGGCACCGGACTGGCGCAGTCTCCGCAGCAGGATCAGACCGGCGTCCGCTGAGCAGCCCAGGTGCACGTGCGAGCTGCCCAGGGCGGCGATGAACAGCTGGTACAGGCCGTAGTCGAAGGACAACGGAAGCGGGGAGAACACCACATCGTCCGCGCGGTAACGCAATTGGGACTGGATCGCCTGAGCCGCGAAGACCACCTGGGCATGGGTGGACACCACGGCATTGGGCTGCCCGGTGCTGCCGGAGGTGTAGATCAGGCAGACCGGGTCCACGGACAGCGGAGCCGGGGGATCGACGGCAGCGGCCGCGTCCAGTTCACGCTCGACGGTCTCGGCCGTCCGCACCGGAATTCCGCGGGCCGTCGCCAGCCGGTGGGCCGCCGGATCATCGCAGATCAGCAGCGCCGGTTCGGTGTCATCGATGACGTGGACCAGTCCGTGGCCGACGACCTGGTCGTGCAGGATCACGAAGACCGCACCGATCCTGGACACCCCGTAGATCAGGGCGGGATGGATCGGGTGGGTCGGGATCGCGATCACCACCCGGTCGCGCCGCCCGACGCCCATCGACGCCAGCCACCCTGCCGCCCGGCGACTGGCCGCCGCGAGTTCGCCGTAACTGGTGCTCACGCCCGCGGCGGTGATCGCCGCGTTGTCCGGTGACCGTTCCGCGGCGGCATCGAGCAGTTCGTGCAGCAGGGAAATGGACATGTTCTCGCTCCTAGGTTGGGCAGACGTCAAGGCACACCAGACCGAGGCAGGCCAGTTCGGGTTCGTGGTCGGCGACGACGATCCGCCGCGGCCGATCCGGCTCGGCCGCCAGTTCCTGCGCCAGCGCACTCCAGACGCCCGTGCAGAGCTGGTCATCCGGCGCAACCCGCACCCGGAAGGCCGCCGGCGCCGGGACGTGAGAGCCGACGATGACGAGATCCGGTGCCAGCGCGTTCAATTCGTCGGTCAGGACGGCCGCGACACGCTGCGTCGGCAGGTCGCACCACTGCCTCGGGGGAGAGATCGACACCGCCCCGCCGGGGTCCATCGCAAGCCCGACCGCATGATCTGCCGCCGCGCCGAGCAGGCTTCCTGCGGTGTCGGGGTAGGGAAATGTGCCCTGGTCCAGGATGACGATCAGCGCCCTGGGCCGATCCGGGAAACCCAGCGCCGTCCGCAGTGCGCTGAACGGCGCCAGCCGGCCCTGGTCCGAGACGGCGAAGACGAGAGTGCCAGGCGCTGCCAGACTTCCGGCCAGTGACATGCGGGAGTCGAAGTCCGGTGTGGCGTGGGCGGCGATGATCAGGTCGAGCGGTTCCCCGGGCCGCAGGTGCTCGATCACCGCGCGGCTCATGGCGGTGAAGGAATTGTGGTGACCGTGCAGGTAGCGGTCGCTGTCGACACCGATGCCCTGGGGAGCCAGACGTTCCGCCCAGAACTCCAGCATTCTGGGGTCGGCGGCGCTATCGGCGGCTGCTGTGAACCTGGCGTGATGGGCACCCGACAGACGCAGCTTCGTGATTTCACGGGCAGTCACCGGGTCACCCCACGATGCCGGAAGACCATGGCGGAGAAGATCGCGCCCAGCCCGACACTGACCATCATGTACGGATCGCCCGGACCCAGCCGATCGTCCTGAAGGGCACTCGCGTAATTGACAAATGGGTCGGCACAGAAACAATGCCCGGTCACCGGCACGTTGTCCAGGTAGATGCGGTCGACCGGGAAATCGATCAGCTGGGCGACGCGAATCCAGGACATCCGGTTCACGTTGTGCGGCAGGACCATCTTGACGTCGTCCAGGCCCAGCCCGGCCCGGTCGGCGGCCTCCCGCATGAGTTCGGCAAGCGTCTGTGGGTATTCCCGCTGGAATTTCTGCCGGACGGCGTCGGGAAGCTCGGGGCCGGCGCAGTATTCACCGACCGCCCGCCACACGTAGGACAGCATTTCGTCACCGTGTTCGCCTCGGCCGACCAGGCAGGCCGCCGACGCTTCGCCCATGATGGTCGGCACCGGCATCAGCCTGTTCACATGCGGGTACGTCTTCTCACCGGTCAGCACCAGGGCGAGGGCATCCGGATCGGATTCGCCGGCCAGCAGCCGGCCCGCCAGGTCGACCGCCAGCAGGCCCGACGCACAGGCGTGCTGGGTGACGGCAAACGACACCGCCCGCTCGATACCGAGGGTCCGCGCAACGGTGAGCAGGGGATTGATCGAGTGGGCCCCGGTCGGCTGGACGGTGCGGGCGTGGACGACGTAGCGCACCCGGTGTGCCGCCCAGGCGAGGGTTCCGATGCCCTTGGCGGCCGAGATCAGGAGATCGGCGACGTCGGCGCCGGTGTCCACCCTGATATCGACCAGGCCGTAGAACTTCTGATAGACGCGGACGTCCACCGGCGTGAGCCCGAGCTCATCCGCGACCGATTCGAGGGTGACGGAATTGGGCGGCAGATAGGCCGCAACTGCGACCAGACGGGTCGTCATGACGCATCCCCGCCGGCCTGCCGCAGGGCGCCCTGCGCCACGTTGAGCCGCTGGATGTCCGAGGTGCCCTCCATGAATTCGAATCCGAGGGCGTCCCGACGCCATTTCTCCAGCAGCAGGTGGTCCAGCAGCGCGCCCCGGCCGAGCAGCCGGGGTAGGCGTGCTGTCAGGTCCTGGACCAGCTGCACCGCTTCGAGTTTGGCCAGCGAAGCGAGATGGCCACGGCCGATGTCCGCGTCCACCTCGGCGGCCGCACGGTAGAGCAACCTCCTGACCGCCTCGATACGCACCCGGGCGGACACCAGCTCTTCCTGCCGCCGACCACCGGTCGGCCCTGACGCCTCGCAGACATAGTCGTGCACTGCCTCCGCCGTGCCCACGGCCATCGCGCCGACCTGCACCCGGACGCTGTTGAACGCTCTGATCGCGCCCCAGAGGCCCCGCCGGCTGATCGGAAGATGCTGTCCCAGAAGCGCTGTCGGTTCGACCGGTACCCCCTGGAAGGTCAGTGCACCGATCCGCGCACCGCGTAGTCCGGCCATATCCAGCGCCGCGCGGTCCACCCCCGCCGCTGCCGCCTGGACCAGCACCGCCTGCACCGCCAGCGGGGAGGGGCCGGTGCGCGCGAAGACGACACCGACGCTGCCCCGCGAGGCATTACCCACATAGGTTTTCGCACCGGACAGCAGGTATCCGCCGCTGCCGTCCCGGCGGAGTTCGGTACGCATCCGGAATGCGTCACTGCCGGCCCCGGGCTCGGTGACCGCGCAGAAGGCCCAGCTGCGCCCGCGGCCATGGCATCGCGGAAGAAGTCCCGTTGCCCGTCGTCGGCCAGCAGGTCGACGACGACCCCGGCTACCGAGGGTCCCGGGCAGCTCAACACCACCCCGGCGTCGCCCCGGCAGGCCTCGCTGAGCAGGGCCACCAGGTGCAGGCACCGCCCGGATGTCCGCTCGCCGGGCAGCTGACCGAGGTGATGGATGTGTCGCAGCGCGGATGATGCCAGGTGCGGACCCATGTTCTCGGGATGTGCGTCGACGGCCAGGGCGCGGCTGCGGAGGTCGGCCAGGTGCGGACGGATCTCCTCCCGGAGTTCGGCGACGGCGTCGAGGTCGACCATGTCGACGGCGGTGCTCACTCTCGGCCACCTTCTCCGGTGGCCCGGGCGGCCGGTTCGGTCCACAGATCCCGCAGCAGTGCCACCAGCCGTAGGCACCGCACCGGATGGTCGGCCAGATAGCCGGCAGCGCCGAACATCCCCGAAATGGCGAGGTCGGCGCGGTCCAGCCGGTCGTGCATCCAATCGAACGCCTGCGCGGGCCCGGGTGGCTCGGAATCGATGACTTCCAACCCGTGACGACAGATCTCCAGGCAGCTGGTGACATCGGCGATGGCGCCCTGCACCAGCTGGAGGCTGGTCAGCGGAGCGCCGTCGGATTCCCGTCCGGCCAGGTGCCCGACGGCCAGACCGAGCATGCGATCGGTCAACCCCACCCGGACCGCGATCAGCCTGGCCGACCAGCGGGCAGCAGGACCCGTGGTCGCGGTGAGGGCGATCGGCCCCGCCAGGGTGACCTCGATGAGTTCGAGGCCCTCGGCGGCCGCCACCGGGTGCGGAAGGACGACCGATGCACAACTGCCGTGCGCGCCGGCAGCGCCGGCCGGCTGCCAGCAATCGACGAGCTGCCCCCAGCCGGCCGGCAGCAGCGTCCGACCGCGACGACTGCACGGCACCGGGCCGGTCTGCGCCAGAGCTGCGCCCAGGCCGGCGGCCAGCCCGCCCTCGCGGGCGAGCCGGGAAATCGCGGTCGGCGATCTGACGCCGAGAACGCCTACACTCACGGCACTTTCGCCATCCGCGTGATGTAGTCGGCGAGGCTGCCGACGGTCACGAAGACGTGCGGGTCAAGCTCGTCTGCGTCGATCTCGACGGCACCGGAGTCCTCCAACTCCATCAGCATCTCGAGCATCCCGGTGGAGTCGAGGCCCAACGCGGCGAGCGGGGTGTCCTCGGACAGCTCGGGCAACTCGCGGTGGACCACGTGCGAGACGATCAGGCGGATCTGTTCGAAGGCTTGGCGACGTTCCATTGGTTGGCTCCCAAAGTGGTGGTAGCGCTGCTGATGCAGCAGGTCGACGGGGGTGTCGCGGCGGCGGACCAGGTACGGGCGGCCCGAGTGGAGCAGGACCTCGGCGGCGAATCCGTGACCGAGGAACAGACCGGGAGATGCGGTCGGTCCGTAGGCGCCGGCGCGTCCGATGGACAGCAGGTCGCCCGGGCGCAGCGGAGGTAGCACGACGTTCTTGGCCACCGTGTCGTTCGGGGTGCACAGTGGTCCGGTCACCTGCCAGGGGCCGGTGCCTTCGGTCTCGTCCGCAGTGCGGTTGACCAGGGCGACCGGGAAGTTGCGCTGGACGTAGGAACCGATCCCACCCGCTGCCTGGTGCTGGTTGGTTCCACCGTCGGCGACGGCGAAGTGCGCTCCGGCGGACTGTTTCACATAGCGGACCCGAATCAGGTAGGCACCGGAGCGGGCGACCAGGAACCGGCCGGCCTCGAAGAGCAATCTCGTCCCCGGATGGCGGGCCAGGAAGGCGTCGACGACCCGGCCCAGCGGCTCGCGGAGCCGGGCAACATCGGGGTCGGACTCGCCCGCGAAATAGGCGACCCCGAGGCCGCCGCCCACATCGACGGCGTCCAGCCGGATCTGGGTCGCCGTGGCGATCCGCTCTGCCAGTAGCAGATTCCGCGCGGTGTTCTCCACCAGCACGTCCGCGTCCAGGATGCGGGTGCCGACATAGATGTGTACCCCGCACAGATCAAGGGCCGGGTATCGCCCTGCCAGCGGACCGGCGGCGAGCAGCTGGGCCTCGTCGATGCCGAACTGGCGGGCCTTGCCGCCCATCGTCAGGGCGCCACCCGGGCGACCGTCGCCGGGATTCACCCGCAGCAGCACCCGCTGGCGTCGGCCGGTCTGCGCCGCGATCCGATCGAGTTCGGCCAGTTCGGCGAACGATTCCACCACGACCGCATAGATGCCCAGCGCCACGCAGGCGCGCAACTCCGCGTCGCTCTTGCCAGGGCCGAGAAAGATGATGTGGGCCGGGTCCACGCCGGCGGTGACGGCGATCCGCAGCTCCACCAGGGAACACACCTCGGCCCGCGCGCCGGCACCGGCGAGCAGTCCGACCACACTGATGTTGGGGTTGGCCTTGAGCGAGTAGAAGATCTCCATCGGTGCGGGCAGGGCGGCCCGCAGGGTGCTCAAGGCGTCCAGCACGGCGGCACCGTCGTACACGAACAGCGGCGTGCCGTAGGTGTCCGCCAAGGCCGTGTACGTCGCCCGGTCGAGCGAGTTGCCGTGCTCCATATCGATTTTCAATCCCCATCCTGATCCGGTGCCAACAGCGCACATCGCGGCCAGCACTGCTGGTGGAGGAAAGAGTGTGGGTGGCCGCCATGGTTTTTCTATACCGGCCCGGATCAGCCCATTCATAGAAACGATGTAGAGGACACCCCGACACTCTGCTGCGGTGGCGGACGTTCCCCGCGGCCGTGAGGAGTGAAGGTGAACGAGCCGCATGCGCTCTCCATCGGTCAGCAGTCGCTCTGGGTGCTGCACCAGCTGAGCCCGGAGGCATCCGCCTACAACGACGCCGGCGCCGGGCTGATCAGCCCGCCGCCGGTGGTCAGCACGCTGCGCCGTGCGGTGGAAGCCGTCCAGCAACGACATGAGATGTTGCGGTCGGTCTTCACCGAGCAGGACGGGGTTCCGGTCCGGCTCGTTCGCGACCGGGGTGCTGAGTTGCAGGTGATCGACGCATCCGGAATGGGCGAGGCCCGGGTCCGCGCCGCGGCACGAGAGGCCGCCCTGCGGCCATTCGATCTCGCGGGCTCCGGTGCCGTGCGGTTCGTGTTGTTCACCAGGCAGGACGATGCCGTGCTGGTCATCGGCAACCACCACATCGCCACCGATGCGACGTCGCAGTGGCTGATCTGGCGCGATCTGCTGCACGCCTACCGCAGCCTGACCGCCGGGCACGACGTTGGGTTCTCGGCCCTTGACTACAGCTACGACGACTACGTCGCAGCGGAACAGCGACTGGTCTCCTCACCACAGCGCGCCGAACTCGAGGACCACTGGCTGGGTATCTGTGCGGGCACCCCGGCCGCCGAACTCCCGACGGACCGGCCGCGGCCGCGTCGGCAGTCCTTGTGTGGCGCCACGATGGCCGAGCGACTGCCGACCGAACTCGCCGACCGGTTGCAGGCCAGGGCGGCGTTTCTCGGTGTCACCCCGTTCGCCCACCTGCTCGGTACCTTCCAGGCTTTGATCCACCGGTTGACGGCGCAGCCGACCTTCCTGATCGGTTGCCCGACGACCACCCGGCGGCACCGCCGAACCAGGGACGTGGTGGGGTATTTCGTCAACACCATGGTCCTGCGAGCACAATTCGACCGCACCACCACATTCGGGGAGGCTTCCGCAGCGGCCTCCCGACAGATACGCAGCGGCGCTGCGCACATCGGCTTTCCATTCCCATTGGTATTGGCCGGCCTGGCCCGCAGAAATGGCGGGCGAGCGACGAC
Organism: Mycobacteriales bacterium; assembly: GCA_038229825.1. GTDB lineage: Bacteria > Actinomycetota > Actinomycetes > Mycobacteriales > Nakamurellaceae > Nakamurella. The sequence continues at coordinate 111,447 of JBBROB010000005.1, forward strand.
CGTGCTGCAGCCGCCTTTCCGGATAGCCTTCACGATGGTCTCCGCGCAGCATTTCGGCGAGACGCTGGACGCGCTGGCCGACGGCCGGCCGGAGGTGGCTTCCGGTGAGCTGCAACTGGCCACCGTCGACGTGCCCCGACTTGCCGGGCAGTTCGACCTGAACGTGGAGATCACCAGGTCGGCGAACAGTCTCACAGTAGTCTTCCGTTACGACACGGATCTTTTCGACGCCGCGACAATCAGGCGGCTGCTCGACCACTACCTCCGGTTCATCGACGTCGCGACCGGCACACCCGAGGCCCTCGTGTCCGGCGTTCCGCTGCTGACACCTGCCGACCGCGAGAAGATGCTGGCCCTGGGCGCCGGCGCCATAGCTTCCGTATAGACCCCGGCCGCATTCTTTTCCTTGAACCCGATCGACAACCCAGCAGAAGAGGTGACCGGCGTGGTCAGAAGCGCAGTGAAGGGCATTCTCGCCACCATCGGCGACACGCCGCTGGTGGAGCTGGAATGCCTCACCCCTGGCTTCGATTTTCGCCTGTTCGCGAAAATGGAGAGATTCAATCCGGGCGGGAGCATCAAGGACCGATCGGCCCTGGCGATGCTGCAGGCGAAAATTCTCGACGGCCAGGTGCGCCCTGGCCGGTCGGTGGTGGTCGAATCGAGCTCGGGAAATCTGGCCATCGGATTGGCCCAGATCTGCTGCTACTACGGCATCGAGTTCGTGTGCGTCGTCGACGCGAAGACCACCCCGCAGAACATCGCCATCCTGCGGGCCTACCAGGCCAGGGTGGAGGTGATCACCCAGCGGGACCCGGCGACCGGCGAGTACCTACCCGAACGGCTGCGGCGGGTTCGCGAGCTGCTCGACACAATTCCGGATGCGTTCTGCCCCAACCAGTACGCCAATCCGCTGAACCCCAGTGCGCACGAGAACACCATGCGCGAGATCGTCGCGGCGCTGAACGGCCGGGTGGACTACCTGTTCGCCGCGGCCAGCACATTCGGCACCCTGCGGGGATGCGCCCAGTACATCGGGCGGCAGCGGCTGAGCACCGTGCTGGTGGCGGTGGACTCGACCGGCAGCGTGTTGTTCCAGCCCCAGCCCGGGCCGCGGCTCATCCCTGGCCACGGCGCGGCGATCCGGCCGCGACTGCTCGACCCCTCACTGGTGGACGAAGTCGTCCACGTCAGTGACCTCGACACCCTGGTGTCGTGCCGGAACCTGACCCTGCAGGAAGGCATCCTGGCCGGGGGATCGTCCGGTGCCGTCGTCGCCGCCGTGCGCGCCATGGCGGACCGGATCCCGGCTGCCGCCAACTGTGTGGCGATCTTCCCCGACGGCGGCGACCGGTACCTGGACACCATCTACTCCGACAGCTGGGTCGCCCACCATTTCGGTGACGTCTCCCATCTCTGGGCACAACCGCTGCGCAGGGACGTGGTGATGTGCTGATCATCGGTCACCAGGAGGTCGCTGACCTGCTCGCCGGACGAGAGCGGGAATTGATCGAGACGGTCCGGAGCGCGTACCTGCTGCACCACCAGGGGAAGTCGGCGGTGCCACACTCGTTGTTCCTGCGCTTTCCGGACAACGACGCCGACCGCATCATCGCGTTGCCGGCCTACGTAGGCGGTCAGCGACCGGCCGCCGGGGTCAAGTGGATCTCGTCGTTCCCCGGCAACCTGGCACTGGACCTACCAAGGGCCAGCGCCGCGATCGTGCTGAACTCGTTGGACACCGGCCGGCCCGAGGCGTTGATCGAGGCGTCCCTGATCTCCGCCAGTCGGACCGCCGCCAGTGCGGCGCTGGCCGCGGAGCTGCTCGTCGGGGATGCCGACCCGGTCGGCGTGACGCTGATCGGCTGCGGGGTCATCAACCTGGCGATCCTGCGATTCCTGTCCGCGGTCTTTCCGGCCATCAGCGAAGTCGTCGTGTACGACGCCCTGCCGCAGCGAGCGGCCGGCTTCGCAGAGTCCTGCCGGGCCGTGCTGCCGGCCGGCCGGGTCACCGTGGCCCGGCGACTGGATTCGGCACTGGCGGCGCATCCGCTGGTGTCGCTGGCCACCACCGCCGGTTCCCCGCACACCGACCTGTCGGCCTGTGCACCCGGGACGGTGTTGCTGCACATCTCGCTGCGGGACATCGAACCTGTCACGATTTCGAGGCAGCACAACGTGGTGGACGACGCCGACCACGTCTGTCGAGAACGGACCTCGCTGCACCTGGCCGAAACACTCACCGGCAGCAGGTCTTTCATCGATGCGACCATCGGCGAACTGATCGCGGCCAATACCCGCCGGCAACTCGACCCGACCAGGCTGGTCATCTTCTCGCCATTCGGCCTTGGCGCACTGGATATCTCGCTGGCCGATTCCGTCCGCTGCATGGCGGAACAGGCCGGCCTTGGCACCCGCATTCCGCACTTCCTGCCGGGACACCTGGTCCCGGCGGGGACCCACTGACTCGAACACCCCTGACCCAAACACCCACTGACCCGAAGGAGAAACGCACATGTCCGAGGAACAGAAGTATCGCGTCGTGGTCAACGCCGAGGAGCAGTACTCGATCTGGCTGGCCGACCGGGAAATACCGGCCGGTTGGACGCCGGAAGGGGACGAAGGTACCCGCGAGGAGTGCCTGGCCCACATCGCGCAGGTGTGGACCGATATGCGCCCGCTCAGCCTCCGCCGCCGGATGGCGGCCAGCAACTCCTGACACCGGCCGGACCCCGAGCTTCATCTGCGCCGCGGGGGAGACGGCTCCCACCTCCAGCACCCCGAAAGGAACCAGCCATGACCGTGCCACCGCCGGCCGAGGAACGCAATTGCGAGCACGCCAGTCTCTTGCACGAACTCGTGGCACAGCAGGCCGGCCGGACTCCGGAGGCCGTCGCGGTCATCGACTCGGGGCGGCGGCTGACCTACCGCGAACTCGACCAGCGGGCCAACGGGCTGGCCTACTTCCTCCGCGGCCAGGGCGTCAGCTGCGAGACCCTGGTCGGGGTCTGCCTGCCACGGGGCGTTGACCTGGTGGTGGCCCTGCTCGGGGTGTGGAAGGCCGGCGGCGGCTACGTCCCGCTCGACCCATCGCACCCGGTGGACCGGATCCGTTGGATGCTGGCCGACACCGGTGCCCGCCTGGTGCTCACCGACCAGGCGCCGGAGAACGCCTTTGCCGGGACCGCTACCCGTCCGGTGCTCATGGAGAGCGTCACCGGCCAGCTGCTGGGCCTGCCGGACGGTCCGCCCGAGTCAGCGGTGGCCGGGGACAACCTGGCCTACGCCATCTACACCTCGGGCTCGACCGGCACGCCCAAGGGTGTGATGATCGATCACGCCGGGATTGCCAACCGGGTGCGCTGGACGGTGCGGGAACATCGGCTGACGGCAGCGGACCGGGTCCTGCAGAAGACATCGACGGCCTTCGACGCCGCGACCTGGGAGATCTTCGCACCGCTGATCAGCGGTGGCGTGCTGGTGATGGCCGATCCCGGCGCTGAGCGCGACCCGGCCGCGCTGGTCGAGGCGATCATCGCGAACCAGATCACCATCGTCCAAGGTCCGCCGTCGGTGCTGCGGTTGCTGGCGGAGCAGCCCCGGTGGGCGGCGTGTTCGTCGCTGCGGCTGGTCTTCTCTGCCGGCGAGGCGCTGCACGGCGAATTGGCCGGCCGGCTGGCCGGTCCGGTGGCACCCACGGTCTGGAACACGTACGGCCCCACCGAGTGTTCAGTGGATGTCACCGCGCACCGGTTCGATCCGGCCCAGACCGGCGGGCCGGTGCCGATCGGCCGCCCCATCGATCACCTCCGGGCGCTGGTGCTGGACCAGCACGGCGATCCGGTGCCCGTCGGGATGACAGGGGAACTGCATGCCGGGGGCGTCGGGCTGGCCAGGGGGTACCACCGCAGGCCCGATCTCACCGCCGACCGCTTCGTACCGGATCCCTTCGGCCCAGCCGGGTCTCGCCTGTACCGGACCGGTGACCTGGTCCGTTGGCGCAACGACGGCACGCTGGACTACCTCGGCCGCATCGATGACCAGGTCAAGATCAACGGGGTCCGGATCGAACCCGCCGAGGTCGAAGCGGCACTCCTGTGCCATCCGGACGTGGGGGCCGCCGTCGTCACCGCACTCCCGGCGACGGACGGGACCAAGCGCTTGGTAGCCCATCTGACCAGCGCCCGGCCGCTACCCAGCGAGGAGTTGCGCGCGCACCTGCGGGACCGGCTGCCGGAATCGTTCATACCCGGCCTCTATGTCCGGCTCGATGCGATGCCGCTGACAACCAACGGCAAGGTCGATCGAGGGGCGCTGCCAATGCCCGACATCGCGACCGGCGGTTCCCGGCCGCCCTACGTCCGGCCAAGAACCCCGGCGCAGGAGATCGTCGCCGCGGTCTGGTCAGACCTGTTGCAGATCGAGCACATCGGGCTGGACGACGACTTCTTCGCCCTCGGCGGCGAGTCGCTGCTGCTGACCAGACTGGCCGCCCGACTGCAGTCTGCCTCGGGCGGCAAGGTCGATCTGCGCGGCCTGTTCGAGGCCACCACGGTCGCCGCCCAGGCCACGCTGATCCGGCTGCCGGTTGCTGCCGCCGAGCCCGAGCAGATACTGCCGGCTCGCCGGGATCTGCCGTTGCCGCTGTCCTTCGGCCAGCACCGGCTGTGGTTTCTGGATCAGATCAAGCCCGGCGGACCGGAGTGGGTGGCGCCGGTGTTCCTGCGCATTCCGGCCGACGTCGGCGTCGCCGCCGTGCGTTCGGCGTTGCGGGCGCTGGAGGCCAGGCACGAGACGTTGCGGACCAGGTTCCGGCTGACCGACGGCGCCCCGGCGCAGGTGGTGCTACCGCCCGGCGATGTCGAGTTGCGCGTGGTCGACGGATCGGCCGAGGATCTGGAGCCGCTGTTCGGTGAACAGTTCCGGCAGGGATTCGATCTGGCCGCCGGGCCGCTGTGGCGGGCCCTGCTGATCCGGTTGCCACACCAGGACCAGGTCCTGCTGCTGACGATCCACCACATCGCCTCCGACGGCTGGTCCGCCGTCGTGCTGGAGCGGGAGATGAAAGAGCTCTGCACCGCCATCCAGTCCGGCCGCATTCCGCAACTCGGCCCACTGCCGGTGCAGTACGCCGACTATGCCGCCTGGCAGCGGGCACGGCTCACCGACGATGTCGTCGAGCGGGGCATGACATTCTGGCGGGAAGCCCTGCAGGACGTGCCACCGCTGCAGCTGCCGACCGACCGGCCGCGTCCGGCGGAGCGGGACGCGCGGGGCGCCGGCGTGGCTGTCGTCATCGACGACAGCCTGATCGCGTCCGTGAACGAGCTGTCGGCCGCTTCCGGGGTCACCCCGTTCATGACGTTGCTGACGGCGTTCGCGGTGACGGTCGCCAAACACAGCGGCCAACCCGATTTCGCCGTCGGCACCCCGATCGCGGGACGGAGCCGGCCCGAATTCGACAACGTGGTCGGCCTTTTCCTCAATCCGATCGCGCTGCGCTGCAACCTGTCCGATGATCCGACATTCCTGCAGGCGCTGGCCGGCACCCGCCGCACCTGCATTGGTGCCTATGCACATTCCGAGGTGCCCTTCGAACGCATCGTCGACGAACTCGAGCCCGACCGGGACCTGTCCCGCACCCCGCTGTATCAGGTCGGGTTCGACCTCCAGGAGGGCGGACTTGCCACCAGTGCGGCTGCCGATCCACTGGCGACGCAGGCCTTCCAACGCGCCTGGCAGGTCGCCAAGACCGACCTCACACTGTTCCTGTGGCACCGGGCCGACGGCTCGATGACCGGTGCGCTGGAATATTCGACCTCGCTGTTCGACGAGTCGACCGTGCAGGCGATGGCCGACCATTTCGTCCGGGTCCTGGAGGCGGTGGTGGCCGACCCGGCGGTGCGGTTGTCGGCCGTGGACATGCTGTCCGAGGCGGAACGCCGACGCCTCCTCGTCGACTGGAACGATCCGGCCGCCGAGCAACGGGACCGGTGCGTGCACGAACTCTTTCAGGCCCGCGCCGCCCGCAGTCCGCACGCGACGGCACTGGAATGGGGCACCGAGCGGCTCAGCTACGCCGAGCTGGACAGCAGGGCGAACGGCTGGGCCCAGCGGCTGATGGAGGGCGGTGTCGGTCCCGGTGCCGTGGTGGGCATCCTGCTCGATCGCGGCCCCGACCTGGTGGCATCCATGCTGGGGGTCTGGAAGGTGGGCGCGGCCTACCTGCCGATGGATCCCTCGTACCCGGCCGAGCGGTTGAGCTACCTGCTCGATGCCGCCGCCGCGGCAGTGGTCGTCACGTCCGCCGGCTATGCGGCCCGCTTCGGCGTTCCGACGCTGCTGGCCGGTGCCGACGGCCCTGCCGTCGATGCCGGGCCGGTCGTGACCGGGCGCGCCGACCCGGACCAATTGGCGTACATCATCTTCACCTCGGGTTCGACCGGCCGGCCCAAGGGCGTCCAGATCACCCATCGCAATCTGTGCAACTACCTGCAGCCCTGGGCGGCCGACACGCTGGCAGCGCAGGGGACCGGCGGCGCTCCGCTGTTCTCCTCGGTGGCCTTCGACATGGCGGTCACCGCGCTCTGGGCGCCGCTGATCTCCGGGCAGCGGTTGTTCCTGCTGCCGCCGGACCTGGACCTGACCGACCTGGGGCGGCTGCTCTGCGCCAAGGCGCCGTTCTCGTTCGTGAAGCTCACCCCGGGTCACCTGGAGATCCTGGGTGAGCAACTCGACGATGCCGCCGCCGCCCGGCTGGCCTCCGTGCTGGTGCTGGGCGGCGAGCCGTTGCCGTCGGCGATGGCTAATCGATGGTCGGCGATCCTCGGCCCGGGGCGATTGATCAATGAATACGGGCCGACCGAGATCACGGTGGCCAATTGCGCCTACACGGTCGCTTCCGGCATGTCCGCTTCCCGGGTGCCGATCGGGCGTCCGCTGCCGAACACCACGCTGTACCTGCTCGACCCAGGCCTGCGGCCGGTCCCGGTCGGAGTGGTCGGGGAGTTGTACGTGGGCGGCGCCGGCGTCGCGCGAGGCTACCTGAACGAACCGGGAATGACCGCTGACCGGTTCGTGCCCAACGTGTTCGGCGCTGCCGGCAGCCGCCTCTACCGGACCGGCGACCTGGCGCGCTGGCTGCCCGACGGAACGGTCGATCTGCTCGGTCGCGCCGATGACCAGGTCAAGATCCGCGGCTACCGGGTAGAACCCGATGAGGTCAGATCCGTACTGCTGGACTGCCCGTCGGTCCGCGACGTTGCAGTGGTCGCCGAGGGTGGTGACCTGCTCGCCTACACGGTGCCCGTCGACGGGGTCGATCCGCAGCCGGCCGCGCTGGCCGCGCACTGCGCCACCCGACTGCCCGATTACATGATCCCCAGCCATTTCATCACCCTCGACTCGCTGCCGCTGAACCAGAACGGAAAACTCGACCGGCGGCGGTTGCCGCACCCGGTCGAGAAGATCATCGAGGATCGAAGTGGTCCAACAACCGTTGTGCAGGAGCGGATTTCGGCCCTCTGGACCGAGCTGCTCGGTGTCACGGTAGGAATCGACGAACGATTCTTCCAGGTCGGTGGCCATTCCATTCTGGTTGTCCGGCTGGTGTCCAGAATTCAGGCCGAATTCGACATCGACCTACCGATCCAGTTGGTCTTCGAAAATCCGACGATCGCCGGAATGGCCGCTGCGGTGGAAAAGCTCATCATGGCCGACATCGACGCGCTGTCCGACGACGAGGTCCGCAGGCAAACACTGATATCGGAAGGACGAGTGGCATGACGGCGAGCACCGAGATCCCGGTCATCGGCGAGGTCGCCGACCCGGACGCACGGACCCGGCTGCTGAAACTGCGACTGGCCGGCCGCACTGCCGATCAGCGGTCGTCCATCCCGGTCCGGCAACGCCCCCGGCATCTGCCGTTGTCCTCCGGGCAGCAGCAGATGTGGTTCCTGAGTCGGCTCGAACCCGACAGCTGGGAATACGCCGCGCCGCTGGTACTCCGGTTGAGTGGTCGGCTCGACCCGGACCTGCTCGCGGGCGCGTTCGCGAAAGTCGTGGCCCACCACGAGATTCTGCGCACCAGATACGCCATCGTCGGCACGTTGCCGGTGCAGCTGATCGACCAGGCCGGGTCGCCGGATTTCGAGCTGGTCGATCTCACCGATCTGCCCGCCGCTGAACGGGCCGACGCCGCCGTCGAGATGGCCGGCAGATTCCCGGGTGAGCCGTTCGATCTCGAGCACCAGTGGCCGGTCAGGGGCAAGCTGATCCGGTTGACCGAGCACGATCACCTACTGGTCGTGGTCTTCCACCACATCGCCTGCGACGACTGGTCGGTCCGGGTCTTTCTGGACGATCTGCACACCGCCTACGCCGGTCGGCTGCTGCAGCCACTCCCGCTGCAGTGGGCCGACTTCGCGATCTGGGAAGCCGATCAGGAGTCCAGGCGTCTGCGCCAACTGCAGTACTGGCGGGATCAGCTGGCGGACCTGGTTCCGCTCGAACTGCCGGCCGACCACCCGCGGCCGGCCCGGCGTGACTGGCGCGGCGCCGCAGTCAAGTTCGCTGTGCCGCCGGAGGTGTCAGCACGTCTGGGTGGGCTCGCCCGTCGCCACGACGCGACCATGTACATGACCCTGCTGACGGCTTTCCAGGTGCTGCTGGCCCGCTACACGGGACGCAAGGACATTCCGGTCGGAACGGTGGTGTCCGGCCGGACCCGGCCGGAGCTGCAGCGGCTGATCGGCTACGGCATCAACAGCCTGGTGATGCGGGGGCGATGGGCCGGCGACCCCCGGTTCGCCGACCTGCTGCAATCGAACCGCCGCACCGTCGTCGAGGCGTTCGAGCACCTGGAGGTCCCGTTCGCCCGGCTGGTCGATGAACTGCGACCGGATCGGGATCTCTCGCGCACCCCGTTGTTCCAGGTGGCCTTCACCATGGCCGACACCCGCGCCGGCATCCTGGATCTGGCCGGGGTCCGCGCCGAGCCGGTGCCCGGCGAATCCCCGGTGGCCAGATTCGATCTGACCCTGCAGATCGAGCAGGGGGCCGACGGCTCGCTGACCGGGGCCCTCGAGTACGCCTCCGCCCTGTTCGACCGCGCCACGATCGAGCGGATGACCGGCCACTTCGGCCGGCTGCTCACCCACGTCGCCGCCGAACCGCACGCGCGGATCTCCGAGATTTCGATGATGGACGCCCAGGAGATGGCGCTGCTGGTCGGGCCGACCGATCCGCGGCCGGACGCACCCGGCGCCGCCGAAGCTGCCGCACCGCAGCGCACCGGACGCCGGGCGCACGAAGTCTTCGCGGCCAGGGCGGCCGTCACACCCCACGCATTGGCGGTGGTGTGCGACGAGGTGGAACTGAGCTACGCGGAGGTCAACTCGCAGGCGAACCGGATCGCCCACTATCTGAGGGGTCTCGGGGCCGGCCCGGAGGGCGTGGTCGGCGTGTGCGCCGGGCGCGGCCCGGATCTGGTGCCGGCGCTGCTCGGCGTGCTCAAGTCGGGGGCGGCCTACCTGCCGCTGGATCCGGCCCAGCCGACCGATCGGCTGGCTTTCATGATGGCCGACGCCGGCATCGAAATCCTGGTGACCAGCACCGATCTGCTGCCACATCTGGGTCAGCTGCCCAGTTCCGTGCTGGTGGTCCTGCTCGACCGGGTGTGCTGGCGCGACGAGCCGGTGTCGGATCCGGTCGTCGCGGGCGGCCCGGAGAATCTGATGTACGTGATCTACACGTCCGGTTCGACCGGTCGGCCGAAAGGCGTCTGCGTCACTCATGCGAACGTGCTGCGACTGCTGGACCGCGGACGCGATCTGTATGCGTTCGACGAGACCGACGTCTGGCCGCTGTTTCACTCCTACGCCTTCGACGTGTCGGTCTGGGAACTGTGGGGAGCGCTGCTCTTCGGGGGTGCACTGGTGGTGGTGCCGGCCGCGGTCACCCGCTCGCCCGACGACTTCCTCGACCTGCTGGTCCGGCACCGCGTGACCGTCCTGAACCAGACGCCGTCGGCGTTCCGGGGGCTGGTCGCGCTGGCCGGTGCCGGTGACGACCGTATCGAGAGTGTGGTGCTCAGGGCGGTCGTCTTCGCCGGTGAAAAGTTGGAGTTCGGCGAACTGGCCCCCTGGGTGGCGCGCCGCGGCCTGGCCCGGACCCGGCTGGTCAACATGTACGGCATCACCGAAACCACGGTGCATTCCACCTACTGCCAGGTGACCGAGGGCGATATCGGTGACGCCGCACGGAATCCGATCGGCGTTCCGCTGGCCGACCTGCGGATCTACCTGCTGGACGCCGACGGCGGCCTGGTACCGCTCGGGGTACCGGGCGAGATCTATGTCGGCGGTCCTGGTGTCACCCGGGGCTATCTGCACCGCCCGGACCTGACGGCGCAACGTTTCGTGCCCGACCCGTTCGCGGGCTCTGGTGACCGGTTGTACCGCAGTGGCGACCTGGCTCGGCGGCTGCCCGACGGCAGCCTGGAATTCTGCGGGCGCATCGACGATCAGGTCAAGATCCGCGGATACCGGATCGAGTTGGGGGAGATCGCGCATGCGCTGTCGGCCATTCCGTCGGTCGCAGATGCGGTGGTGCTGGTGCGCGAACAGCAGACGGGCGACAAACGACTCGTTGCCTACCTGGTGCCGCAGCCCGGAATGTCGCTGGTGCCGGCGGACCTTCGCGCCCTGCTGGCCCGCACGCTGCCGGAGTACATGATTCCATCGGCGTTCGTCTGCCTGGAGCGCCTTCCGCTGACCACCAACGGGAAATTGGACAAGCGGGCACTGCCGGCACCGGATCGGGCCGACATGTCCGCGGCGAGATCCGCCGTGCCGGCCCGCACGACGACCGAACACCAGGTGGCCCGGATCTGGCAGGACATCCTGGGCATCGCGGAGGTCGGCGTGCAGGACAGCTTCTTCGATCTCGGCGGCGACTCGATCCGCGCGGTCGCCGTGGCAGCGGCGATGCACGAGGCCCAGTTCGACGTCTCGGTGCGGGACATCTTCGAACACCGGACGGTGGCCGAGCTGTCCGAATTCCTCACCGGTCGCCCGGCCCCGGCCGGCGCCATTCCCCTGGTCGAGAGATTTGCACTGATCTCAGCGGCCGACCGGGCAGCGCTGCCCGATGAGGTGGTCGACTGCTACCCGATCTCGCAGGCCCAACTCGGCATGCTGGTCGAAATGCTGGCCGACGAGCACCGGAACGTGTATCACAACATCACCACCTTCCGAATCCTGGACGGCGCAACGGTTTTGGCCGCCGCCCTGCAGGAGGCGGTGTCGGTGGTGGTGGCCCGCCACGAGGTGCTCAGAACTGGCTTCGAGCTGGACCGGTATTCGGTCCCGCTGCAACTGGTGTACCCCATGGCCGAGGTCGAGGTGACCGTGCACGATCTTCGCGGCCTGGCCGACGACGCCGTGCAGACGGCGCTACGGGACTTCCAGTTGCGCGAGCGGGCCGAGGTCTTCGACATCGCCCGACCCGGATTGCTGCGGATCGCGGCGCACCGTTGCGACGGCGAAGCGTGGTGGCTCTCGGTGACCGAGTGCCACCCGATCCTGGAGGGCTGGAGTCACCACAGCCTGGTGATGGAATTGCTCGATTGCTACAGCAGGATCCGGCAGGGTGGCCGGCCCGCGCCGTTCGAGCACCCGCAGGTCCGCTTCGCCGACTTCGTGGCAGCCGAACTCACCGCGCTCGACTCGGCGGACGACCGGGTCTACTGGCGCGGTATTGCTGCGCTGCAGCCGTTCTCACTGCCCGCCGGCTGGGGGTGCGCCGACGGGCCGGCGGAGTCCTACGTCGTGCAGGTGCCCTACCACGACCTGGAACGCGGCCTGCGGGCGCTCGCCACCCGGGCCAAGGCGTCGATGAAGGCGGTGATGCTGGCGGCTCACCTGAAGGTCCTGAGCCAGCTCACCGCCGAGCCGTCGTTCACCGCCGGTCTGGTCTGCGACGGGCGGCCGGAGATGGTCGGGGCGGATCGCGTCTACGGGATGTACATCAACACACTGCCCTTCGCGCACGACCGCTCCGCCCACACCTGGCGGGAGCTGATCCGCCAGGTGTTCGATCGCGAGGTGGCCCTCTGGCCGCACCGGCGGTTCCCGCTCCCGGCAATCCAGCGGGAGGTCGGGGCCGACCGGCTCGTCGACGTGTATTTCAACTATCAGGACTTCCGTCAGGTCGACACCGGAATCGTCGACTACCGCGCGAGTATCGACAGCAGCGTCACCGAGTTCCCGATGTCGGTCAGCAGCCGTGCCGGTCTTTTTCACCTGACCGCGAATCCACGGTTCCTCAGCCGGCCGAACGCCGAACGTGTGCTTGGCATGTACCGGGCGGTACTGGAGGCGATGCTCGCCGGTGACGACGGCGACGCCAGGGCGGTGTGCCTGCCGCCGGCCGAGACAGCTGCCCTGATAGCCCGCCACACCGCGCCCACTGCCGCGCCCACTGCCGAGCCGACTGCATCGCCGGCCAGGTCGGTGGCCGAGGTCTTCCAAGGCCAGGTCGAACTTTCACCCGACGCGCTCGCGCTGGTGGCGGGTGGGCAACGACTGACCTACGCAGCGGTCAACGACCGCGCCAATCGGCTCGCCCACCGGCTGCTGGCGCTGGGCGCCGGACCCGAAACGCTGGTCGCCGTGTGTCTGGATCGGGATGTAGACCTGGTTCCCACTCTGTTGGGTGTCCTCAAGTGCGGGGCCGGCTATCTGCCGCTGGAACCGGGTCTGCCCGCCGAACGCATGGCATTTCTGCTGTCGGACGCGAAAGCAGCCGTGCTGGTGACCAGCCGGACGCACCGGGCGGTGGTGGGCGAGCTGTTCGACGCCCCGGTGCTGATTGCGGACGATCCGGCGCTGGAGGCCGAGCCGGCGACCAATCCGCCGCCTGCCGGCGACCCGGCCAACGTCATGTACGTGATGTACACCTCCGGCTCCACCGGCACCCCGAAAGGGGTACTCGCCAGCCAGGCCAACGTGCTGCAATTCCTCGAGGCCGCGCATCGCCGATTCGAGTTCAGCTCTGCTGACGTCTGGGTGATGATGCATTCGTTCGCCTTCGACGTGTCGGTATGGGAGATGCTCGGTGCGTTGCTGCGCGGCGGCACGCTGGTCGTGGCGTCAACAGCGGTGACCAGGTCGCCGGGGGATCTTCTCGACCTGCTGATCGCCGAGCGGGTGACCGTTCTCAACCAGACACCGTCGGCATTTCGCGGCCTCATCCACCTTGCGGCCGAGGATGATCCGCGTCTTGCCCAGCTGTCCCTGGACACCGTCATCATTGCCGGCGAGAAGCCGGAATTCGCCGACTTCGCGCCGTGGGCCGACTCGGTCGGGCTGCACGCCCCCCGGGTGTTCAACATGTACGGCATCACCGAGACCACCGTGGAAAGCTCCACCCACCAACTCGTTCCGGCTGATCTGCACACCACCGCGAACCTGGTGGGCGAACCCTTCGACGGAGTACGGGTGGTCGTGCTGGACGCCCGCGGCGAGTTGGTCCCGATCGGTGTCCCCGGCGAGCTCTACGTCGGCGGCCACGGACCGGCCCGGGGCTACCTCGGCCGCCCGGAACTGACCGCCGAACGGTTTCTGCCCGATCCCTACGGCGAACCGGGCGCGCGGCTCTACCGCAGCGGCGACCTGGGCAGATTGCTGCCCGACGGGGGGCTCGAGCTGCTCGGCCGACTCGACGATCAGGTCAAGATCCGCGGATACCGCATCGAACTCGGCGAGATCGGCTCGGCACTGACCAGACATCCCGACGTGCGGGACGCCGTGGTGATCGTCCATCAGGACACGCATGGCGAGAAGATCCTGGCCGCGACGATTGTGCCGCAGCCAGGGCAGTCGCCGTCGGTCGCCGAGCTGGCGCAGTGGTGCGCGGCAAGCCTGCCGGCCTACATGGTGCCCGCCGCCTTCCTGTTCACCGATGCGCTCCCGCTGTCCGCCACCGGAAAGCTCGATCGGCGGGCGTTGCGGGCGCCCGACCGGGAGTCGTTGCACACCCTGGATCACCTGGTCAGTCCACGCAACGCCGTCGAGGAACACCTCGCCGAGATCTGGCAGGACGTATTGGAAATCAGTCAGATCGGCGTCAACGACGGGTTCTTCGACCTGGGCGGCGACTCCATCCGGGTCATCGGGTTGGTCGCCAGGATGCGAGCAGCCGGGTTCCCGGCGGCCGTGCGCGACGTCTTCGAATACCAGACGGTGGCGCGGCTCGCGGAGATGATCACCGGCCGGCCCGCTCCGACGGAGGCCGCCGCCCCGGTCGGCCGGTTCGCGCTCATCTCCGACCAGGATCGCGGCAGCCTGCCGCCCACCGTCCAGGACGCCTACCCGCTGTCCCAGGTGCAGCTGGGCATGCTCGTCCAGATGCTGGCCGACACCGAGAAGAACGCTTACCAGAGCGTCAACTCTTTCCTGGTCCCCGACGACGGTCCGTTCGACCTGGATGCGCTGCGCCTGGCCGTCCGGCGTCTTCCCGGGCGTCACGAGACCCTCCGCACTGCAGTGGATCTCACCGGGTACTCGGTGCCGATGCAACTTGTCCACGCCGGTGCTGAGATCCCGCTGGTGCTGCACGATCTGCGCGGGATCGACCCGGACCGGCAACGCAGCGCGATCCGGGATTTCGTCGCGGCGCAGGGCACCGACGTCTTCGATCTGTCGGTCGCGCCGCTGACCCGGTTCGCCGTCCACCTGCTGTCCGACACCCGATGGCGGATCACCTTCACCCAGTCCCATGCCGTCACCGAGGGGTGGAGCTACCACTCCATGCTGGTGGAACTGCTGGCGGACTACCGCCGGATCCGCGACGGCCTCGACCCGCTCGCCCCGGAGCCGCCCGCGGTGCGATATGCCGATTTCATCGCCGGCGAGCTGGCCGCGCTGGATTCGTCCGCCGACCGCGAGTACTGGCAGGATATCGTCACCGGATATCCGCGCCTGACCATGCCGCCCGGCTGGGCCGGCACCCAGCAGCACCCGGCCGAGATGATCCTCGGTGGCGTCCGGCTGGAGACGGTGGAGGCCGGACTCCGGGCGCTGGCCAGCAAGGCCAGGGTGTCGATGAAGTCGGTGTTCCTGGCCGCGCACCTCAAGGTGCTGAGCCAGCTCACCGACCAGCCGACGTTCAACACCGGCCTGGTCTGGGATGCGCGGCCGGAAGTGCCCGGCGCCGACCGGGTGCTGGGCATGCACCTGAACACCCTGCCGTTCCCGCACGACCGGTCGGCGGCCACCTGGCGTGAGCTGGTGCAGCAGGTGTTCGCCCGTGAGGTGGAGATCTTCCCGCACCGCCGGGTCCCGCTGCCGGCCATCCAGCGTCGCGCGGGCGGCGACCGCCTGATCAACGTCATCTTCACCTACCTTGACTTCCACGTGGTCAACGGCGGCCAGGTCGATGTCGACGGGACGATCGCCAACAGCCCTACCGAATTCGATCTCAACGTCACCACACTCGGTGGCCTGCTGGGCTTGTCGAGCAACACCGGGATCTTCGACCGGGCGAACATGGACCGCCTTTCCGCGATGTATGCCGCCGTGCTGACCGCAATGGCCGCCGACATCGACGGTGACGCCCAACGGACGTATCTGCCGGCGGGAGAGCGGGAGCAACTACTGGGCGTATGGAACCAACGGGTCCAGCTCCCTTCGCCGCGGCCGATGCACGAACTGTTCGAGAACCAGGTGCGGTCCACCCCGGACGCCACCGCGGTGCTGTTCGAGGGCGAATGCCTGAGCTACCGGGAGCTCAATGCCAGGGCCAACCGGCTGGCGCATCACCTGCGGGCGCTGGGCGCCGTCCCCGACTCCCTCGTCGGTGTCTGCCTAGAACGGGGATCGGATCTGGTGCCCACGTTGTTGGCAGTGCTGAAGTCGGGTGCCGCCTATCTACCCATCGATCCGAGCTACCCGGCCGAACGCCGGGAGTACATGCTGGCCGATGCCGGCGCCCGGATTCTGATCACCGGCTCCGACCTGGTCGACGCGGCGACGCCCGGCTCAGCGGTCACCGTCGTGCTGGTCGACGACCACGCCGAATCGATTGCCGCCCAGCCCGATTCGAATCCGGAAGCGGCGGCAACAGCGGACAACCTGATCTATGCCATCTATACCTCCGGGTCCACCGGGCGGCCGAAGGGGGTCATGCTCCGGCACGCCAATGTCCATGCGCTCTTCGCGGCGACGTCCGCCCGCTTCGAGTTCACCGCCCGCGACGTCTGGACGATGTTCCATTCGTATGCCTTCGACGTGTCGGTGTGGGAGTTGTGGGGCCCGCTGCTGCACGGCGGCACGCTGGTGGTGGTGCCGCAGTCGGTGGCCAGAACACCGGAGAACTTCCTGGATCTGCTCGTCCGGCAGCAGGTCACCATCCTTTCGCAGACCCCGTCCGCCTTCCGGTCGCTGGTCGCGGCCGCTGCGGCCGGCGATCGCCGGATCGAGCAGCTGTCCCTGCGGGTGGTGGCCTTCGGTGGTGAGAAGCTGGAATTCACCACTCTCGTGCCCTGGGTGGACCGGGTGGGACTGCACCGGCCGGCCTTGATCAATCTGTACGGGATCACCGAGACCACTGTGCACTCCAGCTATCACCGGCTGACGGCGGAGGATTTCCTGACCCCCCAGGTGAGCCGGATCGGCGGACCGTTGGACGGCTGGACCCTGCATCTGCTGGACCAGCGCGGCGAGCTGGTGCCGGTCGGCGTCCCCGGGGAGATCTGCGTCGGCGGACCGGGTCTGGCCAGGGGCTACCTGGGTCGCCCCGAACTGACCGCGGAACGCTTCGCGCCAGACCCGTTCGCAGTCAATGGTTCTCGCCTGTACCACTCCGGTGACATCGCCCGCCGGCTGGCAGACGGAACCATCGAATGCCTTGGCCGCGTGGACGACCAGGTCAAGGTTCGCGGCTACCGCATCGAATTGGGCGAGATTGTCGCGGCACTGAACGCCCTGCCCGCGGTGCACGACGCGGTGGTGATCGTCCGGGCCGACACGCTGGTCGCCTACCTTATCCCCGCACCGGGGTGCTCCTGCACCCCCGCAGACCTGCGCGACGCGCTGCGTCGGGTGTTACCGGAGTTCATGATCCCGGCGGCGTTCGTCGCACTGGAGAACTTCCCGCTGACCACCAACGGCAAGCTGGACAAAACTGCCCTCCCTGTCCCAGGTTTTGCCGCAGTCGGGGCGCGGAGCGATTTCCTCGCACCGAGCACCGCAACCGAACGGTCGCTCGCCGCCATCTGGTGCCAGGTGCTCGACCTGGAAAAGATCGGCGTCGACGACAGCTTCTTCGACATCGGTGGCGATTCCCTCCGCGCGGTGGCGCTGGTCGGCGCGATCAGATCCAGTGGGTTCGACGTCGACGTGCGCGACGTCTTCCTGCAGCCGAGCGTCCGGGGTCTCGCCGCTGTCATCGATGCGGCCGGCGGTCACGCGCCGGATGAGTTCGCATCGGTCCCGCCGTTCGCGCTGATCTCCGACGCCGACCGGGACCTCGTGCCGGCCGACACCGTTGACGCCTACCCGGCGACGATGGCGCAGATCGGCATGGCCGTCGAAATGGAGAACAACCCTGATCGCGGCATGTACCACATCGTGTCATCGTTCCGGATCCGTGACGATCGGCCGCTGCTCGCCAGTGCGCTGACCGCGGCCGCGCAGGAATTGGTCAACAGGCACGAAACCCTCCGCACTGCAATCCATCTCACCGGTTACTCGGTCCCGATGCAGCTGGTCAGCGGCAGTGTCGAGATCAGCGCGTCGGTGCTGCCCGGCGCGGACGACCACGGCGAGTTCGTCCGCGCCGAACAGCGCAGGGGCTTCCGGCTCGAGGACGCTCCGCTGTTACGCGTGGCCGCCCACGTCCAGGACTCCCGGGCCTGGTGGCTGACCCTCACCACCAGCCACCTGGTGACAGGTGGCTGGGATTTCAACTCACTGCTGTCCGACCTGCTGACCGCCTACCGCCGGCACCGCGACGCTGCCATCGCGGCGGACGGGACTGCGGCAGCTTCCGATGCCGGGAACGCCGACACCCCGGCGGTCCGCTTCGCCGACTTCGTCGCTGCAGAGATGGCGTCGCTGGAGTCGGCCGACGACCGTCGGTACTGGCGGGAGGCCTTGCAGAGCAACGCCAAGCTGTCGATGCCGGCCGGCTGGGGCGACACCGACGCACCGGACGGCGACTGCGCCGAGGTGCGGGTGGACTACCGCGATCTCGACGGCGCGCTCCGAGAATTCGCGTCCTCGGCCGCGGTGCCGGTCAAGGCGGTCCTGCACGCCGCGCACCTGAAGGTGATGAGCCAGCTGACCAACGAACCGGCGTTTCACTGCGGGTTGGTCAGCGACGCCCGCCCTGAACAGGCGGGCGCCGAGACGGTCCACGGCATGTACATCAACACGCTGCCGTTCGCGCACGACCGGTCGGCCCGCACCTGGCGTGAGCTGGTCCGGCGGGTCTTCGATCGCGAGGTGCAGCTGTGGCCGCACCGGCGATACCCGCTGCCGGCGATCCAGCGTGACTCGGATTCACCACGGCGGCTCATCGACGTGCTGTTCGACTTCAACGACTTCCACCAGGTGGACACGGCTGCGGTCGATGTCGAGACCAGCGTCGGCGACGCCGGGACGGAGTTCGCGTTGAGTGTCAGCACGGTCGGCGGCGAGGTGGTCCTGTGCAGCGATGCGCGGGTGGTCAGCAGAGTCAACCTGGCTCGGCTGGCGCAGATGTACCGGGCCGTCCTGGAGGCGATGGTTGCCGACAACGACGGCGACGCAACTCGCACCCACCTGCCGACCGGCGAGCGGGCGCAGCTGACCTCGGAGTGGGCCCGCGGCGGCGGGGCGGCGGCCGACGTCAGCGTGTGCGAGCTGTTCGAACAGCAGGCAGCGGCCACGCCGCTGGCCACCGCGCTGACGTTCGCCGGCGGCGACTGGACCTACGCGGAACTGGACGCACGCGCCAACGGGCTGGCCCGCCATCTCCTGGAGCTGGGATTGACCCATGGCGCGGCGGTCGGCGTCCTGCTCGACCGCGGCCCGGACCTGGTGGCCGCCCTGTTGGCGGTGTGGAAGGCGGGCGGGGCTTTCGTACCGCTGGACGCGACCCACCCGGATGACCGGCTGGCCTACATGCTGGAGCTCGCCGGCGCCGACCTCGTCATCACCCGGGCGTCCGCCGCCGGCCGATTCACCTGCCGAACGGTGCTGCTGGACCGTGACAGGCTGGAAATCGCCCGACTGCCGCGCACTCCGGTTGACGTGCGAATCGACCTGCAGCAGAGCGCCTACGTGATGTTCACCTCCGGTTCGACCGGACGGCCGAAGGGCGTGCTGACCTCGCACCGCAATCTGGTCAGCTACATCCGGCCGTGGGCCACCTCCCTCGCCGCAACGGGCAGCGGCGGCGCGCCGCTGTTCTCCTCCCCGGCGGTCGACTTCTCGATGACCGTCATCTGGGGACCGCTGCTGACCGGGCAGCGGGTGTGCCTGCAACCCGCCGGCGCCGATCTGGCCGACCTCGGCCAGTGGCTGGTCGAACAAGGCCCATTCGGTGTGGTGTCGCTGACGCCGGCCCACCTGCAGATGCTGGACGAACAGATCGGCGCCACGGCCGCCGCCGCCGTCGCTCCGGTGTTCCTGGTCGGCGGGGAGGCACTGCCGGTGCCGCTGGCCACCAGATGGGCCGCCGCGCTGGGGGTCGGCGGGCTGGTCAACGAATACGGCCCGACCGAGATCACGGTGGCCAACTGCGCCTACCCGGTCGTCGCCGGGAACCACCGCCCGGAGAACGTGCCAATCGGCCGTCCGCTGCCGCACACCGCGATGTACGTGCTGGACGAAGCGCTTCAGCCCGTTCCGGTCGGCACACCGGGTGAGCTGTACGTCGGCGGCGACGGGGTTGCCGTCGGATACGTGCGCCAACCGGACAGGACCGCGGAGCGGTTCATTCCCGATCCGTTCGGTGCACCGGGGACCCGGATGTACCGCACCGGCGACCTGGCCCGCTGGCTGCCGGATTCGAACGTCGAGTACCTCGGCCGCGCTGACGACCAGGTGAAGATTCGCGGCTACCGGATCGAGCCGGCCGAAGTGCGGGCGGTGCTCTGCGAGCATCCGGCCGTGCGCGACGCGATCGTCGTGGCGACCGAGCAGCGGTTGGTGGCCTACGTGGTGGCCGCCGACAGTGCCGCCCCGGCGAGTGAGGCGGAACTCGCGGCGCACTGCGCCATCCGGCTGCCCGACTACATGATCCCGGCGGTCTTCACCCTGATTCCGGTGGTTCCGCTGACCTCCAACGGCAAGGTCGACCGCAGGGCGTTGCCCGACGCGGCCGCAAACAGGGACCGGACGACGACCACTTCTGTCGGCCCGAGGACCGCTGACGAGACGCGTATCGCACGGGTGTGGGAAGGGGTTCTCGGCCTGCAGGACGTCGGAGTGCAGGACAGCTTCTTCGACCTGGGCGGCGACTCGCTGCGTGCGGTGGCGGTGGTCGGCGCGCTCCGGGCGGACGGGTTCGAGGTGTCGGTGCGCGACGTGTTTGCGCTGCGGACGGTGGCGGCATTGGCCGGTGCGTGCGCCCGATCGGCCGGATCCACCGCGGCCACGTCGACAATGCCGTTCGAACTACTCACCGATGAGGACCGGGCAGCCCTACCGGTGGACCTGGATGACGCCTACCCGCTGTCCCAGATCCAGTTGGGCATGATCGCCGAACTGATGGCAGGCGAGGGCCGCGGCGCCTACCACAGCGTGCAGTCGCACCGCGTCCGCGACGATCGGCCGTTGTCGGCGGACAGCCTGGCCGCGGCCGTGCGGACGGTCATCGCCCGGCATGAGGTGCTGCGGACATCGTTTGCCCTCAGCGGCTACTCACTGCCGCTCCAACTCGTGCACAGCTCGGTGCAGACACCCCTGCTGATCGTGGACGGGCGTGGCCGACCGGATGGCGAGCAGGTGCTCACCGATTTCATCCACCGGGAGCGGGCCAGCTTCTTCGACCTGGCGGCCGCTCCGCTGCTGCGGATCGCGGTCCACCTGGAATCCGACGACTGCTGGTGGCTGACCTTCACGCTCTGCCACGCCGTCACCGAAGGCTGGAGCATGGCCCTCTTGCAGGCCGAACTGCTCGAGGTGTACCGGCAGATCCGGGACGGCAACAGTCCGGTCGATCCGCCAGCGTCACCGGTCCGCTATGCCGATTTCGTCGCTGCCGAGTTGACATCGCTGTCCGACGACCAGGACCGGAAGTACTGGCACGACATAGTTTCCGAATATCCGAAGTTCACTCTGCCAACCGGTTGGCAAAGTCCCGGCTCGATGGACGACACCATCAGGGCTACCGTGGATTTCGGTGACCTGACGGAGAGCCTGCGCACTGTTGCCAGCAGCTCAAAGGTGTCACCGAAGTCCATCCTTCATGCGGTGCACCTCAAGGTGATGAGCCAGCTCACGCAGGATCAGGCGTTCTTCACCGGCCTGGTCTGCGACGCCCGCCCGGAAGCGGCCGGCGCC
The DNA here is from genome assembly GCA_038229825.1 of Mycobacteriales bacterium. Lineage (GTDB taxonomy): Bacteria > Actinomycetota > Actinomycetes > Mycobacteriales > Nakamurellaceae > Nakamurella. Next base: position 132,998 of record JBBROB010000005.1, read on the forward strand.
GATCGGCTGCACGGCATGTTCCTGAACACCCTGCCGTTCGCGCACGATCGGAGCGCACGGACCTGGCGGGACCTGGTGAAGCAGGTCTTCGATCGCGAGGTCGAACTCTGGCCGCACCGCAGGTACCCGCTACCGGCGATCCAGCGCGACTCCGGCCGGAAGCTGATCGAGGTGATCTTCAACTATCAGGACTTCGGCGGGGCCGAGACGTCCGCGGTCGACGGCGACGCCGTCGGCACCGACGGAACCGCTGCCTCCGTGGACATCACGATCGGTGAGGGCGCGACCGAGTTCGCCCTGTCGGTGATCGCCACCAGAGATCAGTTCGAACTCCTGACAGCCACCGGCCGGATCAGCCGGGCCCATCTGGATCGCATCGCCGCCATGTACCGGGCGGTGCTGGACGCGATGGCGGCCGACCCGGACTCCGATGCCCAGCAGCCGTGCCTGCCGGCGGGCGAGCGCGAACGGTTGCTCGGCCGCCGGGACCACGATCTCGGGGAACCGATTACCCGCACCGTCCACGAGGTCTTCGCCGAGCGGGTTGCCATCTCACCCGAGGCGACGGCGGTCGTCTTCGAAGGCGTCCGGTTGACTTACGCCGAACTCGACGCGCGGGCCAACCGGCTGGCACATCGTCTGCAGCATCTGGGCGCGGGGCCGGAAACTGTTGTCGCCGTGCTGCTTCCGCGCGGGGTGGATCTGGTGCCGACGTTGCTCGGTGTGCTGAAGTCGGGAGCGGCCTACCTGCCGCTGGACCCGGCGCAACCGAGCGACCGGCTGCGCTTCATGTTGGCAGACGCCGGCGCCGCCCTGGTGATCACCCGCTCGGAGCTGTTACCGATCATCGCCGGCGCGGCCGGCCCCAACGTGCTGGTCCTGGACCGCGAGAACCTGGACGGGGAGCCGGCCACCGCCCCCGTCAGCAAGGCGGGGCCGGACAACCTGATCTACGTCATCTACACCTCCGGTTCGACCGGGCGGCCCAAAGGTGTCTGCCTGACGCACGCGAATGTGCTGCGGCTGTTGTCGATCGCCCAGGAGCACTACGGGTTCGACGAGACGGACGTCTGGCCGCTGTTCCATTCCTACGCCTTCGACGTGTCGGTGTGGGAGCTCTGGGGCTCGCTGCTCAACGGCGGGCGGCTGGTGGTGGTGCCGCCCGGTGTCACCAGATCACCGAGTGAGTTCCTCGACCTGCTGGTCGAGCATCAGGTCACCGTGCTGAACCAGACACCCTCGGCTTTCCGCGGTCTGGTCGATCTGGCCGGCGCCGGAGACCCGCGGATCGATCGGCTGGCATTGCGCGCGGTGGTGTTCGCCGGCGAGAAGCTGGAGATGGCGGACCTGAGTCCATGGGTGTCCCGGCTCGGACTCGGCCGGATCGCCTTGGCGAACATGTACGGAATTACCGAGACGACCGTGCACAGCAGCTATCACCGGGTGACCCGAAGCGACCTGGAACCCGGCGCAGGCAACCGAATCGGCCGTCCGCTGGCCGATCTCCGGTTCTACCTGCTCGACGGCGCCGGCCGGCTGGCTCCGATCGGAGTGCCCGGCGAGATCCACCTCGGCGGGCCCGGGGTGGCCAGGGGCTACCTGGGCCGGCCGGACCTGACGGCCGAGCGGTTCGTGCCGGACCCGTTCTCTTCGGCGGGCGGCCGGCTGTACCGGAGTGGGGACCTGGCACGGCGGATGCCGGACGGCAGCCTGGAATTCTGCGGCCGGATCGACGACCAGGTCAAGATCCGCGGCTACCGCATCGAACTGGGCGAGGTCCGGTCCGCCCTGATGGCCCATCCGGACGTCCGCGACGCGCTGGTGATCGTCCATCAGATCGCGGGGGGCGACAAACGTTTGGTCGCGTATGTCGTCTCGGACGCCGCCGCGGCCGCACCCGAGGCCGCGCCGCTACGCACCTTCCTGGCGCTGAGCTTGCCCGAGTACATGGTGCCCAGCGCCTTTGTCCGTCTCGACAGCTTCCCGCTGACCACCAACGGCAAGCTCGACAAGCGGGCACTGCCCGCGCCGGAGAGCGCAGTTGCCGCCCGCGCGCCCTACCTGGCGCCCAATACACCCGCCGAACGCCGGCTCGCCGACATCTGGGCGCGGATACTGGGTGTCGAGAAGGTCGGTCTGCACGACCGGTTCTTCGACCTCGGCGGCCATTCGATCGCGGTCGTCCAGGTGGTCTCCGAGGCCAACGCCGTCGATCTGCGGCCCTCGCTCCGGATGCTCTACGAGAACCGGACGCTCGCGGAACTTGCCGCGGCTCTGGAGCCGATGCAGGCGCCGCCAGTCGAGCCGGTGGGGTTGGCCGCCGGGAAAATCGGGATGGGCACGGCGGCGTCGAGCACCGCGGCACCGTCCACCCGGACAGCAACGGCGATCCGGATACCCTCGCCGGTCCGGGCAATGGCCGAACATCAGGTCCCGGGCGCGAGCATCGCACTCACCGAAAACGGTGAACTGGTGGACATCGGCGCCTTCGGGTCGCTGGTCGCCGGGGGCGCCCAGATGTCCGTCGACTCCATCTTTCAGGTCGCATCGGTCAGCAAACTCGTCACGGCCGTCGGTGTCCTGCACCTGGTCGGTACCGGCCGGCTCCAGCTGGATCGAGACGTCAATGACACCTTGACCTCATGGCGCATTCCGGGCGATGCGGTCGTCACGGTGCGCCACCTGCTCGGGCACCTGTCGGGCCTGACACCGGTCGAGCAGAGTGTGTACGAACCCGGTGACAAGGTCCCGGGCCTGCTTGATCTGCTGACCGGCCGGCCGCCCATCACCACGCCGCCGATCACCGTCGAGTTGACGCCGGGAAGCGAGTTCCGGGGTGCGAACATCCACTACGCCGTGCTCCAGCAGATCGTCGAAGACCTGACCGGACAACCTTTCTCGCAGACAATGCAGGAGCTGGTCTTCGATCAGCTCGGGATGACCGGCAGCAGCTTCGACCAGTCCTACCCGTCCTCCGGTGGCGCACCGGTGGCGCTGGGGCATGACCAAGCCGGGCAACCGATTCCCGGTGGCTGGCGGGTGCGGCCCGATGTGGCCGCGGCCGGACTGTGGTCAACGGCCGCTGACCTGGCCAAGCTGTCGGCCGAAATCCGACGGGCACACCTGGACCGCGGACCGACTCTGCTGGCACCTGAATTGGCCCGCCAGATGCTGATCTCCCATCCCGGCAGCTTCTACGGGTTGGGCAGCCTGGTCGACGACAGCGGGCCCGACCTGGAATTCGGTCACAGCGGTGAAACGGACGGGTACCGGGCCATGGTGTTCAACCAACTGCGGGCCGGCGACGGCGTGGTCGTCCTGACCAACGGCGATTCCGGAAATGCCATCGTGCAATTCCTTGCCGCGGCACTTCGAAAGGTGGAGATGTGACCAGCACACTTCCGGCCATCGCCGTCGCGGGACGGCCCGGCCGCACCAGAAGTCTGATCTCACTCGGTGACCTGACCGACGACGAACTCTTCGGAATCGTCGGGCGCGGTGCCGGTTTCGCGGGCGGGGAGAGGCGGCAGCCGCTGGCCGGGACGGTCACCGGGCTCTATTTCTCCAAGACATCGACCCGCACCCGAATGGCCTTTTCCAGCGGTGCACTGCGGCTGGGATCGACCATCGTCACGTTCGGTCCGCACGATCTGCAGATCGCCACCGGCGAGACCGACGACGACACCGGGCGCGTGCTCGCCGGAATGCTCGACATCCTGGTCATGCGCACCGCGGAGGACCCAGCCACCATGCGCGCCTGGTCGCAGCAGGGCGCCATGTCGGTGATCAACGCGATGAGCTCCGACGAGCACCCGACCCAGGCGCTGGCGGACCTGACCACGCTGCTGCAGCATTTCGGGCGCCTTGACCAGCTGCGGGTACTTTACGTGGGCGAGGGCAACAACACCGCCACGGCGCTGGCGCTGGCGCTGACCAGGTGCGTCGGTGTGACGCTCGAGATGCGGACGCCGCCGGGCTACGGGCTGCCGTCGGACATCACGGTGCAGGCTCGGTCGCAGGCGCTCCACAGCGGGGCCAGGGTGGTCGAGCGGCATGACATGGACGACCTGCCCGGTGATCTCGACGTCATCTACACGAGCCGGTGGCAGACCACCGGATCGTCCAAGCCCACCGCCGACTGGCGCGCCGTCTTCGATGCCTTCCGCGTCGGCCAGGAATTGTGGCGGCACAGCCCGACGGCGATCTTCATGCACGACCTACCGGCGCACCGGGGTGAAGAGGTGTCGGCGGAGGTTCTGGACGGACCAGCCAGCATTGCCTTCCGGCAGGCCACCAACAAGATGTTCAGCGCAATGGCGGTCCTGGAGTGGAGCCGCACCCACCGAAGGGACGGAACGTCATGACAGCAGTGGAGCAGTCAGCAGGCCCCGAGCAGGCCGGGGCGCCGTTGCGCCGGAACAGGAGCTTTTTGCTGCTGTGGACCGGCGCCGGCATTTCCATTCTGGGATCTCGGATCAGCGCGATCGCCTACAGCCTGGTGGTGCTCTGGTCGACGGGATCGCCGACGCTCACCAGTTTCGTGGCTTTTGCCGCGCTGCTGCCTTTCCTGGTCACCCAGCTACCGGCCGGAGTCCTGGTGGACCGGTGGGATCGGCGGAGGGTGATGATCGGCTGCGACATCGGTCGGGTAGTGCTGATCGGTGTGGCGGCGCTGTCGGTGGGTCTCGGACACGTGTGGGTGCCGCTGCTGATGGTGATTGCCTTTCTGGAGGGGTCGCTGACCGAGATGTACGTGATCGCCGAGCGGGCAGCGGTCTTCACGGTCGTCGACGACGAGCAACTTGGCGCCGCTATCGGTGCCAACGAAGCCCGCTCCGAGGCTGCCGGGCTGATCGGCCAGCCCATCGGGACGTTCCTTTTCGGCGTCAGCCGATGGCTGCCCTTCGGCGCCACCGTCGTCGCCCATATCCTCTCGCTGATCACCCTGATCTGCATCAAGAAGGATCTCCAGGGGGAGCGGCAGAACGAGAACAGTCCGAAGATCATCGCCGATCTTCTCGACGGATTCCGGTTCGTCCGCAGCCAGAAATACCTGAGCCGGGCGCTGTCCCTGATTGCCGCCAGCAACATCCTTTTCCAGGTGCTGGCACTTGGGCTGTTGGTCATCGTGCAGAGCAGCGGCGGCACACCCGGCACGGTCGGATTCATCCTGATGGCCAGTGGCGTCGGCGGGATGCTCGGGGCATTGTCGAGCAATTTCTTCATGCGGCGCATCGGGATCCGGCGGATCTTCATGAGCGTCAACATCATCTGGACCGTCCTGATGACGGCGATCGCCTTCTTTCAACAGCCGGTGGCTCTCGGGGTGATCTTCTCAATCATCATGTACGGGGCGGGAGTAGCGAACGTGGCCGGCATCGTCTACACGATGAAGATCGCGCCGGAGGACATGCAGGGCCGGATCGGTTCCATCGCAACACTTCTGGCCTCGGGTGCGAACGCCCTCGGAGCGATCGCCGCCGGGGTCATCCTCAACGCGGTCGGTATCCGCACCACGATGCTGCTGGTCGGCGGGGCGATGTTCGTCATTGCCGTGCTCGCGGTCCTGGCCTTTGGCGGACGCCAGGCCGCTGCCGACGAGCGCGAGGCCGGCCTGTTCGACAACGACTGATCTGCCGGCCGGGGTGTATCCAGCACCACCAAAAACAGGGAGAACGGGCTACCGCCATGAATGCAAATCCAGGTCAGGCTGATCCCATGACAAAACGACTGGGATTGTGGTGTTTCCACCGAAGGTGGATGGTATTCGGTCTGTGGGTGATCGTCATGGCGGGCGGTTCAGCTGCCATCGGCCCACTCTTCGCCCAGATGGGCGACACGACCCTGATTAACGGGACGGAGACCGGCGCAGCGCAAAAGGTGATCAATGCCGGCATCGACCACGGCGAGCAGTTCTTCGCAGTGGTCGACAACATCGCCGCCGGCTCCGCACCGGTCAAACTGGCGCTGGGCAACGCCGTCACCGAGGTGGCGGCGATTGCCGGCGTCCAATCCGCCTCCGGTCCGGAGGTGTCCATCGACGGCCGGGCTGCCGTGATCACCGTCGTCCTGGCCAATGCCCCTTCGCAGTACCAGCCGTTCACCGATGCCAGGACCCGCCTGCTGCAACTGACCTCCGCCCTGCCCGGGTCGACGATCCAGGTCGGCGGCGGTGACCTGATCGGCGACGAGGCCAATGCCCAGGTGCAGGACGACCTGCGCAATGCCGAGGTGTACTCCCTTCCGCTGACCATCGTGCTGCTGTTGATCATTTTCGGCGGCGTGGTCGCCGCCGGCCTGCCCGCTCTGGCGGCCATCGCGACGATGCTCGGCGCCACCGGACTGCTGCTGGGCCTGTCCAGTGTCGTCACCCTCGACGCGAACGCGATCACCGTCATCACGCTGCTCGGCCTCGGCCTGTCCATTGACTACGGGTTGCTGCTGGTGGCCCGCTTCCGGGACGAGCTGGCGCGGACCGGTGTCCGGGTGGAGGCGGTCGGCGCCGCCTGGAGCACGGCCGGCCGGACCATCATGTTCAGCGCCCTGACCGTGGCCGCCGCGCTCACCGGGCTGATGGCCTTCGACGTGGCCGAACTCCGGGCTCTGGCCGCCGCCGGAATGGTGACTGCTGTCGTCGGGATGCTCGCCGGACTGACCCTGACCGCTGCCATGCTCGGCTTGCTGGGCAAATGGATCAAGCCGGCCAGGAGTCGCCGGCACCGTCCGGCGGGGGTGATCGACGCCGAACGAGGTTTCTTCGCCCGGCTGGCCCGGATGACCCAGCGGGTCCCCGGTGTGGTCATGCTGGGCTGCGTCGCAGCCCTGTTGTTGATGGCTCTGCCGCTGCTGCGCGTGGTCATCAAGGTCCCGCAGCTGGAAGGGCTCCCGCGAACCCTGGAATCGGTGCGGGTGGCCGATGTACTTGACAGCAGGTTCGGCATGACCAGTCAGGCCGGGGTGCAGATCGTCGCCAGAACCGACACCGCGACGCTGGACTCGTATGCCGGAAAATGGGCGTCCGACCCCGAGGTCACCAGAGTGGAGGCCGCCCAGTCGCTCAACCAGGAACTGTCCGTCGCGGTGTTCGCGGTGAAAGGGGACGGTCAGGGTGTCGCTGCCCAGCAGCTAGTCGGACGGCTGCGGGCCGATCGCCCGGTCGGCTACCAATCCTGGGTGACGGGCGACGCGGCGCAGTTGATCGACCTGAACGGCCGGCTGCAGTCGGGCTTGCCTCTGGCGGCCGGGATTGTCATCCTCGCCATGCTGGTAGTGCTGTTCCTGATGACCGGATCGGTGATCATTCCGCTGAAAGCGATTGTCACAAGTGCATTGTCGTTGGCCGCCACGTTCGGGGTGCTCACCGCGGTGTTCCAGAACGGCTGGTTGTCGGGCTTGCTGCAGACGCTGACCGTCGGTGGGCTGAGCCCATACATGATCCTGATCGTGTTCGCGTTCGCGTTCGGCTTGTCGATGGACTACGAGGTCTTCCTGCTGGCGCGGATCAAGGAATATCGCGACGCCGGCGAGGACGGGAATACCGCCATCAGGCACGGCTTGCAGCGAAGCGGCCGGATCATCACCTCGGCGGCGCTGCTGATGCTGATCGTGTTCGCCTGTTTCGCGGCGGCCAAGGTCGGCGCGCTGCAGCAGATCGGGTTGGGCCTGTTCGTCGCAGTGCTCATCGACGCCACCCTGGTTCGATGCCTGCTGGTCCCCGCGACGATGACCTTGCTGGGCCCCGCCGCCTGGTGGGCGCCGGCGCCGCTGCGTCGGTGGCACGCCAGATATGGCCTGCGGGAGCCTCAACGTTCCGACGCGATCGACAGCGGAGTGACTGACCCGGCGGAGTCCGAGTCCGGGTCCGTGCAGGAGCAGCAGCGGGCCGAATCCGTCAACTGAGATGGTCCGACGGCTGCGGAGCGGCAGTCGGACCACCAACCGAAGGCGGGCATCCGGGACGGATGCCCGCCTTTGCGGTGTCACAAGACCCGGTGACACCACCCGGGCCGCCTACCGTTGCGGACCGTCAGTTCACAGCGTCCATCGCGCGGGCTCCGCCAACGGCGGCCGGGACGGCCGGCGCCCAGACCTGTGCCGGGTGTCGTTGTGCCAACGGTTGGTCCTGCCAACGGATGGTCCTACCGATTGTGTTGTCCTGCCGGTGCGTTGCACTGCCGGTGCGTTGCACTGCCGGTGCGTTGCACTGCCGGTGTGTGGCGCAGCCGGAGAGTTGGCCGTAGGGCAACGGCAGGGGCAAGGGCAGGGGATCGGGCCTGCTGTGTAGGTAGCGGGGTCCTGGTGGGAGGCTGCCGGATCACTCGAGCCTGCTGGTGCAACGCACAACCAGAGAGCCAGGGCGGACCGATGGGTCCGCCCTGGCGGCATTCTCTCCAGGCCTCGGCGCTGCCGCCGGCCTCGGCGACCCCCGCGCGGGGAACCCGGTCGGGACTGCTGCACCGCAGGTCAGCCGTAGTTGACCGTCACGTCCCCGTCCGCGGTCGAGGCGTTCACCGAGTAGGCCCCGTTCGAGTCCTGGGTGACGCCGACCTTGCGGTCGCCGTTTCCGGTGGTGGCTTGGACGTTGTATCCGCCATGGCCGTCGGTCAGTGCCGGCACCGTGATGGTGACGTCACCGGAATCGCGGGTGGTGGCTGCGGCTGAACGCGGGGCGACGACAAAGCCGAGGTCGATGGTGCCGGTCTCGTGCTGCGCAGTGACGTCGGTGGAACGCAGCCCGGAACCTTTGACGTCGCCCGATCCGCCGGCGATCCTCAGTGGTCCGCTGACGTCTGCGACGGTGAATTCGCCGGTGGTGCTGGACAGGTCGAGCGATCCGGCAAGTCCGGCAACGCTGATGTCCCCACTCCTCACCTGGGTTTGGACTGCTGCGGTGGCCGGCAGGGTCACGGCGAATTCGACCTGGCAGTTGTTCTTGTCCGGGCAGGTAGCGGTGATGGTCAGCGTGTCGCCCGTCCATTGCTGGGTGACGTTCGGCCGTTGATCAGCCCATTTCGCGTTCTGGGTCACCGTGACCTTTCCGGCGTCGCCGGCCGAAACTGCGATATTGCCGGAGTCGCGTTTGACGACGAGCAAGGAGATCGGATGTGTGTAGCTGTCCGTGTGCTGCTCGGTGGATGCAGGTTTCGAGCCGGCGAGAGATCGGTAGAGGAAGAAGCCGCCGACGGTCACGGCGATAACGGTGACGACAATCCCGACCGTCAGCCATTGACGGTGTGGGGCGATCACTGCCGGTTCTGCATTGCGAATGGACATCTCGACTCCCGGAGTATGCAATTCATGTCGAATATGGACGAAGGTCACGAGCGATAGGGAAGCACAGCGGTCAACAGGGTCGGTCCGCCGACCGGGCTCTCGACCGTGATGGATCCATCCAGCGCCCTGACCCGCTGGCCGAGCCCGCGCAGACCGGTTCCGCGGTCGGCATCGGCGCCGCCCACGCCGTTGTCGGACACGATCACCTGAACGGATTGCGGACCCAGCTGTTCGACCACCACGTCGATCCTGGTGGCCTTGGCATGCTTGGCGACATTGGCCAGCGCCTCGGAAACGATGAAGTAGGCAACGGTTTCCACCGCACGCGGTGGCCGTACGGGCAGATCGACCAGCAGACGGACAGGCACGGGGGACCGGGCGGTGATGCCGGACAGGGCTGCATCCAGACCGAGGTCGTCCAGCACTGCTGGATGCAACCCGCGGACGAAGTCCCGCAACTCCGACAAAGCCAGCTTGGCCTCCTCGTGCGCATCCTCGATTGCCCCGCGGACGTGTTCGGGAACGTCGACCAGCGTGGTCCGGGTCATCCCCAGATTCATCGCCAGGGAAACCAGACGTTGCTGCGTGCCGTCATGCAGATCTCGTTCCAGCCGCCGGCGTTCAGCATCGGCGGCGTCCATCACATCGGCGCGGCTCTCTGACAGCGATTCCACCCGTTGAGCCAATTCCTGCACGTGGGTGGGCGAGAGCATCGAACGGATCAACAGCAGGTCCAGCGCTGCGGCCAGCTCGGCCACCCACGGGGCGGCCAGGAACAGCAGCACCCCGGCCACCGTGACCAGCGCCAGAAATCCGGCGTTGTGCAGTGGGAGATCAAGGAAGATGCGCTCCGGCAGTGACCAGGCGTAGATCGCGATCGTGCCGGCCATCGCGCCGACCGTCCAGCAGCCGATGACGATGACCACGCTGATCGGACTGCTGAACAGCGTCAGCGCGTGGTATCCGACCTGCCGCCAGCTGGCAGCGTCGCGGGTTTGCGCCCCGAGTCGCCGGAGCCACGAGCCCCCATCACCCGCCGCAGCTGTCGGTGGTAGTGCCGGCAACGGGTCGCCGACGAATCCCTGTACCCGGGAACGCTGCCACTGCGAGAAGGTACGGCTGCAGCCGAACAATGCAGCCAGAAATGGCACCGCCAGCACAGCGGTGACCGCAAGGATGACCACGCAGACGCCCAGAGTCCAAACGACGGACGAGGCCAGTAGGGCGATGGGTAACCCGGCGACCACCTGAGCGGTGCGGCGCCAGGCCACGCAACTGACCGGGGCCCGCAAGACCCGGCCGAGAACCGTTCGCCCGGTAGGCGGAACCTTCTCAGCCGTAGTCATTCGGCAACTGTAGCCACGGAGGCCGACGCCCGGCCATGGCGCAGGATTCCGAATTCGGGTGTACCCAGCACCACTGCGGTGGACGTGTCAGGCCGCCCCCGGGCCCGGGGTCGGCGCCATTGCCGCCGGCCGGCATCGTGATAGGCCAGCTATAGAAACGTGTTCGATGCTGGTCATCGCGAACCACTCCCGGTTCACTTGGACGCGGTGCCGTGTCAGAGGTGCACCTGCAGAAGGGCTGGAATCACGATGACCGTACCTGCTCTGGATCAGCTGACTTTGCCGTTCGTGGTGGAGAACGACGATCCTGCAACGAATGTCCTCGACCGGATCGGTCGGGATCGAGCCCAGATCCGGCAGCGGCTCGTCGAGCACGGTGCGGTGCTGCTCCGTGGATTCGACATCGGGGGCGTCGACGGTTTCGACGCCGTGGTTCGCGCGGTCTCCGGTGCCCCGTTGACCTACACCGAGCGCTCGTCGCCCAGAAGCACCATCAAGGGGCAGGTCTATACCTCCACCGACTATCCGCCGAGTGAAGAGATTTTCCTGCACAACGAGAATTCCTACCAGGCCTCGTGGCCGCTGAAGTTGTATTTTCACTGCCTGCAACCACCGGCCACCCTCGGGGCCACGCCCCTGGCTGACATCAGAAAAGTATACGAAGCCATCGATCCTTCGGTGCGGCAGGAGTTCGCCGATCGCAAATGGATGGTCGTCCGCAATTTCAACGGTATGTTCGGCGTGTCCTGGAAGCAGGTCTTCAATACCGAAGATCCCGCGGCGGTCGAGGCCTACTGTGCCGACCACGGCATTTCGTGCGAATGGGTCGGCAGCGGGGGCCTGCGGACCAGGGCCGTCAGGGCGGCTGTTCACACCCACCCGGTGACCGGTGCGTCGGTGTGGTTCAACCACGCCACGTTCTTCCACGTGAGCACGCTGGCTCCCGATGTCAGGGACGGACTGCTGGAGCTGTTCGCACCGGAGGACCTGCCCAGCAACACCTACTACGGGGACGGCGGGCCGATTCCCGACGACGTGATGAGTCACCTGCGCCAGTGTTACCGGGACGCCACGGTACGTTTCCCCTGGCAATTCGACGATGTGCTGATCGTCGACAACATGACCGCCGCGCACGCCCGGGAGCCGTATACCGGACCTCGGAAGATCGCGGTCGCGATGGCCGAGGCCCACCAGGGATGACAAGGCCGGGGACAGAAGTGGACCGCACATGCCACGGGTGAGGGTGTGGGAGATTCCGTTGGCCGCGGGCGACGGCAACCTCGGCGAGTGCGTGAGCTACCTGGATCCGCGGGAGCGGACCAGAATGTCCCGATTCCGGACAGCCGACCTGCAGCGGCGATTCGCCCTGTCCCACGGCGCGGCCCGGGTCATTCTCGCCGCGGCATGCAACCTGCAACCGGCTGAGCTGACATTCCGGGCCGGGCAATGGGGGAAACCTGAATTGGCCGACCTCGATATCCATTTCAACCTGTCCCATTCCGGGGATCTCGCGCTGCTGGCGGTGTCGAACGATGCACCGGTGGGCGTCGATCTCGAGAGATTTCCGGACACGCTGCCGGCCTCGGCGCTGGCCGGGAGATTCTTCTTGCCGGCCGAGGCCACTGCGGTGGCCTCCTCGCCGGGACCCTTGCAGTCAAGGCACTACGTCCGCTACTGGACCCGCAAGGAGGCCGCGGGAAAGGCGGCTGGATTGCGCATGGATCAGACTCTTCGATTGCCGGTGGCCTCCGACTGCGGCAGCTTCCTGCTGACACTGCCGCCGGCGGGGGGCGATTGCCGGGCTTGGGTTCGCGACATCCCCTCGGCGCCCGGTCATCTGGCGGCAGTGGCGATGCTGGGGCCGACGCCGTTCGATGTCAGCGTCACCGGTTGGGCGCCGGTGGGCGCCGAACAACCGGTGCGGGAGGGGTAGGAAAAGATGTCCGGTCCAGGATTTCTGCGGGTCTACCGGCCGGTGCCGGCCCCGCGACTTCGCCTTGTCTGCTTTCCGCACGCCGGCGCCGGGGCCACGGTCTATCGCAGCTGGCTGGAGCTGCTGCCATCGGACATCGAGCTGGTCTCGGTATGTTATCCGGGCCGGCAGGACCGGCTCGCCGAACCGTTCGCCTCATCGATCGACGCCCTCGCTGCGGGAATCGCCGGGGCCCTGCTCACCCTGACCCCTCGGCCGATTGCCCTGTTCGGGCACAGCATGGGAGCGCTGGTGGCCTACGAGACCGCCGCCCGCCTCGAAACCACCCACGGGATCCTGCCGCGTCAGCTGTTCGTGTCCGGCAGATGGGGACCGGATCGATCCGACGGCCGCGGACTGCACCTCGTCGACGACGACCAGCTGATCGCCCACCTGAAGGAATTGGGTAACGCGCAGTTGGATATCTTCGCGGTCGAGGAAATGCGGGAAATGCTGCTCGGTGTGCTGCGGGCGGATTATCGCCTGCTCGTCGACCATCGCAGGGACCGGGTCGATCGGCTGGCAGCACCGATCGTCGCCTACAGCGGGGACGCCGACCCGGGGTGCTCGCCGGCGGATGCGCGCGAGTGGTCTCGTGCCACCTGCGGTCGCTTCGATCTGAGAGTCTTTCCCGGCGACCATTTCTACCTGGTGCCGTTTGCTGCGCAATTGGTCGAGGATGTGCTCGGGCGGCTGGGTTACGCTCCAGCTGCCGTCACCACAGGAGGATGGACGGCATCGGATTGAGGTGGGCCGGTCGTGCGCGTGGTGATCGCCGAGGACTCGGTATTGCTCCGGGAGGGGCTGGTGCGGCTGCTCGAGGCCGCCGACTGCGAAGTGGTCGGGGCTGTCGGGGATGCCGACGGTCTGCTCCGCGTTGTGGGGGAGACCGATCCGGATATCGCGGTCGTCGACGTCCGGATGCCCCCGACGCACACCGACGAGGGGATTCGCGCCGCGCTGGCCCTGCGTAGCGCGCATCCGACGCTGGCGGTCCTGGTGCTGTCGCAATACGTCGAGGAGCGGTACGCCGGGGAGCTCCTGGCCAGTTCTCACGGTGGCGTCGGCTATCTGCTGAAGGACCGGATCGCGGACGTTGCGGACTTCGTCGATGCGTTGCGCAGGGTGTGCGGCGGCGGCACTGCCCTGGATCCGGAGGTGGTGGCGCAGTTGCTGATCCGGCGGCGCAGCGACCCCCTGGAGCAGCTCACGCCGCGGGAGACGGAGACACTGGGACTGATGGCGGAAGGCCGTTCCAACTCCGCGATCGCGCTGGGCATGCGGGTCAGCGAAAGCGCGGTGGCGAAGTATGTGAACAGCATCTTCACCAAGCTGGACCTGCCACCCGCGGACACCGACCACCGCAGGGTACTTGCGGTGCTGAAGGTCCTCAAACTCTGACACGTCTCACCAGAGCCCGGCGGCCGGCTCCTCGGCGGGAACGGCGAACGATGGCAGTCGGCCGCTGTAGATCACCCCCAGGCGCTGGGTAGCCCTGGTGATCGCGACGTACAGGTCGTTGCGACCCCTGGCCGACTCGGCCACGATCCGGTCCGGCTCGAGAAGAATCACCGAGTCGAATTCCAGTCCCTTGGCATCCCGCACCTTCAGCACCACCACCGGGTTGTCGACGTCGGTGGCCGAACCGGCGCTGGGCACCCTGGCCGACACCGCCTGGACCACGTCGTCGTACAACGCCTCCGGCACAAGGACGGCGAGGTGCTGCTCACCTGCTCCGGCCGCGTCGGCCGCGGCCAGCTCGGCCGCTTGGGCGACCATGTCCGCCGATTCGGCCGACAGCCACCAGGGTTCCACCCCGGTGGACCGGACCGACGTCGGAGCCGTCAGCCGCGGGTCGATCGCGGCCAGCACCCGGTCGGCGATCACGGTGATCTCGGTGGGCGTCCGGTAATTGACCGTCAGCTCCTCGAAGCGCCAGTCGCGGCCGACATACGGTCGCAGCACGCTGCCCCAGGAGGAGGCGCCGGCGGCGTCGCTGGTCTGGGCGAGATCCCCGACCAGGGTCATCGACTTCACCGGGCAACGGCGCATGACCATCCGCCAGGCCATCGGAGAGAGTTCCTGCGCCTCGTCGACGACGACGTGACCGTAGGTCCATTCCCGGTCGGCTCCGGCTCGCTCGGCCGTGGAGGTCAGCAGCACCCGGTCCTCCTGCAATTCGACCAGGTCTGCGGCCGTCACCATGCCGACCAACGGCTGATCACCCACTGCGGTGAGGTCCCCGTCGGCCGAGTCGCTGTCGGCGCCGTCACTCCCGAGCATGTCCAGCACGCTCTGGGCGTACTCCTGGCGCTGCGCGCGGTCACGGGCGGCTTCGGCCAGCGTCAGCCGGTCGTCCTGGCCGAGCAGTTCGGCTGCCTCGTCCAGCAGCGGCACATCGGACTGGGAGAACTCATAGCCCGCCGACCTCGCGACCGATGTCGACGAACCCGGTGGCGACCAGAGCAGTAGCCCACGTTCGGCATCGGTCAGGAATGGCGCGGCCAACTGGAGCCGCATCGGGGAACCGAACAGCTCGCGGACCAGCGTCTGCGCGGTCAATGCCGGCCACAGCTCGGTCAGCGCGGCCTGCACGTCTTCGTCGGCCCGCAGTTCCCGCCGGATGTCCTGGAAGTCCTCCGAGGTGAGCGGGATGGCCGCGGACAGCCCCTCCCGGTGCCTGCGGGCGACCTGCGTGGCCAACTGATCAAGGAGGGACTTCAGAAACACGTTCCTGGCCCGGTTGTGCGGCAACCTCGACTGCCAGGCCCGCTCCTGGGCTCTGCGCAGTGACGTTGCGTCCAGGCTCAGACTGCCGCCCTCATAACGGACTTCGATCGTCACCTTCGGCATCCGCTGGCGGTCGAGGACGGCGTTCGCGATCACCTTGGCCATGCTCAGTCGGCCCTTGAGGACGGCGACGGCATCCGATTCCAGCCGCTGCGCCCGAACGCCCGGGAACAGGTCACCGACGGTGGACAGCACGACCGCGTTTTCGCCGAGGGACGGGAGCACCTGGCCGATGTAGTTCAAGAACGTCCGGTTGGGTCCGATGACCAGTACTCCGCGGTTGGCCAGTTGATCGCGGTAGGTGTACAGCAGGTAGGCCGTGCGGTGCAGTGCGACAGCGGTTTTCCCGGTGCCGGGGCCGCCCTGGACCACCAGGATGCCCGATCTGTCGGCACGGATGATCCGGTCCTGTTCGGCCTGGATGGTCTCGACGATGTCGCCCATCCGGCCGGTACGGGGCGCGTTCAGGGCGGCCAGCAGCGCGGCCTCACCGGTCAAACCTGCGCCGCTCAGCGCGGCGAGCGCCGGATCGTCGGGGGCCAGGCCGGTCAGGTCGAGGTATTCGTCCGAGACCGACTCGACCACTCGCCGGTGGATCCGGAGGTGCCGCCGGCGCCGTAGACCCAACGGTGCCGCCGCGGTGGCCACGTAGAAGGGCCGGGCCGACGGCGCCCGCCAATCCATCAGCAGTTGTTGCCGATCTTCGTCCTCGGAGAAGATCCCCATCCGGCCGACGTGCATGAAGTCGCCGTCGAGGTAGTCCAGTCGGCCGAAACACAGCCTGTCCTCTGCGATGTTGAGATCGATGAGCGTCCGGGCGTGACCGGCGTAGGCGATGTCCCGCTGCACCCGGCCGCCAGGGGTCCCGTCACTGTCCCGAAGGTAGGTGTCCCGCAGCCGGATGGTCTCCTCGCGCATCCGGTCCAGCCGCCGGTACAGGACGGAGATGAAATCCTGCTCGGCAGCGAGGTCATCTGCTTCGGGCACTGCATCTCACCCCCACCCATCGACGCCGGTCCGGCAGCTCGTAGCGCCGGGGCCCTCGTTTCGGGCCGCCGACTACCTTTCCCTACCCGCGGCCCTCCCCGTTAATCGCCTCGCCGTTGGACCGGTGCCGATCACCCGGACGTGTGCATCGGGCGGCTTCCAGGCACCATCAACGACATGTCCCGACCTGACGAACCCTGGCCGAGCGGCCCGGAGCCCCGCCGGAACCTGCTGGCGGACTGCCGGAACTGCTTCGGGCTCTGCTGTGTGGCGTTGGCGTTCACGGCCTCGGCCGACTTCGCGATGGACAAGGATGCCGGCGAGCCGTGCCGCAATCTGGAACCGGATTTTCGGTGCGGCATCCACGGCAGGCTGCGGACGCAGGGGTTTGCCGGCTGCACCGTCTACGACTGTTTCGGTGCCGGACAGCAGGTCTCGCAGGTCACCTTCGGCGGACGGGACTGGCGGCAGGCCCCGGATACCGCAACCCGGATGTTCCAGGTCTTCCCGCTCATGCGGCAGCTGCACGAACTGCTCTGGTACCTCGGGGAGGCCCTGACCTGGTCGCCGGCCGCACCGTTGCATTCCGCCATCACCATCGCGCGCGAGACGACCCTGCACCTGACCGCCGCCGGGCCGGCCGAGCTTCTTGCAACGGACGTGGCTGGGCACCGGCAGCTCGTCGACGAGTTGCTGAAGCGGACCAGCGAGCTGGTGCGAGGGACCGTCCTTCGCCAGCCGAAAGCGCCCCGCCGGAAGAACTTCTCGCGAGCCGATCTGATCGGGGCCAAGCTGGCCGGTGCGGACCTGCGAGGCGCCGATCTGCGCGGGGCCTACTTGATCGGGGCGGATCTGCGCGGTGCCGACCTACGAATGGCAGATCTGATCGGTGCCGACCTGCGGGCGGCCGAGCTGGCCGGCGCCGACCTGTCCGAGTGCATCTTCTTGACCCAGTTCCAGCTCAACGCGGCCAACGGGAATGCGGAGACCAGGTTTCCGGCCGCCCTGTCCCGACCGGGACATTGGGTCGGACCCTGAGAGTTTCCGGCCCGAGCGGGCCCGCCGGTGCGCGCACGTTCGGACCGCGCACTTGACAGTCGTCGCTCAGGGCAGGGACAGATATTCGTGTTCCGGCGGCCGGTGGATCCGTACCGCAGCCCAATGGTGGCCTGCCCGGCGTCGACCAATGCCGTCAGGTAGCGCTGCGCGGCGGCTCTGGCGGTTCCGAGCGTTCCGCCAGATCGACGGCTTCCTGACTGATCTCCCCGCGGCTGGGCAACAGCAGGCGGTACTGGAGGTAAGCCATGAGCCGATCGGTCAACGCCTGCGGGCTGAACGGCTTGATCAGGTAGCCAACCGATCGGGCACAATTTGCCGGTGACCCAGGGACCGTGGGTGTTGCACGTCGACCTCGACCAGTTCATCGCTGCTGTCGAGGTGCTGCGGCGGCCCGAGTTGGTCGGTCTCCCGGTCGTAGTGGGCGGTGCCGGCGATCCCACCCAGCGGGCCGTGGTCGCGACGGCGTCCTACGAAGCCAGAGCCTTCGGGGTCAGGTCGGGCATGCCGATGCGGGTGGCGGCGCGAAAATGTCCGGATGCAGTGTTCCTTCCCCACGATCGCCCGGCGTACGAGCAGGCGTCGACGCAGGTGATGGCCCTGTTGCGGGACTTTTCCGAACTCCCGCTGGTGGTGGAGGTGCTGGGCTGGGACGAGGCATTCCTGGGATCCGCCACCAACGATCCCGATGCTCTTGCCCGCCAGATCCAGCAGGCGGTCCTGGCCGGGACCGGGCTGTGGTGCTCGGTCGGCATCGGTGACAACGTGCTGCGTGCCAAGATGGCCACCGACTTCGGTAAACCGCGGGGTTTCTTCACGCTGACCGCGGCCAACTGGTTCGAGGTGATGGGGGACCGACCGACAGATGCGCTGTGGGGGATCGGCCGGAAGACCGCCCGGAAGCTCGCCGAGCTGGGGTTCGCGACGGTCGACCAGCTGGCCGCCGCCGATCCGCACGAGCTGGGCCGGCAGGTCGGGCCCACGATGGGTCCGCGATACGTCGGCATCGCCCGCGGCCAGGGCCGTACCGACATCATCGGCACCGCCTACGTTCCGAGGTCCCGCAGCCGGGAGACGACGTTCCAGCAGGATCTCGTCGACTGGGCCGACGTCAGGACGGAGATCGAGAAGCTGGCCAGGCAGGTGAGCGCCGACGTGCTGATCGACGGCCGTCACACCGTGCGGGTCGGTGTCAAGGTCAGGTTCAAGCCGTTCGTCACCACCACCGCCAGCGCCCGCTTGGCGCAGCCCTCCCAGCACCCGGATGTGCTCGCCGCTGCAGCCCTGGAGATCATCGAGAGGTTCGACCACGACCGGCCGATCAGGCTGCTCGGAGTACGGGCGGAATTCCCCCCGGACGAAAACCCGCGACCGGTGAACCCCAGCCGGGCCCGTGGCGGGCTGGGCGGCGACGCCTGAC
This sequence comes from Mycobacteriales bacterium, assembly GCA_038229825.1. Taxonomy (GTDB): domain Bacteria; phylum Actinomycetota; class Actinomycetes; order Mycobacteriales; family Nakamurellaceae; genus Nakamurella. The sequence continues at coordinate 151,842 of JBBROB010000005.1, forward strand.
ACCGGCGGCGGCCGGTGCCATCGGCCCGCGACTTTCGTTGGACAGGCTGCTACGAAGTGACGATGTGCGCGACCGGTTGCCGCCGGGAGGGTGGTATCACCAGATCCGCCGGCGCCCTCTCCTGGAGGAACGAAGTCAGGCGGACATCGAAGAAGGGATCGCGGAATGACCACCGCAGCCTCGCACATCGCAAGTGAATCAACACTTTCCTCCACGGCCGCCGTCGGGGCCGTTGCCTTCTACGTCACCGCGCTGCTGGCATTGTTGACTCTGCTGATCGCCGCCATCCGGTCGATCGTCAGGTCGGACCAGCTGACAGGTGCCGGCCGCCTCGTCTGGATTGCCGGGGTGATCGCATTTCCATTCGTCGGATCGCTGGTCTGGTTCGCCATCGGCCGCAACGGCGTCCCGCACCTGTATCGCAGCCAGTTGGCCTAGGCACATGCCCTAGCATTCGGGGTGCGTCCCAGAATGACCTGGCGCGCATCATTCGACGGCTGAGGACATCATGAACGACCTGCCTGACCTGGACACCATCACGACGATGCTGACGGTCGTGGAGGGACGGGACCCAACCGGCACGACCGCCACGAGGTTCGACGAGGATCACGGCGTGCTGCTGGACACCCAGGCAGAGATTGTCGCCTTGCTTTCCCGTGAGCTGCCGGCCGGCTACGACAAGGACGACCTGCGTAACCTGCTGGATCGGATCGAGAACGACATCGACCGGAACCGCTCGGTGCGGGAGGCCGCCATGTCGCGGGGGGCATCGAACGCCGCCGATTAGGCCACAGCCCCAGGAGCTGCCGAAACACGCCGCACCCGGCCGGAGCGGGCCACGCATCGACCCTTGGTGCGGTATTATCGGCGACCGAGGTCGAGGGGCGCTGCGACGGATGTATATCCGCCACGCTCGGTCTTTTTTCCAGTAGCAAGGGCGCCTCCGATTCGGAGGCTCGCCGATGCTCGACACCGCACACCCAGACCGTACAGCCGCCCTCCGCGCGCTGTTCGACCAGCGCGTCGCAGTGCTCGACGGCGCGTGGGGAAGCATGTTCCAGGGGGCCGGCCTCACTGCAGAGGACTACCTCGGCGCGATCCTGCCCGACCATGCCCGCGACGTCACCGGCGACCCGGATCTGCTCAACCTGACCCGGCCCGACGTCGTGTTGGACGTGCACCGCCAGTACCTGGCGGCCGGCGCTGACATCACCACGACGAACACCTTCACAGCCACCAGCATCGGCCAGGCCGACTACGCTCTGCAGGACCTGGTCAGGGAGATGAACCTGGCAGGTGCGCGCCTGGCCAGGCAGGCCGCCGACGAATTCGGTGGACGGTTCGTCGCCGGATCGATCGGTCCGTTGAACGTGACACTGTCACTGTCCCCGCGGGTGGAGGATCCGTCCTACCGGGCAGTGTCCTTCGACGACGTGCGGGCCGCCTACGTCGAGCAGATCCGGGCACTGGCCGATGGCGGGGTCGACCTGCTGCTCATCGAGACCATCTTCGACACTCTGAACGCCAAGGCAGCGATCGCCGCCGCACACGAAGTCGCGCCGCACCTCCCGCTGTGGATCTCGGTCACCATCGTCGATCTGAGCGGGCGCACGTTGTCCGGCCAGACGGTAGAGGCGTTCTGGAGTGCCATCGAGCACGCCAACCCGCTCGTCGTCGGCGTGAACTGCTCACTGGGTGCGCAGGAGATGCGGCCGCACGTCGCCGAACTGGCGAAACTGGCGAACACCTATGTCGCCTGCCACCCCAACGCCGGACTACCGAACGCCTTTGGCGGCTATGACCAGACACCGGCCGAGACCGCCGGCATGCTGGGCGAATTCGCCGGCTCGGGCATGGTCAACATCGTCGGTGGCTGCTGCGGCACCACTCCGGCCCACATCGAGGCGATCGCCGCCGCGGTCAACGGTCTGCCGCCTCGCCAACTGGTCCAGCCGTCCGGTGACAGCCGATTCAGCGGCCTCGAACCGTTCACCATCGGACGCGACACCGGGTTCGTGATGATCGGCGAGCGGACCAATGTCACCGGCTCGAAGCGATTCCGCCGACTGATCGAGTCCGACAACCACCAGGGCGCAGTTGATGTCGCGCTGGAACAGGTGCGCGGGGGCGCCAACCTGCTCGACGTGAACATGGATGCCGACCTGCTGGACAGCGAGAAGGCGATGACCACGTTCCTGAACCTGATCGCCACCGAACCGGAGGTCGCACGGCTGCCGATCATGATCGACAGTTCCCGCTGGTCGGTGCTCGAAGCGGGTCTGAAATGCGTCCAGGGCAAGGGAGTTGTCAACTCGATCAGCCTGAAAGAGGGCGAGGAGTCGTTCCTGAAGCAGGCTCGCCGCATCCATCATTACGGCGCGGGTGTGGTGGTGATGGCCTTCGACGAGCAAGGCCAGGCCGACACCGTGGAGCGCAAGGTGTCCATCTGCGGCCGCGCCTATGACCTGCTGACGCAGCAGGCCGGATTTGCGCCACAGGACATCATCTTCGATCCGAACGTTCTCGCGGTGGCAACCGGCATCAGTGAGCACAACGGTTATGCCAAAGCATTTCTCGAGGCACTGCCACTGATCAAACAACGCTGCCCCGGAGTCCATATCTCGGGCGGCATCTCCAACCTGTCGTTCTCCTTCCGCGGCAACGACGTGGTGCGCGAGGCGATGCACTCGGCGTTCCTGTTCTATGCGATACAGGCCGGCCTCGACATGGGTATCGTCAACGCCGGCCAACTCGTCGTATACGAGGACATTCCGGCCGACCTGCTGGAACTCGTCGAGGATGTGCTGTTCGACCGACGGGAGGATGCCACCGACCGGTTGGTGTCGTTCGCCGAGACGGTCACCGGGTCGGCGACCGAGCGGACGGTGGACCTGTCCTGGCGGGAGGCAACGGTCGGGAAGCGGCTGGAGTACGCCCTCGTGCACGGGGTGGTGGACTTCATCGAGGCCGACACCGAGGAAGCCCGGCTCCAGATGGCCCGCCCACTCGAGGTGATCGAGGGGCCGCTGATGGACGGTATGAAGATCGTCGGTGACCTGTTCGGTGCGGGCAAGATGTTCCTGCCGCAGGTGGTCAAGAGCGCGCGGGCGATGAAGCGGTCCGTGGCCTACCTGGAGCCTTTCATGGCCGCCGAGAAGGAGTTGGCGAAGCTGGAAGGTCGCGCCCACGACGAGCGCGGCCAGGGAACGGTGGTGATGGCGACCGTCAAGGGCGACGTGCACGACATCGGCAAGAACATCGTCGGGGTCGTGCTGGGCTGCAACAACTACCGTGTCATCGATCTCGGTGTGATGGTGCCGGCGGCCAAGATTCTGGACACCGCCATCGCCGAAGGTGCCGATGCCATCGGGCTCTCCGGACTGATCACCCCGTCGCTGGACGAGATGGTCAATGTGGCAACCGAAATGCAGCGGCGGGGTATCACCCTGCCGTTGCTGATCGGCGGCGCCACCACCTCACGGCAGCACACCGCGGTGCGCATCGCTCCGGCCTACCAGGGCTCGACTGTGCACGTGATCGATGCCTCCCGGGTGGTCGGGGTGGTCTCGAACCTGCTGGATCCGGTCAGGGGCCTGCAGCAGGACGCGGACAATCGGGTGGAGCAGGACCGCCTCCGGGAGGCACACGCGAACCGGCAGCAGAAGCGTCTGCTCACCCTGGCGCAGACTCGGGTCAACCGCGAACAGGTCCCCTTCGACGAGCTGCCCGTTCCGGCGTTCACCGGAGCTCGGGTGGTCCACCCGGAGATCAAGGAACTCCGCACCATGATCGACTGGCAGTTCCTGTTCCTGGCCTGGGAGCTGAAGGGGAAATATCCGGCCATCCTGAAGCAACCGGTGGCCCGGGAGCTGTTCGAGGACGCGAATGCGTTGCTGGACCAGATCATTGCCGAGGGCTCGTTCCGTGCTGATGGGGCTTACGGTTTCTGGCCGGCATTCGCCGACGGCGACGACATCGTGCTCAGCGGTGCCGGCGACGGCATCCGCTTCCCGATGTTGCGGCAGCAGACCGAAAAGCCCGAGTCCCGACCGAATCGGTCGCTCGCCGACTACATCGCGCCCACCGGGGACCACCTGGGCGGGTTCGCCGTCGCGATCCACGGCGCCGAAGTGCTGGCCGCGAAGTATGAGGCAGAGCAGGACGACTACCGGGCGATCATGGTGAAGGCGCTGGCGGATCGGCTCGCCGAGGCCTTCGCCGAGCACATCCACCTGCAGGCCAGGAGGGAGTGGTTCGAGCCGGACGCGGAGCCGCTGCTCGAGGATCTGCACGCGGAGCGGTTCCGCGGAATCCGGCCGGCCCTCGGCTATCCGGCCAGCCCGGACCACACTCTCAAACAGGAACTGTTCGACCTGCTGGGTGCGGACGGGATCGGCATGAAGCTCACCGAGTCATTTGCCATGTCACCGGCCGCCAGTGTCAGCGGCCTCATCTTCGCGCATCCGGGCTCTCGGTACTTCACGGTCGGGCGCGTCGACAAGGAGCAGGTCGTCGACTATGCCGAAAGGCGCGGTATGGACCTCGCCGAGGTGGAGCGTTGGCTCCGGCCGAACCTGGCCTACGAACCGAAGTAGTGAAACCCTCGCTGTGAGTTGACATGCCACCGGAGGGCAGAACAACGCAAGCTACGCATCCGCATCCTTTGCCGACAGTAGGCAGCTTTGCGCTGCCGGCAGTAGCGCGGGCGGTCGGCGGGGTTCCCGCAGTCACCGCCGTGGTCGCAGTAGCGGGACGTCGAGGAATACTTCCGTCCGGGTACAGAGCATTCGTGTCCGGACCAACTGCCAGGTTGGTGCGTCGGTCGAAGTCAACTGGCTTGTCAGGAAGCACACTGAACGGGTGACCGACGATCCGCTGGATGATTACGAGCTGGTGTTTCTCCTGGGTCTGGCTTTCCAGGAGGTGCTGGGCAGTTTCGTGCACGAACTGGACGGCGCTGGGTATGGCGACCTTCGCCCGGTGCACGGGTTCGCGCTGCTGGTCATCGTCCGCACCCCGGATCTGACCAGTTCGTTGCTGGCCGAGAAGTTGGGTGTGACCAAACAGGCGGCTGGTCAGCTGGTCGACCATCTGGTGAAACGCGGCTATGTTGACCGGGCAGAACACCCGCTGGGTGGCCGTCGCCGGTCGCTGGTGCTGACCCCGAAAGGTGCAGAACACATGCGACAGGCCGGTCGCCTGCTTCGGGACGTCGAACGAAATCTGAGCAGCGGGATCAGCGCAGAACACCGTGCCGAGTTTCGCAACAGCCTGATCGCCGTGGTGCGCGCCGCAATTCCAGCGCCGGAGGTGCCGCCGCTGCGACCTCAATGGTGACGGAGGTCCCGGGAAGGTGACAAGCCGGACCCACGAACATCTCTCGGACCTTGTCCATCGACTCGACGCGGTAGGTGGACGAGCCGGGGGAGCAGGTCCGCGTAGGCCCGCCGCACCGCGGCGCTCATCTCCTCGCCGCCGTGACCTTCGTGTTCGACGATGACGAGTTGACTGCCCGGCCACCGCTTGTGGAGTTTCCACGCGGTGACCAGCGGGCCACTGATGTCCAACCGGCCGTGGATCAACACCGCGGGCAGGTCGGCGACGGCGGCGAGGCCGTCGAACACGCCATGTTCGCCGAGAAATGCACCGTGGGACCAGGAATGCACCACGTGCAGCGCGAACTGCTCGCGGAACGGCGGGTCCTGCCGGGACAGCCACGGCTGGAAGGCCGGGTCCAGTGAGACGTGCGTGTCCTCCCAGGTGCACCACGCCGTCGCGGCAGCCGACCGCACCTCCGGATCCGGATCGGTCAACCGCTGCAGATAGGCGTCGAGCAGGCGTTGGCCCGGTACGCCGCCGGATGCCGCGGCGAAGGCCTCCCACTCCCGCGGGAACACGCGGTCGACGGTCTCGGTGATCCACTGGATCTCGGCGTGACTGCTGGTGGTGACCGCGACCAGTACGAATCCGGTGACCCGGTCCGGGTGCGTCTCTCCGTAGGCAAGGGCCAGTGAGGAGCCCCACGATCCGCCGGCCACCAGCCACTTCTCGATGCCAAGGTGCTCCCGCAGATCTTCCAGATCGGCGATCATCGCCTGGGTGGTCAACGTGGACAGGTCGAAGCCCGGCTCCGTGGCGAGTGGGCGGCTGCGACCACAGGCCCGCTGGTCCAGCCCGACGATCAGCCATTGATCCGGATCCGGCGCCCGGCGGTAGCCCCCGGACAGTAGCCCGGTGCCCGGGCCGCCGTGGAGCCAGAGCATCGGTACGCCGTCAGGATTGCCGCTGGTTTCCCAGTAAATCTGCGCGCCGTCGCGGACGACGAGCAGGCCGGAGGCGAACGGCTCGACCGCCGGAGATGTCACCACGCGAGGCTACCGCTGGCATGGACGTGACGTCCCATCTTCGCCGGCGCGGGAGCGGTCGGCGCGCCAGGATCGAAGTTCTCAACACGATGACCCATTTGCTCACTCTGGCGCCGCAATGCTTCCTGTCTGCGGTCGTGGCGGGGCCGGCGTAAACCGTTGGAGTCGTGGGTCCGGGCGTGGCTAGAGTCGGCCAATGTTGACGAACCGGTTCGATGAAGCGGTCGCAAGGACTTACGACGACGGTCTCACTCCATTGCCGGACGCCGGGATCGACCTGCTCACCCAGCTCGCCGGCCCGCGCGGCCACGCTCTCGAGTTCGCAATCGGGACCGGCCGGGTCGCCCTGCCGCTGGCCGCGCGCGGCGTCGCCGTCACCGGAATCGAGCTGTCTTCCGCGATGCTCGCCCGGCTGCGTGCCAAGCCCGGCGGCGACGAAGCGAGCATTCCCGTAGTGGTCGGTGACATGACGACCGAGCACGTCCGCAGCAGTTTCGATGTCGTCTACCTCGTCTTCAACACGATCATGAATCTGACGACGCAGGACGCCCAGGTCGCCTGCTTCGCCAACGCCGCGCGACACCTGGTGTCCGGCGGTGCCTTTGTCGTCGAGACGATGATCCCGGCGCTGCGGTTGCTGCCGCCCGGTCAACGCTACGTCGCATTCGACGTGACCGAGACGCACGTCGGGGTGGATGAGTACGACGTCGTCGCCCAGGGGCTCGTGTCGCACCACACGACGACCCTGGCCGATGGCAGCATCGAGCGCTCGTCCACGCCGTTCCGTTACGCGTGGCCCACCGAACTTGACCTGATGGCCCGGCTGGCGGGCCTCCGACTGCGCGACCGCTGGGCGGACTGGGACCAGACGCCGCTGTCCGAGGCGAGCGGATCGCATGTCTCCGTCTGGGTCAAGGACTGATCTGGCAGACCACCGCCGGGCGCGGGTCGGAACTGTCAGAACCGGCCCGAACCCGCGCCGTCGCCGACCTTTTGGGACAGCCAGACCGGCAGCACCGCAAGGACGATCAGGACGACGGCCACCACATCGATGACCGGGGCCTGATTCGGCCGGAACAGATTCGCGAAGATCCACAGCGGCAGGGTCTGCACGGTCGGGCTGGCGGTGAAGGTGGTCACGACGATCTCATCGAAAGAGAGCCCGAAAGCCAGCAGGGCACCGGCGAGCAGCGCCGATCGCACCCCGGGAAAGGTCACCAACCGGAAGGTCTGCCAACCGGTCCCGCCGAGGTCACCGGAAGCCTCCGTCAGCGAGGTGTTCATGCGTCGCAACCGCGCCTGGACATTGTTGAAGACCACGACAACGCAGAACGTCGCGTGCCCGATGATCACCGTGGTCAGACCCAGCCCGATGCCCAACGGACCGAGCACATTGCGAAACGCGGCATTCAGCGCAATCCCGGTGACGATGCCGGGTAGCGCGATTGGCAGCACGACCAGGAAGCTCACCGCGTCCCGCCCGAAGAACTTGTAGCGCTGCACGGCAAATGCTGTAGCAGTGCCCAGCAACAGGGCGATGGCCGTGGCGCCCAGGCCTGCCTTCACACTGGTCCAGAACGCCTCCAGCAGGCCATCGGCGTTCCAGGCTGCCGACCACCACTTCAACGTCACGCCGGACGGCGGGAAGGCGAACGTCCGGGAGGGGTTGACCGAGTTCACCACCACCAGCAGCAGCGGCACATAGAGAAACAGCATGGCCAGCGCAACGATGACCTTGAGGACGACGGTGAACCTGGCTGTCAGATGCATCGGATGAGATCCATGGTCAGGTGTTCTCCAGGGCGCCGGTGCGCCGCAGCGCGAACAGGTAGATGATGATCGCCAGCAATGGGAGCAACGCGGTCGCCGCCGCCAGCGGCTGATTGTTCGCGGTGATCAGGTCGCCGTAGATCACCGTACCGAGTAATTGTGACTTGCCGCCCACGATGGTCACCGCGATGTAGTCGCCCAGGCTGAGGGAGAAGGTGAAGATCGACCCAGCGGCAACGGCCGGGAAGACCAGTGGCAGCAGCACTGATCGGATGGTGCGGCCCGGCGTCGCCCCCAGATCGGAGCTGGCTTCGAGGAGGGCATCGGGCACCCGCTCGAACCCGGCGTAGACAGGAATCACCATGTACGGCAGCCATAGATAGGTCAACGTCACGGTCGTCGCCGTCAGGCCGTACCCGGGGGTGTGTCCGCCGGTGAGGAAGCTCAGCGGGCCGTCCGGCGCCAGCAATGTTCGCCACGCGTAGGCCTTCACCAGATAGCTTGCCCATAACGGCGTCAACACGGCCACGATCAGCGCGGTGCGCACCCGCGGGGTTGCCACCTTGGACATGTAGAACGCCAACGGCAGGGCTATCAATGCGTCCAACACCGTCACGGCCGCCGCCACGCCGATGGTCCGGGCGGCGATCTGCAAGGCAAGTCCGGGAGCGAACACCGTGCGCAGGTTGGCGGTGGTAAAGGTGTGCACGACATTGCCGGTGAAATCGTCCACCGACCAGAACGCCGACACCATCATGGCGGCAAGCGATCCGAGATAGGCGACAACGAGCCACAGCAGCGGCGCGCCCAGCAGCAGCGCCAGCCTCGTTCTCGGGCGGCCGGCCAGCGCCGCGGACAGCCGGCCCCGGACCGGGGTCGGGGTCCGCGGCGAGGTGGTCATCCCTTGATTTCCTGCCATTTGGTCAGCCACTCCGAATAGGCCGTGCAATTGGACCCGGAACCGTCCACGCACGCTGTGCGCGGAGTGGTCCAATAGGCGATCTTGCTGGCGTAGGCCGCATCCTGGGCGTGATAGGTGGTGCAGAAGTTCTTGTCGGTGGTCTCCGAGCAGGCCTTCGCCTGAGCCGGTGCCTCCCCGAAGTATTCGGCGACCTGGGCATTGACCTTTGCGGAGGTGATGTAGTCCATCCACTTGTACATGCAATTCGGATGAGCCGCCTTGGCGGATATCATCCAGGTGTCCGACCAGCCGGTCGCCCCTTCGCTGGGCACGATGGATTGGACCTTGACCTTGCCATCACCGTTGATCGTGTTGGCGATCACCTGCCAGGCCGTGCCGATCACCGAGGTGCCGGACTCGAAGGACTGCACTTCCTTGGTGTAGTCCGCCCAGTACTCGCTGATGCTCTTGTTCTGTCCCTTCAGGAGTTCGACAGCGGCGTCGAGCTGGGCCTCGGTGAGCGAGTACGGATCCTTGATGCCCAGGGCCGGTTGGGTGGCCTTCAGATACAGCGCGGCGTCGGCGATGTAGATCGGCGAGTCGTAGGCGGTGACCTTGCCAGCGTAGGCGGACGACTTGTCGAAGACCGCTCCCCAGGAGGTCGGCGCGGTGGTCACCTTGGCCGGATTCCACATCAGCACGTTCGCACCCCACCCGTGTGGGATGCCGTACATCTGGCCCTTGACGGAATTGAAGTTCTGATTCTTCAGAAAGGCGGAAATGGTGCTGTAGCTGGGTACGAGCGCGGTGTTCACCGGGGCGACGTCACCGCCGTAGATGAGCCGGAGCGTCGCGTCGCCGGACGCCGAAACACCATCGTACTGGCCAGTTTTCATCAGTGCGACCATCTCGTCCGAGGTGTTCCCGATCTTGACGTTGACCTTGCACCCGGTCTGCGTCTCGAACGGATGCACCCAGTCGACGGTCTTGTCGTTGGACCCGTTCTCGGCATAACCGGCCCAGGCGATGACGTTGAGCTGACCCTCGCCGGCGCCGACGGCGGACGCCATGGGCACGCTGGGCGGGCCACCGGCGGGTGCAGGTGCCGTTGCCGCACTACTGGGGGTGCCTGCGGTGTTGGCGGCGCCCGCGGTGCTGGACGCGCCGTCTGTCGTTGTGGGCTGGTTCGACGGACTCGTCGAGGTGCTGCTGGAGCTGCCGCATCCGGCGAGCAGGACGATGCTTGCCGTCCCGATCGCCGCCATCATCTTTCGCCTGGTCAACCTCATGCGCATGCCTTTCGGTTTCGTTGGGCCGGCCAGGTTCTGGCGCGGATTGGTCTGTCGCGTCGGAAGTGGCTCAATCTCGCAGCGCGACTACTTGATCGCGGCGCCACCGGAGCCGCACGGTCTGGCCGCGTCCTGGCCCGCCACCGGCATTCTGGGCGCCATTGGCGGCCAGCGCCGTGAACATCTGACCGTCGACATCCACCAGGTAGCGAGTGTGGATCCCGGCGAAGACGACCTCACGCACCGTTCCGGCAACTGCCATCTCGTTGGGGGACAGGGGATTGCGTCGATCATCCACTGTGTCTATGCCGATTTTCTCGGCCCGGATCGCATGGCTGCGTCGGTCGCCGAACAGAACGTTGGCCCGGTCCCCGTCGACGATGGTCGAGGTACCGACGAAATTCGCGACGAATCTCGACACCGGCCTTTCGTAGACCTCGACGCCGGTCCCCACCTGTTCTATCCGTCCGTTGCAGAACACGGCCACCCGGTCGCACAGGGTCAGCGCTTCCTCCTGGTCGTGGGTCACGAATACGAAGGTGATGCCGGCCTCCCGCTGGATGCCTTTCAGCTCGACCTGCATCTGTTGGCGCAGTTGCAGATCGAGCGCACCGAGCGGCTCGTCGAGGAGCAGCACGCGGGGTCGGTTGATCAGCGCCCGGGCCAACGCGACCCGTTGCCGCTGCCCTCCGGACAGTTCGTGCGGACGACGGGTCGCGTACCCGCCCAACTGAACCTGCTCCAGTGCGGAAACCGCTCGCAGGTCTCGCTCCTTGCCTTTGACGCCCTTGACGCGCAATCCGTATCCGACGTTCTGCAAGAGGTTCATGTGCGGAAACAGTGCGTAGTCCTGGAATACCGTGTTCACATCCCGCCGGAACGGCGGGATGCCGGTTACATCCGACCCGCCCAGATAGACCTGGCCGTCGGTCGGCCGTTCGAACCCGGCGATCATCCGCAGCACTGTCGTCTTCCCCGAACCGGACGGTCCGAGCATCGCGAAGAACTCTCCATCGGCGATCTCCAGATCAAGTCCGTCAACGGCGACGATCTTGCCGAAAGTCTTTCGCAGACCGGCGAGTCGGACGGCCGGCTGGCCCGCCGGGCTTGCCTGGGCATCCTTGTCGAACGAGGCAGGGCGGGATGGTGCGGTCACCGGCGACTGCCTCCCTCGGTCCTAGACTGGCTGTCGTGTGGGTGAAATATATACCCAGATGTTTTGTCGTCAAGTTACGATCAGATGGCGTTCGACGGGAGAACGGAGGTGGATCGATGGCGGTGGCGAAGAACGCGAGGGGGGCGGGCGGCCTCACCACGGTGACCGCACGCACCGTGCTGGCGTTGCCGCACGGCGGGGGAGGTCGCGCGGATCAGATCGCGCAGCAGCTGGGCAGGGCCATCCAGCTTGGCCTGATCTCCGATGGCGCCAGGTTCCCGACCGAGATCAGCCTGGCCGACCAACTGGGGGTGGCGACCGTGACACTCCGGGAGGCCCTGGCAGTCCTACGTTCTCAGGGACTCGTGCTGACGCGCCGCGGTCGGGACGGGGGCACGTTTGTGCGGGCGCCGGAAGCTGCCCGGACCACCACCCTGACCACCAGGATCCGCAACACCAGCGTCCAGGAGTTCCGCGAGTTGGGCGACCACCGCAAGGCGATCTCCGGGATGGCGGCAGCGCTGGCCGCCGAGCGGACCGCCCCGGAGGAGATTGCCGATCTACGACTTCAGATCGAACGGCTCAGGGCGGCCGGGAGCGGGCACGAACGGCGGCGTGCGGACACCCAGATCAGCATCCAGATCGCCGCGGGCGCGCAGTCCTCCAGGCTGACCAGAGAGGAATCGCGGCTGCAGGCAGAGGTCGGGGACCTGCTGTGGTTCGACGTTTCCGACGCCGAACACCATGCTTGTGTGGTGGCCAGGTTGGCGCTCGTGGAGGCCATTCATCGCGGCGACGCCGATGGCGCGCGCGCCGAGGTGGAGCGGCATATCGCGGCAGACACCGCTCGTCTGGTGCGACTTCGAATGGAAATGTACCGGTCGACACCCAGTGCCGCATTCGCCGCGTCGCCGGGCGGCGGCCGATGACGCGACACTCGGCCAACACAGCCACCGCAACAGCGGATTTGCCTGGGTCCGGCGGGAATCGTCGCGGTGCAGATGTGCTGGCAGGCGTCGGCGGAGCCCTCGATGGCATATTCACCTCGCTCGGGCCACTGGCCGACCGGTTCCGGGAACTGGTGTCGGACCCGGACGACCGATTGAACAGTGATGACCTTGCCGGACTCCGCCCGATCATCTTCGACCTGCTGCAGCGCCATGCCGGACTGGTCGGCGGAGCCGGGATCATCACCGCGCCCGACCTGCTGACGGACATGTCGCACTGGCTCGAGTGGTGGTGGACAGGTCCGCACGGCAAGCCGGAGGCGTTGCGAGTCGATCCGAATCCCGCCGCCCCGGACTTCTTCGACTATGTCACCGCCGACTGGTACGCGACGCCGATCAGGACCGGTGTGCGGCGGATTGCCGGTCCCTATGTCGACTACATCTGCACGACGGAGTATTCGGTCACCCTGTCGATTCCGGTCACGACGCAGGGTCTGGCGGTTGGCGTGGTTGCCGCCGACGTCCCGATCTCGAGTCTGGAGACACTGGTCGTACCGGCGCTTCTGGAGATCGATCAGCCGGCAGCGTTGGTGAGCGCCGATGGTCGGATCATTGCGTCGAACTCCCCGGACCGGCTACCGGGGGACCGGATCGACCCCGGACCGGAGCCAATCGTGCTGACCTGGGCTTCGTGGCTGCTGGTGATCGGTCGATGATCGAGTCGGGCCACTAGGATCTACCGAAATGATCTACCGAGATGAGGGACAGATGGACGGCCGAGATCAGTGCGCGCCGAACGCCGATACCCCGTTGTCCCGCACCGCGGCATCACTTGCTGTTCAATCCGTCGGCTGGCGATACCTGCTGGGCACCCTGTGCACCTCGGTCTCGGTCGGCTCCCTCGGCCAGGCCCTGCAGGTGGCGTCGGCAGCGGTCGCTGCCGTCGGCCCGAGCACCGACGGGCATCTGCGGATCGATCTCCGGCCGGACCGGGTCGAACTGTCCCTGCAGACCAGGGCGATCGGCGCTGTCACAGAACTTGATACTGCTCTGGCTCAAAGGGTGTCAGAGACAATCTCGCCGGATTTCGTCACGGCCGGGGCGACCAGCGCTCAGCTGGGCAGGCCGGTGCAGATGCTCGAGATGGCGATCGACGCGATGGACATCGCCGCGGTGAGGCCGTTCTGGAGAGCCGTCCTGGCCTACGGCGACGAGCCGGGTCGGGATGGGCCAGAGGATGCCATCATCGACCCGACCGGGCAACTCCCTACCGTTTGGTTCCAGCAAATGGACGCCAGCAGACCACAGCGAAACCGGGTCCACTTCGACATCACCGTGGCGCACGACGAGGCGCAGGACCGGGTGCGGGCCGCCCTCGATGCGGGCGGCGTACTTGTCGATGACTCGTTCGCCCGCTCGTTCTGGGTACTCGCGGATGTCGAAGGCAACGAAGTCTGTGTCTGCACCTGGACCGACCGCGACGAGCGCGACAAGCGCGACGGATTGGCATACCAGGTGGCGGCGACCGGGGATTGACCTTTCGCGATCGCATCGATGGGAGGATGCTCAGCGGATGTTCCTCGCCGAGCCGCCCGCCTCCGAATCCGGACCGACGTTGTGCCAGGAAGATCGCGCGAGCGACGGATGCGTCGACAACTTCACCAGACTCTGGGGTTGGCGCCCCGACCTTTCGGATGCCTCCACCGAGGTGCTGGCCCGTTTGCCCGACCAGTCCGCTCTGACGCCGGTCGACGTGGCGGCGCGCTCCGACTTCTGCGCCTTGGCCTGGCGTACGCGATTTGCCGATCGATTCGACTCGACATTGCTGATCGCCCTTAGGATGGCATTCCCGACGGTGAACGGTGCGCTCGGCGCTCATCCCGATGCCAAGCTCGCGCAGGCGACTCCACCCGTGATCCGGGCCACGGTCGGCTACGGCCGTCCGCCGTCCGACACGCGGTCGATCTGACCGGGATGGATCAGTCGCCAAGCCCCTGGGTGCAGGGCGAGGCCTACGAGGCCTATATCGGTCGATGGAGCCGGCTGGTGGCGTTCCAATTCCTGGAATGGCTGGACATTCCGCCAGGCGCCAAATGGCTCGATCTCGGGTGCGGCACGGGTGTGCTGACCGGGCAGATCGTCAAATGGTGCAACCCCTCGCGGGTGTTCGGAATCGATCAATCTGCCGGCTTCATCTCAACCGCGAAGAAGCGCGTTCTCGATTCCAGAGTTAGATTCGACGTCGGCGATGCGGAACGGCCTCCGGCAGCACACTTTGACATCGTCGTATCTGGACTGGTTCTCAATTTCCTGCCCAATCCGGTCGCGGCTCTGGCCGCGATGAAGGCGGCAGCGCCGGATGGGGTCGTCGCGGCCTATGTGTGGGATTACGTGGACGGGATGGACGTCATCGGCTACTTCTGGTCCGCTGCGGCCGCCCTCGACCCGGCCGCGGCCCAACTGGACGAAGGTGCCCGCTTCGCGATCTGCCGTCCAGAGCCCCTCGAGGCGCTCTGGCGTCAGGTTGGTCTTGTCGATGTGATCAGCACGGGCATCGACATTCCCACTGTATTCAGAACTTTCGACGAATACTGGACGCCGTTTCTCGGCGGGCAGGGACCGGCACCGGCGTACGCCATGTCCCTGGACGTGGAGCATCGAGCCGCACTGCGGCAACGTCTTCGAGCCGACCTTCCGGTCGCCGACGACGGGTCGATCGATCTTCGCGCGCGGGCCTGGGCGGTCAAGGGGAGCACCTCCCGGCGTTGAACCGACGCGATCCAATCAAGCTGGTCGCGACGACGGAGTTGGTGCGGGACAGCCGTACCGGAGGTGCGGAAGTCGGATCAACGGTTGTCGATTTCGGCCCGGACGCCATCGGTCAGAACGGCATCCCGGTATATCTCTCGGCCAGCGAGGTGGCGGCCGCGCGAGATCCCGCGACATAGCGCAACTCGGCGAGCTGCACCTCATCGTCGAATTCATCACCGGATCGATGCAGCATGGACGTCATCCACCAGGAAAACTGCGTGGTGCGCCAGACCCTTTCCAGTGCTGTGTCGGAATACCGGTCAGCCAGCCGTGAATCACCGTCGTTGAGCAGCGCACCCAGTGCGTTGTCCAGCAGAGCGACATCGGCGGCGGCCAGGTTCAGACCTTTGGCACCGGTGGGTGGAACGATATGGGCCGCATCACCGGCCAGAAACAGTTGACCCTGCCGCATGGGTGCGCTGACGAAACTGCGCATGGGCAGGATGGATTTCTCCATGACCGGGCCATCGGTGAGCCTCCACCCGTCGAATTCCATCCTGGTGGACAGTTCCGTCCAAATGCGGTCATCGGACCAATTGTCGATCTTGTCGGTCGCGTCGACCTGCAGGTAGAGACGACTGACCTGGGGCGAGCGCATGCTGTGCATTGCAAACCCATTCGGATGCCAGGCATAGATCAGTTCGTCGGTGGACGGCGGAGCAGCCGCCAGGATGCCGAGCCACGAGAACGGATATTCACGCTGCCAGACCTGCCTACCGGGGGCGGACACCTCGGGCCGGGAGATGCCGTAGAACCCATCGCAGCCGGCGATCACCTGAGCGTCGATCCGTTGACCGACACCGTCTGCATCGGTGAAGGTGACGGACGGTGAAGCCGTTTCGACCTCATGGATCTCCGTGTCGGTAACATCGAAATGCAGTGCTCGCCCGGCCTCCAGTCCGGCCCGGATGAGATCTTTCACCACCTCCGTTTGCCCGTACACCCACACCGACCGACCGCACAGGTCCGGAAAGTCCAGGTGGTGGCGCATTCCGGGCCACTGCAGATAGATGCCGTCGTGCTTCAATCCCTCGGCGTGCAGTCGGTCGCCGAGCCCGATGTCGGTCAGCAGATCGACGGTCGCCTGCTCGAGGATGCCTGCCCGCAGCCGGGCCTCCACGTAGGACCGGGACCGATTCTCGACGAGGACGGATTCGATGCCACGACGGGCCAGCAGATGGGAGAGCAAGAGTCCCGCGGGGCCGGCTCCGATGATGGCCACTTGTGTGCGCATCAGGTGATGTTGTCCCCGGCGGCTCGGTAGCGCCAGCAGAATCTTCCATTGAGTGAAAGGTTCAGCGACGGGAGGTGCGGGTGATGCCTCGAGAGGCCAACTGCAGCGCAGGAACCAGCTTGGTGAGCCCGCGGCGGCTGCTGGTCGCCACCACCCCCAGGGCGGCGACAACATCACCGGTCTGCCCGAAGACCGCCACCGCAACCGAGCAGGTCCCCATCGTCATCTCCTGTGCGGTCTCCGCCCAGCCGCGCCGCCGGATCTCCGCAAGCTGGCGAACCATCCGGCCACGCTCGACGACGGTGAACGGGGTGACCCGAACCAGATGCGCCAACGCCTCCCGCACGATGACCTGATCAGCATGGGCCAGTAGGACTTTGCCGACGCCGGTCGCGTGCAGCGGCAGCTCGGTTCCGCTGCGGCTGACCACGGTGACGGACCGGGTACCGGCGATTCTCTCGATGTAGAGCGCGTGAATGCCCTGACGGACGGCGATGTGAACGTTCTCGCCCGTGGTCGCAGCCAGGTCCTGCATGAACGGGAGGGCGACTTCCCGGAGTTCCCGCGACACCGGCGCGAGTAGTCCCAGCGCCCACAGCCGCGGCCCGATCTCGTAGCAGCCATCCGCCTTCCGGACCAGCCCGCCCCACACGACAAGTTCCGCGACCAGCCGATGGGTGGTACTCAGGGGCAGTCCCGCCCTGTCTGAGATGACGGTCAGACTGGCACTGGGCGTCCGCAGGTCGAACGCCGACAACACCGCCAACGCTTTGGACGTCACGCTGCGACCCGGGTCCCGCGCGCCGCCCGCCATTGAATTCCTTCCATTGAGTGGAAGTCAATGGTAGCCAGTGCCGCTGCCGGCGGCCTAACTTGAAAAGCCCCGGAGTCCGACGCGGCGGCGGGAGCCTGACGCTCGCCCGCCGTTGTCCACATCGCCATCACCATCGGAGTGACCATGACAGAACTGACCTTGCCGCTGCCCCACTATGTGACGCCGCCACCAGGCGCTCATCCGCCGTTGGACTACCCGGGTTATCGCAGCACAGTGCTGCGGCACCCCCTCCGCACGCCGATCGACCTGCCGCAGCGGCTCACCGAGGTCACCGGTCCCGTGCTGGGCGACCGCAAGCCGACGGAGTTGGACGCCGATCTCACCAGGCAGCACTCTGGTGAGCCGCAGGGACAGCGGATCATCGTGCAGGGCCGGGTGCTCGACTCCGATGGTCGTCCGGTACCGCACACCCTGCTCGAGGTGTGGCAGGCGAATGCCGGTGGCCGCTACCAGCACGTGTGGGACCGGTGGGACAGCCCGCTGGACCCGAACTTCTCCGGTCTCGGCCGGGCGATGACAGACGCCTTCGGCCGCTACCGGTTCATCACCATCAAGCCCGGCGCGTATCCGTGGAAGAACCACCTGAACGCCTGGCGCCCGGCCCACATCCACTTCTCGCTGTTCGGCCGCGCCTTCACCCAGCGTCTGGTCACCCAGATGTACTTCCCCGGCGACCCGCTGTTCTTCCAGGACCCGATCTTCAACTCGATCCCGGACCCGGCGGCGCGACAGCGGCTGATCTCCCGGTTCAACGTCGATGACACGGTGCCGGAGTGGGCGCTGGCCTTCGACTTCGACGTCGTGCTGCGCGGTACCGGAGCGACTCCGTTCGAAGGCGACGACGAGCCGGAGGACCAGGCATGACGAGTCGGCCCCGAGTCGGACTGACCCCGTCCCAGACCGTGGGGCCCTACCTGTCGATCGGGCTGACCTGGGACGACGGGGTGTATGCCGCGGACCCTGCTGCGACCGGCGGGTTCTGGCTGCGTGGCCGGCTGCTCGACGGAGCCGGCGGCGCCGTTTCCGACGGGCTGATCGAGTCGTGGCAGGCGGATCCCGACGGGCGGTTCGACTCGCCGGAGGACCCGCGGGGCGGTCGGCCGTTCCCAGGGGTCCGTGGATACGCCCGTGCCTTCACCGACGCCGAGGGCGGCTTCGAGATCTTCACAGTGAAGCCGGGTGCGGTACCCGACGGCGCGGACGGATCGCAGGCACCGCACATCGACCTGTCGGTGTTCGCCCGCGGCATGCTCGACCGGGTGATCACCAGGGTCTATTTCGCCGACGAGCCTGCTGCCAACGCCGTGGATCCGGTGTTGCGTCTGCTGCCGACGGACGCGGCCAGGGCGACGCTGATCGCAGCCCGCACGGCAGAGGGGTATCGCTTCGACATTCATCTGCAGGGTGACGACGAGACGGTGTTCTTCGCACTCCGGTGACCCTCGACACCGTGAAGGCGGATACTCGCGTGGTGACCGGCATCTTCGGCTCCACCTTCGACCGCGGTTGGGACACGGGTCTGCCGACCGACCGGAGTTGGCTCGAGGCGTTCGTCGAGGTCGAGACCGCCCTCGTCCGTGCGGGGCTGCACTCGGGAGCCATCCCCGCCACGGCGGGCCGGACCATCCTGGACTGCTGGGGCGCTGCCGACATCGAGGTCCACGATGTCGGTGAGCAGGCGGCTGCCGGGGGGAACCCGATCATTGCGTTGGCGACGGCGCTGAAAGCGCTTGTGCCGCAGAATGTCCGCGAGTACGTCCACCTGGGCGCGACCAGCCAGGACATCCTGGACACCGCGTTGATGGTGCTGGCGAGGCGAGCCGTGATCGTCATCATCGGGCACCTGAACGCTGCAGCCGACGAGGCGGCCGCGCTGACCGCCGAGCATGCCGACACCAGGATGGCCGGTCGGACGCTGATGCAGGACGCCCTGCCGATCACCTTCGGTCTCAAGTCCGCCGCTTGGATGAGCGGACTGGATGGTGCCGCCGTCCGGTTGCGGTCGGTGGTCGACACCCTGCCCGTGCAGTACGGCGGGCCGGTCGGCACCTTCAGCGGCGCACCCGGGCACGGATCGGCAATCCGGCGACAGCTGGCGGCGCTGCTGGACCTGGTTGAACCCACGCTGGCCTGGCACACCATCAGGCTGCCGATCGCCGATCTCGCCGGCGCGCTGGGCACCGCGGCCGGCATCGTCGCAAAGGTGGCGCTGGACGTGGTGCTGATGGCGCAGACGGCGGTGTCCGAACTGCAAGAGGGTCAGCCGGAAGACGAGACTGCGCCGCGTGGCGGATCGAGTTCCATGCCGCACAAGCACAATCCGATCGCGGCCATCTCCGCCCGGGCCTGCGCCATGCGCACTCCTGGCCTGGTCGGCACCCTCTACTCGGCCATGGCGCAGGAACACGAGAGAGCCGCCGGGCCCTGGCACAGCGAATGGGAAACGCTGACAGATCTGCTGCGGCTGACCGGGTCTGCGGCGGCCTGGTTGACAGACAGCCTGCGGCACCTGGCGGTCGATCCAGCGGCAATGGCCCTGGCCGTCAACGACATGCCCACCACACCAGACGCTTCCGGCGAACTGGTCGCGGAAGCGTTGCGCACCAGACCGGCCCGCCAGTTGCGCACCGCACCCCACCACCAACGGAGCCCGCAATGACAGCAGTGACCGTCCACCATCAGATCGACGGCGACGCCGGTCTGGCCGCCGACGCGCCGACCATCGTCTTCTCGGGGTCGCTGGGCTCCACGCTTGCCATGTGGGATCCGCAGGTGGCTGCGCTCAGCCAGGCCTTCCGACTGGTCCGCTATGACACCCGCGGGCACGGTCGGTCACCGCTGATCGGAACCGACTGCAGCATCGATGATCTCGCCGACGATCTGTTGGCCCTGCTGGATCGGCTCGAACTGGGCCGGGCCCATCTGGTCGGCCTGTCGCTGGGCGGGATGACCTCGATGCGCCTGGCAGCTCGGAATCCGGAGCGTATCGAGACGCTGACCCTGCTATGCACCTCCGCACTCCTCGGCCCCGCTCAGAATTGGCTGGACCGAGCGGCGACCGTCCGCTCCGACGGGACCGGCGCGGTCGCCGACACCGTGGTGACCCGCTGGTTCAGCCCCGGCTTTCTCACCGCCGAGCCGAACCAGGTCGCCTACTACCGGGACATGATCGCCGCCACTCCGCCGGCCGGATACGCCGCCTGCTGCGAGGCTGTCGCCGCGATGGACCTTCGAGCAGAGCTCCCGGCGATTTCGGCACCGACCCTGGTGATCGCTGGGTTGCAGGATCCGGCGACGCCGCCGGCCCACCTGGCCGCCATCGCCAAGGCGATTCCGCGCTCGCGTCTTCAGATCCTCGACCCGGCAGCGCATCTGGCCAACGTAGAGCGGGCGGATGTCGTCAATGCGGCACTGCTCGAGCATGTGGGTACCGCGGGCGTCCGCAGTCCGCTGACGGGACGACGCGCGTGACCGACGAGGAACGACACGACAGTGGCATGGCAGTTCGCCGGGCGGTACTGGGCGATGAACACGTCGATCGGGCCGTCGCCGCCATCACCGAGTTCACCGGGCCGTTCCAGGACTTCATCACGCGCTACGCCTGGGGCGAGATCTGGACCAGACCGGGGCTGGACCGACAGAGCCGCAGCATGATCACCCTCGCCTTGCTGACCGCGCTCGGCCAGGAACACGAACTGGCCATGCACGTGAATGCCGCACTGCGCAACGGGTTGACCCGGGAGCAGATCCAGGAGGTGCTGCTGCACTGCGCGGTCTACGCCGGAGTGCCGGCCGCCAATCGGGCCTTCGCGGTGGCGCGGCAGGTCTTCGATCAGCTCGACCCCTGATCGCTGCGCTGCTCGCTGATGGAATTGCCACCGTCGACGACCAGACACTGCCCGGTGACGTAGGACGCGCCAGGCGCACAGAACCAGGCGATGGCCGCAGCTACTTCGTCCGCGCTGCCGCTCCGCCCCAGCGGCGTCGACATCCCCTGCCGCCGCTCGTTCGTGGTCTGCGATCCGGTGGCGATCCAGCCGGGAGCGACTGCATTGACGGTCACCCCGGCCGGTGCCAGGTCGATGGCCAGCGCGCGAACAAGTCCCACCAACCCGGCCTTGGCCGCGGCATAGCCGACGTCACCCGCCATGGCCATGATCGGGCCGGTAGTACTGGACACCATGACAATCCGGCCGGCACCCTGAGCGACCAGGGCAGGCGCAGCGAATTTGGTCACCAGGAACGCCGTATCCAGATTCCGTCTCAGAGATGAGTGCCAGGTGTCCACACTCATGTCCTGCGCGGTGCCGGATTCGAAATCCGGGTCGGCCACGGAGATCATCCCGGCGTTGTTGACCACGATGTCCAACCGCCCCCACCGACGCACGGCCGACTCGGTGAGCTGCCGGGCGTCAGCGGCCCGAGTCAGATCCCCGGTCACCCCGACAGCATCGATCGATTCCTGCCCAAGTTCGTCAACTCGGGCGTGGATGCGTTCGGTTGTTCCGGCGACGAGGACACGGGCGCCGAGGGCCCCCAGTAGGCGGGCGGTCGCAAAACCGATACCGGTGGGGCTGCCCGCACCGGTGACGATCGCAACGCGGTCGGTGAGATCGAATGGGGTCACGATCACCAGGGTCGCACTCAGCGAGGTTCGTCCGGGCGACGCAGTGCCATTGCCCAGACGACCCTGCGGAGGCGGGCATCCCCCTGCGGCGCCATGTCCACGATGGTTGCCTGCGCGAGCTCGACCGAGTCACCGGGACAGAGACGGTCGGCCCGGCGCACGGTGACATGCGCGCGGTAGCCATCCCCGATGAACTCCGGATCGTCGAATTCGGCTCCGACGCCGCGCAGGGCAGCGATCAGCCTGGCGTGCAGGGCGGTCAGCTCCGCCGACGGTTCGATGACCGTGACCGGAATGTCGAGCGAGGGTCCGAATCCCTCGTCCGGTCCGGCGCGGACGGTCAAGGCCGGCTGAGACTCCAACAGTGGGCTGATCGCCCCAACGACGGTCGCCAGGTCGAGGGCGACGACGAAGGTCGGCGCGACGGTGACGTGGAGCGGCCAGTCGCGCAGAGCGAACCCATCGCCCGCCTCGAGCGGACGGACGGGAAGGACGACGACGAGGCGCGGCACATCTCAATTCTGCCCTGCCGCTCAGACGCTGTTTCGCCAGATTGCACCCGGGCGGCCGCGGTGCAAGGCATCATCCGAGCGCGTCGCGCACCAGCCGTTCGAATTCCTGGTCCGGGATGCCGGCGGCGATGTCCGGACGCAACTGAATTGTTCCCTTTTTCGTCTTGAGCTCTGGGTGGCGCGACGCGAAGGCGTCACGCCCCTGATCCCAGCCATATATCGATACCCATTTCTTCCACACGGCAATGAACAGCCGCTTTTCGCCCACCCGGTATCGGGGCATGCCGTAGGACAGCACAACCTCGGCCTCCGGGTGAATGCCGACAACGATGCGGTGGAGCCGATCGAACAGCTCTCGATGCTCGATACTGATGGCGTCGATGTATCCGCGCACAGCGTCATCCATCTCGGTATTGTGCCCCCTGGGTCACGCTGCGAAGGTCGGCCCCCGCCCCTAGCGACTCGGTGGTGCTGTCAAGCTGTGCCGTCCCTATTTCCGTGCTGGAGGAAGAATCGCACCATTTCGGCCGAGGCGTCGGGACCGTGCGGATCGGTGTAGCTGCCCACCGGATTGCCGCCGGACCAGGCGTGCCCCGCACCGTCGACCATCCACGATTCGGCGATGACAGATCCGCCGGCATCGGTGTACACGTGTCTGGTGTAGCGCCGGTTGCCGGCGGAGCCGTAGGTGACCGATGACCGGACCTGGCCGGCTCCGATAACTTTGGCGGAGATGATCTTGTCGGCATTCACCGGCGCGACGGTCGTGTCGCGTGCACCGTGAAACACGATCAGCGGGACCTGGCCGCCCGACTGGGGCGTCCCGCCGGACCTCATCGCGGCGAACGCTCCCGGAATGTCGGCGGCGGCCCGGTAACCGAGGCCGGAGTGGACCCCCGCGGCCGCGTAGACCGCTGGGTAGGTGGCCGCCATGACTGCGGCCATCGCCCCGCCGGCGGACAATCCGGCGACGTACACCCGGTCGGCATCGACCCCGTGTGCGGAGATGACCTGCTGGGTGATACCCGCGATGATGGCTGGTTCGCCTGCGCCCGCCTGCTGATCCTCCGGGCGAAACCAGTTCCAGTAGCCATTGGGATTGGCGGCCCTGGACTGTTCCGGATAGGCGACCAGGAAATGGTGCTGCTCGGCGATCGCATTCATGCCCGTGCCGGCCGCGAAATCGGTACCGTTCTGGGTACCTCCGTGCAGCATCACCACCAGGGGCGCCCCCTGCCCGGAGTACCCGGTAGGGATGTACAGGTCGTAGGCACGTAGTCCGGCAGGGCCGCTGTGGGTGAGGTGACGGAGGTTGCCACCGGGCGCGGCCGCAGCCTCGTTCATTGCAGTATCCCGGCCCGGCATCGAGAGTGTCTTGGGCAGAATACTTGTCAAAGTTCCTGGCAGCGTCAGGTGCACCTGCGGCGACAGTCGCTGTTGGCGCGAGACGGCGTCGGCGTTCTGGCGGATCAGTTGGAAGGCGCGGTCCAGCGCGGCGTTCATGTTTTTGGGCATGGCAGTAGTCCCCCTGTTGTGCGGATGTGGTTGTGCGGATGTGGTTGTGCGGATGTGGATGTGCGGATGTGGAGGTGGATGGGTGGAAGTGGGTGCTAGATGGTGCGGGGCGCCAAGGCGGCTTTCACTTCACGTGAGGCACGGAAGGCGCCGAGTATCTCGACGGAGTCGATGGTGGCCAGGGCCAGCTCGGCGGTGACGTCGTCGGCGATGCTGCCCAGTCCCAGTACCCGTAGTGCAACGGTCGTGCCGGCGGCCCGGAGTTCCTCGAGTTGGGCGCGGCTGTAGTGCACCGACCCCAGCTGCAGGGTGCGGCGGGCGACCGTGTCGTTCACCGCAGCAGAGCGCGTTTCCAATTGACGACGGATCGCCGTTCGGATGAAGTCGGTGCGGTTGGCAAAGAAGCCTTCGCCGACCAGCAGGTCGATTTCACCGAGATCGACATACCCGAGGTTGATGGTGATCTTTTCTGTCTTCTCGATCTCCGCCATCCAGGTCACCTCCCTTCACTGATAGTCCCATCCTATCACCATCCAGTGGGATGGCAACAGGATGGTCGCAGCTCGGAATCAGGGAAGCCTATGACCACCACGGCCGCAGCGGGACAAAGGCATCGCCGATGGGCGACGGCTTCACCGCAAGCACCTGGTGGAGCTGAATGCTGTTGCGTTCGAAACCGAGCCGGGACGCAGCCATGTACAGGCCCCAGACCTTCGCGGTTCCCTCACCCACTTCGGCCACGCAGGCAGTCCAGTTCTTCTGCAAATTGGCGCACCAGTCGCGAAGAGTGAGACCGTAGTGCTCCCGCAGGTTCTCCGAGTGGCGCACCTCGAAACCATGGTTCTGCATTTCGGTAATGATGCGGCCGGACCCCGTCAGTTCCCCGTCGGGGAATACATATCGGTCGATGAAAGCCTCGGTCCTGACCGGAGAGTCGTTGTCCGGGCGGGTGATGCAATGATTGAGCAGTCGTCCACCCGGACGCAGCATTCCCAGCAAGCGGGTGAAATACGCGCCGTAATTGTCAACGCCGATGTGTTCGGTCAGGCCGATCGACGAGACCGCGTCGAACCCCGTTTCGGCCACGTCACGGTAGTCCTGGAAACGTACCTCGGCCAGGTCTTCCAGACGCTCCTCGCGAATGGCCCGCTGCGCCCAGGCTGCCTGCTCCGCGGAAAGAGTGACGCCTATCGTCTTCACCCCGCGCCGGGCTGCGTGCCGGACCATAGAGCCCCAGCCGCAACCTATGTCGAGCAGACGCTGCCCTGGCCGCAGGCCCAACTTGTCGAAGACCAGTTGGAACTTGGTGGCCTGCGCCTCGTCCAATCGAGCATCGGCGTCCGGATAGACAGCGCAGGTGTAGGCCATCGACGGACCCAGTACATACTCGTAGAAGGTGTTCGACACATCGTAGTGTCGGCTGATCGCATCGGCGTCACGAGGTTTCGTGTGCCGCAGCCCGCGGGCGGCTCGGCGCCAGCGCGGTGGTGCCTCCTGCGGGGGAGGGTCGACGGGCTTCACGGCAGACCAACCGAGACTCTTGGCGATCGCGGTGAGGTCCGACAGCGCGGGTCTGCGCAGGTGCAGTCCGTCAGCGAGGGTTCGCACCAGCGGATAGGGGTCGGCCGGATGAATCCCGCCGAAATGGAGGTCACCGGCGATATAGGCCCTGGCCATGCCGAGGTCGCCCGGCGCCGTGAGCAGGTACTGCAGCCCGCGCCGGTTGGCCAGGTGCACACCGATGGGTGCGTCGACAGGGCCGGCGCTACTGCCGTCGTAGGCGGTCAGATGGAAGGGCAGCGGCGGACGGATGACGGCGTCGGCGATCTGGGCCACCGTCAACGGTCCAGTGAGCCGTCCGCCGCTCCGCTCGCCGATGGAGGCCTTGAAGGTGGTCATCCGCGGTTCACCGTCTTGGCATAGAGCGTCAACAGCCTTTCACCGGGGTCGTACCTGGCCTTGACGGTCTGGTAGTAGTCGCCGCCGTAGAGTGCGGCGAAGACTTCCGGCGAATAGAACGAGTCCGAATACAGCGACTTCCGCCCCTCGGCTGCGGTCACGCGATCCTCGATCCGCCGGTTCATCTCACCCTCCACCTGACCAGGTCGTGTCGAAACGGCCGACCAGAATCCAATGTTGACATAGGTCTGCTCCGGGTCGAGCGTATAGAGCGGCCAGACGCGCGGCGATGCGGAGTGTTGTGGTCGCGCGTGCAGCGGGCACAACCAGATCGGTTGGATGGATACCGTCTGCAGGAACCAGGCGAGAAACTCGGCTGTTCCACCCACCGGGATTTCGACGTCCTGTACCACGCGTTCCAGGGGCGGACGACCGACCATCCGCTCGATCCGATCCGCGATACCCAGGCGCCGGTCCAGCGCCACGAGTTTCCAGTAGAACGAACTACGGCGAAACCGCTTCGGCCAGAAGCGCCGGATGACGGGCTGCTGCGCACCGAACGCCCGGGAGCACCAGAACCAGTCGGTGTCCCACCGCCAGAAGTAGTCCTGCGTCAGCAGCCGATCGGTGGTCCGTTGCTGCAGGGAGCGGTAGTAGATCTGCCGTCCGGTGTAGTCACTGGTGGGTCCGCTTCGGTCGCTTCGACGACCCAGGGTCAGGTAACTCTCGCCTGCGGAGAAGACAACACCGTCGAGGTAGTCCACGGTCTCACCGTCGTGACGACCGCTCGCGGTGATGGTTTCGGTGGCCTGCTGCAGTGCGTCGAGTGAGGAGAACCGCAGGTGCCGCAGCTCCACGTATCGCTTGACCGGCTCGAGCTGCAGGCGAACGCGAGTGGCGTATCCGAGGCTGCCGTAGGAATTGGGGAATCCGAAGAACAGGTCGGAATGCTCGCCCGTCGCAGCGGCCCGCACGATCTCGCCGTCGCCGGTGAGGATGTCCAGCTCCAGTACCGATTCATGAACCAGCCCATTGCGGAACGAGGCCGATTCGATCCCCAGACCGGTCACCGCCCCGCCCACCGTGATCGTCTTGAGCTGCGGCACCACGCAGGGACTCAGGCCGAGGGGGATCGTGGCCGCGACCAGGTCCTCGTAGGTGCACATGCCGCCGACGTCGGCGGTCATCGCGGTCGGATCGATGCCCAGCACCCCGGTGAGCCCGGAGACATCAAGGCCGGGTACCCGGACCCGGCGGCGTTCGCGGAAGAGGTTAGACGTCCGTTTCGCCAGTCTGACCGGCGCCGTCGCCGGCACGGCCCGAAAACTGTTCTGCAGCTTGATCAGCGCGGCGGAGTACGCCGGCGGTGCCTCGAACTCGGCGGGGGACGCGGTCCACTCCGGGGGAATCAGCCCCACCTGCTCATCGGACATGCACGCTATGTTAACGACCTGTCTGAGCGCTCTCGCGGCGGCTGCCCTCGCACCGGCCCGAGCCTGGCTCAGTCCAGTGCCTGCACCAGGTCGTCCCAGAGGTCGTCGACATCCTCGATTCCGACCGAGAACCGCAGCAGGTTCTCCGGGGTCCCGTTGGCGGCGTCCACCGCGTACCTGGCCCGCCTTTCGATCAGCGACTCGACCCCGCCGAGGCTGGTGGCGTGGGTGATCAACGAGACCCGATCACACACGGCCTCCGCTGCGGCAGCATCGCCGCGCACCAGGAAGGAGATCATCGCCCCGTACCCGTCGTGCAGCCGGGTCGCCCGCTCGTGACCGGGGTCGGCCGGAAGACCGGGGAACAGCACGCGCTCTACGGCTGCGTGTGCGTCCAGCCGCCTGGCGAGTTCGGAGGCGCTGGTCTGCGCCCGGTCCATCCGAACGGCCAGGGTGCGCATGCCGCGCACTGTCAGATAGGTCTCCAGAGCCCCGGGGACGGCGCCGCCCAGATCCCGCCGGAACTTCAGCCCCGCCCATACCTCATCGTCGGCGACCACCAGTGCCCCCATCAGCACGTCCGAGTGTCCCGACAGGTATTTGGTGGCCGAGTGCATCACGATGTCGGCGCCGTACTCCAAGGGGCGCAATACCATCGGTGAATTCCAGGTCGAGTCCACCGCGACCAGAGCACCCACACTGTGCGCGGCATCGACCAGCACCGGCAGGTCCGCCACGCCGAACATCGGGTTGGTGGGGCTCTCCACCCAGAGCAACGCGGGCGCTGGTTGCTCCTGGAGAGCAGCCAGAACGGCGGCAGTGTCACTGATCTCCACCCGCCGAACAGCTGCGCGTCCAAGTCGGGTCTGCTCGTCCAGCAGCATGCTGGTGCCTGAGTAGCACATCGTCGGGCCGACGATGACGCTGCCGGTTGACAGGCCCTCGATCACTGCCGCGGTAGCCGCCATCCCGGACCCGAAGCCGAGCGCTCTGCCGCCCTCCAGGTCGCCCAGCAGCGCCTCGAATGCACGCAGAATGTCACTGCCGTCCTGGCGCAGGTAGCTGACCGCGGTACCGGCCTGGAAGGTGGCGGACAGGCTGATGCCCACGTTGACAGGCTCGCCCGGCTCTGTGGCCGGCCGACCGGCCGACACCGCAATCGTCGAACGCCGCAAGGAGGAAGGTGTGCCTTTGCTCATGCTGCCCACCGTAGGCCAGGTCAGGGCCCGAGGACCTTCACGGGCAGGCCGTTGTCCTCCCAGACGTTGCCCGAGATATGGCTGGTATCCGTTCCGTAGGCGAGGATCTGGTAGCCGTTGGGCAGACTCCTGCCGAACTTGTTGCCGGTCACCACCACGGACACCTTCGGGTAGCTCTTGTTCGCCAGATTGATCGTTGCCGCGCCACCGTCCACCCAATTGTTCATAATTTTCAGGTTTGTGATCGGGCCCTGGTCCTGACCGACCTGGAAACTCGAATTATTGTATCCGGTAAGGGTGTTGTTCGAGTATACGATATT
Organism: Mycobacteriales bacterium; assembly: GCA_038229825.1. Taxonomy (GTDB): domain Bacteria; phylum Actinomycetota; class Actinomycetes; order Mycobacteriales; family Nakamurellaceae; genus Nakamurella. The sequence goes on from JBBROB010000005.1 coordinate 180,655, forward strand.
ATTTCCGTTGCTGATCTGGGCTCCGTCATTATGTGTCTGATTATCGCTGTTTGTCGACGACGGGGTGAAATAGGAGCCATCGTGGATGTAGCAGGAGTCGACCAGGACGTTGCCGAGCCCGCTGGCGTCAGCCCCGTCGACCACGTAGGAGATATCGCATCGACGCAGCGTGTAGTTGCATCCCTGGATGCCGACGGTCCACTGGTTGGGTGACTGCGCGACCATCTCGCAGTCCTCCACCAGAAGGTTGGTGTTCGTCCGGTCGAACTGCTGCACCATGCAGTGGGTCCCGGACGTGGGTGCCACTACGGGGCCTCGGATCACGCAGTTGCGGATGGTGACATTGGAGGCCCGAATATTGATGAAACCGCGGATGTCCAGCCCTTCGATCACACTTCCTGCCTTGGTCACAGACATGTCACCCTGGTAGAGGGTCAGTTTGGTGCCCGTCGGCACGCCGGTATTGGACGCGTTGGGTTTGCCGACGGCGGCAGTGATCGCTGCACCGGCGTTGGGCGCTGTACCGCTGGTGACCCATTTCATGGTGACGACGGTTCCTGCTGCCGCTACCACGGCCGTGACACCCGCAGTCTGAATCAACGTGCGCCGGGTGAACTGTCGGACCGGAACTGATATCGATTCGTCGAGGCCGACCGGATCAGGGTTTTGTCGATTCGACGGAAAGAAGACATTGTCGGGGCCCGGATCCGGGCTGTCGATGTCGCCGCCGTCAACGGGGCTTTCCTGAGTGGTTTTCGTCATTGGCTCTCCTTCGGGCGGATATCCTGGCATTTGAGATGGGCATCACAGGGTGACCGCGGCATCAAGGCACCCCGGCCGCCCAGTCCAATTTCCTGCCGTTGTCAGAATTCGTCGACTGATGGCCCTGTCATCAAATGTAGTCGCAGGCGAGCAGAAAGTCGTATCCCCGTCGAGTGATCTCGCAACTTCGAAGTCTCACTTACGGTAGCCATCTTCACTGACGCTCCGTAGTGGTGCGGTCCCATCCCGCGCTCGCAAATCGTCTGCATGCGTCGACACCGACGTGGGCTGACCACCAGTGACCGGATAGCATCTGGGCAATGTCAATCACCTCGCTCCTTGACCTCCGCATCAAACCGGGTGTGCTGGACGACGCACACGAGATGCTCCGGTCGATCCTGTTCGACACCAGGGCGTTCCCGGGCTGTCAGGGCGTCGACGTGCTCGTCGACGTCGCCGACCCGACCCACCTCATCCTGAAGGAAAGTTGGGAGTCGATCGATGCGGACACGGCCTACCGTGCGTGGCGCGCAGGTGAGGGTGCGACCGAGTTGGGTACGGTCCTCACTGCTGCCCCGGCGCTGACCGTTCTCTCGCTCGAATCGGGTATCTGACCGTCGGCAGCGGCAGTCCCCGCCGGCACCTCGAGGATGATGGATGCCAATGGACGATCTCGTGCAAGATCTGGCCGGCTTCGTCACCGCATCGCCGACGCCGTATCACGCGGTGGCCGAAGCGGCGCGGCGTCTCGCCCTGGCCGGATTCACCCGACAATCCGAGTCTGACCCCTGGACCACCGGCCCGGACGGGCGATTCCTGGTCCGCGACGGCACCGTGCTCGCCTGGTTCGTGCCCGACGGCGTCGATCCAGGCAGTCCCATGCGGGTGTTCGCCGCGCACACTGATTCGCCAACCCTGAAAGTCAAGCCACGCCCGGACGTCGGCCGTGCGGGCTGGCGGCAGGTGGCCGTCGAGGTATACGGGGGAGCCCTCTGGAACTCCTGGCTCGACAGGGATCTCGGACTGGCGGGGCGGTTGGCTCTGTTCGACGGGAGCACCGTGCTGGTGGACGTGCGGCGGCCGCTGCTGCGCATTCCGCAACTGGCCATCCATTTGGACCGGCAGGTGAACCAGGGCCTGACCCTTGACCCGCAGCAGCATCTGCTGCCGGTGTGGGGACTCGGCGAACCCAGTCCGGGCGAGCTCATCGCCTTTCTGGCCGACGAGGTCGGCGTCGATCCGGCCGACGTGGCGGCCCACGACCTGGTGGTGTACGACCTCGCGGCCCCCGCGCGTCTGGGCCGGCACCAGGAATTGCTGGCCGCACCGCGGCTGGACAACCTCGTGTCGGTACACGCCGGGTTGACGGCGCTGCTCACCGCGATCGAGACGCCCTCCGCCCTGATCTCCGTCTTCGTCGGATTCGATCACGAGGAGATCGGCAGCGGATCCGCCACCGGTGCGTCCGGACCGCTGCTGGCGGACCTGCTGACCTTTCTGGCCGGCGGATTCGACGCTCGCGTGCGAGCGTTCGCCCGGTCCCGCTGCCTCTCGGTGGATGTCACCCACGCGGCGCATCCGAATTATCTGGACCGCTACGACCCGACTCATCAGTCCGTGCCGAACGGCGGCCCAACCCTGAAGGTCAACGCGAACCAGCGGTACGCCACCGACGCTCCGGGAGCGGCGGCCTGGTACCGGGCGTGCCGTGCTGCCGGCGTCCCCAACCAGGTGTTCGTCGGCAGGAACACCGTGCCATGCGGGACGACCGTCGGGCCGCTGGTCGCCACCAGGCTCGGGATCCGGACGGTGGACGTCGGCATTCCAGTGCTGTCGATGCATTCGGCTCGTGAACTCTGCGGAGTCGACGATCCCGGCTACCTTGCCGCGGCAGCCGCGGCATTCCTCACCGATCACGGTTGATCGGGCGTCCTCACGAAGCGACGGCTATTCGGCGGCGGTGAGCGGGCAGCCGGCGACGTGCTCGGAAATTCTGGCGGTGCTCCATTCGGCCCCGCAGATCCTGCACAGGCGATGGCCGGGCCCGCGGGTGAACAGGGCGATCACCGGGTCGCCGCCGGCCAGGGCGTTGGCGGCGAACGTGTAGATGCTCAGCTGATCGTCGGTCATCTGCTCGCGCGGCTTGTCGACCAACTGCTGGATTCGTCTGAGCGCGTACCTGGTCCAGGCGTACTGGAGATCATCGTTGTCCACCGTGGCAGCGCCTTGCTCTGGAGTTCATCGGCGGCGGGTTTCGCCGGTTGGTGTCCATCGAACAGGGCAGCGAGCACCTGCGCGGTCCCGATCTGAGACGATCGCGGCCGGCGAGGGTGTTTGATGTAGACGGCGTGGTGTCCCTCTCCGGGCAGTCCAGGGCGGGACGATGCGTTCATACCGACACGGCGTTCATACCGACACGCAGGGATGTGAGAAATGCGTCGAATCGTCGCGATCGCCAACGGAAAGGGCGGTGTCGGTAAGACCACGCTCACCGCCGGCCTGGCCGGTCAGGCCGCGGCCGCCGGCCTCCGGGTGCTGGTGGTGGACACCGACCCGCAGGGCAACATGAGACGTGACCTGGGGTACGGGCCGCAGGAGGGCAGCAGTCTGGGACTGGCTATCACCCACGGAATGCCTCTGGAAGTCACCCGCGGTGTGCGCGATCGACTGGACGTGGTGCCGGGCGGGCCGGCGCTCTGGGACGTTGCGGCCGCCTTCACCTCGAGAGGGGCACGGGGAGCATCACTGCCGGGTCTCCGGCCGGCGCTGGACCGGGTCCGACCGGAGGGCACCGACGACGACTACGACCTCGTGCTGATCGATACCCCGCCCGGCGAACCGATCCTGCAGGAACTGGTCTTCGCCTCTTCGGACTACCTGATCATTCCCACCCGGTCGGACGAAGCGAGCCTGGACGGTCTGGTCGTGGTGGCGCAGCGGTTCGCCGCCGCCCGCGCCGTCAACCCTGCCCTGACCCTTCTCGGGGTAGCCCTTTTCGGGGTACGGGCGGGGAGTACCAGGCTGATCAAGCGGGTTCGCGCGGCGCTGCAGGAGACCCTCGGCGGTGCCGCCCCGGTCTTCGCCGCGTCGATCCGTCATCTGGAGAGCGCCGCGGTCGACATGCGCAGCCGCGGTCTGCTGCCGTACGAGTTGGAGCAGGTGCATCAGGCGGACAAGTCGGCTCGGATCAACCGGCTCCGCCAGAAGTCCAAGGGCGACAACGGGGACAGCCTGCTGAGCAGGGACTCGTCGGCCGCCCGACTCGCCGGCGACTACGCCGATCTGGCCGATGAGATGCTCGCTGCGATCATGCAGTTGGAGAACCGGCCCACGGCGGAGGTTGCGGTATGACCAAGAGTGGGCGTCCCAACCTGGGCGGTTTGTTCAACGGGACCACGCCACCGGAGCGGTCCAGCCGCATCAGTGATGCGCTCGGCCCGCCATCGCAGCGGCCGCCGTCGGCGGTCGAGCCGGACCAGGTTTCCCAGCCCGCGGCGGTCGGGCCGCGCGCCGTCCGGTCGGGGGAGCAACCGACTGCGGCGCCGGCCCAGGCCGAACATCGATGGCCGGGCCTGCCGCGCATCGATCCGGTGCGGGCGGTCGATCGTTATTTCGAGGTGCTCCAAGCCGTGCTGAATCTCAACCATGCGATGGCACTCGGTTGGGCAAATGCCGTCAAGTCGGTCTCTGGGCGAGTGCTGCCCCGCCGCTAGATCGGACGCGACCGCACAGGGAATTATCAGCGAGTTGGCAAGTGGTTGCGGTGTTACAGCCGACCTGGCCGGGCTAGGTTCCGTTGAGCGTTCAACGGTTCGTCGATCAAAGGTGCTGCTCATGTCTTCTTCTCGTCCGCTGTCCCGTCGGGCCCTGCTGAGCGCAGTTGCCGTCGGTGGTGCCGAGGCACTGCTGGCCGCCTGCAGCAGTTCGGCGACACCGCAGGCCGTCACGACATCCACGGCCATCACCACGGTCGACGGGGGCACATCGGCGAGCACTGCCGCGTCGCAGGCGCCCACATCGGCGATCGCTCCGGCTTCGGGTTCCGGCTCGGCCATGCCGACGGCCGGTTCGGCGGCCACCTCCGCAGCGACCCCGACGACCGCGGCTGCCCAGCCGGTGCACGTTCGGCTGTACGAGAACGACGGCCACACCTACGGAGTCGGCATGCCGATCATCGTCTACCTGTCCAAAAAGATCACCAACGCGAAGCTCTTCGCCAAGGCCACCGCGGTCACCGTCAACGGTCGGGCCGTGGCCGGCGCCTGGTATTTCCAGAAGTCGGCGATCTACCCGAACTACCCGTTGGAGGCGCACTACCGGACTGCAGGATATTGGCCGGCCCACGCAGCCATCGCGGTCGACCTGCCGATCCAGGGACTCTCCGCCGGGACCGGCCTCGTCTTCGACGACAGCCTGACCCTGAAGATGAACACGGGTGCTGCCAACATGACGCAGGTCGACGGCACGGCCGAGCGGTTGACGCTCACCACCGACGGCGAGGTGAAGTTCAATTTCCCGGTGTCCCTGGGCAAGGCGTCGACGCCCACCTTCACCGGGATCAAGGTGTTGATGGAAAAGGATCGGGTCGAGCGCATGGTCGGGACCACCCCCGGCGATCTCTACGACCTGCAGGTCCCGTGGTCGGTGCGGTTGACCAACTCCGGCGAGTTCATCCATTCAGCGAGCTGGAACGGCGGGAACATCGGACAGCGCAGCACGTCCAACGGCTGCACGAACCTGAATGTGGATGCCGCCCAGCAGTACTTCGACTTCGCTCAGATCGGTGACGTCGCCACCTACACCAACACCGGCGGGGCCGTCATGCCGGTCTGGGATGGTTACGGCGACTGGAATCTGTCGTGGGCCGAGTGGCAAAACGGTGGACTGCTCGCCACCTCCTGACCGGGTGCTCGCCCGACAAGGTCTCGGCTGGTCTGGCAGGATGAGGCCGCAGGTCAACCGAGGGAGCGCAGATGGAACGACGCAGGTTGGGTCGGTTGGAACACCGCAGTTCGGTGCTGCTGTACGGGGCGGCCTCGCTCAGCTCGGTTGACCAGGACACCGCGGACCAGTCCATCCAGCAGGCGCTCGACGCCGGGATCAACCATTTCGACGTTGCCGCCGGTTACGGCGACGCCGAGCTTCGACTCGGGCCCTGGATGTCTCGCATCCGATCGGACATCTTCCTGGCCACCAAGACCGAGGATCGATCTCGGGATGCGGCCTGGGCGTCGATCAATTCCTCGCTGGCCCGGTTGCAGACCGACCATGTGGATCTGCTTCAGTTGCACGCCGTCGGGACGCTGGAGGAGCTGGACCGGGCGGTGGGTGATGGCGGTGCGCTGGAGGCAGCGGTCCGCGCGCTGGAGCAGGGCCTGGTCGGAGCAATCGGCATCACCGGGCATGGTGTCGAGGCGGCGGCAACCCATCTGGAGGCGTTGCGTCGATACCCGTTCGCCACCGTGCTGACACCGTTGAACGTGGTGCTCTGGCGAGACCAGGGTTTCCGGGACGCCTACCGGGCGCTCGTTGAGGAAACCCGTCGCCAGGATGTCGGACTGATGACCATCAAGACGGTGGCTCGCCGCAATTGGCCCACGGGCGAGGACGGTCGCTACGACACCTGGTATGAGCCCTTCGACGAGGCCGCTCGGATCAGGGCGGCCACTTCGTGGGTTCTTGCCCACGACGAGATCACCGGGTTGGCAACGGCCGGCGACGTGCGGTTGCTGGGGATGATGATCGCGGCCGAGGCGAATCGGCTGCCAGCTGAAGACGCCGAAGCGGCGCTGCTGGACGTCGACGACTACTCCTCGCCGTTCCTGCGGATGCCCTTCTGATCGAGTGAGGGAGGAAGATCGCTGATGCACAGGGCCGACCACAGTGTGGACCGTTCGATCACCAGGCTGGGACACCGGCGGTGACGACCGTACCGGCGGCTGTTGGCGGCCCGGCCGCTATTCTCGGGCGGCACGATCTGGAGATCACCGATCTGGACGTCTTCAAGGTCACCAAACCGCCAAGTGGATATCCGGCGACCTTGAGAACGTTCTACAGCCCAGAGGACTACGTCCCGCAGGTCCTGCAATCGGTCGTGTCCAGCGTGTCGAAGTCGATAGTGGTGGCGATGTTCGGATTCGACGATGACGTCCTGGCAGCGATGCTCGACGCCGCACTGAAGAACCCGGCCATCTACGTACAGATCACGCTGGATCAGAGCCAGGCGGCGGGCACCCACGAGCGGGCACTACTGGCGAAATACTCGAACGACAAAACGGGAAACTCCGTGGCCATCGGGCATTCGGAGAAGGGCGCGATCATGCATCGAAAGATGGTGATCGTCGACGGGCTCTGGCGGGTGTCGGGTTCGACCAACTGGTCCGTGTCCGGCGAGACTCTGCAGGACAACGAGCTCACCGTCATCCGCGATCCGATGGTGTGCGCGGAGGCGCGACCCATCCTGGACATCGAGCACGACTCCGGCCTGAAGCAGATGGCAGCCCGACGATCCAATCCCGCACCGACCACCTGACATCAGCGGCTGGTGAGGATGACGAGTTGCTGGGTCGCCCTGGTCATCGCGACATAGCGGTCGACCGCTCCTTCGGTTCCCTCACCGAAGGCTTGCGGGTCTATCAGGACGACGAGGTCGAACTCGAGGGTCTCCGCGATAGCCGCGAAGTGCTGCTCGTCGCCGGTGATGACCGTCGGGTCGGCTTTGGCGGTGAGATGCTCGGGAAGGTGAAATGTGCTGCTGTCAAAGAGTTCATGCCATCGGCTCCGATCTGAGGTCCGCCAGCCTAGATCCACATTTCGCCGCTCGTGAGCGCCGCTGAACCCTGCTATGGATGAAAGTGGCGGGGGATATGGTGGGCCATGATCAACCACAGCCTGTCCGGACCGTCCAGCTCCGATGCTCCTGGGCCGGCCGACCAGTATGTCGGAGACCTTGCAGTGCAAGCGCAATGGGACAGCAGGTACAACGACCAGGAGCGGCTGTGGAGCGGCCGACCCAACGGAGCTCTGGTGGCCGAGGTTGCCGGACTCACGCCAGGAAGGGTGCTCGACGTCGGCTGCGGCGAGGGCGCGGACGCGGTCTGGCTGGCCGGAGGCGGTTGGGATGTCACCGGGCTCGAGGTTTCGGGGGTAGCACTGGAACGGGCGGCCAGGCACGCGCGAGACGCCGATGCCACGATTCGCTGGGTGCACGCGGGGCTGGTGGAGGCGGCGCTGCCGCCGGCCACCTTCGACCTGGTTTCCGCGCAGTACCCTGCCCTGCTGCGCACCCCCGATGGCTTGGCCGAAAGGGCGCTGCTGGCGGCCGTTGCGCCCGGCGGAGTACTTCTGCTGGTGCACCACGCTGGGATGGACGCCCATCAGCCCGAGGAAGGCGGCTTCGACCCGGCCGACTATATCTGGCCCGCGATGGTCACCGCCGTGATGGACGACGACTGGGAGGTGCAGGTGGACGAACAGCGGCCGCGGATCGCTCCCGACGGCGGGGCCGGCGCCCACCACGCCGACGATCTGGTGCTGCGCGCTCGCCGGCTGCGCTGAGACCTCCGCTGGCGGCCCTCACCGCGGGCCCTTCGGTCCGGCCACGGTCCTGATGGAGCCGGGCTCGAGACGCTCCTTCCGCGAGCCGGTGACCACCATTCGGCAGATCGCTTCCTTGACCTTGGCACCCGGCAGGCCGGCGAGATACCACCGGCGGGGAACGTCATCCGGATGCACGAACTGGATGTAGCCCCGCCGTCGCCCGAGGCTGAGACACTGCACCGCAAAACCTGCCGACAGTGAGCGCGGCTCGGTTCCCCGTAACTGGTGGAGCACTGTGTCGGCAGCGTGTCCACCCAGCGGAATGGCCATCGCGCAACTCATTCGCAGGTGTGCGGCAACCGAAGCCGGAGGTCGGACGGCGTCGCCGGCGCCGACGATGTCGGGGTAGTCCAGGCTGCGCAGGCTTTCGTCGACACGCAGACGGCCGATCTCGTCGACGGCCAGCCCGCTTGCGCCGGCAAGCGTTGGCACCGCGAAGGACGACGCCAAGATGGTGACGTCGGAAGCGATTCGCGTCCCGTCGGCAAGTTCGATTCCCCCTTCCAGGATCCGGGCGACCCACGCATTCTCCCGGACGACGACGCCCAGCCTGCCCAGCGTTCGACGAATGCGCCGTCGCGCCCGGTCCGTCATGAACGCCAGGATGTCGCCCCCGCTCAATAATGTCACCGTTGCCTCCGGATGCCGTTCGGCGATCTCGGCTGCCGCTTCCACTCCGGTAGGTCCGCCGCCCACCACCACGACCTTCAGGCGCTCGCCCGCGGCGGCGATGGCATCGCGGGCAGTCAGCGCCCCGTCCGGGTTCGCGAGGAGGTGGGCAAACTGCTTGGCACCGGGAACTTCTGCCGCTGCGACACTCCCCACGGAGTAGACCAGCGCATCGTAGCGCTCGAGCCGGCGGCCGTTCGGCGCGACGAGATCGACAACCCTGCGGACCGGGTCTATCCCGGCGACGTCGCCCACCATCACGCAGATGTCCTCATGCAACATGTCCCGAAGTGGCCGGGCCGCACTCAATCTGGTTCCGGCAGCAACCTCGTGCAACCGGATGCGCTCGACGAAGTCGGGAGTCCGGTTGACCATGATGATGCGAACGCGTTGTGCTTCCTCGGAAGTCAGCGAGGAGCGCAGCCGATTTGCTGCCGTCACACCTGCATAGCCGCCGCCGACAACGACGACAGCGGTCGGTGAAGAACTCATCTTCCGGTCTCCGATCTTGACGGGCCGCACTGGGTCATGAGCCGGCAACGGGGCAGTGCACCAGCGGGTTCCAGGCGGCGAGCCGAGCGGCGCCGGTGGGGGCGGTGGGTCCGGAGGTCTCGTGCGCGCCGGCCGAAGCAGCCGGCAGAGTGATTGCTGCTGCAGCCATTGCTGCGGCGATGAGGGTCCGGCGGAGCGTGGGAAGGTACATGTCTGTCTCCCTATCGGGTGGGTGTTCGCCCCGACTGCCGAGGCGATGGGCAGATCTTGCGGACTACCACTTGCAGGTCCCTGGCAGCGGACTGGACATCACCGAACGCCGCCCGGTCCGGGGCCGGCGCGCTCGGAACCGGCAGCCCGGCGCCCTTGTCCAGCACTTGTCGAGCACACGTCGAGCAGGGCGGCGCACGGTGGGTGGACCACTGGAGCTAAGGAGGCATGATGCGATTTGGCGTTGCGGTGCCGGACACCGGACCGCTTTCAGAGCCGGCCGCCCTGGAAGCCACCGCGCGGGCCGCGCGGGAGCTGGACTACGCGTCCGTCTGGGCGTACTCGACCAGGCAGCTGATCGGGATCTGCGCGAACGTCGGCCGGCTACCCGTTGGCTGGTTGGTTTCGGATCTCGCCGCCGGACAACGCTTGTCGTCGCTGGATGGAGTTTTGCGCGAAGCGCGGGTCGCCCGATGTCTTGGATCGCGGCTGAAATATGTCGGCGCACACGAATCGCAGATTGGCGCGCTGCGTCAGGAGCTGCCGGGGTGCGTGCTGCTGGATACCGCGCCCGACCCGCCCGACTCCGATAGGGCGGACGGCTGGAGCCCGCACCATCTCTCCGCCGCACCCCCCGGGATAGGTCAGGGACGGGATCGGCCGCCGGGCGTCTTGATACTGCGGATGGTGGGCAGACCTTCCACCGCCGAACTGCGCGAGGCCCAGACTGCGCAAGTGGATGAGCTGGTCGTGGCGCTCCCGATGGCACTCACCCTGGATGATCAACTCGCCGGATTCGCCGATATCGCCGAACGGGCGGCCGTTCTTCAGAACGCCGGCTGATGCCGAATGAGCAGCCGGCCCTCCCGACGGATCCGATCCACCACGCCGAGGCTTCCCTGCTCGATTGCCATGTTCGCCGCCAGGTCAAGGAGCCGGGCGGCACCGTCCTGATCGCCGGACGCAGACGCCACATGCGCAGCGGCCAGTTCGACCAGGGGTTGATAGAGGAGTTCGGCCGTCTCGGCAAGTTCCGTGCGGGCGTCGGCCAGCAGACACTGAGACTCCTCCACAGCTCCGGCCGCGGCCATGGCCTGGGCTGCTGCCGCGTACACGCCGGCCAGTGCGGTCCGGGCCCCACCGTCTTTCATGTGCTGCCGCCCCTTCGCCAGCAGCGCGAGCCCCGCGTCCATTTCACCCCGCTGCAGCAGGCTCACGGCGCTGAAGAGTTCGGCGGCGGAGGACCAGAACGACAGCAGCTTGAGCGGGTCGGCAGCCGTCATCCGTTCCGCAAACAGGCGGAGGCCCTGCTCGTCGCCGACCGACATCGCCGAGGACGCACCGAAAAGTCCGATCACGATGCGCCCGAACGGTAGCTCCTGGGCGAGGTAATCCTGCTCGAGCGCCGCCCGGTCCAAACCGCGGGTGATTGCGCCTGCCGTGTGCCGGTACCCGGTGGCGGCGAGAACTCCGATGAGATGGAAGCCCGCCCCGCGGGCCTGACCCGCCTCGGCGAAGTAGCGGACTGCGCGGTCCATGTAGTCGTAGGAACTGGGCATCCGCCCGAAGTGCCGTTCCGCGAAGGCCCGCATCGATGCCACCACACCCAGCAACAGCGGATCGTCACGACCGGCGACCAACGCCTCGGCCTCGCGAACAAGCCGCTCCGCCCTGGCCGGTTGGCCACCGGTGTCCCAGCCGGCCCATTCGGCCCAGATCACATCGAGCAGGATGTCCGGCCGGTCGGTCAACCGGGCCAGCTCCCTGGCTCGGCGGGGGAGGGTGGAGTCGGCGTAGATCGCGTAGCCGTGCAGGGCGGCGCCGACGAAGCTCAGCTGGCGGAGCACCCCCAGTTCGCTGAGTGCGCCTTGCTGGCCCATCCCTCGGTACAGCGACGCGGCTCGCTCTAGCAGCGATTCCGCGCTCACCAGGGCCTGCCGCTTCAGGGCGACCTGCGCCGCCCCCTCCAGCGCTGCGGCCGCCCGAACCCCCGCTCCGACGGCGGCCGCATGCCAAAGATGGTCGGCGACAATCTCGGCGGTGTCATCGTTCTCACCCACCTTGGCCAGGATCCCGTCGGCAGCCTTCAGATGCAGCCGGGCCCGGCGAAGGGAGGACATCCCCTCGGCCAATGACTCCCGGACCAGGGCGTGGGTGAAACGCACCGCACCCGGCGCCGTGGCCGGCACCTCGAGCAGCCTGGTCAGCAGGGCCGGTTCCAGATCGTCCAGGCACGCATCCAGCGTGCAGTCCGCGACGCCGGCCAATAGATCGACCTCGACCTCCCGGCCGAGCACCGCGGCGATCTCCATCAATCGGCCGGTCGCCGCCGGTAACCGGCCCACCCGGCGCCGCAGCACATCTCGGACACCGTTGGGGACGGCCGCGGCACGCACCGCCGCCAGGCCCAGATGCCCCTGCTCGCCGATCATCCTGGCCAGCTCAGTGGTGAAGAACGGGTTGCCCTCCGACCGGGCATGCAGGGCCGCCACCACGTCGTCCGGAAGCCGACTGCCTGCCGACCGGTGTAGCAACTCCCCGGTCTCGGCCAACGACAGACCACGCAGGCTGATACGCCGGGTACCGCGCTGTCGGGTGATCTGGGCCAGGGTGTCGACCACCGCGTCGTCCCGGCCGACCTCGAGCTCGCGCACCGTGCTCACCAGCAGGACCGGGGCCGTCTGCAGGCGGGGGGCGAGGCTGCTCAGCAGATCCAATGATCCCGGATCGGCCCACTGAAGGTCCTCCAGCAGGATCACCACACCGTGCTCGGCGGACAGGGCAATCAGGCTGTCGCACACACTGTCCGCCAGCGCTGCGGCGACCAATCTCGGCGCGGCGCCGACCATCACCTGAGCGTGGCCCTCCAGCATCTGCTTGGCGGTATCCGGCAACGACGACGCGTGCCGGTCCGCGGCCCGCAAGATCTGCAACCATGGCCCGAATGCCGGCGCGGCGCCGCTTTCCAGGGTAGCGGCCGACAACGAGAGGGCTCCGGCAGCTTGGGCCTGACGCACCACCTCCTGGGCGAGTACCGTCTTGCCGATCCCCGGCTCGCCCTCGATGACGATGTGCCGGCAGCCCCCACCGCCGAGTGCCTCGGCCAGGACGACCTCAAGGGTCTGGCGTTCCGCCGCGCGGCCGATCATCTCCCCTTCAGGACCGGCCTTGGCCATGGAGATTTCCGCTGCGGAGGCATCGGTGACTGAGGTATCGGTGACTGAGGCGGCCGGCGCGAACTGGGCCGACGCCGCCGTCGGCAGGTCCAGGGACTTTGCCTGGCAGAGGATCTGGCTCTGCAGCTCGCGCAGCTCGCGACTCAGCTCCAGACCGAGTTCGTCGGCCAGCAGCCGTCGACCGTGGTCCAGCACCGATAACGCATCGGCCTGCCGTCCGGCGCGGTACAGGCCGAGCGCCAGCAGACCACGCAGGCGCTCGCGCAGAGGTGAACCTGCGACCGCTTCGGTCAGATCAGCGACGACGGCGGCCGCGCGGCCGGTCCGCAATTCCGCATCGAAAAGGTCCTCGGTCGCCGCGAGGCGGCGCTCCTGCCACCGCGCTGCCGCAGACCGCACGAAGTCGGCCTCCTCGCCGCCCAGTACCTCGCCCCGCCAGAGTGACAACGCCTGTCGCAGCGTCGATACCGCCCTGCCCAACTCGCCCGCCGCCAATGCTCGGCCGCCTTCGTCGGCCAGTCGTTCGAATTCACGCGCGTCCACCCGGGCGGCATCGACATCGAGCAGATAGCCGGACGATCCGTAACGCAGCACCTCGGCGCCGTCCGGGCCCAAGGCCCTGCGCAAACGTGACACGTAGGTCTGCAGAGTGCCACCGGCGCTGTCCGGTGGGTGCTGTCCCCACAAGGTGTCCAGCAGCGAATCTGCCGCGACGACCCGGCCCTCTGCGATGAGCAACCGCCCGAGTACGAGGCGCGGCTGCCGGCCGCCCAGATCGATGCGCGCACCGTCCGGGCGCAACACCTCCAATGGACCCAGCACCTGGAACGAAAGGGTACCCAGCACCGACGGAGATTATCATTATGGGCGCAATTTACGCTGGTGTTACCCGTTGAATGCACCGCTGGAGCACGACCAACAACAGGCTGTGCAGTTCCGGTGGCGCACCGTCGACTTGCTCGGAATGCACCAGCTCCACCCGGGTCCCGCGCCCGCAAGCGGTCAACGTCCAGGTCAGCCAACAGCCCGGCCCGTCGTCGCTGTCGTCCAAGACCGAATGAAGCAGGACCCGAGGCCCATCGCTGATCAGGACTTCGGTGCGCCAGAGGTCCGCCACGAGATCCGTTACGCACCGCCAAGTGTCAGTGATTACGGTCGGGACCAAGGTAGTGACCGAGGTACTGCACATCACTTCGCTGCTCGTGCGGCGGCTCACCGTCGTACTCCGGTCGCGTCCGGGGTGGTGTAGTAGATCGCCATTTCGCTGTTCTCCTTCTGCAGTGGTCCTGCGGTCAACGCAGATCCTGACGCGACCTGCTCGACACCCCCTTACCCATCGCTTGACGACGACCGGATCTCCCGCCTGCTGACCTGGACGCAGTGACGCCGAAGTCCGATCAAGCATTGTGCGGGTGGGGATCAAGCGCTGCAGAACATCCTGATCCGGCAGCAAGAAGCTGCCCCCCGTTCACGAAAGAGAGCTCAGCCATGACCCTGCAGGACCTTCACCACTCCGTCAGCACCAGGCTGGACACCGACCTGTTGGCTGCCTGTATCACCGGCCGGGTGATCACCGCAGCTGATCCTGACTGGGGGAGCGCGAAGCTGGCCTGGAATGTCGCTGTCGAGCTGGAGCCCGCCTTCGTTGTGCAGGTCGGATGCGCCGCGGACGTAGCGGAGGTTGTCGCGTTCGCGCGCGACCACGGACTGCGGGTTGCGCCGCAAGCGACAGGGCACAATGCCGCCCCGCTCGGCGATCTCGCCGCGACGGTCCTACTGCGGACCGACCGGCTCCGCGAGGTCTCCGTCGATGCCCAGGCTCGCACCGTCCGGGTCGGCGCGGGAGTGGTATGGGGGGAGGTCACGCAGGCACTGGCGCCGCACGGCCTGACAGCTCTGGCTGGATCGTCGGCCGATGTGGGGGTGGTGGGCTACACCCTCGGCGGCGGCTACAGCTGGCTGTCGCGCAAGCACGGGCTGGCCTCGTCCAGCGTCACCGGGATCGACATCGTGACCGGCGACGGGGTATTCCGCCGCATCACCGCAGCGGACAAGGACCTGTTCTGGGCGGTCCGGGGCGCCGGCGCCAACCTCGGCGTGGTTTGCGCGCTGGAATTCGAGGTGCTGCCGATGGCGGAGGTCTACGCCGGCTGGTTGATGTTCCCGCTGGACCGCGCGGCTGAGGTCTTCGCGGCATACGAGCGGTGGACCAGAGATCTGGACGAAGCGGCGACGACCTGCATCCGGCTGCTCCGACTCCCGCCGCTACCAGAGCTGCCGGACTTCCTGCGGGGACAGTCATTCGCCATGATCGACGGCGCCATCGATCTCCCCGATGTCGAGGCGGCCCGGCTGCTGGAGCCGCTGCGCGCGCTCGGCCCGGCCATCGACACCTTCGCGATGATGCCCACCGCCATGCTGAGCCAGTTGCACATGGACCCGCCGGGGCCGACACCCGGAATCGGGGACGGCTTCATTCTTGAGGACCTGTCAGCGGCCACCATCGACGCTCTGCTCGCGGCCGCCGGGCCGGCGTGCGAGTCCGCCCTGCTGGCGGTGGATCTGCGTCATCTCGGCGGTGCCGTCGGGCGACCTGATCCACGCGGTGGCGCGATCGACCATCTGCCCGGCCGGTGTCTCGGCTTCTCGGTCGGTGTAGCACCGTTTCCCGAAGCGGCGGCCGCCGTGCACCGGGACCTCGAAACGCTGATCACCGCCATTCGCCCATGGCGCTCGGACCGGGACTACCTGAACTTCCGCGAATCCACGGCCGACGCGGAGTCGTTCTTCGAGCCGAACGCACTCGGTCGCCTGCAGCGTCTGCAAGCGTTCTACAACCAGGATCAGCTGGTCCGCAGCAACCACCCCCTTCAGGCATGCCATCTGGCGGAGCGATGAGCCGGGTGCTGTTGTGTGCTTCCCCGATCTACGGGCACGTCGCCCCGATGATCACCATTGGTCGGCATTTGGTGAGCAGCGGGCACCAGGTCAGCATCCTGACCGGCTCCCGCTTTGCTGATGCGGTCAGAGCCGCTGGTATGGAGGCGATCTCGCTTCCCGCAGCCTGCGACTACGGTGCCGACATCTACGCGACTTTCTCGGCGGGTGCCACCCTCAACGGCCTGGCCAAACTGCGGTTCGATATCGAGAACATTTTCATCGGGGTGATGTCGGATCAGTACAAAGCGGTTCGCTTGTCAATCGCCGGCGAACCGGTCGACGTGGTCATAGCCGAGCCGGCGTTCACCGGCATCATTCCGCTGCTGCTGGACATCGGTCGGCCCCGTCCACCGGTCTTCGTCTGCGGCCTGTTGCCGTTGACCGTTTCCAGCCGCGACACCGCACCCTTCGGACTCGGCCTGGCGCCGTCGAAGTCACTTCTGGGTCGCATCCGCAACACCGCGCTGAACTTTCTGGTCAGCAAGGTGATCTTCGGCCGTGCACACCGGCTCGCCGAGCGCCAGCTCCGCACGCTGGGGGTGGCATCGCTACCCTGCTTCGTTCTCGACGCCATGTCGCTGGCCGACGACTACCTGCAGCTGACCTGTACCGGATTCGAGTACCCACGTAGTGACCTGCGGCGCTGCGTCCGCTTTGTCGGACCGATACTGCCGGCCGGCAACGACTTCGACCCGCCGGACTGGTGGTCGGAACTGGACGGCGACCGACCTGTCGTGCTCGTCACCCAGGGCACGCTCGCCAACCGGGAGCTGAACGACCTCATCGGACCCACCATAGATGCCCTGGCCGACAAGGAAGTGCTGCTGGTGGTCACCACCGGCGATGAGGATGCCGCCGACGCACTGCGGGCGGTCGCTCCGGCAAATGTGTACGTCGAAGCCTTCGTGCCTTACCACGCACTCATGGCCCGGCTGGATGTGATGATCACCAACGGCGGGTACGGCGGTGTGCATTTCGCTCTCGCCCATGGCGTGCCGCTGATCGTCGCAGCGGAAACCGAGGAGAAACCGGAGATCGCGGCCAGGGTGGCGTGGAGCGGCGCCGGCATCAACTTGCGCACCGGCACTCCCACGTCCGTTGCCATCGGGGCGGCGGTCGAGTCCGTCATCAACGACGATTCCTACCGGGGCGCGGCCCGCTCGCTGGGTACCGAGATGTCCCGCTGCTCGCCGCTGAGCACGATCGAGGCTGCTGTGGCAGCAGCGTCCGATCGGTGGCCCCTCGACGTTCCCGATAGGGATGATGAACTGCAACGGTTAACAGGGGGACCGTCCGGGGCAAGGACTCAGTAGATGAGCAACCGCTCAGCGGGCGGGGCGAGCGCGAGGACCTGATGGTCGCGCACTCTCATACCGCCTGCGCCACTTCGTAAGGGGAGTACCCGATCACATCTGAACTCACCAGTTCCCGAGCCCCCCGCCCACGAAGCAAGGTGCCACTACTGCTGGCCGTCGGCGCCATCGCAATCATCGCCGTCGTCGTCGCCCTGGTACTTGTCCTGGCCGGCGGCAACAAGACGACCGACGGTACGGGACGGGACCAGCAGACCAATGTCAGCTCGCAAACCAATGTGACGAACAGTTCGGGTGGCGGGGCCGGGGGACCGGTCCGATAAACCCGCCCATATCCGAACCACTGCCGTCATGACGGCGCGAGCAGATGCATTTCCGCTTGCCTGTTGGCCCCCGCCAGATGGGCACGATCAGACCAGTTTGCCGAGCATTCCGCCGATACCGCCATCGTCGTAACCGCCGGTGAACTTGGCGATCAGGTCGGCGGGATTCACCCCGAATTTGGACAGAAGCCCTGCGTGCTGCTCGGTGTCGACCTGGGCCGGCATTTCCTCGGCGGCCTGGTCGGCCTGCTGATGCTGGCCATTGGAATGTAGGAACTGCAGGATGGTGTCTTTGTCAAAAGTCACTTTCGTGTCCTTGATCTGTTGATGGATGAATTTCTCGGCGAAGGATGGTCTGCTCAGCTGCGGTTCAGCAGATCCCGGAGTACCTGGCTCGGGCGTTGTAGCCCGCCCTGGGCGGCGGCCAGCACGATCAAGGCCGCCGTCACCGCTGGCGTGACCCATTGTGCGACCCGCAATTTGCCGCTGCGCCGCGGCCGCTGCTGGTGGCGTGGCCCCAGACGGGATGACAGCCCCGCCGGCCGGGAACTGGCCAGCATCGGCGATGACTTTGCCCGGCGGAGCAGGATGTAGCGATGCGATGGGGCGGACCAGCATGCCTGGGGACATGGCCGGCGGAACCGACCGGGAAGGGCCGTAGGCCCTCCGTCTATGTCCTTGAACGCGGGCTGCGAAACCCTCGTGGGCGGCCAACGAAATGGACTCCCATCTCGGAGGGCGCAATGGATCACGGGCTTCTGCCCAGGGCAGCTTGTCGAATGCACGCGGTCACGGGCATCGACGTCCGACGGACAGCCGTCTCACCACGCGCACCAAGAAGATCCGTCAAAGCGGGTAGAGGCGGGCCTTGAGCAGGCAGAACTCATTTCCCTCGGGGTCGGCAAGGACGTGCCACGGCTCCTCGCCGGTCTGGCCGATGTCGGCCGGGCGCGCCCCGAGCTCCAGGAGGCGCTCAAGCTCGGCGTCCTGATCGCGGTCGGTGGCGTTGACGTCGATATGTAACCGGGGCCTACCGTGCTCCGGCTCATCCCTACAACTGAGGATGATCGTCGGCTGCGGGCCACCGAACCCCGTACGCGGCCCGATCTCGAGGCTGCCGTCCTCTTCCCGATCGAGCACCACGAAGTCCAGCACCTCGCACCAGAACCGTGACAGGACCTCCGGGTCGCGGGAACCGAGTACGAGCTCACTGATGCGACATGCCATCGTCGAAACCTACTCTCAGCAGGACAACAGTTTGCCGACGCTCCCGCCGCCGACCTCAAGCCTCCACACCGGCTCGATAGTTGCTGCAGCCGATGGCGTGTCGAACTCCTGGCCGGCCTTGGCTACGGAGACAACGATCGACAGCCGTTGTCTAATGGAGCGGTGGCTCCACCAGTGGTTCGAGCAGCCCCTGGCGAGCGCGCCAGGTCGATTCGGGTCGGGCCGGCGGTTGGTCGCCGGCGAGTGGGCATCCTGCTGTTCGACCACGTCAAGACGCTGGATTTCGTCGGCCCGGGCGAAGTGTTCGTCGAAGCAAACCAACGAGTGGACGACGGGTACGAGCTGGTGTTGCTCTCCGTTGATGGACAAGACGTGACCACTTCGATGGGAGTCCGCATCGGCGTGCATACCGCCGTCGCGGACAGCGGGCATTTCGATACCGTCATCGTCCCGGGAAGCGAGCAAGCGCCGCGGGTTTTGAGGGGGATGAGATCCTCAGTGCGGTCGCCGATCTCGCCTCCCGAACTCGAAGAATGACCTCGATTTGTAGTGGCGCGTTCGCGTTGGCCGCCGACGGCCGGGCCCGGCGACTTCGTCTTGCTTCCGGTGGGTCTTGCCCACAGTTTTGTCGTTACTTCCCAGGAGCCGCTTCGAACTCTGCAGATAACAAGCCCGTCGGGTTTCGAACAGTTCGCGGCAGCCGCAGGCGTTCCGGCGGACGAGACTAGCTTGACCAATTGCCTTCACCGAGGATCTTCGCGGGCGTGATGTGAAAGATGTAGCCGGCGGGGGAGTCCGGGGCAGGGAAGACGACGTCGGGACCCAGGTATATCCGGGCGAGCTGCTGAAGCAGCTCTGGAGCGCCGCCCTCCGTGATACGCGCGGTGCCGTGCACCACGAGGTACTCGTCCAGGCCCCGCGTGCTTTTCGTCGGTGACTGAACGACGAGCGCGACCCGGGGATCGCGTTCGACGTTGCGCACTTTGATCCGCTTCGGCAGCGATGCGATGACCAACTCGTCGCCGTCGAGTCCGATCCAGACGCCGCTGACCTGCGGGCTGCCGTCGACGTTGATCGTGATCAGCTGGGCGATCGCGCTGGATTCGAGGAGGGCGCGGGCAGCATCGTTCAACATTCCACCACTCTAGGTCGGCCGCTACTGAGTCCGGCAGTCTTTGCCCAGCACTCAGAGCCGCGAAGGATGGATTTGACCACTCGGAATCGCTGCTGCCGCCACCGGCCGGGATCAGATTGCAGCCTGCGGCCCCTGATTCGCAGCGGTCAGTAACTCCTGCGTCTCAAGGTAGCTAACGGCTGGCTCCGCGGGGACTTGGCCGGCTGCAGCTGCGTCCGCCGCGCGCAACGCAGAGGCGAGAGCGTGGCGATAAAGGGCAGAGCCGGTGCTCAGACGGGCGATGCCACTGTTCGCCTGGCCGGAACCGGGGTTCCACAGCGCGTTCACCGGAGCGCCGAGCGCGACGACCTGCTCCAACGAGGCACGATCGGCAAGACCGGGAATGAACAATCCGTCTGCCCCCGCATCGCGATAAGCCCGCAGCCGATTCAATGCCTCGGTCAGGTCGTGGCTGCCCGACCAGAAGATGTCGGTACGGGCGTTGACGAACATGTCGGGGTTGTTCCCCTTCACCGCGGCAATGACCGCGGCATGCGCCCGGGCCGACCGGGCGCCGTCTTCGAGATTGACACCGACCGCGCCGAGGCGGGCCAGTGCGGCCACCAGGTCGGCAACAGCGCGGGGATCGTCGTCATACCCGTCCTCCAGATCAACCGACAGATGGGCGGGCAGCCGCCCGGTCAGGGCACGAACCAGAGCAACTGTGTGCTCGCGACCGGCCCGGGAGCCGTCAGGCAGTCCAGCGGCCGCGGTGATGCCCAGGCTGGTGGTGCCGATTGCTGGGTGGCCGGCGCGGGCCAGAGTCAGCGATGACAACACGTCCCAGGCATTGACCAGCAGGAACGGCCTGCCCGGGACGTGTAGCTGCGCGAAGCTGGGAGTCGTCATCGTCGTCGCATCATCAGGCTGCTGGGCATCCTGATGTTCAAACGCTTCTCGTTTGGCCCGCGCAT
Source organism: Mycobacteriales bacterium (assembly GCA_038229825.1). Lineage (GTDB taxonomy): Bacteria > Actinomycetota > Actinomycetes > Mycobacteriales > Nakamurellaceae > Nakamurella. Next base: position 201,454 of record JBBROB010000005.1, read on the forward strand.
TTCGACCTCATGTTCGGCGAAGGCGCTGACTACTCCGCGAGCGAGGGCGAGTGCGTGCTCCTGGGCCGGGCAGGCGTGCGCGCCCGCCCCAAATGGTGCGCCCTCCAGCAACACCCACCGCCCTGCGGCCCGGCGGGTCAGGACAACCGACGTCGCCTCCTGGACCGGAACGCCGTCGGCGAGTGCGTTGGTGATCAACGCTGCGGTCGCGTCCCGGCATTGGAACAGCAGGCTGGTGACCGCAATGCGGGGCAAGGCGCCGTGGACGGTCCCCTTCTCGCACAGCGCGCCGATCTCAGTTGTCAGGTCGCCGACGCCCAACGCCGCACCCAGCACGGCGACGGGAACCTCGCGCGCGATCGGGACGACATCCACCTGGCCAACAGCCCTGGCGGCGGCCATTCGCAGAGCTGCATCCTCGAGGCCGGACGTCGTCGGCAGAGCGGCGAGGACCTCGGCCCGGCGTGCGGCATGTTCCGGGCCGTCCACAAAACGGGCCATCCGGGCCAGATACCGGTGGTCCTGTGCCGGCATCGGTAGGGCCAGCCCCTCCAGCCCGACGACCCGGCCGTCCATCGACGGAACCCGATGAGGCCACGGCCGTCCGGACGCAGCCAGCGCTTCGATCTTCATGGCCAGACCGTAGCTGTGCGAAACTTCGACCCCCGTCGAACCTTCACCTGGTTACCATCGGCGGGTGAGCGCAGCAGCCTTGTCCCGGCGGGCCGGGCTGCTGGCCGACCACAGCCGGGCCATGATCTGCGTGGCCCTGCTCGACGGCCGGGCTTGGACGGCGGGCGAACTCGCCCATCATGTCGGAGTCAGCGCTCCGACCGTCAGCCACCATCTCAGCGCCCTCGTCGCCGGTGGCCTGCTGACCCAGGTGCGGCAAGGCCGACACCGGTACGTGCGGCTGGCCGGTCCCGAGATCGCCCAACTCATCGAGGATCTCGGGATGCCCGGCACCTCACCCGTCCATCCGATCGGGCTGCGAAAGGTACGTGTCGCCCAGCGATTGGCCGCCGGCCGTACCTGTTACGACCACCTCGCCGGGGATCTCGGTGTCTGGATCCACGATGCCCTGTGTCGTCGGGATCTGCTGAGCGACACCGGTCTCACCGATGCCGGTCGTGCGTGGTTCGTTGAGCTTCTTGGGCCCGAATGCCTACGGGTGCAGGGATCCCGCCCCCTGATCCGACCCTGCCTGGATTGGACCCGGCGGGTGTCCCATCTCGGCGGTGCGTTGGGCGCGGCCCTCTGCAATCACCTGTTCGCCCAACAGTGGATCGTCCGACCTGACGACGATCGGGCTGTCACCCTCACCGTGGCCGGACGCGTTCATCTCGCCCTCCTGGGGATTGCCGAGCAACCTGAAAAGGGGACGACCGACACAGCCCGACCCGCACGCGGAAGCCAAAGCAATGACAACATAGAGCACCTGCCGCGGGCCGACTCGCAGGCAGAATAAGGCCCCCTGCGGGGCGTCGTGCAGGTCAGAACAGGAGAGTAGCGATGGCAGAGGTACTGCTGTTCCATCATGCGCAAGGGCTGACGCCCGGGATCGTTACGCTCGCAGACCAGTTGCGCAGCGCCGGTCACATCGTGCACCTACCGGAGCTGTTCGGCGGTCGCACATTCGACAGCATCGAGCAGGGAATGGCTTTCATTCAGGAGATCGGCTTCGAGGATCTTGTCGCTCGGGGCGTTCGGGCCGCCGAGGGATTACCGGCAGAGGTCGTGTACGCCGGGTTTTCGTTCGGGGTGGTACCCGCCCAGAAGCTGGCTCAGACGCGGCCGGGGGCGCGGGGCGCGCTGCTGTTCTACGCCTGCGTGCCGACCTCCTTCTTCGGACAGTGGCCGGCCGGCGTGCCGGTTCAGATCCACGGCATGGACGCCGACCCGATTTTCGTCGGGGAGGGCGACATCGATGCCGCTCGTGCGCTCGTCGACCAGGCTGAGGATGCGGAGCTGTTCCTCTATGAAGGCGACCAGCACTACTTCGCGGACAGCTCGCTGCCGTCGTACGACGCGGATGCCACCGCACTGCTGACCAAACGCGTCCTGCACTTCCTCGCCGCACGGTGACCTGGCGGCGGCGAGCGACTGATTGGTGACCTGGGGGGAGGGGTCGCAACCGGCCGTCCTGCGACGCAGACGGGGGAACGCTCAGGAGGTGGCCCCTTGCGTGGACACCGACGAGGTTCCGTCGAATTTGCGTCCAAGTTCGCACCCCAGACAGTCGGGGGACAGCCGGGGCCGTTCGGTTCAATCTTTTCAGGCGTCACCGTCGTTCGGCCATTGAACAGAGCTTTTCCCGATATGTTTATCAGCGTCAAGCTGACTGACGTTGGGTCGCAATAACGCTGGCGCATTCATCAAATAGACTGGCGCGATTCAACGACACTCCAACAAGCCGAATCCGACTTCGAGACAATTCCATTCGACGGCGAAGCTGCGCGTGCATTTGGTCGCCTGGCAGCATCCCTGCGATCGGCCGGACGCACGCCGGCACGTGCTTATGATGCGCTGATCGCCGCGGCGGTGATCGCCGAAGCCATTCCGCTGTTCACCCCCTGGGTAACAGCAAACGCGCGGAGCGGCCGGCTCCACGACCAGGGGAGCCATCGTGCCAGCGTCGGGCATCCGCTACATTACCCATACCTGACATAATGTCCATTATCGGCATACTGGGTTGGTGCTCGGACGGGGGCCTTCGTCGCCTTCTCATTTCACGCCCGTTCAGGTTTGGCCGTGTCGCTCGCGGGTCTCGGCGGCTCGCACACTGAACGAGGACGAGACGGCCGCGTGAGGCCAGGGAGCTGCAAAACACAATGCGGTCGGATGACTCCGGATGACTCCGGATGACTCCAGGGTTGGGTCTGCTCAGGTGGCACGTCCTGGTCAGCCAATCAAGACATGGTCGCTCCATCGTAGGTAATCCCCGTCCAACCCGCCCTCAACCGCAGCGTTTACGTCACCGTGACGAATCAGCCGACGCGTCCCCGTTCAGCGGGTCGATTCATAGATGCGCCGGACGACTTCTTCGATCGCCGGTTCCTCGATCGACAGATCCCGCACCGTCGCGCGCATCGATACCTGGGCCAGAAGCGCTGCGGCAGTGGTAGTTTCCGGATCAAATGCGAGTCGCTGGCGCAGTCCGCCGCCCTCGCTGAGCAGATGTTGGGCACCGGGCAACCCGACCAGATCCGGTGCGGCCTCGGCCAGGTCGACCACCAGCACCCGCCGCGCGCCCACCGTCCTGGCCAGGCCGGGCAGCGACCCGTCGTACGCCAATTTTCCGTGATCGACGACCAGCACCCGGTCGCACAGCCGTTGGATGTCACCCATGTCGTGCGTCGTCAACAGCAGCGTCGTCCCGCGCTCGGCGCGCTCGGCGATCAGGAATTCTCGCAGCCGCAATTTGCTGAGCACGTCGAGGCCGATGGTCGGCTCGTCCAGGATGACCAGCTCCGGCGAGTGCAGGAGTGCAGCGGCCACCTCTGCCCGCATCCGCTGACCCAGCGACAGCTGACGGACCGGTGTCTGCAGGGTCTCCCCCATCTCCAGCCGATCCACCAACTCCGCGGTGCGGCGACGAGCGGTGCTCCGGTCGAGGCGGTGCACGGCGGACAGGATGTCGAATGACTCGGCGAGCGGAAGATCCCACCAGAGCTGCGACCGCTGTCCGAAAACGACCCCAATCCGGCGGGCGAGTTCACGCCGCTGCCGCAACGGATCCAACCCACAGGTACGGACCACACCCGCGGTGGGCACCAGAATTCCGGTGATGATCTTGATAGTGGTCGATTTGCCCGCCCCGTTCGCACCGATGTACCCGACGGCGTCACCGGTCGCCAGCGTGAAGGAGAGATGATCGATCGCTCGCAGCGCGGTCCGCCTGCTGCCGAGCCGGCCGGCGCTTTTGCGACGCACCGAGAAGTCCCGGGTCAGTTCCTTGACCTCGATCATCGGATCGGTCATCCGCCACCCCCCTGATAGTGCCGGATACCCAGTCGCCAGAGCCCGGAGGCCAGGATCCACACCCACGCGGCCGCCAGTGGGCTGCACCAAGCCAGCCATGACGGTAGGCCGGCCGGCCCTGGAAGGCGCAGAATCGCCAACGTCGGAAGGTACCCGGTGAAGACCACCGGCGCCAGGTAACCGAAGAACAGCTTCAACGGATTCGGGAACAGCGACGCCGGTTGGCTGGCCGCGTAGGAGCCGCCGTAGGTGAAGGAGTTGGTCAGCTCGGCGCCATTGATCAAGAAGAATTGCAGGCTGCCAGCGCAAACGAATATCCCGGCAAAGATAGCCACCCCACAGGCATAGGTCAGGACGACCAGCGCCACGACCCGCACATTCCAATGGATACCGCCCAATGCAAAACCGAACGACAGGATGACACCGGAGAAGGCGATTCTGGCCACTCGGCGAAGCTCGAAATCGCTGGTCATCAACTGGGCGAGCACGGACTGCGGCCGAAGGTAGAACACGTCCAGGGTTCCCTGGCGGATGTATTCCGGAATGCGGTCGAGGTGGCCGGCCACCATGTCCGCGGAGGAGAACGCCAGGTTCGACAGGCCGAAGACCAGCAGGATCGCGTGGAAGTTCAGCCCACCCAGCACGCCGACCTTGGCGAAGATGACCCAGACCTCGGCGAACTCGGTGACCCCGACGGCCAGCGCGCCCAGCATGTCCAAACGGAAGGAGACGGGATAGCTGCGCTGTGCGCGGATCCGTGAGGAGATCACCGCCAGGTACGGATCGAACCGGCGTCGGGTTCGCGACATCGCCTCAGCCACCTTGGATCTCGAGCTTGCGCCGGCCCGCGAGCGCTACCGCTCGTCCGACCAGACAGGTGACCGCCACCCAGAAGAGCTGCCGACCGACCACCTCGACGGCCGCAATCCCGGTCACCCGACCGGTGATCACGTCGACGGGCGTCTGCAGGATCGACGGAAAGGGCGTCGCGAGGGCAATCCTGGCCAGCCAGGATGGGAATAGGCCGACGGGAACGAATAGGCCCGCAAGGAAAGTCGACACCACCATGTAGAGCACCCGCAGCCCGCGAGTTTCCACGATCCAGAAGCCGGCCAGGTTCAGCGCAAATCGGCCGAGGAATGAGATGGCCACGCCCAACGCGATGCTCAGCACCCCGAGCAGATACGGCATCACCGACGTCGGCAGGGCTAGACCGACGGTGATGGCGCCGACCAGCACACTGGGCACGCCTCGAGGGATCAGGCTGAAGGTCCCCCGTCCCATGTCTGTCGCCAGATGCGCGGCCTGCATATCGACGGGCCGGATGAAGTCGACCGCCACGTCGCCGGTGCGGATGCGGTCGCCGATCTCCGCCAGCCCGCTGAGTTGAATGGCACCGAGCAGGCCCTGCGAGACCCACACGTACGCGCTCATCGATGCCGTGGTGTAGCCGCCGACGTTGCCACTGCCGACGGCCGCAAGCAGAATCGCGGCCTTGATGAATCCGAACACCACGTTGGTCAGCAGCCCCGCGAACGCCGCCAGCAAGTAATGGCTCTCCCGACGAAATCCGGCTCTGGCCAACTGCCAGTAGACATTGCGGCGGCCCTGCACAAGGACTGGACGGTAATCGGCAGCCGGGTGTTTCGCAAGCCGACCCCGTGCGAGATGTCCGGCACACCAACGAACAGATCAGCGCAGGCGGATCCGCTGATGCTTCGGCAGCGAGTCCACCACCAGGTCGAACGAGTCCTGCACCATTTCCCGGACAAGTTGGTCGGGAACAGAACCGTCCAGCGTCACCGTGTTCCAGTGCCGCTTGTTCAGGTGGTAGCCCGGCACGATCGCCGGAAAGTTCCCGCGCAGACCGACCGCGATCTGCGGATCGCATTTCAGACTCACCTGCAGCGGCGCGACGGTCAGCCTACTCAGCGCGAACACCTTCCCGGCCACCTTGAAGGTGCACAGGTCCGGGCTGCGCCCGAACGGATAGTCCTCTACGACAGCGGGCAGGTCCAGGCAGTACTGCCGGAGGTCGTCGCTGGACAGCACGGCGACTCCTCAGCCCAGATGTTCACGGAGATAGGCGATATCGGCGCTCTGCCCGTCGGCGGGTGTCTCCACGATGAGGTCGGAACCGGCCGCCCGGCAGACTGCGGCGATCTGCGGAGCGTCGATGGTGCCGCTGTCGAAGTTGGCGTGGCGGTCGGCCCCTGAATCGAATTCGTCTCGACTGCTGTTGGCGTGCACCAGATCTATTCGTCCGGTGATGGCCATCACCCGATCGACGACGGCCGCCAGTTCTTCGCCGCCGGCAAATGCGTGGCAGGTATCCAGGCAGAACCCGACGCCGAACTCGCCGACCGCGTCCCACAGCCGGGCCAACCGGTCGAACCTCCGGGCGATCGCGTGATTGCCGCCCGCGGTGTTCTCGATCAGCACTTGCACCGGGAAGGTCTCGCGCTCGAACACCTTGCGCCAGTTGTCGAAACCCTTGTCCAACTCCTCGTCCGAGGACACGTGACCGCCGTGCACGATGAGCCCCTTGGCGCCGATGTCCGCCGCGGCAGCGGCGTGCTGCGAAAGGATCTTGCGGCTGGGAATGCGAATGCGGTTATTCATGGTGGCGACGTTGATGATGTACGGCGCATGGATGTATATCGGCATCGCTGCTGACCGGATCGCCGCTGCGTGCGGGTGCTCGACAGGCTTCTTCCAGCCTTGCGGATCCGCGAGGAAGAACTGCGCCGCGCCGGCGCCGACGGCGGCAGCGGCGGTCAACGGGTCGGCCGAGTCAACGTGAGCACCAATGGCAACCATGGTCCGAACGCTAGCGGAAACCACCGACTGTCACCCCGGCCGGTGCCGGAGGATTCCGCGCGACCTATCGTGATGGCATGGAAAATACACCTGACACCAGGGCTCCTGCAGTCGTCGTGCGGGACAACGAGGTCGAGGACCGGTTCGAGTTGTTCGTCGACGGTGCGCCCGCGGGCGTGCTGTCATATCAACAGCAGGGCAACGACTACGACCTGACCCACTCCGAGATCGATTCCGACTTCGAAGGCCGGGGCATGGGTTCCGAACTGATCCGGCAGGCCTTGGATCAGATCCGAGCCGGCGGGCGCGGCGTGATCCCCGACTGCCCGTTCGTGCTGGCCTACCTGCAGCGGCATTCTGAGTACCTCGACCTGGTACCCGCCCGGTACCGGGCGCAATTCGACCTGCCGGCCCGCTGAAAACCCCTCCGGTCACGGTTGCAGGTCGACTGCTGCCCGGAAAGAGCCGTCCATGTGGAACGGGGTCGACCTGTGTTCGTGGACGATCAGCCACCGGCCGTCGATACGGCCCAGACCCAGAGTCGATCGGTACCAGAGGGTGAATGGCTGCGGGGATTCCGGCGGGGCGCCCATGCTCTCCAGACTGCTACACAACGCCAGGTCGCCACTGACCGTGACCTGCAGGTCTCGTACCTCGGCCCAGACGCTGCCGCCCTTGTCCCGAAACCAGGTTGTCAGCGCGGTAACGTCTCGAGCGCCGTCCGGTGGTTGCACCAACGGCGGCGCCAGGTTGAACACCACGGCGTCCGCACCGTAGGACTCGCAGATCGTCTGCGCGTCGCCGCTCCGCATCGCGGTGGTGCGGTCCGCCACCAACTGCCGGATGGCTGTCTCGTCGTCCATGTCGTCCTCCTCGTGACGGGCATCGGAGTTGACACCCACTGCCATGTCGAGGCTGGCCGACCGGTTTCGACATCCGGGTGACACTGATGTCATCGACCGTCAGGAAGGACAAAATGGTGAGATATCTGATCATGGTGCAGAGCAATGCCACCTCGCTGGCGCATTGGGAGACCCTGACCGCGCAGGAGAAGGAACAGTTCGGGCGGGAGCACTTCGCTTTGACGGACGCCCTGATCGAATCGGGGCATCTGGTGGATTCGCAGGCTCTGGCGCCCGTCGAGGCCGCCAAACAGGTCTCTGTGCGCGACGGTGTGATCGTTGCCACAGATGGTCCGTTCGCCGAGGTCAAGGAGCATCTGGCCGGGTTCTACCTGGTGGAGTGCGCCGACATTCAGGAGGCGATCGGCATCGCTGCGCGGGTCCCGGACGCGGTGTTCAACTCCGTGCAGGTACGACCGGTGTTCGACCGCAGCCTGCTGAGCGAGTGAACCACCCGGACCGACGGGTCGTGGAATTGCTTCGCGAGCTCGGACCGGTCGTGCTGGCCACCCTCGCTCGCCGTCACCAGGGCTTCGACCTCTGCGAGGACGCCGTGCAGGAAGCCCTTGTGGCGGCCGCGACCCAGTGGCCGGTGCAAGGTGTGCCGGAGAATCCGAAGGGTTGGCTGGTCACTGCGGCCTCCCGTCGGCGGATCGAGATCTGGCGCACCGACGCCGCTCGCCGCCGCCGGGAGGCGGTCGTTGCTGCCGACCCGGTGGCGCCGCCCAGTTCCGACGCGCAGGACGACTCGGTGACGCTGCTATACCTGTGCTGCCACCCATCGCTGACCCCGGTCTCCCAGGTGGCGCTCACTCTCCGGGCCGTCGGCGGGCTGACGACCGCTGAGATCGCCAGGGCCCTGATGGTCCCGGAACCGACAGTGGCGCAACGAATCAGCCGGGCCAAGGCGCGGATCCGGGAGAGCGGAGCGCGGTTCGACCTGCCGGACGACACCGACCGCCCCGGGCGGCTCGCCGCCGTCCTGCAGGTGATCTACCTGATCTTCAACGAGGGGTACACCGCCAGCTCCGGAACCCAACTGCATCGGGTCGAACTCACCGCAGAGGCAATCCGACTGGCACGCCGGCTGCGCGCCGAGTCGGCGCAGGACGGTGAGCCGGCGGGTCTCCTCGCGCTCATGCTGCTCACCGACGCACGCCGCCCGGCCCGCACCACGGCGACGGGCGACCTCGTTCCGCTTGCCCACCAGGACCGCAGGCTGTGGAACCAGGCGATGATCGCCGAGGGCAGCGCGCTGCTGACCGCTACCCTGCCCACCGCGACCATCGGCCCCTATCAGGTGCAGGCGGCGATCGCCGCCGTCCACGACGAGGCGGCCAACGCCGACGACACGGACTGGCCGCAGATCCTCGGCCTCTACAACATCCTGCTGACGCTGGCGCCGGGACCGATGGTCACTCTCAATCGGATCGTCGCATTGGCGATGGTCCGTGGACCCGAGGTCGGATTGCAGGCCCTGGACCTCGCCGAGCCTGCCCTGGCGGGTCACCACCGTGTCGCCGCCGTCCGGGCGCACTTGCTCGAACGCGTCGGCAAGGTCGACGACGCCCACAGGTACTACCTGCTCGCCGCCGACGCCACCCTGAACCTCACTGAGCGGAAGTACCTTCGGGCCCGCGCCTCAGCGGTCGGCGAGGACCGGTAAGGCAAGGTTGGGGCATGTTCCTGCGCCGTGGCCTTTCCCTGACCGTGGTCCTCGCCGTGCTGCTGCTGCTACATGGATTGCCGTGGTGGCGGCTGGTGCTGGCGCCACACTGGCCGGGCCCGGTGACAATCATCGGAACGGTGATCGCGGCAGCGGCGGTCGTCGGATTCCCGCTGGCCATGTGGAAGGGCCACGGCAAGGCCAGACGTGATCGACTGGCTGTCCTGGGCGACACCTGGCTCGGGATCCTGTGGCAGCTGTTCGCCTGGACGGTGCTGGGTGAGGTGCTCGGCCTGGTGCTGGCGCTGAGCGGGGTCGCCGAGCCTGATCGGGCCCGATGGGTGGCCGGGGTCGTACTGGTCTGGGTTACCGTCCTGTGCAGCTGGGGCATGTGGCAGGCCCGCAGGGTGCCGCCGGTCCGGACCGTGGAGGTCCCGCTGTCGCGGCTGGGCGCCGGCTTGGACGGTCTGCGTCTGGTGCTGATCGCCGACACCCACTACGGACCGATCAACCGGGCCAAGTGGTCCGCCGGGCTGGTTCAGCGCGTGAATGATCTACAGGCGGACGTAGTGGCCCACGGCGGCGACCTGGCGGACGGATCGGTGGAACAGCGGCGGATGCAGGTGGCCCCGCTCGGCACGGCCAGGGCGGCCCTGGCGCGGGTCTACATCACCGGCAACCACGAATACATGTCCGGCGCGCCCGACTGGGTAGCGCACATGGCCGAACTCGGCTGGACCGTGTTGCGCAACAACAACATCGTGCTCGAACGCGGCGGCAGCGCGCTGGCGGTGGCCGGCATCGACGATCTGACGGCTGCGCATTCCGGGGTCCCCGGGCACGGCGCTGACCTGCCGGCGGCGCTGCACGGGCTGGATCCGGATCTGCCGGTGGTCCTGCTCGCCCATCAGCCGAAGTCGGTGCTGATGTCAGCGCGGGCCGGGGTAGACCTGCAGCTGTCCGGTCACACGCACGGTGGCCAGATGTGGCCGTTCCACTACCTGGTGCGGGCTGAACAGGGGGCGTTGGCCGGCCTCTCCCGCCATGGCGAGCGGACCGTGCTCTACACCAGTCGGGGAAGCGGATTCTGGGGACCGCCATTTCGGATCTTCGCGCCGAACGAGATCACCCTGCTGATCTTGCGCACGGCCCATTGACCGGGCACAGCCGGAGATGGCAGCGGAGCGGACGCGCGGACCCGGGGTCAGCGGATCCGCTCGGCCGCCCTGGCCGAGGTCAGCAGGTATTCCACCAGCGGTACCAACTCGGCCGGCGCCGCCGCCTCCGTCAGGGCCGTCGCGACATCCTCGGCAGCGCACCTGACCTGGTAGAGACGGTCGGCGAGGTCGTTGCGTTCGTCGATCGAGAGCACCACGGCGTCCGGCGGTAACTGTCCGCGCTGCAACGCATTCCGGTTCTCGTAGGCGCGTTGTCGGCAGGCCTGGGCGCAGTACCGTCGACGGCGGCCGATGGCGCCGGCGGACGGCAGTTCACGCCCGCACCACAGGCACCGCGCCGGGTTCCCGTCGCGACCGCCGACCGCCGCCGACTGGTCCTTCATCGTCGTCACGGGCATGAGGTCAACGGTAAACCCGCCGTTGGCCGCTGCTTCGAAGGACGCGGTGATCTCCATGACACACTGCAGGGATGACGGCATTTCTCGCGGGTTCGCCTCCGCGGGCGTTCGCCCATCGGGGTTGGCACATCGGCGATCTCACCGGCTGCGAGAACAGCATGGCAGCGTTCGCGAGAGCAGTCGACGAGGGCTACCGGTACCTGGAGACCGATGTCCACGTCACCTCCGACGGCGTCCTGATCGCCTTCCACGACTATCACCTGGATCGAGTGACCGACTGTCGGGGACGGATCTCGAACCTGACGTGGGAGCAGGTCAGCAAGGCGCGGATCGGTGGCCGCGAGCCCATCCCGCTGATGGCCGACGTGCTCGAGGCCTTCCCGGACACCCGGTTCAACATCGACCCGAAGTCCGACCGTGCGGTCGGGCCACTGATCGACCTGCTGCACTCGTCCCGGGCGGTCGACCGGGTCGGGCTCGGCTCATTCTCCGACCGTCGGCTGACCACGCTCCGCGAGGCGCTCGGGCCCGCGGTGGCGACCTCGCTGGGGCCACGCGGGGTCGGCCTGCTCACCGCTGCCGCTGCCCTGCGGTTCACGCCCGGGACCGGAGCAGCGGTGGCCGCGCAGATACCGATCCGATACGGCCCGGTCAGGGTGGTCAGTGCGGCGCTGATAGCAGCTGCCCACGCGGCGGGCATCGAAGTGCATGTGTGGACGGTCGATGATGCGGAGCAGATGCGCCGGCTACTGGACCTGGGCGCCGACGGGATCATGACGGACCGACCCGACACTCTCCGGGACGTGCTGATCGAGCGGTCGCAGTGGCCGGCATGAGTCAGGACGGGCCGGGCCCTGCCGAACCCACCATCGCGCTCTCCACCGTCCCGGCCTCCGGGTCCCGTGGCGGCCAGCTGCCGGCCGGGCGGGTGAAGTTCTTCTACGGACCGATGGACTGCGGCAAATCGACACTGGCCCTGCAGCTGGACTACAACCATTCCCGACAGGGACGGCGCGGGCTGCTGCTCACCCGGCTGGATCGATCCCATCAAGGCCAGATCACCTCCCGAATGGGGATCGCCAGGGCCGCGATCGAGGTCGACGACGATGGTGACCTGGCGGACCTGGTGCAGGCCTCCTGGGCGGCCGGCCGCCGGGTCGACTACCTCATCATCGACGAGGCTCAGTTCTTCACCCCGGCCCAGATCGACCAGCTGGCCCAGCTTGCCGACGACATCCAGGTCGACGTCTACGCATTCGGCATCGCCACCGACTTCCTGGGACGACTGTTCCCGGGCTCCGCCCGGCTGTTCGAACTCGCCGATGAGGTGTTGCCGCTGCAGGTCGAGGTGCTGTGCTGGTGCGGCGCTCCCGGGCGGTTCAATGCCAGGGTGGTGGCCGGTGAAGTGGCCAGGAAGGGCGCTCAGGTCGTGGTCGCCGACACCGCGTGGGACGAGTCTGCTGTCCGCTACCAGGTATTGTGCCGACGGCACCATCGGTCCGGCGATCTCGGCCCGTATTCCGGCGCAGCCACCCTTCCACTCGATCAGCCCTGATCAGGCCGATACCCGCTGACCCAGGGTGGCGACGAGCTCCTGGTAGCTGTGGCCGGGGTCACCAGGTCGAGAGCTTTCGGTGGCCGTGCTTCGCCGGCCACCGAAAGTGCGCTAGCGTAATGAGCTGGCGTTATTCCAACGGCGGGCCACCGCCAGGTGCGGATTCACGCGCCGGCCGACGCAACGGACCCAGGTCCGTCACGTCCACCGGTACACCGAACGGGTATTTCGGCCTCGCCGGTACATCTAGATCGAGCAACGAGCCATCCGGACAGCCGTCGGGAACGAACAAACCCTCGACGGCGTTACCAACCAGTAGCGCCCCCGAAAGGGGCAGCAATCCGGGTGTCTTGTCCCGGCCCCGGGATCGCGTCATCGGCGCGGCACCGGACGAACGTCAGAAAGGAACACCATGGCTGACCGCGTCCTGCGCGGAAGTCGCCTCGGCAGCACCAGCTACGAGGCTGATCGCAACCACGACCTCGCACCGCGTCGTACGGCGACCTTCCGCTGTCCGAGGGGGCATGATTTCACCGTACCGATGGCCGACGACGCCGAGGTGCCGGCCGTCTGGGACTGCCGGATGCACGGACTCGAGTCGACCCTGATCGACGGGTCCGCCCCGGAGGGCAAGGCAGTCAAGCCACCTCGCACCCACTGGGACATGCTGCTGGAGCGCCGTTCGATCGCCGAACTCGAGGAGATTCTCGGCGAGCGACTGGCCGAGCTGAAGGCTCGGCGGACTGCTTCCTGACACACCGCGACCCTGCGGACGGCCCTTCGGCCGATCGTCGAGCCCAAGGCGGCCCCACACCCCTCTCGGGTGTGGGGCCGCTGTGGTGCTGTCCGCCCCCGCTACTGCTTGACCGTCTCCTTCCGACCGGTGACCAGGCCCCTGACCTGGTGCCACCGATGCACAGCACCCCACAGGGTGATTTTGAGCAGCGCCTCGCGCACGATGCTGCCGCTCATCTTGGAGACGCCGATCTCCCGTTCGGTGAAGGTGATCGGGACCTCGACCACCCGGAAGCCGCCCAGGATGGTGCGCCACCCGAGATCCACCTGGAAGACGTAGCCGTGCGAGGCCACCTCCTTCAGCGGGATCGCCCTGATCACCTTCGCCCGGTAGGCGCGGTAGCCCGCGGTGATGTCCCGGACGCCGACGCCGAGGGCCAGTCGCGAGTACAGGTTGGCTCCCCTTGACAGCAACTGGCGACTGAACGGCCAGTTCACCACCGACCCGCCGCGCACGTAGCGGGACCCGATCACCAGGTCGGCGTGGTCGAGGGCGCCCAACAGGCGCGGGAGTTGCTCCGGAGCGTGGGAGCCGTCGGCGTCCATCTCCACCAGCACGTCGAAACCGTGCTCCAGTCCCCAGCCGAAACCGGCGAAGTAGGCCGGACCGAGACCGTTCTTCTCGGTGCGGTGCAACACCGCGATCATGTCGTCGGCCGCTGCCCGCTCGTCGGCGATCGCGCCGGTGCCATCCGGGCTGCCATCATCGACCACCAGCACGTTGACGCCCGGGACCGCCGCGCGGACCCGGTCCAGGATGCGCGGCAGATTCTCCCGTTCATTGAAGGTGGGAATGATGACGAGGACCTTGTCGGCACTGCCGACGCCGTCGACGCTGTCTGCTGGACTCACGGGTGCTGCTTCTCCTTCAGGGCCAGTGGCGACGTCGAGGCCGGCGACGAGAAGAGCCTGTCCGCAAGCGGCGGGCTCGGATCCGGATTTCTGCTAGCCGGTCAAACCTACTGGGTGTCGGCGGGTCCGGGCGCCGTGGAGACACCTGAATCGCGACGGCGTCGGCGGCCGGTCGAGACCGTGCTGATCGCCAGGGCCAGCAGTACCGCCCCGGTCAGCGCCCACTCGACCGGTCCACCGAGGACGGTGCCGGGAGTGATCGCGGAGATCAGCGGCACAGTGGGGGTCAGGTACCCGGCCGTGAACAAGCCGATCCTCGACTCCACGCTGCCGTCGGGGCCGATGACCGCGGAAACCCCGCTGGTGGAGGAGATCAATACCTCCCGGCCGTGTTCGACGGCTCTGACCCGGCTCATCGCCTGCTGTTGATACGTCTCGTTGGTGTAGCCGAAGGTCGCGTTGTTCGTCTGCACCACCAGCAGCTGGGCGCCACCGTTGACGACGTCGCGGACGATGCCGTCGTACACCACCTCGAAACAGATGACGTCACCGACGTTCACCCCGGCGACGTCCAGGTTGCCCGGCCTGGTCCCCGGCAGGAACTCGCCATGCTGCAGGTCGACCTTGTCCGAGAAGATGCGGAAGAACGACCGGTAGGGCATGTACTCGCCGAACGGCACCGGATGCCGCTTGGTGTAGGTCTGGGCGGAGAGCTTGGCCGCCGGGCCGGTCACCGGATCCCAGACGATGCCCATGTTGTAGTTCTGACCGGGTGTTCCGCTGCCCACGACCGCACCGACCAGCACCGGAACCCCGATGTCCTGCACCGCCGAGGTGATCACAGCCGCGGCGTCGGCGTTGGCGTACGGGTCGATGTCGGAGGCGTTCTCCGGCCAGATCACCAGATCCGGTTTCGGGGCCGTCCCTGCTCGCACCGCCTCGGCCAGCTGATGGGTCTCCCGGGCGTGCAGGTCGGTGACCGCCCGCCGGCGCGCATTGAACTCCAGGCCCGGCTCCGGCACGTTGCCCTGGACCACCGCGATGGTCCGCGTCGGGGCGCCAGTGCCGGACTGCTCGGTGCTCAGGCCGGCGATCCCGCCGGCGAAGGGCACAGCGATCAACAGGACCGGGCCCAGCAGCAGCACCGGCCGCAGGACCCGACGGTTCATCCACGCTGTTCTGGCCACGCCGGCCAGCGCAAAGCCGCCGAGAGCGGTCAGGAAGGCCAGCCCGGAGGCACCCAGAAGTGAGGCCGCGGGCAGCAGCGGGCCGTCGGGTTGCGAATAGGCGATGCCACCCCACGGAAATCCGCCGAACGGCGCCCTTGCGCGCAGGGCCTCACCCGCGATCCAGGCGGCCGCCGCCCAGACCGGCCATCCCGGCAACCGGCGCGAGGCCGAGGCGATCAGTGCACCCACGGGCATCAGCAGCAGCGCTTCGGCGACCCCGAGGGCGGTGGCGACCGGCCCAACGTAGACCGTGGTCCAGTTCAGCAGCGGAAGGTAGAACGCCAACCCGAAGAGGAGTCCGAGGCCGAGGGCAGGGCGGACCCGGCGGCCGTGCTCGGCGAGGCCCAGCAGCGCCAGTCCCACCAGTGCCATCCACCACCAGGTGGTGGGCGCGAACGACAGGTTCAACGCGTAGCCGCCGGCAACCGCGGCCAGGATTCGCAGGCCGCCCGGTCCCAGCAGCTGTTGGCGCCACCGAACCAGCCGGCCGGGGCGGCCGGCCAGCCGTAGCCGCGACCGGGTGCTGCGCACGAGGTCGGCGGAGGGAGCGTCGTCGACCGTCGCAGACCTCACGGCACTGGACTCGGGGGCCACCGTGTCACAGTAGTGCCGAAAAGGGTGGTCGGGCTCGACCCGGTCGGTACAGCGGTCAGGCCAGCAGGCCGGTGTCGTACACGGTGCGCCCACCGACGATGGTGGCCAGGGCGGTCGGCATCGGCGCCCCCGGGGTCAGGTCGGGCAACAGCGGCACCCTGGAGCGCGGATCGGTCGACCAGCGGGCCACCGATGGATTGGCGTCCGGCCGGACCAATTCCCCGGTGGAGAAAATGGCCAGGTGGGCCGGCGCTCCGACGATGATCGTGCCAACTCCCCGATCTGTGCGTCCGGCCGCCCGGTGGCCGCCCCTGGTGTGAGCGGTGAACGCGGCTCGCGGCGAGAGCCCGGCCCCTGCGGTGCGGTGGTGCACAGCAGCCTGCACGGCCAGCCACGGCGCGGCAACGGTGACCGGGGCATCGGAACTCAAGGCCAACGCCACGCCCGCCGAGGCGAGAGCGGCGAACGGGTTCATCGGCAGAGCGCGCTCGCGGCCGAGGCGACGGGCGTACATGCCGTCCGGACCGCCCCAGGCAGCGTCGAACATCGGCTGCACGCAGGCCACGGTGCCGGTCGCTGCGAAGGCGGCGATGGCGTCGCCGTCGGCCATCTCGGCGTGTTCGATCCGCGGAACGCAGCCGGCCATCCGGACCGTGCCGCCCTCACCGAGGCGTTCGGTCGCCCGCCACAGCGCGCTGGCCACTGCACTGACACCGTCGTCGCCGATCGCGTGAAAGCCTGGCTGCACCCCGGCGACGGCGCAGGCCCACAGGTGCTCCGCGATGTCGTCGTCGGTGAGATACCGGGTGCCACAAGTATTCGAATCATCGCGGTAGGCAACGGAAAGGGCCGCTGTCCTGGATCCGATGGCACCGTCCACCGACAGGTCACCACCGAGCGCGACCGCCCCGCTCTCCCGCAGCAGCAGCTGCGCCTCTTCCGGATCTCGCACCGCTGCGGCCAGATACCCCAGCACCGAGATCGGCGCGTCCAGGTCCAGCAGGGCCCGCAGATCCTGCCGCCCTGGAGCGTCACCGGCGGCACACTCGTGCACCTCGACGATCCCGGCGGCCGCCGCATGCAGCAGGAACGCCCGCTGCGCCGCCGCTCGTCGCTGCGGAGTGATCAACGACTTGGCGATGTTGCGGACGGCGTGGTGCGCCGCTCTGGTCTGCGGCTGGTCAGGGTGCACGCCGGCATCCTGCGAGCCGGGTCTCAGCCGGTTGACCAACGCGGTGCTGACCAACGCCGAGTGCACGTCGACCCGACTCAGGTAGGTGGGCCGCTCACCCACCGCAGCATCGATCTCGGTCCGCAGGGGCGGCCGGTTCTCCGCCCACCGCGTCTCGTCCCAGCCGTGGCCCCAGAGCAGTTCGCGCGGACCGAGCTGCGCCGCCGCGGCCGCGATACGGCGCAGGCAGTCCGGAAGAGACGTGGCCGAGCTCAGGTCAAGTCCGGTGAGCGCCAGGCCTGCATCGGTGGTGTGCACGTGCGCGTCGACGAACCCGGGTACCACCAGCGCCCCGTCGAGGTTCACCACCCGGTCTGGTCGACCGGCCATCTGTACGGCGTGCTCCGAGCCGATCCAGCTGATCATCCCGTCGGTGATCGCCACCGCGGTTGCATCGGGATCGACGGCGGTGTGGACCCGGCCGCCGCGGAACAGGGTGGTCGTCATCGCGGTCCCGATCCTGCTGTTACTGGAGTCACCAGGTCAGTCAAGCACCCGAACCAGGCCCGGGCGACGAGTGGAAGATCGGTCACCGGGTGGGCGCTGATGCGATCATCGGAGGGTGACGACGATCCCCAGCCAGGCGCCGACCGGCCCGCACGAACAGCCGCAGCGCGAGACCGGTCTGACAGCAGGGGAAGTCGCCGAGCGGGTGGCCAGAGGTCAGGTCAACGTCACCGACGACGCCACCTCCCGATCCATCGGCCAGATCGTCAGAGCCAATGTCTTGACCAGGTTCAACGCCATCCTGGGCGCCCTGTTCGTGATGATCATCATCACCGGATCGTGGGCCGACGGACTGTTCGGTCTGGTGTTGATCGTGAACTCCGGGATCGGCATCGCCCAGGAGTACCTGGCCAAGCGCAAACTGGACAGCCTGGCGTTGCTGAACGCACCGATCACCAAAGTGGTGCGCGCCGGTCAACTGATCGACATCCCGACGGCGCAGGTGGTGGTGGACGACCTCATCGAACTGCGGACCGGAGACCAGGTGCCGGCCGACGGGCACCTGCTGAGTGCGGCCGGATTGGAGATCGACGAGGCCAACCTCACCGGTGAGTCCGACGCAGTGCCCAAGCACACCGGCGACGAGGTCCGCTCCGGCACCGTGGTGGTGGCCGGCACCGGCCGCTTCCCGGCGACGGCGGTGGGTGCGGATGCCTACGCCAACAAGATCTCCGCCCAGGCCCGGATATTCACCAGGAGCCGATCCGAGATCCAGGAATCGGTGAACCGGCTGCTGAGGTACATCACCTGGATCATCGTCGCCGCACTGCCGCTGCAGATCTGGGCGCAGTACCGGGCCAACCAGCAACAAGGTTGGCGGGAGATCGTCCTGCGGTCGACCGGCGGGCTGGTCGGGCTGGTCCCGGAGGGCCTGGTGCTGCTCACCTCGGTCGCCTTCCTGCTGGCCGCCGTCCAGCTGACCCGGCAGCAGGTGCTGGTCCAGGAACTGCCGGCGGTCGAGGGTCTGGCCAGGGTGGACGTCGTCTGCCTGGACAAGACGGGCACGCTGACCGTCGGCGACATCACCTTGGAGGAAGTCGTCACGTTGACTGCAGGAGACGACGGCGAACTTGCGCAGGCTCTTGGCGCGCTGGCCAACGACCCCAGCGCGAACGGCACCCTACTGGCAGTGGCTCGTGCCCTGCCCGTGCCGGCGGGCTGGGTCAGGCAGCAGACCGTCGCGTTCAGTTCGGGCCGGAAATGGAGCGCCGCCGCGTTCACCGATCGCGGTACCTGGGTGATGGGCGCACCGGACATGATCCTGGCCGCCGACGACCCGATCAGGGACCAGGTAGCGAAGTACGCGCTCACCGGGCGGCGAGTGCTGTTGCTGTCCAGCTGCGACTCCGACCTGACCGGCCGGGAACTGCCCGCCGGCCTGCGCCAGCGAGCGCTGGTGATCCTGTCCGAGCAGATTCGGCCGGACGCAGCGGACACGCTTGCCTACTTCCGGGACCAGGGAGTCGGTATCAAGATCATCTCCGGCGACAATCCGGTGACCGTGGCCGCCATCGCCCGCCGGGTGGGACTGGAATTCGACGACGCCGGTGTAGTCGATGCCAGGAGCATCGGCGACGGTGCGGCCGAGTTGAGGGAGATAGCCGAAGAGGCAACCGTTTTCGGCCGGGTGTCGCCCGAGCAGAAGCGCGCGCTGGTGCAGGCGCTGCAGCGATCGGGACACGTCGTGGCGATGACCGGCGACGGGGTGAACGACGCGTTGGCGCTCAAGGACGCGGATATCGGCGTCGCGATGGGCAACGGCGCCCAGGCCACCAAGGCGGTCGCGCAGCTGGTGTTGCTGGACGGTCGTTTCTCACACCTGCCCGCGGTGCTCGCCGAAGGACGGCGGGTGATCGGCAACGTCGAGCGGGTGGCCAACCTGTTCGTGGCGAAGAACGTGATGAGTCTGGTGGCGATCATCACCGCGGCGGCGTTCGCTCTGCCCTTCCCGTTCCTGCCGCGTCACCTGACGCTGGTGTCCGCGGTGACCATCGGGATTCCGGCGTTCTTCCTGGCGCTGGGCCCCAACAAGCGCCGGTACGTCCCTGGCTTTCTCACCCGGGTACTCCGGTTCGCGGTGCCCGCCGGGATGATCGCCGGCTTGGCGGTGCTCGGGTCGTACCTGCTGGCCCGCGGCAACTACGGATCCGCCAGGGCTTGTTCGACGGGCGACGGCACCGGGGTGGCCTGCTGGCAGCCGGGGACGGGCGCCACCGTGGCCCTGCTGACGACCTTCTTCTGGATCCTGGTGGTGTTGGCCCGGCCGTTCCGGCCGTGGAAGGCGGTGCTGATCGGGGCGATGGTGGGCATCGCGGTGTTGGCCTTCGTCCTGCCGGTCGGCCGGAACTTCTTCGATTTCAGCCTGCCGTTCGGGTTGTTCCTGGAGTCCTTCGCCGTCGGCCTCGCGGGTGCGGCCGCAGTGGAGTTGCTCTACCGGTTGGAGCCGAACATGCGGACCGCGGCGGGTTGATCTCGGGTCGGGCCGGTCACACCACCACCTGGTCCCGGCGTCGCGGCAGCATCAACGCCGCGGCCGCCATGACTGCGCTGAGCGTGACGACAGCGAGGAACACGTGGTGCGAGGCGATGTTCACCGCCGCCGGTGATTCGTCGGCCCTGCCGCCGGCGTTGAGCACCGCGTTGGCGATCGCCCCGAACAGCGCGACACCGACCGCGCTGCCGATCGACCGGCTGAACATGTTGGTACCGGTGACCAAGCCGCGCTCGGACCAGCCCACGCTGGACTGGGCCGCGATCAACGTGGGACTGGCCACCAGACCCATGCCCAGGCCGACCACGAAGCAATAGACACCGACCGAGACGATCGACGAGTGCGCCCCCAGGGTGGCTATCAGACCCGTACCGGCCAGCGCAATGACACCGCCGATCAGTGCCGTCGTCCGGAATCCGACGCGCAGGTACAGCCGACCGGCGAAGGAGGCGGCAATCGGCCAGCCGACCGTCAAGGTCGCCAATGCGAAACCCGCGACCAGCGGCCCCGCCCCCAGCACCACCTGGGCGTAGGTCGGCACGTATGACGTCAACCCGAGCAGCACAGCCCCGACCATCAGCGAGACCGCGCTGCCGCCGACCAGCACCCGCCGCCGGAAGACCCAGAGCGGCAGCACCGGCTCGGCCGCCGTCCGCTCGACCAGGACGAAGGCGACCAGGGACAGCATCCCGACAAGGAAGATGGTTACGCTGACCGGCGAATTCCACGACCAGGCGCTGCCGCCCTCCAGCAGTCCGAGGATCAGCAGCGAACAGCCGACGGTCAACAGCGACGCGCCCAGGTAGTCGACCCGGTGCGGCGTTCGGGTGACCTTTTCATGGAACTTGCGGAGCAGCATCGACCCGGCCAGGAAGCACATCGGGATGTTGACGAAGAAGATCCAGCGCCACGAGATCCACTCGCTGAAGACCCCGCCGAGCGTCGGCCCGACCACTGCGGATATTCCCCACACACTCGCCAGGTAGCCCTGGACCTTGGCCCGCTCCGCCAGGCTGTAGATGTCGCCGACGATGGTGATGCTCATCGGTTGTACGGCGCCGGCGCCCAGGCCCTGCACGGCCCGGAAGGCGATCAGTGCCGGCATGCTCCAGGCGAAGCCGCACAGGATCGACCCGGCCAGGAATAGCCCGATGCCCAGCAGGATCACCGGTTTGCGGCCGAACATGTCAGCGACCTTGGCGTAGACCGGCACCGAGACGGCCTGCGCCAGCAGATAGATCGAGAACAGCCAGGGGAACTGCGAGAACCCGCCGAGGCTTTTGACGACCGACGGAACCGCCGTGGCGATGATGGTGGAATCGAGCGCGACCAGCGAGGTCGACAGCATCAGCGAGATCAGGATCGGGCCGCGGTCGGAGCGGAATCCGATACCGGCGGCGGTATCGGCGGGCGTGGTGGATGTGGTCACAGGTCGATTTCAACTTCCGCAGCGGTATCGGACACTTTCCGATGCTAACCAGATCCGGGCGCGGATCAAGTCCCGGTCAGCGCAGACCGGTCCACTCGGCGGCGAAGGCGAGCTGGTCGGCGTACTCCTGGGCCAGCGCGCGGGCCGGCTTGCCCATGCCGTGCCCGGCTCTGGTGTCCACCCGCAGCAGGACGGGGCCAGAGCCGGACTGGCAGTACTGCATCTGCGCTCCGAACTTGAGGGAGTGGGCCGGCACCACCCGGTCGTCGTGGTCACCGGTGCTGATCAGCGTCGGCGGGTATGACTGTCCCTGGCGCAGCGCGTGCAGCGGCGAGTAGGTGTGCAGCACCTCGAAGTCGGCCGCGTCGTCGGGGCTGCCGTACTCGCTGGTCCAGGCCCAGCCGATGGTGAAAAGGTGGAACCGCAGCATGTCCATCACCCCGACCGTCGGCAGCGCGGCCGCGAACAGGTCCGGTCGTTGGGTGATCGCGGCGCCGACCAGCAGGCCACCGTTCGATCGCCCGTGCACCGCCAGCTGCGCGGCCGTGGTGGTGCCGTCGGCGATCAGCGCCTCCGCGCAGCCGAACAGGTCGTCGAACACCCGCTGTTTGTGGTGGAGCATCCCGGCCTCGTGCCAGCTGCTGCCGAATTCGCCGCCACCACGGAGGTTGGCCACCGCCAGCACTCCGCCGGCGGCGACCCAACCGGCGAACAGTGCCGAGAAGCTCGGCTGCACCGCAATGTCGAATCCCCCATAGCCGTAGAGCAGGGTTGGCCGCGGACCCGCCGGGAGGTCCGCCAGCCGGACCACGCTCATCGGCACTGCGGTGCCGTCGGCGGACCGGCCGGCGCGCCGCTCTGCGCTGATCGCCGCCAGTTCGGCCGTCCCGACCGGCCGGGGCAATTCCCGCACAGTGCCGTCGGTGAGCAGCCGGTAGACCCGCAGTCGATGGTCGAAGCCTGTTGTCCCGACGAAGATCTCCTCACGATCGTCACGCGATCGGATGGTGCTGAACGACACCAGATCACCCAGCGCCGGGATGCTCCGGGAATGCCCGGACCGGTCGGTGATCTCCAGGTGCTGGGCCGTGTCCACCGACCAGAGCAACACGAACGAGCTGCGGGCCATGGCCACGCCGGCCAGCATCCGCCGCTCGTCCCCGGCGACCACCGTGTGCCAGTCTGCCGCCGGATCGGACAGGTCGACCGCCACCAGCCGGCCGGCCGGTGCGTCCCGCTCGGTCCGCAGGTACAGCGTCTCCCCGTCGGCGCCGACCACCCGGTGGGCATCGGTCAGCTCGGCGACCACCGGGATCTCACTCGGCAGTACGACGCTGCGGCCGCGGGCGTCCAGGCCCAGCCGGCAGACGGCGACGGTGCTGCGGGAATCGGTGCCCGGCGCACTGGTGAGCACCAGCAGCCGGCCGTCATGGCTCACCCACGGGTCGACCATCCATTCCTTGGCCTCCGGCCTCGACCAGATGACCTCGTCGTCGGATTGCGGGCTACCCAGCCGGTGCAATGTCAGCTGCCCGACGCCGGTGGCGTCGGTGAATGCCCCCGAGCTCGTTGTCAGGGCATCCGGGTAGCGCCAGTAGAGGAAGGAGGCGCCATCGGGTAGCCAGGTGGGATCGAGCCACTTGGCGCCCGATAAGCGGTCGGGCAGCGGCTCTCCGGTGGCAGCGTCCAGCACGCCGATGGTGCGCCAATCGGAACCGGCGTCGGACCGGGTGTAGCCGACGAGGGACCCGTCGTCGCTGATCTGCACCCCGGTCAGCGCCGACGTCCCGTCATCGGACCAGGTGTTGGGGTCCAGCAGCAGACGTCCACCGCCGCCGGCCAGCTCCTCCGGCGAAGCAGCGGTGACGAGTTGGTCCTGGTCCTTCTCCCCCGGGTTCACGATCATGAAGTAGCGGCCGCCGCGCTCCCATGGCACACCCGTCCGCGGCGCTGTCAGTAGCGCGGTGGTCCCGGCCAAGAACCCCGGCCGGCTGGTCAGGGCGTCGAGATAGGGCCGGGACACTGCGTTCTGGGCCCGCACGAATTCCGTGGTCCGGGGGGAATCCGGATCCTCCAGATACCGGTAGGGGTCGGGCACCGATGTCCCGTGCAGCATGTCTGCGGTGCTGCTGTCGCGATCGGCGGGCGGGTATTTCAACGGTGTGACGGCCATGCTGGAGATCACACCATGAACCACCCACCGGGACCGCCGGCGGTCCGGGAGGATCAGCCCTCGGCGGCAGCCGCCGACGGCTGAACCGGGACTCCTGCGGTGACCGGCCGGTCCTCGAACGGCGTCGAGAGCACCACCGTGGTCCTGGTGGAAACATTGGCCGTGGCGCGGATCTGGGCCAGCAGAGCCTCCAGCGCCGATGGCGAGGCCACCCTGACCTTCACGATGTAGGACTCGACACCGGCCACCGAATAGCAGGCCTCGATCTGCGGAAGCGGGAGTAGCCGATGTGGGTAGTCGTCCGGTTCTGCCGGGTCGATCGGCGTGAGCGAGACGAATGCGGTGAGCGGCAGGCCGATCTGTTCGCCGTCGATCCGGGCCGCGTAACCCCTGATCACGCCGCGCTGCTCGAGCCGCCGGACCCGTTGGTGCACAGCGGAAACCGACAACCCGACCTTGTCGGCCAGGTCGGTGTAGGAACACCGCCCGTCGGCCGCCAGCACCGCCGCGATCCGGGCGTCGATCTCCTCCAGCATGTCAGCCCCCTACCGTGACGAGTCCCTTGGTCGCGTTGTTCATCAGCACGGCGCCGTCCGGCCCGACCACGACGATGTCCTCGATCCGGACCCCGAAACGACCGGGCAGATAGATGCCAGGCTCGATGGAAAACGCCATGCCTTCTTCGACCAGCATGGTGTTGCCGGCGACGATGTAGGGGTGCTCGTGCACTTCCAGTCCGATGCCGTGACCCGTTCTGGTGATGAAATATTCTCCATAGCCTGCCTTCTCGATGACGGCACGGGACGCCTGGTCGATCGACTCAGCGGTGACGCCGGGCCGGACGGCGTCGATACCGGCCTGCTGGGCCCGGCGGACCACTTCGTAGACGGCGTCGAAGTCCGGATCCCCGCCCGGCCCGTCGACCCGGTAGGTGCGCGTGCAGTCGGAGAAATACCCGGCGGCGTTCGGGCCGCCGATGTCGATCACCACCGGGTCGCCCGGCTCGATGACCTTGGGCGAGGCCTCGTGGTGCGGGCTGGCTCCGTTGCGACCGGAGCCGACGATGACGAACTCGGCGCTGCTGTGACCTTCGGCGATCAGCGCCGCCGCGATGTCCGCGGCCACCTCGGCTTCGGTCCGGCCGGCGGACAGCCATTCGCCGATACGGCCCTGCACCCGATCGATGGCGCGTCCTACCTCGGCCAGGGAGTCGATCTCCGCCGTCGTCTTTCGCATCCGCAGCTCGCCGATGATCTCACCCGCGAGGGTCAACTGGGCCCGTTCGTGCGGTCGGAGGCGTTCGTTCGCGCGGGAGATACCGAGGGCGTGCACAGCCGGCATCTGGTAGTCGACGGCCAGCACGGCGGCGTCGGCCGGCAGCAGGCCGGCCAGCACCTCGTAGGGGTCGGTCCCGTCGGTCCAGGTGGTGAACGGGACTCCGAGGGCCACGACCGGACTGCCGGCCCAACCGGGTCGCTCGAGGGCCGGCACCAGCATCTGCGGCCCGGCCCCGGCCGGCACCACCAATGCGGTGAGGCGCTCGTGCGAGGACACCGAGTGGCCCGCGAAATACTGCAGGTCCGCGCCCGGGGAGATGATCACTGCGTCGGCCCCGGCAGCCCTGGCCGCCTGGGCCAGCCTGGCCAACCGATCGGCGAACTCACCCGTCCCCGCGGGACCGGTGAAGCGGGGCAACACAGCGGAATCGGTGGACATGTCCGGGAGCTTAACGGTTGGCGGCGATCACACACGGTCGGCGGTCGGCGTCCCCGCGGCCTTGTCGGGGTCGGCCGGTAGCCTTCCTGATCATGTTGCAGCTGCTCGACCTCGCCGGCATCTACTTCCGCGCGTTCCACGGTGTACCGGCGACGACTGTCGGGCCGTCGGGCCAACCGGTGAACGCGATCCGGGGCACCCTGGACATCGTCCGTCGTGTGCTGCTGGACGGGCGCCCCACCAGGGTGATCGCCTGCCTTGACCTCGATTGGCGGCCGGCGTGGCGGGTGGCCCTTGTTCCCACCTACAAGACCCACCGAGTGGCCGTCGAACCGGACGACTCTCAACCTTTACTTGACGGTGAGACTGCGATCGAGGAGGTGCCTGACGAGCTCAGCCCGCAGATACCGGTGCTCCTGGAGGTGCTCGCCTGCCTCGGGATCAGCACCGCGGGCGCCCCCGGTTTCGAGGCCGACGATGTCATCGGGACGCTCGCCGACGGCGAGGCGCTTGACCCGGTCGAGGTGGTCACCGGCGACCGGGATCTGTTCCAGCTCGCCAGGGACACCCCGACGCCGGTGCGGATCCGCTACATCGGCGCCGGGATGAGCAAGGTGCAGCTGCTGGACACCGCCGGGGTAGCCGACAAGCATGGGATCCCGGCCGGTCGATACCCGGACTTCGCGGTGCTGCGCGGCGATCCCTCGGACGGGCTGCCTGGCGTCGCCGGTGTGGGCGACAAGACCGCGGCGGCGCTGATCAGTACCTACGGCTCCATCGAGGCGGTCATTGATGCGGTGAAGGATCCGGGCTCGAGTCTGACGAAGTCGCAGCGCCTGAAGTTGACACCGGCTTTGCCGTACCTGCTGGTGGCCCCGACGGTGGTACGGGTTGCCGCGGACGCGCCGGTCACCGTTTCCCCGGCCGGGAACGGGCGACTGCCGACGGAACCGGCGCACCCGGAACGGCTATTGGAGCTGTCCCGGGAGTACGGCCTCGGATCACCGGTGGCGCGACTGCTGGACGCTCTCGGCACCACCGGGCGCTGACCCGGGTCCGGGCGTGGATCAGCGTCCAGGCATGGGGCGAAGTAGCCGTCCTAGTTCGGGACGCCGACCTCGTACTTGCCGGTGTCGTCCTTCACGGTGATCAGGATCGACTTCGTCGATCCGTTGATGGTGGCCGTGCAGCTGAAGGTGGTGCCGGTCTTGACCGGCTTGTCGGCCGGACAGGTGACACCCGACACACCCGTGGTGCCATAGCCTGCCGGCGGAGCAGTGGTCAGAATCTTGGTGACACCCTCGGCGACCTTCGCATTGTCGAACGTATCGCCCTTCTTGATCACCCCCGGGTACACGAACAGCACCACCGCGGCGATCGCCAGGACCACGACGGCCACGATCACACCGATCACCAGGGGTCTGTTCGACTTCTTTGCCGGCGCCGATCCCCCGGACTGCGCGTACCCGGCTGGCTGGCCGGCTGCCGGCTGTTGCCCGTAGCCGGACTGCCCGTAACCGCCGGGTTGGCCGTAGCCGCTGGGCTGACCGTAGGTGCTCGGCTGACCGTAGGTGCTCGGCTGACCGTAGGTGCTCGGCTGACCGTACGCGGCTTGGTCGTAGCCCGGGGTGCTGCCGTACCCAGGTGCGCTGCCGTAAGTGCTGGGTTGGCCGTAGGCCGGAGCCTGGCCGTAGTCGGCGGCCGGAGGCGGGGTGTAGGCGGGCTGGGCGCCGCTGGGTTGCCCGGTCGGCTGACCGTAGGCGGGTTGGGCGCCGCTGGGTTGCCCGGTCGGCTGACCGTAGGCGGGCTGGCCATAACCTTGCTGACCGTAGGCCGGCTGTCCGTAGCCCGGCTGCTGCCCATAACCCGACTGCTGTCCGTAGCCCGGCTGCTGTCCGTAACCGGGCTGGCCGTACGCCGCCTGGGAGTCGTTGCCCGGCGATGGATAGGCGAGCGGCTGGGATGGCTGACCGTACCCGCCCGGCTGGGCACCCGAGTCGGCAGCGGCCGGTGGCTGATACCCGGGCTGCCCGTACTGGGGCCGCGGCTGGGGATCACCCTGCGGGTCGACCGGGCCGTACGGCGTACTCATCACGTGCCTCCTCGATCACGCCAACTCGCTCGCGGGGCGTGAGTGCTGATCAAACCATGGCCCCGGCCGTTTCGAGCCGACCGGGGCGAATGGATTTGCTCCGGGTGGTACTCGGTCAGGGCGAACGTACCCGGAGCCAGGAGCTTTGGCAGACCAATGCTGATACCCACAGCGGATGACCACCCGCTCAGACGGCACCGAGCGCGACCACGCCTCTCCGCAGCGCAGTCAACGCCAGCTTTGCGGTGTCGGCGAGCGCCGGCTGCGCGACCGTCCTGACCTGGTCGAGGAGGTCGATCACCTGGCGGCACCACCGGACGAAGTCGCCGGCTGACATATCGGTTCCGGTGGTATTGGCAACGGTGAGCGCCTGGGTCAACGTCTCACCCCTGGCCCAGCAGGCAACGGCTGCCGCGAACCCGAGGTCAGGGCTGCGGGTGGTGGGTAGCCCGGCATCTGCCTCGTCTGCGCTGATCTCCCCCCAGATCCGAGCGGTCTCCGCCATCGCAGTTGCGGCGGCGCCCGGCGGTGTCCGTGGCGCGCTGACCCCTTCGCGTCGTGCCTCGAAAACCAGAATCGAGCTCACCGCAGCGAGATCTGCGGGCCCGAGGTGATCCCACACCCCGCGCTGCAGGCATTCCGCCACGACCAGGTCACTTTCCGACCAGATCCGCGACAACATGTGTCCGGCGTCGGTCAGCTCGTCCCGGTCCACATAGCCACGGCGGTCCAGCAGTCGCAGGATCCGGTCGAGCGCGTCACCCAGCGAACCGCGGGTGCCGGTCACCCGCGTCTGCAGCGCGGCAGTCTCCGTGACCAGTCGCTGCCACCGCCTCGCCCACTGCAGATGGGTCTCGCGATCGGCACAACCGTGTACAGGGTGCGCGCGCACCGCCCGTCGGAGCACCCCAAGATCAAGGTCGTCGGCGGCGCTGCGCGTCGCTCGTCCCCGCGGCACCACATTGCCGCTGGCCACGGCTGCGCCGAGGGCGGACGCGATGTCACGACGCACCCCGGGGGAACGGTGATCGACGAACTTGTCCAGCTTGATGCGGCCGAGGCTGGGCACCGGTCCGCGAAAATCGCCCGCCGACAGCCGCCCTGCCCACCTGCCGACGGTCACCACCAGCGGCCGGATGCTGTCGTCGGTGCCGACGCCAGGGTCGAGGACGACCGCAAGGCCGGCCCGCCGTCCGGCCGGAATGGCGATGACATCCCCTCGCTTGAGCGAAAGGAGATCGTTGGTGGTGGCGTCCCTTCGCTGCGCCGCACCGTTCTTCGCGAGGTTCTTCTCCTGCGCTGCGAGGTCGTTGACCAGGCCCAGATACTCGGCGGTGTCCCCCAGATGACAGACCATCGCGGTGAAGTGCGAGGCGATCGCCTGCTCGTCACGGCGGACCTGACGGACCAGACCGACCACGGCAGAGTCCGCCTGGTATTGGGCGAACGACTGCTCCAGCAGATCCTTGGCCGCCACCCGCCCCATCCGGTCGGTCAGATTGACGGCCATGTTGTAGCTGGGCCGGAA
This sequence comes from Mycobacteriales bacterium, assembly GCA_038229825.1. Lineage (GTDB taxonomy): Bacteria > Actinomycetota > Actinomycetes > Mycobacteriales > Nakamurellaceae > Nakamurella. The sequence continues at coordinate 230,591 of JBBROB010000005.1, forward strand.
GGACGACCGCAGCGGGTAGGTGCGCTTGGAGGCGAGACCGCCCACCACGTGCGGGTCCATACCGGGAGACCACAGCACCACCGCATGACCCTCAACGTCGATACCGCGACGGCCGGCCCGGCCGGTCAGCTGGGTGTACTCACCAGGGGTGAGGTCGACATGCCCCTCGCCGTTGTACTTGACCAGCTTCTCCAGGACCACGGTCCTGGCCGGCATGTTGATGCCGAGGGCCAGCGTCTCGGTGGCGAAGACAGCCTTGACCAGGCCGGCCACGAACAACTCCTCGACGGTCTCCTTGAACGCCGGCAGCATGCCTGCGTGATGCGCGGCGATCCCCCGTTCCAGGGCCTCGCGCCACTCCCAGTAGCCCAGCACGGCCAGGTCGGCGTCCGGCAGGTCAACGGTGCGTCGGTCGATTACGGCGCGAATCTGGGACCGTTCGTTCTCACTGGTCAGCCGCATGCCGGAATGCACGCACTGGGCGACGGCCGCGTCGCAGCCGGCCCGGGAGAAGATGAAAGTGATGGCGGGCAGCAGTCCGGAGCCGTCCAGCCGCTCGATGACGTCGACCCGTGAGGTCGGCCGCCACCTTGTGCCGCCGGCGTTGTGCCCGAACCCGGCCCGCCCGCCTCGACCGCTGCTGCGGCCCTTGTTGTTTCCGCCGAAACGGTCAGCCAGCCCTTCGGCATCGGACACTGCCTTGGCCAACGCCGGGTCGATCTTGACCCGTGCGCTCGGCCTGGCCGGGTCGAAGTCGGCCGCCGACATGCTGAACAGGTCGTACAACCGCCGGCCGACCTGCATGTGCTGCCACAGCGGTACCGGGCGGTGTTCGTCCACCACAACGGTGGTGTGGCCGCGCACCGTCTGCAACCAGGATCCGAACTCCTCGGCGTTGGACACCGTCGCCGACAACCCCACCACCTGAACCTCCGCCGGCAGGTGCAGGATCACCTCCTCCCAGACCGCGCCGCGGAACTTGTCGGCCAGGTAATGGATCTCGTCCATCACGACAGCGGTCAGGCCGTCCAGGTCGGGTGAGTCCGCGTAGAGCATGTTGCGGAGGACCTCGGTAGTCATCACCACCACATCGGCATGCGAATTGATCGAGGTGTCGCCGGTCAGCAGGCCGACCCGGTTTGTTCCGTACTCGGCGACCAGATCGGAGAACTTCTGGTTCGACAGCGCCTTGATCGGGGTGGTGTAGAAGCACTTGCCGCCGGTTGCCAGTGCCCGGAAGACCGCGAACTCCCCGACCACTGTCTTGCCCGCCCCTGTCGGGGCGCAGACCAGCACCCCGCGCCCTTCCTCCAGCGCCCGGCAGGAGTCCACCTGGAACTGGTCGAGGGTGAAGGGCCTGCCGGCCGCGAACTCGGTGAAGTACGGATGCTGGGTTCGATCCTTGGACCGGGCATAGCGCTCCGCCGGCGACAGCACCTCGTCGAGTTCACCACCTTCGCTGTCGGTCCTGCGCCTACCGCTCGCCTGGCCATCGCTCACGTGGCGTCGCCGAAGTCGACCCCGGGGACGTTGACCACGACGGGTTCCGGCCTGCCGACCGGCGTCGGGCTCTCGATCCCGCCGGAGGCTTCGGTGCCGCCGTGCTCACCTGCGGTGGTCGGATCGGGGGAGGCCTCGTCGTCCGACAGATCGGCCAGGCCCTCGGCGGCCAGTCGGGTGCCCTTGCGCTTGTCGTGCAGCTTGGTCACCTGTACGGCGACCTCGTACAGGACGGTGAGCGAGACGGCCAGCGCCGACATGGTGATCGGATCGTTCCCGGGCACCACCAGGGCCGCGAAGACGACGATCCCGAAGATCGAGTAGCGCCTGGCCTTGGCCAGCTTCGCGCCCTTGATCAGGCCGATCACGTTCAGCATGATCAATAGCAGCGGCAGCTCGAAGGAAACCCCGAAGATGATCAGCAGCGCCATCAGGAACTGGAAGTACTTCGACGGGTCGAGCCCGCTGACCACGCCGCTGCCGGCGAAGCCGAGCAGGACGGTCAGGCCCTCACTGATCACGTAGTAGGCCAGCACCGCCCCGGCCGCGAACAGCACCGCCGCGCTGGAGACGAAGATGCGTGCGAACTTGCGCTCCTTGTCGTACAGCGCCGGGGTGACGAAGCCCCACAGCTGGGTGAGCCAGACCGGGCTGGACAGCACCGCCCCGACCATGAAGCCGGCCTTGAGCCTGATCTGGAGTGGACTGAAGACGTCCGTGGCCAGCAGGGCGCAGGCATGGCCGGGAATTGTCAGTCGCTTGTCGGCCGGGACCTTGCAATACGGACCCGTGAGGATTTCGCCGAGGTTGGGGATGTGCAGGGACGGGATGGCCACGGTGTACCAGACGAATCCGACCGTGGTGCCAAGGACCAGGCCGAGAGCTGCCCAGAAGAGCCGCCTGCGCAGCTCGTACAGGTGCTCCATCAACGACATCGTGCCGTCGGGCTTTGGCTCGTCCTTCTTCCGGCGGCGAAGCAGCACTGAACACTCCCTGGATGACAAGCGGACCGCCAAGGTCCGCCTTCGATGATGCCATGTGGCCTGCGATCGGCGGCGCACGCGACCCCTCCGGTGGATCGTGCTGGATCTGGACCGTGCCGGATCGTGTGTAACGGAAGGTTCGTGGCTGTCGGGCCGACGGACTGCAGGGAGGCGGCCGCCTTCCGGTCGGTCGCAGGTCGGGAGCCGTCAGCGATATCCCTGCAGCGCCTCGTCGGCCCGGGCCGCCACCAGCAGGGCCAGATCGGGACGGTCCTCCAGCACCGCGGCCCCACCGAGCGAGAGCACCAGTCTGATCAGCCACTCATCACCGCCGCCGCGCAGCCGGATCCGAATGCTGCCGGGTGCGCCGCCGGGATCCGGCAGTTCGACGGCGTCCTCGGTTTGGTAGTACTCGGCCACCCAGCGCGCCGTCGGAGCGAGCCGCAGAGTGACCGGCGGGATCTGCGGATCGGGATGGAACATCTTCTCCGGGATGTCCGAGTCGACCCAGAGCTGGCCCTGGGCGGGTTCGTCCAGCACCCTGATCTCCTCGATGCGGTCCACCCGGAAGTGCCGGATGGCATCGGCCGAATGGCAGTAGCCCTCGAGATAGGCGTGCCCGTCGGTGACCAACAGCCGGATCGGGTCGACGATCCGTTCGGTCAGCGCGTCCCGCGACGCCGTGTAGTAACGCATCCACAGCTGCCGGGATTCGTCGACTGCCTGACGGACCGCACCGAGGGCGGGCGCCGCATCCGCTGCCGCGACTCGCACCGCCCCGGCCGTCTCCGCACCGGCCTGCTCCAGTTTGGCCAACGCCGAATAGACCGCGTCCGCGTCGACCAGGCCCGGCAGGTCGGCGAACGCCCGCAGCGCGACCGTCAGCGCGACGGCCTCGTCTGCGGTCAGCCGGACCGGCCGCTCGATGCCGGCGTCGAAGGCGATCGAGACGGTGCCACCCTCCTCGTCCAGCACCACATCGATGAGGTCGTCGGGGTAGTAGCCCGGTAGGCCGCACACCATCAGCAGATCCAGGTCGGCGGCAATTTGCTCCGTGCTGACGGCGAATTCGACGGCCAGATCGGCCAGCGCCACGCCCGGCCGCCGCGAGATGTACGGGACAAGGCCGAGCACTCGGGCCAACCGGTCGGTAGCGGTCTCACTCATTCCTGATCCTGGCTCTTCGCGCAAGCGCTCATCGCTCACTCGCTCCGCTCCGCGCTCGTGCCTCGCTGCGATGCTCACTCATTCCTGATCCTGGCTCTTCGCGCAAGCGCTCATCGCTCACTCGCTCCGCTCCGCGCTCGTGCCTCGCTGCGATGCTCACTCATTCCTGATCCTGGCTCTTCGCGCAAGCGCTCA
>JBBROB010000006.1:0-217897 GCA_038229825.1 Mycobacteriales bacterium
AACCGGTAGGGTTCGGCATCAGAAAGGTGCTCCAGTTTGCTGACGATGTGGACCTCGAAGACCCTCATTATCGCAGGTAGGAGCACCTTTCCCTCACTTCGAAACACCCACCTCAGCACCGGCGTGAAAGCGCGAGGCTAGCTCACCGGCGGTCAGTCCTCGATTCAGCTGCCTACCGGTTCTGGCCCGAGCCCGGCCCGATGGCGCCAATGGCGTAGCTCGTCGGGCCTCACGTACTTACCAATACGTCACTCCGGCCCGCGGCCTTGCCGGGACTGCTGCCCACGAGCGTGAATCAGGTAGGAGCCGGACGCGTTTTGACGAGCGAGGCGAACACAGCATGGAGGGAGCGCGAGTTGCGCACGACAGCACCGACTGGTGGCCGGTTCGAAGTACATCTTGTCGAGCTCACGATGCTCGAGGAGCATCACTACAGCGCAATCCTCGGGTACCTGCACGCTGCCCTGCGCACCGATCCCGAGCTGGACCCGGTGGTCGAGGTGCACAAGCACATCCCGGCGTTGGGGGCCGCCGTGATCGAGCAGAGTTACCGCGAGACGTTGGCCGCCATGGTCGCACCGGACCTGGTGGCTCTGACCGTCTATTTCTGGAACCGTCCGCAGGCCGTCGAGCTGGCCCGGCGGGTGCACGAGCGATGGCCGGAGTGCCTGATCGTCTTCGGTGGCAACGACGTCACCCATCAGCAGGATGCGGTCTTCACAGAAGCACCGTTCACGGCGGTGCTGGTGCACGGTGAGGGCGAACTGCGGTTCCGCGAGGTCTGTCGGACCCTGCTCCTGGGGCGCGGGCGGTTGGCCGACATCGGTGGAATCTCCTTCCCGGCCGGCGGCGGCGTGAGCACCACGCCCGACCGGGGCCGGATCGACGACCTGGAGGAGGTGCCATCGCCTCTGCTGACCGACGTCTACGACGACCGAGCGCTGGCCACCACCCGGTTGATCATCTACGAGACCAACCGCGGCTGCCCCTATTCCTGTGCCTTCTGCTTCTGGGGTGGCGCCACGAAATCAAAGGTGCGGCAGTTCTCGATGGAGCGTATCGAGTCCGAACTCGAAAGGATCGTGCGAACGGCCCACGACGGGGCGAGCCTGTTCGTGGCAGACGCCAACTTCGGCATTCTCGGCCGGGACCTGCAGATCGCCGAATTGTTCGTCGAACTGTGCCTGCGGCACGGCAAACGCCTGACCTTCATGACCAATTGGGCCAAGAATTCCAACTCCAAGGTGGTGCAGATCGCGGAGGTCCTGCACCGGCATCGGCTGGCCGGCGCCATCACGCTCTCCGCGCAGTCCTTCGACGCCGACACCCTGCGGATCGCCAACCGGTCGAACATCAAACTGGACCGGTATCGGCTGCTACAGAGGGAGTTTCGCCAGCGCGGGATTCCCACCTACACAGACCTGATCTGGGGGCTGCCCGGAGAAGATCTCCCCACCCACCTCGATGGTGTCGAGGAGACCCTCCAGGCGGGCGGTTGCCCGGTCGTCTATCCCCTGGTGTTGCTGAACAACACCGAGTACGCCTCCGCCCGGTTCCAGGCCGAGCATCCGGTGGTCGTCGAGCGGATGCCCTGCGACATCAGCGATCCCAGTCTGGAGGCCGACGTGGTGGTCGGGCACGACCAGATGCCGTTCGACGACTGGGTACGCGGGATGCGACACTTCTCGGCGACGTCGTTGTGGGTCAAGTCGGCGATGCGGTCCACCTTGCTGTACCTGTCCGCGATCAGCGGTGTCCGCCTCGTCGACATGGTGTCCGAGTTGATGGACCAGGTGGACCGGGTTGGGCTCGCCTCCTGCCCGGAATTGCATGACCTGCAAGCCGACCACGACCATGTGTTGCGGCACCCGCACAACATCGACTATTCCTTGGTGGACGGGATTCTCGGGGACCGCAAATCCGTACTGGAGGAAGTCCACTACCAGGCGATGATGCACCTGGTGCTCGACGACGGGGAACGGCAGCGGGCCATCCTGGCCGAGGTGACCGAACACCTGGTCGGCCGGTTCGGGCTCGCCGGCACCGCGGGGCTGGGTGATCTGCGCGGAGTGCATTCGCTGGACCTTGCCGCCGGCACCATGTGGCGTGCCGGGAACAGCCGCGTCCCGCTCACCTCGATGTTCGCCGTATCCGGCCGGGCCCTGGCGGTGCTCAGTGAATTCGGGGTCCTTCCTCCCTGGGAATACGACCCGCAGGCGTCAGTGGTGTCCGGGCGGTCGACGGCTCGTCCCGACCGCGTCGGGTACTGGAACACTGCCTACGCGTTATCGCTGCTGCGAGGGGCCCGCCGACTGCTGTTCGACGCGGACACCCGCATTATCTTCGGCCGGCCGGTCCTGGACCGTACCGCCTGATTCAACGCAGGTGATCGGCGACCAGGAGAGCGAAGGCGGCCGGGTCCTCCAAGGGGGGCAGGTGGCCGAAGCCGGGCATGGTGCTCACCCGAACGTCGGGCAGGGTCGCGCCCAGCAAGGCCGCGTTGGTCAGCATGGTGGCCAGATCCTGGTCCCCGACGAACACCCGCGTCGGGGCTGTGATCTGCGCCAACTCGGCCCCGGACGGCCTGGCCCCACCGCTGAGCCGGCCCATCGAGCCGTCCAGAAGTTCGTCGAAACGGTGTCGCACGAGCACGTCTCGCACGGCATCAGCCCGATCGGGGCGCTGCTGGACCCCCAGGAAGATGTTCGGCGGACTCGACATCCACAGCCCGGCCATCTGTTCGCCCGGACCGACGAAGCGCCGCAGCATCGACAGCTCCCGGTAACGCCGCTGGGCGGCCGGCTCGTCCATCACGCCGGCCAGCGTCGGCGCCGCGACCACCAACGCGGTGATCGAATCGGGCGCGGCCATGGCCCACTGCAGGGCCACGCAGGACCCGAAGCACAATGCGACGACTCGGGTGGCGCCGTGTATGGCGGCGATGTGCGCGACCTCCGCGGCCAGAGCCGGCAGCGTCAATCCGGGCGGTATCGCGGGGGAGTCTCCGTGCCCTGGCAGGTCGACTCCGATGTGTACATGGTCGGGTAGCCGGTCCCAGACGGGCGCCCACAGGGTGGAGTCCATGGTGTATCCGTGGAGCCACAGCACCGGCCGGTCGGTCGTTGACACGGGACGGCCCTGCCCTGACTCGGGACGGCCCTGTGCCGATCGGACGGTCACGGCAAGGTCGAGTCCGGGTGCTGCGGTGGTCATGCCGGCACCGCGGTGGCAACGGCGCGGCCACCTGTCGCCGCAGCGGTGGCCGCCTTTTCTGGTGCTCCGGCGTCGGGGAATCCGCTGCAGAAGGTACGGAACGCCAGCACCGCAGTGTCCCGGGCATCGAAGCGCTCGGGGCCGTCAGTGTCCAGATGGGCCCACACCAAGGCGTCTTCGGCCAGCGCCTTCCGAGCTCCGCCGGCCATGCCGTCGAGCACCGCCGCCGGACATCCGGGCTCCGCGGCCACCAGCACCCGGGCCAACGTCCGTCGGGGCCCCAGCGGTACCGCTCCGGTGATGATGAAACTGTGCCGGGTGCCGTCATCGAAGTCGGTGACCACCAGGTTGGGGCTGTAGGCACGGGCCAGGAACTGGTTCCGCCCGTCCAGCGCGGCCCGCTCCGGCGCCGTCGGTCCGCCGTCGGCAACGGCCTCGGCGGCCTTGAGCCTGGCCGCCTGCTTCTCCCACGGCGCCGCGGCGGTCACGAACTCCGTGGCAACGGTCAGTTCGCCCGCCGGGCCAACCTCCACCTGGAGCCCGCGGACCCGCGGGACCTTGTGCACCGAGGTGAAATGGTCGATGTCGAAGGCGTTCTCGACGATGTACGGCGCCGGGATGGCCACTTCGAGTTCGACAGCTGCCCGGATCTGATACCCGGCCAGTCGCGCGGCGGTCGCCGGGAATCCGTGGTCGACACCCGGCGGTCCGAGCCGGACGAACACCGCGTCGCCGGCTTGGAGCACCGGATAGCCGGCCACTCCGAGCCGTTTCTCCGGGGCACCGAGCTGAATGTGCTTGCCGTGGAACGGGCACACCACACACCCGCGGTCGAGGACACCGCCGTGGCCGAGATGCGCCCCCCGGTGCGGGCACCGGCCGTCGAAGATCTCCACGGTGTCGTCGGAGCGGACGGCCAGCAGTGCGTGGCTGCCGATCTGCAGCGGACTGACACCGGGTGGGACTGATTCCAGGAACCCGATCAGATACCAACCGACGGGAGCGGTACTCGATGCGTCCACGGCGACAATCCTTGTCCGGTCGATGACAAAACACCTCAGAATTGGGCGATCAGCGCAGCCGCCGGCCGGCGATCAACGGACGCGCGATGACTTCCAGCGGAAGGTCAGCAGCGTGACCACCAGCATCGCCACCGTCCACAGGCCCAGCACCAGGGCGATGTGGCCGTGCTCCCACAGCCCGGTCGGCTCAGTGCGGGCGAAGGAGTCCGGAAGAAACACCGAGCGAAAGCCTTTGGCCATCCAGCTCAGCGGGAAGAAGGACGCGACCGTCTGCATCCAGTGCGGAAGTTGGCCGAACGGGAAGAACACCCCCGAGATGAACTGCAGCGCAATGAATGGTGGCGTGACGATGGCGGCTGCTGCCGCGGCGTTCGGGATGAGCGAGGAATAGGCGATGGCCAACAGCGCGCAGCACACGGTCCCCAGCACCAGGACCCAGGCCAGCGTGACCCAGCGACCGGCGTCGCTCGGGAGTGGGAGGTGGAACAGCGCGACGGCGAGGGTCAACAGCACGGCCGTCTCCAGGACCACAGTGACGGCTACCCGAACGACTTTGCCGACGAAATACGCGCTCCGCGGCATCGGCGTCGCCCCGAGCCGCCGGAGCAGCCCGCGATCGCGTTCGAGCGCGATGCTGATCGCCAGCCCCGAGAACGCCACGCTCATCACTCCGGCTGCCACGATGCCGGCGATGAACACCTGCTTGAAATCCACACCGGTGTCGCCGATCTCGCCGCTGAAGATGGATCCCAGAATGACCAGCATCAACACGGGGAAGAGCATGGTGAACACCAGCGCCTGCTTGTTCCGGAAGGCCGCCCGGAGCTCGACGCCGGCCCGGGCGCGGCCGGCGGCCACTACCCCGGGGATCGAACGAACGGAAGGGGCGGTCATCGCTGCTCCTCGGGTGAACTGGCGGCGTGCGCGTGCAGGAGCGAGAGATAGGAGTCCTCGAGGGTGGGCCGGTGTACCTGAAGGTCGGCCAGTTCGCCGAGGCGGTGCCGGGTAGACCAGTCCAGGATCCGGCCCAGCGTCGCGGTCGGCCGGTCGGTGACGAAGAGGGCGATACCTGGCGGTGCGTCCGCGGAGAAGTCCGGCCAGGCGGCGAAATCCGCGCGGCCGGCACCGGCCGGCAGGGTGAAGCTGATCCGGGTCGGGGCGGTGGCGGCGTGGCCGATGTCGTGCACCGGGCCGTGGTCGATCACCCGCCCGGCCACGATGACGGCCGCCTCGGTCGCCAGGGCCTGGGCTTCTTCGAGGTAGTGGGTGGTGAGCAGGGTGGTGGTGCCACGGTCGGCGAAGAACCGCACCAGGTCCCAGGCTTCCCGGCGGGCGACCGGGTCAAGGCCGGTGGTGGGTTCGTCGAGGAAGATCAGGTCCGGGTCGCCGACCACCCCCACTGCGACGTCGAGCCGGCGCTGCTGCCCACCGGACAGCTGGGCCGCGCGGGCCCTGGCCTTCCCGGATAATCCGACCATGTCGATGACCTGGGCCGCGGGCAGCGGCGCTGGATACAGGGAGGCGAAGTGCTGCACCACTTCCCGGACCGTCAGGTCGTCATAGCAGCCGGTCGACTGGGGGACCACACCGATCCGGGCCCGCCACCGGCGGCCCCCGGACGCAGGGTCGACCCCGAGCACTCGGACAGCGCCCGCGTCGCGGGACCGGAAGCCCTGCAGGATCTCGACGGTGGTGGTCTTCCCGGCGCCGTTCGGTCCGAGGAGGGCGAACACCTGGCCGGCCGGAATGACCAGTTCGACACCGTCGACGGCCCGGAACGAGCCGTACCGCTTGTGCAGGTCGGTGACGACGATTGCGGCCTCGGTCCCAGCCGGGTCGGAACTTCCGCTTGCCGGTCGCAGGCCTGGGATCAACTGCGGAAACGTGGTCATTGGAGTGAGGCCCCCTTGTCAGGATCGCGCCCGACTGCGGTGCAGCCGGGCCGAAGTGGTCGGACCGATCAGCGGCCGTAACCGGCCGCGCTGCAGCAACTCGGGCAACATGAGCAGCAGTAGGGATCCCAGATGCCACCGGCTGCGACGCCGTGGAGTTCGGACGAGGACAACTCGGCCAGATCGACGGCCGGCGGGTCCGGCAGATACAGGGTGAACGGCTCGCCGTCCCGGGCGCGCGCGTACAGCTCGACCTGGGCATCGGTGCCGGAGTCTGTGCCCGACGGGTCGACGGCCGACCGCGGCATCGGCACAACTGTGACCTGGATGCCAGTGGGGAGGGTGATGCCCTGGACGGCGAGCACCGCTACCGGGTCCGCCAGTAGGAGCTGGATGAAGTTGGTGTCGCTCCACGACGAGACCAGGGTCTTGGCATAAGCGCTGACGAATGCCGCGCGATCCTGCGCGGTCAATTTGCTCATCAGAATTCCTCCTTGCCGGGTTTCTGAAAGTTACCGGGCTCCTGACAGGGATCTGTCCGGAGGCAGGGGCCGGAGGGGCTCACTTTCGCGGGCCCCCCGGCGACCCGACTCAGGTGCAGCAGCAGCAGGGGCAGCAGCAGCAGTAGATGCTCAGCCCAGCCGCCACACCTTCCAGATCGCTCTCGGACAGCTCGCTGGTGTCGATCTGTGGCACCTCCGGGATGCGAATCTCGAAGTAGCCGGTGTCCAGGCCACGCTCGTACAGCTCGACCTGGATGTCGACGCTGCCCTCACGCGGGCCGTCCGGGATTGCCCGGACAACGTCCACGGTGGAATCGGCCGGCAGTTCGATGCCGGCCTCGGCCAGCGCCTCACGAGGGTTCTGCGCCAATTTGCTGGCGTACTCCTCGCTCGACCAGGCAGTGATGAGTGCTCGGGTGTAGGAGTTCACGAACTCGGTGCGTTCCTGCGGGCTGAGAGTCATCGACTCGGTCCTTTCCATTCGGGTGGATTGGTTTCTTCGCTTGCCGGCACGGTCATCGTCGGTACCGCCGCGCCCGGAAGGGAAGACGTCATCACCCGATGCGTACAGGTTCTCCCATGACGTCGGTCATCGTGCGTAGGCGTTCTCTCCAGTACGCGAGTCGCTACGCAGTCAGGGTGACGAGACTGCGTATCGGTCCGTATTGCCATCGGCCACAGCGGGTCGGGAGAGTGGACGGTGGACCCGCGGTAAGCCGCACCGGCCGAGAGGAAGCGTCATGACCGTCACCGCGTCCTCCTCCGGACTTCGACCGCCGGGACCGGGAGTAGTTGCCCTGCAGCGGGTTCGATCCGAGCCGCTGGCGTTCGTCACCGAGTTGGCCAGGACCTACGGCGATGTCACCCGGCATGTGGTCGACGGCGAGGAAGTGGTGATGGTGCACCGGCCCGATCTGGTGCGACAGGTGCTCAAGGACAACGGCAATGCCTACAGCAAACGCAACACCCCCGATGAGCACATGCTCCGACCGCTGCTGGGCAACGGGCTACTGACCAGCAGCGGAGCGGAATGGGCCCAGCAGCGCCGGACCGCGGCGCCCGCCTTCCGTCCGAGCCAGGTGCGGCGGTTCGACACCGTCATCACCGACGCCACCTCGTCGCTCATCTCGCGCTGGTCGGCGGCCGCCGACGCCGGGGCGGTGGTCAGTGCCGACCACCAGCTCACCTCCATGACGCTCGCGGTGGTCGTCCGGGCCATCCTGGGTCTGGAAGTCGACGGGATCGGTGACGGGTTCGGGCATGCCGTCGACAGTGTCAATGCCTGGATCGGACACGTCGGGACCGAGCCACCGGCGAACCGGGCCAGCCTGATGACGTTCGCCCATGCGAAGGGCTTTCTGGACCTGGTCGCCGACACGCTGCTTGCGGCCCGGCGGAGCAGCGGCAGCCGTGAGCGAGACCTCTTGTCCACCATGATTTCCCATGGCTACATCGGGTCGGAGGTGGACTTGCGGGAGCAGGTGCTGACCCTGATCATGGCCGGCCATGAGACGACCGCAAAGGCGTTGACCTGGACGCTGTATCTGCTGGACACCCATCCCAGCCGGCGACAACAGGTGGAGGACGAGGTCGACCGGGTGCTGGGTGGGGCGGTGCCAAGGGCGGAGGACCTCGCCGACCTTCCCGGCTGCCGCCAGGTGGTGCAGGAGGCGATGCGCCTCTACCCGCCGATCTGGCTGATCTCCCGCCGAGCCCTGGAAGCCGATGTGCTGGACGGCTTCTCCGTGCTCCCAGGTGATCTGGTCTGTATGAGCCAGTGGGTCCTGCACCGCGACCCGCGGTACTGGACGGAGCCGGAGACCTTCGCCCCAGAACGCTTCGCCGGCGGGTCGGCCCCGGTACCGAGCCACTGCTACCTGCCGTTCGGCGGCGGCGACCGAGTCTGCATCGGCCAGCACCTGGCCATCCTCGAGGCGACTCTCGCGCTGGCGATGATCGTCCAGCGACTGCAATTGTCGGTAGTCCCGGGTACCACTGTGCGCCCGCAGGCGCTGGTCACCCTCCGTCCAGAGAACGGCATGCCCATGTACGTCAGCCGCCGGTCGTCCGTGCCGTGACAGCGGCCGTGGACACCGGTTCCTATGATCCCCGTGCGGTGGTGGCCGGAGGTCTGGAGGCCGAGTGTCTCCGATTGGAACAGCAGGCGGCGCTGAGCTTTTCGGATGAGCTGCCGATCCTGCGCGAAGTTCTTGCCGGACGGCACAGACTGGTCGAGATCGGGGCAGGCTGCGGGGCGGCGACGGCTCGACTCCGGGCCGAGTTCCCCGGGACGCAACTGATCGCCGTCGACCATGACGAAGCGCTGCTGGACCGGATCCAAGGTGCCGACCGGCGGATCGTGGCCGATGGCGCCGCGATCCCACTGCCCACCGGCAGCGCCGACGTCGTCTACCTGCGCTACGTCCTGCAGCACCTGCGCGACCCGGGTTCGGTGCTGGCCGAGGCCAAGCGCCTGCTGGTGCCCGGGGGAGTCGTGGTGGTGACAGAGGTCGACGCGGAGCTGTGGGGTGCGGTCGACCCCCCGGCCGACGCCCGATCCAGGGCGGCATTGCAGAATGCCTACGGCGGGATTGATGTCGCGCAGCGCGCGGCGGGTGGCGACCGGCTCGTCGGGCGTAGGGCGACCCGGCTGCTGGGTGACGCGGGTTTCGGGTCGGTGGCGTTGCGGTCCTTCGTCACCACCAGTGACGGCCGGCCGGTGACCGATTTTGCCCTGCACCTCGGCCCTCAGCGATGGGCCCCACTGGTCGCCGCCGGACATCTTGCGCCGCTGGACCTGGCCCTGATCGCCGGCACCTGGCAGAGGTTCGCGGCCGATCCGGCCGCCTGGGTCATGCTGCTCGGATTCACCGCCCTCGGTGTCCGACCCCCCGAACCGGCCCGAACCTCCTGAAGCCAACCCCAAGGCCGCAGCCCCACGCACCCATCCACCCACCACCGAATGGAGAGGACATCATGTCCAGTACCGGAATGCGTCATCAGCCCGACGGCACCGCAACATCGACCGGAATGAACCCGAACGCGAAGATCTTCCTGGCGGTGTTCCTACTCATCGGCGGGTTGGCCGGGTTGGTGCTGGCCATCGTCAACGCCAGCCAGCAACCGGCCGAAACCACCCTGGCCGTGGTCTTCGGCGCCGCCGGACTCGTGCTGCTGATCGGCGGGGCTCTGCTGATCCGCCGCAAGCGCTACTGACCGCGACCCGTTCCTAGGCCGCCCGTTGCCGGCGGGCAAGATGCGCGAAGAGACCGTCGTTTTGGGCCAGCAGGGACGCGTAGGTGCCCTCCTGGACTACCCGGCCCCTATCCAGCACGATGATCCGATCCGCCTCGGCCACGGACGAGAGCCGGTGCGCGATGACGACTCTGGCCGCATTGAGTTTGCGGGTGCTCTCGGCCACCTCACGCTGGGTCGGGTTGTCGAGGGCCGAGGTGGCCTCGTCGAAGAAGACGATGCGGGGGCGGCCGATCAGGGCCCTGGCGATCATCAGCCGTTGTCGCTGGCCGCCGGACAGCGTGCTGCTGCCCTCGGACATGACTGTGCTCATCCCCATTGGCATGGCCTTGATGTCCTGCGCCAAGCCGGCCATTTCGGCCGCGATCCAGGCGTCGTCGACCGTGTAGGTGGTGGACCCGATGATGTTCGACTTGATGTCGCCGGCGAAGAGCCCGCCATTCTGCAGGACGACCCCGCACTGCCGACGCACGGCCGAGACGTCGAGCTCGTTCAGGTCCTGACCGTCGTACTGGACTGATCCCGACGTGGGTTTCTCGAAGCCCAGCAGCAGGCGTAGCAGGGTGGATTTCCCGCTGCCGCTCGGACCGACGATGGCCACGAACTCGCCCTCCGAGATGTGCAGCGAGACTTTGTCGAGCACGGCCGGTCCATCGCCGTATCGGAAGGAGACCTCGGACAGGTTCACCCGCCCGGACAGATCCCCCGGGTCGGCCCGATTGAGGGTGAGTTCCGGCTCGGCGGCCAGGATCGGCGCCAGCTGGCCGAACATCGGCACCACGGCGAGCGCGGTCACCGCGGCCGCGGTGAACTGCAGTGTTGCCCCGGTCAACAGGTTGAAGGCAGCGAAGAACGACAGGAAGGCGGCGACCGGCACGGCCCCGTTCAGCGGGCCGCCGACCACCAGGAACACGACGAGCGTGGCGACCACCGGGAACCCGGCGTTGAAGACGGCCACCCGATTCTGGGCGGCGCGGGACGCCGTGGTGACTCGGCGCACGTCGGCGAACTCATCGGCCCACACGGCGAACGCCCGATCCTCGGCGGCGGCCACCCGGAGCTTGGGGACGGCGGTCAGCAGTTGGAAGACCCGGGCGGCCAGGCCCTGTTCGAGGGAGTAGGCCCGCCGCTGACGGCGCACGTCCCGACGGGCGGCCAGGCCGGCGACCAGCGCGGCCAGCACGATCATCGCGGTGCCGATCACGGCAAGTTTCAGGTCGACCAGGTACACCAGCACCAGGTTCGCCAAGCCGGTGATCAGGCCGAGGGCAGCGGTGGTCACGACGCCGGCCAGCAGTTCCTGGGCGGCGTTCACCCCGAGGACCGCCGTGCCCAGCGCACCGGTCGACCACCGGGAGAAGAACGACGCCGGAAGGGACAGCAGGCGGCTCCACAGCCCGGCCTGCATGCGCTCGGTGAGTCGACTCTCGATACGCAGCACCGCGATGTTCTGCACCACCGACAGCGCGGCGGCCACGAACGCCGCCCCGACCACCAGCAGACCGCCCTGCACGATGAGGCTGCGCTGCGCCTGGGACACGAAGGTGCCGAGCACCCGGCCGGTCATCACCGGGGTGACCAGCCCGACGGTCGCCACCGCGGTGGCCATGGCCACGAAACGCCACAGGTCGGACCGGTGACCGGCCAGGCCGAAGCGGAGCAGACCCTTCACCGACCGGACGTTCTCCGGCAACGGCGGGTAGAGAACGGTGCCCTTCGGGGCGAGCTGCGAAGCGACGTCCCCGTTGATCGGAGTAACCCGGCCGTCCTCGACCAGGACGTACCGCCCGCCGACCCGCAGCGCCGCCACCGGGCTCCCCCCGATCTTGTGGCGGGCCACGAACGGACCGAGATCCTTACGCCACCAGCCGGTGTCGAGACGGATGGTGCGGGTCCGCGCGCCCGAGGCCAGCGCGATCGCCTGCACCCGGTCCCGGCCCCGCGCGGCGGAGCTGCCCGGGACGGGTGGGGTGACCGCGAAGCCGAGCTCCGCAGCGACCAGCCGGGCGGCGGCCAGCGCCGGTTCAACGCCGGATGTGTCGCCGATCTTCATCCGGCTACTGGTGTCCTGCAGTACGGATTCGAACCGCCCGGCAGTACTGGGCAGCGCCGAGGAGTCGTGATCCGCCCGCCGCCGGGCGGCATCTGCCTCGGCGATGTCGCGCTGCTCGACGCGCCGGTCGATGAGAAACAGCGTGCGGACAGTGTGGGTGACCACCTGGTGCCACAGTTCCCCGGAACGGGCCAGCTGCCAGGTGGTCCGCGGGGTCAGTTCGGCCGCGCGGTCGGCGATGAGCCAGTCCCGCTCCGTGACGCAGATCGTCTCCCCGTGGCCGAAGTGCCACTCGTTGATCACGTCCCCGAGCCGCACCGAGCCGGTGCCGATCCGTACCCACTGCACTCCGTCGATCGACCGGGCGGCCCCACCCTCGGGTACCGGCACAGGGAGGGCGTCCGGGCGGGTCTGCTCCCGTGACAGCGGCACGAATTCCCGCGGAGGTAGCTCGCCCCGCAGTGACGCGGCCATCGCGGCGAACACCTGGTCCAGTCCGGAACAGACCAGCCCGGTCTGCGCGCCGACCAGATCGGCGAGGGCTCGCGCCCGCAACTGGGCCAGCCTGGTTCCGACGCTGGGTCTGATCAGCAACTGATGGGTCGGCCCCGGTGCGCCCCCGGGAATCAAGGCACCGGGCCCCAGTCGGAACAGAAAGGTCCAGCGTCCGGTGGCCCGGCCGTCGGTGAGCGGTACCGCGAACACGTCGATCTGGCCTGATTCCACCAGGGTCAGCCGGAGCGGGTCGTCGAGCACGATCACCCGTCGATCGGGGCAGTCCAGTGGTTCGGTCCGGGACCGCAGGTCAAGTCCGACGATGGTCGCGGCGAGCGGAGCGACGGGGCGTTCCGAGGGCATCGGTTCTCCTTAATGGGTGCGTTCGGAGGCGACCAGGGCCGAATAGTGGCCACCGAGGGTCAGCAGCGACTCGTGGGTGCCGCGTTCGACCACGCCGCCACCGGCCAGCACGACGATTTCGTCGGCCTCCCGCACGGTCGACAGCCGGTGCGCGATGGTGACGCACGTGCAGCCGCGGCGCCGGAGGTTGTCGATGATGATGCTTTCGGTCTCGGCGTCAAGGGCACTGGTGGCTTCGTCCATCACCAACAGGGTGGGTTCGCCGGCCAGGGCCCTGGCGATCTCCAGGCGCTGACGTTGCCCGCCGGAGAAGTTGCGCCCGCCCTCCTCGACGAGGGCATGGATGCCGCCGGGACGAGCGGCGATGACGTCGTACACGGACGCGTCCCGCAGGGCCTGGATGACGACGTCGTCGCTGACCTCGCGGTCCCAGAGCGTCAGGTTGTCCCGCACGGTGCCGGAGAACAGTGAGATGTCCTGGTCGACGAAACCGGCCGACGCGGCCAGCACTGATCGTGGGATGGCCGCCCGCTCGATTCCGTCGAGGGTGATCCGACCTTCCCATGGCTCGAACAGCCCGCTGATCAGCCGGCCGACCGTCGATTTGCCGCTGCCCGACCCGCCGACCAGGGCCACCCGATGCCCCGGCGGGACGTCGATGCTCAGGTTGTGCAGCACCGGGGGCGCGAGGGGCGCGTAGCCGAAGGTCACATCGTCCAGGCGGAGGTGACCGTTCAGTCGGGCTCTGCTGACTTCGGTCGTCGCCGGCGGGTCCGGGATGGGGTACCGCTCGACGTCGTACAGCCGGCGGACGTCAGCGGTGATGTCCTGGAGGCGGCTGCCCAGATTGGTCAGCGCGGTGACCGGCCGCGACAAGCCGACCAGCAGGGTCTGGAAGGCCATCAGAATCCCGATCGTGATGGCCCCGTCGACCGCCCGCAGGCCGCCGATCAGCAGCACCAGACCACTGTTGACGGCCGCGATGAGCGGCGGCGCGACCGTCAGCACGGCGGACGGGACCCCGAGACGCTGCTTGGCCGACACGGTCTTGGCCAGGAAACCGGACCACCGCGCGAACGAGTCCGGCTCTGCGCCGGAAGCCTTGACCGTCTCGATCATCTGCAGGGTGTGGAACGTGGTCGCCGTCAGATTGCCTCGGTCGGCCCGGAGCGCGGCCACCGCATCGGTGCGGCGCCGGGCGACCAGTCGGAGCACTCCGATGTTGAGACCGGCCAGCACGATTCCGATGATGCCGAGCAACGGGTCGTACCGGACCAGCAGCACCGCGTAGAAGACGACCAGCACCAGGTCGACAACGGTCACCGCGAGGTCGCGGGATAGCAGTTGGGCGACGGTGTCGTTGGCCGCCACCCGCTGGGCCACCTCGGCCGGGCGGCGCTGCAGGTAGAAATCGATCGGCACTCGCAGCAGGCGGCGCACG
Source organism: Mycobacteriales bacterium (assembly GCA_038229825.1). Lineage (GTDB taxonomy): Bacteria > Actinomycetota > Actinomycetes > Mycobacteriales > Nakamurellaceae > Nakamurella. The sequence continues at coordinate 14,238 of JBBROB010000006.1, forward strand.
AACCGGGCCGAGCTGACCAGGGACAGGCGCAGTTCCAGTCGCAGCAGGTAATGGCGCTGCACGCTGGTCAGCACCACGGTGGCGACCGCGGCTACGACCATCGCCAGCGCCACCGGCGCCAGGAACCCGGTGTCACCGGCGCCGAGCACCCGGTCGATGAAGACCTTGCCCAACGCGGGCACGACCAGGCCGGGGAGCACCAGCAGCAGGCTGGCCAACAAAACCAGTGGAAGGGCCCGGCCGGTCGGCAGGCGGCGCTGCCACAGTGCCATGCCGACGGAATCCGGATCGCCGCCGCGCTGGAAATCGGGTCCGGGTTCGAAGGTCAACACCACTCCGGTGAACCCGGTGTCGAATTCGTCCCAGGAGATCTGCCTCGGACCGCTGGCCGGGTCGTTGACCTGAACCACGTGCCGGCCGCGACTGGTGACGATCCGTTCGACCACCATGAAGTGCTGGAAGGCCCAGAAGACGATGGCCGGGCGGGTCATCGTCACCAGCGTCTCGGCCTCGGTCTGGATCCCTTTCGCCACCAGGCCGTAGTTCCGTGCGGCGTGGACGAGCATGGACGCTCGGGAGCCGTCCCGGCTCACGCCGCACACCCGGCGGAGTTCCTCCAGCGGCACGTACCGGCCGTAGTAACCCAGGATCATGGCCAGCGATGCCGCACCGCATTCGACGCTCTCCATCTGGATGACGGTCGGCACACCATGCCGGGGGCGCCGGCGGACTCTGGGGAGCCGGCTCCTCGGGCTGCGCGCAGCCGAGTGCCGCGAGCCGGTGCCGGCCTGCGGCGTGCCGGATCTTCCGGTGCCCGAGTGCATCGTGTCGGTCATCGCCGGCCTATCCGAACAGCAGGGAGAGCGGGGCCTGACTGCCCAGTGTCACCGTGGCCTGGACCTGGGTCTGGCTCCGCACTGCTATCGGTGGCCCTGCCGCCGTCGTCCAGGCCAGCCCGGACGCCGTGGCGCTGTCGCTCTGCAGAGTGGCGCTGACCAGGTGCGGCGGCCCGTCTTTCAGGTACGGCTGGGCGGCCAGGTCGCCGCCGACCAGGTTCGCGACCTCTTTGGCCGTCAGCGCGAAGGGACTGACCGTGCTGACGGTGGCCCGAAGCAGCCCGTAGACCGCGGCCGGTGCGGTCGAAACGGACAGCGCCACCTGCTGACCCGGCCGCAGAGTCACGCTCGTCGACTCCGGCGCGAACAGCATCGCGACCAGCGGTTGCCCACTCTGCCGCCGCTCGACAGTGATCAGCGGGCTGCCCCGTTCCACCACGGCTGCATCCGAGACCTGGATTGATACAACGGTTCCGGCGAACGGGCTGGGGAGCGTGTTGGTTCCGTCCGACGTCTGGATCTCGGCCAGTGGAGTTCCGACGGTGATCTGCCGGCCCACCTCCACCAGCACCCGGCGCACCGTGCCGGCCTCCGGAGTCTGGACGTCCAGGGTGCCGCCCGAGTAGGTGAGCAGGCCGGCGGCGGCGACGGAGACCGGAATCTGGCCGAGCACCGCCCATACCCCGCCGCCCAGAAGCACGAAGCCCACCACGAAGACCGCGATCCACCCGCGGGGCGCGGCCAGCAGGGTCGGCGAGTCCAACTCGTCGGGCTCCCGCATCTTCTGCAGGGCCTTGAAGCGGAACATCATGTCGGGTCCTCTCCTCGCCAGGTCGGCTCGCCCTCGGCCTTCGGTGAGCCGACCACGAGCTCCCCGACGCTGCCCTCGGCGTAGTAGTCCAGACCGGCCGCTGCCGCGAACAGATCGGCGTCCCCGCCGCCGAGTGCGCACACCGCCAGATCCATCGCAGTGCCGGCCAGATACAGCGCCTGGTAGAGCACACCGACGTGTTTGAGGGTGAGGGCGTATCCGATCGATTCGTACTTGAACATCACCCGCCCGAAGCGGGCGGTGATCAACAGGACGACCTGTGGATCGGACTCCATGACCGCGGCCACCCTGGCCCTGGCCACCAGCGCGGCCGTGGTCCGGGACGGTTCGCTGACCAGTTCGAGTTCGTGCGCCTCGGTGCGGTAGTGCCACAGTCCCGGTTCCACTCCGGCGCACCGGGTGACGAGCGGGTAGACCTCGAGTTCGTGCGCCGCACCGCCTGAGGGGTACGGGCGGTCGGTGACCTGTTCGCCGTCGGTTCCTTCGAAGACCTTCCGCAGCCGTACGGTGCGGTACAGCAGCTCCCCGAGCTGCGCAAGCGAGATCGGGTCGGCGTCGTCGTGCACCCGGCGGGACCGGCGACGTTCGGTGACGTCGGTCAGTGTCGGATCGGTGGCCCGCAGCACCGCCAGGTCGGGAGCAGGTAGCGCTACGGTGGTCGTCAACCGCGGGGCGGGGATCGCTGGGAGGGGGTCGGTGACGCCGCGCCCACGGTAGGTTCCGCCGTATCCGCTGACCGTTCGCGGACTGCGGGTGGCGTTGTGCAGCAACAGGTCATGGGTCTCCCACTGCCGACGAGCGGGGTCTTCCGGGCCCTCGGACAGAGCGCCGGCGGTGGTCAGCAGCCGGATGGCATCGCGGGCCACCGGGCCGATTTGGGCCGTCAATTCGTCCGGGGTGACCGGCCGGGTGAGCGCGGCCAGCAGCGGGGCGAGGGGCGCGGCCACGGCCAGCCGGAGCGGGCTCCGCGGTGACCGGACCACCAGTGCGCCGCCCTCGGGATGGATCGTCACCGTGCGGTCGAATTGAACCGGTTTCGTCGGGTCGGCCCGGCCGGCCAGGCGGATCGGTCCCTGCCCGGCGACGGACAGTTCGGCCACGTCCGACCCGTCGAGGCGCAGTACTGCGTCGAGCAGGCCGGCCCCACTGAGCTTGGCCAGCGTCAGGTGCATGCCCAGTAGGCCCTGCTCGCCGTCGGTGGCCACCACGGCGCCGGCCAGTTCCGATTCCTCCGCGCCGGTCCCGGCAAGTTGCTCGAGCAGCAGTCGGGTGCCTCGGGACGCGGCGGTGAGCGGCACTGACGGCCCCTGCTGACCACCGACGGTGACGGTGGTGCCTTTCAGGGTAGACCGCACCCCGGTCCGCAGCCGCCACCGCAGTGCCGTCGATGACCCCGTCGGTGCCACCGGCGTGGCGACCGGCGGTGCGTGGCTGGTGCTGGAATCCACTGGAGTCACGATGTCGATCCCTCGGTTCGGGTGGTCGGGTGGTTGCGTCCTGAGAAGAAGGTTCCTAGAAGAACACTGACCGCGGGTTGAGATCGGCTTCTGCGATGCGCTGTTCGATCCACCCCTGCTGTACGGGTACGTCGTAGAGGCGACCTGGCCCGAGTCGCCGCCAGAAGTGCCGCATCCCGGGCGTGATCATCCGGACGACCGACAGGTCGAGGTCCGGACGGCTCTGGTCGAGGGCGATGACCTCGATCCCGGCTGCGGCGGCGCGGTCGACGCAGTGCCGGACGTGCTCGGCCAGATCCTCGCCTGGCAACGGGTCGAAGTCGGCCGTGGTCGCCGGCGGCGCGTCGGTCGGGCGCAACCAGGGCTCGTCCTCGATCCGGACCGTCCGGCACCACTCGATCGTGGCCAGATCGTCGGTGCGGTAGATGGTCTGGCCGTCGGCGTCCCGCTGGTCGACGTAGGGCAGGAACTGGTTGACCTCGGTCAGCGACCGGAACAGCGCGGTCCGTGCGTCGGGATGGGCACCGAAACCGACCATCACGTCCTGGATCTCGTGTCGACGGCGGGAGACCGCTGCGAAGACCGGTATCCCGAGGTCGGAGGTGATGTCCAGCACCCAGAGATCCCGGTCCATCCGATCGTAGAAGTTCCGGATGGTCGGGACGTACGGGTCGGAAAGGCTGTCCAGGTCGAACTCCCGCCGCGGGATGCGGTTGTACCACCACAGAGCTACCGCATCTCGCTCGACGATCTCGCACATCCCTTGTAGCAAAGCCTCTTCGAGTGTATTGCCGGCCGCGGACCCATTGGAGTCGGCCACGGCGAAGAAGTGGCCGGACAGGTCGGGGTGCCCGTACCAGGCCATCGCCGCCGGCACCAGGCGTTCCTCGTCGGCGGTCAGCGACCAGGCTCGGGCCCAGTCGACCGGTCGGGAATCGTCGAACCGCTCGGGCACCAGATGCAACCGGTTCTCCGGGCGACTGTTCCACTCCCGCCGGCCGCGGTGCTGCTGCGCCGAGAACTGCAGGAGGGATTCCGGGTGCACGGCGTGCCCTGGTTGCAGGTCGGCGAACGCCGCCTGGATTACCGGTTCGTCGCCGCGCCACACCCCGCAGTAGCGCTCGACGGCCTCGCAGACGGCCGATACCTTCGCCTGGATCTCGGTCCGGCCCTTGCCGCCGCTCTGGCCCCGCAGATTCCGCCGCAGCAGGTCGATGTTGTCGTTGACCATCGCGAAGTTGTGCCCCGCGGTGAAACTGTAGGTGATGCCGTTGTCGGAGTCGTCGTGCGCGGCCAGCACCGTCACGGCCCCAAGGATCGGGCTGATGTGCCGCTTCATCCGGTCGAAGGTCTGCTGCGGCGGCACCGTCCGGTGTCCGCCGTCGGTCGTGTGCACCGCCGGTGACGGTCTGAGCACCACCTTCGGGCTCCGCTCGGTGACCAGTCGCGGGTCTCCGCAGGATGGACACTGCGGTTGCCGGACGAGAGTGTGTTCGTCGAGGGCCAGGGTCACGGTGTCGAGAGTGATCAGCATCCCGCCCACCCTGGCCGGCTGACCGGACATCAGGTAGCGGGTGAGTTCGGTGGCCAGGAGGCCGGTGAACAACCCCCCGGTGGCCGGGTGGAACGCGATGGTCGGGTGCGGTGCGCCTGCCGTCGCGCTGTTTCCGGTCCCTCGGCCGGTGAGATAACGTTCCACCTGACGGTTCCCGGCGATCCGTTGGGCCAGACAGGCCTGACAGCCGGTGCTCCCGGGCTGCAGCAGCGGGCCGAGCCAGAGCTGTCGCCCGGTCGGGCGCCCCAGCAACCACGGGGTGCCGGCGGCCAGCCGGTCCCGATTGATGTCAGTGAGCTCGGGAGCCAGATAGTCATCGGCCAGCACGACCAGCAGTCGTGGATCATGTGGATCTGGCCGGCCGGTGGTGCTGCGCTGCACGGCGATCCCGGCGGCCGACAGCCCGTCCTGAACCAGGTGGGTGGCCCGTTCATCGATGCCGATCGAGTGCAGAACGACCCCGACGGGGCCGGTCCGCGGGTCGAGGCCCTGCAGGTCCCACCAGGCGAGTTCGGCTTCGGTCCCCTCCGGCCGGCCGTCGATCAGGTGGCCGCCCGCCTCGAACAACCGAAGGGCGGAGAACGTCTCCAACGGCGGGACCCGGTCGGACAGCGCGGCGACGATCTGCGGCACCGTGCTCCGTCCGTCCAGATGCGGCGGAAGCAGGCTCGCGGCGCGGCCGCCGAGCAGGTAGTGCTTACCCTCGGCGAGCAGGAACAGTTTGGCGGTGGGCGAGTCAGGATCGATGGCCTGGAGCCGGTAGTGCGCCTTGAGTCGGGGCTTTTCCAGCATGGGATCTCCGTTTGCAGGGAAGGCTTCTCGGTCGTTGCGGGGGAATGTTCCTCGATCGAAACCGCGAGCGGCTCGGGTGGTCGGGCATCGGCCACCCGCATCGCGGCTCACCCTCGCGCCGGTCGCGGCGGGTGTCAACGGATCGCGCAGCACCGCCGCCGCGGGTGTCAGCGTCAGTAGGTAATTGCGTACGCGGCGGGTATGTGACGTACGTATTCGAGGGGAAGAGCGGGCGCAGGTCGGCGACCATCGTGAGGGGTGCGGACGGTCCGGCCCGCTGGGAGGTACACGCGATGAACATCCGAGTACTGGTGCCGGTCGTCTACGGGGCACTGATCGCTATTCTGGCCATCCTGTCGGTGTCGTGGATGCCGATCGCGGCGGCCGTCGGCGGCGTCCTGGTCGGGTTGTTCTTCGTGGTGCTGGGTCAGCGCCGCGCGGGCGCAGTCCGGCGGTAATCGGTCCACGGCACCAGTCGGGACCAGCCCAGGGCTAATGTTCCCGGTGCAGCACGATCCGGTGGGTCGGCGTCAGCCGATGTGCCGCGCGGCCGGGAGGGGACAGGTGACGGTGTCAGCCCTGGTGCACCGACATGCGGAGTTCGAGGCCGTTGACCGGCTCCTGACGGCGGTCCGAGCAGGCAATTGCCGCGGTCTGGTGGTCACGGGCGGGCCGGGTAGCGGCCGCACCGAACTGCTGGGAGCCATTGCCGACCGCGCGTCGGCGTCAGGGCCGGTGCTGGTCGTTCGCGCCCAGGGCAGTCGGACGGAGCGGGATATGCCCTGGGGGGTGCTCGGCCAGCTCCTCGCAGGTCTGGGTGGTGGCTCGCCGCCGCCGATGCGACCTGAAAACGGTGCCGCGCGGGCGGCCGCCCTGACCGAGCTGGTTGAACGATGGCATTCGGCAGCGGCCCGACTGCCGGTCCTGCTGCTGATCGACGACGCCGACGATGCCGACGAGGAATCGTTGCAGGCATTGGCTTTTCTGATCCGTCGGTCCGCAGTGCAGCCGATCGGTTGGGTTCTGGCCGTCGGCGAGAACACCGTCGGCGTTGACATCTCCGCGCTGCTGGCCGCTGGGCAGGGCCAGACCGTGACCCCGGAGCCGCTGTGCGCCGGCTGCGTCACGGCCGTGGCCGAGTCGATCATGGGGGCGCCGCTCGACGAGGATCTCGCCGACGTCATGGTGCTGGTCGCGGACGGCAAGCCCGGTGTGGTCAAAGCGTTCTCGCGGGAATTGGCGGCCGCCGGAGTGCTGCCGGCGACGCCCGACCCGGAACGGGTGCTCGACGTCGGAGCCCAGGTGCTGGCCCGGACCCGACTGGCCTGGTTGGCGCGGGCGCACCCACAGGCCGTCGACCTGCTCACTGCCATCGCGGTGACCGGCGATCGGGACCCGGCGCTGCCCGGCCTCGTCCTCGGGCTGGGCGAACTGGCCGCAGCGCGCGCCCGCGCGGTCCTGCACGGTGCCGGCTTGATCGCCGCCGGACCACGTGGTGGATTCGACCGCGAATTGTTGCGCCGGCTTGTCCTGGCCGGCATCGGCATCGAGCGCCGCGCAGAGCTGCACCTGGCCGCCGCCGAACTGCTGGCGCGGCTTGATGGACGAGCCGAGGACGTTGCCGAACACCTGATGTCGGTGGCGCCGACCGGATCGACATGGACGGTCGAGTGGCTCCGCACCGCGGGGGCCAAGGCGCTCGAACGGGGTCGGTATGACGCTGCGGCCCGGTATCTGCAGCGAGCAGTGGTCGAGTTGTCGGCCCGACCCGACCAGGCGCCGGTGGCGGCGCTGGTCGGCCAGATCAGCGTGGTCGAGACACACCGCGATCTGGTGGCTGTTGCCCGTCACGTCGAGGCCCTTGTCGCCGCCGAACCCGATCCGCAGCGGCGGGCCGAATTGCTGCTGCCGGTGCTCGAGCCGGCTGTGGTCGCGGACAACATTGCGCTCGGCGTGTTCGTCGGGGCCGGCAAATGCGGGCCGGTCGTCGAGATTCGATCGGGATCGGTTGCGGCGCAGACCTTTCGAAGAGCAGCCGGGATGGCGCTGGTCGGCGATTCCGCCCCGCTGCGGTCCATCTGGCGGTCGGCGCTCCGGGGTCGCCCGGGAGCATCCGCGGCTGTCGCTGCGGTCCCCGGGGCGGCGGCGCTGCTGCTGAGCGGGGCCGGTCGCGGACTGGCGGCCGTCCGCCGGCAGGTGACGGCGGGCATGGCCGCCGAGTCGGCGGACCGGCTGGCGCCGCTGCTCGCGGCGCTGTGGACCGAGGACCTGGCCGGTGTCACCACCGGGGTGACCGCCCTGGTCGACCAGACCCATGAGGACCACGCCCCGGCCAGATCCGCTGCCGCCCTGGTCCTGCGGGCGGAAGCGGCACGGCGGGCGGGCCGGATTCCGGCCGCGCTGGCCGACGCCCAGCTGGCACTCGACCAGGCCGCCGCCGTCCGCGCACGCGGCTGGGGCAACGCGGCGGCCGCCATCCTCGTGCTGGCCTTCACCGATGCCGAACAGCACGACCTCGCCCGGCTGGCACTGGCCCGGATCGATCCACTGGCCCGCCCCCACCCATTGCTGGCCGGACTGGTCCGGCACAGCGCCGGCGTCCAGGCGCTGCGCCGTGCGCCGGACCGTGCGCTGGGGTACTTCCTCGAGGCCGGGCGGCTGCTGGCCGGCGTCGGCCTGGACAATCCGGCCTGCCTTGGCTGGGAGTTCGGCGCGGTGGCCGCACACCTGGCCACCGGGCAACGGGCAGCCGCCGACGAACTCGCCCAACGCACCCTTTATCGGGCGGATCGGTGGGGTACTCCGGGTGTCCGGGGGCAGGCCCTCGCCGCTCTGGCCGGCTGCCAGCCCGATGGCGGGCTGCGGCTGCTGCACCGGTCGGCCGAGTTGTTGTCGATCTCGCCGCTGCGCGGGGAGCTTCGACGGGTGCTGGCCGCGACCGTGGCGCTGGCCCAGGCGGGTGGCGACGACCGGGCGGCGGTCCGGGCCGCAGACCAGGTGGCCAGGCTGGGATCCGGTCGATCCGACCTGCCGGCGGCCGGCGGTGAGCACAACCGGCTCACCGCGTCGGAGAGCCGGGTGACGGACCTGGTGCTGCAGGGGATGAGCAACCAGGAAGTCGCCGACACCCTGTGCCTGTCCCGCCGCACGGTGGACACCCACCTCGGGCGGATCTACCGCAAGCTGGGCATCCGTAGCCGCGGGGAACTCGCCGCTGCCCTGCGGATCGATCTCGTCTGAGTGGTTGCTGCGCAAGCGGTCCCGACTGCGTGGGTGGTGGCTCAGGCCGCCTCGGTGCGCGCCCGGCCGGCGGCGATGGCCGTGGTGACGCCGAACAGGGCGCCGGCGGGATCGAGAAGAATGCTCACCCCGGGGATACCCACGTAACCGTCCGGGCCGACCGGCATCGGCCGGGCACCCAGCCGGCGGGCGTCCTCGACCAGGTCGACCAGGTCCGCCGCGCCGAAGACGGGAACCCAGGTGGGGACCGGGATCCGGGCGCGGACGACCTGCGCGGCGGGGCGGCCGCCGGCCAGATACTGCACCCGGTCCTGGTCGTGCGCGTCGGCCGCGCGGGGCGTCTCGACAGCGCCGACCGGCGACCCCGCGACCTCCAGGCCCTGATAGAAGGCGGCCGAAGTTCGTGGGTCCGGAGTGAGGAGTACGTGGCCGGAGAGGGCGCCCACCTCGTCGACCAGAACAATGCCGTCATCGGACGCGCCCTTGAAGAAGCCGAAGGTACCGCCGGAGGGATCGGTGGCGATCGCGACCGATCCCGACCCGACCGCGATCGGTGGCAGCACGATGCGGCAGCCGGCGGCGGCGGCCAGCGCGACACTGAGCGAGAGGTTCGAGCAGGCCAGGTAACTGGTCCAGCTCGCGGGGCCGCCCCCTGGTCGTTTGGCCAGGCCGCCGATCACACTCGGTCCGGTATTCTCCGCCGGCCGCAGCAATGCGTAACCGGGCATGCCGACCTCCGCCTGCTGGCTCCAGCCGAACAGTTCGGCGTAGAAGCGGCCGGTGACCACGGGATCGGGAGTCAGGCAGTCGACCCAGCACGGAACCCCGGGTGCGTAGCTTGTGCGTCGTGGCATTTGTTGCCTCCCAAGGCAGTTCAGCGGGCTGGGCGGTCAAGTACCGCCTACCGCTAGGCGGGAACGTTGTAGGTGGCCTCCGGCCGGGGCGCGGGCAGCGATCGATCCGGCCCACGCAATGAACGCACGATCAGGTCGGCGATTTCGTCGGCGGTGTAGCGCGCCGGAACGTCGAACTGCAAGGCATTGAGGGTCTGGAATGGATCAGACCGCGGCGAATCGGTGCGGGAGGCATCGGGGCGATCCGGCCCTGCCGAGCGGCGCCGAATCGTCGGCCCGGTCCCGTTCGTACGACGACACAGCCGGACCAGGGCGGGCACCGGGGAGTCGACGTGCAGGGGAACGATCGAGGTCATCGCCTCGGGTCGGATCAAGGTGGTCGGCTCGCCGAACGACGTCCGGCCGGGACGGCAGACCGCGGGATCCGGGTGCTGCCGGCGCAGGCCGTCGCCGGTCCGCCCGGTGAACTGGAGCGGGGTATGGAACGGGAGCGCCCGGCCGGTCCGGCGGTCGAGCACCAGGAGTTGACCGGACACCATGCGCCAACCCCGGTCGGCCAGGCTCACCCCGATCCGGGTGCGCTCGCTCGAGGTATCGCCGATGAGTGCGATGGTGACCTGCCGGTCGGTCATCACGCAGGCCGGAATCACGGCAAACCGGTCGGACAGGGCGGTCAGCGGGGGAAGCGCCGGCGTTGCCGACCGCCAGCCGGCGAGCGGCCGCCGCAGCATCACCGCTCCGTCCCCGCGGCGCATGGTGACGTCGCGCGTCCGGATACCCGCCTCCGGCGGGGAGAGTTCGAGTTGGTAGTCGGCCCGGCGGGTCCGTGCCAGGTGCGGGCCGAACTGGAACGCCAGGTCCGGCAGCTGCTCACCGACGACCGTGAACCCGACGCCGAAGAATTCCAGCGTCCGGCGATCGGCGCCGTGGAACTGCTGCGCGGGCGGGCCGGCAAGGGTTGCGGCGGTCATGGCCGAATTCTGGGGTTTACCGGTCCCGTCTCGTTCCTGTTCGGTTCCCCGGTCTCGATCCCGGCGGCCCGAGCACCGGGACCGGTCCGGTCACGAAGCGGGACCGTGATCTGGCTCACTGAGAGTCGTCTCCGACCGGCTGCACGGTCACCCCTCGATCAACTCGGAGTGAATCATGCGGAAAGTCCTCTTGGCATCGGCTGTTTCGGTCGTCCTGACGTTCAGCACGCCGTTCTCGACCGCATTGGCGGTCGGCGTCGCGGCGTCACCCGACATCGCCCAGCAGGTCGACGCACCCGTCATCCACACCAACGGGCACAGCCCCATCGGTGACTGACGCACCGGGCTCGCCCCCGACCGTTCAGCGCGGGTCCAGCAGGTGCGCCGCCTCGGCCGGGTCGAGGTCGCTCGCCCGCTGCTCGGCGCCTCGCCGCACCGCGGCAGCCGACGGATCGTACAGGGCAGCCAACGCCTCAGCCTGGCCCGCCAGGGCCCGCACCTGCTCGGCGACATCGTGGACGCGGTCCGCTGACCGCGCCGCGGCCCGGTAGGCCTGCAGGGCCGCCGCCGCGTCCCCCTGTCGTAGCAGCACCCACCCGAGCAGGCTGCAGGACTCGGCATACTCGGCGGGATCACCGGCCTGAGCCAGCAGATCGCGGGCCTGGACCGCATGGCCCAGGGCCCGATCGAGATCCAGCTCGACCGCGGCCTTGACGACTCCGTCGGCCAAGGCGCGTCCGGCGTTGCCCGGGATGTACCCCGAGAGCACCTGGGCGAGCGCAAGGGCGGCGTCACCCATGGCGTACGGAATCGATCGGGTGGTGGCCTGTTCCAGGTAGTCCGACAGGCGCGCGACGGTGTCACCCGCGTCACCGCACCACACGTCGAGTCGGGCCAGGTTCACCATGGGTACGAGCAGTACGGCGGCATTGGGGTGATTCTGCAATTGACCGATCGATTCGACGGCCAGATCCCGGGCGCGTGCGTACTGCCCCAGCCGGGTCAGCAGCAGCACCTGCTCGGTCAGAATCGATGGGATTGCGCGGTGGTTCCCGATTTCCCGGTGAACGGCGAGGGCCCGTTCGCAGTAGTCGAGCGCCTCGTGCAGTCGACCCTGCCCGGCGAGCACCAGAGCGACATTGCCAAGACCGCCGGCCTCCAACCGGCGGGCCGAGATCTTGCGGGCGAGCTGCAGTCCGCGCTCGGCGAAACTCTTGGCCAGGTCTACTTCTCCGCGTCGCCACAGCGGCACGAACGCATTGGTCAACGCCTGGGCCTCGAGTTCCTCTTCGCCAAGGTCGTGCGCTGCATCGATCGCGAGTTGCGTCAATTCGTCCAGTTCCACATACCGGCCACGGGTCACCAGGTACAACCAGAGGTCGCGAGCGTAGTGGACGGTGTGCAGCGGCAGCCCGGCGGCGGTCGCCGACCGTGCTGCCGCCACCAGGTTCTCGTACTCCGCGTCCAGCCAGTCGAACGCACTACGCGGGTCCGGGAACTCGGGCACCCGCACGGTGAGGCGGAAATCCATGGCGAGCCGGCGGCGCCCGGGGTCGAGCGCGGCTGCCGCCTCCTTGACCGCAGCGAGCAGGGCATCGTGGAACCCGCGCACGGCCTGGGCAGCTTCGGGTTCGGCGAGGTCGGGTCGGGCCGGGCCAATCGTCGTGGGGCCCCGGTCGAGCAGTCCGAGGGCGAAGCTCCGCATCAGATCGTGGAGCTGATAGCGGTCAGGGCTGCGCGATTCGAGCAGGCGGGAGTCGAGCAGTCCCTCCAGGACTTGTTCGGCGGTGTGCTCGTCGGTGCCGGAGATGGCGGCGGCCAGGTACGGAGTGACCGAGTCGGCCGGCACGGCGGCCAGCAGGCGGAAGGTGCGCTGCGCGACGACATCGACCGCACTGTAGGACAGTTCGATGGCCGCCTCGACCCGGCGACCGCCGACGGTCAGTTCGCGGGTCGGACGGTCCTGACGCAGCCGGGCCACCATGCCGGCGATGGTCCAGGTGGGCCGCGACTGCAGCCGGGCCGCCGCCACCCGGATGGCCAGCGGCAGGTGTCCACAGCGTCTGATCAGTTCCTCCGCCGCCGGACGTTCCGCGGCTACCCGATCCGGCCCCAGAATTGCGGTCAACAGAGAAAGGGCATCACGCTCGGGCGGCGGAGCCAGCGGGATGAGCACGGCGCCGTCGATGCCATGGAGGGCCATCCGACTGGTCAGCACGACCAGCGACCGGTCCGAACCGGGGATCAGCGGGGCGGCCTGAGGCGAGTCGATGACGTTGTCCAAGACCAGGATGAAGGCCATTTCGGAGGTGCGGCTGCGCCACAAGGCGATCCGCTCCTCGGTGTCATCGGGGATGACCGAGCCGGGCACCCCGGTCCAGCGCAGCAGTCGGTCGAGACCCTCGGCGGGGGTCAGCGGGTCGCGTCCGTGGGTCAGACCGTGCAGGTCGATGAACAACTGGCCGTCGGGGAATTGGTCGCGGAGCAGATGCCCCACATGCACGGCGAACGCCGTCTTGCCGACTCCGGGCATGCCCTGCACCGAGACCATGGTCAGGGCCGGGGCTCCGGTGGGCGCGGGCAGCAGTGACCTCAGGGCGGCAAACTCCGCGGTCCGGCCGGTGAAATCAGGCAGGTCGTAGGGCAGGGTCGAGATGACGGTCGGGTCAGCTGGACGGTCGGAGTCGACGCCCGAGCTGACCGGAACGTGGTCCAGCCGGAGCTCAGGCGGAACCGACTGGGACACCGGTTCGTCCTTCGGCGGTGTCGCTGTGGCCGGTGCCCCGCCGATGGTGGTACCGGGATCGGATTGAAGAATCAGTTGGTAGGCGTGGGACAGCTCGGGGCCGGGGTCGAGCCCGAGTTCCTCCCGCAGGCTCCGGCGACCATGGTGGTAGACGTCCATGGCGTCGGCCCGCTGCCCGCAGCGGTACAGAGCCAGTACCAGGCGGCTCCGCAGCGTCTCGGCCAGCGGTGCCTCGGCTACGGCCGGTGCGAGAATCTCGACCGCAGCTGCATACCGGCCGGCAGCCAGGTCGAGATCGGCGATCAGGATCAGCGTGGAAACACGCCGGTCGTCCAGCAGCTGGGACGCGGAGCGCAGGCCAGGGGTATCCATTCCGGCGAGGGCAGGGCCGACCCAGTTGTGCAAGATCGACCGGAGTTCGTCGGCGGCCTCGTCGTCCTCCGGACGGTGCCTCAGCGCGCTCAGGGCGCGGTCGAATCGAGCCAGATCCGAGGTGTCCGGCGGGATCTCGACCCGGTAGCCGGAGCCATCGGTATGGATTCTGACCCCGCCGGCCGCGGCGAGCGCCGACCGGAGTTGCCCGACCGCCTTTCGGATCTGATGGTCCGCAGTGGCGGGGGTATCGCAGTCCCAGACCGAGGAGATGAGTCGTCCGATGGGAATCAGGCGACCGGGTTGCAGTAGCAGCGCCGCGAGCAGGCGTTCCGAATTCCGCCCGCCCACGTGGCAGCGCTCGCCGCCCACCCTGATCGCGAAAGGTCCAAGGAGGGTGAACTCCACCGCTGCCGGGTGGCGCGTGATCGTCGACTTTTCCCCCATGACCCCTTCGTTCAAGCGAGATGCCGCCCCGGGGGGCCACAAACCCTTCGGCGTCGTCTCAGGATGAGTCATCTTCTCAGGATCGAGGTGGCGGTCCGGCGTCGGGGTCGCCGGGCGAGAGAAGTCGCGGTCAGGAGCACTCACGGATGAGCTGAACCTCCCAGTCGGCATCACTCTAACGGTGGCGAAATGCTCGCCGACGGCGGCAAATGGGGGGCACTTCGGACGCAAGACAGCTTTTCCACCCGCAACAGCGTCGCTTCGAGGGCTTTCTGGACCATTCACCCACCGACCTTACGTCCGAAGGCCAGTGATCGTCAGCACCAATCAGGTGGCCTGCGAACCTGGGCCAACAGTTGGGACAGATGTTGCGGCTCGGCGTGAGTGAGGTTGCCGACCTGCAGTCGGCAGGAGAAGCCATCGGTCAGGACGATGCTCGGGTGCCGGCTTTCCCGGATCGCAGGCAGCAGGGCACTTTCGGCGATTTTCACCGAAACGTCCCGATGCCCGGATTCGACACCGAAGTTGCCGGCCATTCCACAACAACCTCCGACCCGGGTGACGGTGGCTCCCGTTGATGCGAGCAGCCGGGCGTCCGTGTCCCAACCCATGACCGCGCTGTGGTGGCAATGGGGTTGCGCCACGACGTTCGTTCCGGTCAGATCCGGCGGCTTCCAGCCGGGGGTTCGGGTCAGTAGCTCGGCAACAGTCCGCACGGCGCCGGCAACATCCCGCGCCGCCGCTGTGCCGAGCAGAGCGGACCCCTCCGACCTGAGCACCGCCGTGCAGGACGGTTCCATACCGACGATCAACGCGCCGTCGGAGACTGCCGGCGCGAGACTCGCGACCGCTCGGCGAAGCTTCGAGCGGGCCGCATCCAGCTGCCCGGTAGAGATCCAGGTGATCCCGCAGCAGGTACCTGGCCGCGACAGTTCAACTTGATAGCCGTTGCGCTCCAGTACATCGACCGTCGCCTGACCGACTTCGGGGGTGAATCGGTCGGTGAAGGTGTCGACCCACAGGACGACCCGGCGACCACTGGACCGGCCGTCGGCTCCCGGGACCGGCGGTCGCCGGGCAGCGTGGAGGCTCCGGAAGCTGTGCTGGGCGAAAGTCGGCATCGGGGCGGCCGGATCGAGCCCGGTCAGTCGTCGGCCGAACGTCCTGAGCCAGGTCGAGACACCTTGTTCGACGGATGATCCCGTTTGCGGGCCAGAACCCGGCGGTCCCGCGCCCAGGACACGGTTGATGACACCGGGCGCAACCGAGGCGATCGCCGCCCAGCGCGGCAGCCAGCCAAGGGTGTAATGCGACCGAGGCCTCGGCCGACGTCGGTACGACCGGTACAACACCTCGGCCTTGTAGGCGGCCATGTCGATGCCGGTCGGGCAGTCGGTCAGACAGCCCTTGCAGGACAGACACAGATCAAGCGCCTCGTGCACTTCCGGTGACCGCCAACCGCCGGTGAACAGGCTGCCGTTGAGCATCTCCTGCAATGCCCGGGCACGACCGCGGGTCGAATCCTTCTCCTCCCGAGTGGCCAGGTACGACGGGCACATGACGCCACCGGACGCCGGCCCGTCGGCCCGGCATTTCCCGACGCCGGTGCACTGATGCACCGCGTCCACCAGGTCGGACTGATGGTGGGACAACGTGATAGGAATCGGGGACAGCGACCGCGGCAGTGCGGTAGCACGCAGGTCGGCGTCCACCGGTGCAGGGTCGACGATGACACCGGGATTGAGGATGCACTGCGGATCGAAGACGGATTTGACCGCGCGCAACAACTCGATCGATGCGGGGGAGTACATGATGGACAACAGCTCTCCGCGGGCCCTGCCGTCCCCGTGTTCGCCGGAAAGCGACCCTCCGTATCCGGTGACCAGTCGCGCGGCATCGACCAGGAAAGACCGGAACCTGGCGCCGCCGTCGGCGGCGCCGAGGCGGAAGTCCAATCGGGCGTGCACGCAACCGTCGCCGAAATGTCCGTATGGCGCGCAGGTCAGACCGTGATCCGCGATCAGGGATTCGAATTCCCGGAGGTAGTCGCCCAGTCGTTCCGGCGGCACCGCGGCATCCTCCCAGCCCGCGTGGGCCGGCAACCCTGCCGGGGAGACACCGCTCAGGCCGGCACCGTCCTCGCGTAGCCGCCACAAGACGACCGCGTGCCGTTGGTCCGCCACGAGCAGGTGCCCCAGACAGCCACTGGCAGCTGCGACACGGGATGCGCGGTCGGACAATTCTCTCGGATCGTCACCGGCCAGTTCCACGAACAGCCAGCCACCACCGGCGGGCAGTTCGGGAACCGCGTTGTGCCCGCGTCGTTCCCGGACCACCTCTACGATCCGGCTGTCGAGCCCCTCGCACGCCGTCGGTTGCTCCAGCAGTACCGTCGGGACCGCATCGGCTGCGGCGGGCATGTCGGCGTAACCCAGCACGAGCAGCAGGTGATGGGCAGGCGCCTGGACCAGGCGCAGCGTCGCGCAGGTCACCACGCCCAGGGTGCCCTCGCTGCCGACAAGGGCCGTGGTGACGTCGAACCCACGCTCGGGCAGAAGGTGTTCCAGGGCGTAGCCGGAGGCCTGGCGACGGAACCGCCCGAACTCCAGCCTGATCCTCGCCAGATTGGGGGTGACGATCTGACGCAGCTCGGAACCGATCGGATCAGGGACCGCACCGCCGCGGCGCAGCACGAGCGACTCCGATCGGGCGGTCAGCACATCCAGGCCGAGCACATTGTCCGACGTGCGCCCGTAGGTGAGAGCCCTCGTACCACAGGCGTTGTTGCCGATCATGCCGCCGATCGTGCAGCGACTCCCGGACGAGGGGTCCGGCCCGAACCGAAGCCCGAGGGGAGCAGCGACGCGTTGCAGATCCGCATGTACGAGTCCCGGCTCGACCCGTGCTTCACCGGATGCGGGGTCAATATCCAGTATGCGGTTCAGATGGCGGCTGAAATCCAGCACGATCCCAGGGCCGACCGCGTTGCCGGCGATCGAGGTGCCGGCGCCCCGTGCCGTCAACGGCGTGCCGGTCTCCGCGCAGGCCTGCAGGACGGCGGCGACCTCGTCGGCATGTCGAGGGCGGACGACCGCGACCGGCTCGACCCGATACAGCGAGGCGTCAGTCGAGTAGAGCCCTCTGGTCAGGGTGGAGGAGTCGATCTCCCTTACGCCTGCCTTGGCGAGCCGGGCCAACACTGCTGACTTGGAGCGGCTCAATGCCTACCTGCCCTTGCATCTCGAAAGGCCCGTCGCGTTCACCGCTGGTGACAGTAACATGCTACTTGGCAACTAACATGTTAATCATGACGACCTTGGTGGAGCTCGGCACCGGAATGCTGTTGGCGGACAGAGTTCTCGACGGCGTCCGGCAGGCCGTCCGAACCGGAACTCTGGTGCCCGGCCGGATCTATTCCGCATATGAGCTGGCCGAGCAACTCGGGATCTCCCGCAGTCCGGTCCGGGAGGGCTTGCTGAGACTGTCGGAGGCCGGCCTCGTCCGGATGCACCGTCAGCGTGGATTCGAGGTGGTACGGCCCGATCTCGAGACGGTGATCGAGATCTTCCACCTCCGCCTGCTGCTCGAGGTACCTGCCGTCCGGCTCGCCGCCGGCCGCGCCGACCGCAGCGTCATCACTGCGCTGCGGCTCTGCCTCGAAGAAATGAACACCGCCGCCCGCGCCCGCGACGAGAATGCATTCATGATGCAGGACAAAAGATTTCACGGGCTCCTGCTGGCGGCGGCCGGGAACCGGAGCTTGCTGGCCATCGTTGACCGGCTCCGCGACCTGACCAGGTCCATCGGTGCCTCGACGGTCGAGGATTCAAGGACGTTGCGTGACATCCACGCCGAGCATCTCCCGGTGTTCGACGCGGTCGTCGCGCACGATTCGAACGCCGCGGCCGCCGCACTGACCCACCACCTGTCGGTCACCTTGCGGCTGCTCATCGCCCAGACCAGCAGCGGCGACGTCGAGTACCCCCGGCCGGCCGAGATCCTGCTGGACGTCGAGCACCTGGCCAACCCGCCTGGCTGAAACGCAGGATGCCGGTGATCGCCCGGCCATGATCAGGACGTGCACCCCGTGCTTCCTTTCGCAGGTGCGGTCGCTTTCCGCAACTGGCCTGATCACGATGGAACTGGCGCACGCCCGTTCGTACCGCGATCCGCGGCCGCTGGGTAAGGTCAGCACGTGGGTGCTACGAACAACCCGGGGGAGCCTTCGATGGGCATGACGGCCGACTCGGCGCGACCCAGTCTCGAACAGGTCGGTGCTCAGGCGGGCGTGTCGCGGGCGACCGTTTCGCGGGTCGTCAATGGGTCGAGGACGGTGGCCCCGAAGCTCCGTGAACGGGTCGAACACGCAATCGCGGAATTGGGCTATCTCCCCAACCAAGCCGCCCGGAGTCTGGTCACCCGCCGGACGGACACCTTTGCCCTGGTCGTCTCCGAGACTGATTCCAGGGTCTTCGGTGACCCGTTCTTCGGCGGCATCGTCCGGGGCGTGATGCTGGAGATGGGCGCAGCCGAGTTGCAGGTCGTGCTGATGATGGCCCACTCGGCGTCGGACATGGGCCGGGTTGAGCGGTATGTCCGCTCGGGCGCTGTCGACGGCGTTCTGCTGATCTCCGAGCACTCGATGGTCGATCCGCTGCCGGGGGCGCTGCTCGCCGCCGGGATTCCGTTGGTCATCGGTGGTCGTCCGATGAATCCGGACCTGCGTGTTCCGTACGTCGACAACGATAATGTGGACGGAGCGCGACTGGCCGCGGAACACCTCGTCGCGACCGGACGAAAGGTGATCGGCACGCTGTCGGGTCCGGCCGACATGTGCGCGGGTGTTGATCGTCTCGCGGGCTTCACACTCGGTCTGGGTCGCTCTTTCGATCCTGCGCTGGTCGAGTCCGCCGACTTCACCGCGGAAGGTGGCGAGGCTGCCACCGAACGCCTTCTGGACCGGGCCCCCCACCTCGACGGACTCTTCGCGGCGAACGACCTGATGGCCCTCGGCGCGCTGAAAGCGCTTCGCCGGGCCGGTCGCGAGGTACCCGGCGACGTCGGCGTGGTGGGCTTCGACGACATCGAGTTGGCCGCCTCCGCTGCGCCCGCGCTCACGACCGTTCGACAATCGACGATGCTCCAGGGCCGCACGATGGCCCGCCTACTACTCGCCCGGATTCGGCCGGACCTCGCAACCGAGGACGGTCATCTCCCGGCGGTACGCCATGTGGATCACCTCGTGTTACCAGTCGAATTGCTGGTACGCGAATCAGCGTAGGTGACGTCCGTCGGCGGTCGGCAGTCAATTCGGCCAAGGTCCGAAAATTGATCTTCAAAAGGGGTCCGTACCTCGAAAGCAAGACTCTTTCTATGCAGAACTGACCGGTTTCGCCCGCGCCGTGGGCTCCATTGAATGAATCCTGGCTTCCCGGTTCCCGACCGCCGGAACAATGGCAGAAAACCACCGGACCAGCCCTTGTGCAAACGACCGTCACCTGTCACAGTCTCCGTCAGAGAGCGCTCTCTCGCACCCCTCTGGAAAGAAGGCCGCACGCAATGTCGCTGCTGTTCGTCTCCTCCACCGCGCCGATCGGTCGCGGACCCACCACCGCCACCGCACGACGCCGCCTCTCCGCCGTCGTCACGGTCGCCGCGCTGGCGATGGCACTCTGCATAGCCGGCACTGCCGAGGCGGTCGCGGCCCCGCCCAACCCGTCGAGCACTGGGCAACCGAACTTCGGGCCCAACGTCACGATCTTCGATCCCAGCATGGCCACCAGTCAGATCCAGGCCGCGGTCGACGCCGTGGCGGCTCAGCAGGTCGACAATGAGATGGGTTCCCAGCGGTACGCCCTGCTGTTCAAGCCGGGCACCTACGGCACTGCGGCCGCCCCGCTGAAGTTTCAGGTCGGCTACTACACCGAGGTGGCCGGGCTGGGCCAGAACCCGACGGACGTGACCATCAACGGCAGTGTTGACGTCTTCAATCGTTGCGTCGCTGCCGACAAGTGCTTTGCGCTGGACAGCTTCTGGCGTTCGCTGTCGAATCTGACGGTCAGTTTCGTCGCCGGCGACCCGAAAGACGGCTGCCACAAGGCCGGTATGTTCTGGGCAGCGTCCCAGGCGTCGCCGATGCGACGGGTCAACATCACCGGCGGCACGCTGTCGCTGATGGACTTCTGCGGCCCGGGTCCGCAATTCGCCAGCGGCGGATTCATCGCCGACTCCAGGACCGGCGACGTCATCAACGGCTCCCAGCAGCAGTACCTGGTGCGGGACAGCAGTATCGGAGCGTGGTCCAACGCAGTGTGGAACCAGGTGTTCGCGGGCGTCCAGGGCGCTCCGGCCCAGTCGTTCCCCAACCCGACCTACACCACCCTGGACCGAGACCCGGCAAGCCGCGAGAAGCCCTACCTGTATGTGGATTCTGCCGGACGTTGGAGTGTCTTCGTGCCGGCGCCAAGGACCAACTACACCGGAACGACGTGGCAGAACGGGCCGACACTCGGCCGGTCCGTCCCGTTGTCGAAGTTCTACCTGGCCAGGCCGTCGGATTCGATCAAGACCATCAACAGCCAACTCTCGCGAGGCATGAACCTGCTCTTCACCCCGGGCGTGTACGACGTCGACAGGACAATCGCAATCGAACGTCCGGACACCGTGGTGTTGGGGCTGGGCATGGCCACATTGACGGCCGTGAACGGCGCTGTGGTGATGACGGTCGCGGACGTCAAGGGCGTTGACATCGCCGGCCTGATGTTCGACGCAGGTACCAAGAACTCGCCGGTACTCCTGCAGGTGGGCAATCGCAAGGGGCGCCCGGTTCGCGGCAGCGCGGCCGACCCGACCGCTCTCCAGGATGTGTTCTTCAGGATCGGCGGACCGCACATCGGAAAGGCCACTCTCAGCCTCGAGGTGAACAGCGACAACGTCATCCTCGATGACATCTGGGCCTGGCGAGCAGACCACGGCAATCCCGGCACGGTCGGTTGGACGGTCAACACCGCCAAGAACGGTGTCATCGTCAACGGCAACAACGTGACGGCGACCGGACTGTTCGTCGAGCACTATCAGCAGTACAACGTCATCTGGAACGGCAACGGTGGCAAGGTCGTCTTCTTCCAGAACGAAATGCCCTACGACCCGCCGAGTCAGGGCGCCTGGATGGAAGCCCCCGGCGTCAACGGCTGGGCGGCATTGAAGGTCGCCGACTCGGTGACGACCTTCAACGGTTGGGGGATGGGCAGTTACAACTTCTTCAACCAGGGACTGGACATCTTCGCCGCCAACGCGTTCGAGGTTCCCAAGACCCTGCCAATCGGCAGTCTGCGCGATCTGCTGACGATCTTCCTGGACCCGGTCAACGGTAAGGGCGGCACCGCAAATGTGATCAACGGCGTCGGAGGTCCGTCAACGATCGCCAATGCCGGCGTCCCGGTGACGGTGGTCGAATATCCTGCGGCACCCGACACCACACCCCCCGCGGTCGCCATCACCGACGACGTCCCGGCCGCCACCGCGACCGGGGACGTCACGTTCACCTTCACCTTCAGTGAGAACGTCGGTAGCAGCTTCACCGCTGACGACATCGTCGTCGGCGGAGGAACAAAGGGCGCGTTCACCAATGTCGATGCCACTCACGCCACGCTGGTCGTCAGCCCGCCGGTCAATTCGACTGGGAACATCGATATCAGCGTCGCAATCGGCACCTTCAGCGACCTCGCAGGGAACCTCAACTCCGCTGCGGCCACCGCCCAACAGGCCTTCGACACGGCGACACCCAAGACCCAGATGGTACTTCCGGTCACCTTCGATTCGGCGGCGGTCGACTACGGCCTCATCGGATTCGGTGGTACTGAGGATTCCGCCCTGGCACCCGATCCGACGAATGCCGCCAACACCGTCGCCAAGGTCGTGCGGGCGGCCGGGGCGGAAACCTTTGCCGGCACCACGATCACGGCTGCTGCAGGGCTCGGGTTCGCCTCCCGGATCCCGTTCACGGGCAGCGACACGACAATGTCCGTCCGGGTCTGGTCGCCGGACGCCAATATCCCGGTCCGCCTCAAGGTCGAGGACCACGCGGACAACACCAAATCGGTCGAAACCGAGACCACGACCACGGTCGCCGGGGAGTGGGAGACGCTGACCTTCAACTTTGCCAACCAGGCGACCGGAACGGCGGCGCTGAACCTTACCTTCAACTACGACAAGGCGACGATCTTCTTCGACTTCGGTCGGGCTCCGGCCGCTGCGGTCCTGAAGACCTACTACTTCGACGATGTGACCTTTGTGCCTGGCACACCTCCGCCCCCGCCGGCGGCAGTGATCACATTCGACGAGAGCACGCCGCCCGTGCTCACCGGCTTCGGCGGCGCCGAGGACTCGACGATCACGGCGGACCCGGTCACGCCCGCCAACAAGGTGGCGAAGGTTGTCAAGGCGGCCGGATCGCAGGTCTGGGCCGGCACCACGGTGTCCACGCTCGCCAACCAGGCGATCCCCCGCATTGCCTTCAGTGCCACGAACACGGTGGTGACGGCGCGGGTGTGGTCACCGGACGCAGGCATTCCGGTGCGATTGAAGGTGGAGAACGCTTCGAATCCAGCTCAGTCGGTCGAGACCGATGCCACCACTACGGTCGCAGCGGGGTGGGAGACTCTCGCGTTCAACTTTGCTAACCAGGCGGCCGGTACCCCGGCTCTGGATCTCGCCACCACCTACAACAAGGTGTCGATCTTCTTCGATTTCGGCACGGCCGGCACCGGGAAGACCTACTATTTCGACGATCTGGACTTGACCTTCGGCGGCGTCACACCCCCTCCGACGTCCTGGGCCGTCACGTTCGACGATCCCGCCAAGGCCTACGCGCTGACTGACTTCGCTCTGTACGGCACCAGCAGTGCGGTGGTGGCAGACCCGGCCGGGGGCACCAACAATGTGGCGCAGATGTTCAAGTACCTGTCGAAGGTCTCGGAGCAATACGGCGGAACGACCGTGTCCACCGGTGCGAACTTCTCGGTCGATACGATCCCCTTCACGGCCACCACAACCAAGATGACCCTGCGCTTCTACAGTCCGGCGGTCGGTGTCCGGGTGAGATTGAAGGTGGAGAATGCCGGCAACCCGGGAATCAACTGTGAGACAGATGCTTTCACCACGGTCGCGGGAGCTTGGGAGACCCTCACCTTCGATTTCGGAGATCCGTCCACTCACTACATCCCCAACGGGCCGACCACGTACGACCTGACAAAGCCGACGGCGTCGTTGAATGTGGCCAGTACCTTTGACAAAGTGTCTGTCTTCCCCGATTTCGGTCTCGGAAACGGCGGCTACGCGCCGATGCCGACTGACCGGACCTACTACTTCGACGATCTGGCTTTCGTTTCCTGAATCCATGAAAGGCGAGGCGGTCGAGTCTTTTTCGGCTCACCGTCTCGCCGATCGGCCCGTCCAGCACATTTTCTCCGCCGGCACCTCCTCCCGAGACGGCCTGACCGCCAATGGTGGGAATGGGCGTGGCGGGTCACGTCAGGAGAATCGAGGTGAGCGTCGTCGCCAACTCCGGGACACAGGAGGCACAGGCCGTGTTCGGCGCGCCAACCCGCAACCCTGGAGGTCGCGGCGACGAGTCAAGGTCCTTCAACAATTCCCCGATCGATTCCTTCGAGCACAACTACCGTCGAATTACGGCGGTACTACCGCAGATTGCGGTGCTGCTGCCGGTGCGCCTGACCATCGCCGCTCGCATCACTCTGGGTGCCGCGGGTTGTTCGTTGACCTTGTTCCGTCCGCAAGGACCGATTTCCATCGGCGCGAGCGATGACCTGGCCGCGGCGTGTGAGCGGCAGGAGCTGCGCGCTCGGCACGGGCCGGCGGACGCCGCGCACCGCTCCGGTATCGCGATGGACGTCGGGCGTGCGGAGCTGCGTCGTCAGTGGCCGGCGCTGGCCGACTACGTCGGCCGAAACGCTCGATACGTCCGTCGTATTTCCGTTCCGGTTGCTCGGCCGGAGGTGGCGTTCACCGTAGATCTGTGGTTCACCGACCGCCAGAGAACCTGGATCGCGTTGCCCGAGGCCACCGCAGCGGTGGCCGATCGAATCGGCACCATCGTGACGCAGGATCCCTTCCACTGGCCCGGCCGCCGCTCGGCCTGGTCCGGTCTCCACACGGTGAACACCCAGCGCGCCGCCTCGAATCGGACATCGCTGACTACCTTGTTGGTTGCCCTGGGAATGATTGGCAATGCGTGCAACCGCAGCCTGCCCAGCGCGCTCGGTGCGCTGCGCGACCACGCACTCCGCGTCGGTCGACCCTTGCAGCAGGTGGCCGACGACATTGCCCACCAGCGGCGGCCGGTCCCCGCGTTCAGTCCCACCGGCCTGATGTAGAAGGCCGCGACAGGGCGTCTACCCATTCGGAATCGACGAGTACAGACGACATCGGCCCGAAGCTGGTCACGCCCAGGTGTACCGCCGTCACCCGGTTGATCGTGGCAGGAACGCCGGTGAGGTGGGGTGACCGTCCAGCCGGGTCACCATCGGTGCGGCGCGGTGGCGATCGAAAACGGCGTCCAGGATCGTGTTTCGTGGGGAACGCACAGAAGCGGCTCTGGTGATGCGCCCAGCTGCTCGATTATCGGGTGACACCTCAACAGGGGTCACCGAGACGCACCGGCCCAAGCCGCCTGACTCCGACGATTCGTAGGTCCGGCGGCCGGGAGAGCTGATCGGGCCTCGCGGTCAGCCGGTCGCCGATGTGATCGGCCGGATTCGTGACATCAGTGATCGAGCGGCTGCTTCCACAGTGGGCCGGTCATAGGTCAATGCATATTCGAAGGAGCGGTCGTAGTCGGCGCCGGTGGAATTGAGGTCGCGAGCGATGAGCGCGGCCGCAAAATTGGGCGCGAGAACGGCGATGTCCCACTCCAGAAGGACTGGATCTCCGGGCTCGAGGTCGGCGCCGCGCACACCCGGGGCCGGTTCGGACACCAGTCCGGCACCGATCGCGGCGACGAAGCCGATTTCTTTGGCCAGAGCGCTGTATCGGCGGGCGGTCGGCGGGGTGAAGTACTTGGCATGTTGGAATGTCGAGATCACGATGCAGGTACCGCCAAGGCGCGCGGCCTCCCGTTCCAGGTGTTTGCTGAACTCGATCAGCAACGCCTTCGTGGAGTGCCGCAACACCACCGAGTCCGGCAGGCATTGGAACGGGGACGTCTTGGTCGCCTGCTGCGGTGGAGGCGGTAGCCGCAGCGTCGCTGTGCCCGGCCCGGGCGCTTGGCCTGGGCCGGGGCGGCCGAACAACCACCCCTGGCCCAGGTCGGCGCCCAGCGCGCGAGCGAAGGCGAGGTGTCCGGGATTCTCGATACCCTCAGCCAGGATCACGCAGCCGGTGCGTTCGGCATACCCGTTGATTGCGTTCATGATCTCGGCCACCTTCGGGCCCGGCCGTTCCTGCACCAGCGGCAGATCCAACTTGATGACCGCCGGCTGCAGCAACGGCATGAACGCCAGTGACAGATTGTTGGCGCCAACGTCGTCCAGGGCGATCCGCCACCCGGCCGCTCGTAGCCGCTGCACGGTGTCGATGAGTTCGGCGGGCCGGACGGCCAAAGCGCGTTCGGTGACCTCCAGCACCAACTGCAGGTCGCCCGGCGCATCCGCGGCGATGACCAGGAGTTCTTCCAACCGGGAGGGGTCGACGACCTCGGGCTCGACGTTGAGGAACAAGGTCAGCGGGGCAAAGATGCCGGCCTTGATCGCGCCGGACAATGCGACCCGTCGGCAGAGGCCGTCGAGGTCGGCCAGCCGCCCTGCGGCACTGGCGGTTGCGAAGAGGGATTCCGGATTTTCCAGCGGACCCGTGGGGCCGCGGGTGAGCGCCTCGTAGGCGACGACGTCTCCGTTGTCCAGATCGACGATCGGTTGAAAAACGCTGCGCACCGATTCGTTGGCGAGAATCTCGGAGATCCCACCCACGTCGAGCCCCAACGACCCGGCGGTGTCACCGACCTTCGACCCCACGCGCAAAACCCCCCTCCTGTCGACAACTCGATCCGTCTCTGGCAACAACTCGATCCGTCCCCCGGCAAAGAGCTTCCCGCCCCACGGTACGTGCACCCGTGCCAACGTGCGGCAAGCTCGATCGACTCTGGCAGGCCAGGCCCCGTCAGTTGGTCCAGCGGTGGGCCATGCCGGGGCTGCGGTCAATCAGGAAGGATTGCGGAAAGCGATTTCTTGGTAGTGGAAAGGAGGTCGCACACCGCCGCGAACCGGATGCGGCGCAAACAACTGTGCGGAGTGGATCCGAAGTGCGCCTTCAACATCCGGTTGGAGCTGGTTGACATCGACACTGTGGCAGCCATTTCAGCGATCGCTACCGTTCGATGGTAGTTGCGGAGATCAGTTCGACGACAGGTGTCAGGCTCGGTGGCCGCTCGGTGATGGCGTTTCGTTTCGTGAGTCCCGTCCTGACGCCGACGACCCTCTCGGTAAGCCTGGTGCCCTCAATTTGTTTGTGGTGGCTGCGGTGAGGGCGGGCGGAGATTCCCGTGGCCCACAAGGGCGGCACGGCCAGGAGATCGTCCGCGAATGCCGGGGCACCACGGAGTAGTCAGTGAGATCGGTGTCGATCACGTCACGCAACCCGGCCTCTGACACCGGACGGGAAGCGATCCACCCAGCAATACGGGCCGGGCCGACCGCACCGGGCATCCGGCCACGGTGCACCTGTGACGATGCCGGCGGCTCGCTGCTGAACCGCTGGCACCGGAGCGCACCGGTACAGAATGCGCGCTCCCACCACAGGTATCCGGCAGTTCCCGCCCGAAACATCGTCGGGGCGACGCATCTGTTCTGACCGGGCTGGTGACGCTGCAATTCGGCTGGGACAAGGTGGTCGCTGAACCGCGTGGTAGTCGTCGAAGTCAGGTGCCGACGTAGGCCGCCAGGTACTGGCCGGTCAGGGTGGAGCCGTCGGCGATCAGGTCGGCGGGCGGGCCCTGGAAGACGATCCGGCCGCCGTCATGCCCGGCGCCCGGCCCCAGGTCGATGATCCAGTCGGCGTGCGCCATCACGGCCTGGTGGTGCTCGATGACGATGACCGACTTGCCGGAGTCGACGAGCCGGTCGAGCAGGCCGAGCAGGTTCTCCACGTCGGCGAGGTGCAGGCCGCTGGTCGGCTCGTCGAGGACGTACACGCTGGAAAGCCTGCCCTTGTCAGCCATCCCGTTGGCCAGCTTGAGCCGCTGCCGCTCGCCGCCGGACAAGGTGGTGAGCGGTTGTCCGAGACTGACGTAGCCGAGACCGACATCGGCGAGCCGGTCGAGAATTGCATGCGCCGCAGGTGTTTTCGCCTCACCGGCACCGAAGAACCCGCCGGCTTGGGTCACCGACATCGCCAGCACCTCGCTGATGTTCTTGTCACCGAGGTGATAGTCGAGGACCTCCGCCTGGAAACGCTTCCCGTCGCACACCTCGCACACGGTGGTCACCCCGGCCATGGTCGCCAGGTCGGTGTAGATGACACCGGCACCGTTGCAGTTGGGGCAGGCGCCCTCGGAGTTGGCGCTGAACAGCGCCGCCTTCACGCCGTTCGCCTTGGCGAACGCAGTCCGGATCGGATCGAGCAGTCCGGTGTAGGTCGCCGGGTTGCTGCGCCGCGAGCCCTTGATCGCACCCTGGTCGATTGTCACCACGCCGTCCCGGCCGGAGACCGATCCTTGGATCAGTGAACTCTTGCCGGATCCGGCTACACCGGTCAACACCACCAACACACCCAGCGGGATGTCGACGTCGACGGCCTGCAGGTTGTGCGTACTGGCGCCGCGGACCGGCAGCGCTCCGGACGGTTTCCGCACGGACTTCTTCAGACGGGCCCGGTCGTCCAGATGCCGGCCGGTCACGGTGCCGCTGGCCCGCAGCCCGTCGAGGGTGCCCTCGAAGACGACCTCGCCACCGGCAGTTCCGGCGCCGGGGCCGAGGTCGACGACGTGGTCGGCGATCGCGATCATCTCCGGCTTGTGCTCCACCACCAGCACGGTGTTGCCCTTGTCGCGCAGTTGCAGCAGCAGGCTGTTCATCCGCTGGATGTCGTGGGGGTGAAGCCCGATGGTGGGTTCGTCGAAGACGTAGCTGACGTCGGTGAGTGAGGATCCGAGGTGTCGGATCATCTTGATGCGCTGGGACTCTCCGCCCGACAGTGTCCCGGTTGCCCGGTCGAGCGAGAGATAACCGAGCCCCAGTTCGACGAATCCGCGGAGGATCTGCTGCAGCCGCACGAGAAGGGGTGCCACGGATGGATCACCGAGGGTGTCGACCCAGCCGGCCAGGTCGCTGATCTGCACAGCGCAGGCGTCGGCGATGTTGATCCCGTTGATCTTCGACGACCGAGCCCCCTCGGACAGCCGGGTGCCGCCGCACTCGGGGCACGTCGAGAATGTCACCGCCCGCTCCACGAAGGCCCGGATGTGCGGTTGCAACGAGTCGATGTCCTTGGCCAGCATCGATTTCTGCAGCTTCGGGATCAGCCCCTCATAGGTCAGGTTGATGCCGTCGACCTTGATCTTGGTCTGCTCCTTGTACAGCAGATCGGCCAGTTCACGCTTGGTGTACTTGCGGATCGCCTTATCCGGGTCGAAAAGGCCGGAGCCGATGAAGATCCGGCCGTACCAGCCGTCCATGCTGTATCCGGGGACGGTGAACGGACCCTCGTTGAGGGACTTGGTGTCGTCGTACAGCGCGGTGAGGTCGATATCGGTCACGGATCCCCTGCCCTCGCATCTTGGGCACATCCCCCCGGTGACGAAAAAGCTGCGGCGCTCCTTGACGGTCTGACCGTGGCGCTGGACGGAGACGGCACCCGCTCCGCTGATCGAGGCGACATTGAACGAGAACGCCTGCGGTGATCCGATGTACGGCTGCCCCAGCCGGCTGTACAGGATTCTCAGCATGGCGTTCGCATCGGTCGCGGTGCCGACAGTGGAGCGGGTGTTGGCCCCCATCCGCTCCTGGTCGATGACGATGGCAGTGGTCAAGCCGTCCAGCACGTCCACTTCAGGCCGCGCCAGGGTTGGCATGAAGCCCTGCACGAAGGCGCTGTAGGTCTCGTTGATCATCCGCTGCGACTCCGCGGCGATCGTGCCGAACACCAGGGAACTCTTGCCGGAGCCGGAGACCCCGGTGAAGACCGTCAGCCGGCGCTTCGGGATCTCGACACTGATGTCCTTGAGGTTGTTCACCCGGGCGCCGTGCACGCGGATCAGGTCGTGACTGTCGGCAGCCTGCAGTGCAGACTCCTGGTCGGTCTTCGTGGCTTTGCTCATCGTGTCTCTATTCTGTGGCGGTTCGCTCCCGGCAGCCCTTTCGGTCACGCTAGCTGCCGAGGGGAGTGAACGCTTCTCGATTCCTGACGGCTCACGATGGTCGAACAGCGATGATCTCGATGAGGTGCCCCAGCTCGGTGAGCTCACGACGTTGCGGGGGGATGTCCGCGGCTATCCAGACGCTGGTATCGAGAACGGCTTTCAAGGCCGGGGATCCCATGCATTGCCACCGGATTGATCCAGGTCGGCCGACCGGTGCGGCCAATGACGGGGGAGCTGCCCGGGACAAATCGGACACATCTTGCGGGTAGCGCGCCGAGTTCTCCGCTCGAATCGGCTCAGGGGTGGTGCACGCCGATCGCAGCCAGGGCGTCGGTCAGAATGCCCATCATGGACAGTGAGTCCCGATGGGGCATCACCGCGCTTTCCATGTTTCCCGAGCGAACTCCGGCCTGCACCTCCTGCAATTGGGGTACATAGCCGGCTCCGTCGATCTGTGCGCTGAACACCTCCGGCTCGAAGCCGTTGCGGTAGAGAGTCATCCGGGTCGGCGCCAGGGCATTGGCGTCCATTTCAACCCGGCCGAGGGTGCCGACGATCGAGGCCGAGTTCGAGCCGTCGGCCAGCAGCGTGCAGGTGCCGATACCGGCCACCCCATCCGGGTAGCGGAAGAGCAGCGTCGCACTGTTGTCAACCCCGTTCGGCGCCCGACTGCCGTGCACATCCACTGATTCGGGGTCGCCCAGCAGCGACTGGATCATCGACACCGGATAGGGGCCCATGTCCAGCAGCGTCCCACCGCCCTGCGCAGGGTCGTACAGCCGATGACCGGGGTCGTAGGGGAACGCGAAACTGAAATCGTCTACGACCCGACGGATCTCACCCAGCGCGCCGTCACCGATCAATGCGCGCAGCTTCACGTGCAGCGGGTTGAACCGGGTCCAGAGGGCCTCCATGAAGAAGGTCTCATGTTGGCGTGCTGCTACGACGATGGCCACAGCGTCCCGATAGTGCACCGCCAGGGCCTTCTCGGTCAGTACCGCGGTCCCGGACGCCAGCGCCGCGATCGTCGGTTCCCTGTGCACGGCATGCGGTGTGGCCACGTAGAGCACGTCGATCTCGGGCAGCATGTCGGACAGCTGCTCGAAGACAACGAGTTCGGGCTGCGGCCGACCCGTCGGCACGGCGAGCGCAGCTGCGTATGCTGAACCTCGCTCGGCCGATCGGGAGCAGACGGCCACCAACTGGGCGTCGGGTACCAACAGCAGGTCGGACATGACGCGGCGGGCGATGCCCCCGGTACCGACCACCCCCCAGCGCAACGGCCGGTCCGGGTCAGGCCGGTAGGTCGCCGGAAGGGCGTAGGTCCTCGGCATGCACGCTCCTGATGTCGGTTCTTGACCTGTTGCCTTCAGTTCACAGTTTGCGGAGCTCCGGCAGGATCTCCGCGATGGCGGCTTCTAAGAAGCTCTGCTGATGATCCGGGCCGACCTGCACCAGAGCCAGATCGGTATAGCCGGCATCGAAGAATTTCTTCGCCGCGGTGACCACCGAGGCGACGTCGTCGCCACATGGAATCACGTCGGCGACGTCCTGCGGGCGGGCGGTCTCGGAGGCACTGGCGAACGCCTCCGGGCTGGGCAGTTCGGCATTGACCTGCCAGTTGGTCAAGCTCCAGCGAAACAGCTTGTGCGCCCTTGCCGTCGCTGCCTCGACGTCGGAGTCCCAGGAGATCGGCAGCTGCGCGACCTTCCTCGAGGCTCCGGTGGCATGGCCTTCGTCCCACATCTGCGAAAGCTCGGGCTCGGGATCGATGCCGATCATCACATCGACCTTCGGTGAGAACAACCTGCACGACTGGCCGCCGGATACGGCGACACCGATCGGCACCCGCACCTCGGGCAGATCCCACAGCTTTGCGGAGTCGACCTGCAGATGCTCTCCGCGGTAGCTCACAGATCCGCCGTCGAACAGCGCTTGGATGATGTCGATCGCCTCGACGAGGCGGGCCTGCCGAACATTGGCCCCCGGCCAGCCGGACCCGACGATGTGCTCGTTGAGCGACTCTCCTGAGCCAAGGCCAAGGGTGAAACGGTTGTCCGAGACAATCTGCAGCGTGGCAGCCTGCTGCGCCACCACTGCAGGGTGGTATCGGAAGGTCGGGGACGTCACGTAGGTCATCAGGCCGACCGTCTCGGTCGCCTGCGCTACCGCGCCCAACGTGACCCAGGCGTTGGGTGAATGACCCATTTCTTTCAGCCACGGGAAGAAATGATCGCTGCTGACCTCGAAGTCGAAGCCTGCATTCTCGGCCGCCACGGCGTGCGCGATCAGGTCCTTCGGGCCGGCTTGTTCAGTCATGAGGGTGTATCCGATGGCAGCCATGTGATCCATCCTGGCATATCGTCAGCTCGACGTCCCGGCACCCGGCGGTGGCTGCACCGCCCGAGCCAGGAGGGCAAAGCTGCTTCGGCGCAACCAGTTTGAACCTCGCGTCAAAGGGGTATGCAAAGTGCGGGCATGCGCCGAACCCCCGGCAGACCCTGCCGGGCTTCAGTACAGGGTCGCGCTGGCGACGCCGCCGACCTCGGGCCCGGCCTGAGTGCACACCCGACCGTCGGGTGACCAGATCCCCGAACAGCCGGCCGTGACGTCGTAGCCGCTGCCGGTAGGTCCGGCGAAGCTCGCCATCGCCACCCAGACGTTGTGCGCCTTGGCGATACGGTCGGCGCGGGCGTCCTGGATGACCTTCTCCGCCGCCGACATCACCGTCGCACCGAGGTAGGCATCGATACCCAGCGACGCTGTGGCCCGGGTGTGCGCGGGCATACCGGTGTCCTTGCAGATGGCGAGCCCGAGCCGCCATCGGTCAACCTCGATGACGACTGGTCCAGGCCCCGGGCTGAACCGGCCGGATTCCTGCGCGCTGAGCCACAGTTTGCGATACGCCACCCGGACACCGTTGCCGTCGACAGCCAGCATTGCGATGTGCGAGAGGTGCCCTCGCCCCCGCACCGGTGCACCGATGAGCGCCAACGAGCCGGTCTGGGCACAGGCCGCGACAATGGGCGCGAGCCGCGCATCGTCCGGGGCGACTTCCGGTGCGTCCAATTCGTACCCGGTCAACGACAGTTCAGGAAACAGCACCACTCTGGCGTTCGCCGATCGCACCGAGATCGCATGCTCCGACGCGTTTGCGGCGACGTCCAAGGGCGTGCAGGACGGCTGGGCCACGGCCACGACGAGCGGGTCACGCATACGCTCAAGTTACCGGCACCTGGCCGGCCGCCGAATCACCGAGCATCAGGCAGCTGGACCCTCCGGCGCGGTCTCGAACATCGCGACCAGGCGGGCGTAGTCGTCGGGCTCGGCCAGCACCAGCACGTCGTCGCCGGCCAACAGGGTGGTGTCGGGGCGGACCTTGAGCAGTTGCTGGTTGCGGATGACAAAGCTGACCCAAACCTCGCCGGGTAGGTCGGCCAGATTCTCGATCGTCCGACCTTCGGCGGGCGATCCCTGGCAGACGGTGAACCGTCCGACGCCCTCCGGTTCGTCCTGTAGGCGGACGCCCAACGCCCAGGGTTCGATCTCCACGGTCCGCATCGGCAGGGCGAGAAGGCGCGCGGCGGTGGGCACCAGGCCGGCCTGGAAGACGACCGAGAACGCCACCACGATCACGACGATGCCGTAGAGCCTTTGCCCCTGCGGAATGTTGGCGGCCAACAAGTAGCTGGCCAGCAGGATCGGCACCGCGCCCTTGAGCCCGGCGAACAGGATGAAGGTCCGTTCGGACCGGTCCAGATGTGCCGACCACAGGCACAGCCCCACCAATACCGGCCGGATCACCAACGCGACCACGACGGCGAGGATCAGCCCCGGGATCCAGACATCGGTGTGCGTCAGGACGTTGAGGTTGACGGTCAGGCCGAGCACGACGAAGGCCACGATCTCGCCCAAGCTGGCCAGCGCCGAGTGGAAGCGTTCGATCTCGCGCTTGTACGGTGCGCGCGCATCGCCGAGGATGATGCCGGCCACGAACACCGCGAGGAAGCCGGATCCGCCGGCCAGGGTGGCGATGCCGTACAGCACGAACGCGCTGGCCAGAGTCCGCAGCGGGTACAGGCCTTCGGCCGGCAACGGGACGCGACGGATGAACCAGAGCAGGCCGCGGCCGCCGAGCACCCCCACCGCCAGGCCGACGCCCATCTGGATGGCGAACTCGCCGGCGACCTTGCCGATGCCGGCGGCGCTGATGCCGCCGGCGGTGATCAGGCTGGCCATCAACGCGATGCCGACCGGGTCGTTCGCGCCTGATTCGCCCTCCAGGATCGCGCCGCTGCGGCCGGCGATCTCCCGCCGACCGAGGACCGAGAACACCACCGCCGGATCTGTGGGCGAGACGGCGGTACCCAGCAGCAGCGACAAATACCAGTTCAGGCCGAACGCGTAGTGGCACAGCGCCGCGGCGGCTCCGGCGGTCAGAAACGTCCCCAGCACCCCGATCGCAGTGATCGGGCCGATGGCGGACCGGAAACGCGGCCAGCCCAGATGCAGACCGCCGTCGAACAGAATGCACAGCAGAGCGACGGTGACGAGCCGCTCGACCAGTTGTTCCGGCGGCGCGTGCAGGCCTGTCACCACCTTCCCGGTGATGGCGGCGGCTGCCAGGAACAGCGCCGGCGCCGGCAGATGCACCCGCTCGCTGAGCCGGTTCGACAGCACCGCCAACAACCCGACGGCCGCGACGACCAGGACGAGAGCCGCGAATGTGTTCACGTCAGTCACGAGTGGCGGTTCCTCGTCCTCCTGTGCGGGCGTCGGCCGCCGAACCGGCGTCCGCACCTGGCGGATGTGTGTCTCTATGATCGCACCCGAAGGCCGCTGACCTGCGTCAGTACCGCTCCGCCGGGCCTTGGTCCGTTCACCCATCGTTCAGCGGGTGTTTCCGCAATGGCTCTGGTACTACTGAGCGAATAGTAATAAACCTTCTCCGTACCCGACACGCGTCGGGTCGGAAGGGGATCTCATGTCAATCCGCAAGGCGCGCCGGTGGGGTGTTGCGACGCTGACCGCCGGTCTGCTTCTCAACCTCACCGGCGCTTCCGAGGCGTCGGGGGCGTCCGTGGCCGGTCAGCCGACCGCTCACAGCAGGCATGTGCTGCTGCTGTCGGTCGACGGCCTGCACGACACCGATCTGGCCTGGTACGTCAAGCGTCACCCGCGCTCGGCGCTGGCCGCGCTGATCGCCGACGGCACCGACTACACCAGCGCCAGAACCACCTTCCCGTCCGATTCGTTTCCGGGCATGGTCGCCCAGCTCACCGGCGGCGGCCCCGGCACGACCGGGGTGTTCTACGACGACACCTACAACCGGAAGCTGATCGCGCCGGGAACTCTCGACTGCACCACGGCACCCCGGGGTACCGAGGTCGCCTGGACCGAAGCCGCCGACCGCTCCCAGAATCCGATCACGCTGGACGCCGGTCAGAAATTGACCGACCCGGCCCTGGCGAGCCTGCCGACGAACACCATCGCGCAGACACTGTCCAACTCCGGAGCGATCACCAAGGCCATCCTGAAGATGACCCCGACTCCTCAGACGCTGCTCGACCCGGCGGCACTACCGGTGGATCCGGCCACCTGTCTTCCGGTGTATCCGAACCAGTACCTGCGGGTGAACACGGTTTTCGAGGTGGTCAGGGCCCATGGGCTGCGCACAGCGTGGTCGGACAAACACGCCGCCTACGAAATTCTGAACGGTCCATCGGGTACCGGGGTGCAGGACCTGTTCACGCCGGAGATCAACAGCGTTGCCGACGCCAGCGGAGACGACTGGACCACCGACAACGCACTCACCCAGGAATACGACAGCGTCAAGGTGGCCGCGATCATCAACGAGATCAACGGATTCGACCACTCCGGCAGCCACCGGATCGGCACGCCGGCAATCTTCGGGATGAACTTCCAGACGGTCTCCACCGCGGAGAAGCTGCCGCTTTCCGACGGACTCGCCGGCGGCTACCAGCCGGGCGGCGCTCCCGGCCCCCTGTTGGCCAAGGCGCTGGACTACGTGAACGCCCAGGTGGGGTCCCTGGTGGACGCCGTCCAGGACAGCGGCCGGCAATCGGACACGACGATCATCCTGTCGGCGAAACACGGTCAGGCGCCGATCGACGCGGCCGCGCTGCGGCGGGTGGACGACGGGAAGATCATCGACGCGATCAACACCGCATGGGCCGCAAAACATCCGAAGAATCCGCAGCTGGTCGCCTTCTCGGTCGACGACGACGGCATGCTGCTGTGGCTTTCCGACCGGTCGGCTGCGGCACTGTCGTTCGCCCGGCATTTTCTACTGACGCACAGCGCACCGGCCAACCTCGTCCATGACCCGAAGGGGGTCTACTCGGCGACGGTTTCCTCGTCCGGTCTCACCAGGATCTACACCGGCGCCGCCGCGGACACCCTGGTCCGGGCACAGCACGGCGATCCCCACGCCCCCGACCTCATCGGGATCGCCCAGCCGGGCGTGGTCTACACCGGCGGGGTGAAGAAGATCGCCGAGCACGGCGGAGCTGCCCCGGCTGACCTGGACGTCGCCCTGGTGGTCGCCGGAGCCGGGGTGAGGCACCACGCGGTCAACTCGTCGAAGGTGCAGACCACCCAGATCGCGCCGACGATCCTCGCGCTGCTTGGGCTGGATCCCGATGCTCTGCAAGCGGTCGGGATCGAGCACACCCGCACCCTGCCGGGTCTGTAGGCGGAAATGAACATCGGGTGTTACCGGAATCCGAGCCCGGACACCTGATGTTCATTCCGTCGTTGCCGGCCGGCCGTTCTGGGTGGGTTATCTGTCAGGGTGGCGGAAAGGACGGACGAATCGTTGCTCGACGGAACATCCGCTCTCGCGGCCGGCATCGAGCCGCCGCTGCTCGCCGTGGCGGGGTTGCACAAACGGTTCGGGGCTCGGTCGGCGGTGAACGGGGTCGGGTTCGGCGTTCGCCACGGGAGCATCCACGGGCTCCTCGGTCCGAACGGCGCCGGCAAGACGACGGTCCTGCGGATGCTGCTGGGAACGGTCCGCCCCGACGCGGGAACCATCGTGCTGTCCGGCCGGCCGCTGCCGCCCGAGGTCCCCAGGGGTCGCTGCGGGATAGCGGGGTTCGTCGAATCCCCGAACTTCTACCCGTACCTGACAGCCAGCCGGAATCTGGAGTTGCTGTCGGCTTGGGACGGCCGGACCGGCAGCGGCACGGTCGAGGACCTGCTGGATCTGGTCGGGTTGACCGATCGGGCGCAGAGCAAGGTGCGGGGGTTCTCCACGGGTCTGCGGCAGCGGCTCGGGCTGGCCGCCGCCTTGATCAGCGATCCGCAGGTGCTGATCATGGACGAACCGACCACGGGTCTGGATCCGGCCGGCATCCGCGACCTGCATGCGCTGATGGCCGCGTTGGCTCAGGCCGGACACACCATCGTGCTGAGCAGCCACGACCTCGACGAGGTGGAGCAGCTGTGTACGGAGGTCACGGTGCTCCGGTCCGGGTCAGTGGTTCATACCGGCAGCCTCGCGGCCCTGCGAGAGCTTGCGCCACAACGGGTCTGGCGGTTGCACACCAGCGACGACGAGATCGCTGCCGAGCTGGCCGGGCAGTTTCCCCGGCTGGAGGTGGTGCCCTCCGGGCTCGGGGACCTCCTCGTGCATGCTGACACCGGTGATCTCGACAGGTACACGATGTTGCTGGCAGCACGGGGAGTCGCCGTGCGCGGGCTCGGACGAGACGAAATGACCTTCGAAGCTCTCTTCTTCCAGCTCACCGATCCCGGTGCCGCGGACCCTCGCGCCGCCGACCGCAACGCCGCCGACCCGAGCGCGAGCCGACAGTGACCGACAACCTCCGGACCACCGGCGATCTGGTCGCCGACGAGCTGTCCCCGGCGGCAGCGACAGCGGCGGTCAAGGTCAGGCACCCGTTGTGGCTGACCTACCAGTGGGAGGTGGAGAAGCTCACCGCGCAATTCCGCGCCCGGCTGGGGGTCCTTGTCGCGCTGCTGGGGCCGGCGGTGTTCTCCGCGGGCCTGCGCTTGGCCACCGACGTGCCCGCCGACACCCTGTTCGGTCGGTGGGTGGGCGATTCCGGGTACGCGATCCCGCTGGTGGTACTGGGATTCGCCGGAGCATGGGTGTTTCCGCTGTTGGTATGCCTGGTGGCCGGCGACATCTTCTCGGCCGAGGATCATTATCGGACCTGGACCACCATTCTGACCAGATCGGTGAGCCGGCGCAGCGTATTTGGCGGGAAGATACTGGCCGCCGGCACGTATTCGATCGTCGTCGTCGCGCTGATGACGGGCAGCAGCCTGCTGTCCGGTCTGCTGGCCGTCGGTCACCAACCGCTGATCGGGTTGTCCGGCAATCTGCTCAACTCCGGTCCGGCCGCGCAGTTGGTACTGCTGAGCTGGGCGTCGGTCATGCCGGCGGTGTTGTCGTTCGCAGCGCTGGGTGTGCTGGTGTCGGTGGCTACCCGCAACAGCCTGGCCGGGATCATCGGGCCAACGGTGCTGGGTCTGCTGATGCAACTGCTGCTGTTGATCGGCGGCCCGGTCGCTGCGGTGCGGCCGTTCCTGCCGGGTGCGTCGTTCGTGGCATGGCTCGGACTGTTCGCCGAACCTGCTTTTGCCGGTCCCACCGTCATCGGGATCGGCTGCGCTGTCGGCTATATCGCGGCCTTCCTCATCGGCGGCTGGGCGCTGTTCCGACGTCGAGACGTGACCGGGGGATAGGTGGACGTGCACAGGGATGCCAAGTCGCCCCGGTTGGCGGCGGCAGTCGCGGCGGTGCTGGCGCTGCTGGTGTCGGCCGGTTGCGGGAGCCCTGGAGTGACCAGTACCCGGCTGCAGGACTCGGTGGGCGTCAGCTTCCAACGGCTGTACGTGTTGCAGCAGCGGGAGTTGGGTCATCGCGTTCCGGCGCCCGACCGTTCGGCCGCCTGTGTCCGCAATGGTTCGGCCGCGCTGACCGGTGCCGGGAGCTGGACCTGCACCGTCCATTTCCCCTATCCGGACGGACACGTGCAACCGCTCTCCTTCGACGTGGAGGTTGCGTCGATCGGCTGCTATACCGCGTCCGGTCCGCCGGCGGTCGTCGGTCAGCTGAAACTCCAGGCGACCAACGGCGCGGCGGTGACGAACCCATTGTTCGCCTTCGACGGTTGCTTCGACCTCCAATAGGGCGGCCGGACCGATCCACTGGTCGATCCACCCAATCAATCCACAGTGACTGCACAGCATGGTCATTCGCTGTTCACCTGAAGTTCTGCGCACTCCAGCGGCGCAGCTTCTAGCGTGGCTGATGGCCCTTGATGACCCGTCAGGGATTTCGAAGTTCGATCGGAGACCAGCGATGCAGCAGGACATCCACCAGAAAAGAATCGGCAGGACCAGGGCCCGGTCGGGCCGCAGGATCCGGGGCACCACCGTGGCCATGCTCTCCGTCGGGGCAGTGTTCCTGGCCACCGGCGCCGCCACGGCGGTCACCATCAACGGCGGTTTCGGCAGGACGCCCGTTGGTCAGAGCGATTCCCGGGGTGTGCTGTTGCCCTCCAACCAGTGGGTGAAACCGCTGGGCGACCGGGCGTTGGTGACCAATGGTCGGCTGCTGTCCAGCACGCTGAGCCCCTATGGCCGACGGCTGGCGGCGTTGACCTGGAACACGTTCACCGGCTTCGTCACGGTATTCGACGCGGCCTCCGGGAAAGTGCTGCAGCAGGTGGGCACCGGCGTCGG
The DNA here is from genome assembly GCA_038229825.1 of Mycobacteriales bacterium. Taxonomy (GTDB): domain Bacteria; phylum Actinomycetota; class Actinomycetes; order Mycobacteriales; family Nakamurellaceae; genus Nakamurella. Next base: position 53,448 of record JBBROB010000006.1, read on the forward strand.
CGCCGACAAGGTGATCGGCGACGGATCCGTGGCAGCAGACGGTCCCTACTACTCTCAGGACGGCAAATCCCTCTGGGTGTCCCAGACTTCCGATCTGCTGCGGTTCGCGGTGAAGGCGGACGGCACGCTGGCGGCGAACCCGGTGAAGATCCCGCTGATCAACGCTGCCGGACCCGAATTGCCGTCGGGAATGGTGGAATCGGCCGATCACAAGAGCCTCTACGTAGCGTTGAACGGCGCCAACACGCTGGGCGTCGTCGACATCGCGAAAAACACGCTGATCAAGCAGATACCGGTCGGTATCGCGCCGCGCCAGGTCGCCCTGGTCAACGGTCAGCTGTTCGTCTCCAACGAGGGCGGCCGACCGGCCAGGGCAGGGGATTTCACCAATCTGAGCGACAACACTCCGGTGGTCGCCGATCCGGTGACCGGCGCCGCCACCTCCGGAACGGTGTCCGTCGTCGACCCGACCACGGGAAAGCTGACCGCCAGCATCACGGTGGGGCTCCAGCCGACAGCACTGAAGGCGGCAGGCTCGACGCTTTTCGTGGCGAATTCCAACAGTGACAGCGTGTCGATCATCGACACGAAGGCCAGGAGGGTCACCCAGACGTTCAACGTCGCCCCGCTGCCCGGATCCACGGTGGGCAGCAATCCCAACGCGATCGAGATGACCGACGGAAATCACCTGCTGGTGAGCATCGGCCGGGACAACGCGCTGGCGGTGTACCGGTACAACGGGCCGACTTCACCGGTGCAGTACCAGGGCCTGATCCCGACAGACTGGTATCCGGTCAATGTGCAGGCCGATCGCACCACCGGGAAGATCATCGTCACCAACGACAAGGGCATCGGTGCCCGCGGCCCGCAATCCTCGATCAGCGCAGGACCGGACGCGAATGTCGTCACGGGTCACAACACCTATGACGACACCGGTTCGCTGACCATGTTCAAGCCACCGACCGAGGCGGATCTGGCGGACCTGACGCACCAGGTGTTCGTGAACAACGATTGGCAGAAACTGCTGCAGCGCAGCCCGTTGGCCAGGACGAACGCGGCACCGGTGGCGATCCCGGCCAAGCTGGGTGATCCGTCGACCATCAAGCACGTCTTCCTGATCGTCAGGGAGAACCGCACCTACGACCAGGTTCTCGGTGATATCGGCAAGGGCAACAGTGATCCGTCGCTGACCCAGTTCGGTGGCAGCGTCACGCCGAATGCGCACCTGCTGGCGAACCGGTACGGCGTTTTCGACAACTTCTACGACGAGGGGACCCTGTCCGCTGATGGCCACAACTGGCTGATGCAGGCAGACGCCAACGACTACATCGAGAAGGAATTCGGCGCATTCTGGCGCAGTTATCCGGCGCAGGGAGGGGACGCGCTGGCCTACCAGCGCGACGGATTCCTCTGGAATGCCGCCCAGCGGGCAGGCAACACGGTCGCGGCCTTCGGTGAATATGCCAACTTCCAAACCCTGCCGACCACCGGCGCCCCGACCTGGGCCGATTGGTACCAGGCCAGTCGGGTGAAGGAGGGCAAGGTTGCCGGGCCGTCACCCATTGCCGACGGGCAATATCCGACCTACTCCGACATCCCCTCGCTCAACGCCATTCTCGACCCGGCGTATCCCAAGTTCAACACCGACATCCCCGACCAGTATCGGGTGGACATCTGGCAGCAGAACTTCGCGAAAGCTGAAAAGGCCGGGAGACTGGCGAATCTGAACCTGTTGTGGCTTCCTGATGACCACACGGCCGGTACCTCTGGTGTCGACCCCTACCCGACCGCGCAGGTCGCCGACAACGATCTGGCGCTGGGGCGGATCGTCGATACGATCAGCCACTCGAAGGACTGGAAGGATTCGGCGATCTTCGTCGTCGAGGATGACTCCCAGGACGGTGCCGATCACGTCGACGGTCACCGCGCTCCGATGTTCGTGATCAGCCCGTACGCCAAGAACAACATCGTCGACAGCACGTACTACAGCCAGTTGAACGTGGTCAGGACGATCGAGCAGATCCTGGGCATCGCCCCGATGAATCAGGAGGATCGGGCGGCGGAGCCCATCACCTTTGCGTTCACCAACACGCCGAACCTGGCGACCTACTCGGCGCAGCCCAATCAGATTCCGTTGACCTACGGGTTGAAGACGGCGACGCCGGCCGCGAGTGCGGCGGCCAGGAGCCAGGCTGCAGTGGCGGCGGTACCGGCCTCAGCAGAGTCGATCGCGGCGCAGTGGCAGGTGTGGAGCACGCACCAGAACTTCGGCGGCCCCAGGGCGACGGAGGATGCGGCAAATCCGGCCCTGTTGAACCGACTCGACTGGTACACGACCACTGGCTGGGTGAAGCCCTACCCAGGTGACACCACCATCCTGAGTCCCTATCAGGTTCCCGGCTGGGATCGTCCTGCGGTCGAACTGGGCGGCTGAGACAGTTCGGTAGCGCCGGCCGACCGCGCCGGATCCGCAAGACGGATCCGGCGCGGTCTGCTGTTCTGATCGCCGCCCGTCGGACCGACCTCATGCGTCCGGCTTTCCGGGACAGACAGACTCTGCTACCGTCAAGTTAGGAATGGCTAACCTGACGAGAACGGTGCAAACCTCGTGAACCTGACGACGACGCTGGTGCTGGGCTTCATCGCCGGCGTGACGATCCTCATCGGCCTGCCGATCGGGCGGCTCCGCCGCCCTGCCCCGTCGATGCGCCTGCTGCTGAACGCGACCGCAGTCGGGATCCTGTTGTTCCTGGTCTGGGACGTGCTCAGTGCCGCCTGGGAACCGATCGACACGGCGCTGGTCGCCATCCACGAAGGCAGCGGCGGCATCGCCCCCGTGCTGGGGTACGGCGCACTGTTCGCCGGTGGCCTGGCGATCGGATTGCTCTCGCTGGTCGGGTACGAGCGGTACATGTCCACCCGCATCGCCCGGCCGCGGGCCTTCGGGCCGGGTGCAATGGCACCGGCCGAGCTGGTCGTGCCGGTGCGAGGTGTCGCCTCCTGGTCGAAAGCCAAGCAGTTGTCGCTGCTCATCGCGGTCGGCATCGGCCTGCACAACTTTGCGGAAGGTCTGGCCATCGGCCAGTCTGCGGCCGGGGGCAACGTCAGCCTGGCGGCCCTGCTGGTGATCGGATTCGGCCTGCACAACGCCACCGAGGGATTCGGCATCGTGGCTCCGCTGGCCGGCGACATGGACGAGTCCGGCAGGTCGCGCCGGCCGAGCTGGGGTTTCCTGCTGGCCATGGGTGCGATCGGCGGCGGACCCACTTTCGTCGGCGCCGCGCTCGGGCACAGCTTCACCAGCGCCGCGGTCAGTGTCGCCTTCCTGACCCTGGCCGCCGGGTCGATCATCTACGTCATCACCCAGCTGCTGGGGGTGGCCTCCAAGGCCAAGCGGACTGATCTACTCGCCTACGGGTTGCTCGTCGGGCTGCTGGCCGGATTCATCACCGATGCGATCGTCACCGCCGGCGGTGCCTGACCACCTTGTGAGCCTTGCCTCACCTGGGCCGGAGGGTGTTCCGTCACCTGCGGCCGCCTCCGGGTCCGCGGCGACGGCCGTGAACAGGTGTGCGGGTGAGCGGACAAGGGCTGCGACCCCACCGATGATCGCCGCGGCGGCCAGTATCGCGGTGACCGCCTGGCCGGTCGCCTGCGGCAGTGGTTCGTTCAGTACCAGCACGCCGCCCAGAACGGCCGCGAGTGGGTCGACGACGACCGCAGTGGCCAGCGAGGCTGCGAAGTGCCCGGCGCGGTAGGCGTTCTGCAGCAGTAGGTAGCCGGTCGGGATCAGCAGTGCGATGCCCACTGCGGCGGTCATGATGACGGCGCCACCACCTTCTCGCCCGATCAACTCCAGCAGGGCCCGGGCGAGGACCGCCGTGATGCCGAAGGAGAGTCCGGCCCCGGCGGCCAACAGCAGGGCTCGCGGTCGACCCGGCGCGAGGTAGGCCGCGCCGACCGCGCCGACAGCCAGCAGCACGCTGCCGATGACCACCCCGATCACCACCGACTGGTGGGCTACCTGCGATTGCCGGGCGGCGGGGAACAGGCTCAGCAGGACCGCAAGGCCGGACAGGACGACTACGGCGGCCAGCAGATCTCGTCCGCGGACACGCTGATGCCGCAGCAGTGCCATCATCGGTATGGCGAACAGCAGCCCGGTCACGCCCAGGGGTTGGACCAGGGCGATCGATCCCAATGACAGGGCCAGCACATGCAACGCGGCGGACAGGGCGTCCGCGGCGATTCCGGCCAGCCAGACCGGCCGGTGCGCGAGTTTCCACAGCAATCGCGGGTCGGCCACACCGTAGCCGTTCGCCCGCCCCGCTTCTCGCTGCTGAAGGGCGGCTGCCAAGGCGAAGCAGAACGCCGCAGCCAATGCAGCGAGCACCGCACCGGTCACCACGGCCGCCACCCGGTGCGTGATAGCGGCATGCGGGCCGATTCCTTTCGCCGACTCGGTGGGTCCGCCGGACACGACGCTCCGCGGGGTACTACGCTATAGATAGTAATCGCTGATCATTGACAGAGAGCGGTGTCCCCACCGATGTTGCGAAGGCCGTTGGACAGCGACAAGATCCGCTTCAGCATCGTAATACCCGCCTTCAACGAGGAGTTCTACCTGGCTGACTGCCTGACTTCGTTGGCAGAGCAGGATTACCCGGGGATTTTCGAGGTCATCGTGGTCGACAACAACAGCAACGACGAGACGGCTGCGCTGGCCAGGGCCGCCGGTGCCACCGTGGTGTTCGAACCCGACAGGGGCGTGTGTCAGGCCAGACAACGGGGGACCGAATCGGCCACCGGGGAAATCATCGTCTCGGCCGATGCGGACACCATCTACCAGCCGAATTGGCTGTCGAACATCGAGCGTTGGTTCCAGCGGAATCCGGGAGGTATTGCGGTCGGCGGTCCATGCTATTTCCATGACGGACCACGATGGGGACTCGCCCTGCAGCGGATGTTGTTCGGCGCCGTCGCCTTCGTGCATCGCAGCGGGGGGCCGGTGCTCTACATCACTGCCACCAATTTCGCCTTCCGCAAGGATGCGTTCACCGGATACGACCTCCGGTTGGCGCAGGGTGGCGACGAACTGGACCTGCTCCGCCGGCTGCGAAAGTGCGGAAAGGTGGCTTTTGACCCTGACAATTCGACCCGCACATCTGCCCGTCGAATGGATGAGGGCGTCGTTTACAACTTTGCCGTCTCGTTTTTCTGGTACTACATATTGGGCTATGCGTTGAATCGGCTGTTCGGGAGGCCGGTACTGGGTATGGCACCGGCATTCCGGCGCCCGAAAGCGATCGGGGCCCCGTCCGCGGCGTCGGCGTACCTCGACGATGACATCGGCAAGAGCTGACCTCCGGGTGCGCCTGCTGCGCCGTATCTCTCGGCTGGGCGCCGCGGTGGCACTGCTGGCTGCCGGCTACTGGATCATCCTGTCGTCGTATTCGCAGTTGTTCGGGTGGTTCCCCTACCGTGGCCGCAGCTCGGAGAAGATCATCGCTCTCACCTTCGACGATGGACCCAATGAACCTTTCACCTCGCAGATCGCGAACTTTCTGACCGGTGAGAAGATCAGAGCAACCTTCTTCCAGGTCGGGATGTGCGCGGAACGGTTCCCGGAGGTGACCGCCAATCTGTTGCGGCAGGGCCATGTCATCGGCAACCACAGCTATTCGCATGCAATGAGCCGGTGCCTGCTTCCGGCGGCCCAGCGAACGGAAACCGAGGCGGCGCAACGGGTGCTCACCGCGGCGATAGGTGCGGCTCCGATGTTGTATCGCCCGCCATGGCTGCTGCGGACTCCCATGCTCATTCGCCTGCTGGGTCGTCACCGATTGCAGCCGATCTCCGGGGAGTTCTGTCACGCCCTCGAGGTTTTTCAGCCCACACCTGAAAGGATCGCCCGACGCGCCCTGGCCAAGGCCCGGCCGGGTGCGATCCTGATCTTCCACGACGGCTTCGATGCACGCGGTGGCAACCGGGCACACACGGTCGCAGCGACGAAAATCGTGGTGGCCGAACTCATTCGCCGCGGATATCGCTTCGTGACGGTGGACGAGTTGCTCGGTATCCCCGCCTACCGGCCGACGCCGGGTGCGGCCGGGCCCGGTGCGGCGGACCCGGCCGCGGGGCGGTGATCGGATTCACCCCTCGACGCCGGGCCACTCCGACCGAACTCCAACCAGCCGGCAGGAATGAATGAGCACCCGACCGCCTTGTAGAAGTCATGCCGGAGCAGCCACCCACCACCGCCGCGGCTGCTCGGGCGTCGTCGTCGATCGCCGATGCGGGCCGCACGCCGCGGCGCCGGTTGGCGAGGGCCGCGGTCAGCGCGCTGCTGTTCGTGGTGGTCTGCCTGTACCTGGCCGTGGCCGGTCCGATGATGTGGTCCGCACTGACTCATCTGTCGGGAGCTGCCGCTCAGTGGTTACTCGTGGCCCTCGCCGCAACCGTCTCGTCGATGATCGCCTTCGCCGCCCTGCGCGGACATACCCTTGCCGTCGCGGGGATTCGGGTGTCCTTGCGCCGAACGCTGGCGGTGAGCTACGGAGCCGGTGCGGTGCACCTGACGCTGCCGGCAGGCGGTGTCTTCTCCACCGCCTATGCCTATCGGCATCTGCGCTCCTGGGGAGCGTCGGTCTCGGCGGCGACCTGGTCGATGACCGTCACCGGCCTGCTGGCCTCCGTCACCCTCGGTGCGGTCGGTCTGACCGGAGTGGCGCTCGCCGGTGGGGCGGCGCTCTGGTCGATCATCGAGGTCCTCGGTGCGGTGGTGGTCATCGCGCTGCTCGTCTGGGTCACCCGCCATCCGGACCGGTTGGCCAGTGTGGCCCGCGGTACGTTACGCGGGGTCAATCGGCTACGGCGGCGGCCGGCAGAAACCGGCTTCGCCCGGCTGTCGGAGATTGTGGCGGATCTGCGGGTCATTCAGCCGTCGGGCCGGGACTGGACGGGGGCGGTTGTCCTGTCGGCCGTGAACTGGTTGTTGGATCTAGGTTGTCTAGCCGCCTGCTGTGCTGCGATCGGCATCCATGTCAGCGTCGCGGCGCTGCTGATCACCTACACGGCGGGAATGGCCGCCGCCAGCCTGCTGCCGGTACCCGCCGGCCTGGGCGCAGTTGAGACGGCCATGACGGTCGGTCTGACGGTGGCCGGAGCCGTCGCCGCTCCGGCGCTGGCCGCCGTGCTGTTGTATCGACTGCTGTCCACCGGAAGTGTGATCGTGATCGGCGGTCTGGTGGTGGCCGCCCAGGGAAAGCAGGCCTGTCAGGTGAAGCTTCGGCAATCGCGGACCGAGCCGGCTGCCTGACCAGGCGGTTACCTGGGGGCCAACTATCGGACCACCTCGGTCCAGCAGTGCAGATTGACGACGGCGGAGCCGACGAGTGACCTGGCGTTCACGCACAGTCGATGACTACCCGCGCTCAGCCGTACCGCAACGCTCAGGCCGTGCCGCCCGGGGATGCCGTAGTGGCTGTTCGTTTGCTGGCTCAGGCCGCTGGTGGTGATCCATCCGGTCGCGGCTCTGCCGTTGTCGGCGACCTGCACGGTGTCGGACTTCCGCGGGTTCGCCGGGTCGAACACCCAACCACTCGCACAGAAGACGCCACCCACCACGGTCGCTGCGGTGACGCCTCCGATCGGCCTGGTCATCCTCAGGCCGTTGGCGATGAGGCCGGCGAAGACCTTGAGCACAGCCGGGCATCCATAGCCCAGCTTGGTGGCTCCGAGCGAGAGTGCCATGCAGTCTGCGCCGTGCTCGATCCCGTAGCTGCCGGTGGTTCCGGCGACAGCGTCGAACGCTGCCACCGCGGTGCTCATCGAGTTGTTGGCCGATCCAAAGGCGCGGTACTGCAGAACATGTGACCACTCGTGGAGGACGATCGGGCGCAACCAGTCGGCACTCAGGCCCGCGGAGATGTTGACCCGGTTCCCCACCGCCCAGCCGGCCTCGGTACCGAAGGACCTGTCGAACGACCAGACGACGGTGTGGTGCGGGTCTATCCGCAGGATCTCAGCCCGGAACTGCGCGACCGTCGCGGCCGGAGCGACGTAGATCTTGACCGTCGCGCATCCCAATTGCTCGATGGGGCTGGCGGAGTTGTACGGCCGGGCGAGCATGCAGACCTGGTGTGTGCCGTTGGGCAGCGCGACTGCGATGTCGAAACCGTGCCCGCCGGAGGCGCCGTAGGCGGTGTTGACGTCCGGTCGGCTGACACCGGCCGTGCGCCAGGTCCCGGCCGCCCGGCTGTCGACGCTCACCAGGACGGTGTTGGAGTTGCTGCTGTGTGCGGGGTCGAGCGACCAGCCCCGCAGGGTCACGGTGGCGCCGGTCCAGCTGACGGCGTCGATGCGGCCGATTGGCCGGGTGGCGGCCGATGCCGTGGTCGCCGGCATCAGGACGGCAGTGGCCAGCAGGCACAAGGCCACCGTCGCGAGACGGCCCGGGAAGAACTTCAGCATGGCTGGTGCGCCCGATTCTGGCTCGTTGTCGGCCTCCCGGCGCGGCCGTGCCGGCGTCTGGGACCGTCGTCGGCACAGGATGCGGAGAGGTGGTGGGGGTCTCGCCGAACAACAGGCTTCCCACCAGATGCGCTCTGTTGAGACCTCCAGCTTAACTCTGTGCTAACAGTCGGGTCGCCAAAAGGGTGACTATCACCCTTTGGGGGTAGAAATCACCCGGGAAGGTCACCCTCGGTGAGGTCTCTGAAAGAAGAGGGTTTTCCTCCGGTCACGCGGTGGGTGCGGACGCGAGGGTGCGCGCTCAGTGCCTGTGCAGGTGCTGAGGTTAGGGGGCGGCGCTCTCGATCGCTTCGTGGATGTGCGCAAGACTGGCTACCCCGACGAGCAGCACGGCAAGCGACAGCAGCACTGCGATCGCCAACCGACCCGTTCGTGGCTGCGGCGCCGGCTCCAGCAGTGCCTGAACACGTGAGACGACCTGCAGAGCGCCAACTCCCAAGGTCGGGACCAGGCCGGCGCGGGCTCGCGGTTCGACCGGAGGGTGGATTCTGGCCAGCGACGAGCGCAGCAGAGCCACCCTGGCCAGCGCCCGCCCGGCGGTTCTCCGGTCGCCGATCCCGAATGCGGCGTCTTCGTCGGCCCATCGCTCCACACCGAGCCGGACGGCGGCCGAGACGGGCCCGAGCAGTGGATTGGCCGCGGCCGCGATATCCGCGATGTGCACGTACAGGTGATGGCGCTTGGTGAGGTGCGACAGCTCGTGCGCGGTCAGCACCCGACGTTCGTCGACGTCCAACCGGCTCAGGAGTCGCTGCGAGATGACCACGCAGCCGCGGAGGCCGGCCACCGTATAGGCGTCGGCCGAATCGTCGTCAACGATCACCACTGGGCCGCCACCGGCCCGCATATCGCGGCACATCCGCTCGGCGCGGACCAGACCGGCCATGATGGCCATCGTCCGCCTGGCGGCCCGGAGCAGCAGGAACAGCACCGCCAAGCAGGCCACTGCGCCCAGCCAACGGGGGATCGGCAGCTCGGCCTCGACGATCGCCGCCGACCAATCGCCCTGTGCCGCGACGGAAGTCAGGCCGGCGATCGCGCCTGCCGCAATGGCAGTGAGAGCCAGGCCACTGGCCAGCGACACAGCGAGCGAGGCGGCCGTCAGCAGGGGCACTCCTTGCGACGGTCGCATGACCCGCACCAGGAAGCCGGCGACCAGCCCGACGATCAGACAGGCGACTGCGGCAACGGTGGCAGCCATCAGCGGGAAGAGCACTTCTCAGGCCCCCTCGTTCTCGAGTTTGTTCTCGGATCGATCGAGAAGCTCGACCAGCAGTCGTTCCTCCTCAGGATCCAGTTCGGCGACGAACCGGGCGAGTACCCCGGCCCGATCCGAGCCATCCGAAAGCAGGCGGCGCATCCGCCGGGCCGCAACTGCATCGTCGACGGCCTCTGGCGGGGCAGCCAGTGAGTACCGGAAAGCCCGCCCTTCGCGGCTCTGGTGCAGCGCTCCCTTCCCGGCCAGCCTGGACAGCGTCGTCATCACCGTCGTGTAGGCCGGGTTGCCCGGGAGCAGCCGTTGGACCTCGGCCACGGCGACCGGGGCGTCGACGGCAGCGACCACCGCCAGGACCGCACTTTCCAGTGGTCCGGGGATGCGTCGATCGCTCATCGGCAGGCTCCTGCTACTATCTGATGCGTAGTACTAAGTTTCTGGTCGTTACCAGTGTGACACGTCCACATTCAGTGGACCTCAGCAATCAGGGAGAGTCCCATGGCGACCACCGCTTTCATCGACCGGAAGGGCATGTGATGGTCAGCGCGCTCGCCTCCGGCTTCAATCCGCTCGACGCGACAAGTGTCATTGCCGCGACCGGGCTGATCGGGATCTTCTGCGTGCTGGTGGCCGAAACCGGGCTTCTGGTGGGCTTCTTCCTACCTGGTGACTCGCTGTTGTTCACCGCGGGACTGCTCGCAGCCACCCATGGGTCGCTGCGTCTGCCATTGGCGGGCGTACTTTCCGTCGCTGCCGCTGGCGCCCTGATCGGTGCCCAGATCGGTTTCTGGATCGGCCGGACGCTCGGCGTCCGGCTCCTGGGTCGGGCCAAGCGCCCGGCTCTGCGGCGGGCCACCGTGCGCGTGTCCGAGGTGATCGACCGCTACGGCCCGGCCAGGGCGATCGTGCTGGCCAGGTTCATTCCGGTGATCCGCACGGTGATGAACCCGATGGCGGGCATGATCGGGATATCCACCCGACTGTTCACCCTGTGGCAGATCGTCGGCGGCCTGATCTGGTCGCTGGGCGTCACGATGGCGGGCTTCTGGCTCGGATCGCAGATCACCGGCATCGACAAGTACCTGCTGCCGATCATCGCCGCCGTCGTCGTGGTGTCGCTGATCCCCGTCGGGCTGGAGTTGCGCAAGATGCGCAGGGAGAACAGGGCCGGCACCGGGAATGCGGCGTCCGGCCCGCGGCAGATCGATCAGTTGGCGGCCGACCACCCGGGTCCGGGCGCATGACGACGATCTCCTATCTGGAAGCTGTCGTCGTGGGGGCGCTGCAAGGGGTCACCGAGTTGTTCCCGGTGTCCAGCCTGGGCCACTCGGTCATCATCCCGGCTCTCATCGGCGGCAACTGGGCGAAGGTGCTGAACGTCTCGGCACCCGAATCTCCTTATCTCGCGTTCATCGTCGGCCTGCACGTTGCGACCGCCGCGGCGCTGCTGGTCTTCTTCTGGCGCGACTGGGTCCGCATCATCGGCGGGTTCGCCAGCTCCATCAGATATCGGCGCATAGACACCGACGCCGAACGGCTGGCCTGGCTCATCGTGCTGGCCACCATCCCGGTTGGCATCGCCGGTCTGCTGCTGGAGCACACCTTCCGCACCGTGCTCGGCAGGCCGATGCCGGCAGCGGCCTTTCTGTTCGCCAACGGACTGGTCCTGTTCCTGGGGGAGCGCCTCCGCCGCCGGGCCGGCCCCGCACTGGAGGTGGCGACGATGCCGAGCGCCAGTCGGCCGGCCGGCGACCCGAGCCAGGGTGGCGCCGAGTCGATGCTGCGGGGTGTCGATCTCGACGCCGGACTGGACGATGCGGTCGCCGACCTGCGATCCGACGCCCGGCTCGCCACGTTGACGCTGCGTCGCGGGGTGCTCATCGGCTGCGCCCAAATCCTGGCGCTGCTGCCGGGAATCAGCCGATCCGGAGCCACCATGGTGGCCGGCCTCACCCAGCACCTCTCGCACCGCGACGCCGCGCGGTTCTCATTCCTGCTGGCAACCCCGGTCATCCTGGCCGCCGGCGTGCTCAAGGTCCCCGACCTGTTCGGCCCGCTCGGTGCCGGCATCGGCGGGCAGATCCTGGCGGGCAGCATCGCATCCTTCGTCTGCGCCTACCTCGCCGTTCGATTCCTGGAAAGATACTTCCGGACCAGGACTCTCGTCCCGTTCGCGATCTACTGCCTGGTTGCAGGGGCCGTCTCGTTCGCCGTGCTGGCGCTGCGCTGAGCGGCGGCCCTCTTTTGCCTCGCTGAAAGCTATGCAAGTTTTGCCGACATTCAGGCATGATCGCACAGTGGCAGATGACGGGTTCGCTGACCGGGACGGGGTGGGCGCCGGCCTGCCAGTGGGCGTGGCTGCTGCTCGGCTGGGCGTGGCCCCCGCGACACTCCGAAGCTGGGGAAGGCGCTACGGGCTCAACCCGTCGGGCCGGAGCCAGGGCGGTCACCGTCGCTACACCGACTCTGACGTCGCACAGTTGGAGCGGATGCAGGAATTGGTCAATGCCGGCGCCACCCCGGCGCAGGCAGCCGGAACGGTCAGCGCGCAGCGTGCAACCGACGGAAGTGCGCCGGCCGCAGAGCGCCGCAGCGCCGACCTCGTCCCGGCATCCGGACGGGCACCGGCCAGGGCCCGTGCCGGCCGGCCGAAGGGGCCGGGTGGACCGGGCGGCCGGGTGCTGGCGGTTCCGGGCGCCTCCGCCGAAGCGCGCGGCCTTGCCAAAGCGGCCAGTCGACTCGATGCCGATGCCATCGTCGGCATCGTCGGGGATCTGCTGGCCAACCGGGGAGTCATCGCGACGTGGGACGGGATCCTGCGCCCGGTGCTGGTGGCGGCGGGGCTCAGATGGGCCCGTACCGGGTCAGGAATCGACATCGAGCACGTGCTCAGTGAAGCGACGATGGAGGCATTCCGCGCCCACCGCGCCCGTCAGCTACCGGCGACGACCGGTCGGCCGGTGCTGTTGGCCTGTGCTGCAACGGACCTGCACGTTCTGCCGCTCCATGTCGTCGGTGCTGCACTGGCCGAGCAGCAGGTGTCGACCCTCCTGCTGGGTGCCAGGGTGCCGAGTACAGCGCTGACGTCGGCGGCCCTGCGCACCGGCGCCTCGGGCATCTTCGTGTGGCGGCAGCAGCTGACCGACGATGACGTCGACATCTCACAACTGCCGCGGATGCGACGCCCGCCAGTTCTCGTGCTCGGCGGCCCTGGTTGGCAGGGGGTCACCCTCTCTGCCGCGATCCACTTTTCACCGGACCTCGGCGACGCCACCGCGGTACTCGCCGCCGCCTTCGCGGCCGGCTTGCTCGCCTCGACCTGAAACTTGTGCAAGTTGCGGACGCGAACAATTGAGGCTATACCGGAGGCACGGTCTGCAGACCCGATCCCGCCCGCTTGACAACGTCCCACGGAAAGGCTCTCCAGCTATGTCCCTCGGAGTCGCGGTACATATCCAATCTCTGACATCCAGCAATTTCTCAACGGTCTACAACCTGTTCTCTCTGGTCATCGCCAGCATGTTGTTCACCGCGCTGTACCTGTTCGCCTCCCAGCGACGAGTCGCGCCACGCTACCGGAATGCCATCCTGATTTCGGCGATCGTCTGCGGAATCGCGGCGTACCACTACTTCCGGATCTTCAACAACTTCGTCGAAAGCTACCCGGCTGGTGCGACAATTAATGCAGCACACCAACTCTCGAACATCGCATTCAACGAGGCCTATCGGTACGTCGACTGGCTGCTGACCGTACCGCTGCTGCTGATCGAGACGGTGGCGGTGATGAGTCTGGCCCGCGCCGAAGCACGGTCGCTGCTGTTCAAACTGGTGCCGGCCTCGGCGCTGATGATCGGCCTCGGTTACCCGGGAGAGATCGCCACCAGTACGGGAGCGCGCGTGCTGTGGGGCGGATTGTCCACCCTGGCCTTCGTTTTCATCGTCTATGTGCTCTACACCGAACTGACCCGGTCCGTGCTGCGGCAGCCGGCCGAGGTGCGCCAGTGGATCAAGCGACTGCGTCTGTCGCTGGTGGTGCTCTGGTGCGTTTACCCGATCGCCTTCCTCTTCCCGGTGCTGGGCGGGTCGTTCTTCGGTGGCGAAGGTGGATTCGTCCTCCGTCAGGCCGGATATTCGATCGCCGATATCCTGGCGAAGGCTGCTTTCGGTCTGGTCATCTTCAAGATCGCCACGATCAGGAGCCGGATCGAGGATCCTGCTTACGATCTCGAGCACGGGCCGGACATGGCCGATCAGCCACGGGGAATGACTCGCGTCGCCTGACTTCCCCCGATCCGGCGGATGCAAAGCGTCATCTCGCCACTTCTGAATGTTCAAACAAGGGTCGTACTGTGTCCACGAGTCCGTTCCTGCTGGGCGCCTTCGCCCCGGTTTTCCGGGAAACCACGGCCGCGTCGCTGGCGGTCACCGGCCGGGTTCCGGAAGGGCTCGACGGGCTCGTCACGCAGATCGGCCCCAACCCGATCCGGCCGCCCCGACACAATGACGCCGAGAGCTACCAGTGGTTCGCCCAGGACGGCATGGTCAGCGGGGTGCGACTGCGCGGCGGCCGGGCGGAGTGGTTTCGAAACCGCTGGATCCGCTCGACCAGAGTGACCAGGGCGCTCGGCGAACGAAGGACACCCGGACGGCGGCACTTCCCGGTGGGCACCGTGCACACCAACGTGATCAACCATGGCGGCCTGCTGCTGGCGCTGGTGGAAACCGGTTGCGCCGCCGTCCAGCTGACCGGTGAACTGGAGACCATTCGATACACCGATCTCGACGGGGCGCTTCCGCACGGCGCCGGCGCCCACCCGAAGTTCGATCCGCAGACAGGCGAACTCCACGCTCTGGTGTACTCCCCGCTGCGGACCTGGGCCGAGTACACCGTGCTGGACAGCAGTGGGGCCTTGCTGTCGCGGCGCCGCTTCGACCTTGGCGGACGACCGATGCTGCACGACTTCGCCCTGACTGCCGACCATGTGGTGCTCTTCGACCTGCCAGTCCGCTTCCAGATCGGTGATGCGGTCCGGGGCCGGTTCCCGTATCGATGGGACGAACGGCATCAAGCCCGGATCGGTATCCTTCCGCGCCGCGGAACGGCGCCGATCCGATGGTTTCCCATCGAACCCTGCTTCGTGTTCCACACCGTGCACGCCGCCGAGACGGGCGGCCATATCGTGCTGCGCGCGGTCCGCTACCGACGCCTGTTCGAATCCGGCGCGGCCGATCCGCTGACCCAGGGCGGTCGACTGTGGGAGTGGGCCATCGACCTGACGAGCGGAAACGTCAGCGAACGGCAACTGGACGACCGGCTCCAGGAACTGCCCCGGATCAACCCGGACCACCTGATCCGGCCGGCTCGCTATCACTACGCCATCACTGCGGAGACCGACCGCATCAGCTCGCACACCCCGGAATGTCTGCTCAAATACGATGCCAGGACCGGGATCAGCGACCTTCGCCGGTCACCGCTGCGCACCGTGCCGACCGAGGCAGTGTTCATCCCACGTCACCTTCACCCGCGGTCCGGCAGTTCGGTTGCCGAGGACGACGGCTGGATCGTGCATTTCTCCTTCGACCAGGACCGCGGGCGAAGTGATCTGGTCGTGCTCAACGCCATGGACTTCACCGGTGAACCGGCGGCTGTCGTCCATCTTCCGGTGAGAGTCCCCTTCGGCTTCCACTCCAGTTGGATTCCCGGCTCCGACCTGACCTGACCACAGTCGGTGGCGTGGCGCACGGTGGACGATCGCGCCGCTACAGTGGTGCAGGGGCGGCGCAAATCGCGACTCGTTGTCGGCATATTCGTTCCCGTACTGCGGGCACGCCGGGGATTTCGTTTTTCACGGCGCAGAGTAGCCAATCGTATGGCGAATGCGAGCATTTTCACTCGACAGGGGCAAGGATGGACCAACCGAGTCCGGAAATCGAGGCCCAGTTTCTGCGTATCATCGGCAAGCCCATTTCCCAGTGCACACCCGCAGATGCAGAGCGTTTCGCCCTGATCATGGAGGAAATGTCACAAGTCGAGCGAAACAGAGCGGCCACGTATACCAGTGCCACCGACATCGTGCGGGCCGCCAAGCTCGAGATGAACGTATGCGGCTGCCCGTACGAGCTTCCCGACACCGGGAACCAACTGGCCGACGCGCGTCATATTCGGGTGGTACACAGGCCGGGTTGCCCGTTCCGCCACTGACAAACGTTCCCCAGCCTGAGAATTTCCTGATCCAGTTTCGGCAGGGCGACATCTCGACCTGGAACTTGAAATCCCGCCGATGGACTCGTAGCGAGGAATCTCAGCCCGAATGAACCGAATTCTTACACCTGTTTGCCCTTCTCAAATTCACCAAGGACATACCGGCCTCGCGTAGGCTCTACGGTGTAGCTACTTCTACATGCGACATCTGCATATCACATGTCGCCGGTGCCGGGCGGCGTCTCGCCGGTCGCCCTTGTGCGTGCCGAACGGGAGAGAGAAAAGTATTCAGCGTGGCGAAATTCTTACCAGGGATCGAGTTCTGCACGCAGCTCTTGACATGATCGATGCTGAGGGGGTCGAAGCGCTTTCTATGCGCAAACTCGGTCTGGTGCTCAACCGGGATCCGATGGGTGTGTATCGGCATACCGACAGCAGGGCGGCCTTGCTCGACTCGGTGGCCGAGTTGGTGCTCGAGAATCTGGTCATCGAGCCGGCGCTCGAGGGCGATTGGGAGGCGGCGCTCCGGGCGGCCGCAGAGTCATTCTGCAGCACAGTGTTGGCACACCCCCGGATGGTGCCGCGGCTGATCAACGTGCCACTGGCCGGGCGCCCTGCCCCACTTTCGCCTGCCGGCCTCCGCTGGTTGGAGGGGCTTCTCGAAGTTCTGGCCAAGGCCGGGTTCGATGAGACCGGAGCATCGAGTGCCTATCGCTTCTTCACCGGATTCCTCGCCGGTCATGCTCTGCACGAGGTCAGGGAGCATGACGTCGACGAGGGTGTGCCGGTGGCCCACGATTCCGCGCTCGCGCTCGGCCTCGACCTGGTCCTGATCGGATTGCGCAGTCAGTTGGACGCCATCACCACCCGGCAACTATCGAAATGAGAACGATCATTCCCACCGATCCAGCAGTCACAACTCGTCCCACCAGAGCCGGACGGGCCGGACGGCCCCCCACCGACTACTCGCTGGTGCTGCAGTCGGCGCAGGCACTGGATCTGATGCGTCGGGCCTACGGGTACTACGCCTCCAGAATCGCCATGCTGGCGGTAGCGCTGGCCGGTGTCTGGGTTGCCTTTGCTCTCGTCGGCGACAGCTGGGTACAGATGGCCGTCGCGGCCGCGCTGGGCATCGTGCTCACCCAGATCATCTACTTCAGCCACGACGCTGCCCATCGGCAGATCTTCCAGTCGAATCGGGCCAACGAGTTGACCGCCCTGGTGATGGGCACCTTCATCGGCGGCGTCAGCCTCGCCTGGTGGCACAACAAGCACAACAAGCACCACGCGGCCCCGAACCAGATCGGGAAGGACTCGGATATCGATGCAACGATCGTGCATTTCTACCCGCCGCAGAACCCGCCTCGTCACAGGTTGCTGGCCTTCCTGCACCAACGGCAGGGCTGGTGGTTCTTCCCCATTCTGACCGTCGAGATGCTCAATCTTCACGTCCAGGGAGTGCAGGCCCTGATCACCCGTCCCGGTCTCAAGCGGCGCTGGACCGAGGCAGCCATGCTGGTGGTACGGCTGGGCGGATATCCGGCGCTGCTGTTCATCTTCCTATCGCCCGGCCGGGCCGGTGCCTTCCTCGGAGTCCAGCTGGCTGTCACCGGTCTGTACCTGGGGACCGCCTTCGCCGCCAGCCACATCGGCATGCCGATTCTGCCGCACGACTCCAGAATCGACTTCCTCCGCCGTCAGGTGCTGACCTCACGCAATGTCGCGGGCGGGCGGGTGGCCAGCTTCGCAATGGGCGGCTTGAACTACCAGATCGAGCACCACCTGTTCCCGAGCATGCCCAGACCCAATCTCTCCAAAATGCGGCCCATCGTGCAGAACTTCTGTGCCAACAACGCCATCGACTACCACGAGGTGACGATTCTGCGTGCCTGGCATATCGTCGCGACCCATCTGAACAAGGTCGGACTCTCAGCGCGGACGTTCCAGTGCCCGATGGTCACGGCGATGCGTTGATGTCGGCAAGCCGGTCATCGTGACGTACAGCACATCGGCTCAGCTGCGCCGTCGGGATCAGTGTTTTCGCTGGTGAACGTAGGTGCTGGCGCTGGTGTCCGGACGATCGCCGCGTGCCACGAGACTCCTTTTCCACCGGGGGTGACCGTTTCCATTACCGTGCTGGGAGGGAATGCGGGCCTCTGGACAATGGAGACCCGCCTCCGGCCCTCTTGAATCGCCTCCGGCGGCTCACTCCTCGTCACCGCAGGAAGGTCTTCATGCGCGGCAATTCCATCCACCGGTTCAGTAACACCTCGGTCCTTTCGGTGTGCGCCATCGACGCGCCACGGGTAGTCACCTCGGCCGAGATGGATGAACGGTTGGCGGAGGTGTACGCCAGGGTGGGCCTGCGTCCGGGGATGATGCAGCGACTGGCCGGCATCCAGGAACGCCGCTGGTGGAATCGTGGCACTACCTTCGCCGACGGCGCCGCGATGGCGGGCGCCAAGGCGATGGCGGAAGCGGGCGTACATCCGGGCCAGGTCGGGCTGATGGTCAACACCTCCGTCAGTCGCCAACATCTTGAGCCCTCGACCGCCGTCGCGGTGCACCATGCGCTGGGTCTGCCCAGTTCCTGCCAGAACTTCGACGTGACGAATGCGTGCCTGGGATTCGTCAACGGAATGCAGCTGGCCGCGGCCATGCTGGAGAGCGGACAGATCGACTACGCCCTTGTCGTCAACGGCGAGGATTCCAGGGCCATCCACGACTCGACGATCCGCCGCTTGCAGGATGGCGATGCCAACGCCAAGCAGGTCTTCGCCCAGTTCGCGTCGCTGACCCTGGGGTCGGGCGCAGCGGCGATGGTGCTGGGCCGGACGGATGCCCATCCGGAAGGTCACCGCTTCCTCGGCGGGGCGACAAGGGCCGGTAGCGAGCACCACCTGCTGTGCGTGGGTGATATGGACGATATGCGCACCGACAGCACCGGGCTGATGAATGCCGGCTTGTCCTTGACGATGGATTTGTGGGCCGAGTCGGCGGTGGACTTCGGATGGGAGTCCGGCATGGACCGGTATGTGATGCACCAGGTCAGCAACGTACACACCCAGGCCATCTCCAAGGCGCTGGATCTCGATCCGGCCCTGGTGCCGTTGACCTTCCCGACCAGGGGCAACCTCGGCCCAGCCGCGATTCCGTTCACCCTGGCTGGAGTTGTCGACGACCTGTCGGCCGGAGATCGGGTGCTGCTGATGGGCATCGGCTCGGGGTTGAACGCGTCGTTTTCCGAGATCGTCTGGTGAGCAGCAGTTCCCGCTCGCGCACCGAACCCGCATCGCATCCGCCCCCCGGACTTCCAGGCCTGGACCCGCGCTGGTCGGTGCTGATCCCGATCACGGATCTGTACGGCATCACCCGGACTTTCCAGGTCCTGGACTCCTGGGCCGCGCGCGGCAGCACCCCGTCCGGCACGGCCACTTCCGAGCCGCAGACGGACGAGCCGATCGGCACCCTGCTCTGTGTGCACGGCAACCCGACGTGGAGCTACCTCTGGCGTCGGCTGCTCGTCTCGGCGCCGCCCGGTTGGCGGGTGGTCGCCGTCGACCAGCTCGGGATGGGATATTCCGAGCGGATCGAACGCCCGAGAGTGCTCGCTGAACGCGTCGATGACTTGGGCCGGCTGACCGATGCGCTGCAGATCACGGGTCAGGGCCGGTCGGGACCGGTGGTAACGGTGGCCCACGATTGGGGTGGCGTCATCTCGCTTGGCTGGGCATTGCAACATCAGGATCAGCTGCGCGGCGCGGTTCTGATGAACACCGCCGTGCACCAGCCCGAAATGGCGACCAGCCCGCTGCTCATCCGCCTCGCACATCTGCCCCTGGTCAATCAGATCGCCTGCCGGTGGACCCCGCTGTTCGTCCGGGCGACGACCTCGTTGACCTGGCCGCGGTTGCCGAAGGGAGTGCGAGACGCCCTCGCAGCGCCCTACTGTAGCGCCGCCCGGCGCTATCCTGTCGGCGAGTTCGTCGATGACATCCCCTTTGCCGCCGGTCATCCGAGCAATTCGGCGGTCAACGCGGTTGCCGACGGATTGTCCGGCCTCGACGTGCCGGCGCTGTTGCTCTGGGGTCCACGGGACCCGGTGTTCGGCGACGTCTACCTGCGGGACCTGCAGGACCGGCTGCCGCGGACCGTGTTGCAGCGCTACGAGCTGGCCGGTCACCTGCTCCCGGAGGATGAACCGGAGTACGCCGGGACCGTGTGGCAGTGGGTCGGTCGACTCGGGTTGGCGGGTCGAAAGGTACCCGTCAGCCGGGAACGTCCGCCGGTCCTGACGCAGTTGCGCCTGCGCGCCCACGACGATGATCCCGCCGTCGTTCAGGTCGGCGGTCGCAGCATCAGCTGGGCCCAGCTGTCCGGCCGGGTCCACGACATCGGAGCGGGCCTGACGGCCGCCGGACTGAGTCCCGGCGACCGGGTCGCGCTGTTAATTCCACCCTCGATCGACCTGACGGTCGCGCTCTACGCGGTCTGGCAGGCGGGCGGCGTCATCGTGGTGGCCGACAGGGGGCTGGGTGTGCGCGGAATGGGGCGGGCGCTGCGCAGCGCGCGGCTGGACTACCTGATCGCCGACAAGGCCGGTCTTTTCGCGGCCAGGTTGATGCGATTGCCGGGTGTGCGGATCGCCGTCGCCGACAACTGGGCACCGTTGAAGAAACTGGCCCTGGTCGGACTCACCCTGCCGGCGCTGGCCGCAGACGGTGTCGGTCGTCCTGCCGCACCCGATGCCGGGCCCGACGAGGAAGCCGCGGTGCTGTTCACCTCCGGTGCCACCGGCCCGGCCAAGGGGGTGCTGTACCGGCATCGGCAGTTGCGGGCCCAACTCGAACTGATCCGGCAGACCTATGCATTGACGGCCGCCGATCGCATCGTCGCCGCCTTCGCCCCTTTCGCCCTGTACGGCCCCGCGCTCGGCCTGCCGTCCGCCGTGCCGCAGACCGATGTGACCCAGCCGGGGCGGCTCACTGCTGCCGCACTGGGCGACGCGGCCGCAGCCGTCGGCGCGACGGTGGTCTTCGCCTCTCCGGCGGCGCTGCGCAACGTGGTCGCCACCGCCGCGGACCTGTCGGAGCCGCAGCGCCTGGCGTTGTCAACTGTCCGGCTGGTGATGAGTGCGGGCGCTTCGGTGCCGGCCGAGTTGCTGCGCGCAGTCGGTGGGATCCTCCCTGCGGCAGCGCTGCACACCCCGTACGGAATGACCGAAGCCCTTCCGCTGACGGACATCTCGCTGACCGAGATAGACAGTGCGGGTCCCGGCGACGGCGTGTGCGTCGGACGGCCACTGCCCGGCGTCTGCCTTCGCATTGCCGTCCTCGACCACGCCGGGGACCCCGCTGCACAGCTGACCGAACAGCCCGGTACCAGCGGTGAGATCTGGGCAACGGCCGACCACATCCGGGATCGGTACGACGCCCAGTGGGCGACCGACATGGCGGCCGCGGGCCACCCGGGATGGCATCGCACCGGGGACATCGGATTCCTGGACGGCCAGGGCCGGCTGTGGGTGCAGGGCCGTACGGTCCATGTGATCACCACCGCACGGGGTCCGGTGACCCCCGTTGGCATCGAGCTCCGGGTGCAGGCCGCGGTGCCGGCCGGCGGGACGGCAGCTGGTTCGCACGCCGGGGTGGCCGCGGTCGGAGTCGGGCCGGCCGGCACCCAACAGGTGGTGGTGGTCCTGGCCGGGGACGGCGGTCCGCTGGCTCCGACCGAGCTGACCGACGTGGTGCGGGCGGCGGCCGGAGTCGAAGTCGCTGCGGTGCTTCTCACCCGGCACCTGCCGGTGGACATCCGCCACAACTCGAAGATCGACCGGGTTGCGGTGGCTGCCTGGGCCACGAAGGTGTTGTCCGGCGGTTGAGGATCCTGATCACCGGGGCCCGCGGCCTGATGGGCAGCGCCGTCGCCAGAACCTTCACGGGCCGCGGCGACGACGTGACGGTGGTGCAGCGGCGACCGGCGGGCCTGGGGTGCCGCGAAGTGCTTGGCGATATCGGCGACGCCGATGTGCTGGCCAGAGCGGTTCGCGGCCAGGATGCGGTGCTGCACCTGGCGGCCAAGGTGGACGTCGTCGGGACGTGGGCGGAGTACGCACGGGTCAACATCGGCGGAACCCGCGCGGTCATCGCCGCCTGCCGCGCCGCCGGGGTCGGTCGCCTCGTGAACGTCTCGTCGCCATCGGTGGCCCATTCCGGCGCACCGGCGTTCGGCGATGGCGCCGCACCGGCTGACCCGAACACCGCCCGCAGCAACTATTCCCGGTCCAAAGCGGTCGCCGAGCTGATGGCGCTGGCCGCCGACGGACACGATCTGGCGGTGCTGTGCATTCGACCACACCTGGTCTGGGGCCCAGGGGACACGCAGCTGATCGGGCCGGTGATCGAGCGGGCCAGGGCCGGCCGGCTGCCGATCGTCGGTACCGGCGGCGCGTTGATCGACACCACCTACATCGACAACGCTGTCGATGCCCTGGTCGCGGCGGTGGACACCTGCGGACCGGTCCATGGTGAATCGTTGGTGGTGTCCAACGGCGAACCTCGACCGGTCGGCGAAATTCTGCGCCGCGTCTGCATCGCCGGCGGGGTGCCTGGCCCCCGCGGCCACCTGCCGCTGACTCTGGCAACCACCGTCGGTGCTGCGGTGGAGGGGGTCTGGCGGGTCGGTCGCCGCTCCGGTCGGCCGCCGCTGACCCGGTTCCTCGCCGAGCAGATGGGGACGGCTCACTGGTTCGATCAGCGGCGGACGCGGCAGGCGCTGGGTTGGTCCCCTCGGATCACCTTGGACCATGGCTTCGCCCTGCTACAGGATGCGCTGCAAGGGTCTTAGCGGTCGATCACCCGTCGACCAGCAGTCCGCGGGCCGGGCCGGCCAGCCGGGCGCTGCGCCGGGATACCGCAGGCAGCCGGGTCAGGCGGTGCGTGGCCGGCAGTCCCGCCCTGGAGCGGTCCAGCTGTTCCTGGGCCAGCGGCTGGAAGATGTTGTCGATCACCCCGGTGGTTTCGCCGTCGATCTCACCGATCGGGCGTTCCAGGTGCTCGGCCCAGAGCCGGAGTCGGGTGCTGCGGGCCAGCCCGCCGTCCAGGGTCAGGATGTTGACCTCGGTGTCGTTGAACAATGAGTGCTCGTTGAGGTTGGCGGAGCCGATGGTGAGCCAGTTGTCGTCGATGATTCCCACCTTGGCGTGCACGTAGAGAGGGCCGCTGCGCGCTGCGTCATGGGTGCGTACCGTTGCCGCGAGCAGTCGTCCCGCATCGTCGTCTGCGTCCAACAGCCGGCCCAGCTGACCGCGGGTGGTGTCCGCGCCGTTGCTGGGGCGGGCCGGCAGGATCAGCACCATCCGAAAGTCGGGGCTCGGTGGCCGGCGGAGCTTGTCGGTCAGCACGTCCACGATCTCGGTGGACCACAGAAACTGATTCTCCAGGTAGATCAACCGCTGCGCTGATTTCAGCGCCCGAAGGTAGCCGTCCAGGATCGAGAACTCACCGCGGGCGGCGAAGGCGTAGGTTTTCTCCGGAACCGTTCGCAGCAGCTGGATCTCGGTGTCACCGGCTGGCGACTGGACCACCGGCGCCGGCAGCATCTCGCCTGCTGTCTCCTGCCAGCGGTCGCGGAAGTGTTGGGCCACATCGGCCACGATCGGACCGCGCAACCGGGTCGCCACATCGTGCCAGCCGGTCGAGCCACGGGGTGGATGCCGGTGCTCATCCCATCGATCGCCGCTCAGATCGGAGATGTCGATGCCGCCGACGAAGGCCACCTCGTCGTCGACGACGACGATTTTCTCGTGATGGCAGTGCAGGGTGCGCTCGCGGGCGTCCAGCACGCAGCGAATCCGGGTGTCGTCGGTGAGCGCCTCACGCACCGCTTTCATCGATGATCTGGTGGGCTGGAAAGCGGGCAGCGGTGGCCCGGCCCACAACAGCACCCTGACCTCGACATGCCGCGCCAGTTCGGCGAGCAGGCTGCGCACGCTTGGTGATGTTGCATCGCGCCGCAATCGGAAGTCGGGAGCCAGGTGCCAGCCGGCGAGGTGGATGTGCGACTTCGCCGAGTTCAGTGCGTCCGCGATCGCCCCGAGTGCGTCGTCCCCGTCGATCAGGACCTCGAGTGCGTTACCGCTGCGGGGAGGCCGAGGCGCCGGCACCCACAGGTCCGCTCCGGCGGGTGAGGATTCCAGAACGCCGGAGTGCCCCAGCCGCCGCAGCCGCCTGGTGTGATGCCGGGAGACGGCCCGCTCGAGCGCACCACCGACTGCATCGTCGATTCGGTCGATAGAGGTCGCCGGCCCCGTCGTCACTGGGCTTGGTCGATCGTCGCCGGCATGCGTGAGAATCTAGCCCACGCCGGCCGACGGCCGGCCGGACCTCCCGTTCTGCCGCAGACACCGAGTGATCTCGCTCGCACCTGCTCTTGGTTATCGCAGTCGTCGGTACCGATCAGTCAGGCTGACCCGCATGACGAATACTCAGCTGATGAAGCGAACCCTGACAGCGGACATCGACGTGGACGTGACCAGTCCCGGCGAGGTGGTCTTCCAGGTAGCGGTGGTGAAGGCGCCTGGCCTGATCGTCGAGGAGCGCCTGGTACTGACCCTGGACGGGACGGCGATTTCGGCCCGGGAAGTGACCGGGGTGGCAGGTTCACGGTTTCACGTGGTCGAGCCGGCCAACGGGAAGTTACTGATGTCCTATCGCGCCACGGTGACCGGCCGGGCCGACGCACCGCAGGTGCTGGACTACGAACTGATCGAATATCTGCGGCCCAGCCGCTACGCCGAGTCGGACAAACTTGCCGCGATCGCGTTCCGGGAGTTCGGTCACCTTGCCGATCCGGCTGAGCTGCTGGGCGCCGTCGCCGCCTGGGTCGGCGGACACCTGCGTTACGTGTCCGGCAGCAGTGACCCGATCGATGGTTCGGTGGACACCTACCTGCTCGGCCAGGGCGTGTGCCGGGACTATGCCCACCTCGTGGTGGCGTTCCTGCGGGCGCGGAACATCCCGGCCAGGCTGGTCGCGGTGTATGCGCCGGGGTTGTCGCCGATGGACTTCCACGCAGTGGCCGAGGCTTTCGTCGACGGCCAATGGCGCGTCGTCGACGGGACCCTGCTGGCGCCGCGTTCCTCCCTGGTCCGGATCGCCACCGGACGCGATGCCGCCGATACCGCGTTTCTGGACAATTTCGGGGGAGCGATCACCTTCAACAATGCAACCGTGACCGCAGTGGTCGAAGATCAGAACCTGCCCGGCGACGACCCGCGTGATCTGGTCACGCTGGGCTGACACCGGCAGCGCCCATCACCACCAGCGGCACCACTGACGCAGCAACGAAGCACAGACGGGATTCCTCGTGGCCGATTCGCAGCGCACACCCGGGTCACCACCGGACGGCGGCAGCGCCGGCGACGACATCTCGGCCGGGTTCGACGAATTCACCGGTCCGCCGGAGTCGCCCGCCGACACGCTCATCGCAGAGGCGGAGGTCATGGCGGCCTCGATCAGCACCGAGGAAGGCCCGATGGGACGTCCCGGACCGCCGTTCGACTGGCGGTCCCCGTTCTTCGTGGGTCTGGCCGGAACCGCGGGGGTCGCGGTCACCTACGCCGTGATCAGGCTGTTCCTGTTGGCCGGCAATGTCTTCGTCCTGATCGGACTGTCGCTCTTCCTGGCGGTGGGGATGGAGCCGGCCGTGTCCTGGCTGGTCCGTCGCCGCTGCCCGAGGTGGCTCGGAGTGGTGGCCGTCCTGGTGCTGATTCTCGGCGTGATCGGTGGGTTCATCGCAGCAGCCGTGCCGGCCCTCGTCACCCAGGGCTCCCAGCTCGTCACGAACGCGCCGAAATATCTCAAGCAGGCCCAGGACCACAACTCGTTCATCGGACAACTCAACGACCGCTTCCAGTTGCAGTCGAAGCTGACGTCGTTGCTGTCGACCTCGACGTCCGGGATCGCCGGCGGCCTTCTAGGTGCCGGCGAGGCGGTGTTCTCCGCCTTCGCCGACACCGGGATCGTCTTGGTGCTGACGATCTACTTCCTGGCCGACTTCCCACGCATCCGAGCGCTGCTGTACCGGTTCTTCCCGCACTCCAGGCGGCCAAGGGCCATCCTGATCGGTGACGACATTCTGGCCAAGGTGGGCGCGTATGTCCTGGGGAATATTGTCATCTCGCTGATTGCCGGAGCGTTGACCTTCTTCTGGCTGCTGATCTTCGGCGTCCCGTACGCGCTGTTGCTGGCGATCATGGTCGCCTTGCTGGACCTGGTTCCGGTGGTCGGCTCGACCATCGCCGGGGTGATCGTCGCCTTGGTCGCGCTGACCGTCTCGCTGCCGATATGCCTTTCCACCATTGGGTTCTTCATCTTCTACCGGCTCGGCGAGGACTACCTCCTGGTCCCCAGGATCATCGGGAGAGCCGTCAAGGTGCCGGCGCTGGTCACGGTCGTTTCAGTGCTGATCGGCGGGGCACTGCTGGGCATCATCGGTGCCCTGGTCGCCATCCCGGTGGCTGCCGGACTGCAGTTGCTCATACAGGAAGCGCTCTTCCCGCGCCTTGATCGATCCTGAGGCCGGGCCACTCAGCCGGCCAGGCGCGGTCGCAACGGCTCATCGCACTCGTCGATGTAGGTGCGCAGCTTGACCAGCACACCGCGCACCAGCCGGGACACCTGCATCTGGCTGACTCCGATGAGTTCTCCGATCTTCAGCTGGCTCATCCCGTCGAAAAAGCGCAGACGAAGGATCTTCCGCTCCCGATCGGTCAGCCGGGCCATGGCCTGCCTGACCAGCATGAGGTCCTCGACCCGCTGCAGGTCCAACTCTGCGAACGGGTTCGGCCGCTGGGCGGCGGCCGACCGGATCGTCAGCTCATCCAGGCTCAGAACGTTGCAGCTGGCGACTGCAACCAGACCGGCGTGGACCTGGTCGACCGTGATGCCCGACGCCTTGGCCAGCTCCGCCTCGCTCGCCGAATGCCCGAGGCGCTGCTCCAGTTCCTCGGTGACCGACTGCACCTGTGCGTACTGCTCGCGCAGACCCCGCGGGACCCGGATGGCATTGCCCTGATCGCGGAAGTAGCGCTTGATCTCGCCCAGAATGGTGGGGTAGGCGAACGGCAGGAATTCCCCGCCGATGTCCGGCTGCCATCTCTTGACCGCCTTCACCAAACCGAGTCGGGCCAGCTGCTGGAGGTCCTCGAGTTCGACGCCCCGACGCTGGTAGCGCCGGGCAAGTGCGGCGGCCACGCCGAGGTGCGAGCTGACGACTTCCTGTTCTGCTGATGCGATGTCACGCGGTTTCCCGGCTGCTCTGGCCCCGGTCAGGCGGTGCAGGGAGTCCTGCTGACGAAGGTCGGACTGGGGGTTGTCATGGATGCGTGCAGAGTTCACGGCTGGGTCCTTGATCACTGATGGTGCTTGGGTGGCACTCTGCTGTACCTACTGCAGCCAAACACGCCACGAGCCCCCACTCAATGCACGAACCTATGCAAAACTGCGCAAAGTTGCATACGAAAACGTCCCGGCTGGGTCGTGCCGCCCGGATGGCACGAAGACGAGGGCCAGGCTGCTTGCGCAACCTGGCCCTCGGGTCCTGGGACCTGGATCAGAAGCCTGCCTGCACCTTGACCAGCCTGTTGAGGTTGGAGAGGTTTCCGACCAGAGGCAGCTGGGTCTGCGGCAGGTTGGCTTGGATGTGGAGGGGGCGCATCATCCCGTCGGAGTCGACCGGATTCCCCTCGGGTGACGTGGTGGTCATCATCATGTCCTCGTGTTCGAGGATGTGGCAGTGCCACACCGAGTTACCGGGAACGGTGAACGTTGCCACCCAGACGGTGACCATGTCCGGAGGTGAGACGAAAGTGTCCTTCGGACCTGACTCCCAGGCGCCGGGTGCCTGGAACGCACCCAGACTCACCGGGAACGCGTTGCCGGTGATCGGGTCCTGCGTTCCCAGAGGCCCGGTGACCAGCGCCCCGGTCACCGAATCGTGGTAACCCCATAGCGTGACCGGGTAGCGACCGACGAGGCGCTGGTCGGCGAGGTGGGTGTGGATGGGATGGGTATCCGGGCTGTGGTTGCGCATCTCCCAGGCCTCCGTTGAGCCGAGGTTGATGTTCTCGGTCGTTCCCGTCGGTGCCCCAACAGCTCTCGGATCACCCTGGGCCGTTGGGTCGTGGAACATGTACAGCCCCTTGTGGTCGCCCATGAAAGGTACGCCCGGCGCGAGCTCGCCAACCTGGACTGTCCGCAGTTGAGCCTTCCTCAGGGTCCACGCGGCCGGAACAAGGTTGTTGGTTTCCAGAATCCTGCGGGGAATGACGGAGGTGTCCCTCGAGGTCGACGCGCTCACGTCGAACCGCATGAGGTCCGGAATTTGAGCCCCGGCGTCGGTGAGGGGATCGGCCACGCCGGTGTCGCCCGGGTACGGCGTGGCTGCGTCGTTGGCCAGCAACCAATTGCCGGTGGTGCCGGTGAAGTCGGCGACCACCGTGTACCGCTCACCGGGGGCGATGAGCAGCGAGCTGACCGGAGCCGGGTCCAGCAGGTAGCCGCCATCGCTGCCCACCACCGTCAGCTTGGGGACGACAGTCGAGCGGTTTCCCGCGGCCGCCTTCATGCTCAGGTGGTAGAAGCGGGAGCCGGAACCGTTGAGGAACATGAACGAGTACTTGCGGGCCTGCACCGCCTGCTTGGGCGAGATGGTGCCGTTGACGACCGGCGTGTCCCCGAAGAACTCGGCGGACTGGTGGTTGTAACACAGTGTGTGATCCGGGTTGAAGGACTTGTCCTGCAGGACATAGGCCTTGGCGAAGGCGCCGGTCGGCAGACGGAACAGCGGTTCCAGCCGGTCGGTGTTGGGCATGTAGCCAGCCAGGCCCGCGTAGACGTTGAAGGAGGTGGTCTCGTCAGCATGGTCGTGGTACCAGATCGGTGCGGCGGCTTGGTTGTTCGGGTAGTCGTTGGTACGCGTTGCTCCACCGGGTGCGACCATCTGATCCGGTGCGCCGTCGCTCAGGGCCGGCTGCAGGCCGCCGTGGCGATGCAGAACCACAGTGTTCTGTGGATCCATGCCCCACTGGGGGAAAAGGTCAACACCCGCCGGGAGATCGTTCTTGATCGTCACCTGGATGGGTGTTCCCTGCTTCGTGACGATTGTCGGGCCCAGGTAAGCCATGTGGCTGAGCACCGTGTTGACACCATGGGTGACCTTGACCGCGTCGTATCCCATGGTCGGAACCGCAGGCCAACCGGTGGCGAACGAATGCGTGTCCATATGGGCGCTC
This sequence comes from Mycobacteriales bacterium, assembly GCA_038229825.1. GTDB lineage: Bacteria > Actinomycetota > Actinomycetes > Mycobacteriales > Nakamurellaceae > Nakamurella. Next base: position 82,692 of record JBBROB010000006.1, read on the forward strand.
AGCGTGTAGTGGTTCGCCGAGTCGGTGACAGCGACCACGGGCTGCCCGACGTTGTCGACGAAAGGGGTCGTCACCGGCGAAGGCACCACCGAAGGCAGCTCGGCGGGACTCTGACCGCACGTTGGCGGTCCCATGGCCGCTGCCGACATCGCCGGCATGCCGGGCCCGGCAGCTGCCACGCCTGTCCAGCCGAGCCCGAGGAGCGCCACTACCACTGCGACAACCACTTGGCTGGGCGCAAACCTCGGGGGTGCCGTCCGGTGGCCCTGTCGAGCGGTGAGCGCCACCATTGACAGCAGCACCACCAGCGATTCCGAGGTCGCCGAGACGACGCCGAGCGGTTCGGTCCAGTTGCCGATGTCACCTTTTGATTTCGGGCAAGCCGATGGAGCGGCTCCAGACGTAGGCCAGCACCGCCGCACCGCAGGTTCCCAGCACGGCCATCCACAGTCGGCGATCGTCTGCCCGCACCAGCAGAACGGCTGCCGTCACACAACTCACCGCCAGGGCAACGAAGAGGACACCGATGTACGGCGCCTCGCTCAGGTGGTCCCCGATGACGGGAACGTGTGCTGCGGCGGCGCTGACGAGCAAGGCGGCTGCCACAAATCGGACTGGCGACTTCACTGCAGTGTTGACCACAATTTACCTATCTGATAGCGCCAAACGGAGGTCCGAGCTGGACACCGGGTCGGTCAACAGGGAGCAGTCGTTACTAGCGGTAATCGAAATTGTGAGAATCCACCTTCGACTAAGCCGTCCGGGTGAACAATGTGACTCACAGGTACCTTACGGGCAATTCACCCAAAACAGACAACAAAGACTGTGATCTCGCTCACAGTGGGCATTGAAACAGGGTGGTCTTACCGGGGGTTTACAGCGAGCGACTGCGGACGATCTGATTCCAGGTGTCGGCGAGCAGGGCCGGAAAGACCACGGCCGCGAGGTCGGTCAGGCTGACCACCCCGATCAGGCGATGCTGCGAGTCGGTGACCGGCAGCGACCAGGTGCCGGCATCGACCATCTCGACGAGAATCCATTCCACCGATGCGTAATCGGCGACGAACGCCGGGTCATCATTCATCAACTCATCGACGACCCGGCCGGGCGCCGTGGCGTTGTCGGCCACTGCGGCCAGGATCGCGTGCTCGGTCAGCACGCCGGCCAGGCGGCCGTCCGCATCCCGGACGACGACCATCGGCAGGCCGGACGAGACCAGCATTCGGGCGGCCTCGGCGACGGCAGTCCCGCGCAGTAGGGACTGATGGTGCCCGGACATCAGACCCGCGGCAGTCGGGTGGCTTCGTTCCAGCATTTGCCCACTACCTCCTCTGACGTCCACACCGGTGCTTCGGTGTCCAGTCGCGGCTCTGCGGTGACGGTACCTGTAGGACAATCGCGGTGTGACAGACGAGCGAAGTGAGTCCGCGACCGCGGCCCGGGACCGTGCGGTGACCGAGGCGGCATTGCGGTCGGGGTGGTCGCACCGGCATCGTGACGTCTCCGGAGGGTGGTTGCGCCCCACCGTGTTCGGTGCTGTTGACGGTCTGGTGACCAACGCGTCGCTGATCGCCGGCGTCGGTGGCGGCGGCGGGTCGGTCCACACCATCGTGTTGACCGGTCTGGCCGGTCTGGTCGCTGGGGCCTTCTCGATGGGCACCGGTGAATACATCTCGGTGACCAACCAGAACGAGTTGGTACATGCGGAAGTCGCCGTCGAACGACGGATGCACGAGCAGTTTCCGGCAGCCGAGCAGGCGGAACTGACCGAAACATTCCGCGGGTACGGCGCAGACACCGAAACGGCACAGAAGATGGCCGCGGCGGTGTCCAAGGATCCCGAGATGGCCCTGCGCCTGCACACCCGCGACGAGCTCGGGCTGGACGCCGAGGACCTGCCGTCGGCGGTCACCGCCGGCGCGGCGTCGTTGGTGGCCTTCTCCATCGGTGCGCTGCTGCCCATGATCCCGTACCTCTTCGGGTTCCCCGGCCTGCTGGCCTCCATGGTCATCACGGCCGCCGCACTGGTGGCCGGCGGCGTGGTCGTCGGTCGGCTGACCGGCCGGCCGATGCGGCGGTCGGGGCTCCGGCAGTTGCTGCTCGGGGCCGTCGCCGTTGTGGTGACGTTCCTGGTGGGTCGCCTGATCGGCGCCGTCCCCGGATAGCCGGTCCGTCGGCGGGGAATTCCTGTGGAAGGTCGCCGGAGAGCAGAAAATAAATAGCCCACAATGAAACACTTCTACTGGGAGGAAAGTCACAGCGACATCGACGGCGACCTGCCAGAGGGAATATTTCTCAGTGGCTCGCCCGCTTGTCGCCCAGGACGTGCGGCCGGCGACTGCGTGAGTTCGAGCCGGTAGGATGGTGGGGGTGCGCCGGGAAGTCTGGTCGGCAATTGCACAGCCGACCGATTTTCCACCGCGCCGATGTTTGTAGGAGCCAACATGTCCGACGAGATTCGACCGTCCCTGCTCAGCCGCGGCAGTTGGCCCGAGGCCGGCCGTGTTGCCGAAATCCTCCGAAAAGAAACCGTTGGCGGGGCATTGTTGCTGGCGGCCAGCGTGGTCGCACTGGTGTGGGCGAATTCACCGTGGTCCAAATCCTATGGGTCGGTTCGTGATTGGACATTCGGTTTTCCCTCGCTGCATCTGGAATTGACCGTTGGGCAATGGGCGGCTGACGGACTGCTCGCCGTCTTTTTCCTGGTCGCCGGACTGGAACTCAAGCGCGAATTCATTGCCGGCGACCTCCGGGACCCTCGGCGAGCCGCGATCCCGGTGGTGGCAGCCGTCAGCGGAGTCGCCCTTCCGGCGTTGCTGTTCGCGTTGATCAACCTCGGCGGCGGCGCCGATCTACGCGGTTGGGCGATTCCCACCGCAACCGACATCGCTTTTGCGCTCGCCGTTCTCGCTGTCATCAGCACTCACCTGCCGGCCGGACTGCGGACCTTCCTGCTGACCCTGGCGGTGGTGGACGACCTGCTCGCGATCACGATCATTGCGGTGTTCTATTCCAGCTCGCTGATGCTCCTGCCGTTGTTGCTGGCAATCATTCCGCTGGCCCTGTTCGGGCTGTTGGTGCAGCGCCGGGTCCGGTCCTGGTACCTGTTGGTTCCCCTTGCGGCACTGACCTGGGCCCTGGTGCACGCATCCGGTGTGCACGCCACGGTGGCCGGGGTGTTGCTGGCGTTCACAGTCCCGGTGCTGAGGAGCGAGCGCAATGGCGGCCCGGAAGCGGGTCCCGGTCTTGCCGAGCATTTCGAGCGGCGGCTGCGGCCGCTGTCGTCCGGATTGGCTGTGCCGGTGTTCGCGCTCTTCTCGGCCGGTGTGACGGTCGGCGGGCTGCACGGTCTCGGGCAGTCCTTGACCGACCGGGTCACAATCGGGATCGTGGTGGCACTGGTGGTCGGCAAGACGATCGGTATTTTCGGATCCACCTTTCTGATGTCCAGATTCACCGGGGCGAAGCTGGACGACGATCTCTCCTGGGCGGATGTGCTGGGCCTGTCCACACTGGCCGGCGTCGGGTTCACGGTCTCCCTGCTGATCGGCGAACTGGCTTTCGGTCCTGGCAGCGCGACCGACCAGCACGTCAAGGTCGGCGTACTGGTCGGCTCGCTGCTGGCCGCTGTGCTCGCCGCCGTGGTGCTCCGTTCCCGGAACAAGGTGTACCGGCGGATCTGCGAGGCAGAGGAACTCGAGGGCAGTCCGCGGTTGCGGTAGTACTGGTGGCATGGAACTTTCACCACAGGCGTGGCCGGAACCGGGGAACGGCATCGTGACCATCGTCGGCGCTGGGATGGCGGGAGCCGCCTGCGCCATCGCACTCCAGGCCGCCGGACGCCCCGTGCAGGTGTTCGACCGCGGGCGGGCGGTCGGCGGCCGGATGGCCTCGCCCGAGCTGCACGGACGACGGGTGGATATCGGTGCCGGCTACTTCACCCTGCGAGACAACGCATTTGCAGCGCTGGCGGACGAGTGGGCGGCGGCCGGCCTGGCTCGGGAATGGACCGACACCTTTGGCGTGCTGACGCCCGGCGGTTCGTTGGAGCAGAAGCCGGGGCCGATGCGCTGGGCCACCCCGGGCGGTCTGAGGTCACTGGTCAGGGCGGTGCTGGGTGACATCCAGGTCCGGCATCCGGTCACGCTGGCCGCGCTGCCCCCCGGTGAGGTGGTTCTGGCCATGCCGGACCCGCAGGCGGCACGGCTGATAACGGTGCCCGCCGCGGTCGACTACGACCCGGTGATCGCCGTGGTCTGCGGATTCGCCGATCGCGACTGGACCTTCGCGGACGCCGTGTTCGTCAACGATCACCCGGACGTCGAGTTCGTCGTGGACGACGGAGCCCGCCGCGGTGACGGCGCCCCGGTGTTGGTCGCCCACACCACTGCGGCGCTCGCCCGCTGCCATCTGGGAGATCCGGTGGGCGCCGCGGCTCCGGTGGTGGCGGCCCTGCGCGACCTCCTCGGTATCGCGGCACCACTGTGGACCCACCAGCACCGGTGGACCTTCGCCAAGCCGGCCGGCCGACACGACGCGACGTTCGGGCTCGTCGAGGCCGAGGGCCGGAACGTCTGGCTGACCGGCGATCAGTGGTGCGGCGACGGCACGCCTCGGGTGGAGAGTGCCTGGCGTTCCGGCACCGACCTAGCGGCAGCGATCCAGGCCGTTGGGCCTAATCTTGGCGACGTCAGTTTTGCCAGCCGCAGATAGCCCGCTAGCTGCGCCACGTCAGAGGGAGTTCTCGATATGCAGCTCGGAATGATCGGCCTCGGCCGGATGGGAGCCAACATCGTTCGGCGGCTCATGCGCGACGGCCACGACTGCGTCGTCTATGACGTCAGTGCCGACTCGATCAAGGCGCTGACCGGCGAAGGGGCCACCGGCGCGCCCACGCTGGGCGAATTCGTCGCCGAACTGACTCGCCCCCGCGTGGCCTGGGTGATGATCCCGGCTGGAATCACCGGTCAGACGGTGGAGAAGTTGGCCGAGCTGCTCGAAGAGGGCGACATCATCATCGACGGCGGCAACTCCAACTACCGCGATGACGTCCGGCGGGCGGCCAAGCTGCGCGAAAAGGGCATTCACTACGTCGATATCGGCACCAGCGGGGGTGTCTTCGGTCTCGAGCGCGGCTATTGCCTGATGGTCGGGGGCGACGACACCGCCATCGCGACGATCGAGCCGATCCTCAGGACCATCGCGCCGGGGGCCGGCGAGATCGAGCGCACCCCCGGCCGATCCGGTCCACTGGCCGCCGAGGAGCAGGGTTACCTGCACTGCGGCCCGTCGGGGGCCGGGCACTTCGTGAAGATGGTCCACAACGGAATCGAGTACGGCATCATGGCCGCCTTCGCCGAGGGGCTGAACATTCTCGACAACGCCGACGCCGGCATCCGGTCCGCCGAGCACTCCGCGGAGGTCGCCCCGCTGGAAGAGCCGGAGTACTACCAGTTCAACGTCGACACGGCCAAGGTGGCTGAGGTGTGGCGCCGCGGGTCGGTGATCTCATCCTGGTTACTCGATCTGACAGCCGCCGCATTGCAGGCCAATCCGACGCTCGACGGCCTGGCCGGGCGGGTCTCCGATTCCGGCGAGGGCAGGTGGACGGTGAAGGCGGCCATCGACATCGGTGTCCCGGTGCCGGTACTGGCCGCATCGCTGTTCGAGCGGTTCGCCTCGCGCGGTGAGGACCACTTCGCCAACCAGGTCCTCTCCGCGATGCGTCAGCAGTTCGGCGGGCATAACGAACTGCCGGTCGGCGACTCGCTCGAGGCGGGTTCCAACAAGTCCGACCAAGGCGGCAAATCCCAGATCTGACAGCTGCGTTGGTGATGTTCCGTTGCCCCTGTGGAGCAGTGTGGGTCAGACCGTTCCGGCCAGGGCGGGCAGAGTGCTGGCGATCGACCTGTCGATGATGTGCTGGCGGAACAGCTCGGCAGAGGGCAGCGTCTTGCGTTCGGTCGACCAACCGAGGCCGATCTCCCGTGCTGCTCCGACGTCGGTCAGACGCAGGTGACGGATGGCGCCGGCCATCGACTCGGGTGAACCTTCATGCAGTGCCGGGACCACCGCAACGCCGAGACCAGCGGCCACGAATCCGCGAATGGTCGGGATGTCCTCTCCTTCGAACCCGACCGTCAAGGCGAATCCAGCCTGCTCGCACAGCTCCTCGGTCTGTCGACGGAGCAGAGACGGCGTGCGGAGGACGACGAAGGGCTCGGCCGACACCTCGGCCAGCCGGATCTGCTTCCGGTCGGCCAGCCGGTGCCAGGTCGGAACGGCCAGCCACAGGGGTTCGAGCAGCAAGGTGTGCCACTGCACAGTCCGCTCGGTCGGCCTGACTGTGGTGATCTCCAGGTCGACCCGACTGTCCTGCAGTACCGAGGTGGTGAGCTCGTCCCGAACCTGCCGCAGGGCAAAGCGGACGTCCGGGTGGTCGGTACGGAAGGTGCTGATCAGGTTCGGTAGCAGCCAGGTGCCGAGCGAGAGCTGGGAGGCCACCGCCACGGTTCCGGTCTCGGGGTCCACCAGCTGGTCGACGGCCGCAAGCCCGTCGTCCAGTTGATGCAGCATCGCGTCGACGTGACGCTTGAACGCCGCTCCCGCGAGCGTCATGCGCAGGTTGCGCCCGCTCTTTCGCAGCAGCTGGGTGCCGACCTCGTTCTCGAGCCGGGTCAGTGCCCTGGAGACGCCTGATTGGGTGATGTACTCGCTCTCGCTGACGTCCGTCATCGTGGCCCCGTCGGCTATCTGTTGGAACCATCGTAGGGAATCGATATCCACAATCGATGACTGTAGCGCAAGAGTTGACGCCAATATGGTCATTGGACGCATGGGTCTTGATCGTTCAAGATGGAGGCATGACCACAACAGATCAGAATTCGTCGAACGTAACCAGCCCAGGGCACGACCACGAGACCCGCTGGAGTTCCGTCATGGACTCCTACCGCGCACGCCGTACGGCAAGGGCACTGCAGCATCGCGTCGAGCAGGAGCTGAGCACCTACACGAGCCCGTCGGACATCCAGGAGCTCGACGCGATGCTGGAAAGGTCCGGCGAGGACCTCGACAGCGTTTACACCCAGATGATCGAGCGCGTCCGGATGCGCGCGGCCTGAGCCGTCGACGGCCGACCTTCGACATTTTGCACCCGATTTGTGCAGCATCCGAACTATCTTGGATCAGTAACTAGTGTGCGCTCCGGCAGCATGTACAACCGAATCTGTATGCACCGGCAGCGCGAGCGTCTCACCGGTGGCTCTCGAACAAGGGAAGAACATGAACCCGATCACCGATATCGACTCGCTGCGCCAGAAGGTCGGGGTGGGCACTCTCACCCGTGAACGCCGTCAGGCGCTGCAGCGCGAGTTGGCCGAATCATCCACGCCGGCCGATCGTGCGGAACTGGACGCGCTTCTCCGCCGCCTCCCGGCCGCCGAGACCGCCGAGATCCGGGACCTGCTCTACCGCTGAGCTGTTGACGCGCACTTAGCCGGGAGGACGAAACTGTGCGCGTCAGGGCGTGGTTTGCATAGCCTGGTGATTGCGTGCCCAGGCTTGATTGGGCATGCTGGTAGAGGATTCCTGCCCGGCAGGAGTCGTGTGCTCCTGGTGGACCCGTTGTCCTCGAGTGAACCCGGGGTTCGGTGGGGCACTGTGCCGGAACTGATCGGAAGCTGCTGCGCATGGCCGGAACGTTGTCCTTGGCTCGTCCGTCGTTGGCGTCGCTCCGGTGAGCACCGCAAGCCCGACCGAGGTCGCCGACCGGTACGCATCCGAAGGGGTACCCATCGCCGAGGCGTCCCGAATACTCCGGGTCCCGATGCCGACCCTGCGGTCGTGGGAACTGCGATACGGAATCCCCGAATCCACCCGGGTGCCCGGAAAGCACCGGCGCTACACGGGCACGGAGATGCACACCCTGCGCCTGATGCGTGATGAGATCGCCAGGGGCACCAGAGCCAGCATCGCCGCTCAGTCGGTGAGGACCCTGCTGGGCATCGACGGGCCGGCCGCGGATCTCATCCGCCGGTTCCTGGATGCCTCCGATCGCTCCGACACCGACGGCATGCGGGCCGAGCTCAGTCGCGCTGCCGACGTGCTGGGCCTTGACGGATGCATCGACGAGGTGCTCCTGCCGGGCATCAGGCAGATCGGCCTGTGGTGGGAGACCGGACGCTGCGACATGACCCAGGAGCACCTGACGACGGAGGCTGCCCGCGCCTGGCTCGACAAGAGCAGTGCGTTCGCTCCGGCACCCGTCATGCGCACTCCCGTCGTGTTCGCCTGCGGCCCCGGCGATCTGCACACCATCGGTCTCGAGGCGCTGGCGCTGCTGCTCCGACATCGCGGCTGGCCGTGCCGAATACTCGGCGCCCACACGTCCACTGCCTCTCTCACCACCGCAGCAGCCGCGACCGGAGCGGCCGGAGTGGTCATCGTGTCGCACCTGCCCACCGGTCGCCGCCGCGCCCTTGCCTCGCTCAATGCTGTCCGCGACCTGCACATTCCGCTTTTCTATGCGGGAAACTCGTTCAGCTCGCCCCGGCACCGGATCCAATTACCGGGCACCTACCTGGGTAATCGCCTGCAGGATGCCTGCGAAATCATTCATTCCGCGCTGTCGCCGAGTGACAAGGCCTGACTGGAGAACCACTGCACCACGTCGCGCAACACCTGCCTGTCGATGCTGTGGCCAAGGCCCGGATACAGGTGCTGAACCGTTTCGGATCCGGCGGGGCCGGCCAGGTAGCCGGTGGTCCGGTCAACCAGATCCGATGGGATGACGCTGTCCAGTTCACCGTGACCGTGAAAGACCGGGATGCCGGCGAGCCGGCCGTCAATTGTCGGCAGGCCGGCGTCGAACGGCAACGTACCGGAGAGCAGCACCGCACCCGCAAAACGTGCCGGGTCGGCCAGCAACAGTGCGCCGGCCATGGCCGTGCCGCCGGAGAAGCCCAGTAGATAGACCGGTCCGGGCCAGGTCGCGTCGAGCCAGGCTCGCACCCAGGCGATGCTGTCGGCCAGGCTTGCCTCGAGCGGGCGCCCGATGCCGCGGTTCTCGAACCAGGCAAACCCGGGACCGACCGGGATCGGCCCGCGGAGCGCGACAACGGCCAGGCGATCGGGCAGCTGATCTGTCAGGGCATCCAGCGACGACTCGTCGGCCCCGCGACCGTGCAGAGCCAGCACCAGAGCGACAGGGTGGGCCGCCCGCTGCGCCCGCCAACGAACGATGGGCTGGGCAACGGTCATGCTGTGAAGGGTTGCACAACCGCCCGTCCGATGCCCGCGGCGTGCTGGCATCCTTGGACCCATGGCACACGCGATGACACCCGAAGAAATCCGCTCGTTTCTGACTGAGGGAAGCCGGACCGGCAAGGTCGCGACCGTGCGGCCCGACGGGCGGCCCCACGTCGTGCCGGTCTGGTTCGTTCTGGACGGTACCGATCTGGTGTTCATGACCGGCGCGGACACCGTGAAGGGCAGGTCACTCGCCCGCGATCCCCGGCTGTCGCTGGCGGTGGATCTCGAGCAGCCGCCCTACTCGTTCGTCATGGTCGAAGGAACGGCAACGCTGTCCGACGACCTGGAAGCGATGCTCCCGCTCTCCATCCGGATCGCCCGCCGCTATGTGCCGGCCGACGAGGCTGAGCAATTCGGCCGCCGGAACGCAGTGGCCGGGGAGTTGCTGGTCAGGATGACACCGACCAGGACGACTGCCATCGCCGATCTGATGGGCTGAGCGGAACGACCGGTGACACCCTCGAACGACCGGATCACCCGAGAGCGTAGATCTTCCTCTCATCAGGGGTAATTGGTCAGGTTCGGCCATCAGGCGGTGCGTCGGCCTGTCATCCTGTAGCGAAGTGCCACGGCTGCGTAGCCAGCTGTTATCTCGCCAGCGTGGACGCCGCCGATCCGACCATCAGCCAACTGTCGAAGGACAAGACCTTGAGATTCGCCGGACGTCTTGTCCTGTCTGCCCTGCTGGCAGTCGCTGCCATCCTCGCCCCGGTGCCGGTCACCGCCGCGCCGGCTGCTCCCTTCGGTCAGCCGCCATCCGCCGCCACTGGGGTGGACTACGTGCCCGGCTGCCCCACCCATCCGGCACCGGGTACCTACACCTGCTACTCGTTGCACCGCATCGGTCTTCGCCAGCCGGCAGCGGCCGCCGCGACACCCCAGGGATACGGCCCGGCCGCCCTGCAGTCGGCGTATGCCCTGCCGTCGTCGACCTCCGGTGCGAATCAGACCGTCTACATCATCGACGCCTACGGCTACCCGAATGCCGAGTCTGATCTGGCGACCTATCGCGCCACCTACGGGCTGCCGGTCTGCACCACCGCCAACGGGTGTTTCCGGAAGCTGAACCAGAACGGGCTGAGCTCGCCGTTGCCTGCCTATGACGCCGGCTGGGCCGGCGAGACGGCCCTTGATCTCGACATGGTCTCCGCGGTCTGCCCGAAGTGCAAGATCACCCTGATCGAGGCGAACGACAGCGGCGACAATCTCTTCACTGCGGTGGCCAGGGCCACCACCCTTGGTGCGAAGTATGTCTCGATGAGCTGGGGCGGTCAGGAAACCGGGAACGAGGCCTACTACGACACCACCTATTTCAATCACACCGGTGTGGTCTACGCCGTCTCCTCCGGCGACTGGGGGTACGCGAACGGGGTGAGCTATCCGTCGACCTCCACGCATACTGTTGCGGTCGGCGGTACGTCTTTGGTCACAGCGGCCACCAGCCGCGGTTGGTCGGAGACGGCGTGGGGGACGAACTGGGGTGTGGGCACCGGATCAGGCTGTTCCGCCTTTGTGGCCAAACCCAGCTGGCAGCACATCATCGCCGGATCGGTATGCGCCAAGCGGGCAGGCAACGACGTCTCGGCGGTCGCCGACCCCAACACCGGCGTCGCGGTATACCAACGGGGATCGATGTACGGTGACTGGTCTGTGTCCGGCGGTACGAGCGCCGGGGCGCCGATCATCGCCGCCGTGTTCGCGCTTGCCGGACCACCTTTCGCCGCCGATCACCCGGCGTCCTATCTCTATGCAGCGCCCGCCGCCCTGCACGATGTGACTACGGGCAACAACGGCAGCTGCTCGCCAAACCTGCTGTGCACGGCCGCAACCGGTTGGGACGGCCCGACCGGGCTGGGCACCCCGAGCGGGGTGACGGCATTCCGGTCGCCGCAGTCGGTCAGCATCAACAATCCCGGCAATCAGGTCTCGTCGATCAACAATCCGGTCAGCCTTGCGGTCACCGCGGGTCGGGCGCGCTTTCCAGTGACCTTTCGAGCGTTCGGCCTGCCGACCGGTTTGCGCATGTCGGCGAGCGGCGTGGTCTCCGGTACGCCGACGCAGGTCAGCACCAGCGCGGTTACCGTATCGGTCACCGACGCCACCCCTGCCACCAGTTCCGCCACTTTCACCTGGACCGTCGGCAACGCGGGGGCCTTCACACCGGTCAAGGCCTTCCGCATGCTGGACACCCGAGATGGGACCGGGGCGCGCCGCGGCCCGGTGCCGGCGAACGGATCGGTGGCGGTGCAGGTGCTGGGCCGTGGCGGAGTCCCCGCATCCGGGGTGTCCGCCGTGGTTGTCAACGTGACGGTCACCAATCCTGCAGGCCCGGGGTACGTCAGCGTCTATCCCGATGGCGCTGCCAAATCCGTGGCGTCCAGCCTGAACTACGTGAAGGGCCAGACGGTACCGAATCTGGTCCTGGCCCCGGTCGGCACTGACGGAAAGATCCGGCTCTACACCTACGCCGGCGCCGACCTGATCGCGGACGTTGCCGGCTATTACCTGCGGGGGGTCCCCAGGGTGCCGGGTACGTTGCGGCCGCTCAACCCGGCTCGGCTTCTCGACACCCGCATCGGCACCGGAGCCCGGGCGGTCGCGGTGCCGAGCAACGGCCGGCTCACGCTGCAGGTACTCGGTCGTGCGGGTGTCCCGCAGAGCGGTGTCTCGGCGGTGGCGCTGAACGTGACGGTGACCGGATCCCGGAGCGCCGGCCACCTGACCGTCTATCCCGATCCCGTCCGGCTGCCGAACGCGTCCAACCTCAACTTCCCGGCCGGCGGCACGGTCGCCAACCTGGTGATGGCCCCGGTCCTGAACGGCAAGGTGCAGATCTTCGTGTCGGGCGGCGGCGGAACCAACGTGATCGCCGACGTGTCCGGGTTCTTCATCAGCGGTGCCGCCGCGGCGGCCGGCACTTTCACCGCGCTGACCCCGGCCCGGCTGCTGGACAGCCGCAGCAACACCGGCGGCCTGTCAAGGCCTCTTGGAAACAATGGCACCTTCGCGTTGAAGGTGACCGGAAGCGGCGGCGTCCCCGGGACCCGGGTGACGGCCGTGGTCCTGAACGTGGTGGCCGTCAGTGCGACCGGCAGCGGGCACCTGACCACCTACTCGGCCGGCGTCGCCCAGCCGGCGACGTCCAACCTGAATTTCGTCCGTGGGCAGACGGTGGCGAACCTTGTCATCGTGCCGGTGAGCACGACCGGCCTGGTGAAGCTCACGATGAACGGCGCCGGTACCGTCGGACTGGTCGCCGATGTCGCCGGGTACTACCACAGCTGATCGGACCAGGGTCGGCGGACTGCTACAGGCCGAGCTTCCGGCCGATCAGTTCCTTCATGATCTCGTTCGATCCGGCCCAGATCTTGTTGACCCGAGCGTCTTTCCAGGCACGGGCCACTCGGTATTCGTTCATGTACCCGTAGCCACCCCACAGCTGGACGCAGTCGTCGAGAACTTCGCTCTGCACCTGCGCCGACCACCACTTGGCCATCGCCGCCTCCTCGGCGCCGAGGTCCTTGGTGGTGTGAGCGAGCACGCATTTGTCGACGAAGGCCTGACTGACTTCTATCTTGGTCGACATCTCGGCGAGGCGGAACTTGTTGTGCTGGAAGCTGCCGATGCTCTGCCCGAACGCCTTGCGCTGCTTGACGTAATCCAAGGTCTCATCGAAAATCTGTGCGGTGTTGGCGACATTGCCGATGGCGACACCAATACGTTCCTGCGGCAGCCGCTGCATCAGCGAGATGAACCCGCTGCCGACCTCGCCGAGCAGCGCATCGGTCGGAACCCGCAGATCATGGAAGGACAGCTCGGCGGTGTCGGACTCCGGCTGGCCGACCTTGTCCAGAATTCGTCCGCGCTCGAATCCCGGCAGGGTGGCGTCGACCAGGAAGAGGCTGATCCCCTTGGCGCCCTTACCCGGACCGGTGCGGGCAGCCACCACGACCAGGTCCGCGGAACCACCGTTGGTGATAAAAGTCTTGGCGCCGTTGATGATCCAGTCGGCACCGCTGGGCGTCGCCCTGGTCATCAGATTCGCCAGGTCGGAGCCACCGGACGGCTCGGTCATCGCAATTGCGGTGACGATCTCACCCGTACACGATCGCGGTAGCCATTCCTTCTTCTGCTCCTCGGGTCCCAGATCGACAAGGTAGGGAGCAACCACGTCGGTCTGGATTCCGAAGCAGGACGCATAGCCCGCACCGAATTTCGCCAGTTCCTCGTTGAACACGGCGTTGAAACGGTAGTCGCCGGCGCCCGAACCACCGTATTCCTGCGGCACTTCCAGACCCAGGAACCCCGTTCTTCCTGCTTCCAGCCAGGTCTCGCGGTCAATGCGATGCTCCCGGCTGTGCCGCTCGAAGTTCGGCCGCAGGCTGCGGTCGACGAACGATTTCATGCTGTCCCGGAACGCCTCGTGGTCGGCATTGAACAGGTTCCGGTTCATGACCATCTCCTGATCGGCTGCCTGGTCACTCGTCCAGTAGTAGTACCTGGGCGGGGCCGAGCACAAGGGTTCGTGACATCGACCCATACTCGGGCCATGGAATACGCCCGTCTCGGCCGGACCGGCTGGCCAAGCTGGACGACATCGTCCCTGGCCACAAGACAGCTCCCGAGGACTACGCCTGGTAGAGCTCAGCCAGTAGGGCGCGCAACGCACTTCCGTGCAAGGGTGGACAAGTGGAGCGCGGCGAGGCAGACCAGGTGCAGACAGTGGGGAAGGCAGTGACCCTGGATCTGTTCATGCAGGGCACCACCTTCTTCGACATGGTGCTCACCGGGTTGCCCTCGCAGCCGGTGCCGGGCACCGAGATCCATGCCGAAGGCATGGGCTCCTGTCCAGGCGGAATCGCGAACCTGGCCATCGCCGCCAGCCGGCTGGGTCTGCGAACCGGCCTGGCGTCGACCTTCGGCGACGATGTGTACGGCGACTTTCTGTGGCGCACCCTCGAGCAGGAGGGCGTCGATCTCAGCCAGTCGCGCAGGGTCGCCAACTGGCACTCTCCGGTGACGGTATCGCTTGCGGTACAACGAGATCGGGCAATGGTGACACACGCCCACGATTCGCCCATCCAGGGTTCGGACCTGGTGGCCGACCCGCCCGTCACGAGGGTCGGGTTCATCAGCCTGGAGGAGTCGGCGCAGCCGTGGGTCGCCAAGGCGAAAGCCAAGGGGGCGAGACTGTTCGGTGACGTGGGCTGGGACCCGAGTGGCCAGTGGCGCCCCGACGAACTGACCGGGCTGGCCGAACTGGATGCCTTCCTGCCCAACAGCATCGAGGCGATGGCCTATACCAGGACCGAGGACCCGAGGGCTGCGCTGCTTGCATTGGCCGAACTGGTACCCGTAGTGGTGGTCACCTGCGGGGGCCAGGGGTCGATCGGCATCGACTCCGTCACCAGTGAGGAGGAGTGGGTGCCCTCGCTCCCGGTGAACGCCGTTGACGCCACCGGGGCCGGCGACGTCTTCGACGCCGCGTTCATCCTCGGATCCCTGCGCGGGTGGCCGCTGCGAAACCGGATGGCCTTCGCCAATCTGTGCGCTGCGCTCTCGGTGCAGCAGGTCGGCGGTTCGCTGGCCGCTCCAGGGTGGGGGGATCTGGCGGACTGGCTGTCCGGTGTCCGCCAGGCTGCCGCAACGGGGTCCAGATCGGCTGGGGTGCTGGCGAACAGCTATGGCTTCCTGGCCGACGAACTGCCCAGCCATCCTGCGGTATCGCTCCGCAGAGCGGTGGCCACCATCGCCCGGCTGTCGGATGCCTGAGCGAGGCGTCAATCGGCGCCGAGCAGAGACGCCACTGTCGACTCGTCCGCCACGATCGATGCGACGAGATCGGCGGCGAGCTGCCGGGATCCGATCAACGGATGGATCGCGAATCCGTGCACAGCAGCCTCCCGGTCGCCGAGCACGGCGGCCTGGATGATCGATTCCTCCGCGGCCCTGACCGAGGCGATCAGACCGAGCTGATGCAGCGGGAGGTCCGGACCCGGCTGCGGATGGGCCCCGCTACCGTCGACGATGCAGCGGGTTTCGACCACGACGTGCCCCGGGAGTTGGGCAAGGGCCGAGCCGTTGCGGGCGTTGACGATCAGCTCGGCGGGTCGGTTTGAGGTCAGCGCCTCGGCGACGTCGAGCGCGACCTGCTCGTAACCGCCGCCGGAGAGGTCCGCTGGGTCCCGGTCCTGGGTACGGGCCTCCGCCAGGTAGGTCTCCTCCCGATGGGAGCGGGCCTGCTGCCACAGCTGCTGCGCCTGTGCGGGATGTGCGGCCGCGCGGCGGTAGAAGTCGTCCTGGTCGGCCAGGATCACCTCGCCCCTGGTGCGGCTCCCGGTCAGCGCAGCGGTGATTTCCCTTGCCGCGTAGTAGAAGTACAGGTATTCGTTCGGTATCGCGCCCAGCGACCTGAGCAGATCCGGGTCGAAGAGCCGCCCCTCCTCCGTCCTTCTCAGCAGCTGGTCGTCGCCCAGCAGAGCCGGCAGCATCTCCTGACCGCCCTGACGCAGCCCGGTCAGCCAGCCAAGGTGATTGATGCCGGCGTAGTCGTAGTCCAGGTCATCCGGGCGAAGTTCGAGAGCGCGGCCGACCCGCCGGATGAGTCCGACGGGGGAGTCGCAGATCCCGATGACCCGGTGGCCCAACACCTCCGACAGGGCCTGGGTGATCAGGCCGGCCGGATTGGTGAAATTGATCAGCCAGGCTCGCGGCGCCAATTCGGCCTGCATCCTGGCGGCCTGTAACGCCACCGGCAGTGTGCGCAGACCGAAGCTCAGTCCGCCGGCACCGACGGTCTCCTGACCGAGGACGCCGAGGCGCAACGCGCGTCGTTCGTCTCGCACCCGTCCGGCGGCCCCGCCCACCCTGATCGCGGAGAACACCACGTCGGCGCCGGTCATGGCATGGCGCAGGGAGTCGGTCACGTCCACCCGGAGCCCGGGAACCGGTTCCAGCACCCCGGCGATGAGCTTGGCCCTGGTCAGGTCCACGTCGTAGAGCACCAATTCATCGATCCCCAGCCGGTTCCGCCGGGCGAGCGCACGATAGATCAACGGCACCCGGAAGCCTCCACCGCCCAGAATCAGAAGCTTCATTCTCCGCCTACCGTCAGTTGCCGGCAGGCGGTGCAGGACTGAGCACCCGCAGCGGCGTCCCAGCCGTGAAGGCGGCGATGTCCTGGACAGCATCGGAATAGAAGATCCGGTATTGCTGCTCGACCACGTAACCCAGGTGTGGAGTGAGGGTCACGTTCGTCAGTGACCGCAACGGATGGTCGGCCGGCAGCGGTTCCACCTCGAACACATCAAGTGCTGCCCCGCCGATCAGGCCCGCCCGGAGCGCATTGATCAACGCGCCCTCGTCGACGATCGGCCCTCGGGAGGTGTTCACCAACATCGCCGACGGCTTCATCATCGCCAGTTCCGCTGCGCCGATCAGCCCGCGGGTGCGCTTGCTCAGCACCAGGTGAATGGAGAGCACATCGGCGCCGGCGAGTAATTCCTCCTTCGACACGGCGGTGACGCCGCACTCGGCGGCACGTTCGGGGGTCAGATTCTGGCTCCAGGCGATGACGTTCATCTCGAAGGCCAGGCCGACCCTGGCCACCGCTGAACCCAGCCTGCCCAACCCTGCCAACGCCAGGGTCCGGCCGGCCAGACCCGACCCGACCGTGGTCTGCCACCCCCCGTGCGCGACCGAAGCGAACTCGGTCGGCAGGCGACGGGCCGCGGCCAGGATGATCGCCCAGGTGTGTTCCAACGTCGGTGAGGAGATGTAGCCCGTCGCACAGACGGTGATGCCGCAGTCTTGAGCCGCCCGCAGGTCGATGGCGGCGTTCCGCTGACCGGTGGTGACCAGCAGTCGGAGGTCGGTCAACCGATTGAGCACCTCAGCCGGGAATGGCGTGCGTTCACGCATTGCCACGACAGCCTGATACCCGGCGAGTGCGGCGACCACTTCGTCGGGACCGGCCAGGTGCCGATCGAAAAAGATGACGTCAGCGCCCAGCGAACCCCAATCCGCGAATCGTGCCGCCGCTTGCTGGTAGTCGTCCAGCACA
The DNA here is from genome assembly GCA_038229825.1 of Mycobacteriales bacterium. Classification (GTDB taxonomy): domain Bacteria; phylum Actinomycetota; class Actinomycetes; order Mycobacteriales; family Nakamurellaceae; genus Nakamurella. Next base: position 100,063 of record JBBROB010000006.1, read on the forward strand.
GCGACCTTCATCCGGGCTCCCCGCTCGGGCACCGTCATCAGCGCGATTTCAGGGCAGCGTGGACGATGTCCATTGCCTCCTGATCGGTGATCCCCACGCTCCTGGCGGTGGCGGCATAATCGCGCGCTGCGGCGCCCGCACGCTCGCGAGCGGCGTCGCCGGAGGCGCTGACGGTCGTGCCGGCGCGACCTCTGGTCTGCACCAGGCCGGCATGTTCGAGCTCGCCGAACGCCCTTGCCACCGTGTTGGCCGCCAATCCGAGCTGGGTGGCCAGGCCGCGCACCGTCGGCAGCCGAGCGCCGACGGGCAGTCGACCGGACTGGATCTGGGCGGCGAGTTGTGACCGGACCTGTTCGAACGGCGGGACCGATGACGCGGCGTCGATGGTGATCATGGGCATGCTGCCATTGTCGGGCACCGGGGTCTTTTCGGCTCGACCGGGCCAGGGATGGTGGCTGCGGGCACGTCGCCGAGTTGCACCGAGGGCCCGGCAGTGCCGGCGAGCCGATGGTCCCCGGTAATTCGGGACGTTAGACCCTGTGGTGCAGTCCACCGCGCGAGCATCATTCCACTGTTGAACGGGACCGCCCGTCGGGCGCGGTATTCCTGCATTCGCAGCCGTAGAGGAGCGCGCGATATGCCTTTGATGCAAACGTTGAGCGAGGGCACTTATCTGAACATGGGGGTGGTGCAGATATCGCTGACCAATCTCCTGATCATTGTCCTGATGATCGTGGTGTTCGTCCTGGCGCTGGTGCTGCCCTTCCCGCACTCGCATGACGAGACCAAGGTGGCGCACGATGTCCGAGACTGAGCAGCAGGATTCAGCGAACTGGACGGTGGGCCTACGGAACCGGATTGTCCGGACAGTCCCGCCGGGCCAGTGGCTTCCGGACCGGCAACCGGCGTATGTCCGCTCCTGGATCTACGTATTCGGGGTTGCCTGCCTGGCCTCACTCATCTTCGTCGTCGGCTCCGGCGCCCTGCTGGCGATCAAAGGCGCTGCTTGGTGGCATTTCTCGAGTCTGGGGCACTTCATCAACTCGATGCACCTGTGGAGCGTCGAGTTGTTCTTCGCCACCATGGTGGTGCACCTGTGGGGCAAGTTCTTCATGGCCGCCTGGCGGGGGAACCGGGCACTGACCTGGATGACCGGTGCCATCGCCTTCGTCGGATCGATCGGCACTGCTTTTACCGGCTATCTCTCGCAGTCCAATTTCGACTCGCAATGGATCGCCGGCCAAGCCAAGGACGGCCTCAACGCGGTCGGGATCGGCAGCCAGTTCAATGTCCTGAATTCCGGACAGATGTTGCTCTGGCACGTCTCGCTGCTGCCGTTGATCGTTGGGGTGCTCGTCGTTCTGCACATAGTTCTGGTGCGGCGACATGGTGTTGTCCCACCATTCGACGCCGTGCCCGACGGTGAGGTAGCTGCGAAATGACCACGATGGTTCGGCCACCGCGCCGCCGGGACAAAACCCCCGATTCGCATGATTTCGCCACCAGGGACTACGACCTGGTGAAGGAATTCGTCATCGCCCTGATCGTCATCGGCGCGTTGACCGTAGGCCTGGCGGCGGTCTTCTCCTCACCCGACCGACAGCCGATCACACTGGCCAGTTGGGCGCAACAGGCGCCGGAGGATGTGGTGGCCACGGCCACCGCAGAATTGGCCGGCACCAGCGGCAGCGCCACCTATGGGGCGCCGTACAACACCGGCAGCGAGGGTCAGAAACTCGGGCCGTTGTCCTTGCAGAAGTGGTTCGGCGTACAGATACCGGTGGACAGCGCCGTCGACCTGGTGGTGAAGCCGCTGCAGAGCCTCACCGGGGACGCCCCCGTGGTCGCCGCACTGCAGACCTGGTTGGGTGCCGGCACTGATCAGCAGGTGAAATGGGCTTCCGCCTATGCGGACGCGCTCGCCGCGGAGCCGGACGGCAATCCGGCCAAGGTCGCCGCCGGCGATTACGGGCCCGTTCCGGTGATGGCCACCAAGTTCCTCACCCTGGCCGAGAGCGGTGGCCTGGAGAGTCAGCTGACCGGTTCGGACAGCTTCTACTCGACCGATCAGACCAAGCCGATGCTGCTGCTGGCCGACGGGGCCTACCTGGAGGAACAGGCCGTCGCAGAACATCTCGGTGGCGATCAGTGGGGCATGATGAACGAGAGCGGCAACTATCCGGGCCAGCCCTGGATGTGGCTCTACACCTTCTGGTACCAGATCAAGCCGTTCTCCACATCGGACAACGCCGACGCTCTGGTCTGGGGACTGATGATGGTGCTGATGCTCGGCTTCATCCTGGTGCCGTTCATCCCGGGTCTTCGGTCGCTGCCGAAACATCTGGGCGTGCACAAGCTCATCTGGCGCCGTTGATCCAAGACCTGCACAACGCCGAATCGGCCCGGCCGCTCGAGTAGAGCAGCCGGGCCGTCGGCGACAAATCTGGGGACAGAGTTTTTGACGACACTCGATGGTCTGCCCGCTGAAATTCTGCCGGTGCATGCCGTGGTGGTGGTGCTGCGGTTGTCGGCGTTGCTACTGGTGCTCACGGCATGGCATTCGGTCGGCCGCCGTCGTCTGGCCGGGCCGAATGCCATCCTGTCGGTCACTTCTCCCGGACTGGTTCCGCCGGCGACAGATGCCGGTGAATGGCTGCAGGAAAGGGTCCTGGCGACCGCGCTGGTCCGGACCCACGTCGACATGGGGGAGAGCGCCGCGGCCGTTGCGGTGACGACCGTGGCCCCGACGCGGGCGCCGCACCGTGCTTTCCCTGGCCCGAGGTCGATGGCCGTCGGCGTGCTGATTTCGCTGCTGCCCGTAGTCGCCGCGGGTGCTGCCGTCTACGACCTCTACCGGACCGGCGACTCCGGGGCGCAGGCGACCGGGAGTGGCAAAGTTGGACCGTAGTCCAGGCTGGGTCCGCCCCGCCCTGACCGGATTGCTCGTTGTCACGGCGGCGCTGTACGCGTTCGAGTTGACCGCCAACGGCTACGCCAACCCGTTCTACGCCGCCGCCGCGCAGGCAGGCACCGAATCGGTGAAGGCGTGGCTGTTCGGATCGCTGGACTCCGGGAATTTCATCACGGTCGACAAACCGCCGGCGGCGCTGTGGTTGATGGTGCTGTCCTGCCGGATCTTCGGGTTTTCCTCGTTCGCGCTGTTGCTGCCGCAGGTCATGGCGGGTGTGGCGACTGTGGCGTTGACCTACGCGGGGGTGCGCCGCTGGGCCGGTCCGGTGGCGGGTCTGGTGGCCGGCGCACTGCTGTCGCTCACCCCGGTAGCGGCCCTGATGTTCCGCTTCGACAATCCGGACGCCCTCCTCACCCTGCTGCTCACCCTCGCTGCGTATTGGGTGATCAGGGCGACGGACGCCGCCGGACGAGCGGCCGCCGGGTGGATGCTCCTGGTCGGCGGGACGGTGGGACTGGGGTTCCTGACGAAGATGGGTCAGGCCCTATTGGTGGTGCCGGCCCTGGTGCTGGTCTGCCTGATCGCCTCGTCCGCGCCGCTGACCCGCCGTTTCGTGCAGCTGGGTGCGGCTGCTGCGGCACTGTTCGTGTCGGCCGGTTGGTACATCGCCTTGGTCGCCTGGTGGCCCGCCGGGTCCCGGCCCTATATCGGCGGCAGTACGGACAACTCCTTGTGGCAGTTGGCAATCGGCTACAACGGTGTGGGACGGCTGTTCGGCCGGTCGACCGCGGCCGCACCGGCAGCGACGTCCGCCGGCGGCTTGGCGGATGCGGCCGGCCCGGCCAGGATGTTCGGAGCGGCCTTCGGCCCGGAAATCTCCTGGCTGCTGCCGGCGGCATTGATCGGACTGCTCACGCAGGTTTGGTTCACCAGGCGGCCGGCGCGCACCGACAGGACTCGGGCGGCGTTGATTGTCTGGGGCGGCTGGCTCGTGAGCGCCGCGGTGGTGCTGTCCTTCCTCCAGGGCACCGCCCACTCCTACTACGCCGTGGTCATGGCGCCGCCAGTGGCCGCCGTGACGGCCGTCACCGGCCAACAGCTGTGGCGAGCTCGCGATAGCGCGGCCGCACGGTGGGTGTTGGCGTCGATGATCGCCTGCACCGGCTTCTGGGGCTTCGTGCTGCTCGATCGCAGTGCACCCGGGTGGTGGCCGGCGCTCCGGTGGATCGGTCTGTTCGGTTCGTCGGCCGGGGCGGTCTGTCTTCTGCTGACTGCCCGGTGGCGCCGTCGGGCGGCTTTCACCGGCCTCGTTCTCGGTGCGCTGGCCGGCGTGATCGGCATGGCGGCCATCACGTTGGCCACCGTGGCCACGGTCAGCACCGGGGCGTTCCCGACATCGGGTCCGCGAGTGCACGCCGGGCGCCCCGTGTTCACGCCATCACCGGCGCTGGTGGACCTGCTCGATGCCACCACGTCGACGTGGGCGGCAGCGGTGAACGGCTCCAACAACGCCGCCATCCTGGAACTGGCCACGACCCACAAGGCGGTGATGGGGATCGGCGGCTACACCTGGACCGACCCCGCTCCGACCCTGGCCCGCTTCACCGCAGACGTCTCGGCCGGGAGGATCACCTACTACGTCATCAGCGACCTGTCGGACTACATCAGCTTCACCGAACTGGGGCCCGCCGCCCAGGCGTACACGGAAACGCAGATCGAGTCCTGGGTGACGAAGACCTTCACCCACCAGACCCTGGGACGGTCCATCGTCTACGACCTGCGTTCGGCGCGCTGACCGGATCACCAAGTCAGGTCGGCCAGGTCGTGGTGATCTGCAGACCTCCGGTGGGCGATGCCTGGGCGATCGCGTCCCCACCGACCGCGCGTCCGCTGTCGCGGACCAGCGCGAGCCCGAGGCCGCTCCCGCCTGGCTTGGCCTGGGAGCCGCGGGTGAAACGCTCGAACACGCTCTCCCGCTCCTCGGCGGCCAGGCCAGGGCCGTCGTCGGCAACGGTGAGCGTCACCTGATCTCCCGTCGCCGTCAGCCGCACGTCGATGCGATGCCGGGCATACCGCACGGCGTTCCCGACGAGTTCGTCGACGACCCGGTCGAGCACGCCGGCCGGTGCATGAATGACCAGATCCGGTGCAACCGACGATTCCAGCAGGATGCGGCTCTGGGCGGCTGTCGCCTGCCAGGTCGCCAACCGGCTCTTGACAATCGCCGAGGCCGGAATGCGGGTCGAGTCGGGGCCGGCGTCACTTCGCGCGAGTTCCAGAACCTGGTCCACCCGGCGGGCCAACCGGTCCACCTCGGCGAGCGCAGCGGCCGCGTTCGTCCGGACCGACTCCTGCTGCGCCAAATCCTCGATGGCTTCCAGGCGCAACCGGATCCCGGTCAGCGGGGTACGCAGATGGTGGGAAGCGTCGGCGGTGACCCGCTGTTGGCGCAGCACCAATCGGTCCAGCCGCTGTGCCGTCGCATTGAGTGCGAGCGCTACCTGGCGTACCTCACTGGGCCCGTGGTTGACGTCTCCGCGCAGAGTCAGGTCGTCGGGCAATCGCCGCGCGACGCCGGCGAGCCGGTGCAATGGGGCAGCAAGTGATCGGGCCAGCAGCCATGCCACCAACGCAGCCGCCAGCACCACGCTCGCGATGAAGATCGCCAGGGACCGCCGGGTGCCGGCGTTGACACTGTCCACCGCATTCTCTGGCAGGCTCAGCCGGACGGCGGCCACCACCGCCTGCTGCTGGACGACCGGCGCCGCAACGAATCGCAGCACGCCCCCGATCGTCGTCGAGCTGCGGGTGTCGGATGCCAGGACCCCGGCCAGCGCACGCCTGATCTCCGGACGGTCGAACGCTCGGTCCAGGCCACTGAGGTCGGAGTCGGCGGCCAGGCTGAGATCCGGGCGGACGACCACGACCCGGGCCCCGGTCCGCACTGCGGCAGCGGTGACGGTTACCGGCCACAGTTGCTCGGGTTGGGCACCCAATTGAGCCGCGGTGACCAGTGCGTCGACCTGCAGCCCGGAGATGAACGCCGCACGCTGGTCTCGGTTGACCATGATGCCCAGTGGCACGGCCAGGGCGATCGCGACCGCCGCGGTCAGTGACACCAGCGCGATCACCAGCCGCCTGGTCATGGCCGGGTCTCGACCAGGCGGTACCCGACGCCTCGAACCGTCTCGATCAGCCCGGGGTCACCGAGCTTGCGGCGGATCACCGACACGTGGACGTCCAGCGACTTGCCGGTGCCGTGCCAGACCGGATCCCATACCCGGGCCAGCAACTCATGGCGCGGGACCACCCGACCGGGTTCTTCAGCAAGCACCGCCAGCAGATCGAACTCCTTGGCGGTGAGCTGGACCGGTTCCCCGTCCACCATGGTGACCCGGCGGGTCCGGTCGATGTGCACGCGTCCGGTATCCGACGGCGCCTCGATCCGTCGACGTCGGGCGATCGCCCGGATGCGGGCGCTCAGCTCCCGCACCGAGAACGGTTTGACCACGTAGTCATCGGCCCCGAGTTCCAATCCGACCACGCGGTCGGCCTCGTCCCCTCTGGCGGTGACGATGATGACGGGAACGTCGCTGGTCTGCCGCAGCGCCCTGAGCACGTCGAGCCCGTCGCCGTCGGGCAGCCCCAGATCCAGCAGAACGACGTCGACATGGCGGGCAGCAGGTACCACGTCCACTGCGGTGCTGGCATGATCTACGTCAAGTCCGTTGCGCCGCAGCCCTTCCAGCAGCGGTACCGCGACGGCCGGGTCGTCCTCGACGACGAGCACCTTCATCAGTGCCGCCTCCTCCCGCCCTGGTGTCGCCTACCATCATGTACATGCGCCCCGGACATACGACGGTAGGCGCCCTGCTGACCGTGCTCGCCGCCGCCTGCGGCGTTGTTGCGATCGTGGCGTCCATTTCGGCAATGCCGGCAGCAGATCCACCGCCGGAGGCGGTCCCCATTGCAGTGTCCTCGCTGTCGCCGGTGGGCGCGTCGTCGTGGGCCCACCCGTTGGCAACTGGCCCGTCCCGGCCGGGCACGTCGGTGGCCCCCCGCAGTTCGGTCAAGGTCCCGGTTCATCACGCGTCCACCACCCGACCGCGGTCAACCACCGGGTGGTCGGCTCCCACACCTGATGCGTCCACTTCGCCGACTGCGCAGCAGACCCCCACCCCGCCGCCGGCGGTCAGGGTCACACCACCTCCCACGTCGTCCCACCCGTCGACTGCGGTCACGACGAGCCGGACGACCACCCGGATCTCGAAGACTCCGGCCACCGCCACCCATGGGGACACCCCTGGCACCGATGACCGGGCCACCGTCACTGCCTCCACCCACCCTCAGGACGACTGAAACGGTCGCAGGTCTCAGTTCGTTCGGGTCAGCCCAGTTCGTGTCGACACAGTCGGTGGGTCGCCCCGGAGAGAGCGGTCCGGATCGGTCGACGGGACGAATCTCAGGGCCAGCTTCGGGCATCCGCGGACGGCGCGCCCGGCGGCGCGAGCGTCGGCGCCGTCGACCGTCTCGGTGGGGATCACCGGATAACCCCACGGGTCCAGTTCGATCAGCGATGGAGCCAGGTGGGCGCACATGCCGACCCCGTCGCAGGCGACCGGATCGATCAGCAGCCGCCCGGGTCCGCCGCCGGCATGGTTCACCATGCCCCGATCACCGCTGACCCTGGTCGGCGGTGCAGTGGCCGCAGCGGTGCAACCGCACTTCGTCTGCGAAGGTCTCCAGTGCACTGCGGATCATCCGTGCCGCGCCGTCCGGCAGGCCGCATGCCCCGCGCCCGTCGACAAGGTCGAGCAACTCCTCCAGTCGCTCCACCTCGCGCCGTCGGGGACGACCGGCCAGCCGAAAGGAGAGATCTGCAACGGCCGGCAGGCCGAACCGGCAGGGACCGCACTGACCCGCCGACTGCTCGGCCAACCAGTCGGCGATCGGGGCGGTGGCCCGCAGTCCGCACTGTCCCGCCGGCAGCGTGAGCAGTACACCTGCACCCAGCGAACGTCCAGCGGTGCGCAGTTTCTGCGGATCGACCTGCAGACCTTCCAGCTCGGACCAACCCACCCATTCGCCGCCGTATCCCCCCAAGAGGACCGCCTGTGGCGCAGGCACTTTCACCCGGCTGAACAGAGCGGCGAACGTCTCGCCGGCCGGCGACTCGACCACCATCCGGCGATCACCGTCGGTCACCGTCACCAGCGAGCCGGCAGCGTACGACGCCGCGCCTGTCCGGGCGAGGACTGCGAGACGGGCGAGGCTCTCCACGTTGTGCACGAGGACCGGCGGCCCCCCGGCCCAGGACCTTCCGGGGTGGAAGCTGGTGCGCGGCAGCGCCGGACCTCCGTGGATGGCCCGGATGATCGACGACGACTCGCCGGACAGGTATCGCTCCGGCGTAGTCACCATCTCGATGGGCGGCCCGGTCCGGTCTGCTCGTTCGGCGATGGCCAGTCGGATGCTGTCCACCGAATCGCGGGCCTGCTCGGCCAACCAGATCACGATGCGGCGCGCGCCGACCATGGCCGCCGCGACCTCCGCGCCGTCGAGCACGAGATGCGGTCGCAACTGCAGCAGGGTCGCGTCCTTGCCGGATGCGGGCTCCCCCTCGGCGCCGTTGGCCACCACCGTCCAGTCGTCGACGGCCGCCTGACGGGCGGCAGCCCATTTGGTGGCGACCGGGAAATGTGCACCCCCGCGACCGGTGAGCGCGACGATCCGCACCTGCCGGTCCATCCACCCAGGCTCGATCGGTACCGGTAGCGCGCCGAAGGTGTAGTCGTGCTCGGCCTGCCCGTGGCGGCGAACGCCGTGCGGGAGATCCCCGAGGGGAACCACGTCGGCCCCGATCAGTCCCGGATACCGCGTGGGCAGGCCCATCGTCGTCTGGTTCATCTTCATCCCTGTCTGATCGTGACCGGAACCGGGGACGCGGCAGGCCGATCGGCCTGGCCGGTGGCGGCGTATCTCCACCAGGCCGCGGCCAGTACCGCCAGGCCGCTCAGCACGTAGGCAGCCGTCCAGGACCCGCTGTCGGATCCGGCGAGGACGGCGTGCGCCCAGGCGCCCACCCAGGCCAGGGCGGCGAGCCGGTGCAGAGCCCGCCACCATCGGATCCGCACCCGGCCGGCCAGGGCCGCTGACAGTCCGGCCACAACCCCGGCCCACATCGAAATGACCCCGAGGGTGACCGGGACGGGCCGATAGGCGGCGCTCATCGGCAGGAGGGCGCCCTGCCAGCCCACCTTGGCGTACGGATCGACAGCCAGCACCACGATGTGCAGGACGGTGAACGCCAGGGCGAACACGGTGAGCGAGATGTGCAGGCGAAGCCGCGTGGTCGGCGCCGGCCACCGCAACCGGGCCCGGCCGGGGTGCGAGAGCACGATGCCAGCGAGAGTGGCGGCGGTGAGCAGCAGGAAAGCCGAGGCCCCGGCTGCCCGGGCGACCAGCCACAGCGCCACCTTGTCGCCGGACACCTGCTGCCACGCGGCGCCGACGAGAACTCCGCACAAGCCTGCGGACGCGGCGATCACACCCACCGTGCCCGCCAGCCGCAGCACTCTAGGAGCCGGCATGTCGCACCTGCCACAACACGAATTCCTGCGCAGCAGGGCTGACCCGGACCCGACCAGTGGCGTCCACCCAGACGGCAGCCAGCCCGCGGGCCCTGGCCTGGGCGTCGATGTCGTCTGCTCCGGCCAGGAACAGCGACTTGCTCCACACCTCGGCCCAGGCCGGGTCGTCCTGAATGACGGTCACCGACGCCAAACCGGTCGCGGCGGGGCGGGCGGTCCGTGGGTCGATGAGATGGTGGGCGTCTCGCCCGGCCACCTTCCAGGTCCGCAGCCGCAGCGACGAGGTCGCCACCGCCCGGTCCGATGCCGCCAGCACGACGACCGGCCGGCCCTGCGGCGCGCCGGGCGGAACCTGGGGGTTCTCGACCGCGGCTCGCCAGCCAGTCCCCTCCGGCCCTGGCCCGCGAGTGGCGAGATCGCCGCCTGCCTCGACCAAGGCTGCTGACCCGCAGTTCTGCACGGCGGCCATGGCCCAGCGAACGGCCAGACCCTTGCCGATCCCGCCCAGATCGACGGGCGCCGACCCCAGACGCACGGCGCGTCGCGTCTCGTCGAACTTCGGCCGCCACCGCCGGCGATCAGGTGTGATGGCCGGCAGTTCCAGGTTCACCTGAACGCCTCCGGTGGCGAACGGCAACGACCTGTCGTATCCGTGGAGCTCCAGGGAGCGGAGCACCCGCGGGTCGAACCTGCCCTCGGTGGCCAGGTAGGCCTCGTGAGCAGCCCGGATCGCGTCGTAGCAGGACCGGGGGAGCTCATGCCATCGGCGGGGGGCGACGTTCGCAGTCATCAAGGGGCTTGCCGGATCAAACCGGGTGCACGAAGACTCCACCTCCCGGAAGATGCCCTCGACGGTCGCGAATGCCGCCGCCGCCTCGTCGGGCCCGACCCCGACGAGCTGCACGTTCACCGTGGAGGCCATGGCCCGGAAGTGGTGCGACTGCAGCAGAGGCGACACCGTCGTCTGCTCAGGCACCGGAAGCCCCGGTCACCGTGTGGGCAGCCGGTGCCGGTGCCGGTGCGGGTGCCGGGGCCGGTGCCGGTGCTGGGGCCGGGGCCGGTGCTGGGGCCGGGGCCGGTGCTGGGGCAGGTGCTGGGGCCGGTGCCGGTGCTGGTGCCGGTGCCTGCACCTGGGGTGCCTGGGCCTGTGCCTGAGGTGCGGGTGCCTGAGGGGCCTGTGCCTGAGGTGCGGGTGCCTGGGCCTGGGCTTGCGGGGCCGCAGCATCGCCGGCGGGTGCCTGGTTCGACGGCGGGCTGGCTGGGCCAGGCGCCGTTGTCGGTGCCTTCTTGGCGACCGGAACCGGCTTCGGAGTGCTGCGCTCGAGCAGCACCAGCTGCTTCTCGGTGAGCTGCAGGAGGGCGTCCATCCGGGCCAGCCGGGCGGAGACGGCGGCATCCGCCGACGATGCCCGTGGCTTGGCCGGGGCAACGACGGTTGGCTTCGACACCACCGATGTCACGGCCGCCAACGGCTTCGGCGCAGCGCGTGGGTCATGACCGCTCACCCACATGGTCGCGCCGGCGAGAAAGGCCAGCGATGCGGGAGCCACCACAGTCAGCGGGGCCCACGAGGGGCGTCGTGCCCGATTTCTAGTCATCCTGACCGTCCTTGATGGGCTTGGCGTGCGCCGCGGAGGCCTTGGTCGAGTCCTCGGTCTCGTCGGCAGGCACTGCGCCGGAGGCGCCGGTGGTGGTGTGGGCGGCCGGTGCGGTCCCCGCAGACGCGGTGGCAGGGGGCGCGGTCGCCGAAGGGGTGGCGGGGGCGGCAGCGGCTGACCGGGGCGCCGCGGCGTAGGTGGGCGGCGCGGCGTAGGTCGGCGGCGCGGCGTAGGTCATGGGGGCCGGGTAGGTAGCTGGTGCCTGGTAGGCAGGTGAGGTCGGGGCCGCGGCGGCCTCGGCCGCTGCGGCGGCTGCTCTGGCCGCAGCAGCTGCCTCGGCATCTCGCTTCTTCACCAGGGCCTGCAGGCGGAGTTCCAGCGCCAGCATGCGGGCCGTCATACGGTCGGGTCCGGTAGTGGCGGTGGGATCGGGTCGGATCACCAGCGGTGCCTTGGCCACCATCGGCACCACGATCTGGTCGGGCGGTGGCGACACCGCTGCAGTCGTCAACGTCCATGCACCTGCGGTCAGAGCTGATGTCACCGCCAGGGATGCCATCGCAATCCGGCTTTTTCTCATCGGCTGCTCCTTTCATCGGTCAACATGCCTCCAAGACAACACTGACGAGGCAAAAGGAACACTGGCTCAACCTGAAGCCCAGGTAAAAGTTCCAGAATTATCCGAACGAGGTGTCGGACACGAAATTTGGGCAGAGATTTGGGACAGAGATACTGAGGTCGAGGTGGGACACACGTTGACTGTGACGCTTGTCTCGCTGCCGGCCGGTGAACTTTGCCTCGGTCTGCCGGGTTTGTTCAGTTTTGGCGGCGATGCGACCTTCAATTATCTTAATTCGTCGTATTAGAATCTATTTCGGCTCGCCGACGGAAACTGAATGAGCACGAATATCCCGCTCTTCATCCGTTGTGGGAGAGCGCTTTTCGCAAGGACCAAGTCGTCCGGAATTTCCAATTTGGGAGGTTTATCATGCACGAGGGAACCGTTCGTCAACAAGCCGCAGGAAAACAACCGCGTTGGCAGGATTCGAGCGTGATGCGAGTGGCCGGTGCCTTGTTGAGCATTGGTGTCGTCTACGTGCATCTCGAGGATCAGTCCTTCTTTCATTTCGACAAGGATCCCCGATATGTCCTGATAGGGTATATCGTCCTGGAATTAGCCGGCATCCTGGTCGCCGGTCTGCTGCTGTTCCGCCCGTCCCGCGCGGCCTGGTCGCTTGCCGGGCTCGTCGCACTGGGTCCGATCGTCGGCTACGCGCTTTCCCGCGGGCCCGGCCTGCCGGACTACGCCGATGATCGGGGCAATTGGACGGAACCTCTTGGTGTATTCAGCCTCGTCGTCGAAGTGGCCCTGCTGCTGTTGGCCGGCGCGGTGCTCGCCCGGGCAAGGACGGCTCGGCCCCAGGAATTTGCCGAGAGCGTCCGGCACGAGGTCCCGGCCGACAGGTGATCGAGGGTCATCCCGTCCCCCGGATATCGACGAGGGGGACGGGATGACCCGGCGGTACGAGCCGGAATTGCCGACGGTCCTCGAGGTTCGTCACCTGGCGTCGAGTCGGGCGAACGCGGTCAGCTGCGTCTGCACCGCCGCCGCGACAACGGGCAGGGTCCGGCGCCCGGTCGGGGTCGACAATCGATTCGACGGTCGATCCGGCCACGGTGCGGCCGACCCCGAACAGGGGCCGGACGTCCCGGGTGGGGACAATGGCCGTGGCGGTCCACCTACAGGGTCGCCCACATCGAATCAGAAGGAGCAGGACGTGTCGTCGACAGCTGGGTCAATATCGGGCAGGCCGCTACGGGTGGGGGTGGTCGGCCTTGGCTGGGCGGGTCAGCAGCACCTCGCCGCCTACACGGGTCTCGACGGTGTGCAGGTGATTGGCCTCGCCGGAAAAGAAACCGAGCTGCTGGGCGAATTGGGTCGGCAATATTCGGTCGAGGGGCTGTTCGAGGGCTGGGAGGAGCTGCTCGAGCTGCCGGAGCTGGACGCTGTCAGCGTCGCAGTGCCGACCTTCCTGCACGCGCCGATCGCGATCGCAGCCCTGGACCGCGGACTGCATGTGCTGAGCGAGAAGCCGATCGCCCGCAACGCGGCCGAAGGCCGGCAGATGGTCGAGGCCGCCCGGCGTTCCGGTCGGGTACTGGACGTGGCGTTCAATCACCGCAGGCGTGGCGACATCGCGGCGCTGAAGAAGATCATCGTCGACGGTGAACTGGGTCGTCCCTACTATGCGAAGGCCTCCTGGCTGCGCCGCTCGGGCATCCCGGGGCTGGGCACCTGGTTCACCAGCCGGGAGCTCGCCGGCGGTGGCCCGCTGGCCGACATCGGCGTCCACGTGCTGGACTACGCCCTCTACCTGCTGGGGGAACCGAAAGTGCTTGCCGTATCGGCGTCCACCTACGCCGAGCTGGGCCCGCGGGGTCGCGGAGGTTCCGGCCGGCCGTCCGCCGACGCTGCGACGTCCAGGTTCGAGGTCGAGGATTTCGCCTCGGCCTTCCTGCGCCTGGAAGGCGGCGGCACCCTGCTGATCGAAGCCGGCTGGGCGAGTTACCGCAGCCCTGACGACCTGATGGATTTCACCGTGTACGGCACCGACGGCGGCGCCGAACTTCGGGTCCAGGGGTCGACGACAACGGTCGGTACCCTGACGGTCTACACCGAGGCCGACGGCCAGAACACCGACCGGACGATCGCGGCCGACCCCGGCCGCGCCCACCAGCAGGTGGTGGACGATTTCGTCGCTCTGGTGTTGGGAGATCCCGCTCTCTGGTCTGTGCATGACGGGTCGTTGGCCCTGACCCGGGCCGAGATCATCGACGCCGCCTACCTTTCGGCGCGCGAGAACAGGGAGATCCAGCTGTGAGCAACGGGTTGCGCGTCACCGTGTGGAACGAGGCGGTCCACGAGTCCACCGGGAGTCCGGCCAGCATGGCGACCGACTATCCCGATGGCATGCACGGCGCGATCGGGGCCGGGTTGACCGAGCTGATTCCGGACGCGCGGGTCCGGACGGCAGTGCTCGACGACCCCGAGCACGGGCTCACCGAGGAGGTGCTGGCCGCTACCGACGTGCTGCTCTGGTGGGGGCACATCGCCCACGATCGGGTCGCCGACGAGGTGGTCGAGCGGGTCCATCGGCACGTCCTGGGGGGGATGGGTCTGCTGGTCCTGCATTCCGGCCATTTCTCCAAGATCTTCATCCGGCTGATGGGCACCACCTGCTCGCTGAAATGGCGCAACGAGGCCGAGCGTGAACTGGTCTGGACAGTCAACCCGAACCACCCCATCGCCGCCGGAATCGAGCAGCCGCTGGTGATCCCCCACCAGGAGATGTACGGCGAGTTCTTCGACATCCCGACGCCGGACGAACTGGTGTTCGTCAGCTCGTTCGACGGCGGCGAGATCTTCCGCTCGGGTGTCACCTTCAATCGGGGACGCGGGCGGGTCTTCTACTTCTCGCCGGGGGACCAGGAATATCCGGTGTACCAGCTGCCAGGGATCAGGCGGGTGCTCGCCAACGGGGTGCGCTGGGCTGCCCAGCCGGGGCTGTCCAGGGTTGCCCCGACGGTCGATCACCCGCCTCGGGACTGGTTCACCGGCTGATCACCTCGGTACAGGCCGGGCCGGCCCGACGTCCTCGGCCCGGCGGGCGGTGGGCCGGACCCGGTGGCATGGATCAACTTCTCAGGCGCTGATGAACGTTGCCGTTTGCGGCGGATGTGACGGGAGTCGTCAACTTCGCCCATACGTGCGGGGTTAGGCGGTGATCCCAGCCGCGGGGACCACCGGAGCGCCGGTGGCCGCCTGGACGTCCTCGACGCTCACCCCGGGAGCGAGCTCGATCAGCTCGAAGTGGTCGCCGCGAATGTCAAGGACACCCAGGTCGCTGATCACCCGGTGCACCACCTTGCTGCCGGTCAGCGGAAGATCGCAATGCATGAGCAGTTTCGCCGCGCCGCCCCTGGCGGCATGGTCCATCAGCACGATGACCTTCTTGGCGCCGTGCACGAGGTCCATCGCGCCGCCCATGCCCTTGACCATCTTTCCCGGGATCATCCAGTTGGCCAGGTCACCCGAGGTCGACACCTGCATGCCGCCAAGGATTGCGACGTCGATGTGGCCACCCCTGATCATCGCGAAGCTGGTCGCGGAGTCGAAGTACGAGGCGCCCGGCAGCACAGTGACGGTTTCCTTGCCGGCATTGATCAGATCCGGGTCGACGTCATCGTCGTACGGGTAGGGCCCGACGCCGAGAATCCCGTTCTCCGAATGCAGATTCAGTTGCACTCCGGGTGCGAGGTGGTTCGGGATCAGGGTGGGCAGGCCGATACCGAGGTTGACGTACTGACCGTCGTGCAGTTCGAGGGCGGCGCGGGTGGCCATTTCCTCGTGGTTCCATGCCATCAGAAATCCTTCGCCGAAGCTGTTGCGGTGGAAGCGGTCTCGGATGGCCGAGCACGGACGGTGCGCTTCTCGACGACCTTCGAGATGGCTTGTTCGGAGGTGAGGGCCACCACCCGTTGCACGAAGATGCCAGGCAGGTGCACGTCGTCCGGATCGATAGCGCCGATAGGCACGATCTCCTCGGCCTCAAGAATGCAGATGCCGCCGGCCATGGCCGCCGGCACGTTGAAATTTCTGGCAGCCGCATGGAAGCGGGCGTTGCCGGCCGCGTCGGCCACGGCCGCCCGCACCAGCGCCACGTCGGTGCGGATGCCTTCTTCGAGCACCATCGGGCGACCGTGGAAGTCCCTGACCTCCTTGGGTCGGGACGCCTCGGCGATACTCCCGTCGGGGTGGTAGCGCCATGGCAGACCGCCGTCAGCCACCTGGGTGCCGACGCCGCTGGGTGTGTAGAAGCCGCCGATCCCCGAACCGCCGGCCCGGAGCCTCTCGGCCAGCGTGCCCTGCGGGGTCAGTTCGACGTGGAGTTCACCGGCGAGGTACTGGCGCGCGAACTCGCGATTCTCGCCGACGTAGGACGCGATGACCCGCTCGATCCGATTGGCTTCCAGCAGCAGTCCGAGGCCGGCGCCGTCGACGCCGCAGTTGTTCGACACCACCGTCAGGCGGGTAGCGCCCTGGTCCAGCAGTGCACCGATCAGCACCCAGGGAATGCCGGACAGGCCGAACCCGCCCACCGCCAGGCTCGCCCCGTCCTGTACATCGGCGACCGCCTCCGCCGCCGAGGCAACGATCTTGTTCATAGCCCAGGTCCCACTCTCTGCAGCGCTGCGTCGATTTCGGTCACGTCGGTAGCATGCCCTGTGATCCCAGCGTCGCCGACAACTGGGATGGGTTGTTAGCAAAAGCCTTGGCTAACTGCTAACGTGGCTGACATGCCAACCGCCGTGATTGTCGCAGGAGCCCGTACCCCGATCGGCCGGATGTCCGGAGCCTTCGCTGATGTCACCGCCGTCGAACTAGGTGGCGCCGCCATCCGTGGCGCCATCGACAGGGCAGGTATCGCGGCCACCGACGTCGAGTACGTGATCATGGGACAGGTGCTGCAGGCCGGCTGCGGTCAGATGCCCGCCCGGCAGGCCGCCGTGGCCGGTGGCGTCAGCCTGTCGGTGCCCTCCATCTCGATCAACAAGGTCTGCCTGTCCGGTCTGGATTCGATCATCCTTGCTGCCCAACTGATCCGCGGCGGCGAATTCCGGACGATCGTGGCCGGCGGTATGGAATCCATGACCAGGGCCCCGCACCTGCTGCCCGGGTCACGGGCCGGATTCAAGTTCGGCGACGTCACGGTTTCAGACCACCTGGCCCTCGACGGGCTCACCGATGTCTTCACCCACATCTCGATGGGGCTGCTGACCGAACAGGTCAACGCCAATGACCCGCAGCCGATCAGCCGGGCGGCCCAGGACGAATTCGCCGCGAATTCGCATCGCAAAGCTGCTGCGGCACAGGCAGACAAACTGTTCGAGAAGGAAATCGTCCCGGTCGTGGTGAAATCCCGGCGGGGCGATAAGATCATCTCGGCCGATGAGGGCATCCGCCACGACTATTCGTTGGAGGCGTTCGCGGCCCTTCGGCCCAGCTT
Source organism: Mycobacteriales bacterium (assembly GCA_038229825.1). Lineage (GTDB taxonomy): Bacteria > Actinomycetota > Actinomycetes > Mycobacteriales > Nakamurellaceae > Nakamurella. Next base: position 117,230 of record JBBROB010000006.1, read on the forward strand.
CACCAAGGACGGCACCATCACCGCCGGCAGTTCCTCGCCCATTTCCGACGGAGCGGCGGCGGTCATCGTGATGGACCGCGACCTCGCCGAGGAACGCGGACTGACCTGGATCGCCGAGATCGGTCCGAGCGGCATGGTCGCCGGTCCGGATTCGACGCTGCAGCTGCAGCCGGCGAACGCGATCCGCGCCGCCTGCGAGCGCGCCGGCCTACAGCCCGCCGACCTCGACCTGGTGGAGATCAACGAGGCTTTCGCGGTGGTCGGCATCGTCTCGGTGCAGGAACTGGGCATCGACGAGAAAATTGTCAACGTCAACGGCGGGGCCATCGCCCTCGGTCACCCGATCGGTGCCTCGGGCGCTCGCATCCTGCTCCATCTGGCGTTGGAACTGCAGCGACGCGGCGGCGGCACCGGTGTGGCTGCGCTCTGCGGTGGCGGCGGCCAGGGTGAAGCCCTGGTGATCACGGTGCCCGCAGCGGGCTGATGCCCACCCCATGACCAGCCGTGGGGCCGGGGTCGAATGATCCCGGCCCCAGGGCTTTTCCAGGCACTTGCTTGAATGGCGAGGACCAGTCCGACCCACCGGAAGGCCCACCGCCATGCCCTACGACGTTCAGTCGGTCCGCTCGCACTTCCCGGCCCTGACCAAGGGGGCGGCGCATTTCGACGGCCCCGGCGGATCGCAGGTGCCCGACGTCGTCGCCGATGCAGTGGGTCAGACCCTGACGGCGGCCATCGCCAACCGTGGGCAGCTGACCCCGGCGGAACGGTTCGCCGACCAGGTGGTCATCGCAGCACGGGACGCGATGGCGGATCTGCTGGGCGCCGACCCGCGCGGCATCGTCTTCGGGCGCAGCATGACGCAGCTGACCTTCGACTTCGCCAGGACGGTGGCCAAGACCTGGCGCCCGGGTGACGAGGTGGTGGTGACCCGGCTCGACCATGACGCCAACATCCGGCCATGGGTGCTGGCGGCGGCAGCCGTCGGTGCAGTCATCCGCTGGGTCGATTTCGACCCGGACTCCGGTGAGCTACCGTCCGAGAACGTCGCGGCCCAATTGTCGGACCGCACCCGGCTGGTCGCCGTGACAGCGGCGTCCAATCTGATCGGCACCCGGCCGGATCTGACCACCATCTCGGCGCTGGTACACGGGGCGGGCGCCGTGCTGTTCGTCGACGGAGTGCACTCCACCGCCCACACGCCGGTCGACATGTCGGCATTGGGCGCCGACGTCTACGTCTGCTCGCCGTACAAGTTCCTCGGGCCGCATTGCGGCGTACTGGCCGGCCGCCCGGATCTGCTGGAGGACCTGCACCCGGACAAGCTGCTGCCGGCGACCGACCGGGTACCGGACCGCTTCGAGCTCGGCACCCTGCCCTACGAGCTGTTGGCCGGAACGACGGCGGCCGTTGATTTTCTGGCCGGCCTGGCGGGCCTGGCGGGAGCCGGTCCCGGTCAACGGCGCTCCCGCATCGTCACGGCGATGACGATGGTGGAGGAGCACGAGGATCAGCTCCGGGCCACCATCGAGAAGGGGTTGGCCGGCCTGCGGGGCGTCGTGGTGCGCTCCAGGGCGCAACAACGGACGGCTACCCTGCTGCTGACCTTCGACGGCCGGGACCCGGCGGAGGCCGCACGATTCCTGGCCACCCTCGAGGTGAACGCGCCGGCCGGGTCGTTCTACGCGCTGGAGGCGTCCCGCTGGCTGGGTCTGGGGGACACCGGCGGTCTGCGGGTCGGGCTCGCACCGTATTCCGATGAGTCCGATGTCGATCGGCTGCTGTCCGGACTCGAGCAGTTCCTGGACCAATCCTGACTCCTTGAGCGATCGTCAGGTCGGTACGGCAACCAACTTCCGGCCGATACACATCGTGCCGGCCGGCGATGGTTGACTTGTCGGGCCAGCACTTCACAGAGCCAGCCCGGAACGGAAAACCATGGATGATCCACTGCCCACTGCCGTGCCGTCGGATCCGGCCGAACCCGAGGTGCTCAGAGGTTTGCCTGGACTGCAGGATCGGGTCGGACAAGAACTGGGGTTCAGCAGTTGGCGGACGGTGAAACAGTCCGATATCGACACCTTCGCCACTCTCACCGGTGATCGGCAGTGGATACATGTCGATCCGGTGCGTGCAGCCGCCGGCCCTTTCGGCACCACTGTGCAACACGGCTTCCTGACATTGGGACTGGCCACCGTCCTGCTGTGGGAGGTCTGCACCGTCGAGGGGTTCGGCGTGGTGTTGAACTACGGCCTCAACAAGGTGCGGTTCCCCGCGCCGCTTCGAGTGGGCAGCCGCCTGCGGATGCAGGTGCTGCTGGCCGAGGTGCGGGCTCTTGACAGCCCAGACGGTCAGGGTGCCGAGGCGGTCTACCATCTGACCTTCGACGTCGAGGGTGAGCAGAAGCCCTGCTGCGTCGCCGATCTCGTCTTCCGTTATTACCCCTGACCCGCTTGGCTATTCACCCGGTCCTGGCGGAGGTAGCGCCGGTCGCGCTGCCGGATCCAGGTCGGGAGCGATTTGCAGGTGCGACGAGCACAGCCGGCGATGGATCGGACCGTAGCGGTTACGATGATTGTTGTCGGGGGCCCGCGCTGGCATTGCCCAGCACCAGAAGGGATTCACATGACTCTGCCGGATGCAAGTGCCACCTTGGATGCTGCCGCCAAGCGGGTGACCCAGCTCAGTGAGCAGGTCGCCGCCCTGGCAAAGAAGAACGGCCTGGATTGGCTCGAGAGCTATGAGAAGGTTCTCAAGAACATGCTGGATCTCGAGGAACAGGCGGCCAAGAAGACCGGCGTCGACTGGGCGGCCACGTTGGCCAGCAGCCACGCCAACTTCGTCAGGGAAACCTCGGAGATCTTCTTCTCGGCCATGAGCAAGCAGCTCAAGAGCTGACCGATCAGCGGGTTGCCTCCGGAGTCCACCAGGCCTGATCCCGCGGGCGGGCGCACCTCGCCATAGCCGCGCCGCCGGATGGGGGACACAATGATGCCATGGCTATGGAACTGCCCGACGTGACCCGCGAGATCGCCGAGCGTGCTGCGGCGGTCCTCGGTCCCGAATCCGACCTGTTCGAGGACATGGACGCCGCGGGGCTGGGTGAATCGCTCACTGCGGCGATCCGTGCCGCGCTGACCAGGCCCGCCGCCCCGGTGCAGGCTGCGGCGCGGCTGGGAACAAATCTGCTGCGCATCCCGGTGGTGGCGACCAGGCAGTGGCTCGGTCTCAAGGCAGACCCACCGGTCGAGGTCGATCCGAAAGACCGCCGGTTCGCAGCCCCTGCGTGGCAGCAGAACCCGGCGTTCCATTCGGTTCGGCTGGCCTACCTCGCTGCCGCCCAGTGCGCGCGAGAGGTCGTCGGCTCGGCCTCCGTCGAGCCCGACGTGGCGGCCAAAGCGGCCCTGACGCTCAATCTGCTGATCGACGCGCTGGCCCCGACGAATTTCCTGCTGACCAATCCCGCCGCCCTCGAGCGTGCCTTCGACACCGGCGGATCAAGTCTGGTGAAGGGTGCCCGTGCCTTCCTCGATGACCTGCGGCACAACAGTGGGCGACCGAGGCAGGTCGATGCCAGCGGGTTCAAGGTCGGCGAGAACCTGGCCTGCACGCCGTCAAAAGTGGTGTACCGCAACGAGTTGATGGAGTTGCTCCAGTACCAGCCGCAGACTCCCCAGGTGCACGCCACACCGATGCTGTGCAGCCCGCCGTGGATCAACAAGTACTACGTGATGGACCTGGCGCCTGGCCGGAGCTTCATCGAATGGGCCGTCCAGCACGGCCGGACGGTTTTTGCGATCAGTTACAAGAACCCGTCAAGGGAGATGTCGGGCACTACCATGGACGACTACCTGGTACACGGCCCGCAGACCGCCCTGGACGTGATCGGTGAGATCACCGGGGCCGACAAGATCGACATCGTCGGACTGTGCCTCGGCGGCGCGATGACGGCGATCACCGCCGCCTACCTCACGCAGGAGGGCGACGACCGGATCGGCACGCTGACCCTGCTGAACACCATGCTCGACTATGCCGAGCCCGGCGCGCTCGGCACGTTCACCGATCTGAAGACCGTCGAGAAACTCGAGAAGAAGATGCAGAAGGAGGGGACCCTCGAGGGCGCTTCGATGGCGGGCACCTTCGACGTGCTGCGCGCCAACGATTTGATCTTCAACTACGTGGTGTCGAACTGGCTGATGGGCCAGCCGCCGCCGGCGTTCGACATCCTGGCCTGGAATGCCGACAGCACCAGGATGCCGGCCACCATGCACGCGTTCTACCTCCGCAATTTCTACGTGGAGAACAAACTCGCGGCCGGCACCCTCGAGATCGCCGGTAAGACCATCGATCTGAGCGTGATCAAGGCACCCACCTATGTGGTCAGTGCGATCAACGATCACATCGTGCCCTGGGAATCGGCCTACAAGACGGTCAACCTGGTCAGCGGCCCCGTCCGGTTCGTGCTCGGCAGCGGCGGCCACATCGCCGGAATCGTCAGCCCGCCCGGTCCGAAGGCCTGGCACCAGGTCAGCGACAGCGACGAGGCTCCGCCGTCGTCCGCCGACGACTGGCGGGCGACGGCACAGCGGCAGCCCGGCTCCTGGTGGGAGGACTGGGCGGTGTGGTCGGCAGCGCAGTCCGGGCCGATGCAGAAACCGCCGAGAATGGGAAGCCGCAAGCATCCGGTGCGCTCCGATGGTCCAGGCAGCTACGTGCTGAGCTGACCGGCGCATACGGTCCGGCCCGGCGCGGACCGAACTGCCCGAAATTGGCCGCGCCGAGTCATTTTTCGGGCAGTTCCGTATGTGCCGTGCACCGCCGAGGGCTGGGCAAATCGACCGCCGCCGTGAGTGAGCAACCCGTGGTGAGTGTGGCTTCGCCTACAGTGAGTTGCAGTTAGCTGACGGATTGGCTAATCTGCTAACAGTACCGAAAAACAGTAGGTGCCACCTCCCATCTAGGAGAACTGATGACCGCCAGCAATACCGCCACCAAAGCTCAGCGCGACGTCACGGCCGCCACCCGCGCCGCGACCGCTGCTACCACCGCCGCCGGTAAGGCCGTCACCTCGGCCACCGTCAAGGCCGCCCAGACCACGATCGATGCCACTGTCGAGGCCACCAAGTCCGTCGCCGCCGCCGCCACCAAGGCAGCGACCGATGCCGCCACCCACACCGCGACCGCCGCCCTCGAAGCCAACACCAAGGCCGTCACCGACGCCGCGATCAAGACCGCTCGCACCGCAGTCGAGACCAACACCAAGGCCATGACCGAAGCCACCACCAAGGCTGCCAAGGTCGCCACCGACAACGCCGAGGCCACCGTCGAGCGCTCGCTCAAGGCAGTCAAGGCGCTGACCGATTCCACCGTCTCGGCCGCCGAGACCGCGACGAAGGCTGCCACCGACGCCGCCGACGCCGCCACCGCCGCTGCCGTCAGCGCTTCCGAGTCGTTCGCCCCCGCCTTCGAGGGTGTCAAGGAGCAGGCTCAGGAAATCTTCAACACGCTGGGTGCCCACACCAAGGAAATGGGTCTGGCCTTCCTGGACGCCTACGACACCGGCTTCGCCGCCTACCTGGAACTGCAGAAGACGATGACCGACGCCACCAACGTCGATGCGCTGAAGACCTTGACGGAGACCAGCACCCAGGCCCTCGCCGACGTCAACGCCACCTTCACCAAGGCCGTTCGCGAACTGCTCAAGTGATTTCGTACCCGGTGCGCCACGCCGTCGGGTGCGCGCAGCGGGTACCCGGATCAATCGGCAGGTCGATCTAAGGTGAGCCGATGAGCGCACCATGGCCCGAGTCGATGTCGCTGGGGGAGATCATCCGCCGGCAGCGGGAGCTGACCGCATTGCCGATGCGCCAGCTCGCCGCCATGGCGGGTATCTCCAATCCGTATCTCTCGCAGATCGAACGGGGCTTGCGGGAGCCGTCCCAGCAGGTTCTGAACTCGATCGCAGATTCGCTGCAGTTGTCGGCGGACGCCCTGCGGCCGCCCCCGCCGGATGCCCCTGACGACGCGGATTCGGCCGTGCTGGCAGCCATTGCAGCCGACCCCGACCTGACAGCGCAGCAACGCAAGGCCCTGCAGGAGTCCTACCGGGCCTTTCGTGAGCTGACCGTCGAGCATCGCCGCGATAAGGGCCGTCAGCGCCGGACGCGGTAACGAACGCCCACCTGTGGGCATCAACAAGGAGTGGTCAATGACGACAGCGAAAAAGAGCGAGCTCTCCCCGGCGATCCCGGCAGGCCGTGCCGAGCGACCGGCTGGTGTCGCCAAGCGATTACAGGCCGGCATCCTCGATGCGGTCGATCGCTTGGACCGGAGCCCATTGGGTGAGCGGGACGCGCTGAGCATGGCGCCTGCGCTGGTGCGGACGTCGCTGTCGCTGTGGAACCAGCCGACCGCGGTTGCCAAGATCGCGGCCGACTACTACACCGGCTTGTTCACCTCCACTTCCGCGGCTGCCGCCCGCGTCCTCGGGGTACCGGCCGTCGGCCAGGAACTGGCCAGGGACAAGAGGTTCGCCGACGCGGCCTGGACCGACCATCCGGGTTTCTTCTGGCTGCGCGAACACTTCACGCTGCTCGAGCGGGCGACCAATGCGTTGGTGGACGCCGCCGACGTGACGCCGCAGGAGCGCAGCAAGACGCGCTTCGTAACCCAGGCGTTGGTGGACGCCTTCGCTCCCACCAATTTCGCAGCGACCAATCCAGCCGTTTTGAAGAAGGCCATGGAGACCGGGGGCCAGTCGCTGGTCCGCGGAATGCAGAACTATCTGAACGACCTACTCACCAACGAGGGCCAGCCGCGCCAGGTCGCCACCGGTGTGCACGAAGTGGGCCGCAATCTGGCCGTCTCCCCCGGCAAGGTCGTTTTCCGCAATGACCTGATGGAGCTGATCCAGTACACACCGACCACCGACCTGGTACACGAGATCCCGGTGCTGTTCAGCCCGCCGTGGATCAACAAGTACTACGTGATGGACCTGGCGCCGGGCCGCAGCCTGGTGGAATGGGCTGTCTCACACGGTCACACCGTATTTTTGATCAGCTATCGCAACCCGGACGAGTCCATGCGGAATGTCAGCATGGACGACTACCTGATCTCCGGACCCAAGGTTGCGCTGGACGTGATCACCGACATCACCGGTTCCGAGAAGGTCAACCTGCTGGGCCTGTGCCTCGGCGGGACGCTGACCATGGCCACCCTCGCGTACCTGGACGCCACCGGTGACGACCGCATCAACAGTGCCACCTTCCTGAACACGATGCTCGACTTCGAGAATCCGGGCATGCTCGGCGTGACGACCGACGAGAGCACGATCGCCAAGCTCGAGAAGACGATGAACAAGACCGGCTTCCTGTCGGCCGACAGCATGGCGAAAACCTTCGACATGTTGCGCGCCAACGACCTCATCTGGAACTACGTGGTCAGCAACTGGCTGCTGGGCGAGGATCCGCCCGCCTTCGACATCCTTACCTGGAATCACGACTCGACCCGGATGCCGGCCACCATGCACTCGTTCTACCTGCGCAACTGCTACGTCAAGAACCGGCTGGTCAAGGGCGAAATGGAACTGGCAGGGCAGCATCTCGACCTGACCACCGTCGACCAGGATCTGTATTTCCTGGCCGCCGAGCAGGACCACATCGCTCCGTGGCGCAGCTCCTACGCCGGCGCCCAGATCCCTTCCGGCAAGGTACGTTTCGTGTTGTCCAATGCCGGCCACATCGCCGGGATCGTCAATCCGCCCAACCCCAAGTCCAAGCACTGGGTGGGTACGGACGGCGCTCTGCCGGCCACGGCCGACGAATGGCTACAGCAGGCGACGATGCATCCCACCACCTGGTGGGAGGACTGGGCGACCTGGATCGGTGAGCGAGCGGGCGGCATGCGGAAGCCGCCGGCTCTCGGCAGCGCCGGCTACCCCGCACTGGCTGATGCACCCGGCAGCTACATCTTCGGGTCCTGATCACCGCCGGGTCCGGTGATTCGCCGGTCCCGGCGGTGTTCGGCACTGAACAAGTTCGGCCACTGAACAACCAACCGCAGGAGATCACATGAGTACGCACTACAGCGTGTCGAAGGCAATAGTCACCGGCGGCGCCCAGGGAATCGGCGCGGCGATCAGCCGCCGGCTGGCCGAGGAGGGGTTCTCCGTTGCTCTGCTGGATGTCAATGACGTCGGCGCGAAGGACGAGGCCGAGCGCATTTCCAGGGAAACCGGTTCGCCCGTCTTCGGTTTCGGCTGCGACGTCACCGATCGCGAACAGGTCACCGAGGTCGTCGCCGCGGCGGCGACGGCGATGGGCGGTTTGGACACCTACGTCGGGAACGCCGGCATCACCAGGGACGGCATGTTCCACAAGATGTCCGACGACGATTGGGACCGGGTCATCTCGGTCAACCTGACCGGCGTGTTCGCCGGACTGCGCGCGTGCGCGCCGTGGCTGCGGACCCAGGGCCCCGGTCGTGTCGTGCTGATCTCGTCGGTGGTAGCCAAGGCCGGCAACCTCGGCCAGATGAACTACATCGCAGCCAAGGCCGGCGTGGTCGGTCTGGTCCGCTCCGGGGCGGTCGAACTGGCCCGATTCGGTACCACCGTCAACGGCATCCGGCCTGGCTTCATCGAAACCCCGATGACGGCAGCCATGCCGGCGGCGGCACGGGATGCGCTGATGACCGGGAACCCGCTCGGCCGGGCCGGCCAACCTGCGGACATCGCCGGCGCCGTTGCCTACCTGTGTTCCGACGATGCCAGCTTCGTGACCGGCCACCTGCTCGACGTCAACGGCGGTATGTCCCTGTAGTTACCATTGCGTACCAGAACTAGCCGAACCAAACCCAGGAAGTACCCACGGAAGGGGCCCCGCAGCATACTTGCTGCGGGGCCCCTCAGTGGTTCATCTAACTACTCTGCGTAATTTATCCGACATCGGCAAGGCGCGCTCGCGGCGAGTGTGACGCAGCGTACTATCACAATGGGTAGTCGCCGGGTCGATCGGTTGAACGCGAATCACCTCGCGATGCGGGCAGTACCCACCGGTCCCCAGTACCCGTCTCCGGCCCCCTCGGCTTCGGATCCCTGACGGCCCAGGTTTGCCGACAGCAAGGATGACGATGAACAGGAACCAGAGTCCGGCCACTACCCGGGCACGGCAGCCCGTCGGAGCGGCCGGCCGTGGCACGCCGGGCTCCCCGGTCGCCACCGTGGACGAGCTGAATGTGCCGACCCTCGTCGCACCTGCGGCCGCCGGGCTGACGCACCTCAAGCACGAGAGCCAGGTCGGCGTTCGCCGATACGACCTGTACGTCCCTTCCGGGTACCGAGGGTTCCCTGTCCCGCTGGTCGTCATGCTGCACGGCGGTACTCAGGACGCAGCGGATTTCGCACTGGGGACGAAGATGAACGACCTCGCCGAGCAGCACACCTTCCTGGTGGTCTATCCGCAGCAGTCCCGGCGGGCCAACCCCAGCCGGTTCTGGAACTGGTTCCGGCCGGGTGACCAGAGCGCAGGTGCCGGCGAACCCGGCATCATCGCCGCCATCACCGACGAGGTCACCCGCAATCACGCCATCGACCCGGCCCGGATCTATGTGGCCGGCATGTCGGCGGGCGGCGCAATGGCGGCCGTGATGGCGGCAACCTACCCTGGCCTGTTCTCGGCTGTCGGAGTGCACTCGGGCGTGGCCTACCGGGCCGCCCATGACCTGATGTCCGGGCTGGCGGCGATGCGCAACGGCGGCGCACCGCCTGCCGGAGGCACGGCGCCGCTGATCGTGTTCCACGGCGACAACGACACTACTGTGTCGCCGGTGAACGCCGGCAAGCTGATCGACGCCCGGACCGCACACCATACCGACGAGGTCACCGAGCAGACCACGGTCGAGAATCACGGGGCGGGACGGCGCCACACCCGTACGGTCTTCCGCAAACAGGACGGCGAGGTCATCGCCGAGTCCTGGATCGTGCACGGCGGCGGGCACGCCTGGTTCGGCGGCCACCGTGAGGGCACCTACACCGACCCGGAAGGTCCTGCCGCCTCCGCGGAAATGGTCCGCTTCTTCCTGGAACACCCTGGGCCGCAGCAGGTCGACTGACCTCCGAGCCCCGAGGTTCGGCCGACCCCGGCGGCACCGGTCGCCATTCCTCAGCCCTGGTTCGAGAACGCAGCGTCGAACGACGTGGCCGGCGGCGCGAACAATTGCGAGCGCACGTATTCGATGGCCTGCGGCGCCCCGTGCAGTCGATCCATCCCGGCGTCCTCCCACTCGATGGAGATCGGACCCTGATAGCCGATGGTGGTCAGCATCCGGAAGCAGTCCTCCCAGTCGACGTCACCGTGCCCGGTGGATACGAAGTCCCAGCGTCGGCGCGGGTCGGCCCACCCCAGGTGCGAACCCAGGATCCCGCGGCGGCCGTCGGGTGTGCGCACCTTAGTGTCCTTGCAGTCCACGTGGTAGATCCGATCCCTGAAGTCCCAGATGAACTGCACGGGATCGATGCCCTGCCAGACCATGTGGGACGGGTCCCAGTTGATGCCGAATGCCGGGCGGTGGCCGATCGCCTCCAGCGCCCGCTGGGTGGAGTAGTAGTCGTAGGCGATCTCCGACGGGTGCACCTCGTGGGCGAACCGCACGCCCACCTCGTCGAAGACGTCCAGGATCGGGTCCCACCGGTCGGCGAAATCCTGGTAGCCGGCATCGATCATTTCCGGTGACGCCGGCGGGAACATTGCGATGTACTTCCAGATCGACGAGCCGGTGAATCCGACGACCGTCGAGACACCCAGCCGGGCAGCTGTTCTCGCTGCGTTCTTGACGGCTTCGGCGGCCCGCCGCCGCACGCCCTCCGCGTCGCCGTCGCCCCAGACACCGGCGGACAGAATGCCCTTGTGCCGCAGATCGATCGGATCGTCGCAGACGGCCTGACCCTGCAGATGAACCGAGATCGCAAAGACCTGCAGCCCGTACTTTTTCAGGATCTCGTGCCGCGACTGGATGTAGTCGTCGTCGACTGCACCCCGCTCGATATCGAGATGATCGCCCGAGCAGGCGATCTCAAGACCCTCGTACCCCCATTCGGAGGCCAGCCTGGCAACCTCCTCGAACGGCAGATCGGCCCATTGCCCGGTGAACAGAGTGATCGGATGCGTGCTCATGCAGCGCGACGCTACTCCGCGCGACTGCCTGCTGCGCCGGGTGCCCGGCCATTCCGCCGGTCGACAGTTTCACTTTGCCGCCGCGCACTGTTCACTGCGTGCTGAGCAGGGTCCTCCCGGCGGCCCGCCAGGCTTCCATGCCGCCGCGCAACTCCACGACATCGGTGTAGCCCATGGAGGCCAGGGTCTTGGCGGCGATCGCGCTCATGTTCCCGGAGCGGCAGTAGATCGCCAACTCGGTGGTGTGATCGGCCGGCAACTGTGCTGCCTGCCGGTCGATCTCGTTGTAGGGAATCATCAGGTCGGTGCCGGCGATCTTGCCCTCGAAGGGGATGTGCACGTCGATGGTGACAGTGCCGGGGTGTCCGATCACGCCGGCAAAGGTGGCCGGATCGACCAGCCGGCCCGCCGCGGATGAAGTGGCGGGACCGGAGGAGGGCGGTGGCATCACCATCGACGTCGGCGCACTGGAGACCGCGGTCGTCGCCGGAGCCGCGCACCCGGGCGCGAGCAGGACCAGCGCGGCACCGGCAACGGCATTCCTGATCCGAGCGAGCATGCTCGCCACGGTACGCCGGGTGGCGATCGGCACCGTGGAGCCCGGATCCTTCCTGGGCAGGGTCGATGCCGGCACTATCGAGCAGGAATGGAGAAGCGCGTGACGGGTCGACGGCCTACGGTCGGCACTGTTGCCGGCAATGTTTCAAGATCCCAAGCAATCCCACGCAATCCCAAGGAATAGGTGAAAAGCATGAAGACAATGACATGTGAGCAACTGGGTGGGCCATGTGATTTCCCGCTCCGGGGAGTGACGGCTGACGAGGTTATCAAGGCCCAGGATGCGCACCTGAAAGAAGTGGTCGCAGCAGGAGACGCCACGCACGATAGCGCTTTAACCGGCATGAAGGGCAGGTGGAAACATCCGCTGTCAGGGATGGGTTGGTACCGGAAAGTCAAGCGTGACTTTGCCGCCCTGCCCGAAGGCTGATGCTGGAGGGGTTCTGTCGATTTCGGTCGCTCGGGCGCCACTGCGCGGCTCGTTCGTTCGCGGCGGCAAGGCGCGCCGTCTCTTCGATCCGGGTGGCGCGGGTGGCGGGTCGCTCGGCCTGGATGATCCATGCGAGGATGCCCCGGCGGGCGGAGGGCTGGAAGCGGTCCCAGTTGTCGCCTGCGCCGGGATGCCGAGTGAACTCGAGCGCGAGGTCGGGACGACAATTGTCGAGATGCCGGTTCTGATCAACGATGCGCCGAGCGCGACCGCAAAGGCATCCCCCGCAGCATTGGCAAGAATCGAACCCTTTCTGACGTCAGCGAAACCGTGAACGCCCCCAGATCGGGCAGGATCAGTAGGCGTGAAGACAAGTGCAGGTCTGCTGCTCTACCGAATCTCGCCAACCGGCGAGGTGCATGTACTGCTGGTGCACCCGGGCGGCCCCTTCTGGGCCAGGAAAGACGCCGGCGCCTGGTCCATTCCCAAGGGTGAATTTGGGCCCGAGGAGGACCCGCAGGCCGCGGCCGTCCGGGAGTTCACCGAGGAACTGGGCAGCGCGCCGCCCGAGGCCCATCCCGCCGTTGCCGATCTTTCCCTCGGTGGGGTCAAGCAGTCATCGGCCAAGACGGTGCTGGTCTACGCCCGCCAGGGGGATTTCGACGCCGAACGCATCGACAGCAACCTGATCGAGATCGAGTGGCCGCCGCGGTCCGGGCGGCCTCTGGAAATCCCGGAAGTGGACCGGGCGCAGTGGTGGAGCCTGGCGGAGGCCAAAATCAAGCTCGTGAAGGGGCAGGTTCCGTTCGCGGATCGGCTGCTCGCGCAATTGCCACCGCAAAGTGCTTGAGAAAGGCCAACTCGGCTAATGTGGCGCACCGACAGGATGAACGTCAACCGGTGCGGCGGATCCAGGAGGTGGTCGATGGCCAAAGGCAGCGTTTTCCGGCTGCACCCCGCAGTGCTGGTTGCCGCGGTGTCGTTCATCGCGCTGTTGGGCGCCGCGGGCTTCCGCGCGGCGCCCAGCGTGTTGATGATCCCGCTGCAGCAGGAGTTCGGCTGGTCCCGCAGCGTGCTCTCCGTCGCCGTCGGCATCAACCTGGTGTTGTTCGGCCTGACGGCGCCCTTCGCCGCCGCTCTGATGGACCGGTTCGGGATCCGTCAGGTGGTGGCCACGGCTCTGGTTCTGGTGGCCGCGGGCAGCGGACTCACCGTTTTCGTCAGGCACCAGTGGGAACTCATGCTGACCTGGGGCGTCCTGATCGGCTTCGGTACCGGATCGATGGCGCTGGTCTTTGCCGGCACCGTCGCGTCGCGCTGGTTCGTCAAGCGGCGCGGCCTGGTGATGGGCGTGCTGACCGCCGGCAGCGCAACCGGACAGCTGATCTTCCTGCCCATTCTGGCAGCCGTGACAGTGCACGGCAGTTGGCGAATGGCCTCGCTGATCATCGCCGCTGCGGCACTCGCCGTCGTCCCCCTGGTGCTGCTGTTCCTGCACAACCATCCTTCGGACCTGAGCATCACCCCATACGGCGCCCCTGTCGCAGAGCTGCCCCGCGAGACCCCCATGCCGACAAGGGGTTCGGCCCGGCGAGCGCTGCAGGTGTTTGCCAGGGCCTCTCACCACCGCACCTTCTGGGCGCTGATGGGAGGGTTCGCCATCTGCGGCGCCACGACCAACGGACTGATCGGTACGCATTTCATCCCGGCCGCGCACGACCACGGCCTCGGTGAGACCACGGCCGCCGGACTGCTGGCGGTGGTCGGGATATTCGACATCATCGGCACCATCGGTTCCGGATATCTGACGGATCGGGTCAATCCGCGCGTGCTGCTTGCGCTCTACTACGCATTCCGCGGAGTCGGGCTGATGATGTTGCCCGGTCTGCTGTCCGATGCGATCCACCCGAGTATCGTGGCATTCGTTGTCGTCTACGGATTAGACTGGGTGGCAACGGTTCCGCCGACCGCCGCGCTATGCCGGCAGGCCTTCGGCGAGGACGGCAACATCGTGTTCGGCTGGGTGTTCGCCTCCCATCAGGTCGGCGCCGCGATCATCTCGGTGGCCGCCGGGGTGATCCGGGATCAGACCGGCGCGTACACGATCGCCTGGTTGGGCGCCGCCGGCATGTGCCTGGTGGCCGCCCTGGTGTCGTTCCAGATCCGGAAACTGCCGACTGCGGTGAACGAGGGGTCGCCGCTCCCGGCGCCGGACCCGGCGACCATCTGAGTTCTCAGGTGCGGCCGGCCAACAGTGGCAGTGAGCGGGCGCTGGGTGCGGCGGGAGGCCGGAGGTTGGCCAGCCCGTTGAATGCCCGCGCTGCTTCGTGCCGTTCGGCATCCACCTGGCCGTAGGTGGTGGTGCGCTGCACCACCGGGCGACCGATCGCGACAGTGATCTCCTCGATGTCGGCGACCGTCTTGTAGGACCCGAATTCGGAGCCGGCCATCCGCGAGATGGTCTCCTCCATCAGGGTCCCGCCGAGATCGTTGGCTCCGCCGCGGAGCATCGCCCTGGTGCCGTCGATGCCCAGCTTGACCCAGGAGGTCTGCACGTTGTCGATGGAGCCGTGCAGCATCAACCTGGCCATCGCGTGCACGGCTCTGTTCTCGTCGTAGGTCGCCCCGGCCCTGGCCAGACCGGCAAGGTAGATCGGCGAATTGGTGTGGATGAACGGCAGCGGGACGAACTCGGTGAATCCGCCGGTCTCGCCCTGGAGTTTGCGCAGCAGCGCCAGGTGCGCCACCCAGTGCTCGGGGGTGTCCACGTGCCCGTACATCATGGTCGACGAGGACGGGATACCCAGTCGGTGCGCGGTCGTCACCACCTCGATCCAGGCTGCGGTCGGCAGTTTGCCCTTGGTCAGCACCCAGCGGACGTCGTCGTCCAGGATTTCGGCTGCCGTACCCGGGATGCTGCCCAGACCCGCTTCCTTTGCGGCAGTGAGCCAGTCGACGATCGACATGTTGCTCCTGGTGGCGCCGTTGACGACCTCCATGGGCGAGAAGGCGTGCACATGCATGTCCGGGACCGCGGCCTTGATGGCGCGCACCAGGTCGAAGTACGCGGTGCCCGGCAGTTCCGGGTCGATCCCGCCCTGCATGCAGACCTCGGTGGCGCCCAGATCCCAGGCCACCCTTGCTCTTTGTGCAACCTCATCGGTGGACAGTGAGTAGGCGTCGGCGTCGGTGCGGCGCTGGGCGAAGGCGCAGAAACGGCAGCCGGTGTAGCAGACGTTGGTGAAGTTGATGTTCCGGTTGACCACGTAGGTCACATTGTCTCCGTTGACATCCGAGCGCACGGCATCGGCCAGCGCGCACACCGCGTCCAGTTCGATCCCGGTCGCGGTCATCAACGACAATGCGGTGGAGCCGTCCAGTGCTCCCGGATTGCTCTCGGCGATCCGCAGCGCGGCCAGAACGTCCGACTCGAACTTGCGGGGCGCCTTGATCCGGGACCGCAGTGAATCCCAGTCCCCGTACACATCAAGGAAGTCGGACCGGCGATCGGCGGTCCGACCTTCGGTGTCGATCGAGGTGGCCAGGTCGGTGCGTCCGGTCGAGGTCAAGCCGTTGACCGGTTCCTCCGGATCCTGCCAGGGCCGCCCGACGGGGATGGCGTCCGGTCGGGCGAGCCCGGTGGCGGGATCGGCCAGCGCATCGACGTGGGCCCGCAACCGGGGATCGAGCCAGGGCTCGCCGGCTCGCACATACTCCGGGTAGATGGTCAGCCGTTCGGCGAGGGTGAATCCGGCGGCCGCGGTTCGGGTGGCCAGTTCGTCGATCTGCGGCCAGGGGCGTTCGGGGTTGACATGGTCCGGAGTCAACGGGGAAACCCCACCCCAGTCATCGATTCCGGCAGCGAGTACGCGAGAGAACTGATCGTCGATCAGGTTCGGCGGAGCCTGCAGCCGGATCGACGGACCCAGCACCAGTCTGGCGACTGCCACGGTCGCCACCAGCTCGTCCATCTCGGCGTCCGGCCGACCGGCCATCGCAGTATCGGGCTTGGCCCGGAAGTTCTGCACGATCACTTCCTGGATGCCGCGGTAGGCCCTGGCGGTACGGCGGATGGCAAACAGTGACTCGGCGCGGTCGGCGATGGTCTCACCGATGCCGATCAGGATGCCGGTGGTGAACGGGATCGACGAGCGGCCGGCGTCCTCCAGCACCCGGAGCCGGACCGCCGGGTCCTTGTCCGGCGAACCGAAATGGGCCCCGGACCTGTTCTGGAAGATCTCCTGGGAGGTGGTCTCCAGCATCATGCCCATGGACGGGGCCACCGGCTTGAGCCGCGCCAGCTCCTGCCAGTCCATCACCCCTGGATTGAGGTGGGGGAGCAGGCCGGTGGCCTCCAGGACCCGGATCGACACCGCCCGGACGTAGTCGAGCGTCGAGTCGTACCCGGCTTCGGCGAGCCACCGACTGGCCGCATCCCACCGGTCTTCCGGCCGGTCTCCCAGGGTGAAGAGGGCTTCCTTGCAGCCGAGCGCCCGGCCGGCCTCGGCGATCTCGAGCACCTCGTCGACGGACAGGAACGGCGCCGGTACCCGACCTGGCGTGGTGGCGAAAGTGCAGTAGTGACAGCGATCCCGGCACAGTCGGGTCAGCGGAATGAAGACCTTCTTCGAGTAGGTGATCACCCCGGGACGGCCGGCGGACGCCAGACCCTGGTCGCGCACCCTGGCGGCGGTGGCACACAGGTCGTCCAGGTCGGCGCCGCGGGCCTGCAAAAGCACCGCGGCCTCGACCTCGTCCAGGCTCACCCCGTCGCGGGCCCGCCGCAGGGCACGGCGCATAGCGCTTGGGGATGGAGCCGCAGGACTGGTCAGGGTCGGATGCGGCACAGTCGGGTTCGGCAGGTCGGTCACGGACGGTCCTTCGCTCGAGGAGTTCGGCTGGATGCAGGTTCACGCCGAACTCCTCGGCTGACGGCTGGTCGCCTTCGACCGCCACCTACTCGTGTCGCGGGACCTGCCGGCGGGTACGCCGATCGGTCCCATCGATGGAGCATCGCTGCTGGACTTTGCCCTGCCGGAAGAGATCCCGGGCCGCGTCGATGCTCCGCATACCCCCCGTCGCCGGGGTAGCAACCGACGATAGCCCTCGGAGTCGGGTGCCCCGACGGCGCCCACCGGATGGGCGCTGAGCTAGCGGTCCCGCTCGGATTCCCGCCACCACAGCACGGTGCCCAGCAGCAGCAGCGTGATCAGGTGAACACCGGTGCACCACAGGCAGATGGCCTCGACCTCGAAGATCTCGACGTAGATCAACCAGAGCACCATTGCGGTGCCGACCACCACCCCGATCAGGCGTAACAGCCCGGTCTGCGCGGCGAACCGGGTCGGCGCGCACAGCAGCGTCATCGCCAGGAAATAGGCAAGTCCGGCCACCGAGACCGGTACGCCGGCGATCACCGACCACTGGCTGGTGGTGACCTTCAAGCAGTTCACCGCGCCGTTGTCGGAGCAGGCCAGGGTGGTCGATTCGGTGAAGTGCTCGTAGGTCAGGTAGGCGGAGATCAGCAGGCCACCGATGCAGAGCCCGAACGAAGCCCAGGCCGGGGCCGATCGGGTGAGCGGCGGCGCTGCCCTCATCAGGGGAGCTTCTGCGAGGTGACGGCCGCCGACGTGCAGACAGCAGCCGGCTGATTGTTCGTCATCTTGCAGAGCACCGCGGTGATCATGTTGGCCGCGCCGATCGCCGACTTGGCGATCGCCGAGTTCGGATCGGCAAGACCCGCCGCGATCTGGGTCTGGGTCAGGCCCTGCAGGGCATCGGGCTTGTAGGAAGATCCGACTGTGACGTACTTGTTCCCGAAGTCAACGAACGGGATGCTGCCCTGCGGCTCGTACTTTGTCAGCAGCGCCTGATCCGCCGCCGTCGGCGTGTCGAGGGCCGTATACCCGCTATTGGCATTGCCAGGCACCTTGAGGATGTTGGTCGTCTCCTCGACACCGGTGAACGAGAGCCAAGTGCTGGTGTACGTCGCGCCGTGGAACGAGAGCGTCGCGGTATTGGGATAGACGTCCACGGCCGATGAACTGGTCAGGCCAAGACCGGAGAAGGTGCCGAACCGGGACAGCGCCGCCACCACCGGCCAGCGCTGCGCCGCGCAGAACGGACAGTACTCGGCACCGATGTAGAGCACCCTTGGTTTGCCGTCGGCGGTGAGCGCTGCGCCGGTCACCGGTGTGGGGGCAGTCACATCCGATCCGGCACCCACTGTGTCGAAGGTCGCCGCCGGAATGTTCTTCAAGGAGGTCTCGAGCGCTGATCCGGCCGGTGTCGACGGGGTCCCGGTGCTGGCCGCCGGCGATTGGTTGGCCTTGACGACGAGGAAACCGCCGATGACCAACACCACCACCAGCAGGGGGGCGCCGACGACGATCAGCATGCGCCGCTGCCGGTCTCGCTTCTTCTGCTGCTCGCGCAACTCCCGGGCGTGTTCACGAGCGGCCGCTGCGGCTGCCGTTCTCGTCTTACCGGCAGGCGGCTTTCGAGGATCGTTGCTGCTCTTTTTCTCCGACACGCCCTTTAGTCTCGGCTGCCCGAGAATAATTGTGCAACCAGGGCGGTCCGAACCCGTGACGAGAACCGTCGCCGCTGCACTGTTGAACGTACGACGGCCCCGACACAGGGGGCAAGCGGGCCAAGAAGCGTTCCGATTTCCCCTCTGCTCCAGTACCCACCAGTCCGCAGCTGAACCGCCGGATGAGTAGCTCGCCGCGTCCGACTGATTTCGCTGGTCGATTTCCCTGACGATTTCAGTGGGCGATTTCAGTGGTCGAGCGTGTCGAGGAACACGACCAGCAGTCCGAGCACCAGCAACGAGGCAATCAGCAGAATCCGGCTCCACCACCTCAGCGGGGTACTGCGTACTGCCGGGAAGGCGAAGACGCGCCACCCAGGCGGGACCGCGGACGCCGCCATGATCTGACCGGACACCCAGAGCAGGTGCCGGAGTTGCGGTGCCGTCGGCGGGGCCTGATGTGCGCCGAGATGCGCGATGAACTCGGCCAGCACGCTCGCCGTCCACAGTCCGCCGGTGGCGATCAGCACGTCGACGACCTTCTGCCACGAGTGATCCAGCAGGAAGTTCGAGATCGGCCGAGGTTGCGCTGACGAGTCCACACCAGCGAGTGATTCAGC
Organism: Mycobacteriales bacterium; assembly: GCA_038229825.1. Lineage (GTDB taxonomy): Bacteria > Actinomycetota > Actinomycetes > Mycobacteriales > Nakamurellaceae > Nakamurella. The sequence goes on from JBBROB010000006.1 coordinate 136,541, forward strand.
CCCACACGTCGCCCGGGCGAGGTCTCCCTATCCCGCCATCTGCCCCATCACCAGGGCCGAGCGGTCTTCCAGGAGGCGTTGCACGGCGATCCCCCAGGCGGAGTCACTCTCGATATTCGGGCTCCAGTAGGTGAGATGACTGGTGAGACTGGTCAGCATCAGAAAGTTCACCGGATCGAGTGTGATGTCGGCATTCCAGGTCTCATTCCTGGGGTGGCAATCCGACCAGCGGTCGACGGCGATCACCGGAGCGGCACCGTGGCCGCCCTTGCCCCGTCGGCGGAAACGTCGGGGGCTGTCCTGGAAGTCCGAGCCGAGAGCGTCGATCGGGGCGTAGATGTTGACCCACGCCGGCGGCTTCTTCAGGGCCAGCGAGCGTCCCTCGGCGTAGGTCGGTCGCAAGGTGCGCACCATGTCGAAGGGACATCCGATCGTCGTCATGGAGTGCACGTTCTGCAGCGGGGCCGGAACCTGGGAGCTCTGCGCCAGGACGGTGTCCAGGACCACCAGGCTCCCGAAGCTGAAGCCGACCAGGTGGATCCGGTCGATACCACTGCGCCGGTTGATACGATCGACCAGACCCCGAACGGTCCCGGCAGCGTCGTTGCGCAGCTCGGAGGTCCAGATGTATTGCATCATCTTCTGATAGAGAACCGCCGCCTCGGTCAGATTCGCCCGGAAATTGGGGTATAGGGCACCCAGCACGGCGCCGATCAGGACGATCCACTGCGGGAGCGACAACCCCGTCGCCGGTGAATGGCTGACCTGCCTGGCGATCGCTTCCGAGAGCGCCCAGACCAGCACCACCAGGTAGATCACCATGGTGGCCAGCGCGAGCAGGCAGTAGGCCAGTTGAAGCTTGTGCCCGAGACTCTTCGCACGGTTGCCTCTTCTGAACAATCCGCCGATGCAAAGAATCCAGAATCCGGCGGCGACCGTGAGCGCGAGAGAGACGACTCTGCGCAGCGGGGTGGTGGAAGCCACGCCTTCCGGCTTGAACGGATTGACCACGTAGATGTCCAGGACCGGTTCGCTGCCGTGCGCCGTGGTCTTCTGGATGCGGTGGTAGTTGTCCGGCTCGGTGGGTACCCTCTCGACGGCGAAAGAGGCGGACGGGTCATCGCAACGCTTGTCGATCTCCGCGCACAGCAGGTTGGCAACGAGGTCGGGCTGCGACTGCTGACCCGACCCGAGCCCGCTGACATAGACCACGACGTCCGGTGCCGCCGGTCCGTTCGGATCGGGCGGGGCGGGGTCGCGCCGCGGCCCGGTGTCGACGATCTCGTCGGGTCCGGCCGCCGGGTCCGGAATTCGCTGTGGTTTGACGCCGTTCACGACAGCTGTCATGGCTGATCTTCCTGAAGGGTGCGCCGAGTTCGCCTTCTGGGCTTTCAGCAGGAGAACCAGCCGTGGAATCAATTCACTTGAAGCAAAGAGTGCGGCAGGCGGCGGAACGATACAAGAGGCTGATCAGGTCCAATCACCGGGCCGGAAATCTGAGTTGGCCACCACGGCTAGGCTCGAAGGACAAAAGCTGGTCCCGCCGAATGAGGAGTTCTGTCGTGTCCTTCGCCGCTCATCCCCCCGCCGCAGCGCGCGTGAGGGTCCCGGCGGGCACGACCGCGTCCCAGGCGGTCGGCGAGGCGGGGCTTCCACGCAACGGTGCGAACGCCGTCGTCGTCGTCCGCGACGACGTCGGTCACCTGCGTGACCTGGCCTGGTCGCCGGAGGCCGATACCGAGGTCGAGGCCGTTGCCGCCGATACCGAGGATGGCCGTTCGGTGATCCGGCACTCGGCGGCACATGTGCTCGCGCAGGCTGTCCAGCAGCAGTTCCCGGACGCCAAGCTGGGTATCGGCCCGCCGATCCGGGACGGCTTCTACTATGACTTCGCGGTCGAGAAGCCCTTCACCCCAGAGGATCTGACCGCTATCGAGAAGCGGATGCGGCAGATCGTCAAGGCCGGCCAGCGGTTCTCCCGCCGGGTGCTGCCCTCGATCGCCGAGGCGAAGATCGAACTCGCCGCCGAGCCCTTCAAACTCGAACTGGTCGACCTCAAATCCGACACCAACGGCTCCGCAACCGATTCCGACGAGATCATGGAGCTCGGCTCGGGCGAGCTCACCGCCTACGACAATCTGCACGCGCACACCGGGGAACGGATCTGGGGGGACCTGTGCCGTGGCCCGCACCTGGCGACCACCAAGCACATCCCGGCCTTCAAACTCACCAAGTCGTCGGCCGCCTACTGGCGCGGGGACCAGAAGAACGCGGCCATGCAGCGGATCTACGGCACCGCCTGGGAAACCCAGGAGGCGATGGATGCCTACCTGGTGGCGCAGGCCGAAGCCGAACGTCGTGACCACCGCAAGCTGGGCAACGAACTCGACCTTTTCAGCTTCCCGGAGGAGTTGGGTTCGGGGCTGGCGGTCTTCCACCCCAGGGGTGGCATCATCCGCAACGAACTGGAGCACTACTCCCGGCTCCAGCACATCGCGGCCGGCTACGAGTTCGTCAACACCCCGCACATCACCAAGGGCAAGCTGTACGAGACCTCCGGCCACCTGGACTGGTACCGGGAGGGAATGTTCCCGGCCATGCATCTGGACGAGGAGCGGAACGAGGACGGCTCTGTTCGCAAACCCGGGCAGGACTACTACCTCAAGCCGATGAACTGCCCGATGCACAACCTGATCTTCGGGGCCCGCGGCCGGTCCTATCGTGAACTGCCGCTGCGGCTGTTCGAGTTCGGCACTGTCTACCGGAACGAGCCATCGGGCGTCATCCACGGACTGACCAGGGCGCGGGGCTTCACCCAGGACGACGCCCATATCTACTGCACCGTGGAACAGATGCGCGACGAGCTGGCCAGCCTGCTCCGTTTCGTGCTTGACCTGCTCAAGGATTACGGGCTGGACGACTTCTACCTGGAACTGTCCACCCGCAACCCGGACAAGTCGGTGGGCTCGGACGAGGTGTGGGAGGTGGCGACCGCGACCCTGGCGGAGGTGGCAACCGCGTCCGGACTGGATCTGGTCCCCGACCCCGGTGGGGCCGCCTTCTACGGGCCGAAGATCTCCGTACAGGCCAGGGATGCGATCGGCCGGACCTGGCAGATGTCGACCATCCAGCTCGACTTCACCCTTCCGGAGCGGTTCGAGTTGGAGTACGCCGCTGCCGACGGCACCCGGCAGCGGCCGGTGATGATCCACCGCGCCCTCTTCGGCAGCATCGAGCGATTCTTCGCCGTGCTCACCGAACACTATGCCGGGGCGTTCCCGGCATGGCTGTCGCCCGTGCAGGTGGTCGGCATCCCCGTCGCCGACGCCTTCGGCGATCACCTCGCCGGCGTGGCGGCGATGGCGAAGACCAAGGGGATCCGGTTCGAGGTCGACCATTCCGACGACCGGATGCAGAAGAAGATCCGCAACCACACCACCGCCAAGGTGCCGTTCATGCTGCTCGCCGGCGCGAACGACGTCGAGAACGACGCTGTGTCGTTCCGGTTCCGCGACGGCTCCCAGATCAACGGTGTGCCGGTGCTGCAGGCGGTCGAGGCGATCGCGGACTGGATCGGCAGGCGGGTCAATCTCTCACCGTCCGCCGAGAACTTCGCATCCCAGCTGCCGGGCAAGGCTGCATGACCGGAGAGATCGGCGACGGCGTGGAACTCGAGCAGCAGGATGGCGTCGGTGTTCCCGACCGCTGGGCGCGTCTGTGGACGCCGCATCGGATGGCCTATGTCACAGCCGGCGGAAGGGACGAGTCCGATGTCCCCGCACCGTGTCCGTTCTGCCGGGTCCCGACCATGGAAGATGCCGCCGGTCTGATGGTGGCCAGGGGGGCGACGGTTTACGCCGTGCTCAACCTGTTCCCCTACAACCCCGGTCATCTGATGGTGGTGCCGTACCGCCACATCGCCGATTACACCGAACTGGAATCGGCCGAGCGGGTAGAACTTGGCGAGTTCACCAGCCGGGCGATGACCGTGCTGCGCAAGGTGTCCGGGCCGCACGGCTTCAATATCGGGATCAACGCCGGCGAGTCGGCCGGCGCCGGGATCGCCGCGCACCTGCACCAGCACGTGGTGCCCAGGTGGGGCGGGGACGCCAACTTCATGCCGGTCATCGGCGCCACCAAAGTGCTCCCGCAGCTGCTGGGCGAGTCGAGGGAGCTGCTGGCCGCCGCCTGGTGAGCAAGCCGGCCGGTGCCGACAGTCCGGCCGGTGCGCAGGTGCGCCCGATCGGCGAAACAGCCGACTATCCTTAGGACTTCTGCACGTCCCGTGAGCACCTGCACGTCCCGTCTAGGGGCCTCGCCGCCCGCACTGCTGATCCGACCTTCGAGGGGTACCGACATGCTCAACGCGCTCGCGCGCGGATCGGTGTCCAAGGTGACCGATCCGGTGGGTCGTGGGCTGCTGCGCATGGGACTGAGCCCGGATCTGGTCACCGTCATCGGCACCGTCGGAGCAGTCGCCGCGTCGATCGCCCTGTTCCCGACCGGTCACCTGTTCTGGGGGACCGTCGCGGTGACGCTGTTCGTCTTCTTCGATCTTTTCGACGGGGCGATGGCCAGGGCTCGCGGGTTCGGCACCGATTTCGGCCTGGTGCTCGACGCCTCCTGTGACCGCATTGCCGACGGCGCACTGTTCGGCTCGCTGGCCTACTACTGCTTCGTCACCAAGAACGATCCAACCCTCGGCGTCGCCTGCTTGACCATTCTCGTTGCCGGGCAGGTAATCTCGTACGTCAAGGCGCGGGCCGACTCGGTCGATCTGCACGTCGGCGGCGCCCTGGCCGAGCGTGCCGAGCGCAACGTGCTGGGTCTGGTCGGTGCCGGCCTGGCCGGTCTCGGGCTCACCCTCGCGCTGCCGATCTGCCTGTGGCTGCTTGCCGGGGCCTGCCTGGTGACGGTGGTCCAGAGACTCGTCCAGGTCCGTTCCGCGGCCAGGGCCGTCGAACGATCCCGCCCTCCCGGACACGACCCGGCCACCGGCCTGCAACGGTGAGCATCGCCACCGACAACCTGATCGCGCTCGGCTACACGGCCGCCTGGAAGGCGGCCGGAATGCTGCCCGACGGCGTCGCCCACCGGATCGCCGACGTCGCCGCCAACCGCGCCATGGCACGCCGCGGGCCGGCGGTGCGGCAGTACGCCAGGAACCTCCACCGCGTGCTGGGCAGTGGCGCGACACCCGCCCGCCTACACCAGGTGACCTCGGCCGGGTTGCGCTCCTACGCGCGGTTCTGGTTGGAGACCTTCCGGCTGCCGACCATGGACCACCGCGCGGTGGTGACTGCGGCCGAGAGCGACGCCCGCGGAATGGAGCACATCGCCGCCGGGGTGGCGGCCGGACGCGGCGTTGTCGCAGTACTGCCGCATTCGGGCAACTGGGACGTTGCGGGGCTGATGCTCGCCAGCGAGTACGGGTCGCTGACCACGGTCGCCGAACGGTTGCGACCGGAGAGCCTGTACCGGCGGTTCGTCGACTACCGCGAGTCGCTCGGGATGGAGATCCTGCCGCTGACCGGAGGCGCGACATCGACTTCGTCGGTGCTCAAGGAGCGTTTGCGGGCAGGTGGCATCGTCTGCCTGCTGGGGGATCGGGATCTGACCGCCAGCGGCGTGCCGGTCACCTTCTTCGGCGAGCAAACCCGAATGCCTGCCGGCCCGGCCATGCTGGCAGCGTTGACCGGAGCCGATCTGGTCGTCGCCCACCTGAGCTTCAGCCAGACCGGCGGACGAGGCGGCTGGCGGACGAGGGTGTCGCCGCCGATCGTGCTGCCGGGCACCAGACTGGCCGAACAGGTCAGGGCCGGCACGCAGGCGGTGGCCGCCGAGTTCGAGAAGGGCATCGCCAGGTATCCGACCGACTGGCACATGCTGCAGCCGCTCTGGCTGTCCGACCTGCCGGCCGGGCATATGGCGGCCATCCCGGCCCGGACCGGGGGGCCCGGTGGTCGACCGGCGGGCGGCCCGGGTGGGCACCGATGAAGGTCGGCCTGGTCTGCCCATATTCCTTCGACATCCCCGGCGGCGTGCAGGGCCACGTTGCCGACCTCGCCCGCACGCTGATCGGTCTGGGCCACGACGTTTCGGTGCTGGCGCCAGGTGACGACGACGGGGACTTTCCCGAGTACGTGGTGCCGGCCGGCCGCAGCGTCGGCATCCCCTACAACGGTTCGGTGGCAAGGCTTTCGTTCGGGCCGGTCTCCTACACCAAGGTCAGGCGCTGGATGCGGGCCGGCAGGTTCGACGTGCTGCACCTGCACGAGCCGGTTGCCCCGAGTCTGTCCATGCTGGCGTTGATGGTTGCCGAAGGCCCGATCGTCGCGACTTTCCACACGGCCAATCCGCGTTCCAGGATGCTGATCACCTTCCAGGGCATGCTGCAACCGTTCCTGGAGAAGATCACCGGCCGGATCGCCGTCAGCGAGTTGGCCCGCCAGGTCCAGGTGGAACACCTGGGTGGTGATGCGGTGGTGATTCCCAACGGGGTGGACGTCGAGTTCTACGCCTCGGCCGACCCTCTGTCCGGATACCCCCGGGTCGGCGGGACGATCGGATTCATCGGGCGCTTCGAAGAGCCCCGCAAGGGCATGGCCACGCTGCTCGATGCCATCCGCCTGATGGTGGCGGACCGGCCCGGCCTGCAGTTGCTGGTGGCCGGCAGCGGCGACGAGAAGGAACTACTGGAACTGGCCGGTGATCTGGCCGGCCGGATACGCGTCCTGGGCCTGATCTCGACCGCGGAGAAGGCGTCCCTGCTGCATTCGGTCGACGTGTACTGCGCTCCGAACACCGGAGGCGAGAGCTTCGGGATGGTCCTGACCGAGGCGATGAGCGCCGGTTGCCCGGTGGTGGCCAGCGATCTGGATGCTTTCTCCCGGGTGCTGGAAGGCGGTGCCGCGGGGTCGTTGAGTCCGGTCGAGGATGCGCAGGCCCTCGCCAACGCGATCGGCGTTGTGCTGGACGACCCGGTGCGGCGGGCATCGATGATCGCCGCTGCCCGCCGGGCAGTCGCCGCGTACGACTGGCCGATCATCGCCGCCAGGGTGGTCAAGGTCTACGAAGCCGTGGTGGCCGCCGACCCCCGGTCCGTCGTCGTCGAAGCGGACTGACGTGAACACCCTGCTGGTCGTCGTTCTGCTGGTCGTCCTGCTCGTCGCCGCGCTGCGGCTCTGGCTGACCGCGAATCGACTCGATCGGCTGCACGTGCGGACCGAGGCGGCCTGGGCGGCGCTGGAAGGTGCGCTCTCCCGTCGCATCGTCGCGACCAGGGCCGCCGCCGCCGCGGGCGCATTCTCAGGTCCCGACGCGGACCGCCTTCGGCAGCTCACCCGACAGGCCGACCGCGCCGGACGCAAGATACGGGCGGATGCGGAGAACGACCTGTCCAGAGCCCTGGCGACCCAACCTCCGGTCGTCGAACCGGAACTCGCCGCGGAACTGCTCGATGCCGGCGAACGTGTCGCGCTTGCCCGAACCTTCTACAACGACGCCGTCCGCGACACCAGAGCGCTGCGCGCTGTGTGGTTCACCCGGCTGTTCCGGCTGGCCGGCCGCGCTGCCCTGCCTGACTACTTCGAGATCGCCGATCAGGTCAGCACCGGACCAACCCCCCGGCTGGCCACCAGGCTCGTGCTGCTGGACGGGCAGCAGCGCGTGCTGCTGTTCTCCGGGGCGGATCCACACGGCGCCCGCATCTGGTTTCCCACCGGAGGCGGCGTCGAACCGGGGGAGGAGCTGCGCGCCGCGGCCGTCAGGGAGTTGCAGGAGGAGACGGGTCTGCAGCTGGGACCGGCTGAACTCCTCGGGCCGATCTGGCGGCGATCGGCCCGTTTCGTCTTCACCGGGGTCAGCTATGAGCAGACCGAGTTCTACTTCGTTGCCTCCGCCCCCGCGGGATTTCGGGTGGACACCAGCGGGTTCACCCCCGAGGAATCGGGGAGCATCATCGGCCACCGGTGGTTCTCGGCGCAGGAAGTGGCCGAATCCGCGGACACGATCTACCCCGTGGAACTGGCCGAGCGACTGGGTGAGGCGAGCCAAGCCCTGACGGCGGGGTTGGTGGCCGGCACGGTCGTCGACATCAGCTGACACCCGCCTTTCGTCAGCTATGGGTCAGCTCGGGATCGGCGAGGACTTTCGTTCGGGACGACGGCGGGCCTGACGCCCGGCAGGCGTCCGGCCCGCCTACGGTGAGGCATGCATTCCGCCCGCATCATCGCCGCTGTGGCGCTGCCAATCCTGGTGTTGTCCGCCTGCTCGTCCGCCAAGCAGGCCATCACGACGGCGTCGACCACCGCGGTGGTCAGTAGTCCGGCGATCAGTACCGCTGTCAGTTCGCCGCCGCCGACCACCACTGCCACCCACCGGACAACGACGGCAAAGCCGACCACGAAAAAGCCGACGGTCAAGCCGGTGCCGGCCACGGATCCGCTGACCGGCGGCGCCCCGAGCAAGAATCCGGTGATCGCGGTCAAGATCGACAACACCTATTTCGACATTCCGCAGTTCGGCGTCTCCGATGCCGACGTGGTGTTCGTCGAGCAGGTGGAGGGTGGCCTGACCCGCATCATCGCGGTGTTCCACAGCACTCTGTCGACCGAGGTCGGCCCGGTGCGCAGCGTCCGGTCCACCGATGCCCAGCTGTTGCCGGCTTTCGGCAGGCCCGGGCTGGTCTTCTCCGGAGGGGCCGGCGGGCCGCTCGCCGACCTAGCCGCGACTTCGATCGTCGACACCTCCGCACTGGGGGCCGCCTACTTCCGTTCCGACGTCGCGACCGGCACCTACAACCTGCATGCCGATCTCACCAAGATCGCAGCGCAGGCCAAGGGTCTCGGGCCGGTCAGGTATGTCGGATTCTCCTTCGCAGCCCATTCCGCCGTGGTGGCCAAAGGTAGGGCAGTCTCGAGCATCCAGGTGGTGATGGAAGCCGGCGAGACCGACTTCACCTACACCGCAGGGCACTTCGTCCGTATGCGGGACGGGCAACAGGTGTCGGACTATCAGGGAAGGATCGAGGCCGCGGACAATGTGATGGTGATGAATGTGGTCGATACGCCCGACGGGACAGTCGACAGCAACGGGCAGCCGTCCTACCTCACCCAGACCGTCGGTTCCGGAAAGTTGACGCTGTACCGCGACGGTCGAGCCATCAGCGGCACCTGGAAGCGGGCGAAGTCCACCAACTCGTTCACCTTTCTGGATGCCACCGGCCAACCCTTGCCGATGAAGCCCGGCAAGACCTGGGTGATGCTGGCGCCGCAGACGGCCGTTGTCACTGCGAGCTGAGCACGGCGCGTTGACCGGGGCCGGTTGACCGCGGACCTGGACCGCGTCAGGCCAACCAGCCGGGTACGGCCCCGGGTCGCCCGGACGCCGCCTGCCGGGCGACCGTGGCCAGCCGACGGACACCGAGGACGAGATTTTCCGGCGACTGGGTGAACGGCAACCGCAGATAGGACTCCATCGTCCCGTCCGGGCCGAACCGTGGGCCGGGGGCGATCCGAACTCCGGCAAAGGGGGCAAGCCGCGCCAGTTCGGAGGCGAACGGGCCGGGCAGAGCCACCCAGAGGCTGGCCCCGCCGGTCGGTGTGTCGAACCGCCAGTCCGGCAGTTCCGACGCCAGGATCGCCATCAGGACCCCGGCCCGGTCGGCGAGTCGCCGGCGCTGCAGATCCAGCGCGGCACGGGGGTCGGCCAGGACGTGCGCCGCAATCAGCTGCTCGAGCACCGGGCCGGACATGTCGCCAAGCGCCCTGGCAGCGGCCAGCCGGTTGACCACTGCCGGGGCCGCCCGAATCCAGCCGACTCGTAGGCCCCCCCAGACGGACTTCGACAACGACCCGAGGGTCACCACCCGATGCCCGCGGTCGAAGTTGGCCATCCGCGGCGGAAGGTGGGCAGACCCTGGGAACGGTAGGTCCCGAAACGACTCGTCGATCAGCAGGACGGTGTTGCTCGCCTGCGCCATTCTGACGATCTGTTCCCGGGTCGGCTCGTCCATCAGTGCGCCGGTGGGATTCTGGAAGTCGGGAATCAGATAAGCCAGCCGCGGGGCGGTCTGGCGGATGGTGGCGGCGAGCAGCTCGGGCTCCCACGGGGTGCCCGATTCCACCTCGGCGTCCGGACCGGGCAGGCCGATCGGGCCCGGGACCCGGCGACCGGCTCTGATCGCATCGAGCGCAACCGGGTACGTCGGACATTCCATCATCACCCGGTCGCCGGGTGCCGAGAGCTCTTGCAGTGCAAGGGTGAAGCCATGTTGGGCGCCGCTGGTGACCAGGACCTGCTCCACCGTTGTCGGCAATCCGGACACCGAGAGGTGCTCCGCGATCGCCTGCCGAAGAATCGGGAGTCCGAACGGGGCGTAGCCGTCGCCGTCGGTGTAGCCGGGCAGGTCGGCGACGGCCAGCGCGGCGGCCCGCTGCATCGCTTCTGCCGGGGCGGGCAGTGACGCCGTGCTCAGGTCGATGCCGTCGTCTGTTGGCGCAGGGTATCCGAACAGACCGGCCGGGCCGATGCCCTGGCCGCCCCGGTCCGGCCCGGTTCCGGCGATCGGCAGTCGGAGCCGGCTTCCCGAGCCACGCCGGGAGTCGAGCCAACCCTGGTCCCGGAGCATCGTGTACGCGGCAGCGACCGTGCTGCGGGACAGTTGGAGACCGGTGGCCAACTCACGCTCGCTGGGCAGGCCGGAGTTCACCGCCAGGCGACCGTCCAGCACCGCGCCCCGGATCCGATCGGCGAGCAACCGGTAGGCGGGTCCGGCGCCAGGTGGCACTGGACCCAACCGCCTTGCCAGAGTGGCTGCAGAGATCCGGGCTGTGGAGACCGTCATGCGGCCATTGTGCGCCCAGAAACCAGCCACTTTCTACCGATTGGCTATGGATTGTCATGCCAGTCGTTTGCATGATGGTTCAGTGTCCGTCTTCTCCAGATCCTCCGCCCTCTCCAGATCCTCCGCCCTCTCCAGATCCTCTGTGCCCGCGCCGCCCTTTGTGGACCCGGTGCCGTCCACACCGCGCCGGCGGGGAGGTCCGCTGTCGCTGCTCACCCCGGTCCCGACCGACCGGCTGGCCCGCCGGTTCTCCCAGCTGATCGTCGGTCTGCTGCTCTACGGGTTCACCATGGGACTGATGGTGCGGGCCGTCTTCGGGCTGGATCCGTGGGACGTGTTCCACCAGGGGCTGACCCGGTTGCTCGGCCACTGGATCGACATCTCCTATGGCACCGTGATCACCGCGGTGTCGGTGTTGGTGCTGCTGGCCTGGATCCCGCTCCGGCAGCGGCCCGGGGTCGGCACCATCGCCAATGCCGCCATCATCGGGTGGACCACCGACGCGACGCTCGCGCTCGTTCCACCGACCGAGAACCTGACGGTGCGCATCGGTCTGCTGATGGCCGCAGTCGTGGGCAACGCCGTGGCCGGCGGGCTCTACATCGGCGCGGGGCTCGGCCCCGGTCCGCGGGACGGTCTGATGACCGGCCTGGTCGCCAGGGGCGCCGGATCGGTCAGGGTGGTCCGGACGTGCCTTGAGCTGTCGGTGCTGGTAGTCGGCTGGTTGTTCGGCGGGGCGATCGGGCTCGGCACCGTGATCTACGCGCTGGCCATCGGACCTTTGCTGCACGTGGTGTTGCCCAGGCTGCAGGTCAGGCCGTCCGAGGTCGACCCGGTCCCGCCGATGGCCGGGCCGGATCAGCTCCCTACCGGGACTGCGAAGGATGTGACCGCCACGCCCGCCCGGACCACGATTTCCGGGCTGGAGGGGCGCTAGGGTCAGCCCTATGAACACCATTCTGGTGACCCTGCACGTGGTGGCTGTCGTGTTCGTGATCGGGCCGATGGCAATCCTGCCGATGACGGCGATGCGAGCGATCAAGGCCGGCCACGGTGCGCAGGTCGAAACGCTGGCCAGGTCCACCATGGTCTTCACGCTGATCTCCCTGGTGGCGGCCGTCCTCGGGTTCGGTGCGCTGGGCACCGTCGACAAGACGGTCGACAACTGGAGCATCACCACGCCGTGGGTGCTGATCTCGCTGATCGTCTATCTGGTGGCCTTCGCCCTGAGCATCCTGGCGGTGGTTCCGGCGCTGCGCAGTGCCTCGGAGCACATGGTGAACACCGGCACCCAGAATCTGCAGACCGCCGATTACAAGCGCATCGCAATGGGCTCCGGCGTCGTCTCCCTGCTGCTGGTGGTCGTCGTCGTGCTGATGGTCTGGAAGCCGTAGTCCGACCGGTCTGAACGCCGCCGCCGCTCGCCCGGCCCGGCGGGGAGCGCCGGCGACGTAGGATTTCGGGGTTCGGTCCAGCGAACCTGCGCTGCGCCGGCATTCATGACCAATTCACCGGCGATCGCTCCTGGGTCGCTGCACCGAGGCGCAAGGGGTACTTCGCAGATGAGCGGCCACTCCAAATGGGCGACCACCAAGCACCAGAAGGCGGCCAAGGACGCCAAGCGGAGCAAGGCGTTCGCCAAGCTGATCAAGAACATCGAGGTTGCGGCCCGGATGGGTGGCGGCGATCCGGACGGAAACCCGACCCTGTGGGACGCGATCCAGAAGGCCAAGAAGACCTCGGTGCCGATCGACAACATCAACCGGGCGGTCAAGCGCGGCTCCGGAGTGGAAGCCGGTGGCGCCGACTACCAGTCGATCACCTACGAGGGCTACGGCCCGAACGGTGTCGCGATGATGATCGAGTGCCTGACCGAGAACCGCAATCGCGCGGCCAGCGAGGTGCGGGTGGCCGTGACCCGCAACGGCGGAAACATGGCCGATCCGGGCTCGGTGTCCTACCTGTTCAGCCGCAAGGGCGTCGTCGTCGTGCCCAAGGGCAACGACCTGACCGAGGACGATCTGCTGTTGGCGGTACTGGACGCCGGGGCTGACGAGGTGTCCGACTCCGGCGACGTGTTCGAGGTGATTTCCGAGGCCACGGATCTGATCGCGGTACGGACCGCCGTGCAGGAGGCCGGGATCGAGTACGACTCGGCCGACCCGACCTTCATCGCGTCGCTGAACATTCCGCTGGACGTGGACGGCGCCCGCAAGGTGCTCAAGCTGATCGACGCGATCGAGGATCTGGACGACGTGCAGAACGTTTACACCAACGCCGAGATCCCCGACGAGGTACTGGCCGAGCTCGACGAGGACTGACCGGAGCGCCGCGGCTGGTGTGGCGTGGCGGTCGCGGATCGGGCGCAGCTCACCGGGTAACGTCGCTCGGACAGGTGTTCGGCCCGGACATCCGGGTGTCGGCGCAGGTCACCAGGTCGGATCCGGAGGGGTGCCCAAGATGCGTGTGCTCGGCGTCGATCCTGGGCTGACCCGGTGCGGGGTGGGTGTGGTCGACGGCGGACCGGGCCGCAAACCGACCCTGGTCGAGGTCCTGGTGGTGCGAACGCCGGCCGGTGACGACATCGCCCACCGCCTGTTGGCCGTGGCGCAGCGAGTGGAGGCGATGATGGACCTGCACCGTCCCGATACGGTCGCGATCGAGCGGGTGTTCAGCCAGTCGAACGTCCGCACCGTGATGGGTACCGCGCAGGCCTCGGGGGTGGTCGCCCTGGCCGCGGCGCGACGAGGCATTCCGGTCGCCTGGCATACCCCGAGCGAGGTGAAGGCGGCCGTTTCCGGCAACGGCAACGCAGACAAGGCCCAGGTGGCGGCGATGGTCACCCGACTGCTGAGGCTGGACGCCACACCCAAGCCGGCCGACGCGGCGGACGCATTGGCGTTGGCCATCTGTCACCTCTGGCGCTCACCGATGCAGGCACGGCTCGCCGCCGCGCTGGCCAGGCCGGCACTGTCGGTGCCGCCGGGAATGATGGGCCGATGATCGCCTCCGTCCGCGGCACCGTCATCGGTGTCACCCTCGACCACGCCGTGATCGAAGTGGGTGGCGTCGGTCTCGCCGTCCGGGCCACCCCCTCGACGCTGGCCGGCCTGCGACGCGGCGAGCAGGCCAGGCTGGCCACCACTCTGGTGGTCAGAGAGGACTCGCTCACCCTGTTCGGCTTCGCCTCCGATGCTGCCAAAGAACTGTTCGAGCTGGTCCAGTCGGTGTCCGGGGTCGGCCCCAAGATCGCCCTGGCCCTCATCGCCGTGCTGGAGCCGGAGGAGCTGCGTCGGGCCCTGGCCTCGGCCGACTACACCACTTTGACCAGGGCACCCGGCATCGGTCGCAAGGGAGCCGAACGGCTGGTGTTGGAGCTGCGGGACAAGGTGGGGATCGCGACGGGCAGCGCAGAAGCTGCCGGGCATTCCGTCTCGGCAGCCTGGCGGCCGAAGCTCTCGGAGGCGCTGGTCGGGCTCGGATTCACGGTCAAGCAGGCGGACGACGCAATGACGACCCTGGCCTCCGACAGCGACGATCCGGCCGTCGTCAACGGCGATGTGGGCCTGCTGCTGCGGCGGGCGCTGGGTCTGCTTGGACGCCACCGGTGACAATGCTGAACCACTCCGGCTCCGACGAGTTTTCCGAGGCGCAGCTCGACCCGGCCCAGCTGCCTGGCGACGCCGAGGTCGAGGCGTCGCTCCGGCCGCGGACGCTGGCCGAGTTCGTCGGCCAGGTTCGCGTGCGGGAACAGCTGGAGTTGGTGCTGTCAGCGGCCAAGCTCCGCGGGGCAGTGCCCGATCACATCCTGCTGGCCGGACCGCCCGGGTTGGGCAAGACCTCGCTGGCGATGATCATCGCCGCAGAGCTGGGCGCGGCCATCCGGCTGACCTCCGGCCCAGCGCTGGAGCGAGCCGGTGATCTTGCGGCGATGCTGTCGAATCTGGTCGAGGGCGACGTGCTGTTCATCGACGAGATCCACCGGATCGCGCGGCCCGCAGAGGAGATGCTGTACCTGGCGATGGAGGACTTCCGGGTCGACGTGATGGTCGGCAAGGGACCCGGCGCGACCTCCATCCCGCTGGATGTCGCGCCGTTCACGCTGGTCGGCGCGACCACCAGGTCCGGCCAGCTGACCTCACCGCTGCGTGACCGGTTCGGTTTTACCGCCCACATGGAGTTCTACTCCCCGGCCGAGCTGCTGCGGGTGATCACCCGCAGCGCCGGCATCCTGGGCATCGAGCTGCCGATGGACGCCGGCGCCGAGATCGCCAAGAGATCACGTGGTACGCCCAGGATCGCCAACCGTCTTCTCCGCCGGGTTCGGGATTTCGCCCAGGTCAGAGCGCACGGGGTGGCGAACCTGGCGGTTGCCAAGGCCGCGTTGCAGGTCTACGACGTCGATGAGCTCGGGCTGGACCGGTTGGACAGGGCTGTGCTCAGTGCCCTCTGCCGCTCGTTCGGCGGCGGGCCGGTCGGCCTGACCACACTCGCGGTGGCTGTCGGGGAGGAGCCAACGACGGTCGAGGAGGTGTGCGAGCCGTTTCTGGTGCGACTGGGCATGCTGGCCCGCACCCCGCGTGGCCGCATCGCCACCCCGGCGGCGTGGTCGCACCTGGGTCTCGAGCCCCGCTCGGCCACCGCTTTCACCGGAGTGCTGTTCGATGACGAGGCCTGATCGCAGCAGGTCAGGTGCATTGCGTTCGGTGCAGTGAAGCAACGGCGGTTGCACGCCGAGGTGACCTTCGTCCGGTACCCTTGACCGGTGGCGCCGCGTATTTCAGCGGCGGGCAGCTTCATCGAATTGACCGTCACGAAATGAACCGATCGCTCGGTGCGGGTGTGCGGACCCTCTTTCGACCGCGAGCAGTATCCACAGGCAGTAGCCGGTTCGGTCGCTGTCAAGGCAATCTCTTCAAGGAGAAGCATGCAGAACTTTTCGCTCTTGATCCTGATGTTCGGTGCGGTCGCGGTGATGATGGTCTTCGGTTCGCGGAACAAGAAGAAAGCCGCCCTCAAGGCTCAGGAGCTGCAGGAATCGATCGTCCCCGGCAGTAGGGTGATGACGACGTCAGGCATGCACGCCACGGTCACGGCCGTCGGCGACGACACCATCGAGCTGGAGATCGCCCCCGGCATCTACACCACCTGGGTGCGCGCGGCGGTCCGCGAAATCGTGGTCGAGACCGCGGACGAGACCGACGAATACGAAGAGACCGAATACGACGACGCCGACTACAACGAGCTGTCCGGTCAGGACGTCGAGCCGATTCACGACGACCACCCGTCGCTGAAGAAGCGCAGCAACGACGTCAACTAGTTCGGTCGACAGCGCCGGGTGCTGACTCCGGGCTCGGGCGGCCACCTGCCGGGCGCGGCCGCCCAGGCGTCTCGAGCGATTCTGGCGTCACCGCCGCCGGTCGCGAGACGAACGTTATCGCGAGAAGAATGTTACTTATCGCGAGAAGAATGTTACTTATCGCGAGAAGAATGTTACTGAGGAGATAGGCGCACGTGGCAATCCCTGCTGGTCAGTTTCGACCATGGCGGTTGATCACTGCCTTTGTGATCTTGACTGCCGTCCTGTACTCGCTGGTGTTCCTCACCAAGGGGTCCAATGCCCCGAAGCTCGGCATCGACCTTCAAGGTGGCACCCAGATCACCCTGACGGCGGAGACGCTGGACAAGAAGGCACCGTCCTCGTCCTCGATGCAGCAGGCGCAGGAGATCATGACCCGACGGGTCAACGGCTCCGGCGTGGTCGGTGCGCAGGTGCAGATCGATGGCTCGTCGCACCTGATTGTGACGGTGCCCGGCAATGCTGATTCGCTGACCGGCCTGACCGCCGCCGCGCGGTTGAACATCCGCCCGCATCTCGCTCAGGGCTTTGACTACGACCTCGTCAAGGCGGCCGCGGCCGCCCCATCGACTGCCAAGGTCACTGCGGCGCCGGGCACCTCGGGGGCACCGCAGTCCGGAGCCACCGCTGGCGTCGGCGCGTCCAGCAGCGCGGCCACCTCGGTGCAGCGGCTGCGGGCGGCCGCCGCGGCGACGACTGCCGCACCGGCGAGCGCGGCCAAGACCAGTGCCGCTGCCAAAACAACGACAGCCGCCACCGCATCCGCCTCCGCTCCAGCCGCTTCGGCGCCGGCGTCGTCCGCGGTCGTTTCGTCGGCGGCTCCGACCGTCACCAAAGCGGTCTGGCCGCTCGCCGGAAGCGACAAGAACAACCCGAACCAGCCGGCCGCCACCACTGCGGCCGGGTGGGCCGCCTGGGTGACGGCGGCCAATGCAGCTGTCACGAACAACAGCATCAGCTGCTCGGACATCAAGAAGACCGAAGGTCTGGACGACCCTGCTCGGCCGCTGCTGGCCTGCGGCACCGACTCGGACGCCAATCTGAAGGCGGCCGTGTTCGTACTGGACCAGACCCTGATCCCCGGTCAGCAGATCTCGGGCGCCACCGCCGGCCTGAGCCAGACCGGCACGGCCGGCTGGGTCATCAACGTGACCTTCAACTCGGCCGGCTTCAAGACCTGGTCCACCTACACGGCTAACAACGTCAACAAGCAGACCGCCTTCACCCTCGACGGTGTGGTCATCTCCGACCCGTCCATCAGCAGCGCGATCAACACCGTGACCACGCTGATCACCGGGACCTTCACCCAGGCGAGCGCCACCAGCCTTGCCAACTCGCTGAACTTCGGTGCGTTGCCGCTCAACTTCACCCAGGGCACCTCCACCAGCATCAGCGCCCAGCTGGGCCTTCAGTATCTGCAGGCGGGCCTGATCGCCGGTGGCATCGGCCTGCTGCTGGTCATCGTGTACTGCCTGATCTACTACCGGCTGCTCGGTCTGATCACCATCGGGTCGCTGGTGCTCTCTGGCGGGTTGGTCTACGCGATCATGGTGCTGCTCGGCCGCTGGATCGGGCTGAGCCTTGACCTGGCCGGTGTCGCCGGGCTGATCGTGGCAATCGGTATCACGGCCGATTCATTCGTCATCTACTTCGAGCGACTCAAGGACGAGGTCAGGGAGGGCAGAACCTTCAGATCGGCGGTCCCGCGGGGGTGGGAGCGGGCCAAGCGGACGATCCTTTCCGCGGACGCCGTATCACTGTTGTCGGCTGTCATCCTCTATCTGGTCGCGGTGGGCAGCGTGCGGGGCTTCGCGTTCACGCTGGGTCTGTCCACCGTCCTTGACCTGGTCGTCGTGTACCTGGTCACCCACCCGCTGGTGGCACTCGCGTCGGGCAGCAAGATCTTCAACTCGCCGCGTTACTCCGGTTTCGGCGCGGTGGCCGCAGCCGGCGCCCGCCAGCGCGCCGCCACGGCCCGACTCATCGCAAAGGAGGCCTGAGATGGCATCGCCGAAAGCCGACACCACCGCGGCCATCAGCCACGACGAGGCCGTCAGGCTGAGCAAGGCCATGCACTCGGGCAGCTTCATCTCGCGGCTGACCACCGGCACCGGCGGGTTCGACCTGATCGGCAGACGCCGCTACTACTACATGTTCTCCGGTTTCCTGCTGATCGCCTCGATCCTGCTGATCGTGCTGCGCGGGTTCCACCTCGGCACCGACTTCGCCGGGGGCACGACGCTGACCTTCGAGCCGAGCGCAGGTGCCGCGAACGTGTCCAACGCGAGCGTCACCGAGGTGCTCGACAAGGTGGTGCCGGGCAGCACCGAAGCCGTCCAGACCCTCGGCGGCAAGACCATCCAGACCACCTTGAAGGCGCTGGACCCGACCCAGGTCGCTGCCGCCAAAGCAGCGCTGAACAAGTCGTTCACGCCGACCGGCGGGGTGTCGGCCTCCGACGTCTCCTCCAGCTGGGGAGCGCAGATCTCCGACCGGGCCATCCTCGCTGTGATCATCTTCCTGGTCGCCGTCGGCCTGTTCATCTGGGTCAGGTACGAGAAGCGGGTCGCGATCGGCGCCGTGCTGTCGGTCATCCACGACGTCATCATCACCGCCGGCGTCTATGCTCTTGCCGCCTTCGAGGTCACCCCGGCCACCGTGATCGGTCTGCTCACGATCCTCGGGTTCTCGCTCTACGACACCGTCGTCGTCTACGACAAGGTTCAGGAGAATGCAAAGGGTCTGACGTCGCTGCTGCGCCGGACGTATCCCGAGACGGCGAACCTGGCGATCAATCAGACCCTGATGCGGTCGCTCAACACCTCGCTCATCGCGCTGCTGCCGGTGGCGGGGCTGCTCGTGGCCGGCGTCGCCGTACTCGGTGGCGGCACCCTGAAGGATCTGGCGCTGGTCTTGCTGGTGGGGATGCTGATCGGAGCCTATTCCTCGATCTTCGTGGCGGTGCCGATCGCCGTTGAGCTCAAGATCCGTGAGCCGGTCATCAAAGCGCACACAGCGCGGGTGTTGGCCAAGCGCAAGTCGGACGGCGTTGTGGTCGACCCCGACGGAGATCCAGTGGGCCGCAAGACATTGCCCGGCGCATCACCGGTGCGTGCCAGAAACCCCGATGTGCCGGCAGCAGCCAGTGGGCTCAAGGCCGGTGCAGCACCGAAGCCGGGCGTCAAGCCGGCCCGACCGGGCCGTCCGGCGCCGGCCAAGGTACAGCCAAAACCGGTCGCCGCAAGGCCGGTTCGGCGGGACCGGGCTGCCGCTGCGATGCCCGGCGGCGATGAGGCGGCGGTGTCGGATCCGACGGTGCCGGAGATCGTCGCCAAGCCCGACTCCACGGTGAGGGCGGGCGCTGCGAGCGGTAGTTCCCCGGCCGTCAAGCCGGTGGTGCGTGCCACCGGCAAGGCCGCCAGGCCGACGGGCAAGCGTGGCCGCTGACCGGCCGGGCGCTGAGAACAGAACTGCGGCTGGTCAGGCGATCGACCGGCTCACCAGGGTGCAGCAGGACTTTCCGGTGCCTGGCGTACTCTTCCGCGACCTGACGCCGGTACTGTCCGATGCCCGGAGCCTGCGGCTGATCGGTGCAGCGCTGGCCGTCGGGTGCGGCGGGTTCGACGTGGTGGCTGGTCTGGAGTCGCGCGGTTTCCTGCTCGCGACCGCGGCCGCGATGTCGGCCGGAACCGGCGTGCTGGCCATTCGCAAACCGGGCAAGCTCCCGGGAGTCGTGCTGAGCGAGCAGTACTCCCTGGAATACGGAACGGCCAGCCTCGAGCTGAATCCCGATGATGTCGACGCCGGCACCAGGGTGCTGGTGGTCGACGATGTGCTGGCCACCGGTGGGACTGCCAGTGCGGCCTGCCGGCTGCTGCAGGCGGCCGGTGCCACCGTGGTAGGGGTCGCCGTCGCGATCGAATTGTTGGCGCTGGGCGGCCGGGCGAAACTGGGTGTCATCGACGTGCAGGCGATCTGCGCCTACTGAGCTTCCGCTGATGGAACCATCCCGCCGGGCTCGTCCGGCCTGGCAGTGACGGGAAGGTCGCGACGAGTCCCGGCGTTATGCTCGTTCGGGTGGCACACGATCCACCGGACGCGCGATTGGGGTGGGTGTTGATGAGTTCAGAACCGACCCCCGCTGTCACGAATCCGACGGCACCGCAAACGCTGGCAACGACCGTCGCGCCGGTCCGCAGTGAACCGGCGCCGGCCGTCGCACCCGCCCCGAAACCGGTGACGGCGCCCGTTCCAGCGGCTGCGACGCCGGCTGATACCTCGGAGCCCGAGCCGGAGACAGCTGCTCCGGCCATGTCCGCCACCAGACGGATGCGGTCGAGACTGACCCGCCGGATGAGTGGCCAGCGAACCCCGGCGCCGGCCGGGCGGACGGTGCTCGAACCGCTCTTCGCGGTGCACCGGTCGCTGCATCCCAAAGCAGACCTCAAGGTCATCCAACATGCCTACGAAGTGGCCGAGAACGCCCATCGCGGCCAGTTTCGCAAGTCCGGCGATCCGTACATCACCCACCCGCTCGCCGTCGCGACGATTCTTGCCGACCTCGGGATGGATACCACCACGCTGGTGGCGGCCCTGCTGCACGACACGGTGGAGGACACCCCGTACACGCTGGACGACGTCCGCAGCGACTTCTCCGAGGAGGTGGCGCACCTCGTCGACGGCGTCACGAAGCTGGACAAGGTGCACTTCGGGGACGCAGCCGAAGCCGAGACGATCCGCAAGATGATCATCGCGATGGCCCAGGATCCGCGGGTCCTTGTCATCAAGCTGGCCGACCGACTGCACAACATGCGGACCATGCGGTTCCTGGCTCCGGACAAGCAGGCGCGCAAGGCCAAGGAGACCCTGGAGGTGCTGGCGCCGCTGGCGCACCGGCTGGGCATGTCGACGGTGAAGTGGGAGCTGGAGGACCTTGCCTTCGCCATCCTGCACTCCAAGCGGTACGACGAGATCGTCAGGCTGGTCGCCGACCGGGCGCCGTCCAGGGACACCTACCTGGCCGCGGTCACCGACGAGCTCAACACCCAGCTCAGCGCCGCGAAGATCCCGGCCGAAGTCGTCGGCCGCGGTAAGCACTACTACTCGATCTACCAGAAGATGCAGGTCAGAGGCCGTGAGTTCGACGAGATCCACGATCTGGTCGCGGTCCGGATCCTCGTCGGCACGGTGCGCGAATGCTATGCCGTGATGGGCGTCGTGCACGCCATGTGGGCCCCGATGCCTGGCCGGTTCAAGGACTACATCGCGCAGCCGAGGTACGGGGTCTACCAGTCGCTGCACACCACCGTCATCGGCCCCCAGGGCAAACCGCTGGAGGTGCAGATCCGTACCCACGAGATGCACCACACGGCCGAGTACGGTATCGCCTCGCACTGGCGGTACAAGGAAACCAGGGGTACCCACACCGGATCCGGGGCCTCGGTCGACGAGATGGCCTGGATGCGGCAGTTGCTGGACTGGCAGCGAGAGGCCGGCGACGCCGGCGAATTCCTGGACAATCTGCGGTACGAAATCGCCTCGAACGATATTTTCGTCTTCACTCCCAAGGGCGACATCCATACCCTTCCGGCCGGTTCCACTCCGGTGGATTTCGCCTACGCCGTGCACACCGAGGTCGGCAACCGATGTATCGGTGCCAAGGTCGACGGTCGCCTCGTGGCGCTGGAACGCACCCTGACGAATGGTCAGATCGTCGAGATCTTCACGTCCAAAGCAGCGGGCGCCGGCCCGAGCCGGGATTGGCTTGGATTCGTCGTCTCGTCCAGGGCCAAAACAAAGATCCGTCAGCATTTCGCCAAGGAGCGGCGCGAGGAAGCCGTCGACCTCGGCAAGGAGGCGATCACCAAGGCCGCCCGTCGGGAGGGTCTACCCGTGCAGCGACTGATTTCCCACGACGCATTGGCGGCTGCCGGGCACGACCTCGGTTTCAAGGACATCGCCGCTCTGTACGCGGCCGTCGGTGAAAATCACGTCTCAGCGAAAAGTGTTGTGACGAAAGTAGTTTCCATCCTCGGAGGCGCAGAGGAAGCCGGTGATGCGATCGCCGAGCGGTCGGTCGCCTCGGTGGCTCGCCGCCCGCGGCCGACCGCCGACGTCGGCGTGCTGGTCAAGGGCATTTCCGATATCCAGCTGAAGCTGGCCCGATGTTGCACACCGGTCCCGGGTGATGAAATCCTCGGTTTCATCACCAAGGGCGGTGCTGTTTCGGTGCACCGCACGGACTGTACGAATGCGGACGCACTGCGGGCCGAGTCGGCGCGACTGGTGGATGTGAGCTGGGACCCGAATTCGGCGTCGGTCTTTCTTGTCTCCATTCAGGTGGAGGCGCTGGATCGCGCCAGGCTGCTGTCGGACATCACCAAAACCCTTGCGGATGAAAAGGTCAACATCTTGTCGGCAAGCCTTTCGATGTCGAAGGACAGAATGGCGATTTCGCGATTCTCCTTCGAGATGGCCGACCCGAAACATCTGGGACATCTGCTCCGGGCGGTCCGCGGCGTCGAGGGTGTGTACGACGTCTACCGGGTGACCAGCGCCTGAGCTGTGCTGGGGCGGTCCCACCTACTCGGGGTCGTGCTACTTCGCGGTAGGGGCCGCTGAACTGGACGGTGCGACCACGGAGGCTCCAGGGGCGGCCGCGGTCGTCGACGGCGCGTAGCTGCCGGTTGCCGTGACGGCGTCGGACGGTACCGTCACGGAGTCGATCACGGCCTTGGCGACCGGCGGCCCGTCCTGAGCGTTGTTCTTGACGCCTTGGGCCGCGACACCTTCGATCACTGCCATCCCGGCGTCGGACACCTTGCCGAAGACGGTGTAGCCGGGGGACAGGGTGGAGTCCTTGTAGACGACGAAGAACTGCGAGCCGTTCGTGTTCGCACCCGAGTTCGCCATCGCGACCGTGCCCTTGGGATAGCTCTTGGTCTTGGTGAGCTCATCGGCGAAGGTGTAACCGGGGCCACCGTTGCCGACTCCCGTCGGGTCGCCGCACTGCAGGATGTTCAGTGCGGAGTTCCCGGTCAGCCGCCAGCACGGGGACGAGTTGTAAAAGCCCTGGGACGCCAGCGAGACGAACGAATTGACGGTGCAGGGGGCGGCAGCCCGATCGAGCGTCATCGCCACCGGCTGACCGTTGAGCTTGATGGTGGCCTCGATGGTGCCTGTGTTGGCCGGGGACAGGTTCGTCGGTGCCTTGACGGCTTTGGCGGCCTTGCCGGTGACGGTGTAGGTGCACGGGGTCTTGGGCGCGGAGGAGGTCGGGGTCGCGCCGGCCGTGCCGGTTGTGCTGGTGTCCGTGCTGCCGGTGGCCGTCTTGCTGCTGTTGCGGGTCGTTGCGTACCAGATGCCACCGGCTATCACCAGGACCGTTGCGACCACGCCGATGACGACCAATCGCTGGCGGCGGCCGCGCTCCCGCTCCTCGCGGCGGACGAGTTGGCGCTCAAGCTTCCGCTTGGCTGCTTCGCGTCGCTGCTGGTTGCTGGGCACGTGTCATCCTCCTGCGCACTGGTATCAGCCTGATCAAAACGTGACAGGCCCCGGCGGGTGAGTCTAGGTGACGTGCGCACCTGCCCTTGGCGCAAACCGATGTGAACCGGCTGTGCGTGGGCTGACGGGTGCTCGGCAAATGGACTGGCGGAGCAGCGGCGTTAGGGTGGACAAGTGCTCATCGCAGGCTTTCCCGCTGGGTCTTTCCAGGCCAATTGTTATGTCATCGGTACGGGGCGTGGGGCCGGGGCGCTGGTCGTCGACCCCGGAGAGGGCGCCTTCGAGCAACTCGCGGCCGTGCTCACCGAGCACGATCTGCGTCCGGTGGCGGTGCTGCTGACGCATGGTCACCTGGATCACACAGCTTCCGCAGCGCGGGTTTGCCGAGGTCTGGACATCCCGGCGTACCTGCACGGTGCCGACGACTACATGCTGGACGACCCGCTGGCGGGTCTGTCGCCCGCTGTTGCTGTTGCGCTGGACGGGATGGATCTGACCGGGCTGCGGCCCGACGTGGTGATTCCGCTGACCGACGTGGTCGAGCTGTCGTTGGCTGGTCTCCGGTTGTCTGTCGACCACACACCCGGGCATACCGGGGGGTCGGTCGTCTACCGCTTCGACGCAGCCGACGACCGTCCCGAGGTGCTGCTGACCGGCGACACACTCTTCGCCGGGTCGGTCGGGCGCACCGATCTTCCTGGTGGTTCGACCGACCAGTTGATGACTTCGATAGCCGAGCAGTTGCTGCGCCGCAGCGACGATTCGGTGGTGTTGCCAGGCCACGGGCCGAGCACCACCATCGGTGCCGAGCGCCGGAGCAACCCGTTTCTGGCCGGGCTCACCCGCGCCTGACCCACCCCCGCCGATCCCTGCTCGACTTGCCCGCGCCGACTCTCCGGTCGAACAGCGGCCCTGCTGCCAGATTGAAATGACGGATGAAACCGATGGCCGCCAAGACTTCGTTCGCCGCGCCCAAGGGCGTGCCCGACTACGTACCACCGGAATCGCGGACTTTTGTCGCCGTCCGGGACCGGCTGATCGCGGCGGCTGACCGGGCCGGCTATTCGCCGATCGAGCTGCCGATCTTCGAGGACACCGCGCTGTTCAGCCGAGGCGTCGGCGAGTCCACCGACGTGGTTTCGAAGGAGATGTACACCTTCGCCGACCGCGGCGACCGCTCGGTCACGCTACGGCCGGAGGGCACAGCCGGGGTGATGCGCGCCGTCATCGAGCACGGATTGGACCGGGGTGCGCTTCCGGTGAAGCTGGTCTACTCGGGTCCCTTCTTCCGCTACGAGCGACCGCAGGCGGGGCGCTATCGGCAGCTCCAGCAGGTGGGCATCGAGGCGATCGGCTCGGACGACCCCGCGCTGGACGCCGAGGTCATCGCGGTCGGGAACGAAGCCTTTCGATCGGTCGGTCTGACCGGATACCGGCTGGAGTTGACCTCACTGGGCGATGCCGGTGACCGGCCCGCCTACCGGGAGAAGCTGCAGGACTTTCTGGCCGCCCTTCCGTTGGACGAAGCGACCCGAGAGCGGGCCGCCGTCAATCCGTTGCGCGTGCTGGATGACAAGCGACCGGATGTGCAGGCGATGCTGGCCGACGCTCCGCTGATGCTGGATCACCTGTCCGCGGAATCCGCGGAGCATTTCGCCCGGGTGCTCGCGATCCTGGACCGGCTCGGTGTGCCCTATGTGATCAACCCGCGCATGGTGCGCGGTTTGGACTACTACACGCGAACCACCTTCGAATTCGTGCACCCACGCCTCGGCGCGCAGTCGGGCATGGGTGGTGGTGGTCGCTACGACGGGCTGATGGCCGAGTTGGGTGGACAACCATTGTCGGGCATCGGTTTCGGTCTCGGGGTGGATCGCACGGTACTGGCCGCCAAGGCCGAAGGTGTCGCCGTCGGTGACGAGACGCGCTGCGAGGTCTACGGGGTGCCGATGGGCGACGCCGCCTCCGCCGAACTTGCGGTGATCGCCGGGCGCCTGCGGGCCGGCGGGATCAGGGTGGACCGGGCGTACGGCGGCCGCGGGCTGAAAGCCGCGATGAAGTCGGCCGATGCGTCCGGCGCCCGGGTCGCCCTGATCCTCGGCGACCGGGACCTGGAACGGGGCACGGTGATGGTGAAGGATCTGGTCTCGGGAGATCAGGAGCCGGTGGTGCTCGATCTGGTGGAGGCCGCAGTCAAGACGATCCTGGCTGGGTGAGCGCGTCGCACCATTGCGGTGAGGCGCGGTGATCGGTCGTTCTGGTCAGCGGGTGATGACGGCGACCGCTCCGGCGACGATCCCGAATGCCAGGCGGGCCCACCACGGTCGGGTTCTTCGTGTCCGTGTTGCTGCTCGACTCATGATGGCCGGCCTCCCGTCTGGTGTTGAGGCTGCAGGTTTTTGTTGCCCCTGTCGGGCAGTGAAACTGTTGCAGTACAGAGGGTGTTCGGCCGGCCGCTGATACCTGTCGGCCAGAAGACCCCGATACCTTGCCTCTTCGTCAAACATATGTTCGAATGAGATGTGAGATGGGACAGCCAGACAGTCGGGACGGTGGACGAGTCGGCGCTACCCGGCCTCGGTCGGATTGCCGGTCTCGTGCGGTCGGTGCAGACTCCGGATTTCGCCGGAGTGACATTTCACGAGGTGCACGCGAAGTCCGCCCTGAACCACATCGCGAGTTCCTCGCCGATGCCGTTCTCGTGGTCCATCAACCCCTATCGGGGCTGCACCCACGGCTGCGTCTACTGCTTTGCCCGCGGCACCCATTCGTACCTCGACCTGGACAGCGGGCACGACTTCGACACCCAGATCGTCGTGAAGATCAACATCGCCGACGTGCTGCGCCGTGAACTCGGCCGCTCGAGTTGGCAGCGCGAACACGTGGCCATGGGCACCAACACAGACCCCTATCAACGGGCCGAGGGCCGCTATCGGTTGATGCCCGGCATCATCAAGGCGCTGGCGGACAGTGGAACTCCGTTCTCGATCCTGACCAAGGGCACGGTCCTGGCCCGGGATCTGCCGCTGCTGGCCGCGGCGCACGAGCGCGTTCCGGTAGGACTGGGCGTCTCGCTGGCGCTTCTCGACCCACAGTTGCAGGCTGTGCTGGAACCCGGAACGCCCTCGCCGAAGGCCAGGCTCGAGCTCATCAGGCGGATCACCGGCTCGGGATTGCCCTGCGGGGTACTGGTGGCGCCCCTGCTCCCGCACCTGACGGACAGTACGGAACAGCTACGGACGCTCATGGGCGAGCTCGTCGGGGCCGGGGTGACCGGGATCAGTTCGGTCACCCTGCACCTGCGTCCCGGGGCAAGGGAGTGGTTCTTCGGGTGGCTCACGAAGACGAGACCCGACCTGCTGCCGATCTACCAGCGGCTGTACGCGCGCGGGGCCAACGCCCCGGCGGAATACCGGCGGGAACTGTCGGCACGGTTCAGGGCAGTCCGAGCGGAGCTCGGCCTCGATACCGCCGATCCGCCGGCCACCAGGGGAATTCCAGGTGACGGGTCGGCATCGTTCCCGTCCGGCAGTCTTCCGGCCTCCCGCCCGGCCGGGCCGCCGGAAGAACAGATGCTGTTCTGACCCGACCGGGCGATCGACTGCGTGAACGCCTACAGATCGAACTCGGTGGGGGCGATACCCACCGCGTAGCAGGCATCGCGGACCGTGACACGCTCGTGCTCGTCAAAATTGCCGTCGGCCCCGCCGATGATGATGCCGATCTGGATGACTGCGCGGGCCTGCTCCGGCTTCGACTTCAACTTGCCGATGGTGGCAATGGCCTCCACCTTGCCGAAGTCGTAGTCGCGGGTCAGCTTGTCGCAGTAGAAGTTGAACTTCTCCTGGAGTTCCGCCGGCGGGAAGATCGACAGCACATCGTTCGCGACGATCAGGCCGGCCGTCTTCTGGCGTTCGCTCGGGTCGATGCTGCCGTCGGCCGCGGCGATCAGGGCGCACATTGCCATCGAACCTGCGGCGAACTCCTTGTTCTTGAACTGACCCGCCTTGAGTTTGAGGGTGCTGTTCATTTCCTGGGTCTTGGACTTGAGCGAATCCCAGAATGCCATCGTCATTCCTCCACAGTCGAAACACGTCATCGGGCGAGCGCCCGCCGATCGGGCGGCGCCTTGGGTCAACGGCCCATCACGGTGATCAGTTCCTGATCACCGCCATCACCAACCTAGGGGATGGCGGTGATCATGACTCGTCGGCTATCAGTCCCGGTCAGTAGAAATCGCGCGTGTCCACCACGTTCATCAGTTGCTGCCCGGACAGGAACAGCCGCAGGTTGCCGGCGAACAATTCCGCGATTCGCCGGTCCTCGGCATCGTTCAGCGCGGCGGTGTGCGGCGCGATGACGACGTTCGGCAGGTCCCACAGGGGGGAGTCCGCCGGCAACGGTTCGACGGCCACCACATCCAGGTATGCCGACCCCAGTGGCCCGTCGATCAACCCGTCGATCAGGGCCGCCTCGTCGATGACCGTGCCCCGGCCGACGTTGACGATCACCGCGCCCGGCCTGGTCGCGGCGATCAGGGCGGCGTCGTACAGGCCAGTGGTCGCTTCGGTACCCGGCAGGGTGAACACGATCGCGTCTGCGCGACCGACGAGTCCGGGCAGATCCGACACCGGATGGACTTCGTCGACGTTGTCGACCGGGCCGACCGTCCGCTTGACCCCGAGCACGGTGGCGCCAAGGCCTTTGAGGAATTGGGCGGTCTTCTTCCCGATGCCGCCCAGCCCGACCACCAGGACGGTCTGCTCGGCCACCTGCCTCATCGCCCAGCGTTCCGGCCACTCGCGGCCGGCCTTGAGCTGCTGCAGTCGAGGCAGGTCCTTTGCCCCGGCCAGCACGCCGAACAGGGCGAACTCGGCCAGCGTTGCTCCGTGGACCCCGGCCGAGGTGGTGAACACCACCCTGGCCAGATCGGCTGCGGACAGGTGTGCGGCCTGGACCGATGCGCCGCCGCCGGCCGCCATCGTGTGCACCCATCTCAGGTGCGGATTGGCGGCGACCGCATCGGCCAGCAGCTCGGCATCCACATCCGGAATGCCGTACAGCACATCGGCTCTGGCCAGCAGAGCTGCGAACGCCGTCTGCTGTCCCTCGGTCCGGCGGTACCCGGGATCACCGGTGTGGTCCCCCGGGAACCGCTGGGGCGGCAGCAGATCGTCGTCGACCAACAGCCGGACGCGCGGATCCACGTCGGTGATCAGGTGCCGAAGATCCGGCTCCAGCGGCGTCGCCAGGACCACGGTCACCGTGTCGTGTTCAGTCATCGCCTGACAATACGAAAGACCCCTGGTGCGCGGTGAAGCGCACCAGGGGTCTTCGAGCTGTCGGCGCAGGGTCAGCGACCGGTGTGGTAGCCAGCACGGGCCGGACGCTCGTGCCCCGGACCGGAGCGGCGCGGACCCGACGATGGCGCCGCGGTGTGCGGCGTGTTGTCCAGCTGGATCTGCAGCGACTGCCCACTGACCTTTGCGCTCGAAATCCGGCCGAAGGCGGCGGGGGAGATGTGGCCACCGATTTCGACCAGCGAGTAGGTGTCGAAGATATCGATCCGACCCAGATCGCGGCCGGTCAGTCCACCCTCGGCGGTGATGGCACCGACGATGCCGGCCGGGCGAACGCCGTGGGCGTGGCCGACGGCCACCCGGTAGCGCGGTCCGGCCGGCACCGCATCCCGCTTGCGCGGTCGGTCCGGACGGTTGGTCTCGGCCCTGGAGTTGGTGAAGTCGTCCCGGCCGCCGTCGCGGTAACCACCGTCGCGGTAACCGCCCTCGCGGTGTCCGCGACCCTCGCGGCTGAACCGGTCGTCATTGCGTCGAGTTTCCGGCCGCTCCGAGGCGAAAGATGCGGTCGACTGCTTCGGTGCCACGACTCCGTCGTCACCGGAGGCCAGCGCCAACAGAGTGGCGGCCAGCTCGGCGGCGGTCAGGTCCTGCTCGGACAGGAAGGTGGCGACGGCCTGGCGGTAGTGGTCCAGGCGACCGACGGCGAGCCGCTCGGCCGCGCTCGCCAGCACCTTGCCGGCCTTGTGCGCGGCGACGTCGGCCTGGGTCGGCGGGGTGATCTGCTGCAGGGTCGTCTTGGTGTACCGCTCGATCAGCCGCAGGCGGCTCATCTCACGGGGGGTGAAGAAGGTCAGCGCCTCACCGCTGCGACCGGCCCGGCCGGTGCGACCGATGCGGTGCGTGTAGGACTCGACCTCACCGGGAGCGTCGAAGTTGACGACCAGGTCGATCCGGTCGACGTCCAGACCGCGGGCGGCCACATCGGTGGCAACCAGGACGTCCAACTTGCCCGACCGCAGTCGCTCGATGATCCGCTCGCGTTCCTTCTGCGGCACGTCACCGTTGATGGCAGCGGCGGACACTCCGCGGGCGATCAGTTCGGCGCCGACCTCGTCACAGGCTCCCTTGGTGCGGACGAAAACGATAGCGGCGTCACCGTCGGACACCTGGAGGATGCGGGCCAGTGCGTCGACCTTCTCGCGATAGGGCACCACCGCGTAGGTCTGCCGGATGTCGACCGTGTTGCCGGCCTTCTTGGCCACGGTGATGTCGACCGGCTTGTTCATGTGACGATTCGCCACGCTGCGGATGGCCGAGGGCATGGTGGCCGAGAACAGCGCCGTCTGGCGGTCGTTCGGCGCGTCCTGCAGGATCCGGTCGACGTCCTCGGCGAACCCCATCCGCAACATCTCGTCGGCCTCGTCGAGGACCAGGAAACGGATGCCGGTGAGGTCGAGCGTGCCGCGCTCGAGGTGATCGATGATCCGGCCCGGAGTGCCGACAACAACCTGGGCACCGTTCTTCAGCGCCATCTTCTGCGGCAGGAAACTCGCGCCGCCGTAGACGGGTACGACGGTCAGCTTGGGCATGTACTCGGCAAAGGAACCGATGGCCTCGGCCACCTGCATGGCTAGTTCGCGGGTCGGGGTCAGCACGAGGGCCTGCACGTGGCGCACCGAGGGGTCGATGGCGGCGAGCAGCGGCAGACCGAAGGCGGCCGTCTTGCCGGTTCCGGTCTGCGCGACGCCGGTGATGTCCCGGCCGCCCAGCAGAGCTGGGATGGCCTGCTCCTGGATCTCGGACGGGGTGGTGAAACCCAGCTTCTTCACCGCTCGGAGCAGCGCGTCGGGCAGGTTCAGAGCTTCGAAGCCGAAGATATCCTCGGTCGCGGTGTCGTCGTTGTCGAGGTCGGAAGCGCCGAACTCCTCGTCCAACTCGGCGACGAGGTCCAGTTCGAGTTCGTTCTCCAGGATCGATTCAGTAGTCAGGACAGGGGCAGCAAGGGGTGCCATTTTGGCCAATCAATTCGAGGCAGGAGCGTCGAGAACCCGCCCGGTTGGCAGGGGTTCCGGTCGCAGCCTTCGAATGATGTGACATCCCGGCGAGACTTCCACCGTCGAGAGCGCGCGACACACTCCAATAACTTGATGATCTTATCAGGTCGGGCAGCACGCCCCGCTGGTGAGCTCCCGCACACCGACCGTGCGCGGCCCGCCACCCGGTCGAGAATCCAGATCTCGGTGGACTCCAGATCTACCACTGGCGGTTCGGTCCGCTCTGGTGTCGAATTCTGATCAGCTCGCTCGTCTTCACCTCACGGAGTCGGCAACCTGCCCGCTCCGGCCCGGCGGCGCCGGTCCGCAAGGATCGGGCCGGCCGGGCCAGGCCCAGAGCATCCAGAGCATAAGGAGCCCGCACCATGCCCAAGTATTTCCTGAGCATCGTCGAGTCCGAATCCGCCTACGCAGAGCAAGGTGTGGCAGATTTCGATGCGGTGATGAAGGCGCACGGCGAGTTTTCGCAGGCCGTGAAGGACTCGGGGGCCGCCATCCTGTCCGGTGAGGCACTGCAGCCCACCGCCACGGCCGTGTATCTCCGCGGCACCAGGACCGACGGCGTCAGCGTTGTGGACAATCCGCTGCCCGAGGCGAAGGAAGTGGTCGGCGGCTACTACCTGATCGAGGCGGCGGACGATGCGCAGGCGCTGGAGTTGGCCAAGCTCTGCCCCGCCCCGTACGGCTATATCGAACTCCGTCCGATCTGGGACTTCGGCTGAGCATCGCTGATTCGGCGTCGGTAGCCGAGGTGGCGGCCCGCGCCCGCCGGGAGCTCTCCGGACGGGTGCTGGCCGCCACTTTGCGGTCGGTTCGCGACCTCGACATCGCCGAGGAATCGACTGCCGATGCGTTCCTTCTGGCACTGCAGAGTTGGCCCAGCACCGGCATTCCGGCGTCGGTCGAGGCCTGGCTGGTCACCGCCGCGCGCCGACGGGCCGTTGATCGGATCAGACGCGCACAGGTGGCCAGGCGCTCGCTGGTCACCCTGGCCGGCGGCTGGTCCGGGGTCAGCGGCGCCGCCGATGTGGTGGCAGAGGCCGCGGTGGTCGGCGACGACGAGCTTCGGATGGTCGTACTGTGCTGCGATCCTCGGCTGGCGGTCCCGGACCAGGTGGCGCTGACCCTCCGGCTGGCCTGCGGGGTCTCGACCGCGGCGATCGCCGCAGCCCACGGTGTCCCGACGCCCACCATGGCTGCGCGGTTGACCAGGGCGAAGGCCCGGCTGGCCAGCTCGGGCCCGATGCTGGAACTCCCCGACGACGCCACCGTCGACATCCGGTTGCCGGCGGTGGCGAAAGTGGTGCATCTGGCCTTCACGCTCGGGCATACCGCCGGAGACGGTGTCGCACTCACTGACGAGGACCTGGCGGACCGGGCCCAGTATCTGGCCGGTGTGCTGCATGCGCTGCGTCCGGCTGCGGCCCCGCTGGCGGCGTTGCTCGCCCTGATTCTGCTCACCAGGGCGCGAGCCGCCGGCCGGTTCGACCTCGCGGGCGATCAGGTGTCGCTGGAGGACGCAGATCGAACTCTCTGGGACAGGGCCCTGATCAGGGTCGGAACGGCCTTGCTGGCTCCGGCAATGGCGAAGGCGGGCGGCGACCCGTTGGTATTGCAAGCCGCGATCGCCGCCGAGCACTCCACCGCCCGGTCGTTCGAGACGACGAACTGGGAGCGGGTGGTCACCCTCTATTCCTGGTTGCTGTCGGTCGATCCGTCACCGGGATTCGCGCTGGGCCGGTGCATTGCGCTTTCCTACCTCACGGGGCCGGCGGCCGGTCTGGCCGACCTCGACGAGGTGCTCGCCACGGGTGCCCTTGGCCGCTATCCGTACGCGCCGGCCGCGCGCGCACAGATGCTCGAGCGGCTGGACCGGCTCGGCGAGGCGCGGGAGGACTGGCTGCGGGCGGCGCAGCTGGCCAGGACCGATGGTGAGCGGACTTTCTTCTCCGCACGCGCGCACGCTCTACCTGCTGCCCAGTGACGGCCTATTTCCCCTATTCGGCCGGGGTCGCGCGGTGCTTGTGGTTGCGGACATGCCCGGCGAGTTCGGCCAGCCGCTCCTTGCGGCTGGAAGATCCCGGCTTGGCCAGCCAGTTGACATAGGCGCGCTGGTCGTCGGCCCGCAGCGATTGGAAGGTTGACAGTGCGTCCGGATCGACTGCAAGTGCCGCGGCCATGTCTTCCGGAACCGCGATGCCGGTGGTGGTGATCATCTCGTTGACTCCTCACGTCATTGGAAAGGCGTCATGCCAGTGTGCTCCCGATCAATCTGCCCTGCGTGGCGCCGCCCGATGCCTGCTGCCGGCGCCGGTGTTGCAGGAGTACATCGCCGGGTCGGTGCGGTGGCTGAAAAGGTGGTCCCACTCCGCTGCGACATGCAGGACGGGGGTACCGCGGGCGCCCCGTAGGATCGGATCGGCTCGATCCACGCCGGATCAGGCCCGTCTTCCCGACCCCTCTACGAAGGATTGCCTGTGCTCCGCGACCGTCTTGCCGGCTCTCTCCGTCCCTCCGACGCCAAGAGTGGTGGCGACAACGGGAACGGAAGCGCGGACGGCATGGTGACGCTGGCCGGTTGGGTCGCCCGGCGGCGGGATCACGGTGGAGTGATCTTCATCGACTTCCGCGACTCGAGCGGCCTGGTCCAGGTCGTCTTCCGGGAAGGGGCCATCCTCGAGCAGGCGCACCGGTTGCGCAGTGAATTCTGCATCCAGGTCACCGGGGTCGTCGAGGTGCGGCCCGAAGGCATGGAGAACACCGACCTCGCCACCGGTGCGGTCGAGGTCAACGCCTGTGAGCTGACCGTCCTGAGTGAGTCGGCCGCGTTGCCGTTCCAGATCGAGACCGACGCGGAGATCGGCGAGGAAACCCGGCTCAAGTACCGCTATCTGGACCTGCGGCGGACCGGGCCGGCGGCCGCGCTGCGGCTGCGTTCGTCGGTCAACAAGGCCGCCAGGACCGTGCTGGACGCGCACGATTTCGTCGAGATCGAAACTCCGACGCTGACCAGGTCGACACCCGAAGGAGCCCGGGATTTCCTGGTGCCGGCCAGGTTGCGACCGGGTTCGTGGTACGCGCTGCCGCAGTCTCCGCAGCTGTTCAAGCAGTTGCTGATGGTCGCCGGGATGGAGAGGTACTACCAGATCGCCCGCTGCTACCGCGACGAGGATTTCCGCGCCGACCGGCAGCCGGAGTTCACCCAGCTCGACATCGAGATGTCCTTCATCGACCAGGACGACATTATCGGGTTGGCCGAGCAGGTGGTCGTGTCACTGTGGAAGCTGATCGGTCACGAGATCCCGACGCCCATCGCCAGGATGACCTTCCGCGACGCCATGGACCGGTACGGCTCCGACAAGCCGGACCTGCGTTACCGGGGCGAACTGACCGAGCTGACCGACTATTTCCGGGACACGCCGTTCCGGGTGTTCCAGGCGCCGTATGTCGGTGCCGTCGTGCAGCCCGGTGGCGCCGCCACACCGCGCCGCGGTTTCGACGCCTGGCAGGACTGGGCGAAGCAGCGCGGCGCCAAGGGCCTTGCGTACGTGACGGTACTGACCGACGGCGACGGAAAGACAACGCTCGGCGGACCGGTCGCGAAGAACATCTCCGAGTCAGAACGCGATGGCCTGGTCGCCGCGGTCGGCGCTGTCCCGGGGGACGCCATCTTCTTCGGCGCCGGCGCCCGGCGGGGCGCCCAGGAACTGCTCGGCGCCGCCCGGCTCGAGATCGCCCGACGCGGCGGACTGATCGACGAGAAGGCCTGGGAATTCGTCTGGATCGTCGACGCGCCGCTGTTCGAGCTGGTCGCGGAATCCGCCGATGACGCAGCTACCGCCGTCGGCGGCGCCGACAGCACCTGGACGGCCGTGCACCATGCGTTCACCTCGCCGAAGCCGGAGTTCCTGGACACCTTCGACACCGATCCGGGCAGTGCGCTGGCCTACGCCTACGACATCGTCTGCAACGGCAACGAGATCGGCGGTGGCTCGATCCGTATCCACCGCCAGGACATCCAGGAGCGGGTGTTCGCGATCATGGGTCTGACCGAGGCGGAGGCCAGGGAGAAGTTCGGTTTCCTGCTGGACGCATTCACCTTCGGGGCGCCGCCGCACGGCGGTATCGCCTTCGGTTGGGACCGGATCGTCATGCTGCTGGCCGGTGCCGACTCGATCCGCGAGGTGATCGCGTTCCCGAAGTCGGGCGGCGGGTACGACCCGCTGACCGCGGCTCCGGCCCCGATCACGGCAGCCCAGCGTCGGGAGGCCGGCGTGGACGCGGTGCCGGCGAAGCCGAAAACCGGCTGACACTCCAACTCCTGAGCGGACTCTGCCACTGTGCTGCACCTGCGACTGCTGATCCCGGTCGACCTCAGCGCTGCCGTGCTGGAGCTGCTGGCCGGCTATCCGGGGGTCGCCCACATCAGCATGGTCGCGGCAGCGGCCCTGCAGCCGCGCGGTGACCTGATCGAGCTGGAGGTCACCCGCGAATCGGGGGACGAACTGATCGCCGAACTCGAAGCGTTGGGCGTTGACCGCTCGGGGGCGATCTCGGTCAGCCATATCGAGCTGTCGATGTCGGTGGCGTCGGCTCGCGCCCAGCGCCAGGCCCCCGGCAACTCGCCGGATTCGGTCATCTGGCGCGAGGTCGAAGCCCGGATCGGTGCCGACTCCAAACTGTCGGGCACCTTCCTGGCCTTCCTGACGATCGCCGCGCTGCTGGCCGGAATAGGCATCGTTCTCGACTCGCCGATCACCATCGTCGGGGCCATGGTGGTCGGACCCGAATTCGGGCCGCTCGCGGCGATGTCGGTCGGACTGGTGCTGCGACGTCGTCGGCTGGTCCGGCGGGGGAGCTTCGCGCTCGCCGTCGGGTTCCCGATCGCCATGCTGGCGACCGCCCTCGCCGCTTGGGTGGGAGCCCGCACCGGCATCCTGAGTCCGAAAGACCTGGAGCTCAACACGCAGACGGAGTTCATCTACGAGCCGGGCCCGCTCTCGCTGATCGTGGCGCTGCTGGCCGGTGCGGCCGGCATCCTCTCCACCACCAGCCAGAAATCGGCAGCGCTGGTCGGTGTGTTCATCTCGGTGACCACCGTGCCGGCGGCGGGTTACATCGCGGTGGCCGCTGTTCTCGGCAAATGGAGCCAGGCAGGTGGTTCGGCACTGCAGCTGCTGATCAATGTGACCGGCATTGTGCTGGCGGGTGTGATCACCCTGTTGATCGTGCGGCGCATCGATCTGTATCGGGCTCGCCGCCGATCGCGGCAGGGATGAAGACTGCGGCCCGTTCCATGCTGGAAACACACGGTCCATAGAGTGGTATCGGCGCTGCATTCGTCGAGGGGAACCGAAAGGAACTACGTGGGAATCAAGGTCGCGCTGGAACACCGGACCACCTATCAGTTCGACCGGCTGGTCACCATCAACCCTCACGTCGTCCGGTTGCGTCCGGCGCCGCACTCCCGCACCAAGATCGAGTCGTATTCGTTCACCGTGACGCCGCAGGATCACTTTCTGAACTGGCAGCAGGATCCGTTCGGCAACTTCCTGGCCCGGCTGGTCTTCCCCGAGCGCGCGACCGAGCTGTCCATCACCGTCGGAATCGTCGCCGACCTGCAGGTCTTCAACCCGTTCGACTTCTTCATCGAGGATTATGCGGAGCACTACGGCTTCAGCTACCCCGCGGACCTGGCGGCTGACCTCGACCCCTACCTGCACCCGGTGGACGAGGGTTCCCCCGGCACCGGTCCAGGTGCCGTGGTCCGGGACTGGGTCAAGCAGCTGGTGATCGCCCCGCGGACGCCCATCGTCGATTTCCTGGTGCAGATCAACTCGGCGATACAGGGCGACGTCGGCTATTCGGTCCGGATGGAACCGGGGGTGCAGACCCCCGATCACACGCTGACCACCGCGATCGGCTCCTGCCGGGATTCGGCCTGGCTGCTGGTCTCGGTGCTGCGGCAGCTCGGCCTGGCCGCTCGTTTCGTTTCCGGCTATCTGGTGCAGTTGGCCTCGGACATCCCGTCCCTGGACGGCCCGTCCGGTCCGGTGGCCGACTTCACCGATCTGCACGCCTGGTGCGAGGTCTACATCCCCGGTGCCGGGTGGATCGGGCTGGATGCGACCTCCGGCCTGTTCGCCGGCGAGGGCCATATCCCGTTGTCGGCCACCCCGCATCCCGCCAGCGCAGCGGCGATCACCGGCAGCACGGGAGTTGCCCAGACCACGCTGCAGTACTCGAACACTGTGGTCCGGATCCACGAGGATCCGCGGGTCACGCTGCCGTACTCACCTGATCAGTGGCAGGCGATCCAGCGACTGGGCGCCGACGTCGACCGGCGACTGGTGGCCGGCGACGTTCGGCTGACCATGGGCGGCGAGCCCACGTTCGTCTCCATCGACGATTTCGTCGCACCGGAGTGGACGATCGCCGCGGACGGCCCGGCAAAGCGGGAACGGGCCGGTGTGCTGGCCAACCGGCTCGCCGAGATCTACGCCCGGGGTGGTCTGGTCCAGCGCAGCCAGGGCAAGTGGTATCCGGGAGAGCCGTTGCCGCGCTGGGCGATCTCGTTGTACTGGCGGACCGACGGGGTGCCGCTGTGGCGACAGCCCGCGCTGTTGGCGGACCCGTGGGCGCGGCCGGACAGGAGTGCGGCGGCCGACCCGCTCGCACCGAAGGTGACGCTGCCGCCCCCCGCCCTCGGTCAGCCGTCCATGGCGGAGAAGTTCGCCGTCACGGTGGCCGCCGGGTTCGGGCTGCCATCGTCCCAGGTCCGCCCGGCCTACGAGGATGCTGTTGCCCGGCTGGCCCAACAGGTCCGGCTGCCCGCTGGTGAGCCTCCCACCGACCTCGACCCGACATCCGATGGCCGGGATACCCGCGCCGAACTCGTCGCAGCACTGGACCGAGAGGTCGACCAGGCCACCGCATTCGTGCTGCCGTTGGTGCGCGTCACGTTGCCGGTGCCGGCACTCTCGCCGGGTGAAGTGCCCGATCGCGCGGGTGACATCTGGGGCAGCCCCGACTGGTCACTGCGCCGTGGCCGGGTGGTGCTGCTGTCCGGAGATTCACCGGCCGGCCTGCGGCTGCCGCTCGATTCGATCTCCTGGGTGCCGCCGGAGGCGCCGGCGCAGCCTGATCCGCTGCTCCGCCGACCGCCGCTGGATCCGCAGTCGGCGCGGGCGTTCGTGCTGGAGCATCCGGAAGGACTGCCGACCACCGCTCTGGTGGTGGAGCAGCGAGGCGCCCACCTGTACGTGTTCCTGCCGCCGATCGAGGAGCTGGACCCGTTCGTCGAACTGATCGGGCTGATCGAGGACGCCGCGCGAACGTTGCGCACCGCAGTGGTGATCGAGGGCTACCCGCCGCCGTCGGACGCCCGGTTGACGAGCATGTCGGTGACCCCGGACCCCGGCGTCATCGAGGTGAACGTCCAGCCCACCTCGACCTGGGCGCAGCAGGTCGAGCTGGCCACCACGCTGTACGAACAGGCCCGCCAGACCCGTCTTGGCACCGAGACCTTCGCGGTCGACGGCCTGCACGGCGGGACCGGCGGCGGCAATCACCTCACGCTGGGCGCCGCCACCGCTGCCGAGTCGCCGCTACTGCGCCGTCCCGACCTGCTGGTGTCGCTGCTGACGTACTGGCAACGTCATCCGAGCCTGTCCTACCTGTTCTCCGGACGGTTCATCGGTCCGACCTCACAAGCGCCGCGGGTCGACGAGGGCAGACCGGAAACGCTGTACGAGCTGGAGATAGCTTTTGCGGAGATACAGCGATTGAGCTCCGACGACGGGAGTGCGCCGCCGTGGGTGGTGGACCGGGCCCTGCGGAATCTGCTGACCGACCTGACCGGCAACACCCACCGAGCCGAGTTCTGCATCGACAAGCTGTACTCGCCCGACTCGGCCCGCGGCCGGCTGGGACTGCTCGAACTGCGGGGATTCGAAATGCCGCCGCACGCCCAGATGGCCCTGGTGCAGGCACTGCTGGTGCGGTCCCTGGTGGCGCGATTCTGGAAATCGCCGTTGCGGGCCCAGCTGATCCGGCACGGTGAGAATCTGCACGGCCGGCATCTGCTACCCCATTTCGTCATCGCCGACATCGCCGCGGTGGCCGCCGATCTACGGGTGAACGGCATCGACTTCTCGACCAGCTGGCTGGACCCGTTCTGCGAGTTCCGATTCCCGCGGATCGGAACGGTCAGCGTCAGCGGGGTCGGCATGGAATTCCGCTCGGCCATCGAACCGTGGAATGTACTCGGCGAGGAGGCGACCGCCGGCGGCATGGCCCGCTATGTCGACTCGTCGGTGGAGCGCATGCAGGTCAGGGTGGACGGCGCCGACACCGGCCGTCATGTGCTGACCTGCAACGGATACCCGGTTCCGCTGATGGATACCGAGACTCCCGGCCGGCAGGTCGCCGGGATCCGTTACCGGGCCTGGCAGCCGCCGAGTTCGTTGCATCCGAGCATCGCGCCGCACTCGCCGCTGGTGTTCGATCTGGTCGATACCGACACCGGGGTCTCACTCGGCGGTGCCACCTACCACGTGGTCCATCCGGGTGGCCGGTCCTACGACGCCCCGCCGGTCAACGCGCTCGAGGCCGAGGCCCGCCGGACGAGCCGTTTCGACGCGTCCGGCCACACCGCCGGCTTGGTCGATGTGGCCACCATCAGGGAGCGGATGGCGAGAATGGCGGTGGATGCTGCCCCCACCGGCATGCTGGATCTGCGTCGCGCGATGGCTATCTGCCGGTGAACTTGTTGCGACGATGCCAGGGCCGAAAAGGTTGGAATGCCCGATCCGGACGAATGAATCGGTCAGCCGGTGCGCGCTCATGGCTCACAATCGGTCGTATGGGATTCGCCGTGCTGACGACTTGTTGTGCCAGAACTTCGGTGCACGACTCATGACCGCAGGCCTGCAGACCGGCGCCGACTCCGTGGTGGAACGCTATCTGGGCCGCTACGGCATGTTCCCGCCCGGGGGTTCGTCCGCGCATCGGCGGTACGACGAGGTGACCGGCGTAACCGGTTCCCTGCTCCCCGGCTGGGCCGAGATCGCCGCCGGCCTCGACTCCATCGGCGGCGACGGTCTGTCCGGTCTGACCGGTCTCGTCGACCGGCTGCTGGAGGATGACGGGGTCACCTACACTCCGGTCAGCCCAGGTCAGCGGGTTGACGTTCCGGCGCAGCGGTGGCAACTGGACCCAGTCCCGCTGCTGATCGACGCTGCCGACTGGGGACGGCTGGAGGCGGGGCTGCTGCAGCGGTCGACTCTGCTGGACGCTCTGCTGACCGACATCTACTCGTCCCTCAGCGTGCTCACCAGCGGGGTCCTGCCGCCGGAGCTGATCTTCGAGCACGAGCACTACCTCCGGCAGGCGCACGGCATCTCCATCCCCGGCGCCCATCAACTGTTCTTCCATGCCGTCGACATCTGCCGCGGTCCGGGCGGGGCCTTCGAGGCGCTCGGTGACCGGACCCAGGCACCGTCCGGCTCCGGCTACGCGATGGCCGACCGGCGGGTGGTGTCCAGGGTGCTGCCCGACCTGTTCCGGCGCAGCGGCCCTCGCGGACTCGGCAACTTCTTCCACAGCATCCTCGGGTCGCTGCACGCCGTTGCGCCGAGCGGGGCGGAGAACCCACGGGTGGTGGTGCTGAGCCCGGGCACGCATTCGGAAACCGCATTCGACCAGGCCTTCCTGGCCTCGCTGCTGGGTCTGCCGCTGGTGGAGAGCGCAGATCTGACGGTCCGCGGCGGCCGCCTCTGGATGCGGGCAATGGGTCGATACGAGCCGGTCGACGTGGTGCTCCGCCGGGTCGACGCCGCCTGGTCGGACCCGCTCGACCTGCGGCCGGACTCGCAACTGGGTGTGGTCGGTCTGACCGAGGTCTGCCGCCGGGGCACCGTGACGGTGGTGAACACCCTCGGCAGCGGGGTGCTGGAAAACCCTGGATTGCTCCCTTACCTCCCGGCACTGTCCCTGGAGCTGCTCGGTGAGGACCTGAAACTGCCGTCGGTGCCGACATTCTGGTGCGGCCGCGACTCCGGACGCTCGCACGTACTGGCCAATTTCGACGACATGGTGCTGCGGCCGACCGGGCCGGGGAGCTCGGTGGTCCCGGCGATGCTGAGCAATGCGGAGAAGGCGACCTTGCGGTTGCGGATCGCCGCGGAGCCGACCAGATGGGTGGGGCAGCAGCGGGCTGCCTTCTCCGAGGCCCCCGTTGTCGGGTCGGACGGCCTGGCGGCGCAGCGCGTCGGCATGCGGGTGTTCACCGTCGCGCACCAGTCGGGCTACGTCGCCATGCCGGGTGGTCTCGGACGGGTCATCGGGGACAGCGGATTCCCCGAATTCGCCGGGTCCGTTGACAGCATTCCCATCGGACCCTCGGTGGCCAAGGACATCTGGGTGCACTCGGTTCGGAATGAGTCGACCACCTCCGCCGAGCAGATCAGCCTGCTCGACTCCGGCCCGCTGGTGGAGCCGGTCGAGATGGCGGCGGCGGCCTCACCCCGGGTGCTGGAAGACCTGTTCTGGTTGGGCCGCTACGCCGAGCGCACGGAAGACCTGACCCGCCTCTTGATCATCGCCCGAGGCCTGGCCGATACCTACCGGTTCCGGCCGTACGACGAAGGTGCCGGTTCGGTGCCCATCCTGCTGGCCGCGGTGGCGGTGGTGTCCGGGGCCTACCCGGCTCTGGCCCCATGGGTGGATCCGGCCTTACGGATGCGCCAGGTCGTGCTGGATGCGGCGACTCCCGGCACAGTCGCCCAATCGCTGGCCGGCCTGTCGGAGACCGCCCGGGCGGTGCGGGATCAGCTCTCCGGCGATACCTGGATGGTGCTGGCCGGCGTCGATCGGGCGATTGCCGAACTGGCGGCGACACCCGACGACACCGGAGCGGTGCTGCAGTCCACGCATGCCGCGATCCTGTCCGGCATGCTCGCACTGTCCGGCCTGGCCAGCGAGAACATGGTCAGGGACCCCGGCTGGCGGTTGATGGACATCGGTCGGCGGCTGGAAAGGGCGCTGCAGTTGGCCGCACTGTTGCTGGCGACGCTCACCGAGGCTCACCCGGTCGATGTCGATTCCATAGTCATCGAGTCGGTCCTGGCCGTCGCCGAATCGGGTCTGACGTACCGGCGCCGATACCGCGGCCGGGTCCAGGTCGGCACCGTGTTGGAACTGCTGCTGCTGGACACCGGCAACCCGCGGTCATTGGCGTACCAGGTGACCGCAATCGTCGAGAACCTCCGGCAGCTCCCCGACGCGTCGGGGACCAGCCGGCCCGAGCGGCTGACCGAGGAACTCGCGGCGTACCTGCGCCGGGCCCGGCCGGCCGCGATGGACGACATCGACCCGAACGGGAGCCGGGTGGAGCTGAGCCGGTTCCTCACCCACGTGCAGGAGGGGTTGCGCAATCTGGCCGATGCTGTTGCGACGTCCCACTTCTGGCGATCCCGGCCAATGCTGCCGCTCGGTCAGCAGATTCTCCGAGCGGCAGTTCTGTGACCCCGGGCAACCCGGCCATGCGCCGCTACCGGATCGAACACCGCACCGCCTATCGCTATTCGGACAGCGTGTCGGCATCTTATGGCCGCGGCTATCTGCGGCCGCGAGAACTGCCATGGCAGGATTGCGAGGAGCACACCCTGGTCATCGAACCGGCTCCGTCGGACGCTGCCGAGTCCACCGATGTGTACGGAAATGTCGACAGCTACTTCCACGTGACGAAAACGCACACCGAGTTGGTGGTCACCGGGGTGTCGATTGTCCAGGTGCGCCGCCCCGAGCTGGACGAATCGGCGGCCGCCCGGCCCTGGGAGCAGGCCAGAGTGACCGAAGGTGACGCCGAGGGCGTGGAATTCCTGCTGGAATCTCCGTATGTGCAGATCACCGACGAGGTTCGCGAGTACGCCGCCGCCAGCTTCCAACCAGGGCGATCGGCATTGGAGACGCTCACCGAGCTGATGCACCGGGTGCACGCCGACTTCAAGTACGCCTCGGGGGCCACCACCATCGGCACCCCGATCCGCCAGATCCTGGCCGAACGCAAGGGTGTCTGCCAGGACTTCGCGCATCTGGTGGTGGCCTGCGCCAGGGCCCACGGAGTGCCGGCCCGCTACGTTTCCGGTTACCTGGCGACGAATCCTCCGCCGGGGCGGGACCGGATGGTCGGAGTGGATGCCAGTCATGCCTGGGCGGCGGTGCGCCTGCCCGGCGGCCACTGGTTGGCGGTCGATCCGACGAACGACCAGCTCGCCGACGAGCGCTATACGACGGTGGCCTGGGGTCGTGACTACGGGGATGTGCCGCCGTTGCGCGGCGTGATCTTCACCGATGCCGAGACCAGCACGATGAAGGTGGCGGTGGACGTCGCGCCACTGTGAGCCCGGCCGCCGGTCACCATCGTGAGGTTTCCCTCGTTTGTGCCGGCGGCGTGAGGGAACCTGCAGGGCCATCGGAGAATGGGCCGTCGAGCTCCGGTAGTCGACAGGAATACAGCGGGCTGCCGGTGGTGTCGGCCCGATAAGGTTCCCCCTTGGGCGTCGCCGAAAGCGTCATCTGCGGCGCCTTCTCAGTGTCTCTGTTGTCTTTAACGGATCGGATTTTCCATGCGTGACTTCTTGTG
Organism: Mycobacteriales bacterium; assembly: GCA_038229825.1. Lineage (GTDB taxonomy): Bacteria > Actinomycetota > Actinomycetes > Mycobacteriales > Nakamurellaceae > Nakamurella. The sequence goes on from JBBROB010000006.1 coordinate 180,252, forward strand.
CCCGAATTGCGGTCAGCGGCTGGCCTTCGAGAACTCGCTCTGCCTCAACTGCGGCAGCAATCTCGGATTCGACCTTTCGGCCCGGGACTTCCTGCTTGTCGGGTCCAGCGGCCTGACCAGCGAACAGCAGCCAAGGACGATGTGCGCCAACCTGAACCTCGCCGGCTGCAACTGGCTGGTCCCGGCCGGCGTGCCGGGCACCCTCTGCCGGTCGTGCTCGCTGACCAGGACCCGTCCGGCCGACGGCGACCTCGGCGCCCTGCCGGAGTTCGCCGCCGCCGAGGCCGCCAAGAGACGCCTGGTGCTCGAACTCGTCGAACTCGGTCTGCCGATCACCGACCGGCTGCAGGATCCGAAGTTCGGTTTGTGCTTCGACCTGCTGTCCAGCAAGCACGAGCAGGTGATGACCGGGCACGACGACGGGGTGATCACGCTGGATCTGGCCGAGAGCGACGACGTGCACCGAGAGCAGTTGCGGGTCTCCATGGCTGAGCCCTACCGCACCCTGCTGGGACACTTCCGGCACGAGATCGGCCACTACTACTTCTCCGTGCTGGCCGAGCAATGGCCGCCAAGGGGCGACTTCCAGGCGCTGTTCGGGGATCCGGACCAGGACTATCAGCAGGCGCTGGACCGTCACTACTCGCAGGGCGCTCCGGTGGGCTGGGAACAGAAGTACGTCTCCTCCTACGCCACCATGCACCCCGCCGAGGACTGGGCCGAGACCTTCGCCCACTACCTCCATATTCGTGACACCATCGACACCGCAGCAGCTTTCGCGATCGCCCCGGCGGGAGCAACCCTGGATCGGCCGTTGGCCGGCGATCCCGGATTCGATCGCATCATCGACCTGTGGCTGCCGCTGTCCTGGTCGCTGAACATGATCAACCGGTCGATGGGGCACCCGGACCTGTACCCGTTCGTGCTGCCGCCGGCGGTGCTGACGAAGATGCGACTGGTCCACAAGTTGGTTGCCGCGGCCTGAGTCGCCGGTCACCGACAGCCCGCCGCCGCCGCGGCGACCAGCCGATCGCCCGCTCAATTCGGCAACAGGACCAGGCGCTCGCAATGCAGGGGGCGAACCACCGAGAAGTCCCGGCGGTCCAAGGTCGCGACCTTGGGTTCGCCGAGGCGCTCGCAGGCTGCTATCACGGCGGCATCCACCAGTCCCAGGTCGAGATTTTCGTATTTGCTTTCGATCGCCGCAGCTCTGACGAGGTCCACTTCGTCCATCCGATAGAGGCGATAGGCCCCGCCCACGATGTCCTCCACGAAGCTGACCCACGGTTGCGGGCCGAACAGTCTGTGCAGCCAATAGTCCACCTCGACGAGTACGAGAGTGGGGACGATGAGATCTTCGCGAAGCTCGTTGACCATGGCCACACATCTGTCATGTGCGGGATCGGTTGCATCCAGGAGCGCGACTATCGGACCGGTATCCAGGATCAGGGCCACTAGCTGCGGCCGGACCGGTGAGCGGGCGCATGCTCGTTCGCAGCGATCTGAGCTGTCGACGTCCCGTCACCACGGACGACGCCGAAACGGGGTTTGACCCTGCTCCGGATGGTGTTCGCATGCTCGGCGACGCCTTCCCGCAGCAGAGCGGCCAGTGAGATGCCGCGGCGACGAGCTTCGCCCTCAAGGACGGCAAGGTCGTCATCGTCGGCCGCGAGAGTAGTACGTTTGATCGACACGCATCTGATGCTGGCATCATGGCCGTCGGCGGCCCCGGCCGGTAATCTCGCTGGCGTGACCGAGACCGAGCCGAGCCTGTTCGAACAGATCAGCCGGCTCGACCCGGCAGAGTTCGATTCGGCAGGCCCGCACCCGGCCGGTCCGGCCGCCAGGTTCGACCCGCACGGGCCACTCGCCGTCCGGATGCGACCCCGCACCCTGGACGAGGTGGTGGGGCAGACCCACCTGCTGGGCCCGGGGGCGCCGCTCCGGCGGCTCGTCGAAGGCGGATCGCCCTCGTCGATGCTGCTCTACGGACCCCCCGGTACCGGTAAGACCACGCTGGCGACGCTGGTGGCCGGCGCCACCGGCCGACGGTTCGCGCAGTTGTCGGCGCTGTCCGCCGGCGTGAAGGAGGTGCGGGCGGTCATCTCCGACGCCTCCGCGGCGCTCCGGCGGACGGGTGAGCAGACAGTGCTGTTCATCGACGAGGTGCACCGGTTCTCCAAGACCCAGCAGGACTCGCTGCTCGGGGCGGTCGAGAACCGCACGGTCATCCTGATCGGGGCGACCACCGAGAACCCATTCTTCTCCGTCGTTTCGCCTTTGCTGTCAAGGTCTCTGGTGTTGCAGCTGCAACCGCTCACCGAGGACGAGATCGGTGAACTGCTCGACCGTGCGGTCGGCGACGAGCGAGGTCTGGCCGGTCGGTACGTCCTCGATCCGGCGGCCAGGGCACACCTGCTCGCGCTGTCCGAGGGCGACGCCCGGCGGGCGCTGACCGCGTTGGAGGCCGCGGCCGACTCGGTCGGCACGACGATCGATACCGATGCGCAGGGCGCGGTGATCGACCTGACCGCGGTGGAGCGGGCGATCAACCGGACGGCCGTCCGCTACGACCGGGACGGAGACCAGCACTACGACGTCACCAGCGCATTCATCAAATCCATCAGGGGCAGCGACGTCGACGCCGCGCTGCACTACCTGGCCAGGATGATCGAGGCCGGCGAGGACCCACGCTTCATCGCCCGCCGGCTGATGATCCACGCGTCCGAGGACATCGGCATGGCCGACCCGACGGCGCTGCCGATCTGTGTGGCGGCCGCCCAGGTGGTGCAGCTCGTCGGCCTGCCGGAAGCGCGGATCGCGTTGGCGCAGGCGACCATTCACCTGGCGACCGCGGCGAAGTCGAACTCGGTGGTGATGGCCATCGATGCCGCCATCGCCGATGTCCGGTCCGGCCGGATCGGGTCCGTCCCGCCGTCCCTGCGGGACGGGCACTACCCGGGAGCGGCGAAACTGGGCAACGCGCAGCACTACGTCTACCCCCCCGACGTGGTCGGCGGGGTAGCCCAGCAGCAGTATCCGCCGGACGAGTTGGTCGGGCGTGATTACTACACGCCGGTCGGCCGCGGGGCCGAACGACCGGTCGCCGAACGGCTGCCGCTGCTGCGCGGCGCCATCCGGGGTGAGGGCAAGTGAAGCGACAGATCTGGCCGAAGAGAGGAAATCACATGACGACGACCAGGGCGATCCGGGTGGCCGAGGCCGGCGGGCCCGAAGTGCTGGTGCTGGGCGAGACGACGTTGGCGCCGCCCGGTCCCGGCGAGGCTCTGCTGAGCATCGCCGCCGCGGGCGTCAACTTCATCGACATCTACCGCCGCAGCGGGGTGTATCCGATGTCCCACCCGTACACCCCGGGGACGGAAGGAGCGGGAGCCGTCCTCGCCGTCGGCGACGAGGTCACCGACGTGGTGGTGGGCGACCGGGTGGCCTGGGCGGACCTGCCAGGGTCCTATGCCGAGGCGGTGGTGGGTGCGGCGGACAAGCTGATTCCGGTGCCGGGCCCAGTGGACGACCTGCAGGCCGCCGCTCTGCCGCTACAGGGGATCACCGCGCACTATCTGGCGACCGATTCCTACCCGATCCGGCCAGGCGACACTGTGCTGATCCATGCGGGTGCCGGGGGAGCCGGGCTGCTGCTGACCCAGATCGCCAAGATCAAGGGCGCCACCGTGATCACCACTGTGTCCACCGCGACAAAGGGCGATATTTCCCGGGCTGCGGGCGCCGACCATGTGCTGGTCGGATATGACGGCTTCACCGAGAAGGTCCGGGCACTCACCGGTGGCCGGGGCGTTCAGGCCGTGTACGACGGTGTCGGCAAGGACACCTTCGACGGCTCCCTCGACTCACTGGCCAGGCGCGGGACGATGGTGTTGTTCGGCGGTGCCAGCGGTCCGGTGCCGCCATTCGACCCGCAGCGGCGGAACCGTGGCGGCTCGCTGAGCCTGACCAGGCCGACGATGGGCGACTTCGTCGTGACAAGGCAGGAATTGCTCGGGCGGGCCGCCGACCTGTTCGGCTGGGTGGCCGACGGCCGGCTCCGGATCGGCATCGGTGACACCTATCCACTGGCGCAGGCCGGCACCGCACATCAGGATCTGGCCGGCCGCCGCACCACCGGCAAACTGCTGCTCATTCCCTGAGATGGCGCCGGGTCGACACCCGATCGCAAGCGGTCACGAGGTCGGGCAGTTGTCACCGACATACGGCTGCGCGCAGAACACCGAGGACCAGGAAGCCTTGGCGCCGGCATCACCGATCCGGTAGACCTGCACGAGGGATACTGCGGCAACGGCGACCGCCAGCACCCCCACGACGACCTTTATCCCGGCGGAGCCGAGCGCCGCCCTACCGGAGCGCTTGGCGACGCTCGGCAGGCCCCAGCCCAGCACGGCCAGGACGAACAGAGCCAACGCCCATGGCAGCAGTTCTCTGCCGATCGCCGCGTGCCGGACGATCAGTGGATTCGAAAAGCCATGAAAAACCCTCGCCTGCAACCATTCTCCGGCACGGGTGGTAATCGGGACGGTGGCCAGCGCCAGGAATGCGATGACCGGCGTGAGCACGCCGAGGCGAATCCGCGCCGCCGGCCAGACCGCCGACAACACGGTCAGCAACGCCGCCACCGGCACGCCGATGACCACCAGGTGGATGAGCAGGACGTGCGCCGGCAGTCCGTTGATCTCGTTCACCCTGACATCATGGTGGGTACGGGTTCGCTCGTGGTAGAGCCCGGCCCGACACGGCCCGATCGAATGCGCCCGGGTGCACCCGGCGCGGACAATCGGGGCGGTCCGCCTGGAGGCGGCCGGGTACGCTGGCCACGCGAGCGGACACCGCGACTGCTGTGAAGGACCTCCGAAGGGACATCGTCGACCGTGAAGCGCATCTACTACTTCTCCGCAGGGGTGGCCCTCGGCGCCATCGCGACCCGGCGCACCCGTCGGGCCAAGGAAGCCGCCCGCGCCGCGCTGGCAGCGAAGTTGACGCCCTCGGCCATCGCCGCCGACGTCGCGGACGCGATCGCCGAGCTGGGTAACGCGGTCGGTTCATTCGCCGCCGACCTGCGTCAGGGAGCAGCCAATCGGCGGGCGAGTTACCGGCCGATGATCGACAACGCCACTGGCGCGGTTGCGATGCTGGCGCCCGACCAGGCCGGCCCGCTGCGGCCCGCCGACGCGATCGTCACCGCGGATCTCGATGACGTTCTCGATGCCCCCGCCGAGCGGGGTCGGCGTTCGGCCTGACGCCTCCGGCGCACCGAGGTACCGCAGGTGGTGCGCACCGACCACCTATTTCACCGACCAGTTGCCCACCGACGAGGTGGGCTGGGGCCGGATGACCCGCAGCATTCGTGATCATTGAGAAGGACATCTTGCAGACCCACGAGATCCGACGTCGATTCCTGGACCATTTCGAGAGGGCGGGACACACTTTCGTCCCGTCCGCTTCGCTGGTGTCCGACGATCCGACGCTGCTGTTCACGGTGGCCGGGATGCAGCAGTTCAAGCCGTACTTCCTGGGCCAGTCGACGCCGCCGTTCCCGCGCGCGACCAGTGTGCAGAAGTGCGTGCGCACGCTGGACATCGACAACGTCGGCATCACCACCCGGCACAACACCTTTTTCCAGATGGCCGGCAACTTCTCCTTCGGCGACTACTTCAAGGCCGGGGCGATCCGCCACGCCTGGGAGTTGGTCACCACTTCACAGGACGACGGCGGCTACGGCTTCGACCCGGACCGGATCTGGGTGACGGTCTACGAGACGGACGACGAAGCGTTCGCGCTCTGGCAGCAGATCGCCGGGCTGCCTGCCGAGCGCATCCAGCGACTGGGCATGGCCGACAACTTCTGGTCGATGGGCACCCCCGGCCCCTGCGGCCCCTGCTCGGAGATCTACTACGACCGGGGTGCGGAATTCGGTCCCGACGGTGGACCGGCCGTATCCGACAGCCGGTATCTGGAAATCTGGAACCTCGTCTTCATGCAGGACGTCCGCGGGGAGTCCGGCGGCGGCGGTAAGGATGACTTCCCGATCCTCGGGCCCCTGCCGCAGCAGAACATCGACACGGGTCTGGGTATCGAGCGGGTCGCGCTGCTGCTGCAGGGCGTCGACAACGTGTACGAGACCGACCTGTGCCGGCCGATCATCACGGCGATGGAGGAAGCATCCGGGGTCACGTACGGATCGGCGGGTGCGGACGGCGCCGGGCACAGCAGTGACATCAAGATGCGGATCATCGCCGACCACAGCCGGTCCGCTGTGCTGCTGATCTCCGACGGCGTAACTCCGGGCAACGAGGGCGGCGGGTATGTGCTGCGCCGGCTGATCCGGCGTGCGGTCCGCTCGGCCCGCCAGTTGGGCGTCACCGAGCCGGTGATGGCCAGGCTGGTCAAGGTCGTATCGGACCTGATGAGCCCGTCGTACCCGGAGATCGCCGACGACTACCCCCGGATCGAGCGCGTCGCGGTCGCCGAGGAGAACGCGTTCCTCAAGACCATCGCCTCCGGTTCCAAGCTGTTCGAGACGGCCGCCGAGAAGACCAGGGCCGACGGGCGCACGAAGGTCGACGGCGCAACCGCGTTCGTGCTGCACGACACCCAGGGCTTCCCCCTCGACCTGACCCTGGAGATGGCGGCCGAGGCCGGCCTGACCGTCGACACGGTCGAGTTCGACCGGTTGATGCAGGAGCAGCGCAGCCGGGCCCGGGCCGATGCCAAGGCTCGCAAGGGAGGGCTGGAGGATCTCACCGTGTACCGCCAGCTGCTCGATGCCGGCCCGACCGAGTTCACCGGCTACACCGAACTCGAATCCGAGGGCACGGTTCGCGGGCTGATCGATGACGGCGCCCGGATCAGCGCTGCCGGCCAGGGCCAGACGGTCGAGGTGGTGCTCGACCGGACCTCGCTGTACGCCGAGTCGGGTGGGCAGGAGTCCGATGCCGGAACGATTGTCGGCGATGGCTTCTCGGCCGAGGTACTGGACGTGCAGAAGGTCGACCGGAAGCTGTGGGTGCACAAGGTGCGCATCCTGCACGGCGAGATCCTCGACGGTGCGCAGGTGCTCTCGAAAGTGGATCCGGAGTGGCGGCTCGGCGCCCGGCAGGCGCACAGCGGCACCCACGTGGTGCATGCGGCGCTGCGTCAGGTGCTCGGCCCCGGCGCGCTGCAGGCCGGCTCGTACAACAGGCCGGGCTATCTGCGGCTGGATTTCTCCTGGTCCAATTCGCTGTCCGCGCAGACCAGGAGCGAGATCGAGGAAGTGTCCAACAGGGCGGTCCGCAGCGACCTGGGAGTGAAGGTGCTCTACGGCACTCAGCAGGAGGCCCAGGACATGGGTGCGATCGCCCTGTTCGGCGAGACCTACGACGACATCGTCCGCATTGTCGAGATCGGCGGGCCGTGGTCGGTCGAGCTCTGCGGTGGCACGCACGTCGAGCACTCCAGCCAGATCGGGCCGATCGCACTGACCGCCGAGTCGTCGATCGGTTCGGGGGTCCGCCGGGTCGAGGCGGCCGTCGGCATCGAGGCGTTCCACAAGTTGACGGCCGAGCGCACCCTGCTCAATGCGGTGGCGGGTTCGCTCAAGGTCCCGCCGGCCGACCTGCCCGCCCGGGTCGAGGCGCTGGTCGAGCGTCTGCGGTTGGCCGAGAAGGAGCTGGAGAAGTTCAGGGCTGCGGCGACGCTGGCCTCTGCCGGGATCCTGGCCGATGCCGCCGCCCCGATCGGCGACGTGTTCCTGGTCGCGGCGTCGGCTCCGGCCGGCACCTCGGCCAACGAACTCCGGATGCTGGCCACCGATGTCCGAGGCAGGTTGACCGGACGGCCCGCGGTGGTCGCATTGTTCGCCGAGTCCGGGAGTGCGGTGTCGTTCGTACTGGCAATGACGCCGGAAGCCACTGGGGCACACCGGCTCAAGGCCGGTGAACTGGTCAAGTCGTTCCTGCCCGCGATCGGCGGGCGCGGTGGTGGGCGACCTGACCTGGCACAGGGTGGTGGGACGAATCCGGCTGGCGTCGCGGATGCGATCTCCGCTTTGAAGGGAGTCCTCGGCGGCGCTTCGACGTGATGGTGCGGGACTCAACGGACTCACAGGTTCCGGCCAGGGGTGTGCGGCTGGGCGTGGACGTCGGTACGGTGCGGGTGGGCGTGTCGCGCAGTGACCCGCACGGCATTCTGGCCACCCCGGTGGCCACCCTGGCTCGCGACGAGTCGGGGGAATCGGATCTGGACGCGCTACGCGAACTCGTCCTCGAACTCGACGTCGTGGAGGTGGTCGTGGGCCTGCCCAGGACCTTGCGCGGGGCCATCGGCGCGGCCGCGACGGCCGCCAGGACCTATGGGCAGCTGCTGTCGGAGCGGGTGGCGCCGGTGCCGGTCGTCTACATCGACGAGCGACTGACCAGCGTGAGCGCGAACCGGATGTTGGCCGCACGGGGCATCAGGGAGAAGGCAAGGCGTTCGGTGGTCGACCAGGCGGCAGCCGTCGCTATTCTGCAGGTCCGGCTGGACACCCTGTCGGCAAAGCGGAGTCGCGGATGACCGACCACCTGGGCCTGTTCGATCGTCACGGGGACGACGACACCGGAGAGCTGAATCTCACCGACCTGCGTGCGGCGCTGCTCAAGACGGCGGCGGCGCCGGCAGCACCCGCTGTCCGGAGCACCCCGCGGCGTCGGCAGCGTGCCATCCGACAGGCGGCGGCAAAGCGCCGCAAACGCCGCAACCGGCACACCCTGATCGCCGTTCTGGTGCTGGCAATCATCGCTGCCGGCGTCGTCGTCGGGTTCAAGGTGTGGCGCAAGGACTCCACCGCGATTCCCGACTTCACCGGCAACGGCACCTCCGAGACCGTGGTGCGGGTGGGAAGCGGGGACACCCTGACCGACATCGCCGGCACGTTGGCGACCGACGGCGTGGTCGCCTCCGCGGAGTCGTTCATCAACGCCTCGGCCGGCAACGGAGACGTGCCGAAGATCAAGACCGGCTACTACAAGGTCCGGCTGCACGCCTCCGCGGTGGCCGCGGTGGCCGCGATCACCGATCCGGTGGCTCACGTCGGTCAGCTCAGATTGATCCCCGGCCGGCAGCTGGCCGACATCACGAACGCCGGCACCGTCATCCCGGGCTACATCAGCGAGATCACCAAGAAGGCCTGCGTGCCGCTGGACGGGGTGAGCAGATGTTTCACCGCCGATCAGCTGTGGCAGGCGGAGGAAACAGCGGACCCGGGTTCAGTGGGGGTGGTCGCCTGGGCGATTGCCGGCGTACAGAAAGCCCCGGATGCGAAGAAGCGGCTGGAAGGCATCCTGGTCCCCGGAGACTACGACATCCCGCCGAATGCCACAGCCCTGCAGACACTGGAGGCGGTGGTGAGCGCCTCGGCCGCCTACTGGAACGCCACTGACATCGTCGCCGGGTCGAAGTCGTTGGGCCGGAGCCCGTACCAGCTCGCCATCGCCGCGTCCCTGGTGGAACGGGAGGGAAACTCGAGCGCCAACATGCCGCAGGTGGCCAGGGTCATCTACAACCGGTTGGCCAAGCCGATGAAGCTTCAGTTCGACTCCACCGTCGACTACTCACTGGGTCACTCGCAGCTCTCCACGACGGCCGCCGAGCGGGCCAACCCGTCCCCCTACAACACCTACGTGGCCGATGGGCTGCCGCCGACGCCCATCACCTCGCCTGGCCCGCAGGCGCTGGACAGCGCACTGAATCCGGCAGTCGGTCCCTGGTTGTACTTCGTCAAGGTCGACAAGCAGGGTGACTTCTGCTTCTCGGTCACCTTCGCGCAGCACAGCAAGTGTGTGACGCGGGCCAGGGCCAACGGTGTGTTCGGCGGATGAGCTCGGCAGCACCCGCCCGGTTCCGGGCTGCGGTCCTCGGGTCACCGGTCGCGCACTCGTTGTCCCCCGCGCTGCACCGTGCGGGTTTCGCCGCTGCCGGGCTGACCGGTTGGACCTATGAACGCATCGAATGCGACGCCGAGGCCCTGCCGCCGCTGGTCAGGGCCAGCGGCCGGGAGTGGATGGGCTACTCGGTGACGATGCCGGGCAAATCGGCCGCAGCTGCGGTCGCCGACGTCCGCAGCCCGCGGGTGCAGGTCATCGGTGCCGCCAATACCCTGTGGCGCGGTCCGGGCGGCTGGCATGCCGAGAACACCGACGTGGACGGCGTTCTGGGAGCGCTGCGGGCCGCAGGGGTGTCGCCGGGGCGGGTCCTGGTGTTGGGCGGCGGTGGCACCGCCCTGTCGGTGGTCGCCGCTCTTGCCGAACTCGGTGCCGCCGGCGTCGTGCTGGCCGGGCGCCGGGCGGCCAGTACCGCCGACTGCGTCGTGCTGGCCGAGCGTCTCGATCTTCCGGTCACGGTGACCGACCTGAGCGTGCAGAACATCGGCCGGATCAGCGCCGAGGTCGACCTGGTGGTGTCCACCGTCCCGGCCGGAGCGGCGGATCATCTCGCCGTGGCGCTGGCGTTGGTGCCCGCGCTACTGGATGTCGTCTACCACCCGTGGCCGACCAGGTTGGCCGCCGCCGGCGCCCCGGACAGGCTGACCGTCACCGGCCTGGATATGTTGCTGCATCAGGCTTTTCGACAGTTCGAGCTGTTCACCGGGCAGCCGGCTCCGAGGTCGGCCATGCGCACCGGACTGCTGGCCGGCAGCGGCAGCCACCACCTTCTACCGCTGGGCCACCATTGACCGGATCGGGCGCGCAGCACAACGCCCGGGACACGGGGCCGACCAGGACCCGCCGCCTGGTCGTCTCGATGGCCGGGCTGGTCGCCTCGGCCGGCTGCATCCTCGCCTCCACCCTGACCTGGCTGTCGGTGCCGGACGGTACCGGCGGCACCACCTCCCTGTCGGGTTGGGGCGGGGTGTCCGGCGGCCAGATCAGCGGCCAGAACGTCAATGACGCACTCGCCGGCTTTGCCAGCTTTCGCCCAGGTGGCTTGGCCGTGGTGATCGGCGGGCTGTCTCTGCTGGCGGCCGTCGGGATCGCCCTGGTGGCCAGGGGTCGGCAGCCGCACCGCATTCCGGCTGCTGTGCTGATGCTCGGTGGCGCCGGCGGGCTCGTCTGGGGTCTGCTCCGTGGGACGTCCCCCGGGGATCTGAACGGAACCTACGCAGATGTCCGTTCCCAGATATCCAGTGGGGCGGGGCCATGGCTGACCGCGGGTTGTTCGGTGATCCTGCTGGCCGCCGCCGTGGTGGTCTTCACCGGGCTGCTCGACCCGCCGCAACCCGTGCGCCACCGCGGGATCCAGCCGCGCTGACTCCTCGGTGTGTCGAATGGGTCCAGCTGTGGACAGGTCTGGATGACCTTGCTGTTGTCGTGACAAGGTGGCGGGGTGCAGGCGGCAGAGCTGATGGCAGTCGGCGCCGCTGCGGGCCTCGGCGGGGCCGCCGGTACCGGTATCCGGCTGATGCTCGCGCGTTTGCGTCGAGGTGTCGTCGTCCCGATCGGCCGTTTGGAGTCGGCCGGTGCGCTGGTGGCGGCACTGACCACCACGCTGGCGTGGGGTCGGCCCACCATCGGCCTGGTCCTGCTGGCCGGCTGGCTGCTGGTGGCGTTGAGCGGAGTCGACATCGTCCATCACCGCCTCCCGGACGCCATCACCGTGCCCGCGTTGCCGATCGCAGCAGCGGCGGTGGGAGTGACGTACCTGCTCGCTCCGACCTCCGGGTCGCCGCTGCGGGCGGCGGCCTCGGCTGCGGTGCTGTGGGCGGTGTTCGCCGCGATGGCCCGGGTGTCCTCGTCGTGGATGGGCCGAGGGGATGTGAAACTGATCCCCACGCTCGGTCTGCTGATGGGATACGGGTCGGCGGCTGCGGTCCTGCTGGGGTTGCTGGTGGCGTTCGCGCTGGGCTCGGTGGTGGCGCTGGCCGGGATGGCCCTTGGCCGGTTGACGCCGCGGTCCGCCATTCCGATGGGTCCGCATCTGCTGATCGGCTGCTGGGTGGTCCTGCTGCTGCCGGCCTGAGTCAGCCGCCGCCGATCGGGTGCGCAGTCACGACTGCGTCGCAGCCGCTTTCGTCGAGATGGAAGATCTCCGGGGCCCCGTCCACCGGGATCACGGACACGGCCACCGTGCCGTCCGGGTACAACCGCACCAGGTTGAACCCGGCCGAGCCGAACGTCCGCTCGTGGCCGGGCGGGGCGAGCGGATCCGTGCGGATGGCGGTGGACGGCGCGACCGCGACCGGGACGCCGCCGAGCAGGCCGGAACCGGCGAGATGGTGGTGGCCGGCCAGGATGATCCTGGTGTCGGTCCCGGCGACGACGGCCGCCAGCCCCCATCGGGACGGTCGGTCCAGAGCGAAGTAGGTGAGCAGCGGGGACGGCGGCGGCAGCGGAGCATGGTGCAGCACCAGCACCGTGCCGCCGGGGCTGGGGACGGCCAGCTCGGCGGCGAGTTCGGCCAGGTGATCCGGCGTCAGCACGCCGTGACCGGCGCCGACGACGGTGGAGTCGAGTACAACGACGCGAATCCGGCCGACGCGGTGCACCTGCAGGATGGGGCCGGGCCGATCCGGCACGCCCAGCAGCTCAGTGTGGAACACCGACCGCACGTCGTGGTTGCCGGTGGCGTAGATGACCTGCGGAGCAAGGGATTTCAAGACCGCGCGCAATCGCCGGTAGGCAAGCGGATCGCCGGAATCGGTGAGGTCGCCGGACACCACGATGATGTCGGGGCCGCGCCGGTCAGCCGCGGCCGCCGACAACGCCGCGGCTACCTGGTCCAGGGCGGCGGCCGGGTCGATGACGCCGTTGTAGAGCACCCCAGCCGTGGTCAGGTGGGTGTCGGACAAGTGGGCGATGACCAGCTCGGGAACTTCGGCGGGCAGACCGTCCGGTGTCGGCAGCGCGGCTGGATCGAATGCTGCCTGCTCTGCCATGTCAGACTCCCGTGCTGCCGGAGAGGGCGCGGCGGGCGCCCGCCCACCGTTGGATGGCAGGTAGTAATCCGGCCAGGTCGGCGGCCCGCGCGGTAGGGGTGCCGTCCCCTCGTCCGAATCGATCCACCAGCGCCGTGCATGCGCCCGCCAGATGTGCCTCGGCCAGGTCTTCCGTCCACCGGTCACCGATCGCCATCAGCCTGGTCGGCGCATCGACCGCCCCGATCCGGCGCAGGGTGTCGGCGATGATCCGCGGCATGCTGCCGGGCTTGCCCGCGTCGGTGATGACGTCGTCGATGTGCCCGGCCAGACCGATGGCCGTCAGCACCTCGGTCACCCCGGCGGAGTCGGCGTTGGTGACGACCATGACGTGGACGCCGGCCAATTCGGTGAGCAACTCGATCAGCCCCTCCGGAGGATCGAGGGCGAATGCGGTCCGCCCGAGATCCAACCGCGCCTGCCGGTAGGCGGTGCCGATCTGTCGGTCGGTCAGACCCATGTTGTCGGCGAGTATCTCGACGGCCTGGAAGCCGTCCTGCGCGACGCCGAGGTCCACCCGCAAACCGGCATCGGCGTCGCGGACAGATCTGCCCTCGAGGAAGAACCGGATGCCGTCGATCAGGTCGGTGGCCGCCGCCTCGCCCAATTGGTCGGCGCTGTGCCGGGCGTACGCCAGGACGGGCAGATCACCGACGTAGATCGTGCCGTCGAAATCGAACACCAGGGCGAGGTCGGCTGCTGGCACACGCCGATGGTAGAGGTTCAGCGGGCGGACCAGCCGAGGCGCGCGTCGAAGCGGGCCAGGCCCGCCTCGCGGAAGCCGTTCAGCCAGCCCTCCATCGGCCAGAATCCCCAGTGCCGATGGAAGATCCCGGCGTTGCGCAGGATGTCGTGCAGGTGGGCGACCGGAAGCCTTGTCGTCGGGTGATATTGGTGGAAGGCATCCGCCCCGCCGACCCAGACCAGGTTGATGCCCCTGCGATGGGCGGCAAATCCCAGGTCGGTGTCCTCGGCGCCGTAGCCGACATAGGCCTCGTCGAAGCCCCCGAGCCCCTGCCAGGTGGCCGCCGAGACCGCGAACGACAGCGACCAGAACAGCGGCCAGTCGTCGGAGGCGATGCTGCTGCCCGGTTCTGGTGTCGGTCTGGCGCTGTGCGGCTCGCCGGGCAGGTCGGCCGGGTCAATTCGGTGGCCGGGCAATCCGGCAGTGAGTTCGTCGGTGGGGTAGTCGGCGTCCAGGTACCGGACGACTCCGCAGTGCAGCGCCCGCACATCCGCGGCGCGCACGGACCCTGTATAGGTGCCGACCAGGGCCGCCGACGGGATGCAGTCGACGTCCAGGAAGATCAGCGTGTCGGCGCCGGCGGTCAGCGCCGCCAGGGCACCGGCATTCCGGGCCGCGGCCAGCGGCAGCGGGCCGTCGGTTGCCATCAGCTGGGTGAGGATACGGCAGCCCGAACCGGCCAGCGGTCCGTCATGGGTCAGGGTGAGCGCCTGTTGATCGCCCATCGAGACCACCACGTAGATGTCCGGAAGACACGCCGCGCTGCGCAGGCCGCGCTGCTGATTGCGCAGGTGGGCGTGCCGGCCGGCGACGATGGTGATCACTGCGGTGGTCACCGGATGGTTCCCGCGGTCTCCGCCAGGAATTCGGCGGTGCGGCGAGCGCCGTCCGGCGGCGCCCACCGGTGCCACTGGCCGCCGCCGTGTGCCAGCGCGCGGTTCAGCAGCGCCGGCCACTGCCGGCTCGCCGGCCAGTCGGCCAGGCCGATGGCCACCCCGGCCTTGTCCAGGGCTGCCGCCGTGGCGTGCTGCTCCCCGTGCGGACGGCTCTGCGCGATCACGATCGCCGGCGTCCGGGAGGCGGCCACCTCGGCCACCGCATTCTGGCCGCCGTGGGTGAGCGCGACATCTGCCCACTGCAGCAGATCCCAGACAGCGTCCTTGTCGACCCGCCGGCCGCCACCGCCACCGGCGAACCGCCACTGCCAGTCCGTGGCGGCCGTCTGCGCCTGGGCCAGCGGTGCGGTGGGGTCTGCGCCGCCGCCGTCCCCCCACAGCACCAACACTCGCGGCGGGCCGGCGTGCGCGGTCTTCACCGAAGGGCGGAGGTGACCGAATCGAGAGATCGCACCAGCGTAGAAGGTCTTGCGCTGCCACGAATCGTGCCAGCCGGCAGCTGCGAACTCCCGTGTCCATGGCGCGACAAGGGCGTGCGCAGCGTCGTAGGCGAGGGTGTGCGGTCGGTCGGAGCGATCCCCCCGCATCGCCATCACCACCGTCGGCACTCCCATCAACCTGCACATCGTGGCGACTTCGACGGAGACGTCGACCACCACCAGCGACGGGTTCGCGGCGGCGATCCAGGCGGCGATGAGCGCCATCCGGGCCCGCAGCCCCTCGTGGTGCCGGGGTGTCCAGTGCATGGTGCCGTTGGCTGTCGGCTCGGTGAATACCGTGCCGCTGTCGTCGGCCGGGAGCTCGATCCAGTCGGCGACGCCGTGACCGGCACGCGCGGAGAGCGAGGACAACACCGTCAGCCGCTCCGGCAGATGCCGGGCGATCGACTGCATGCGGTGCAGGTGCCCCCGTCCGCGGTGGTGCACGTAGTAGCCGATCACCGCAGCTCCCACTGCGCCAGCGCGTCCTGGTAGACGTGCTCGTAACCGTCGAGCATGGCCGCGTCACCGCACCGCAGCAGGGCCTGCCGGCGCACCTCCGCCCGGTCGAGGACGGTGGTCTTCCGGACGGCGGCCGTGGCAGCCGTCAGCTCGGCGGTGCTCAGGTGGTGGCCGGCCGCCGGTGCCAGCAGTTGTCCTGACGCGTCGGTCAACAGTTCCGGAATACCGCCGCGGGCGAAGGCCACCACCGGCGTTCCGCAGGCCATCGCCTCGGCCACCACCATGCCGAACGGCTCGTCCCATGCCGGGGTGACCAGTGCGACGGCGCTGGCTCCGACCAACGCTGCCAGCTGATGCCGGCTCAGGTGGCCCGCGTAGCGGATCCGGTCGTCCAGGTGCGGTGCCACTTCGGCCTGGAAGTAGGCCTGGTCGATGATCGGCCCGGCGATAGTCAGCCGGTATCCGGCCGCCTTCGCGATCTCGATCGCCAGATGCGGCGCCTTCTCCGCGACGATCCGGCCGGCCCAGACCGCACCCCGGCCGCCGGGACCCGCCTGCCAGACGGCGGTGTCGATGCCGTTGAGCACCACCAGCGGGTGCAGCAGGCCGTCCCACGATCGGGCCGTCGCCTCGCTGACGGCCACGAAATGCTCGTCCCGGTGGCCGCCGGGCCCGAGGACCCGCTGCGACCACGGCAACGGCGGCGTGTGCAACGTGGTGATCATCGGGCACGGCAGCGAGGCGGCCTGCTCGACGAGCAATGGGTACAGCGAGTTGTTGTGGACCAGATCGAAGTAGCCGAGCAGGCCGGACCGGAGATCGTCCGCCAGCCCGGCGAAAGCGTTGTGCTCGGCTATGCGGACGGCGGAGTTCTCCATGATGTCGGCGCGTTCCCCGGCACCGCTGCGTGGCAGCGCACCGAATACGTGGCCGACCATGTCCGGGTCGCTGCCGGCCGCTGCGGCGACGGTCACCGAGTGACCCCGGGACTGCAGGCCGCGGGCCAGCGCGTGGGTGTGTGCCTCCAGGCCGCCGGCGAAGGGCTCGGCGATCGGGTAGCGAAGGGACGCCACGATCAGGATCTTGAACCTGTCCAGGACCGGGCCGGAATCGCTCCCGAACGATGGTGACATGTGAAGCTGACCTCATATCTGTGTTCGATTGCCCCTGCGGAGCAGCGATCTGAAGGTGCGGGAGGTTGGACGCGGCAACGGTCAGGATCGGTGCTACCGCCCGGAGGTCAGTACCCGGCGGTAAACGTGCTCGTGGGCAGCGGCGATCTGCTGCCGCTGCCGCCGCCGGTCCGGGCGGTCCGGTCTGGCGCTGACCGGCTGGGCATAGATCGCCCGCACGGCTTCGGCGAGGTCGTCGGCAGTTGGTCCGTAACTCGGGTGCCCGTGCTGGTCGGCATAGCAGCCGGTGTTGGGCACCAGCACGGCGGTGCCGAGATCCACGCAGGCTTCCAGCCACCCGGAATGCGTGCCGAACCGGTACGGCAGCACGCACAGGTCGATCGACTGCAGGTAGTCCCAGAGCTCCGGGTCGGTCAGTCGGGGGTGCACTGCCAGCCGGAACTGCGAGTGCCGGGTGGCTGCGGTCAGGAAGGTACGCAGTGCTGCCGCCCGCTCGTCGTCGTTGCCGGGATCGGTGACATCGGGGTGCACGTCCAGCTGCAGAACGGCGTTCGGCATGGACGGCATCGCGGCCAGCAGTGCCGCAAGCACGGGCGTCGGGTCGATGTTCGCCCGCAGGCTCTTTGCGTGTACCCCGATCACGAAACCCGGGTGCGCAGGGCGGGGCAGGGTCGACCTGACCGCCGGAACGACGTGCGGATGCGGGATGACCACCGCGTCTCGTCCCCACCTTCGCTCGATTTCGCCGGCAGCGGCCCTGGTCAGCGTGATGAGTTCGGCGGCAGCGGGGATCAGTACGTCGAGCTGGGCGAGGTGACGGGCCGGGTCGGCGAAATGTGGATTGACCAGATCGTGGACCGTCATCACCAACGGGATGCGATGCGTGCGCAGCATCCCGGTCCACTCCCGCAGGGCGGTCGGGTGAGCATCGTCGAACCCGAAGTGCAGGTGCATGACGTCGAATTCGTCGTGTCGGTCGGCGACCCAGCCCGGCTCGAGCATCGTCGGCGGCCACCACTGACCGGGTGACGGGTAGTCGGCCGCCGGCGGCGGATCCGGCAGACGCCGAACGACGGGCCGCCCGTCGGGAGCGGACAGGTGGCGCACATAAGGGTGGTTCTCCGGAATGGATGCCACGGTGATTTCGTGCGCCACTCGCGGTGCCGTCAGGGTTTCAGTTCTCACGCCCACGCGTCTTCTCCATTACCCGAATCCCTCAACAGCTCGAAACGGCAAGTACTGTGAGCGCATGTCCACTGTCAACGGCCGGGTCCGTCATTACGGAGCCTTCTACGGTATTCCCGAAATGGCAGCGGGCAAACACGACGATCGACCGGTCATCCTGGTGCACGGGAACTGTCAGGCGGAATCACTCCGCGTGCTGCTTGCTGGTTCGGAAACGCTTGGTGCCCGGACGGTTCGACTACCCCCGGTGTTCGAGATGTCGGCGACCGATATTCCGTTCCTTCACAGGCTGGCCGAGGGTTCCCAGATATTGCTCAGTCAACCCGTTTCAGACAATTATCACGGTTTGCCGCTGGGCACCGACCAGGTATTGGCCATGATGCCCGCAGGCAGTCGGGTGGTCCGCTGGCCGGTGGTGCGCTTTTCCGGCTTCCACCCCTACCAAGCCATTGTTCGGGACCCGCAGGACCCTTCCAGAAATCCGCCGGTCGTGCCCTATCACGACCTGCGGACCATGGCGAGCGCCCGGACCGGCACCGACCGGTCTTCCGAGACGGTTTCCCTCGAGGCCGCCCGTGCCGTGGCCGATGCGTCCAGAGCGGAACTTCGGCGCCGCGAGCGGGAGCAGTGTGATGTCGCAATTTCCGATGTGTTCGATGCCGGTGTGGCCGGCGACATGGCCACCATCAACCATCCCGGAAACCGGGTACTCATCGAGCTGGCCCGCCGGATGCAACTGGCCCTCGACCGTCCGGCCGACGCGGCCGATCCGGGCCGGACACTGCTCGGCGACGTCGTCGCCCCGGTGGAACGGGGGGCACTGCGAGCCATGAAAGTGTCCGGTGCCGGCCGCAGATCTTGGCAGGTGAGCGGCCGCCGGGTCCGTTCGACGACCGTGCACCGGACCCAATGGCGCTTCTACGACGACAATCCCGGCGTGCTCGAGGCCGGGTATCGGCGACACGGAACGACTCTGGAGATGCTGGGTCTGCTGTGACGGAGCCGATCGTGCTGCTGTCCTGCGGCCCGCCGGAACACGGGATCGTGCAGTTCGCCGATGATCTGGCGACAGCTGCTGCCGGCCAGGGCTTCACCGGCACGCTGCACCACGAGGACCAGCCGGCTCAGCTGACGAGGCTGGTCGACCGTCTGCCGACCGGTGTCCGGCTCGTGCACCTGCAGGTCAATGACCACTTGTTCGCCGACAAGGCGATCAGGGCCGAGGATCGTATCGAGGAGTTCGCCGATCTGCTCCGCCGGGTCGGCGCCCAGCTGTCGGTCACGCTGCACGACCTACCGCAGCAGGCCGTCACCGCGGACCTGTTCCGGCGACGGGCGCTGACGTATCTCAGGATCGTCGGCGATGTCGTCGGGGTTGCGGTGTCAAGCGAACACGAGAGGACGCTGCTCCGGGAGGCGGCAGCCGTGCTGGGTATCGCAGCCCTCACGGGCGATCTGCCGTCCCTGGAAGAGGTGGAGGTGATTCCACTTCCGGTCCCGCCGCCACCGGCCGTGCGACCCGCTACGGCCACCCCGACTCCTGCGACGGTGGGCATTCTCGGGTTCATCTACCCGGGTAAGGGTCACCGCGAAGTGATCGACGAGCTGGCCGGATCGGACCGACCGGTACGCGTCACGGCGATCGGCCGGCCGTCGGACGGTCACCTGCACATGCTGGGCGAGCTGGCCGAATCAGGCGAGCGCCAGGGCATCTCGTTCAGCTGCACCGGCTACGTGCCGGACCGGGCGTTGCCCCGATGGCTACGTGACGTGGCAGTCCCGGTGGCTCCGCATCCGCAGGTCTCGGCGTCCGCTTCCATCAATTCCTGGATCGGGGCCGGCCGTCGGCCGCTGGTCCTGGCCGGCCGTTACACGCACGAGTTGGAAAGGCGGATGCCGGGCTCGGTACGGCTGTACGAGCCCGGCCAGTTGCGTGAGAAGGTCCGGGAATCGCTGGAGCGACCTTCGTTGACCTGGCTCGGGGCTGGATTTCACGCCACCCCTAACCGGGACGAGGTCGCAGCGCACTATCTTCGCTGGCTGCGGGCAATGGCGTCGCGGCCGAATCGGCCCCTCGGCCACCGCTGACCATTGGCCCCGGACAGCACCCGAAAAGCCCTTGCTTCCAGCCTCTCCGAGGCGGGAAGCAAGGGCTTTTCCAGCGGACGCTCTACCGCGCCGACAGGTACTGCCAGGTCGACGGTCAGACCCTCGAGCGGGACCGGCTGCCGAACCGGGTCCACAGCAGCAGCACGATGATGGCGCCGATGATGGATCCGATGATCCCGGAGGTCTGGAAGAACCCGTTCTGGCCGTCCTTGTGGAAGATCAGGTAGCCGAGGAATCCGCCGACGAACGAGCCGACGATACCCAGGACGATGGTCGCGGCGATCGACAGGTTCTGCTTACCTGGCACGACGAGCCGCGCGATGGCACCGGCGATCAGACCGATCACGATGAGACTGACAATGAGTCCGAGCATGGTGTGGTATCTCCTTGGTTCAGCTAACGTGGAGTGTCTCTCCGAGCGGTAGGTGCCCGGGTAAAGCCGGATCAAACAAACTTCGATTCGTTACTCGGCAGGGGCCGGAACAATGGTTGATTCAGCAGCGGGGGGTGGAGCCGATGACATCGACCGATGACGGCGAGACCGGCGACCCGGAAGTCGACAAGTTCCGCAGCGTTGTCGACGTTCATCAGCGCCGGAGTCGGCGATGGCAGACGGCGGCGGCCAAGGTGCCGACTGCGGCGCAGAAGGTGATCTCCGACGTCGTGGCGTTGCTGGCGGGGTTGGTGCAGCGTCTGCGAATACCACTTCTTGTGCTCCTGCTTGCCCCGGTGGGTCCGGCTCTGGTGCTGGTCGTCGTGTCCACCGCTCGTGGCGGCGGGGACGTGGGGTTCGCCTGGCTGCTGGGTGCGCTCGGACTGATTCCGAGCGGCTGGCTGGCGGTGCGACGCGCACAGTTGCTGCACGCTCTGCAGCCCCCCGCACGGGCTGCGGCGGAGATCTACGCGGCCATCAACTCGGCCGACACCTTGTCGCGGCTGAGATCGAACCTCGCGCCGGTGGTCCGCGCCGATGCGAGGCTGCGGCTGAGATCGGTCAGCCGGAAGATCTGGCAGGGCGTAAAGCTGACCGCTGATGTCCGCAGTCGGATGGGCAGCAGTCCCCGGCTGGCCCCTTTCCTGCCCGGGCGTCTGCGCGGGCTGGCCCTGCTGTCCGGCTGGTGCCTGCTCTCGTTCGTCGTGCTGGGCGGGTTGGCCGTGGTGAAAGCCCTGGCTTCCGCGGTCGGCATCGGCTGAGGTTCGGTCAGGGGTGGGCCGATCAGCGGAGGTACTGACCGTCGACCAGCAGCCCCGCAATCTTGTCGAGCACGGTTTCGTCACCCGCGTAGCTGCCGGAGGGCCGTGGCCAGTGGACGATCACATCCGTGAATCCCAGCGCCCTCGCCTTCGCCGCCGACTCGGTGAACGAGGCAAGCTCGGACAGCGAGTACCCGGGGGCGAGATCCATCGACAGGTAACGCCTGATCGTCGCTGGATCTCGCCCGGCGCGTTGCGCGGCCGTCTCGAACACCTCGACCAGCTGGGCAAGCCGTTCCCACCACTGATCGGCGGTGAAGTCACCGTCCGGCCCTGTAGTGGCCCAACCGTCGTAACCGCTGGCCAACCGCACGGATCGTGGCCCGTTGCCGGCCACCACCAACCGGATCCGGGCCCGCGATCCGACTGGAAGCATCCGGGCCCGATGAGCAGTGAAATAGTCTCCGCGCCAATTGGTCTCCGATTGCTTGAGGAGAAGATCGGTGAGCACGACGAATTCGCCGAGCCGGTCGACCCGCTGCCTCGGCTCGAGGTCGGGATTACCCAGCACCCCTGAATCCCAGCCCAGCCCACCCGCACCGATGGCGGCAATGAGCCGGCCCTTCCCCGACTGATCGGCTTTCCCGCCTGCGATGTCCTCCAGCGACATCAACTCCTTGGCGTAGGTGACCGGATGCCGGAAGTTCGGCGATGTCACCCAGGTCCCCAGGCGCAGCGTGGAGGTTGCCTGCGCCGCGGTGGCCAGGGTCGGGATGGTGCCGTACCAGGGTTCATCAGCCAGGTCCCGCCAGGCCAGGTGGTCGTAGGTCCAGCCGTGCGCAAAACCCCTGTCCTCCAGGGACTTCCATCGCCGCCTGGTCTCAGAGGTCGGGAACTGCGGAAGGATCACCACGCCTACTTGCATAGGTGTGAACCTACCGGGTACTGCTAATGCTGCAGGATGGCCGTCACCAGAAGGTGACCCCCAGTTGTCC
Organism: Mycobacteriales bacterium; assembly: GCA_038229825.1. Classification (GTDB taxonomy): domain Bacteria; phylum Actinomycetota; class Actinomycetes; order Mycobacteriales; family Nakamurellaceae; genus Nakamurella. The sequence continues at coordinate 202,408 of JBBROB010000006.1, forward strand.
TTCGTCCATAGAGGAGTCCGAGTGAGCGCAGTACCGAACATCGTGTTGAACAACGGCGTGGAGATTCCGCAGCTGGGTTTCGGCGTTTTCCAGATCAAGCCGGCAGACACCGCCGAGGCCGTCAGAAAAGCGTTCGAGGTCGGCTACCGCCACATCGACACCGCGCAGATGTACGGGAATGAGAAGGAGGTCGGGGAGGCCATCGCCAAGTCTGATCTCGACCCGTCCGAGGTGTTCGTGACCAGCAAGCTGAACAACAACCAGCAGGGCTACGACGCGGCGCTGACCGCCTTCGACAAGACCCTGTCCGATCTGGGCCTGGAGAAGATCGACCTCTTCCTGATCCACTGGCCGCTGCCGACCGTGCGCAACTTCGTCGACACCTGGAAGGCCTTCGAGACGATCTACGCCGACGGTCGGGCGCGTTCCATCGGCGTGTCCAACTTCCAGGCCCATCACCTCCGCCGCCTGCACGAGGAGACCACCGTGCCGCCGGCCGTCAACCAGATCGAGGTGCACCCGTACCTGACCCAGGAGCCGCTACGCGCCTTCGACGCCGAACACGGCATCGCCACCGAGGCCTGGTCACCGATCGCCCAGGGCAAGGTGCTGGACGACCCGACGATCACCGCCATCGCCAAAGAGCACGGTAAGACTCCGGCCCAGGTGGTCCTGCGCTGGCATGTTCAGCACGGCAGCATCGTCTTCCCGAAGTCGGTGAGCCAGGAGCGGATGAAGGAGAACTTCGAGATCTTCGACTTCGAGCTGCCCAATGGCGACATGGCGCTGATCTCCGCCTTGAACAAGGACGAGCGCACCGGCCCTGACCCGGACGTTTTCGACTGGGTCCCGGCCTGATCCACGATCTGGTCTGACCGGTAGGTGCCGACTTCGGGCGGGCGCAATGCCGCCCGAAGTCGGCCTGTCGGTTCCAGGCCGGTTGGCCGGAACTTCGTCTTGCCGCCGCTCGCCGACGCCGGGTGCCTCCCGCCCGACTGGAAGACGGATGGCGAAGAATTTCCGTTGCAGATTCACCCGTCTGTCAATTGCCGTTGACAATCCCTTGTCTGTCAATCTAGATTGACAGACATGACCACCGATACCGAACTTGCCCGGGCCGCCGGCAGCGGCGACCCGGCCGAGGGTCTGCGCGCGGTCCGGGCACTGCGCGAACTCGCCGACCGGTTGGAAGCACTGCAGGTCGGCCGCGCCCGGGCCTTGGGCTGGACCTGGCAGGAGATCGCCCGCCACATCGGCGTGAGCCGCCAGGCCGTGCACAAGAAATACGGCAGCAGCCAGGGATTCTTCGGGAAAGGAAGGTAGGCAGACCATGTTCGAACGATTCGCCGGGCCGGCTCGTCAGGTGGTGGTGCTGGCCCAACAGGATGCCAGGCAACTGCACCACCGGACGATCGGTACCGAACACCTGCTCATCGGATTGGCCGGGCAGGGTGGCGACCCGGCCGCCGCTGTGCTCCGCAAGGTCGGCATCACTGCGGCGGGTATCCGGCGGCGGGTCGAGCAGCTGACCGGCGATGCGCTTGACCCGGCTGCGTTGGCGGCCCTGGGTATCGACCTCGACCGGGTGCGCCGGGCCGCCGAGGAACGGTTCGGGGCAGGCGCGCTCGACTCCTCTCCCCGAGGGCGAGAACCGAAGGGCCACATACCGTTGAGCAACAGGGCCAAGAAGGTGCTGGAACTTTCGCTACGCGCGGCCAGGGAGCTGCGCGCCGACAGCATCTCCACCGGTCACCTGCTGATCGGCATCATCGACGAGGGTGATGGTCTGGCTGTCCGGGTGCTGCAGGATTCCGGTGTCGACCTGGCGGAACTGCGTGCGGACACGGTCATCTTGTTGGGTGGCGGCCCAGCAACGTGACCGCAGGGCCTCAGAACCCGAGTTCTACCCTGGCGGCCTGCGGTGTCGGCGCCGCCCAGCGTTGCAGATAATTGCTGTTACTGGCCAGCGAACGGGTCAGAGCCTTGTCCAGATAGAGGATTCCGGCCAGATGGTCGGTCTCGTGCGCCACGATCCTGGCCGCCCAGCCGCTGACGATCTCGTCCACTTCTTCACCGTGCTGATTCCAGGCCCGGAGCCGGACCGAGCCGGCCCGCTCCACCACCGCCTGGTACCCGGGAACAGACAGGCAACCCTCGTAGAACGCCGCGGTCTCGTCGTCGGCAGACGCGTAGGACGGATTGACCAGCACCCGGAACGGCACCGGGACGCGATGCCGGATCCTGGCCGCCTCCGACGCCAGGGTTGCCGTGTCCTCGATGACCGCCAGCTGGATGCCAAGGCCGATCTGCGGCGCCGCCAGTCCGACACCCGGTGCGGCCAGCATGGTCTCGCGCATCGCGGCGATCAACGCATCGAGCGTCCCGCCCGGCAGACTGAAGTCGTACGGCTCCGCCGTTCGCCGCAGGACCGGATCGCCGGCCTCGACGATCGGCAGCGGTGACGGCCCGGCCAGCAGCTGTTCGACCTGATCGATGAGGGACACACCGGTGAGGCTATTGCCAGGCCTGATGCCCGCCGCCCCCAGGGTCAGCTGCTCGCGCCAGCACCGCTGCGGCTTCGGTCAACATCCAGCCGGACAGCTGGACCGACAGGTCCCGTTCGGGCTGACTGGATTCTTCGACGGTCGCGCCCGACGTCCGGCCGACCCGACCCCGACCGGGCAGCACCGCCGGAACGGTCCAGTCCGGGCCGAACAACGGACCGCCCGGGGCCGACATCCGGTGCCGCCAAGCGGCTTCCGCCGACCGAAGTACCAGGCCCGCAGCGGTCGCCCTGGCCTGCCGATCGGCCGGGTCATCACCGGGGAGGTCCGTCGACACCACAGCCAGGTACCGGGCCAGGATGCCGGTGAACAGGCCACCGTTGCCCCCGCCGTGCCCGCGGAGCACCCCGCCCGTGGCCAGTTCGTTGTCAATCCCGGCTACCAGTCGATGCACCCGGGACCGGTCACCACCGCTGTTGGCCAACTCGACCTCTGCGCCCAGCACCACACCCTGGCAGTAGCTGTAGTACACCGGTTTGAGCGTCTCGCCGGGGTGGAACCCGTCCGCGACGAGATCGCTGCCGGGCACCTTGAGGTTCGCCTCCATCCAGTCGGCCATCTGCCCGGCCCGCCGGCGGAAACCACTGCGGGCCAACAGGATCGCGGCCGGTCCGTTGGCCGGCGCGTTGTAGAACTCGTCACCGACCCGCCAGGGGATACCGCCGATCGGCGGTGACCAGGCGTCCAGGATCTGGGTGACGACCTGCCGCACCCCCCGCGGCTCGCCGCACCCGAGCACGTCTGCCCGCTGCAGGGCCAGCCCGATCCAGGCCATGTCGTCGTAGTAGTCATTGGTGAACCGGCCCAGATTGCGAAGTTTGATCGACCTGATCAGCGTTGCGACAACTCGAGTCCGGGCCGGCGTCGGATCCCGCAGCCACGCGTCAACGGCGCAGTCGAGCAGGTGCGCCTGCCACCAGAAATGCCACCGGAACATCAGTCGGTGCGAAGGATCGGCGGGCCAACTGACCACCCCGAGACCGGTCATGGGCAGCCCGACAAGGCGCCGGAGATGCCTTTGCAGCACGGCGTTCTCGGCCTGCGCCGCCCGTTCGGACCAGACGCCCGGCCGGTCGGTGAGGTCAGTCGGGGTCACTGGAGTCGTACAGCTGGGAACGGTCGAAGCCATCCCGCGCTGCGCGCCGCGGCTTCACCTGCGGCGGGGAGGGTGGCGGCGAGGATTCGACCGAAACGGACGTGACCTCGTCCGGATACCCGCTCCGTTTCGGATAGGCGACGTCCCGCTCGTCCGGGCCGCGTGGATCGGTGGCCTCCCGGAAGACGAAGTATGCGATCGCCAGGATCGCCATGCCACCGAACGCGCACCATTGCAGCGCGTAGGAGAAGTACGGGCCGACAGAGGTCTGTGGCATGCCGATCTCGGCAAGCACACCGGGGGACCCGGCGACCAGCTGGATGTAACCCTGCAGGACGTCGCCGTCGCGCCCGACGGTGCCGTCCATCCCGGCCAGTGCGTCCGCATTGACCGCATAGGCCTGATAGAGGTTGTCGCGGAAACCTGGTGGCCGGTGGGACGGGTCGGTCTGGTCCTGCTGGACCCGCCCCGTCACGGTCACGGTTCCGGCGGGTACCGGCGGCAGCGGCACGCCGGCCTTGATGTCGCCGAAGGACCGGTAGCCCCGGTCCACCAGCAGGATGGTGCCGTCGGTCAGTCGCATCGGCAGCACCACCTCGGACACCGGGTTGCCCTGACCGTCCTGCCGCAGCCGGACGTAGTAGACGTGGTCGGCGTCGAAAACCCCGGTGGCGGTGACCTTCTGGTAGGTGTCACTGGTCGCCGGCTGCCGATCGGTCGACAGGTACTGCCGGACCGGTACGGCAGTGCTGTTGAGTGCGGCGTCGATCAGGTGATTGGCGGCTGAATTCTGGGCGCTGCGGCTGAACTGCCAGGGCGCCAGGATCAGCCAGCAGGCTGCGGTGAACGCCAGCGCGCCGGCGACGGCGCCGAGCCACCCGGGGCGCAGCAGAAAACGGAACCGCCCACCCGGGCGCTCGGTGGGTCGTTCGTCCTGCATGGTCGCGGTCATCCGAGCAGCCGCCGAATCTCTGCCAGCACCCCGGGTATGGCCGCCGCCGTCATGGCCACCACATCGTCGAACCCTGCGTCCGGGCCGCCGTACGGATCGGGTACCTCATCGCCGGTGGCAGCGGGGTCGAAGCTGCGGAGCAGCCGGACCTTCTGCGGTGACCCGGTCATCCGGCGCAGGACCCGTTCGTGCCCGCGGTCGGCCGCCAGCGCCAGGTCGATGGTGTCCAACTCGGCCGCGGTGATCTGACGGGCCCGGTGATCAGTGGCGAACCCGGCCCGCCGGAGCGCCAGCTCGGCCTGATGGTCGGCCCGCTGCCCGATGTGCCAGTCGCCGGTGCCGGCGCTCGACACCCGCACAGCGTGCTCGAGACCGGCGTCGGCGATGGCGGCCCGCAGCATCTGCTCGCCGATCGGCGAACGACAGATGTTGCCCGAGCAGATGACGCTGACATGCAGGCACCTGGTCTGGGTCTCGGGTCCGGTCACTGCGGCGTTCACCAGGCCATTGTTACCCGAAACCGACCGGGCAGCCGCAGGCGCGGTGATGCACAGTGGTGGCGGGGCGCCCGCCACCGTGCCCCATCGAGGCGAGGGAGTACTCCCGTGACGGTCACCGTCGGCGACATCGCTGCCGTGCTGGAGACGGCCTACCCGCCTGCGCTCGCGCAGGACTGGGACACCGGGATAGGGCTGACCTGCGGAGATCCGGAAGCGGTTGTCACCAGCGTTTTGCTGGCCGTCGATGTGGACAGCAACACCGTGGCCCAGGCGGCGGCGATCGGAGCCCAGCTGCTGGTAACGCACCATCCGTTGCTCTTCCGGGCGGTGCAATCCGTGGCGGTCGACACACCCAAGGGTGCCCTCATCCACCGGCTGGTCCGGTCGGGTATCGCCCAGTACGCCGCCCACACCAATGCCGACAAGGCCGTCGGCGGCGTGAACGACGCGCTGGCCGCCGCGCTGGGGCTGACCGAGATTCGCCCGCTGGTGCCGGACCCCGCCGGGCTGCTGCCGGACGGGCACCCACAGGCCGGCCGCACCGGGTTGGGCAGAGTCGGTCTGCTGCCGGCACCGATCTCCCTGCGTGATTTTCTGGACCTCGTCGCGCTAGCGGTTCCCGACACGGTCGGCGGAGTCAGGGCGGCCGGGAATCCGGACCGGCTGATCGCCACGGTCGCGCTGTGCGGCGGGGCCGGCGACTCCGAACTCGCCACGGCCACGGCGGTCGGCGCCGACGTCTATCTCACTTCTGACCTGCGTCATCACCTGGTTTGCGAGCACCTGGCCGAACCGCGGTCGGCGGCCGTCGTCGAGGTCGCGCACTGGGCCGGTGAGTGGCCCTGGCTGGGCAATGCCGAGCGGGTGCTGACGGCGGCTGTGGCCGCGGGGGTGCTGGCGGGTAGCGTCACCACCACCGTTTCTGCGTTGCGCACCGATCCGTGGACCATCCACCGGCCGGTGTGAGGGTCGCGGGTGGACGGTTGCTTTGCCCAACTCCAGAAGGGTTCTGACGCCAGTGCCGAAGGCTGATCCGTTCGCTCAACGCCGACTGCTGGAACTGGCCGGCTTCGATCAGTCGATCAACGCCGCCGAGCACCGCCGGGCGACCCTGTCCGAGCTCGCGGTCATCTCGGCCGGTAACGAGAAGCTGGCAGTGTTGCGGAACGGCAAGGTGGTGGCCGAGACCGAGGTGAGTGACCTGGAGCGGGCCACCCGCAAGCTCGACAACGAGATCGACCAGGTCCGGACACGCTCGTCCAGGGACGCCCAGCGGCTGGCCTCCGGCGCCGGCAACGCCAAGGATCTGGAAAACCTGCAACACGAGATCACCTCGTTGGGTCGCCGCCAGGGCGTACTCGAGGACGAGGCGCTGGAGTTGATGGAGCAGAAGGAGACCGCGGACGCGGCACTGAAGTCGGTGGCGGCCGAATTCGATCAGCTGGGCGCCGAGATCGCCGCCGCCGAAAGCCGCCGCGACACCGTCTTCGCCGACATCGACGACGAACTCGCCCGTCACCGCAGGGACCGCACCGAATTGGTCGGCGGCCTGCCGGCGGACCTCGCCGCGTTGTACGACCGCATCCACCGATCCGGCAAGGTGGCGGCCGCGAAACTGAACGGCGGCCGTTGCGAGGCGTGCCGGATGGACCTCGACCGGGTCGAGCTCGGCGCCATCGCCTCGGCCGCGTCGGACGAGATCGTCCGCTGCCCCGAATGCGGTGCGATCCTCATCCGGTGGTGAGCCCAACCGAGTCCGTCGTGGTCTACGCCGACGGTGGATCGCGGGGCAACCCCGGCCCGGCCGGCTATGGGGCAGCGGTGTTCGGCGCCGACGGGGTGACGGTGCTGGCCGAGCGTGCCGCCTATCTGGGGCGGGCCACCAACAATGTCGCCGAGTACTCCGGTCTGATCGCGGGTCTGGAAGCCGCCCGCGAGCTGGGCGCCGAGCGGGTGGTCGTTCGGATGGACTCCAAACTCGTCATCGAGCAGATGTCCGGGCGCTGGCAGGTCAAGCATCCGGACATGAAACCGTTGGCGGCCAAGGCTTCCAGCTTGCTCAAGCAGTTCGGGTCGGCCTCGCTGACCTGGATACCCAGGGCACAGAACGCGGTCGCCGACCGGTTGGCGAACGAAGCGATGGACGCGGGCCTGGCCGGGCGGGCAGTGAACCTGGCAGGCGCCACGTCGACCGTGCGGACCGATTCTGTCGGCCATACCGGGCAGCTGCCCGCGTTGGTGCCGGACCCGGCCGCGGTGTTACCCGGCCCGCTGCCGGCGGGAGAGACCCGTGTGCTGGTGGTCCGGCACGGTGAGACCACCTGGGGGGCCGACGGGCGATTCGCCGGCCGCGAAGATGTGCCGCTGACCAACCGGGGGCGACGGCAGGCGTCGTCGGTCGCCGACCGGATCAAAGGCCTGCGGCCGGCCGTCGTGCTGACCTCACCGCTGCAGCGCTGCCGGTTGACGGCCAATGCCATCGGCGGCGCGGCCGCCGCCCCGGTAGTGGTGCACGAGGGTCTCGTCGATGGGCTGCTCGGCGAGTGGACGGGCCTGCGTCCGGCGGAGATCGAGAAGGCCTGGCCGCAGGAGTTCGCCGTCTGGCGGTCGGATCCCGATGCCCCGCCGCCGGGTGGCGAGTCGTTCAACGACATCCGCACCAGGGTGACACCGCTGCTGTCCGAGATCGTCCGGTCCTACCGGGGCCACACTCTCGTACTTGTCACCCATGCGGCAACCACCAAGATGATCCTGATGAGCGCGCTCGATGTGCCGTCGGACGCGGCCTACCGGCTCCGGGTAGACACCGCCTCGCTGTCCGGGTTCACCGTCGGCGATGACGGCTCGACGATGGTCTGGGCGGTCAACGAAACCGGTCATCTGACCGGTTGATGGGACCGTCAGGCTGACTGGCCGTCAGCGTTCAGCTGGCCGTCAGTGTTCACCTGACCGTCAGAGCAGCGACCCGGCCCAGAGCGCGGCCGTCGCGGCCAGCAGGCTGATCGGAACCGTGATCAACCCGAGCCGGGTGAATCGGCCCAGCGACGGCGAGGTGGAGTGACTGAGCAGCACCCGCCGCCACAGCAGCGTCGCCAGCGAACCGGTATAGGTGAGGTTGGGACCGATGTTCACCCCGATCAGCACCGCCAGCACCGGCGCGGCGTGCGGGTGCTGGCCCAGCGCTGCCAGCAGGACCAAGGTGGCCGGCAGATTGTTCACCAGGTTGGACAGCGCGGCGGCGATCACCGCCAATGCGAGCAGGTCCAGGAAACCGCTGCCGGCGGGCAGCAGATTCGCCAGCGCCGTCTGCAATCCATGGCCGGTGGCAGCGTCGACGACGATCCCCAGGGCGGCCACGAAAGCCAGGAACAGCGGATTCGCTTCTTTGAGAATCGACAGCAGTCCCACCTGCCCCCGGACCAGTGCCCTGATCGCCATCACCACCGCGCCGACCGCTGCGACCAAGGCGGGCTCTGCGTGCAGCACCGGTCCGGCCGCGAACCCGGCCAGGATGAGCGCCAGCAGAACCAGCGTGACCTTCGGCGTCGCCGCGGCGCGGATCCGGGACGGAGCTTGCTGCTCGTCGCGCAGCAGGTCGCCGGCGAAGAACCGACGGAAGACCAGGTACTCGACCCCGATGGCCAAGATCCACGGACCGGCCATCAGCCCGGCGAAGCCCAGGAAAGTCAGACCGGAGGCCTGGAACGCCAGCAGATTGGTGAGGTTGGACACCGGCAGAACCAGGGATGCCGTGTTCGACAGGTGGGCTGTGGCGTAGACGTGCGGGGCCGGTCTGACCCGCAGTCTCTTGACCGTGGCCAGGACGGCGGGGGTGAGCAGGATGACCGTCGCATCCAGGCTCAGGGCCGCGGTGGTCAGCGAGGCGACCACGAACACCAGGACCAGCAATCGGGCCGGGTCGGCGTTGCTGCGGGCGGCCATCACCGCGCCGAGCCAGCGGAAGACCCCGTCCACATCACACAGGTGCGCGATGATCAGGACGGCGGCCAGGAAACCGATCGTCGAAGCGAGCCGGTCTACAGTGGCTCCGGCGTCGTGCCAGCTGATCAGCCCGATCGCCAGGGCGATCGCGGCGGCCGGGACAGCGGCGACGGCCTCCGGTAGACCTCGCGGCCGGACGATCGCAAAGGCCAGCGTGGAAAGCAACAGCGCGACCCCGATGATGCTGGCCGCGATCGGTGTCACCGGCCGTCCATCGGAGCGTTCACGTGGCAGCACGATACCGGCCGGCCACCTCTCGGTCGGGACGGCAAATGGCGACCCGGTGGTTTCCCACCCCGGTAGAGTTCGCCCCGGACGAGTTGGTCGGGCGACCGCGTCGGGTGTGACCGGCTTGCCGGTACGTCCGCCGAGGAAAGTCCGGGCTCCACAGGGCAGGGTGGTTGTCAACGGCAACCCGGCGTGAGCCGCGGGAAAGTGCCACAGAAAACAGACCGCCACGAACTTCTGGACCTTCGGTCCTGGGGTTCGGGGTAAGGGTGAAACGGTGGTGTAAGAGACCACCAGCGTGCCGGGTGACCGGCGCGGCTCGGTAAACCCCACCCGGAGCAAGGTTGAGAGCGCTCGCCCGTGCACCTCGGTGCCGGGCGGGTGTGCGCAGGCGTTCGAGGGCGGCCCGCCCGAGCCTGCGGGTGAACCGCTGGAGCGTGTCGGTAACGGCACGCCGAGATGGATGGTCGCCGAACGGGAGCGCCGAGAGGTCCCCGGGAACAGGACCCGGCTTACAGACCAACTCGTCCACTTTTAGGCGGCTGAGCAGCAGAAGGGGTGTTGCCGGCCGGCTCCGAGGGTGCCCCCGAGTTCCCTAGATACCGGAATCTGGATACTGGCCGGTCCCTGAATCACGGTCAGGGGCATCACGGATGTACCGGCGCCCGGTTGGTTGAAATACTCCGATGTATGACCGCGACCAGATCCGACGTGGCACCGACCACCGCAGGTACGCCCGCCGGTGCGGCCTTCGCCCTGACCGCCGGCATTGTGGGGCTTTGCTTCACGGCGATCAGCATTTACTGGGGCGTCGGCGGTACGGCGTTGCTGGACACCGTTGGCGGGTCGTTGGAGCGCGGCGGACGGGCCGGCGACGTCGGCGTCGTCCTGCTGCTGTGGGCGGCCGTGGTGCTGAAGCTGATCGCTGCGGTTCTGCCGCTGGTGGTGATCTACCGGCGACCCGCCGGCCGCTGGCAGCGGCTGGTCCGAGGGGCGGCCTGGATCTGTGGGGTGGTGTTGTTCACATACGGACTGGCGCTGACGGCCGTCGGTCTGCTGGTTCAGCTCGGTGTCGTGGCTGCTTCGGCCACGGCGGATCACCGAGCCTTGGCCTGGCATGCCTTCCTGTGGGACCCCTGGTTCCTCCTGTGGGGGATCCTCGTCCTCGGAAGTTTATTCGCCGCTCGGGCCCGCGCGGCGAACGGGAACCGACCATGCGGCGATGTCCTCGACCAACGTCAGAAGTCGACTGTCGTCGGCGGGCGGTTCGTCAGCATGGCGACGGGGCAGTGGCCGAGCCGGCCGGGAGGATTCGATGACTGATGTGATTGATCGTCTGGTCGCGGCTTTGAACAGGCATGATCTCGCCGGCGCGGTGGGGCTCATCGACGAGGACTACCGCAGCGAGCAACCGGCCCACCCGGGCAGGGCCTTCCGAGGGCGGGATCAGATGCGCGCCAACTGGGAGGCCATGTTCGCGGGTGTCCCCGACTTTCGCGCTGAGTTACGTCGATCGGTCCGTGATGGAAACTCGATCTGGAGTGAGTGGAGGTGGTCGGGGATCCGCACCGACGGGCAGATCTTCCAGATGTGCGGGGTGACGATCTTCGAGGTCGCTGCGGACCAGATCGTGGCCGGTCGGCTGTATCTCGAGGACGTCGAGCGGGATGGTGCCCAGATCGAGCAGGCCGTCGAATCCCTTTCCGGTCAACGACCTCGGCAGGTGTAGGGAGCCGGCGCAACTGCGCAGTCGTTGACGGTCGCGTCACCATCGCGCTACTCCCGCGGGACGCCGATGCTTGGTTGATCCACGGAAATGCGTGGCCTCCGACAGCGGCCATGTGGCACGGTCAACCGCATGATGGACCCCGGCACCACCACGCCCGTCGTCGCCGAACGCGAGGACACTCGGACCGACGGGCCCATGGACGGTGGCGAGCGAGCCGTCCTGGACCACTGGCTCGACCTGTACCGCGACACCGCGCTTTTGAAGATCGCCGGCCTTGACCCCGGGCAGCTCGCCCGTCGCGCTGTCCCACCATCGTCGCTGAGCCTCATCGGGGTCGTCCGGCACCTCACCGAGGTAGAGGCCTATTGGCTGCGCGTGGTACTGCTGGACGAGCAGGATGTCCCGAACTATTACTGCACGGCGACCAGCCAGGACGGTGACTTCGACGACATCGACCCTGCGACGGCGGCTGCCGACGTCGCCGCGTATCAGGCCGAGCTGGTCATCACCCGCGCTCATGCCGCGGCCTGGACGGACCTCTCCGAACCCGTTCGCGGACTGCGCAGAGGCAAGCCGGTGAACCTTCGTTGGATCCTGACTCACCTGATCGAGGAGTACGCCCGCCACCTCGGTCACATGGACCTTCTCCGCGAGGTGATCGACCGCCGTACCGGCTACTGACCCCAGTTCTCACGGGGCGGTGTGGGTCCACCGACTGCCATCGGCTGACACGGAGATCGACATGCCGTCGCTGCTGAGGTACCCCGACGCCGACCACACCGGGAAACCGTTTGCCGGGCAGACAGTTTCTGCGAAGGTGACGCCGCCGTCCGCGGACACCCAGCCGCGCTGGGCGCTGTTCTCGTCGCAGATGGTGAGGCTGTTACCCGAGGCGATTGCCACTCCGAGGGCGGATCGCGGCTGAAGGCCGGCCTTTGCCGTCCTGACCACCCGCCAGGTCCGGCCGCCATCGGTGCTGCCGTACACACCGAGCAGTCCGTTCTTCACCTCCGGGAGTTGTCCGATGACCAACGCCCACAGGCGTTGCCCGTCACCGGTCACCGACGAGGTGAACAGATATTGCCCCGCCACTGCCGGGAGCAAAGTGCTGGTCCAGGTGCGGCCATCATCTCGGCTGACGGCAACTGCTGGTTTGCCGCCGCGGGATCCGGTCACCCACCACGACCCGTCCGGCAGCGGCGCCGCATTGGCGGATTCGACCGCGATGTCGGGTTGCTGGGCCAGTTTCGCCAGCGCCCCCGTGCCGGGAAGCCGCACGGTCAGCGCGACGGTGAGGCAAGGATCGGATCCGCCGGTCGGGCACATGCCCTCCAACACCCCACCGGTTGGAATACGGCCGACCGTCCCGTTGACGCCCGGCGGGACCGTGCGCCAGGTGGCGCCCGCATCGAAACTGACGAAACCCGAACGCGCGCCTGCTGGTGAAGCCTGATAGAACACCGTGCGCGGGCCGAGGGCGGTCACGGTCGGCGCGGCCACTCCACCGGCGACGGAATCTTGACTGCTGTTGGAGGCCGGCGCGGCGCGCCCGAGCCAGTGGGTTCCGTCCTGGGTCACCGAGATGGCGTTTCGGCAGATGGAACCGTCGGCGTTGCAGGTTTGGATCAAGGCGAATCCATGGCGGGGATCGGCCATCGTCGCTGACGCGATCGAGCGGAACCACTTGGCAGCCGGGGTCGGCGCTGCCAATTCTGAAGCTGTCGCCGGTTGTGGCGGTGTAGCTGGGGCAAGTTTCTGGGTCGTCGACGACGCCGGGTGCGGAGCAGCGGGTGTCGAGTTCGGGTGCCGGTTCGACCTGGCCAGCAGCGCACCGGTGGTCAGCACCGCGATGACCATCGCGGCGGCGACCATCGCCGCGCCCAGCCTGCGCCCGTGTGGCGCTGCCGAGCGGGCCACTACCGAGGACAACGGCGGTGCCACCATTCTTGCGGTCAGGTCGGCGCGGAGGAGATCGAGTCGATCGTCCAGATCAGTCATGGGGCGGAGGTCCCTTCTGGCGCGTTCTGTGTGCGAACGGATGGTTCGGGCTCAGCCGGCGCGGCGAGTTGGTTGGCCAGGGCGGCACGGCCGCGGGCCAGCCGCGACTTGACGGTGCCGATCGGGCGGCCAGTTCGAGCGGCGATCTCCTCGACGGAAAGGTCGGCCAGGTGATGCAGGAAGACGGCCTCGCGCTGGTCGGCTGGCAGCAGTCGGATGGCGCGGTACAGGTCAGCATTTTCCGCGCTGACCTCGGCCACATCCGCGGCCGGGGCTTGGCTGTCGCGGCGCATCAACCGATCGGCCAGGCGGCTCCGCTGCCACCTTCGCCGGCCGATGTTCACCGCCACCGTGCAGACCCATGCCTCGGGATTGGTGACGGTTGAAAGCATCTCACGCTTGGCATAGGCGATGGCGAACGCTTCCTGCACGATCTCCTGCGCATCCACGAGACCCGCACCCCCTGTTGCCATGACGATCAAGGTCAGCCGCCGGTACGAGCTCTCGTACAGCGTCTCGAACCGCCTTTGCTCCCCAGATGCCATACGCAGGTCCTCACGAATCGACCGGTGCTCTGCCGTGTCCTCAGATAGATGAGTCGCAACAGGCCCCGCAGGTTCCACGAGGACCATCGGCCGCCCGGAGCCGACAAATCGCGACGTTCGCGCAGCCGGCTGTCGGGCAGCCCCGTCAGACGACGTTTCGGTGTCAGGGCACGATCGCACACCTTGGTGACTCGACGGGAGCGGACCCACGCCTTTCTCACGGCACGAAAAGGCTGACCGCCAGAGCAAGCATGATCGTCCCGGACAAGATTGCGATGGTCAGTTGGCCGCGCGGTCCGGTCAGCACCCGCCCGAGCAGCACGCCGCTGCCCGCAAGGAGCAGCTGCCAACTGCCCGACGCCACCAGCGCGCCAACCGCGAACAGTCCCGCCAGGGGAAGACTCGCGCTCGCGCCTGTTGCCTGGCGACCCAGCACGAGTGCCACGAAGTAGACGATGGTGGACGGGTTCAGGGCCGTCAGCGCGAGCAACCCGAGGTAGGCCCGAGCCGGCGTCAGTACCGTCACCTGACCGGGATGTGACGAGGCTCGGTCACGAAAGCGATGCACGGCGGTACGGACCGTTCGTCCGGCGATCGCTATCAGCGCGGCAGCGGCCAGATAGCTCAATGGCGTGGCAACCCGGTGCAGCAACCGTTGCAACGCAATACCACCGGCCGCCGCGACGAGTGCGTAGAGGCCGTCGGTGGTAGCGACGCCGAGCGCGGCCGCCGCGGCGACGCGGAACCGGTCCCGGGCTGCCAGACCCACCAGGTAGGTCGCGACGGCGCCAACGGGAAGGGCAACGCCGTACCCCGCAGCAAGCCCCGCGACCACGGCTGAGATCACGCCGGTTGGCCGACGCGCCCTTCCAATTCGACGATCTGCTGCTCGATGACCGCCGTCGCCGCGTCAGCGCCGAAGAACCAGCTACCAGTCAGGTCGATCATGGGCGAACGATGACACGACGACACGCGGATGGCCAACCAATTTCGGCCCGAAGGACGCAATCGACCACGGCGCGGAGAGCCGCCGAAAGCGAATGCGGCCCGGCGTCGTATCCGGCTAGCACCACCCGGATCCCCAGCAAGTCACCCCAGGCCGACGAACAAACAGTGCCCGCTCTGGCGATGGCAAGCACTGCTGCTGGCACGCAGGTCCTGGTGGACAGCCTCCGCCGGCTGCTGCAGCAACGTCAGCGTTCTCGTCCAGTACCGAGCTGTTGGCGAATCGTGGCCGTGGTGTTCTCTATCTCGGTCGACAGAGGCACGTCAGATTCGACGTTTGCTCGGTGCAGCAGGCCCTCGAGCCGCGAGACGATTCCGGCCTTGTCTGTGTCGCTGACGGTCGGCCACAAGGCCTTCAGCGCTTCGTATTCGCCCGCTGTGCTGTCTTCGCTCATGACGCCTCCCTGAACTTCGTGCCATGACGGTAACGGCCACGGGGATCAGACGCGCGTCTGGGATGCACTCTGCCGGAGCAATGACCCGGGCGGCGGGTTCAGTCCAACTCGAGTCAGCCGCTCGATCTCTCCATCATCGGGCTGTGCATCCACGACCGTCACGGTGGAGGACGGAGAGCAAATCGACACACGGACGACCTATTTGGACCTTGGCGCGTCGACCTCCCCCTGCCGATCACTGGGCGTCGTCGACCGAGGTAGGCCACGCGGACCAGCGCCGCCGGCGGTACTCCTCGAACGTCGCGTCCATCGTCGCGGCCTTCTCAACCTTTAAGCCTAGATCCACCGACCCAGGTCCGACGATGGTCCGGGCGGAGCGAGTTGATCTTGGTTTTGTAGGTCCTGTTGAGGGGCGTAGCTGAGCTGCCGGTGTGCCGGCTCTCCGGTGGCGCGGGTTGATTCAGATGCTGCTCGGG
>JBBROB010000007.1:0-210969 GCA_038229825.1 Mycobacteriales bacterium
TCCCCGCCCGCACCCACCGCGCCAACCCCAGGGTCGTCAAACGCAAAATGTCCGTCTACCAGGTCAAACACCCCTTCCACCGCGGCGCAACACCCGTGAACTGGCAGCTCGCCGTCGCTGGAGCTTAAGTAAACGGTATTGCCTTTAGCCCGGAACTTTCGGGCGAGCAGCACCTCAACGATCGAGTCGAAATCATCGTCACTGTCCAGCTTGTTCCACCTGAAGAACCCGGGGTATGACGGTTGCATACGAGCGAGGGTACTGGCGTGCCTAGCGGCCGCGCGGGCAAGACGCGCGATCGGTAAGACATGCCCTAGCACCCTGACTTCATCGGCCCGGGCGCTCGAATCGTCACGCCCGAATACGACCGATGGCAAACAGCCGCCGGCGCCCCGGTCCTAAACCGCTTGGACATTGGCCAGTCCGACCGGTACGCCGCCTTCGTTGCCGGCGACGTCGACACATCCACCGCCGCCCACACCCGGTCGACGGCGTAGACGGGCAAGCCATGGCCAGGTTCACCCGGCGCGGCGACCACTGGGCCGGCGCAGCGATGGCCAATGGCGTCAACGCTGCGGGCTGCATCGACCACTCCCCTGCCAGCTCAATGAACCCACCGCTTCGTCTGCTCGCCGCCGCTGCACTGGCCCGCTGACCTGCGATCGAGAGGTCTTGCGGGCCGCACGAAAAATCTTGATCGGATCGGCCGGATCTCGGGGTAGTCACTCACATGCGGTGTTGTACTACTCAGGATAATAGAACATTATGCTAGTCAGCCACCTTTGGATAAATATAAAAGAGATTCCATGTAAGTGAAGAGTTGCTATATCAATGCGTATTCGCCGGGAATCGAGATGACGAAGTTCCTACCGCAATAGCTCAGGTTCTGTTGCGACGATTAAGTGAATCAATAAGTTCGCTGGTCGCCGATCGAAGTGCTGGCAAGTCACGGTTGTAGACCGTCCCGCTGTTAAGTTGTTGCGCCAATTCATGCAGAGCCTGCACCCATTCGGAACCGCGTGGCGTCCTTGCGACCTTGACCTCGATAGTTTCTACAACGTGAACTGGCACCTCCACCTCGATCCTGCGGTCGATGACGGTAACAGGATCCCGACCCGACTGGGCCGCCCGACTCTGTTCCCAGGCCCGGTGCCGACAAGTTGCCGAACACCACTTCGGGGTACGCCCCGTCGCTTTGAGCGTGATCGGCCGACCGCACCGGCCGCACGGCAGACGCTGGTTCGGGCGGCGTGGATAGTCCGACTGCGACTGGGGCGCTGACGCATCGACAGCATGATCGCTACTTGCCGTAGCCAACGTTTCCTCCAGCGGTCGTTTCGTAGCAACGAAACTACTCGTGGTCCGGAATGCATGAGGTGTGTGGCAAGTTCAGTTCTGATTTTTGGTCGGGGTGACATGCCCAGGTTTGATGCTTGTCGTGCACGTAGAACTGGTGGACGTCGCAGAAGTTGGTGGCGATCTGTGGACTGGTTGGGTCAGGATCGGGCGGTCCTGGTCGTCAGGATGGTGATCGCGGCGGGCGTCTGTGGGACGGCACTTGGACAAATTCAGAGGGAAGTTCCGGGTCGTGGAGGCTCACATCGCGGCCGGGCGGTCGCGGCCACGCCCGGCCCGGGCCGGCCGCCGATCGGATACGTCGGGCAGTGGAGTGGTGACCACTGCCTCTCGATCTCTGACCGGGTCCTGTCTCCGCCGTGACGTTCGTGCTAGCCATCGGCGGACCTGGCGGGCTCCGCAGCGGGCAGAGACGATCTTAGAGTCCTTTAGGTTTTTAGACTTCTTCCAGTTCGCTGGACCCGTCCGGTGCTCACGCAACTGCGGTCAGGGGCCCGCAGGCGTGAGAAGGGGCCCGATGATCTCAGCGACTTCGGTCATTCCGTACCGCTGACGAAGGTCGTCGAGAATCTGACCGGGCGAGCGCGGTGGCGACATCAAACGGGCTGACATTTCATGAATCGCCCGCAGTCCTTCGGCCGGATGCGCCGCTACGGTGTTCGCGGCGAACTGGCGCGCGCTCACGACCTCGATCTGCGCCTGGATGAGGTCCAGCGCGGTGGAGAAGCCGGCCCGGGAGTCGTCAGTGACGATCGCGTCTGCCTTGCCGATGATCGCAGCGTGCGCGACATGGCCGTCATCGGGATCATGCAGCTCGTAGCTGTAGCCACGGTCCTTCGACGCCTCGACCTTCGCGCCAGGGAAAGCACGCTCCATGTTCGCGAAGAGGCTCTTGCGGTAGGCGGCGCTATTCGTCCGGCCGCGCTTGTCATCCAGCCTGGCCAAGACGTAGTCGAGCTCGAACAGGATTCCGGTACCCCAGAGCGGCGTATACGCACGCTCGGTGGCCAACTGGAGAAGGAAGTCACGCTGCTGTCCCGGTACCAGTACACAGGTGTCCAGAACAGCGCGGTACATGAGGCGAGTGTGTCAGACCCACCCCGTTGCTCCGAGAATCAGCGTGCTTTGCGTGCATCGGCGAGCAGCGCAGCCGTGTCTTCTTCGTCCTGGTCGTAGGCGGCTGCGGATTCGGTGATGAACTGGTTGCGCCGGGAGCGGAGCTCCTCGCGGTAGGCGAGGACGTCGGCGAGCAGGAGCTTGCGCCGCACCGCTCCTGGGACGTGGGCGGTGAGATCTCCGTCGTTGATCAGGCGGACAACAGTCGGGCGGCTTAACCCCAGGATGTCGGCGGCCTGCTGAGTGCTGATTTCCTGGTCGCGGGTCAGGATGCTGATCGACTGGCCGTTGCTCAGCGCCTGCACCACCTGCTCGAGAAGGGCGTGCACCTGCTCGGTCAGCTCAACCCGGTCGTGTTCCTGGGCCCCCGAGAGAAAGAACGACGGGGCAGGGACCGCGCCGTGGCGCGCCCTGTGGGCCTCAAGGAAACTGAGCACCTTGGCGAGTTCGTCGGCGTCACTCGGTAGCGGGTGGACGACGCTGGTCGCTGGCGTACTCATGATGTCTCCTCTGTTGCTGACATCGACAACCATATCTCAGTTACGAAAGTTACGAAAGGCCTCTCGGTTAGTTGTGGCGCTAGTACACCGGGGTGACGCTGTCCCAATTCGGGGTTGACGCAGTCCGTATCAGGGGTGACGCTGACAAACACCGGGGTGACACGGACCTGGCACCCTGGCCGCTGACCAGCCACAATGAACAGCAGCACGCAGGGGAGGCGCAGACCATGGCGACGATTGAGTCGTACTTCCTGGCCGACGGGTCGAAACGGTACCGGGTCCGGTACCGCACACCGGAGCGCCACCAGACCGACAAGCGCGGCTTCAAGACCAAGCACGAGGCGGCCGACTTCGCGGCGTCGGTCGAGGTGGCCAAGCTGCAGGGCCTGTACGTGCAGCCGTCTCACGGCAAGCTGCTGACCGGCCCGTGGGTCGTTGACTGGCTCGCCGGAAGAGGCGACCTGGCCCGCTCGAGCCAGGTCCGGTACGAGGGCATCATCAGCGAGCACATCGTCCCGAAGTGGGGCAAAGTCGCGCTGGCCGACGTCCGGCACATCGACATCCAGCGGTGGTGCACCGAGCTGACGCGCAAGGGCCTGGCCGCGGCCACGGTGGACAAGGTGCACCGGGTGCTCTCTCAAGCTCTCGACCTGGCCGTAAGAGACCAACGCATCCCACGGAATCCGGCCAACGGCGTCAAGATCGCCCGGCCCAACATCAGCCCCCGGCGGTACCTGACCCACGCCCAGGTCGAACGCTTCGCCATGGCGGCCGGCCAGTGGGGCGACGTCATCCGGGTGCTGGCCTACACCGGAATTCGCTGGGGTGAGATGGCCGCGCTGGAGGTTGGGTCGATCGATCTAGTCCGGCGCCGGGCCTCGATCTACCGCACCGTCGTGGACACCAAGGGCGGCTTGGTTTGGAAGAACCCAAAGGGCCACACCAAACGCTCGGTGCCGATCCCGACGTCGATCCTCGACATGCTGGCCGACGCGATCGCCGGCCGGCCCGCAGACGAGCTGGTGTTCCGCTCCCCCAAGGGCACAGTGCTGCGGGTGGGCAACGCGAGGCCGACGTGGTGGAACACCGCCGTCGTCGCGGCGGAACTGCCGACGGGATTCCATCCTCACGAGCTCCGTCACACAGCGGCATCGCTGGCCATCAGCGCCGGGGCGAACGTCAAGGCCGTTCAGCAGATGTTGGGCCATAAGAGTGCATCCTTGACCCTGGACACTTACGCCGATCTGTTCCCGGACGACCTCGATGCCGTCGCAAACTTTCTCGATTCAGCCCGTCTGACCAGCTTGAATCACGGGCAATCATCACAGATTGTGGGCACGGATGTGGGCACGGCATCCGAGAGAGGAAGTTCAAGATCAACTAGACGGTCGCTGATCAGCGAAAACAACAGTGGAGACGAAGAGAATCGAACTCTCAACCCCCGCCTTGCAAAGGCGGTGCTCTGCCAATTGAGCTACGTCCCCGCGACCGCCCTAAAACAGGCCGTATCGGGCCGACCCGGCAGTCATCCGACCAGGTCTAGCGGGTGGTCCCGGTTGCCTCGTCCCAGAGCGCTGCCTCGGCGGCAGCTGCGTCGCGCCGCTTCTTCACCATCGCGACGGCGCCTCCGACCAAGGCGAGCAGGAGCAGGAGCTTCTTCATCTCGGCACAGTCCTTTCCGGGTGGTAACGCAGTCAAAGCCTAGCGAGCGAGTGGAACAACGGTGGGCCTGGGAGGACTTGAACCTCCGACCTCTTCCTTATCAGGGAAGCGCTCTAACCGCCTGAGCTACAGGCCCGCACACATCACTGACGGCGCCGATCCAGGATTTTTCCAGTCCCTTTTCCTGATGGCGCCGCGACATCAGAGACTACCGTAACCGGCCGAGCCGTCCCAAATCCGCGTCCAGCGGACCAGAACGAAGATTCTTAGCACACCACACAATCGCGGCTCCTACACTCCGGTTTGTGCGAGTCGACGTGTTGGGGGCGGTCACAGTCCGGGCCGACACCGCATCAACCGACACCGCATCAACCGGCACTGGGTCGACGGCCAAGATCAGCGGCACCGCGCTCGGCGGTCGACGGGCGCGAGTTGCCCTTGTTGCCCTGGCCCTGGCTGAACATCCGATCCCGGCCGAGCGCCTCGCGGCCATCGTCTGGGCCAATGATCCCCCACGCACCTGGCAGCCGGCGCTGCGCGGCGTGATCCATGCCCTGCGCACCGCCTTGCAGCCCATCGGCCTCGGTGAGCAGCACCTGATCACCACGGAACCTGCCGGCTACGCGCTCTCGCCGGGCACCCAGACAGATATCGCGCTGGCCACGGCCGATCTCCGGCGAGCCGAGGATGAAGACGATCCAGCCGCGGCACTCATCCTCGCGTCCAGGGCGCAACGTCTCAAGGGTGACGACCTGCTCCCGACAGAGGACGCCGACTGGCTGCGTCCGCACCGGGAGGCGATCGACATGCTCAGGCAGCGGGCGGTCGAAGTGGTGGTGTGGGCGGCCGGCGCCCAGCACGACCACCATCGGGCGATGGCCGCCGCGCGCGACCTCCTGGAGCAGCACCCACTCGACGAACGGGCACACCGCACCATGATCGGCGCACTTGACCGGGCCGGCGACCGAGCGGGAGCGGTCCAGGCCTACGAACACTGCCGCAGCGTGCTCGCCGAACAACTCGGTGTCGACCCCAGCGCCGAGACGGTCGCCGTCTACCTGGGCGCACTCCGCGCGGATACGCCCACCGTGGGTGCAAAGCTGCCGGCCGCTTCCGGGGCCTTCCTCGGCCGCGAACAGGAGCAACGTGACCTCGTCCGACGAATCGCCCAGTCCGGCTTGATCACGCTGACCGGACGCGGCGGCATCGGGAAGTCACGGTTGGCCCTTCGGGTGGCCACTGCCCACCGAGCGCTCTGGACGACGGTCGCCGACACCGCAGACGACGAACTGGTCGCCTCGCACGTGGCCCTCCAGCTCGGCCTGATGGTCGGCGACGCGGAACCGACGGCGACGCTGGTCAACCGCCTTGCACCGCTCGGCCGAACCCTGCTCGTGCTGGACGGCTGCGACCAGGTGCTCGACGGCGTCGGATCGCTGGTCACCGCCGTGATCGCCGACTGCCCGAGCCTGACGGTGCTGGTCACCGCGCGGTCGGCGCTCGGCGTCGACGGCGAGCAGGTGATCCGTCTCGACCCGTTGCCACCCATCGATCCTGGTGAGGATCCGCTCAACAACATCCAGGTTCAGTTGCTGGCCGGCCGCGTCCAGGAGGGCGGCGGGGAGCTGACCCTCGACGAAGCGGTCGCACCGCTGGTACTGACGTTGTGTCAGCGGTGCGCAGGACTGCCGCTGGCACTGGAACTGGTGGCCGCCCAGCTCACCGCGATGTCGCCCGCCGATCTGCTCGACCAGCTCACGACGTCAACTGAACAGGATCAATTGACCGCGCTGCTCGAGCACAGCTACCAACTTCTCGGAACGGACGAGGCCGTGGTTCTGCGCCGGTGCTCCGTCCTCGGCGGCGAAGTCAGCCTGCCGCTGGTCAGGGCCGTGGTCTCGGCCCAGGATTTACCGCCGCTGCGGGTGATTCGGCTGCTGCGGGAGCTCACCGACCGTGGCCTGCTGACCGTGGATCGGTCGGGGCCTCGCTGGCGCTACCGGCAGGACGACGACGTGCAGCAGTTCGTGACCTCCAAGCTGCCCGACGACGAGCGCCGGTCCGCGTTCGGCCGGTTGTTCGGTGCCCTAGGTGCTCTGCTGCCAGATGATGCGAGGGCCGCGCCGACGCCTTTCGCCGACGCCATCACCGACATTGCACCCAGCCTCCGGTCGCTGCTGGCCGCTGCTGCCGATGGGCGGACTGATCGGGATCACGGGCTGGAGATCGCTTTTCGATTGCACCGGTACTGGGCCGCCACCAACGTCTCCGAGGGTCGATTCTGGTTGGAACGCCTACTCGACGGCGCCGCCGAGTCGACGTGGACCGGCCTTGCGAAATTCGCCTATGGCTACCTGAGCTACTGGACCGGGGATGCGCAGGCGACCCTCCCGATCCTCGACGAGGCCGTGAGGCAACTGCGCGGCGCGCATGACGACTATGCCGCGCGGGCGTTGATCTACCTCGGTGGCATTGCCGACGACCTGGACCGTGGCGCAGACGCCGTCGCGTACGTGACGGAATCCGTGGACATTGCCGAGCGGATCGGCGACGCGAACCTGTACGTCGGCGCGGCCATGGGCGTCGGCGCGGTGCTGGCGGAACGGGGCGATCCGGCTGCCGCCGACTTCGCGATCCGGGCCCTCGACTCCTGCCGCCGAAACGCCTCCGCACCGCAACTCGCCGCCGCGCAACCCACCGCCGTGATGATCTGCTGGCAGGTCGGCGCCATGCCGCAGGCCAGGGAGTTGCTCACCGAAGGGCTGCAGCTGCATCCCGATGGTCGACGCATCGCACGAGTGGTGCTGT
The DNA here is from genome assembly GCA_038229825.1 of Mycobacteriales bacterium. Lineage (GTDB taxonomy): Bacteria > Actinomycetota > Actinomycetes > Mycobacteriales > Nakamurellaceae > Nakamurella. Next base: position 7,443 of record JBBROB010000007.1, read on the forward strand.
TGTCCGCCGGCGCCGGCATTGCCTTCGCCGACGGCGACTTCCGGCGGGCGATCAGCTACGGACGGACAGCAGATGCGGACGCCACCAGTTTGGGCGTCGAGCGGGAGTTACCGCTGATCAGGTGCCTACTAGCCAGGTCGCTGCTGGCCACCGGACAACATGCGGAGGCCGCCGATCGCACCCTGTCCGCGATCAACGCCGCCCGGGCGCTGACCTACTCCCACCCGATGGCGCTCTGCCTGGAAACAGCGTCGTTGGTCGCCAGGGATGCCGACCCCACTGACCGAGGTGCGCTGCTGGCAACAGCGGCCGCGCTGCGAATCACTGGCGACCGCCCGATCCCGCCGGCACTGCTCGACGCCACCCTGGTCGCCGGCAGCACGGACACCGGCAGTGCATTGCCCGTCGCTGAGGCGGCAGCACTTGCCGTAGAGCTGCTGCAGTCGGTCGTCGAGACGGACCAGCACGCGAAAGGCATGGTCAGCCCTTCCGCAACGTGATGCTGACGTTCGGGCCGACGATGCTCAGACTGGAGAAGCCGGCCACGCCTGGGCCCTCGAACAGCAGCGATGCGACCTCGCCGGTCGTCCCGGACTGCTCGGCTTCGTGGTTGATGGTGTACCCCTTCGTCGGCAAGACGCGGAGGTAGTACAGGTAGATCGCCTTGCCATCGGTAGTCGTGGTCTCGCAGTCGACAGTGCCTTCACTGTCGGTCGTCGTCTTCGTGCCGCTGCAGTCCAGGCCCTGCGGGGTGGGGAAGCCGGGCCCGATGGTGCCGGCTGTAACCAGCACCGCGCCGGTCGCCGGAGTCGGTCCGCCGGACGCGGGGGCGGAACCGGAAACCGCCGGTGCTGCGACGGTCATCGTCGGGGTGACGTTGCCGCTGCCGAACAGTCGGTTGCAAAGCGTTCCGTACTGCTGCGCGATCGTGGTCGCGGTGGCGTCCGGTATCTGGGTCACGTCGGCCAGATCCTTCTTGCCCGCGAGTTCCTTCCAGCCGGTGGTGCTCACCGCACAATATGCCGGATTCGCTGTCGTACCCTCCTGCGCGGTGAACTCGGTGCTCCCGTGCGGGTGTTCGGCAACAACCCCCACCCCGCTGAACGTCACCTCCTGGGTGTCAGCCTTCTGCAGCTGCTGCATCGTCTGCGCATCGTCACCCCCGACGACCTTGATCCCGATGCTTGTGCCGCTGAGCCCGGCCACCGAGAATTCGCAGCCCTTGGTGGTGGGGGTATCCCAAGCGTCAGGCAGCTCGGTCACCACCGGCACCGTGAAGAACGGCTGCACATCGGCCTTGGTGAGCTTCTGGCACGGGTCCAGCACTGATGACGGAGCCGCGCGATCAGTGCTGATCGGCGCGGCTGGCGGCACAGAACCGGCAAGTGCGGTGAGCTGAGCGGCAACCGCAGGGGCGCTGGGCGCCGACGATTGGCCACAGCCGGCGAGGGTGGTCGCGGCAGCGAAGGTGGCGATCGAGACGAGGGCAAAACGTGCACATCGGTTCATAGCCGTCATTGCACTCACGTGTCGTAACACCTGAGTAACGCCCACCCGCTGCCGACGAGAACACCTCAGCCCGTCGGTCAACCGCCTGCCGCGCAGCGCGGAAAATCAGTCGCGCTCGCCCAGGGTGATCTCAACCCCGCCCGACATCCCCGCGGCCGCGTTGTACACGAACGCGGCCACGGTCGACAGCGCCGTGAGCAGCACGATATTGATGGCGCCGACCACCGCTGCCACGATGAAGACACCGCTGGGCGTGATCAGCGGCCCGGTGGTTCCGGTGGTGCTGTCCGGAGTCACCAGGGTCTGGTACGTCGAGTTGATCTTGGTCCACACATCCATCGACCCCAGCGACAGATACAGCACACCGATGGCGATCATCCAGACGAAGAACATCACGATCGCCACGATCAGGCTGATCTTGAGCACCGTCCACGGGTCGACTCGCTTGAGTTGCAGTGACGCCAACCGTGGTGGACGACGCTGGCCCTTGACCTTTCGCGGCGCCGAGCTGGTGGACGTGCTGCCAGACCCGGCACGGTCAGACCCGGACGGTGCAGCGGGGACAGACCCGCCGCTGTATCCCAGCTGCCCCGGCGTAGGCGCGCCGGCCCGCACCGGCGCCGCAGCACTGGCCGACACCTGGGCGCCCACCGGACCGCCTGCGGGTGTTGCTCGCGGAGTCGTCACTCCGTACCTCCGTCAGTCTCATCGTCATCGGTCGCATCGGTGTCGACCGTATCCACGACGTCCGATTCCTCGGCCGCGGGAGCGTCCGTGGACGCCCCGAAAGTGTCCGGGGTTCCCGCCGAAGCTGGATCGCCGACAACACCATCGATAAGGGCATCGTCTCCGGCATCGGCATTGCGCGCAATGGCCACCAGGCTGTCGCCGTCCGACAGGTTCATCAACCGAACGCCCATGGTCTGACGCTTCGCCTTCCGAACCTCCTTTGCTGTGGTTCGGATCACACCCCCGCCCGAGGTGATCGCGTAGACCTCGGCGTCCAGGTCGACGATCAGTGCGCCGACCAACTTGCCGCGGCGGCGGTCGTACTGGATCGTCAGCACGCCCTTGCCGCCGCGGCCCTGCACCGGATATTCATTCATCTCTGTGCGCTTGGCGTACCCGCGGGCGGTGGAGACCAGCACATACATGCCGTCCCGCGCCACGTCCATCGACAGCAGTTCGTCGCCGGAATTGAACCGCATGCCCAGCACGCCGGAGGTCGCCCGGCCCATCGGCCGGAGTGCCTCGTCGGTGGCATGGAACCGGATCGACTGACCCTCAGCAGAAATGAGCAGCAAATCATCCTCCGAGGAGCAGAGAACGGCACCGACAAGTTCGTCGTCATCGCGCAGATTGATCGCCACGATGCCACCGGAGCGGTTCGAATCGAACGCCGTCAACTCGCTCTTCTTGACCAGGCCGCCCTTGGTGGCCAGCACCAGGTAGGGATCCTCGTTGTAGTTGCGGATCTGGATGACCTGGGCGATCTTCTCGTCCGGCTGGAAGGCGAGCAGGTTGGCCACGTGCTGCCCACGGGCAGTGCGGTTCGCCTCCGGCAGCTCGTAGGCCTTGGCCCGGTAGACGCGTCCTTTATTGGTGAAGAACAGGATCCAGTCGTGGGTGGAGCAGACGAAGAAGTGAGCCACGATGTCGTCCTGCTTGAGCGCAGCGCCCTGCACGCCCTTGCCGCCGCGCTTCTGGGCGCGGTACAGGTCGGTCTTGGTGCGCTTGGCGTAGCCGGTCCTGGTGATGGTGACCACCACATCCTCGACCGCGATCAGGTCCTCGAGGGAGACGTCGCCGTCGTAGGGGACGATCCGGGTGCGACGCGCGTCGCCATACTTGTCGACCGACTCCCCCAGCTCGCTGATGACGATCTTGCGTTTGCGGTCGTCGCTTTCCAGGATGGCCTTGAGGTCAGCGATGATCAGTTCGATCTCGGCGAGTTCGTCGATGATCTTCTGTCGTTCCAGGGCGGCCAGCCGGCGCAGTTGCATCTCCAGGATGGCGTTGGCCTGAATCGTGTCGACGTCAAGCAGCTCGATCAGGCCCTCGCGGGCGATGTCGACGGTTGCCGACCGCCGGATCAAGGCGATCACCTCGTCGAGTGCGTCGAGGGCCTTGACGTAGCCGCGCAGGATGTGGGCGCGTTCCTCGGCCCTGTCCAATCGGTACTGGGTGCGGCGGGTGATGACCTCGATCTGGTGGACGACGTAGTAGCTGATCATCTGGTCCAGCCGCAGGGTGCGCGGGACCCCGTCGACGATGGCCAGCATGTTCGCCCCGAACGAGGTCTGCAGCGAGGTGTGCTTGAACAGGTTCGCCAGCACCACCTTGGCGACCGCGTCGCGCTTGAGGGTGATGACGATGCGCATGCCGATGCGGTCGCTGGACTCGTCGGCGATGTCGGCGACACCGGTGATCTTCCCGTCCTTGTGGAGCTGCGCGATCGCCTCGACGAGGTTGTCCGGGTTGACCTGGTACGGCAGTTCGGAGACGACCAGGATGGTGCGCCCCTTGGCGTCCTCGTCCGTGTCGACCACTGCACGCATCCGGATCGACCCGCGGCCGGTGCGGTAGGCGTCGGAGATGCCGTCCCGGCCGACGATCAGCGCCCCGGTCGGGAAGTCGGGTCCCGAGACCCGCTCCATGGCGGCCTCGAGCAGTTCCTCCTGGGTGGCGTCGGGATGCTCGAGGCACCAGATCACCGCGGCCGCGATCTCCCGCAGGTTGTGCGGTGGGATGTTGGTGGCCATCCCGACAGCGATCCCGGAGCTACCGTTGACCAGCAGGTTGGGGATGCGGGCCGGCAGCACGGTCGGCTCAGTGGTCTTGTTGTCGTAGTTGGGGATGGTGTCGACGGTGTTCTCATCGATGCCGGCCAACATCTGCATCGCCAGGGGTGCCATCCGGCACTCGGTGTACCGCATGGCCGCCGCCGGGTCGTTGCCGGGCGAGCCGAAGTTGCCCTGGCCGTCGATCAGCGGGTACCGCAGCGACCACGGCTGCGACATCCGGACCACGGTGTCGTAGATCGAACTGTCGCCGTGCGGGTGATAGCTGCCCATCACCTCGCCGACCACTCGAGAGGATTTCACCCGTCCGCGGTCCGGCCGGAATCCGGCGTCGTACATGCCGTACAGCACGCGCCGGTGCACCGGCTTGAGTCCGTCGCGCACATCGGGCAGAGCGCGCGAGACGATGACGCTCATCGCATAGTCGATGAACGATCGCTGCATTTCCTGTTCGATGTCGATCGGCTCGGTGCGATCGTGATCAGGTGTCGTCGGGCCAGTGGGGCCAGTCACGTCTACGGACCTTCCAAATATTCAGTTTCACCAAATGGGTGACAGCACTGTCCACATGTGGATGAACTGTGTGTACAAACGGGCAGATCAAACAGCGTCACAATCGGCGGGCCCGGGCAAGCTGCAAATCGAGAACTACAGCGCCCCAACACGTTCTAGAAATCCAGAAAACGGACGTCGCGGGCGTTGCGGGTGATGAAGGAACGGCGCGCCTCGACGTCCTCACCCATCAGGACCGAGAACAGCTCATCTGCTGTCGCGGCGTCATCGAGAGTGACCTGCAACAGCAGGCGATGAGCTGGATCCATCGTCGTCTCCCACAACTCCTTGGCATCCATCTCGCCCAGCCCTTTGTAACGTTGGATCCCGTCATCCTTGGGTAGCTTGCGGCCGGCCTGGACGCCGATGTCGATCAACCCATCACGCTCACGGTCGGAGTAGGCGAATTCGTGCTCGCCTCGCGACCACTTCAGCTTGTACAGCGGCGGCTGGGCGAGGAAGACGTATCCACCCTCGACCAGTGGTCGCATGAAGCGGAACAACAGGGTCAGCAGCAGGGTGCGGATGTGCTGGCCGTCGACGTCGGCGTCGGCCATCAGGATCAGCTTGTGATAGCGCAGTCGGCTGACATCGAACTCGTCGTGGATACCGGTGCCGAGCGCCGTGATCAGCGACTGCACTTCGGTGTTCTTGAGCACCCGGTCGATCCGGGCTTTCTCCACATTGATGATCTTGCCGCGGATCGGCAGGATCGCCTGGAACATCGAATCCCGCCCGGACTTCGCCGAGCCACCCGCCGAGTCGCCCTCGACGATGTACAGCTCCGACGACGCCGGATCGGTGGATCGGCAGTCGGCCAGCTTGCCCGGCAGGCCGCCGATCTCCAGGGCACCCTTGCGCCGCACCAGATCTCGAGCTCGTCGTGCTGCCGAGCGGGCCTGCGAGGATGAGATCGCTTTGGAGATGATAGTTTTCGCCTCGGTCGGGTTCCGTTCGAACCAGTCCGTCAACCATTCGTTGCAGGCCTTCTGAACGAACGACTTCGCCTCGGTATTGCCGAGTTTCCCCTTGGTCTGCCCCTCGAACTGCGGTTCCCGCAGGCGAATCGAGATGATCGCGGCCAGGCCCTCTCGGACGTCCTCGCCGGAAAGGGAGTCGTCCTTCTCCTTGAGAAGTTTCTTGTCCTTGGCGTACTTGTTGACGACCGTGGTGAGCGAGGCGCGGAAGCCTTCCTCGTGAGTGCCGCCGTTGAGGGTGTTGATGGTGTTGGCGAAGGAGTGCACCGACTCGTTGTAGGACGAGTTCCACTGCATGGCGACCTCCACCTCCATCGTCTCCGCCTTCGACTCGAACCCGATGATCGACGGGTGGGCCGGCTCTTTGGTCGCGTTGAGATGCCGGACGTAGTCGACCAGGCCGCCCGGATAGTGGAAGGTCCGCTCGACCGGCACCCCGCCGTCACTGTCGGCCGTCTTGGCCCGCTCGTCCCGCAGGATGATCGTCAGGCCCTTGTTGAGGAACGCCATTTGCTGGAGCCGACGGGTGATCGTGTCGAACGAGAAGTCGATGGTCTCGAAGATGGTGTCGTCCGGCCAGAAGACGATGGTGGTCCCTGTCTTACCGGACCTCCCGATATTGGTCAGCGGGCCGGGCTTGGACTTGGTATAGGTCTGTGTGTACGACGCACCGTCACGGTGGATCTCGACATCGAGCCTGGTGGACAGGGCATTCACCACCGATATGCCGACGCCGTGCAGACCGCCGGAGACCGCATAGGACTCGGAGTCGAATTTGCCACCCGCGTGCAGGATGGTCATCACGACCTCGACGGTCGGCCTCTTCTGCTGCGGATGCATCTCGACGGGGATGCCGCGCCCATTGTCGATGACCTCGAGGCCGCCATCCGCACGCAGGGTCACCTTGACGGTGTCGGCGTACCCGGCCATCGCCTCGTCGACCGAGTTGTCGACGACTTCCCAGACCAGGTGGTGCAGACCGGTCGGCCCGGTATCGCCGATATACATACCCGGACGCTTCCGGACGGCCTCCAGGCCCTCCAGGACGGTGATCGAGGATGCGTCGTATTCATGCTTGCTCGCCACAGGTGCCATCGCTTCTTTCTGTCGGTACGGCGCGTGCGGCGCCAACGGACCTCGTCGGACCGTCCGGGTTGGCATCGCAGGATTGGTGCTTGCGGCAACCCGGTTCGCCCGCCAGAACGCGATAGGACCGGGAAAATGCCCGCACCCTCGATTCTACTGGGAAGGCACGACAACAGGGCGCCAACGGAGGCCCTGAAAGGCCCGTTGCGGCTCTGGGACCCCTCAGGGGGTGTGAGGTGACCGCTCCTGGGGGGCGAATGTGTCCAGAAACGGCCTCAGCCATGATCGCGGGAGGGTCCCTCCCCGCCCGGGCTCACCGGTGGCATGGATCAACTTTCCCAGGCGGAGCCGAAGTTGTCTCGTCCTGTCCCTCCGCTACCAGGAGGGCAACTTTCGTCCATGCCGGCGAAATCAGCCGTAGGTATCGCGTGGTCCGCGGCCCGAGACGTGCCGAGGACCGAAGCGCCAGGACGGTCCGGACGGCCCCACCGATCTGATCCGCAGCACCGAGCCATGGCCCACCTCACGGTTGATCCTCGCCACGATCTGCGGCGCCAGCCCTCGCAACTGAGTGGCCCAGGCCGTCGATTCGGCGCGCAGGAGAAGTTCGCCGTCCACCAGCGACACCGGTTCGCAATGGTCGGCGATCTCCGGGCCGACGATCTCGGCCCACCGCCCCAGGACCGTCGCCTTTGTCAGGTCGGCGCCGGCCCCGGCATCGCCCAGCCACTTCTTCATGGTGGACTTCAAAGGTGCCGGATCACGAGCGTCCGGGCCCGACCCGGACCACCGCCGCCGGCGCAGGGAGGCGGCCGATCCGGATCGACGTCCCTTGGGATTCGCGTTCGGATTCGCTTCGGCAGATCTGGCCATCGCCTTCCGACGAGCTGCGTTCTGTTCCCGGGCGGCGGCAAGTGCGTCGCGAGCAAGATCCGACCCCTTGCGGTCTGCTCCCGGCATATCGCCAGGTGGCTGCCCCGGCAAGGTACCCGAGTCGCTCATCGCGCCGCCTCCGACCCGTCCGGCAACGGCGCGAATCCTAATTCGGTGATCAGCCGGTAGTTGTCCACACTATCCACATAGTTGTCCACAATTTTGTGGACAAATTGTGTGGTCTGGGCCACTTTAGATCACCCGTTCGAGTGAGCCAGCTGCGACGTCGTATCTGCTGCCGGTCAATCCAGCGGGCACATCGGCCGGCACCGCAGCCGTGATCAATACCTGATCCGCATCGGCCACCAGTTCGGTCAGCCGATCCCGGCGCGACCCGTCGAGTTCGGCGAACACATCGTCCAGTATCAACACCGGATCGACACCGTCCGCCCGCAGGAGCGAGAACCCGCCCAGTTTCAGCGCCAGGGCGAGCGACCAGGACTCCCCGTGTGAGGCGTAGCCCTTTGCGGGGCCATCACCCAGACGAAGCTCCAGGTCGTCACGATGCGGCCCGACCAGGGAGACACCGCGCTCCAATTCGCTGGCGCGCAGCCGAACCATCTCGGCCAGCAGGGCGGCCGACAGATCCGCCTCGGTCCGTCCTGCACCCGGCAGGGCTTGGCCGAGAGAGGACCGATAGGCCAGATCGATCCGCTCGGAGGCCGGCGCGAGGTCCGCGTAAGCGGCCACCACATGGGGCGTGAGTTCGTCCACCAATTGCAGCCTGGCCAGCAGTAACACGGCGCCCGCTGTCGCAAGATGCTCATCCCACACATCCAAGGTCGACAGATCCGCAACGGCCCGGGCCCGCCGCGGCCCGGCCGACTTGAGCAGGGCGTTGCGTTGTTTGAGCACCCGGTCGTAATCGGATCGGGCGCCGGCCAGCCGGGGCGAGCGCATGATCAATACCTCGTCGAGGAACCGGCGGCGTTCCGACGGGTCGCCGCGCACCAGTGCCAAGTCTTCCGGCGCGAACAGCACTGTGCGGAGAACACCCAGAATGTCCCTGGCCCTGGTGACGGGTGCCCGGTTGATGCGAGCCCGGTTGGCTTTGCCTGCGGTGATCTCCACTTCGAGCAACAACTCGCGTCCAGCGGACACCACGGCCGCCCTGACGATGGCACGTTCCGACCCTTTCCGGACCAGCGGGGCGTCAGTAGCCACCCGGTGGGAGGACAGGGTGGCCAGATAACCCAAAGCCTCGACCAGATTCGTCTTGCCGGCACCGTTACGACCGATGAGAACATTGGCGCCTGGCTCCAGCGGCCATTCGGCCGTGGTCCACGACCGGAAGTCGATCAGTGACAGGTGCCTGACGTACACCGGTCAGCCGGGGAGGCGTGCGGGCATGACCAGGTAGCGGTACGCCGCGTCGACGGTCTGCTGGTCGTCCTTGGTGACCAGGGGAAGCAGCAGTGCCGGCCGTGACGGTGTGGTGAACGCAAGCCGGACGGTGTCAGCGTGCAGCACGCCCAGACCGTCGAGCAGATAGGACGGGTTGAACGCGATCAGCAACTCTGCACCGTCGGCCTCGACCGCCAGATCTTCCTCGGCGCGACCCTCGTCGTCGCCGCCGGCAGTCAGGGTCAACACGCCATCGGTGACCTGCATGCGCAGATGATGGCCGCGGTCGGTGACAAGGGCGACCCGTCGGATCGCCTCACCGAGATCGCTGACCTGCACATCGACGGTGGTGGTGTGCTCATTGGGCAGCAATGACCGGTACTTGACGAACTCGACGTCCAGCAGCCGGACGGTGGTGCGGCGGCCGCCTGCTTCCAGTCCGAGCAGTCCGTCGCCCAGGCCGACGATCACCTCATGGGAGCCACCCAGGCTCTTCGCAGCATCGGCCAGCGTCCTGGCAGGTACCAGGACTGCGGTGGACAGATCGGGAGCGTCCGGAGTCCAGGACAGCTCGCGAACGGCGAGCCGGAAACGGTCGGTAGCAGCGAGGGTGAGCTTCTCGCCCTCGATTTCGATCCGCACGCCGGTCAACATCGGCAGCGTGTCGTCCCGGCCGGCCGCAACGGCCGTCTGGACCACCGCCTGGGCAAAGGCAGCGGCATCAACCTTTCCGGACGCCGCCGGCATGGTTGGCAGCGCCGGATAGTCCTCCACCGGCATGGTCGGCAACGTGAACCGTGCCGAACCCCCAGTGATCATCACCCGCGACCCGTCGGTGGAGATCTCGACAGGCTTCAACGGCAACGCCCTGGTGATTTCAGCGAGCAATCGCCCGGAGACCAGTACCCGTCCGCCGGAATCGGCGTCGATGGACACCTCGGCCCGGGTCGACACCTCGTAGTCGAAACCGGCCACCACCAGGGTCGATCCGTCGACTTCGAGCAGAATGCCACCCAGAACTGGCACGGGCGGCCTGCTGGGCAGCGACTTGGCGACCCAGGCCACTGCGTCGGCGAGGTCTTCGCGGGCGACACGGAACTTCATCGATCCTCCGAAATGACCATTGGTCAAGAACGTCGCCGGCTGTGGCGACCAGGGCTGGCATGCATGGGGCGAACTGACGGCCTGGCGTGCGTCGGTGCAGCTCAGAGTGGCTGTCGGTGGGGCGTGTTCAAATCTTCGGGTACGTGCTTGAGGCTTCGAAGGGGATGTTGACGTGCTCGGTGTGGCAGTGCGGGACCGGCTGGCGAATCTGGCCCGGGGAGTGCAACCGTACGGCCATGTTCGGCGGTGCGTCACCCCCGGGTCCTTCCTGCCGGCGACGGCAAGGCGGCGATCCACACACAGACTGTTGAAGTGCATCTCTCTAGAGAGACAAAACAGCAGTAACAGTAGGCACTGTGGATGGTGGGGACAGAGCTGCATCCATGCAGCGTGTTGTGCGTGGCGCGCTGGGGACGAACCCGGGCACAGACCCGGGCAGGAGGTAGGCGGAATGGGGATGGTTGCCCCGGCCGCGGAGTTGTCCCCTTTTGATCCCCTGTTGTCCACAGACTTGTCCACACGATGTGCATACCCAAAACAGTTTGCGGATTCGGTTGCTCTCCGGCGTGGCGTACCCGGCGTGGCGTTCTTGGCCGCCGACGTTCGGAGCGGTCGACGGCGCAGCGGACACCAGATTGTTGATCCGCGCAGGTGCGCGACAGCGTTGGCTGCTCCGCAGGACATGAGGGCGCTGCCGGCACCATGCCGGCGATGCGTGGGCCTGGCGCTAGCGGCGCGAACGGTCCCGGATCCGTGCGGAGAGCTCCTGCACGTGGTCGTAGGTCTGCCGGCGCTCGGCGATCTCGGTGCGGATCTTCTTCGCGGCGTGCATGACGGTGGTGTGGTCGCGGTTACCGAAGGTATTGCCGATCTTCGGCAGTGTGAGATCGGTCAGCTCGCGGCACAGATACATCGCGATCTGCCGCGCGGAGGCGATGGCCCTGGTCTTGGACTGCCCGCAGAGCTCATCCAGGGTCACCCCGAAGTACTCAGCGGTCACCGCCATGATCGTGGCGGCGTCGATGTCGTTGGATACAGAGTCGCGAACGAGGTCACGCAGGACGATCTGGGCGAGCGCCAGGTCGACCTGCTGCTTGTTGAGCGAGGCGAACGCGGTCACCCGGATCAGGGCACCCTCGAGCTCGCGGATGTTCCGCTCGATCCGGGTGGCGATGAACTCCATGACGTCGTCAGGAGCGTTCAGGCCGTCCAGGGACGCCTTCTTGCGGAGGATCGCGATCCGGGTTTCCAGCTCCGGAGGCTGGATGTCCGTGGTCAGGCCCCATTCGAACCTGGTGCGCAGGCGATCCTCCAGCGTCTCGAGACGTTTCGGTGCTCGATCCGAGGAGATGACGATCTGCTTGTTGGCGTTGTACAGCGTATTGAAGGTGTGGAAGAACTCCTCCTGCGTACCTTCTTTGCCCTCCAGGAACTGGATGTCGTCCACCAACAGCACGTCGACATCGCGATATCGGCGCTGGAATGCGACTTTCCGGTCATCACGGAGCGAGTTGATGAAATCGTTGGTGAATTCCTCGCTGGAGACGTAACGCACCCGGATCCCGGGGAACAGCCGCTGCGCGTAGTGGCCGATGCCATGGAGCAGATGGGTCTTGCCCAGCCCCGAATCGCCCCAGATGAACAGCGGGTTGTAGGCGACTGCCGGGGCTTCAGCGACGGCAACGGCCGCCGCATGCGAGAACCGGTTCGACGAACCGATCACGAATGTCTCGAAGTGGTATTTCTCGTTGAGTCGGGTCTGGGCAGAACTGGCCGGCGTGGAATCGCGGCGCACTGCATAGGTGGGCCAGATCTCGGTCACCGTCGCCAGGGCATCGGCTTCCTCGTCCACGTAGTCGTCGTCGCCCTCCTCCCGGTTCGCCCCGAGTCCGTTGATGGCGCCGTTCAGATGCGGGAGGGCGGAGTCGCCTTGGTCGGTCGCGCCGTTGCCCGAGTGCGCAAACCCGTTCTGACTTCCGCCGGCGGCGTTGGAGTCCCGGCCCGCCGAGTGCTGCTGCACGGTGTCCGCGCCGATGGGCGCCTTTTCACTGACGGTCACGGCGAGGGTGATCGGCAACTGCATCCGGTCGGACAGCGCCGCGGTAATCGGATCGCGGAGCGTCCGCTCGATCGTGTCTCTGGCGAAGCCGGACGGTGCCGCGATGAGCGCGGTCGTCCCGATCAGGCCGACGAGGTCGGTGATCGCCAGCCACGCCCGTTGATGGGAAGTCAGCGAGGAGGAGAGATCCGCGACCACCTCGTGCCAAACATCCTGGAGGTCTGCAGGTCCATCTTCCACTTGCTGATCCCCTCCCTTGCCTACCGAGCCGTCATCCATCCACAGGGTTGTCCACCTGATGTGGACAACTATCGATCAGACGATCGATGAATATCACACGGTGGACTGCGACGTCGGCTGCCGACAGGGCATGAGGTTGGACGTACCCCGTCGAGCGTTCGTGAACTGGGTGGGTGACCCGGCTTCTGCGGGTCATGGCCCGGGAACGCTAACAACTCAGCGGCCTTTCCCACAAGGTGCCTGCCTGGGGCAAGCATCTCGCTCGGCGTGTCGTGATCGTTACCGAGGCCTCGGTTTGACCCCTGTGGGCAGGTGTCTCTACTCTGGTCATCAGACCCGTACGGTGGCCGGGCTGCTGCATGCCGTTCGAACGACGATCAGGTGTGACGCGTGTGCGTACGAGACTGTGCGCCTGTTGTCCGAACGTGGGCTCCGACCGGAGAAAATCCGGGGAGCGTCTGCGGGGGGCAGGTCCTTGCGGGACCTGCGTCTTTTCGGCGGTATGCCTGGTGATGGACGGCGTTGCGGTCAGATGAGCTTTGAATCAGGCCGCGCTGTCCCCCCGACCCGGCGGAGCAAGAAGTCCCGCAGTTCGAACTTTGGAGAGATCACCGTGAGCAAGCGCACCTTTCAGCCGAACAACCGCCGTCGGGCCAAGGTCCATGGCTTCCGTCTGCGTATGCGGACCCGCGCGGGTCGCGCCATCCTGTCGGCCAGGCGCCGCAAGGGCCGCGACGAGCTGTCGGCCTGACCTCCGGCTGACCGTCGGCTGTCCTGTGTTGCCGGTAGCTAATCGTCTGCGATCCGCGGCAGATTTTGCTGCGGTGGTGCGAGCTGGTCGGCGAGTGGGCACCCGGCGTTTGGTGATTCATCTGCTGCCGACCGGGCAGCAGGGTTCACCCCGCGCCGGGTTCGTCGTATCGGCGAAGGTCGGCAATTCGGTTGCCCGTCATCGGGTGACACGCCGGCTGCGGCCGCTGGTTCGCGCCCAGTTGTCGACCCTGGCTCCGGGATCAGCCCTGGTGATTCGCGCGCTGCCGTCGGCTGCCGGAGCGACAAGTGCGGAGCTGGCAGACGATCTGAACGTGGGCGTGGCCACGGCAGTGCGCAAGTCGACGGCAATCAGGCGGTCATCGGCGACACGCTCGGTGGAATCGAAGGGAGGGTGGTCATGACGGCATCACTTGCGGTCCGGTTGTTGACGGCCCCGATCCGCTTCTACCAGCGCTTTGTGTCCCCCGCGCTGCCGCCCAGCTGCCGCTACGTCCCCACCTGCAGCAGTTACGCCGTGCAGGCCCTACAGGACCACGGCGCACTTCGCGGAACTTGGTTGTCCATCCGGCGACTGGGCCGATGCCATCCGTGGCATGAGGGTGGACTTGATCCGGTTCCACCGGTCCGGGAACGCCGCAGCGGTGCCGGTAGTTCTTCGAGTGTGGATTCCGCGGCCGAGCCTTGTCCGATCGGCCGCGACAACATGGCTGACTCAGCCGAGATCACCCCCGATGCGCGACTGGCGAGAGCCCAAGCGCCGAGAACCCGGAGCAATGCCGCGTGAAGAACTTCGACTTCTTCTCCCTCGACTACATCTACTACCCGGTGTCCGGGATCATGTGGGTGTGGCACAAAATCTTCGGTCTCGTCCTCGGTAACAACAACGCCTGGGCCTGGGTGTTGTCGGTCGTCTTCCTGGTGTTCACACTGCGCAGCCTCCTGTTCAAGCCGTTCATGGGTCAGATGAACTCGCAGATGAAGATGCAGGCGGTCGCGCCGGAGCTGAAGAAGCTGCGCGAAAAGTACAAGGACGACAAAACCCGGCTCGCCGAGGAGATGCAGAAATTCAACAAGGAAGCGGGTGTCAACCCGCTCGGCGGTTGCCTTCCCGCGCTGATCCAGGCGCCGGTGTTCATCGGCCTGTTCCACGTACTGAAGATGTTCCGCCCCGGCCAGGGGGAGAACTACTTCTTCGGCGCATCGGACGTGCAGTCCTTCGTCGATTCCAAGCTGTTCGGTGGCGCCCCGCTGTCGTCATTCATGACCATGCCGCTACACAGCACAGCGACGCAACTCGGTCTCAGCGAGTTGGGCGGTATCCGAACCACGGTGATCGCTGTTGGTATTCCGCTGACCATCTTGGCCGGTATCGCCACCTTCCTGACCAGCAGCCGGTCGGTCGCTCGGCAGCAGCAGATGCAGGGCAACAACGAGGCGGCACCCCAAGCGGCCATCATGAACAAGTTGATGAAGTACGTCTTTCCGCTGTTCGTCGTGGTCGGTGGTCCGTTTTTCCCGCTCGCAATCCTGTTCTACTGGCTGTCCAACAACACGTGGACCTTCGGCCAGCTCTACGTCGCGCACCGGATTCAGGACAAGAAGATCGCCGCCGAGTCCCTGGTGATCGACGAGGCCAAGGAAGCAGCGAAGTTCTCCAAGCCTCTGCCCGGCGCCAGACCTGTGGCCCGGCCGGCTCCCGGTGCTCGACCGGCCGGTGCAAAACCTGCTGCCGGACCAAGGCCGGCCCCTGGTGTGAAACCCGCCGCTGGTGCCAGGCCGGCTCCGGGCAGCCGGCCGGCACCAGGGTCGAAACCGGCTCCGGGTGGCAGGCCGACTGCCGGGACCAAACGACCAGTGATCCAACCCTCATCGAAACCTTCGGCCGGAGCGACCAACGGCTCGAGCAACGGGTCGTCGGCGATGAATGGCTCGGCCTCCACGAATGGTTCCGACCGACCATCACTCAAGAAGACAACTCCCGGGCCGAGCGCCGATGTGCCACCACCCCGGACCACCTCCGATGCCTCCAAGCCCACACCCAATCAGACGACGGCAAAGAAGAAGAAGCCGGGACAGCGCTGATGATTTCGGGCTGAGGTCGACTGCCGCCGCTTTGATCGGTGGTGGCGGGCACCGCTCGGACATGAACCTGCACGCGAACAGAAGAGGTAGAACCATGAGCGAGAACACCACCGTCGCCGAAGACCTGGTCGGCGACTCGGCGGGCGACCAGATTGGCAACGACGATCTGAACGGCCCCGCCGAGAAGAACGCGACCGAACCCGGTGCCGACGACAAACGCGGTCTGAGCAAGCACGAATTGCTGGTAGCCGAGGGCGATGCCGCGGGTGATTATCTGGAGCGACTGCTCGACATTCTCGACTTCGACGGTGATATTGACCTCGACGTGGAGGGTGAGCGCGCAGTGGTCTCGATCATCGGTGAGGGCGACGTCGGCAAACTCGTGGGCGATCGCGGTGAAGTGCTCGACGCGCTCCAGGAGCTCACCCGCCTGGCGGCTACTGCCGAGACGGGGCAACGGTCGCGACTGATGCTGGATGTTGCGGGCTACCGGGCCCGCCGCCGCGCCGAACTCACAGAACTCGGTGTGTCGACGGCCGAGCAGGTTCGGGACGGCGGCGAGGCGATCAAGTTGCCGGACATGAATCCGTTCGAACGAAAGACCGTACACGACGCGGTGGCGACCGTCTCCGGGGTCGAATCCTCCAGCGAGGGTGAAGAGCCGCGTCGCCGAGTGGTGATCAGCCCGGCATCCTGATGTCCCACTCCCCCGGTGTGGGAGACCGCAGCCTGGGTGGTAGGTCTGATCGGTCAGAGTCCCCCAGCAGGAGCGGGTCGTCTCGTGACAGCTGCGTCCGGTTGTCCGCCTGGCAATGTCTTCTGCGGGAGGTCCGACGACTGACACGCCGGCGTCCATGACGGATCCTGTCGGTGGCGGCGCGTCTATTGAAGTCGAGCCGGTGTCGGCGCAGCAGGTCTTCGCCGGAACCAGGATCGAACTTGCCCGACGTTACGTGGACTCTCTGGCCGGTGATGCGGTCGTTCGCGGGCTGATCGGGCCTCGCGAGTCCGGCCGACTTTGGACCAGGCATGTACTGAATTCCGCGGTCGTCGGGACGTTGCTCTCGCCCGGCGGGACCGTCGTGGATATCGGTTCGGGCGCCGGCCTGCCTGGTATTCCGCTCGCAATCGCCAGGCCTGATTGTTCTGTGGTTCTGGTGGAGCCACTCGAGCGCCGGATCCTCTATCTCCGCCAGGTGGTGGCCGATCTGGAACTGACCAATTGCCTGGTCGTACGCGGACGCGCCGACGAAGTGATCGACGACTGTGGCGAAGCGGACTATGTGACGTCGCGGGCGGTTGCTCCGCTCGCAAAGTTGGCTGCCTGGTCGTCGCCGCTGCTCCGGATAGGTGGACATCTGTTGGCGCTCAAGGGTTCGAGCGCAGCCGAGGAGATCGTTCGGGACTTGGACGAGGTTGCGGCGACAGGGTTGGTCGATCTGGAGGTGGTCTCTGTCGGCGCTGGAGTCGTTGATCCGGAGACACTGGTGATCCGGGGTCGGCGAATCACCCTGGCTTCGGGTGGCAAGAACAGTCGGGCCGGGAATCTCAGCGGCTCGAGGAGTGAGCCGCCGTACCGCCGGCGCCGGAACTGACCGACGCACCGCGAACGACACGATGCCGCGTTGTCAACGACTGCTCTGCTGGCGGTTTGTCATCGATCTGTGCCTACTCGTGGGGCCGATACCCACTCCTCGGCTCAGTCGACCGTTACCGGACATTGATCTTGCTGGTCATGCACCAACCGGGTTCTTTCACCAAGATACAACGGGAAGTAATCGTCACCGTGACGATACCGCGCTAGCTTGGGCGGTTCGTCTGCGAGGCACCGAAACGGCAGTTCGGTAGGTTTCACGGCGCGGGTCCGGCTCAGGACCCTCTGTGGTGTAAGGCAGGATAGGCCCCGCCGGTGTGGTGCCGACTGCGGCCGTCGCGCCGGTGTCGCGCAGTTGGTGTTGGCCCGCAGTGGGTGTGTGGCCCGACGCGCATGGAACGACACCCCTCGTGTGGTGGAATTCGACCTGTTCTGTCACACCGGTACCAAATCGGCCAAGTTCACACTTGCCATTTCCGGTCGACGGTTCACTCCTTGATGCGCGAAATGGCGGACGGCCTGGACGATCGTCCAGAGATGCCGGATAGACCGGGCAGTGACTCCCCCAGTGGTCTCCTCCGTCGTATCCGCGTCCGCGTCCGCATAGCCATCCCACTGCTCATCCGCGCAGAGATTGCCGGCTAGTGCCGGTCTGCTCCGGACCGCAAAATTCCCGACTGATGTTGTCCTGGGTCGGCTGTTGTCCTGGGTCGGCTCGGGTCGGGTTGGCGGAGTCCAGATGACAGGCTGTGGACCGGCGGCGCAGGCCAGCATCATTTCGTTGCCGAGTGCCGGACTGCACGTTGCAACCTCTCGGACGGCGGGTTCTTCTTCTTAGGCCGACGGGCCTTGAAACGGCCGGCGCGTGCTCGGGTTTTCCGAAGGTGGCGGGCGTGTTCTGGTTTCGTCTGGCTTTCGATTGCGGGGGTAGTTACACGGTTGTAGTGCGACACTGAACGTCGACCGAGCAGGCATTCTCGAGCTGACGGTGCCATCGGTTGGAAGTCGCCATGAACCCGATGCGCAGGGCGGACGAACCGAGGCGGGTGCGGTGTCGGCCCTGCGCCGCGGCTGGGCGGTGGTAACGGTCGACAGGCTCGTCCTGTCCGGCTTGTCACCTGTGAACCGTTGCCATTCGTGACCGAACGACTGTCTTACTTGGACGAGAAGTGGCAGCGCCGGGCCGTATGTCCGATCGGCCCTGAATGCTGTCCGCTGCGCTGCGCAGTTCCCTTGGTGCAGCCACGAACCGGACCGGGTGCCAGGCGTACCGATGCCGCAGGATATGGAGATCCGACATGGTCAGGGGCAGGGTCACGGGAGTGGGCGCCGCCGAGGAAGCAACGTGGTTGTGACTGGCGAGGCAGGTGGGCAACCATGAATAGTGATGCCACCCGCGGGATTGTAGGTATCCCTTGAGGTCGCCGGGTCGGGCTTACCAGCTGCAGTTCGCTCGCGGCGAGCCGTATCGACGACATAGCGGGAGTGGTTGAAATCGGCCCCGGTAAGGATGGGTAGCTGCGATTGCACTGGAGCCGCGTCCCACGATCTGGCCGGCGCCTTGGAGATGTCCGTCGAGTGGCCGGATCGAAAAAACGAATCGACCCGACCGGCGCCCCCTTTAGGTCGATTCGTTGACTCCCGGCTCCATGCCCGGAGCTTCCTGGACCCCGGGGGCGATTGGCCGCCGGCGGTTGGTTTAGATGAAACCGTGCCGGGTGCCAAAGTCATTGCCCGGCATGATGAACCGTGGCTGTGGTGTGGGGTGATGAGCTTGAGTCGCAAAGTGGGTTCGAGCGTCGTTGCCGGGTCGATGTGTGTCCGATCAGGTGGAAGGCGGCGTAGTCGTTGAAGCATGTTTCACGTGAAACATTCAGCCATCACTGCATTTGGAGGAGCAGAGGAACAGTCCCGGTTGCCGACGATCTGATCCCATCGACCGGGCCGTCATCCGCGCACATGTTTCACGTGAAACGTTGCCGGCCCAACTGCAGTTCGAAGCCGGGATGACGAGATCAATAGTCAAACCAACCGCAACAAGCGACCGCGTCCCAGACCGTCGGTTGCAACAGCCGGATGAAGCCCCGCGATCGATGTTAGGCATTGCGCGATGGTCGACCACGGAGAGCCTGTCTCGCCTCGATCCCGTTGGCTAGTGAACGCCCGAAGAATTCGGCCACGCTGTGATTCCTTGCGGTCGACTGGTCGAAGGTCCCAGTGACCGCGTGGCGCCGGGAACGATTCAGTCAAACTGCGAAAGCAACCGACGGCCCCGTGGGCGCTCTCGCTCGATGGAACTGGCCCGCTCGAAGGGCCATAACCGTTGACGCGAACTAGCAGGCTCCCGGACTGGTCCATGCCGAAGCTGATCTTCGATCCGACCTCGGCAGGACCGATCACCGGCACCCCGCGGACGTGTCCAATCCGTCCAGCTCTGGGCGCAGCCGTAGGTCGGAAACACAAGCTCGTGACGGACCGAGGCGCGCATACACTCAGCCAGCGCACCGGCATTGTGGTCGATGACGCGAGGGTCTGGATTGGTTGGGCTGCAACGTAGCCGGACACGGCCTGCAAGGAAACCGGACAACTGGCTCGAGTGCCGGCCGCAGAATCCCAAGGACGGGTGCCGATCACCATCCGTGCGCCAGCGATTGGTGCGGACGCTACCTCTCACCGGGATCTACCGGCGACGCGGTGCATCCGCGGCAAACCAAAGGCAAAGACACACACGAATAGTTCGCCGACTGTGTGGAGGTCAACGGTTTCGGGGCGTCCAGCAGCCATACTCGTTGACGTACGGTCGCCAAGCACCGAGCCCTAGATGGATCGGTCCCACCTTCCGCAGTCGGCTATGCCGCCCACGGATCTAACACTAGGAGGTCGAGTGGGCATCGACATCGATGTTTCACGTGAAACAGAGGACATCGACGACACCCCGATCGCGCGGGCCGCCCGGTTGGCCGTAGAGGTTCGTAGCGGGGAGCTGACGATGCCAAGACCCCGCCAGCGCCGCGTCTTCAGCGTTGCAAACCAGAAAGGGGGGGTGGGCAAGACGACAACCACGGTCAATATCGCCGTGGCGCTGGCGCTTGCCGGCCTGCACGTCCTGGTGATCGATCTGGACCCTCAGGGGAATGCCAGTACTGCGCTGGGAGTCGAGCGCACAACAGGCACACCCTCCATCTACGAGGTGCTCCTCGGCGAGTTCACCGCCGCCGAGGCCATTCAAACCTGTCCAGACGCACCCCGGCTCGGCTGCATTCCGGCCACCATCGACCTGGCCGGTGCCGAAATCGAACTCGTCGGCATGACAGAGCGCGAGTCTCGCCTCAAGAAGGCCATCGACGGAGTGGAGGCCGAGTTCGACTACGTCTTCATCGATTGCCCGCCGTCACTCGGATTGCTCACCGTCAACGCCATGGTTGCCACCCGCGAGGTGCTGATTCCAATTCAGTGTGAGTACTACGCGCTGGAAGGTCTGGGACAGTTGCTCCGGAATATTGACCTGGTCAAGCAGCACCTCAATCCAACCCTGGATGTCTCAACGATCCTGCTCACGATGTACGACGGTCGGACCAAGCTGTCCGACCAGGTCGCCCAGGAGGTGCGTACTCACTTTGGGCCGAACGTGCTGGCGTCGGTCATCCCGCGCTCGGTCAAAGTGTCGGAGGCACCCGGCTTCGGACAGTCAGTCATGACCTATGATCCGGGCTCGCGTGGCGCGATGAGCTATTTGGATGCCGCCCGGGAGATCGCCGCCCGGGGCGCGAGGGAGCAATCATGAGCAAGCCTAAGGGTGGGCTGGGCCGAGGATTGGCCGCGCTGATTCCTACCGGTCCGCAGACCAACGTTGTCTCCGACGTGTTCATGGGCGGCCTGAGCACCCGCGATGAGACGCCGCTCAAGCCGGGTTCGAACGGCGAGACCGGTACTCACGAGGGAGATGGCCGTGGACCGGAGCTGGACGAAGCGGTCGTGATGCCTGGCGCCCACCGGACATCCGGCGTCGCTACCAGCTCGGAAGAAAGCCATGAAGCACTGCCGACGACGGCTCGGTCCTCGGCGACCAACGTCCCCGAGTCGATGTCCCGGGCCGCGCCGACCCACGACGGGCCGCGATACGAGGAAATCCCGATCGAACTGATCAGGCCCAACCCCCGCAACCCGCGCACCGTGTTCGACGAGGATGCCCTCGCCGAGCTGGAGCACTCCGTCCGGGAGTTCGGCTTGCTACAGCCGATCGTCGTGCGCGAGGTCGGCGGCTCCTACGAAATGGTGATGGGGGAGCGGCGCTGGCGAGCAGCGCAGCGCGCCGGACTCCGGACCATCCCGGCGATCGTCCGCCGCACTGAGGACGCAGCACTGTTGCGCGATGCCCTGCTGGAAAACATCCATCGAGCCAACCTGAACCCACTGGAGGAGGCGGCCGCCTATCAGCAGTTGCTGCAGGAGTTCGACGTCACCCAGGAGGAACTGGCAGTGCGTATCGGACGGAGTCGCCCGGTCATCTCGAACACGATCAGGTTACTCAAGCTTCCTGTCCCGGTGCAGCGTCGGGTAGCAGCCGGCGTCCTCTCGGCCGGCCATGCCCGGGCACTGCTGTCGCTGGACAGTCCCGATGAGCAAGAGGAGTTGGCTACCCGGGTGGTGGCCGAAGGGCTCTCCGTCCGTGGCACTGAGGAAGCCGTCGTCCTGATGGCAGGGCGACCGGTGAAGGGCAAACGGGCACCCGCAAAGAAGATGGTGATGCCCAGCTTGACAGCACTTGCCGGGAAGCTGTCCGACACCTTCGACACCAGAGTCCGGGTGGAACTTGGCCGACAGAAGGGCCGGGTGATCGTCGAATTCGCAACCGTGGATGACCTGGAAAGGATCGTGGGGATCATGGCACCCATGGCGGTGGAGCGTCGCGTCAATGGCGCGTCGGGCGATGACCAATGACATTCGAAATTGCCGGCGACACGTGAGATGGCAAACTTGCCTCATCCCCGAGCGCCCGCTGAAACGAAGATCTTCGAAAGTAAGCGCTCGGGCGCCGTCGGGGGCGCCAGCAGGCGAAGCGTCACGGTGACGTATCATCCGGGCTGCTCTTGCGCAACGTTCCGTCCCAATCGAAAGGCACTACTGCGCAAGCACTCTCAACTGGCAGCGGGTCGGTGACCTGCCTCGGAACAATGCTGGTGGTGCACCCTGGTCGCCCAACTGGTCTGATCGCGGGGAGTGAGCTGACAGATGAAGCCGTCAGATGCCGACGGTCAGTAGGTCGTGATCCACGGCGGCGGGCCATCCGATCTGGCCTGCAAACCAGGACGTGATGTCGTCAGCGGCCAGCACACCCGACCGTTCGGCGACCGCAACGCCCGGGTGGTGCCAGTTGGTGGCGGCAAGCTCACCGTGCGGCGGCCGAATCGCGGCGTCGGCTGCCGCCAGGAAGCCGGCGTCGAGAGCGCCGTCACCGGCGGCGATGACTCGCGGCGCACCGATTCGTCTGGCGACCGCCGCCATCGCCCGTTCTTTCGACAGGGGTCGCGGAATCGCATAGATCTTCCGACCTTGCACCGAGACCCGCCATCCGCGGTCGTCGCACCACTGTGTCCACGAGTCGACAAAGCCCATCGGCAATGTGGCCGGATCGACCACGATGTAGCAGAACAGATCGTCACCGACCCGCCGCTTGATCGCCCATTCACCCTGGCTGCGCAGCTTCAGTTCATGCCTGACCTCAGCCAGCGTGGCGCCACACTCGGCGATCGCCGCCGCCGTGGCCAGATGCCAACTTTGGTCGGGTATGCCGTCAACGAGGATGTTCCCACCGTTGCTGGTGATCGCATAAGCGGGTGAGATGCCGGGGAACCGCACTCGCCGATACTGGGCGATCGTCCTGGTCGTGGTTGGCACGAAGACTGCGTTCAGCGCCAATTCGGCCAACCGTCGGGTCGCCGACAGTGTCATGAACGAATGCGGTCGTCCTTCCAGGACCTCCACCGACACAAGGTTGGGGGCGTCTTCGTCAGGCGCGGGCAACTCCAACGCCGATGGCGAGTAGATCAGGGTCCGATCGAGGTCACTCGCGATCATCGTGTCGGCAGCCATTGCCGTCGCGGTCTCCCGCGAAGGCAGTGCAGCGGCGCCGGGCGTTCGCCCGTTGGGAGGTGTCATCGGTGCGTACTAGCCCTCTCCTGGCTCGGATGCGGTCATGCGACGGATCAGCCCGACGCAGGAATACGGCAGATCCGCCCTTACCTCGACCGGAACGTCGCGTTGCCCGGCCAACATCCGGAGGTGTTCATGGTCGGGGTTGTCGGCTTCCCTTACCAGGATCCGCCATGGAACCCGTCTCAGCAGAACCCGAGTGGTCTCACCCACACCCGGTTTCACAAAATTGACCGATTCGATCTGGTACTCCGCCCTGATTGCTTCAATGGCTGCCCAACCGGCGAAGGTCGGTTCCCGATCAGACCGCGCCAACTCGTCGAGTCCGGATATCACCCGATCTTCGACCGCCGGGAACGCACCGGCAACGGCGTCCAGGAGAACAGTGGAGACGTCATCATCGGCGAGGTCGCGATAGAATTTCGCGCCGTGAAATTGCCCGGGTCGCAGATATGCATCATTGAGCACAGTGCGTGAGACCAATCCGGAGACGGTGGAATTCAGGCATGCGGACGCGATCAGGAAATCGTCTCTGGTGCCGAAAGTACGAACGCAGTAACCGGGATCAGCCAGAACGGCCAATTCATCGTTGAATTCCAGGCCATAGCGGGACCGAACACCCTGGAGTGCCTCTGTCAGCTCTTTTGCGATGGCACCCTTGCCGGTCCAGCCGTCGACGAAGACTACCTTCCGTGAGTCGTGATTTGCCGCAAGATACTGCAGTGCAACAGGATCGATTCCGCGACCGCGAACGATGGACAGCGCATAGTGGGGTAGATCGAGGTCGAGCCGAAATTGCGCCCACCGCCGCATCAGAATTCCGACGGGCGTGCCCGCCCGTGCTAACGAGGCCAGCACCACATCGGTTCCTCGTTCCCGAAGAACCAATTCCGTGACTCGACCGACGGCCATTGCCAGGCGTTCCGCCGATTCCTGGAGCACCCGATCGAACAATTCTCGGTAAGCGGCGTCGGGAACGAATTCAACCGGCAATGACTCGGCGTAGTGGGCGGTACCGGCCTGGATCGCGACCTCCCGATCGGCCACCGCCCCTTCCAGATCCACCTCCGAAAGGTCGGTGAGCAACCAGCGGACGTCGGCCGGTGCGTACGAGCCGAACACCGGCCCGGTCAGAGGCTGGGGCAGATCCGGCCGCGACCCGGACACGGGCCCGGACGCGGCCGGGACACCGCGGCCGACTGCCAACTGTGCCGGATCGACAGCCCCGAGCAGCACCAACTCGACCCGAAGGCCGCCGGCCCGCAAGGCGGCGACCGGGCCGCGAGGTCCGGTCAGCTCGGCAGTGTCCGTTGCGGCATCGGCTACCAGCACGATGAGGTCCGGGTCGCTCGGATGATCGGGAGTTTGGGAACCCGCGTTGGCGTTGTACAGGAATCTAGGCGTGTCGAGGTCGCCGGCTGCGTCGGCGAAGCTGAACTGCCGGCGAACCGGATAGCCGGGGTCGGCCACTGGCAGCACTGGCGACCTGGTGGTCGACTGGAAGCCGACACGCAGCGCTGGATCGCGGCTCAGGTGCTGGGCCAGGCGCAATGGCAGGTACATCAGCTCCTCGGTGCCGACGACCAATACCCGGTTACCCGCCGGAGCGTCGGTCAGCCGGTCTCTGACCACATCGGCCAGCAGTGCTGCCGACCGTGCCAAGGAGGCTTCGAAGATGGGTCGGTCGGCAGAGGTGAAGCCGTGTCGTCCGCCATCGGGAACGCCGGCGGGCCAGGGGAGACGAATCGGCACCACCGGTGGCGCGGGATCGAATTGGGTGCCTGCCGACGCCGTGGCGGCGCCCGAAAGATGTGCTGTCACCGCCGCGGGTAGGCCGGCCGGTAGGGTCACCACCCCCCTGGCCAGCGATACGACGTCGATTCGACAGCCCAGCCGCAGACCGAGCGCCTGCATTTCGGCCTCGTCCTCGTCGCCGCGAAGGTCGATCAGGCTGGCGATGACGTAGTGATCCCGCGGCCGTCGTTGATGCGCCTGGGCGATGGTGCCCATCGCGGTCCGGCCGGTGGACAACTCGTCGTCCACGAGGATCAGAGGTCCATCGGCGTCCAGCAGGCCCACCGGAATGGGCAGCAAGAGATGACTGGTTGCATGGGAGTGACCTTCTTCAAAGGTTCCGGCGATTTCCACACCGGGCACGACGCGGCGAGTGGAATGCAGGTAACACCGCGCCCGCAGCTGGTCGGCGACGAGATGACCCAGGCTCGTCGCAGTCTCTGCGAAGCCCAGGACCACCAGCGGCGATACGGCTCGGTCGAGCAGCACATGGTCCAACGCGTCGATCAACGGCACCGGGTCCGCGTCGCGAACCGCAGCGCCCGCCGGGCCGGACCACTCGTCCCGGTGATCAGCCATTCCCAACTGCTCCGCGACCAACTCGCCGAGCAGGCGTCCGACGGCAACGACAACGTTCGGATCCACCGGTAGATGTTTGCCCAGCACCGTGGAGACCAGCAGGTGCGCACGCTTGGGGTTGCGGCGAAGGGCAAGACCGACAAGATCTCCGATCTCCATTTGGACCGGTGACGAAACCGTCTGCAGTGCGACACCGAACTGGGTCCTCACCCAGGCGCCGAGATCTGCGCGGCCCGGCTGACCCACGGCGTCCATCGGGTGGGCGGCTCGATCGATCATCGGTCCAGCAGTGCCGTGAGGATTTCCACATGCGAGACTCCGGCGTTGGCCACGCCGAAGACCTCGGCCCGATCCCGTACGCGCTCGGCCCATCGACGGTGCGGGCGCATCTCGTTCATCTTGTTCCGGTACCCGGAGGCCCGTACACCGGCGTCGTCCGATTCCAGAATGTCGCTGGCATCGCCGAATTCCTCGTGCGGGACGACGGAGAGGGCATGCACAGCAGCCACGTGCGACGGATGGATGACGGTCTTTCCGCTGAGTCCGTTCGTGCGGTCCAGCACGATCTCCCGAATGAGTCCGTCGAAGTCCTTCGAGACCAATTGATGCCGGAAGGACTGGGCGTGACGGTCCTCGAACGGTGTCGCTCGCAGTTGGGGACGGAACATCCGCTCGTGGCCGGCGAAGTACTCCCAGACGGGCCCCGCGATGGTGTAGCCGGTGCCGTCGGCTCTACCGAGGTGGTTCACGACTTCGGAAATCAATTCGGCGACGACACCAACGTGATAAATGGTCAGATCACGATCACGACGAATTCCGTAAAGACCGCAGAGATCGGTTGCGCCCAACCTCAACGCCAATACCATGTCCCGATATTGATTGAGAAGGTCGCGGATTGCCGAGAGGGCATCGTCCCTGCTTTCCCGGTAGAGAACATCTGGTGTCTCCAATACCGGCATCGCAAAAAGTCTTTCGCCTATGCGTTCGGAGGCTGAGAGGATTTCACCCAGAAAACGCGCACCGGTAGCGGCCGAGAACTTCGGCAGGACGAATCCGGTCAGGGCGCAGGTGGACTGCCCGATACCGTCGATGATCTCTCGAATGTGTTCGGGAGTGCGAACTCTCACGAATAGAAGCGTCTGCTGGGGGGCGCCGCCCAACTCGATCAGTGCCTTTGTCACATTCTCCACTGCCTGATCGACATGCTGGTCGGCAACTGCGTCCTCGAGGTCGACCACCATCGACCTGACTCCCTCGGCGGCCCGGCGGGTGATCGCCCGCGCCAGGTCGTCACGGATGCCCGGAACATAGAGGGTGGCTCCGAGGGCGTTGGCCAGCAACGTCCGCGGGCTGCTCTTGTCGAATTCTCCCGGGGCGCACGCGAACAACTCGTCGCGCACGGTCTGCGTGAGGTGGTCGAAGTGACGCACTTGCCTTCCTTCCGGTTGACTCTCTGTGTACGTGCGTAGCGGGAATTCGAATCACTTGCGACACAACGGCAATGACACTGACAATGGGTCACAGCAGGTGAGACACCGACATGATAGGCGTTTATACAGGCCGTCGGACACCCTGTTGACAGTTTGCCCCACTTCCGATCGAGCCCTTCGGATCGAGCCTGCCCGGCGGGCAAGGATGCCGACCCCGATCGAGTGAATTACGCGACAGTCATGCCGTGCAAACAATGACCGCAGGCGGGAGCGGCCGACAGGGGGCGCACGAGGAGTTCACCAAGAGTTAAGCTGAGGAGAAGACAATCCCCAAAGCCAGCGCTCGGAGTATAGGTGAAATCAGTCCGGATCTGGCTCAACCGGAACTACGCGACGACCCTACATGTACTGAACATGTTGCGGCAGAACGCCGATGGAGTCCCGGTTGAGTTGTATGGCTCGCATGCCGACCCGTCCTCCCCCATGCTGACCGGCTGCGACCACCGGCTCAGGGAACCGGTGGTGACCGAGCCCGACTTCGTGGACCAGATGCTTGCGCTATGCGAACTTCATGAAATCGACGTGTTACTGCCGGTTGCCGGTCAGTCGCAGATCGCACATCGCGCCGACGAGTTCAGCGCAATTGGCACGGCGCTGATCTGCCCGCCCGCCTGGGCGATCGACACCCTCGCGGACAAGGCGGCCACATATCTGGCGCTCGCCGGCAGCGAGTTGGTTCCGCCATGGCGAGTGGCGCGGTCGCTCGCCGAATTCAATTCCGCGCTGGACGACCTGGATGATCAGTGGACCAGCCACTGCCCCCTCATCGTCAAACCGGCCCTGGGTGTGGGCGCTGACGGCGTTCGATTCGTCACGCGTGGCGGACCGAATCTGCAGGCTCTGCTTGGTCCGGTCGGACCGATGGTCGGCGTCTCCGTGGTGCGCCAGGCGCTCGAGCATGCCACTGACATCCCGCCGATGATGGTGATGGCCTACCTGCCCGGTCCGGAGACCAGTGTTGACGTACTGGCGTCCGGCGGCCGGACCCTCGCCGCCGTACCTAGGAGCAAGAGCGGCCGCCGACGCGTGATCGGCGGGGACCCGGTGCTTCCCGGGCTGGCTGCCGAACTTGTCGAGCACTTCGAGCTCGACGGATTGGTCAACGTGCAGTTCCGCTCCTTCGAGGGCAGGCCGGCCCTGCTGGAGATCAATTCCAGGCCCTCCGGCGGGCTGTACCAGACGGCTCTTGCCGGAGTGAACCTGCCGTGGGCCGCTGTTCAGGTGGCCTTGGGACACGATCCGGGGCCGTTGCGTCCCAGGCTCGGCGCTCAGTACGTGAGTGTGTCGTCGGTGATCCCATTGACAATGCTCGGACCGACCCAGATCGGACCCGCCGCGTCGGTGTCGATCATGTCGCCGAAACCACTGGAGCCGCTGCTCGCCGCGGTGCCGCTGGATGCAGCGGCCAGCTGACCGACCTCACCGAAGGCGGCTCATCTGCCTTCGCCCCGCACCCGGTCGATGACGTTCTTCACGAAGGCATCGACCGAGTGCAGGGTCTGCAGGTAGGACCAATAGTCCGGATGCGTTCCGGTCAGTTCGGCGGCGGCGCGTTCCATGCGCGCAGCTTGTGCGTCGAGTACCGATCCCCACTGCTTCACCAGTCCCCGGTCGACGACGAGCAACTGCGCGTCTCGCAAGGTGAACCGGGTGGCCTTGGCAGCTGCGCTGGGGTCCGCCTTCGTCTGCCGCAGGACGCGAAGTCGTTCGCCCATCGAATCGCCATCGGCCTCGGCTGCGGACAGCCGGGACCGGGCGGTGGTCAGGTGGGCGGCCGCCGGTTCCGGCTGGCCGGCCCTCAGCGCAGACTGCGCGGCCGCCCACTCCTGCCGTGCCTGGTCGAGCGCTCGGCGGGCGCGGTCGTCGGCTCCGCCCAGATCCTTGGAGCAGTCCGCGGAGAACTCCCGGAGCAGGGCGGACCTGGTTGCCGGCAATGACTCCAGCCTGGTCGTCACCGCCTCGATTCTGGTTTTGACGCTGCTCAGCGAGCCGCGCACCGAAGGCAGCAGCGAACGAGCGGTAGAGATCCTGGCCCCGACGGCGTCGGCGGCGGCGCGGACGGCCGCGGCCGCGCGTCGGATTTCCAGGGGTGATCCGACGGTTTCCGCGGTCTTGAGCGCCGAGAGCGCGTCCACCAATTCGCCGGCTGCGGTCATCACGCTCGGGTATCCGAAGCCGTCTGCCTCGGCCTTGGCCAATTGGGTCTCCACCGCCAACGCGGCTGCCCTGGCCTCGGCGGAGATCTGTGGCGTCGCCGCCCGGAGTGACTTGGCCTGCTCGAGCACGTCGGAGTGTCTGCGGTAGAAGCCGTCCACGGCCATTGCGGTGTCGGCCAATTCCCGGTGGACATCGGTGAACGCGGTGATCGCGGTGCTCGGGTCGACACCGGTCGGGCGATCGGTGGCGTCCAACAGCGAGTGCGATTCTGCCGTGTTCAAATATTTGGCGGACATGTCGAACACTCGTTGCCGGATGGGTTCCCACTCCCGCGTCAGCCCCGACGGACCCGGGCCGTCCGTGCTGCTCTGGTTGACCGCGTCGATGCCGTCGCTCACGTACGACTGCCGCTTGTCCAGGTCGAGAAAGGCCGCAACAGCGCCGTCCTGGGCGGCCTGCGCAGCCTGCTCCTGCGGTCGCCGTGAAAGGCGTCCCGACCAGCTCTTGGCCATCACCTGGAATCCTACGGCGCACGCAGGTGGGGTCGGCTGACGGCGGGTGGCGATGAGACGCGAGGACGGTCGGTGAACGCCCTCCCGTTGTTCGGGCCGCAAGCCGGCGAAGCATTCGTCCCGTTCCACAGGACGCCACAACCCGGCCCGTGTAGCGTTCCGTGCTGGCGATGCTGCTGGTGTCGCCGCAGGGAACTTCGGGGCGCCCATTGCGCGTTCGAGGTGCAGAAGTCACTACGAGCAGCGCCGATCGTGTGCTGCTGGCAAAAATGTAGGAGGAGCCGGCAATGGGTGTGAGCCTGACCAAGGGTGGCAACGTCTCGCTGACGAAAGCCGCCCCGAATCTCACGGCGGTCACGGTGGGTCTGGGCTGGGATGCCCGCGCCACTACCGGCGTGGATTTCGACCTGGATGCCAGTGCGCTGGCCCTCGGTGCGGATCACAAGATCAAGTCCGATCAGTACTTCATCTTCTTCAACAACCTGCGTTCGCCGGACGGGTCGATCGAGCACCTCGGCGACAACCTGACCGGCGGTGGGGACGGCGATGACGAGCAGGTGAAGGTCGATCTGGCTGCGGTTCCGCCGGACATCTCCTCGGTGGTGTTCGCGGTCTCCATCTATGAAGGCGACACTCGGCAGCAGTCGTTCGGCCAGGTCCGCAACGCTTTCATCCGCGTGGTCAATCAAGCCGACAGTGCAGAGCTCGCCCGGTACGACCTCACCGAGGACGCTTCCACGGAAACGGCGATGGTCTTCGGCGAGCTCTATCGCAACGGCGCCGAATGGAAGTTCAGGGCGATCGGCCAGGGCTATGCCAGCGGCCTGGCGGGCATCGCCCGCGATTTCGGCGTCAACATCTGACGTTTCCGCACAACTCCGCCCGGGCCCGGCTTCGGCATTGCACGGCACGATCGCGCAATGCCGAAGCGCCCGGACGAAGGCCGGCCGCTGACCAACGACCGTTGGAGTCCTGCCGGCCGACACTGACAGGAGCAAAAATGGCCATCGACTACTCCCGGCGCCGGAAGCCTGACCCGGAACCTCCACCCGCTGCGCCGCCCGCTCCTGCCGCGCAGTCGGCGTCCGGGGTGCCCTCCTGGTACACGCCGCCGGAGGAGACGGAGTCGACCGCCGCCCCCGCCGCCCCTGTCCCGCCACGGATCAGTGCGCCACGGCCGGCTTCGCCTGCTCCCGGTGCGTCCGCTGCTGCTGGCCCCGGCGGCTATCCGCCGCCTGCCCCCGGCGGCTATCCGCCGCCTGCCCCCGGCGGCTATCCGCCGCCTGCCCCCGGCAGCTATCCGCCGCCTGCCCCCGGCAGCTATCCGCCGCCGACGTCGCCTGCCCCGTACCCGCCGCCGGCTGCCCATCAGCCCGCAGCCGGGTACCCGCCCCCGCCGGCATATCAGCCGACGGCATCGGTGCCCGGGGGTGGCCGACCAGGTGCGGTTTCCCTGCAGAAGGTCACGCTCACGGCCTCGGCGCCGCAGGTGTCGCTGACGAAGTCCGGTGGCAGTACCGGCAATATCCGGATCAATCTGAATTGGTCCCAGGGCGCTGGTGCTGCACCGAGCGCGCAGAAAGCCGGCGGCTTCTTCAAGCGCCTGGCCGCGCAGGCCGCCGGAGGATCCGCTGGGGTGGATCTGGATCTTGGGTGCCTGTATGAACTCTCGGACGGTTCGAAGGGTGTCGTCCAGGCGCTTGGCAACTCGTTCGGTTCGCTGGATCGGCCGCCGTGGATAAAACTCGACGGCGACGATCGGACGGGTTCGGTCACCGGGGGCGAGAACATGACGATCAATCTGGATCAGCCGGGTCGATTCCGCCGGGTACTGATCTTCGCGATGATCTATGAGGGTGCGCCGAACTGGGCCGCGGTTGACGGGGTGGTCACCCTCAGCCCGATCAATGGTCCGCAGATCGAGGTCCGGCTGGACGCGACGAGCCAGGCGTCCCGGATCTGCGCGGTGGCTCAGCTCATCAATCACGGCAACGACCTGGTGGTCCAACGCGAGGTGCAGTACATCAACGGTGGCCAGTCGGTACTGGACCGCGCTTACAACTGGGGTATGAACTGGACGCCCGGCCGGAAGTAGTTCCGATGACACTCGATCTTCCCCATGGGCTGCCCGACTGGGCTTTTCGTGACGGGGTCCGGCCGGGGGCCACGGAGGATCCGGCGCCGTTGCCGGATGCACCGCCTTCCGCACCGAAGGTCGAAAACGTCGACGACAACGACAATCTCGGCCTGCCGACATTCGGCGGCCGGGACTGGGTTGGCACAGCGGCCGGGCTGGCGGCTCGGCGGCCGGATGTCGCGGTGATCGGCGCACCGTTCGACATCAACACCACCAATCGGGCCGGTGCCCGGTTCGGACCCAAATACGTCCGTTCCACCGCGTATGACCCCGGCACGTACCACCTGGATCTTGGCATCGAGCTCTACGACTGGCTCGACGTCGTCGACAATGGCGACGCCTACTGCCCACACGGGCTGACCGGAGCTTCGCTGCGCAACATCGAACGCAAGGTGGCGGGAGTCCTTGTCGCCGGAGCCTTCCCGATTGTCATCGGCGGTGATCATTCCATCACCTGGCCGTCCGCCACGGCGGTGGCCCGACACCATGGGTGGGGCAAGCTCGGCCTGCTTCACTTCGATGCGCACGCCGACACGGCCGACATCATCGAAGGCAATCTCGCGTCGCATGGCACGCCGATGCGCCGGCTGATCGAGTCGGGTGCGGTGCGCGGCAGGAACTTCGTCCAGGTCGGGCTGCGCGGGTACTGGCCACCGCCGGAGACGTTCGACTGGATGCTGGAGCAGGAGATGACCTGGCATCTGATGCATGAGCTGTGGGACAGGGGAGTGCGGCCGGTCATCGCGGACGCGATCGCCACCGCGAGCGACGGGTGCGATGCGCTGTATCTGTCGGTGGATATCGACGTGCTCGACCCGGGTTTCGCTCCCGGCACCGGGACACCGGAGCCGGGCGGCATGAGCCCGGCTGACCTGCTCCGCGCCGTCCGGTCGATCGCCCTGGAGACACCTCTGGTGGCAATGGATGTGGTGGAGGTATCGCCGCCCTACGACCATGCGGACAACACGGTGAACAACGCACACCGGGTGATGCTCGAGACGCTGGCCGGGCTGGCCCACAAGAAGCGTGAGCAGGCGGGCGGTACGACGACCCGCCCCGGGTATCGTCCCGACCCGGCAAGTCTGCGCTACCCGGGCAAACCTTCCGGCTGATGACCCACTCGCATCGGGCGGGGTCAGGCCCGGACCATCACCGCGTAGGAACCAATGCCGATCAGGCTGTGCCCGTCGACCGGTTGGTCGTCGGTGAGCAGGCCCAGAATGGTGCCGTCGTTCGGGTCGAAGTCCACATCGCGGACGGTGCCGAGTTGCAGCCCCGCAGTGTCCAGAATGCGCTTCTTCAAGATGACGTGCGCCTTGGAGTTCAGCTCCGCGTACTGACCCTCCTCCTGGACGATCAACTGGTCGTCGGCCACCGTCACGGCATCCACACCGAACGCGGTGATGTCCTTCCAGGGCAAAAGGTCGCCCGATCCGGGCGTCTTCTTCAAGGACAGTGCAACGACCTTGCCCACCGCCGGGTCGATGACGAGAGACCCGACGTGGCCGACGGTTTCGGCATTGCCGGTACTGACCACCCGCTGACCGATCGCTTCCGAGAACAACATCAGCTCACCCCGCCCAATTGAGATCTGAATGCTTCGATGGCCGAACTGAACCCGGCCAGGTCGTCGGTCAGGTAATTGGCTGCCGCGGCCGGCACCATCAGATGCTTCCCGGAGGCCGACAATGTATCCGGCAACGGAATGAGCAGGGGCTGCTTCCCCCGGCCGAGGCCTTCGGCCGGGTCGATCTGGTAGCCGACGACGTCAGCCTGACCGCCTTGCGCTGAACCTATCCCGATGATGACGTCGGAGACGCGACCGAGCGAGGTGCCGGCGTCTGTCAGCACCTCGGATTTGAGGATGTCGCCCTTTCCGGAACCGACCGATCCGTCCGACTCGGCGAAAACCTCGGCCAGCGGAACCAGGACGTCCTCCGACTCGATGACCACGGCGTCCGGGCCGAGCGCGGCGACGGCCGCCCACGGCAGCGCTACCTTCAGCGGCCCGGCGAACAGGCCACGGCCGGCCAGCGTGAACGCGCCTATCTGACCACCGTTGGCGGCGTAGACGATGTCCTTGATCTGGGCGACGTCCTCGCCGGCGAAGGTGACGACCACCCGATGGGCCAGCTCGCTGGCCCGCAGCAGCGTACTCATTTTCGTTGACCACGCTTACGGTCACTGATGATGACCCCGCCACTGCGGCGTCT
Source organism: Mycobacteriales bacterium (assembly GCA_038229825.1). Lineage (GTDB taxonomy): Bacteria > Actinomycetota > Actinomycetes > Mycobacteriales > Nakamurellaceae > Nakamurella. The sequence continues at coordinate 41,533 of JBBROB010000007.1, forward strand.
GGCCTGAATGGCCAGGAAGCTGCCGAGCAGCACCACCAGCACAACGATCACGATGATCAACCACACCCACCACTGCATGAGTCTTCCCTCGAACTTTCTGCTGGTCGAAACTCGGGCCACCCCGGGTGCCGCGGTGATCACGTTACGTGCATTCCCGCTCCGCCGGCCGGGCAAACTATCGGGAGACCCCGATCATGCACTGAGCTCGGCGTCCTGACACCAGAAGGGCTACCGGGGACAGTCAGCCGCGCGAGATCGCGTGTTCGATGAGCTGTGCATACACGCCGCCCAGTTCCTCTCCGGCCGCTTCCACCGACATCGGGAGCATCGAGGTTTCGGTAAGCCCGGGGGAGACGTTGACCTCGAGAAACTGCACTCCGCCCGTGGCGTCGACGATCGCGTCCGTCCGCGAGACATCACGGAGGCCAAGGGCCTGGTGAGCGCCGATGGCCAGCGCGGCCGCCGCCGCCGCTTGCTCGGTCATGATCCTGGCCGGCGTGTAGTACGTGGTCAACCCGGCGGTGTACCTGGACTCGTAGTCGAAAACTCCGCTGTCGGGGACGATCTCGACGGCGGGCAGGGCGCGAGGCCCGTCCGGTCCGTCGATGACGGTGACCGCGATCTCGACGCCATCGACGAACTGCTCGACCAGGACCACATCGCCGTATGCAAAGGCCTGAACGAGGGCGCCCGGTACCTCGGACGCGTTGCGAACGACCGACGCACCCAGTGCTGAACCGCCCTGGTGGGGCTTGAGCATCAGCGGCAGACCCAGATGCTCGACCAGCGCGCCAATCAGCGAAGCAGCGCCCAGATCACGAAAAGTGTTGTGCGACAGAGTGAGCCAGTTTGGGGTCAGAAAACCGGCGCGCTGTACCAGTGTCTTCGCCGTCGGCTTGTCCCAGGACAGCCGGCAGTCGTGCGATCTGGTGCCGAGATACGGGACACCGGCCAACTCGAGAACACCCTGAACCGCGCCGTTCTCGCCACGACCGCCGTGCAGCGCGATGATCGCCGCATCCGGCTTGGCACTGACGAGCCAGGGAAACAGGGCAGCATCCGCGTCCCGGACGGTCACCTCCAGACCCTGCCGCCGCAGGGCATCGGTCAATCTTGATCCGGACCGTAGCGACACCTCGCGTTCGTGGGTCAGTCCACCCGCCAGTACCACCACATGACGATCAGTCATCTCTCGCAACTTCCGTTCGGCGTCAGTAGATGTCCGGTGAAGGCGAGGACGGCCCGCGGTTCGTTCGCAGCAAAGGCAGCGGTGCCCCAGTACCGGTGGCACCGAAGGTGCGCATCACATCCAGTTCGCTGTCCAGCACCGTTGCGAGTCGCCTGATGCCTTCGGTGATCCGCTCGGGCGTCGGAAAGCAGAAGGACAGCCGCATCTGGCGTGACCCCAGACCGTCGGCATAGAAGGCGGTCCCGGGAACATAGGCGACTCTGGCGGTGACCGCCCGCGGCAGCATGGCTGCGGTGTCGAAACCGGCCGGCAGGGTGACCCAGACAAAGAATCCGCCCTCGGGCCTCGTCCACGTGGTGCCCTCCGGCATGTGGGTCTCGAGTGCGGCCAGCATCGCGTCACGCCGTTCGGCATAGGTGTGCCGGTAGGCCTTGACCTGGCTCTGCCAGTCGAAGTTGGCCAGGTATCTCGACACCATCAGCTGATTGAACACGGGTGGGTTCAGGGTGGCACTCTCGTTGGCCAGTACCAGCTTCTCGCGCACCGCGTGCGGCGCCAGCACCCATCCGACCCGCAGTCCCGGGGCAAAGGTCTTGGAGAAGGACCCGAGATAGATGACGTTCTCGGCATCGTCGGCGCGGATCGCCCGGCGGATCTTGTCGTCGAAACCGAGCAGCCCGTAGGGGTTGTCCTCCAGGATCGGGATGCGCGCCTCGCGGCAGATCTCCGCCAGTTCGAACCGGCGCGCATCGGACATGGTCACGCCGGCCGGGTTGTGGAAGTTCGGAATCGTGTACAGGAACTTGATCCGCTTCCCGGCGGCCCGGCAGGACTCGATGGCGGCCATGACCGCAGACGGAATGAGCCCGTCGCCGTCCATCTCGATGTGGACGACCTGAGCCTGATACGAGGCGAACGTGGTGAGGGCGCCGACGTAGGACGGGGCCTCGGCCAGGATGACGTCGCCCGGATCGCAGAACACCCTGGTCACCAGGTCGAGCGCCATCTGGGAGCCGACGGTGACCGTTACGTCGTCGGGATGCGCCGCAATGCCTTCCAGCGCCATCACCTGGCAGATCTGTTCCCGCAGTTCGGCGATGCCCTGGCCCGATCCGTACTGCAGCGCGACGAGGCCGTCCTGGGCGATCAGCTTCGCGGCCTCGGCGGCGATACTCTCCAGCGGCAGCGACTGCAGGTACGGCATGCCCCCGGCCAGCGAAACGACCTCGGGTCGGTTGGCGACTGCGAACAGCGACCGGACTGCCGAAGCTCGCATGCCAGCGGTGCGCTGCGCATACAGGGGCATGTGTCGGTCGAGGCTGTTCCCGGTCATCAGGCGTTCCTTCAGCTCGCCGCCGCCGGGCTGGGTCGGGAGCGGGCGCAGTAGGGTGCGGATGCCGGGGCGGACCTGGCGATCTTACCGTGCATCCGGACACCGGCCGGGTTGCGTCAGCCGCGGGCCGGTCCCAGGCTGACAACCATGACGGTCTGGATCTGCGTCGCCTGTGGGATCGAACACGCCAATACCGCCCGATCTCCGGCGCGGTGCGCGATCTGTTCTGACGAGCGGCAGTACGTGCCGGCAGCGGGGCAGCGGTGGACGTCGCTGACGGAGTTGGCCGGCCGACACACCGGTAGCTTCACCGAGATCGAGCCAAACCTGTTCGCGGTGCGGGTGTCGCCTTCCTTCGGGATCGGGCAGCGTGGGCTGCTGCTCCGTACTGCGGACGGGAACGTGCTCTGGGAGCCGCCCGGCTACCTCGACCAGCAGATGATCGACGACGTCATCAAGTTGGGTGGAGTGGCCGCGGTCGCGTCCAGCCATCCGCACCTGGTCGGCTGCTCGATCAGCTGGAGCAAGGCCTTCGACGGTGTGCCCGTCTACGTCAACGAGTCCGATCGGCGCTGGATCCGCCGGCCGGACGAGGCCATCCGACTGTGGTCCGGGAAACAGCAGGTGCTACCTGGTGTCAACCTCGCCCAGTGCGGCGGGCACTTCCCCGGTAGCTGCGTCCTGGAGTGGCCGGCCGGAGCCGGCGGTGGTGGAGCGCTGTTGGTCGGCGACACCCTGATGGTGAACGCCGATGGAGCGACTGTTTCCTTCATGCGGAGCTACCCCAACCTGATCCCGCTGCCGGAGCGGCTGGTGCGCCAGGTCGCGGGTGCTGTCGTGCCGCTGGTCTTCGACCGGATCTACGGTGCGTTCGACGGCCGCGGGATCGACAGCGGTGGTCAGGCAGCGGTCAAGAAGTCGGCCGACCGCTACATCGGCTGGATTCGCGACGAGATACGCGATCCCGATGAGTAGTCCGGTGGCCGGGCGCTGAATGCACCCGGTCAACCGGATCAACCGCGAATTCTTTGCGGGGTCAAACCTTCTCGACCGGAATTTGTATTTCGGTGACTCCGTTCTCGGGATTCTCGGGGTCGTAGTCGAGGTAGAACTCGCGGGCGAACCCGTTGCTGCGGTAGCCGTTCGACTCCATCCACTGGGCGAGCGTCTGATAGCTGCTCTCGCAGTGGTCCATGGAGCCGTGGTGGATCAGGGTCGCTGCCGCATTGGCTCCTTCCAGATCGACAATGGCGAATGGCAGGCCGGGTCGGGGGTCCGACTTGACCATGATCCCCGCGTGTATGACGACGGATTCATCCGGCGCCGTCTCGTAGTACGCGATTCCGTAGCCCGACGGTTTGACGTCGGCAGCACCCAAATTTTGCATCAATTTCGGGTATAGCGCCTGGATGACCGGTGCGATATCGCTGGTCCGGAACGACCCAGCAGAATCGGTCATCTCGGCGATTCTGACGGTATCGATGTTCTTGAGTACCACGTCCTGCGTTTTCATGATGCCCTCGCTCTCGATGATCTTCAATCTCGCCTCGACACCGGTCAGCCGCGTTGCGTCGGCCTCCAGTTGCGCCTCGAGTTCGGCCCGACGCAGCCGCAACATTCCGCGCAGCTCGCCGGCATCAACCTGGTTCAGGAGGATCGAATGCACCTGCGCGAGGGTGAATCCGAGATCCTTCAGGGCGACGATGCGGTTGAGTCGGGAAAGTTGATCTGCGTTGTACAGCCGGTACCCGTTGACCGGGTCGACCGCGGCCGGGCTCAGTACGCCGATGCTGTCGTAGTGACGCAGCATGCGGACCGACACCCGGCCGAGGCCGGCGAAATCTCCGATGGTGAACATGACGCCTCCTACTGTGTGGCCTCACACGGTGTCAGGGTCAAGGAGTGCAGAAGAACAATTTTCCGATCTCAGGGGCTGACCGGCGCGGTGGCCCCGACCTGCCCGATCCGGTCCGGCATGAGGGTGCCCCGGACTTCACCTGACGCCCGGTTGCGGTCGCGCCAGCGGAACCAGGCGACCTGCCCGCCGACCACCAGGGCGAGCAGGATCAGTGAGGCGAGGCTGTCGAACCACCAGTGGTTGCCGGTCGCCGTGACGACGTAGAGCGTGAGGAGGGGATGCAGCAGGATCAGGAACCGCAGGTGGCCGACGCCGGCATACAGCACAGCGCCGGCCACCACGACCGCCCACCCGATGTGCACCGACGGCATCGCCAGCAGCGCCTGGGCGCTGAAGCCGGTGTTGGCGTAGACGGACTGACCGTAGCGCTCGGCGATGTCGATGAAGCCGAGGCTCGGCAGCAGACGCGGCGGGGCCACCGAGAGCAGCTGCACCAGCAGCGCGAGTCCGGTGAAGATAGCCAGCGTGGTGCGGACTCTCGAGTACTTGTCGCGATGCCGCCAGAAGAGCCAGAACAACATGGCCCCGGTCGTGCTCAAGTGCATCACTGCGTAATAGAGGTTCGCCCACTGCCCCAGCGTCGGGTGATCGACAAGACCCACCTGGAGCAGTCGCTCCGACGGCAGGTGCACGAACTGCTCGGCCCTGTCGATCCAGCGACCGCGGTCGAAGGCGGCCACCGAGCTGTGCTGGGACAGCTGACCGGCCCGCTGCCACAGCGCGAACAGCAGCGCGACGATGCCGGCCTCCCTCAGGAAAGGGGCGACGTTGTGTGCCCAGGAGATCCGGAGCCGACCGATGACCACCGTGAGCGCGAACAACAGCAGCGCCAACAGCCCGGCCTGCCACCAGTTGAGCTCGGCGGTTGGTGGGTGGGGCACCAACGCACTTTAACTTCCCAGTTGGGAAAGATATCCCAGCGGCCCAGACGACTTGGCGCCCCGATCGGAAATCACATCGGAACGAGTTCGAAGACCTCGACGGCGTACTCCGGGTCGCCGGCGGTGATGAAGGGGTGTCCGTCAAGAAGGGCCTTGGCACCGTCGAGATCGGGCGCCTCGACGATGCTGTAGCCGTTCTGCGCACTGGGCACAGCCGGGGATCCGTCACCGGCGACCGACGTCCGGGCGCCGAACGGCGATCCCACGTCCACCAGAGCCTTGCCGGCCTTGCCGATCCACGATCCCCAGGCCTGCATCTGTTCGGCAGCGGCTTCGGCCGTCTGGTCGTCCATGGGACGAACCGGGCCGGCGTACAGGTAGATGAACTTGCTCATGATCGAAGCTCCTCTCGGCTGGCCCGCCCTGTTGCGGACCTGCCAGGAAGACGAGGGACGCCGGCCGCCATCGACAGTGCGTGATGTGATCTGGATCACATCAAACATGGGATGAGGTGAAGCCCCGGCTCCGTGTATCAGACTGCCCGAATTGCGGCTGATCCGATCCGAAATGGGCGGAGCGGTATGCGCGGTGGGGGTGCGCAGTGGGGGTGCGCGGGGGGGGGTGCGCGGGGGGGTGTGGGGTTACTCGGCGCCGGAGGCGAGCTTGGAGGGCCACCAGATCTTGCGACCGATGTCGTGGGCCAGGGCCGGCACCAGGATGGTCCGGACGATCAGGGTGTCCAGCAGTACTCCGAAGGCGACGGCGAACCCCAGCTCGGCCAGGAAAACCAGGGGCAGCACCCCGAGCACGGTGAACGTCGCGGCCAGTACCACACCCGCTGAGGTGATCACCCCACCGGTCACCGCCAGTCCGCGCAACACCCCCTGACGCGCGCCGAACTTGAGCGTTTCCTCCCTGACCCTGGTCATCAGGAAGATGTTGTAGTCGATTCCCAGTGCCACCAGGAAGACGAATGCGAACAGCGGGAACGACTGGTCAGCGCCGGCGAACCCGAAAACGTGCGTGAAGGTCCAGCCGCAGACGCCGAGGGTCGCGAAGAAGGAGAACACCACGGTGGCTATCAGCAGCAGCGGTGCCAAAAGCGCGCGCAGCAGCAGGGCAAGCACCAGGAAGATGACCACCAGCACGATCGGAATGATCAGGTTGCGGTCGTGCACCGAGGCGTCGTGGACGTCGAGGGTGGCCGCGGACTGGCCGCCCACCAACGCATCTGCGCCCGCCACCGCGTGAACCGTCACCCGCAATCGGGCGATGGTGTCGAACGCGGCCTGCGAGTCGTAGGAGTTGGTCAGGGTGGCGTTGACGACGGTCCGCCCGTTGATCGGCGCTACCTGCAGTGCGGCCGGCGGGCATCCGGCGGCGGCTCCGGCCGGTTGGCCGGATGAGCCGCCGGCCCGCAGTGCGGCGACCTTCGCGTAGTCGATCTGGACGCAGACCGACCCCGGCGTCCTCGCCACGCCCGGCACCGCGGCGGCGGCGGCGATCACCTTGTCGGCGGCCGACGCATTCACCGCGATGACAGCAGGAGCGCCAACGCCCTGCGGGAACTTCGAGTCGTACAAGTTCTGCCCGACGACGGCGTCCGGCTTATTGGTGAACCCCTGTGCTGTGGTCAGTCCGTTGGTCTTGAGACCGCCGAGCCCGAGCAGGCACAGCAGCAGCAGGACCACGGCGCCGATCCAGGCGCGACGCTGGTGAGAGCCGATGAATCGGGCGATCCGACCCCAGATCCCGGCGGTCCCCGGCTCGGCGGCCGCGGTGGCGATGGTCGGGCGGCGCGGCCAGAAGACCCATCTGCCGGCCAGTCCCAGTGCCACCGGCAGGAAGGACATCATCACCAGCAGGGTGCACGCGATGCCGATCGCGGAGACCGGCCCGAGGCTCTTGTTGGAGTTCAGTTCCGAGAAACTCAGGCACAGCACCCCGATGATCACCGTCGCCCCCGAGGCGAAGATGGCCGGGGCAGACTCCTTCCACGCCTTGATCATCGCGTCGGAGCGCCGGGCGTAATTGTGCAGCTCCTCCCGATATCGGGAGATCAACAGCAGGGCGTAATCGGTGCCGGCGCCGAGCACCAGTACCGACAGGATGCCCTGACTCTGCCCGGTCAGGGTCAGCACGCCGCCCTTCGCCAGGTAGTAGATGATCAACGACGACAGACCAAGGGCCAGCACGGCGGAGAACAGCGGGAAGAACCACAACACCGGCGACCGGTAGACCAGCAGCAGAATCAGGATGACGATGGCGCCGGCAGTCAGCAGTAGGGTGCCGTCGAGGCCGGCGAAGGCCCCGATGAAAGCCACCAGCAGCCCGCCGGGACCGGCGGGATAGACCTGCAGTCCAGCGGGTATGCCCTTCTTGGCCGCCGCGATGACACCGTTCTCGTTGTCGGACAGGTCATTACCGTTGAGAGCGACGCCGTTCTGTTTGGCGATCAACGGTGCGTAGATGGACCCCGTCGTATTGTCCTGCGAATACGTCGGGGGCGTGATCGCCTGCGCATCAACGCCCTTGAGGGTTGCCATACCCGAGAAGACGTCGGCGATGGCCTTCTTGTCGTCAGCTGTCAGCCCGGCGTCGCGGTGAAACACCAGGAATCCGGGAATCGATTGGGAGGTGTTGAATTTGGCCGCCTCGTTGCCGGCCTCCGTGGACTCCGCCGAGGCCGGAAGGTAGGAGGAGTTGTCGTTCTTCTGGACCTCGGAGAGCTTGCCCTGGTAGGCGCCGCCGGCGCCGCCGGCCATCAGCGCGATCACCGCGACCGCGATGATGGCGAAGAACGGGATTCCCCGCGGCAACTTGCGCGGGCCGGACGAACGCCTGGAGTCCGCCGCCTCCGGTGATGGGCTGGCGTCCGGTGCGAGATCTGACCTGGTCATCGTTTTCCTAGCTCGATATGGCGGGCTTTGGTCAATGGTGGTGATCACAGTGTGCCCGGGCGACCGCCGGGAGGGAACCTGGATATTTCCCCTACTGGTCAACCCTTGCCGGGCCGCAGGCTCGCGTAGGGTCGTCGGCGGCCGGTCGGCTGGCAGGCGGGAGGTCCGTGCGGTGACGAGTGTCCTGTTCTTCGGTGGTGCCCTCTGGAACCCGGCCGACTGGCCCACCGCGAGGGCGGCCGACCTGCTGGTCTCCGACGGTCTCATTGCCGCGGTGGGAGAACACCTCGATCCAGCCGGCGACGTGCAACGGGTGGATCTGCAGGGCGGCACCCTGCTGCCGGCCTTCGGTGACGGCCACGCCCATCCGATGCAGGCCGGCTTGGAGGGTCTTTTCGCACCGGTGCGGAGCGACACCCTCTCGGCAATTCTCGACGGTGTCCGGAACTGGGCCGCCGAGCATCCAGAGACCGACTGGGTCTACGGCGGTGGGTTCGACCTGTCGCTCGCCCCCGCCGGCGTATTCCAGGCGGCGTGGCTGGACGAGGTCCTGCCCGATCGGCCGGTCGTGCTGCGCGCCAACGATTATCACACCTTGTGGTGCAATTCGGAGGCACTGCGCCTGGCCGGCATCACTGACCTCACCCCGGATCCGCCGGATGGTGACATCGTTCGCGGCGCTGACGGCAGCCCGATCGGCACCCTGCGCGAGTGGGGCGCGACGGCTGCGGTGTTCGCGGCCATGCCCGCTCCGGCACTCGCCCTGCAGGTCGAGGCGATCCGGGACGCCAGCTCGGCGTGTGCCGCCGCGGGACTCACCTGGGTACAGGACGCCTGGGTCGAGCCCGTCGAGGTCACGGCCTATCTGGCCGCTGCAGACAGCGGCGCCCTGAGGGTGGCGGTGAACCTCGCCATGCGGGCCGACCCGGTCGGCTGGCCCGATCAGGTCGCCGAGTTCACGCGGCTCCGCACTCAGGTCGATGCGGCCGGTCACCGGACGCTGACCGCGAACACCGTCAAGTTCTTCGTGGACGGCGTGATCGAGTCGGGCACCGCCTCGATGCTGGAGCCCTATCTCGACTGTCCGCACAGTCACGGCCTGCCGAACTGGACCCGATCGGAGCTGTCCGCCGCGGTCGCCGCCTTTTCCGACTCCGGATTCCAGGTGCACCTGCACGCAATCGGCGATGCGGCCGTGCGGGACGCACTTGACGCCCTCGAGCTGTCGGGCGAGATCATCCGTCGGCGTGACCTGCGCCCGGTGATCGCCCATCTCCAGGTGATCGACCCCGCCGATCTGCACCGACTCGCCGAAATCGGGGTGATCGCCTGCTTCCAGCCGTTATGGGCCCAGCCTGATCCGACCCAGGAGGTGCTCACCGTCCCGCGGATCGGACCGGAGCGTGCCGCCCTGCAGTACCCGATCCGTTCGATGGCCGACGCCGGGACCCTGCTGTCCTTCGGCAGCGACTGGCCGGTGACCGCACTGTCCCCGCAGGAGGGCCTGATCACAGCCGTCACCCGGCAGACACCGGAGGGCGAGCCGACCGGCGGCTGGTACCCGGCCGAGCGGCTCGACCTCCGGGCTGCCCTCACCGCTTCCACCAGGGGTGTTGCGCTGCAGGCCTTCCGCGACGACGCCGGCACGCTGGACCCTGGTCAGGTGGCCGATCTGGTCTGGTTGGGAGCCGACCTTCGCACCGCTTCGCCGGCACAGGTGCGGGCCGCCGCGGTGCTCGGCACCTGGATGGCGGGCGAGCGGATCCACTGACGGCGATACCGATCGGCTGATCCCGACCCGCCCGGGATCCACCACCGGAGCGCCGGAGGGGTCACCGTTGTCACAGTCGCCGGTCTCCGCAACTGCACGCGATGGCTGGACCGCGACCTATTCTGTGAAGGTTGCCCTTCAACCGGTCGTCGATGCCGGACGTCAGGGCCCGACGGCCGGACGAGTTGAGAAGGAGCGGGGCTGCAAGTGACGCGAGCATTGGTGCCGCTGTCCATGTCGACGGTCGGCGACCTTCCCGGTCGGTGCCGTTCCTGCGTTTCCTGGGAGCTGCCGTCGTCGGCGGCCATCGGACTGGACGCCGATCAGGCCGGCTTCGAGAAGGAGGTCTGGCTTTCGGGGGTCATGTTGACCTGGGGCTCGGCCGGCCAGATCGTGACCGTCGACGAGAAGCCCGTCGGGTTTGCCCTGTATGCCCCGCCCACCGCGGTTCCCGGCGCTGCCACCTTCCCGACCGCTCCGGTCTCGCCGGACGCCGTACTGCTGACCACCGCCCGGATCCTGCCCGAATTCCGGGGGCAGGGTCTGGCCCGCTATCTGATGAACGGCGTGGTCAAGACGCTCACCAGCCGGGGTGTCCGGGCGATCGAATTGTTCGGTCTGGAAGATGGGCCGGTCGACGACTCGGCCGGCCGGTTGGCAATCGGCACGCGGGCGCTGACTGCTGAGGAACCGCCGAAGTGCCTGCTGCCGGCCGACTTCGCCAGGGCGGTCGGCTTCACCGACGTGCAGTCGCACCGCCGCTACCCCCGACTTCGGTTCGAGCTGGCCGCTGGGATCGGCTGGAAGGCCGAGGTGGAGTCCGCCCTGGAGCGGCTCTTCACCGTGATCACGATTCCGGCGCCGAAGGTCGCCGCACCCGCGTTGGTCTGACACGGGCGGTCCTGGCTCTGTGTTCCCGCCCCCACCAGGTCCGACCGGCCCACCCAGGACCGTCACCGGCCCGGCACCACGACCGCCCGGGGCGTGGGTGTCAGCAATCGGGGCAGGCTGGGCGTACCGATCGCCAGCGTGACCACCGAGACCGCATGCCGGCCCTGGCCGACGTGCAGGGTGACGTCGAAGCCATGCTCACCGGTGACATGCAGGAACCGGTTGACATCCGGTCGCACCACCAGGGTGTTCGCGTACGCGACCACTCGGCCGTCAATGGAGATTCGCACCCATTCCCGCGACGACGGGTGCAGGGGATCGACCGCCCAACCGGCGATCCGCACTGCCATCGGCCTGGCCGACACCACATCGACGATCCCCTGGAATACGACCGGGGGCACGATCACGGTCCGGCACGGACCAAGTTGATGGGCGAGGCTGCTGGTCCCAGCGGCGTGCCCGGTGACGCAGATCTGGTGCCGGCCGGGGCCGGTCCAGAACGAGAAGTCGAAGCCGTGCGGGCCGGCGACCCGCATCACCCTGTCGACGTCGGGGCGAGCAACATTGCCGACCATGACGCGGACGAGCCGTCCGTCCACAGTCACCGATACCGTTCCAGCGGCAGAGGTGCGTTGCGGATCCAGCACCCACCCGACAAGGCGAACGCTGCCGGTGGCCGCGCTGATCTCGTCCAGAAATCCGGTGACCGGCGGTGGCGGTGACTTCAACCCCACCGTCAATGCCGCCAGAATGCCGCCGGCCGCCCGGCCGGAAAGATAAGCCGCCGAGACGTTCTGCGGGAACTCAACGGTGATCGCCGCACCGGGTTGCCCGGCGGTCAGCCACCTGGTCATCGACCCGTGGCAGGTGGAGAAGCAGGTGAGTGGTTTCAATGGCAATTGCAGGGTGTTCGCCAAAGCGTTCCGAAACGGAATGTCCCGGGCGCCACCGTCGGTGGTGTCAACCCCATCGAGAGGCTGGTGCATCGAGACCAGCCGGTTCGGCCGCAACGCGGTCAAGAAATGGTACATCGCAAGGGTTTCCGGTTCCGACAGTGGTGAAGGACCGGAATAGTGGGAATCGATTTTGCTCCCGGTCGGCGGAATGTAGATCCAGCCGACCGGCCAATTCCGGTTCAGGTCGACCCCGGCGGCATTGCCACGCTGGCCGAGCGCATCCCCGTCCGGGTTCATCGTCGGGATCACCCAGAGGTCGATCAGCGAGGACACCGGCGAGGTGAGTATCGACCCGACCACCTGTTCGCCGGCCCGCTCGTAGTAGCCGTGCATCGAACCCAGCACCACAGCCTTGAAGCGGGCCGCCGGGTTGCCGAGTTCGTAGGCCACGATCGGCCGGTGCTGCCTGCTGTAGCCGAGCACGGTGGACCTCTGCACCCCGGCGGGCATCGCTGCTGCGCCGGCCGGAGGCGTTGACAGCACCGTCAGGCAGCTGATCAGACAGATCAGCAGAACACCGGCCACGCACCGCCGCACGCCGCCGAACCAGTTGGCGTCGCGCTGCCCGGTCGATACGGTTCCGGTCATATCGTCTCCGAGCTGTCGGCAGTCACGAAGGCAACAATGACAGCAGTCGGCAGATCCACGTGCATCCGGCAATGATTACCCGCTTTCGACCCCGTCCCTGGCCACCAGTCGCGCGTAGGCACCATCGGCGGCGAGCAGGTCGTCGTGATTGCCGCGCTCGACGATCCGGCCGTGGTCCATCACCACGATCTCGTCGGCGTCCCTGACCGTTGACAACCGGTGGGCGATGGTCAGCGTGGTGCGGTGCAGTGACAGGGCCGCGATGGCCGCGGTCACCGAAGCCTCGGTCCTGGTGTCCAGGGCGCTGGTCGCCTCGTCCAGGATCAGCACCTGCGGGTTGCGCAGGATGATCCGGGCGATCGCCAGGCGTTGCTTCTCCCCGCCGGAGAATCGGTAACCGCGCTCGCCGACCACGGTCTCGTAGGCCGCCGGCAGACCGGCGATCAGGGTGTGGATCTGCGCGGCCTGGGCCGCTTCTTCCAGTTCCCGTTGTGTCGCATCAGGTTTGGCGAACCTCAGGTTCTCCGCGATGGTGGCGTGCAGCAGGTAGGTCTCCTGCGAGACGATGCCGATCGAGCCGGCGATGTCGACCTGGGTCAGATCGCTCAGCGACACGCCGTCCAGCGTGACGCTTCCCGAGTCAGGCTCGTAGAGCCTCGCTCCGAGGTACCCCAGTGTGGTCTTGCCGGACCCGGTGGCTCCGACGACGGCGACATGTCGGCCGGCAGCGACGCTCAGGTCGAGGTGATCGAGAGTGTTGATCTCCGAGCCGGGGTAGGCGAACGAGACGTCGGTGAAACGCAATTCGCCGTCGACCTTGTCGAGTTTGGCGGGGTGCGCCGGCTCCTGGATCTCGACGGGTAGGTCGAGGTAGTCGAACACCCGGCGGAACATCGCCAGCGAGGTCTGCACGTCGACACCGGTGGAGAGCAACTGCATCATCGGTCGGAACAACTGCCCCTGCAGCGTGGTGAAGGCCACCAGGGTGCCGATCGACACCGCACCTGAGGTACCGGAGACGGTGAACGCTGCGGCCAGGTAGATGGCGGCCGGTAGCACCGAGATGATGATGCCGATGCTCGACTGACGCCAGCGACCGGTCATCGCCGACCGCACCTCCAGGTCGGCGAGTTCCTCCGAGGCAGTGGAGAATCGTTGCGAGAGTTCAGCACTGCGGCCCATCGTCTTGGTCAGCAGAATGCCGGAGACGGACAGCGATTCGGCGACCATCGACGACATGTCGGCCATCCGCTCCTGCCGGTTGGTGGCGATCTGCCGACGCATGCCGCCGACCCGGCGGGAGATCCAGACAAACAGCGGCACCAGCACCAGCGATACGAAGGTCAGTTTCCAGTCCAGCGCCAGCATCGCGACGAAGGTTGCGATCACGGTGGTGCCGGAGGAGACGATGCTGGTGGCGGTGCTGGTGACGGTGGCCTGCATGGCGCCGATGTCATTGGCGATACGGGACTGCACCTCACCCGTGCGGGTACGGGTGTAGAAGCCCAGCGAAAGTTTCTGCAGATGGGTGTAGACGGCGGTGCGCAGCCGATGCATGACGCCCTGGCCGACGAGGGTCGATTGGCGGGACTGTACGACGCCCAGCACTGTGGTACTGACGGCCACGGCGATCATGCCGGCTGCCATCAGGACAGTGCCTCTGGTGTCTCTGTTGGGCAGGGTCACGTCCAGGATGTGGCGCAGCAGAAACGGCGAGGCCAGGGAGATCAGCGAGGACGCGACGATCAGCAGGGCGACGAAGCCCAGCTGGGCGCTGTAGGCGGTGAAGAGGGCGAAGATGCGGCGGACGTCGCCGGGCTGGGCAGGCGGAGCCGGCCGATCGTCGGCGGGCTTGCCGCCGCGGCCGATGCGGGTCTGCGGGGCGCCGTCGCCGGTGCGCCAGGCAGCGGAACGGGCGTCCGGTGAGGTGCGGGTGGGTGATATCGGGTGCTGTGGGGTGTGCGAAGTGGCCGTGGTCATCGGCACTCCTCTCTGTCGACGTGTGCGCGCTGAGTGTAGCTCATACTGAGGTACACTCACAATGAGTAGATGACAGGATCAACAGGAAAGCGGCCGAAGATGTTCCCGGCCCTGAATGTGCGTCCGGCAGGGCGACTCCATCGTCGAACTCGCCACCGGGAGAGGAGTTGTCGTGCCGAGCATCACCACGTCGGAACTGGTCGAGCGACTGATGCGGTCCGCCCATCGGCTGCGCAGGGCATCGATGAAGTCGCTGGCGCCGCTTGGCCTGACGCCGGCCCAGGAGCGGATGTTGCGGCTCGTCTCGCGTGGCGACGGGCCGTGGCGGATGGGCGAACTGGCCTCCCGGATGGGGATCGTGCCGCGGTCGGCAACCAGCCTGATCGACGCACTGGAGGAGGCCGGTCTGGTCCAGCGGGCCATCGATCCGGACAACCGTCGGTCGATCCTGGTCACTTTGACCGATCACGGGCGGGCAGCGCAGCGCGACATGGCGCAGGCGCGCGAGCAGGCCGGCGAGCACCTGTTCGCGCAACTCGACGACGCAGAGCGGGTCACCCTCGCCGAGTTGCTCGACAAGGTCGCCCCACCCGAGGACCAGCAACCACACGAACAGGCTCCGTCATCCTGAGGGCCGGCTGAACCTTTTCTGTGTGGTCGGCGTGAGGTGCGGTGACGGGCACCGGGGCCTAGACCTCTACCGGGCTCGGCTGCGCGCCCGTGCGCGCTCGCCGGTGGCCGTCCTCCATACCAGCGAAGGACGGTCAATGATCCGGACACGAGGAACAGCCACGTGGTGGACTGCCCTGATCGCCGCCGGCGTAGTGGTGGTCGGCACCCCGGGCTCGGCGTCAGCAGCGTCCGGCGGTAGCGATCACGACCGGGGTTTCGTGCAGACGAATCTCGTCTCCGACATCCCCGGGATGGCGGCGCACACCGATGCCAACCTGAAGAACCCATGGGGGATCACCTTCCTGCCGGGTTCGCCGCTCTGGGTGTCCGACAACGGAGCAGGTGTCTCCACGCTGTACGACGGTGCCGGTGTCGCCACCCCGCTGGTGGTCGCCGTCCCGGCCGCCCCGTCATCCGGGCCGGGCGTCGCCGGCACCCCCACCGGCACGGTGTCCAATCCCACCGGAGCGGGTTTCACGGTCAGCCGAGGCGGCGTCTCCGGGGCCAGCCGCTTCCTGTTCGCGACCGAGGACGGCACCCTGGCGGGCTGGAGCCCGACCGTCGACCGCCTGAACGCGGTGACGGTCGTCGACCGGTCGACCCTCGTCGATCCCGATGGTGACGTCGGTGCGGTCTACAAGGGTCTGACGATGGCCGGCACCCCCGCCGGACAGTTCCTGTACGCGACCAACTTCCGGTTCGGACAGGTCGAGATCTTCGACAGCAACTTCACCCTGGTCGGTAGCTTCACTGATCCGAACCTGCCGGCCGGCTATGGCCCGTTCGGTATCTCCGCGATCGGCGGTCGCCTGTTCGTGACCTTCGCCAAGCAGGACGCCCAGAAGCATGACGATGTGGCCGGCGCCGGGCTCGGATTTGTCGACGTGTTCAGCACCAGCGGGAAGATGCTGCAGCGCTTTGCCTCTCGTGGAAAGCTGAACTCACCATGGGGGGTCACCCAGGCACCGGCGAGTGTGCCGAAGATCGGCGGGGACATCCTCGTCGGCAACTTCGGCGACGGCCGGATCAACGCCTACTCCTGGAGCGGCCACTTCCTGCGCACGCTGTCCGACGCCCACGGAAGGTCGATCACCATCCCGGGCCTGTGGGATCTGAAGTTCCCGACCGGATCGCTCAACGTCGTGCCTGATGCGTTGTACTTCACGGCCGGCATCAACGACGAAAAGGACGGTCTGTTCGGCACTCTCACCGCGGCACGGTAGAAGACGTTCGTCCACCCGCCTGGCCTGTCGGGGGCTGACGGGTGGACGTTCTCATCGGGGAGGTGCCCGTCGGTGCGCTCGATCGCGCACCGTCGGGCACACTATCGGCCATGGAACCCGACGACGGGAGGCGCCGCTCGCTGATCTTCGACGCGGACGACACGTTGTGGGAGAACAACGTGCTGTTCGAGCGGGTCGTCGAGGACTACCTGGACTGGCTGGCGCATCCGACCATGGATCGTCACCAGATCCGGTTGATCCTGAACGATGTCGAGGCGGCCAACAGCAAACGCAACGGCTACGGCGCCCGCGCGTTCCTGGGGAATCTCGCGGAGACGTTGGAGAGGCTGACCGCCAGGCCGGTCACCAACGCCCAACGGGATGAGATCGAATCGCTCGCCACAGCTCTGTTGCGTCATGACATCGAATTGATGCCCGGTGTCACACGGGTACTCACCGAGCTCGGATCCAGGCATGATCTGTATCTGCTGACCAAAGGTGAACTGCAGGAACAGCAACGTAAGGTGGACGCCTCCGGGCTGGCGACGCATTTCCGGGAAGTGCACATCGTCCCGGAAAAGGACGTCGCGGTGTACGTGGCGGTCGCCGAGAAACACCGGCTGGATCCGGCAGCGACGTGGATGATCGGCAACTCGCCCAAGTCCGACATTCTGCCGGCCAGGGGCGCCGGAATGAATGCCGTCTACATCCCGCACCAGTTCACCTGGACCCTCGAGTACTCCGACATCGACCCTGACGACGAACGGATCCTGCACCTGCCGGCTCTACCCGCCCTGCTGGACCACTTCTGAACGCTGCCCGGCAGGGGTAACCGAATACTGCTCCGGGCACACCGCGGATACTTTCCCCATGGCGAATGAGGACGTTTCGGCCGGGCGAATCGTCTCGTTGGCCGCGTCGGCGTTCGTGGTGCTGGCCGCCGAACCGCTTTTCCTGCTGGTGGATACCGCTGTCGTCGGGCATCTCGGGCAGGTCCCGCTGGCCGGTCTCGGCGCGGCCGGCACTGTGATGACCTTGCTGGCTCTGGTCGGTACCTCGCTGGAGTACGGGACGACCGGCCGGGCCGCGAGATTCTTCGGCGCCGGCCGCCGCGATGCGGCGGTGAACGAGGGGGTGCAGGCGTCCTGGCTGGCGCTGATCATCGGGCTGGTCGCGATCGGTCTGGGTGAACTGATCGCCGGCCCGCTGGTCCGGCTGATCGTCGGCGGGGACGGTCCGGTGGCGGCGGCCGCGGAGTCCTGGTTGCGCATCGCCGTCCTCGGCATGCCGGGGGTGCTCCTGGTGCTGGCCGGTAACGGTTGGCTGCGCGGCGTCCAGGACACCCGAACCCCGGTGCTGATCGTGGCGGTGGCGAATGGGTTGTCCGCCATCGCTTCTCCGGTGCTGGTGTACCCGGTTGGTTGGGGGCTGCAGGGTTCGGCTGTCGCCAATGTGGCCGCCCAGTGGGTCGGCGGGACCTTGTGTGTGATGGCGCTGCGGCGGGAGCGGGGGACCGGGCCGTCGCTGTCCAGGTCGATGCAGTGGTCGGTGATGCGGCGACAGCTGATGGTCAGCCGGGATCTGGTGCTCAGGGCCGCCGCCTTCCAGGTTTCCTACCTGACCGCTGCCGGGGTGGCCGGCCGGATGGGTGCTGCCCAGCTGGCCGCCCACCAGATCGGCATCCAGCTGTGGAACCTGACCGCGCTGCTGCTGGATTCGTTCGCCATCGCAGCGCAGTCGCTCGTCGGGGCGGCGCTCGGTGGCGGTGACGCGCGGGCGGCGAAGTCCACCGCCTGGCGGGTCAGTCAGTACGGGTTGGTCGCCGGTGTGGTCTTCGGCGCCATCGCCGCGGCCGGCTGGTACGTCATTCCGCTGGCCTTCACTTCCGACCCCGGCGTGCAGCACCAGGCCCACCTGCTGTGGCCGTGGCTGGTCGGCATGATGCCGGTCGGCGGGATCCTGTTCGCCCTCGACGGGGTGCTCCTGGGGGCCGGTGACAACGGCTTTCTCCGCACGGTCACGATCGTCTCCGCGCTGTGCGGGTACGTTCCGCTGGCGCTGTGCGCGCTGATCTTCGGATGGGGCCTCGGCGGGGTATGGGCCGGGCTGGCGACCTTCATCCTGCTGCGGTTCGTCGGCATGGCCTGGCGAACCGGCAGCGGGCGGTGGCTGGTGCTCGGCGAGAGTCGCAGTTGACCGAGCCGGCCGGCGGTCGGTTCGACGTCAGGCGAGCGAGGGCTCGTCGGGTGCTGACAGGCTCAGCACGGCTCCGACCAGAGCAGGGGTTTCGGTGAGTCTGGCCTCCAGCGCCCGCAGCCGCACGGCCAGCCGTGATTCCTTGTCGTCGCCGGTCAGGTCGACATCGGCGATCAGGCTGACCTGCCGTGGTCCGACGATCTCCAGCCGCAGGTAGGTGACCCTGGACACCTCCGGCATCGCCATCAGGGCCTTGATCGTGGCCGTCCGGACCCGGGGGTCGGCCATTTCGCCAACCAGGAAACGGCGGTTGCGATTGATCAGAATGAACGCGACGACTCCCAGCAGCACACCGATCACGATCGAGGCGATCGCATCGGGCACGGCCGAACTCGTCAGCTGATGCGCACCGAGTCCCGCCGCCGCGACGACCAGGCCGATCAGCGCTGCCGAGTCCTCGGCGAACACGGCCCGCAGGGTGGGGTCCGAGGTGGCCAGCACGTGCTCCAGCAGCTCTCGTTTCAATTCGTCTGCCTCCCGGCGGGCCTGGCGTGCCGACTGCAGGAACGAGACGCCTTCCAGCACGAAGGAGATCACCAGCACGATGTAGCCGATGGTGAAGTTCTCGGCCGGTGTCGGGTCCAGCAGCTCGGTGACTCCGTGTGTCACAGAGACGGCCGACCCGGCCGCGAACAGGCCCAGCGCAGCGAACATCGACCAGACGTAGGCCTCCCGGCCGTAGCCGAGTGGATGCCCGTCGTCGGCCGGCCGGTGAGCGCGTTTGTTGGCGACCACCAGGAAGATCTCGTTGCCGGTGTCGGCCCAGGAATGCGCCGCTTCGGCCAGCAGCGACGCCGACCCGGTCATGAATGCGGCCACCGATTTGGCCAGTGCCACCAACAGGTTGGCCGCGAACGCGACGATGACCGTGGTCCCACTGTCGGTTTGCCCTGCGCCACTGGGTATCGGCAAACGCGACGGCGAACGTCGCTCGGGGCCGGGCTCGGCGGCCGGGGACTGGGCGGGTGCGGAAAGGGCGTCGGTCACCACTCATGGGTAGCACGCCCGGTGAGCCACCTGGTCCGGCCGGCTCTGCGTCGGCGCGCGCCGGGCCGGTACCGTGCGATCGGGCTGAGAATCCACCTTGATGAAGAATCCCCACGATGAACAGGAGCAACCCGGTGTCCGTCGATGCGGAACTGTCCAGCGCCGACCTTTCGGTCGGCATCATCGGCTACGGCGCAAGGATCGCGTTCATCCGGGCACCGGACCGACACGGCACCTGGGCCGACGTGGCAATGGGTTTCGACGATCCGGCGTCCTGGCGATCGGACCCGACCTATCAGGGCGCGACCATCGGCCGGTACGCGAACCGGATCGACCGGGGAACCTTCGAACTGGACGGCCGGTCGTTGAGCATTCCGCTGAACCACGGCAGCACTGCCCTGCACGGAGGTCCGGGCGGTTTCGACACCCACCAGTGGGTGGTGGAGCCGGTCGAGCGGACCGCTCATGAAGCGAGCGTCACGCTGCGCCGGACCAGTCCCGATGGTGAGATGGGGTTTCCAGGCAATCTCGACGTCTCGGTTGTCTTCACCGTCGGGGGCACCGGTCTCACCGTGGATTACCGGGCGATCACCGACGCGCCGACGGCGGTGAACCTGACCAACCACGTCTACCTGAACCTGTCCGGCGTGCCCAGTTCGGTCGCCGACCATGAGCTGACACTGTTCGCGGATCGCTTCGCAGAGGTCAACGCCGATTTCATCCCGACGGGTGAGCTGCTGGAACTGGCCGGATTGCCGCTCGACTTCCGGGAGTCCACCCCCATCGGAAAGCGTTGGCGAGCATCAGATCAGCAGATGCTGCTGGTCCGAGGACATGATCACGCCTATGTTCTGGATGGCTCGGGTGGCGAGTTCGACGGGATGCGACTGGCGGCAACGGCTGTCCACGCCGGCTCCGGCCGCTGTCTGGAACTGTTCACGGATCAGCCGTCGGTCCAGTTCTATACGGGCAACTCATTGGACGGGTCGGTGGTGACGAGGGCCGGCGCCACCTTGCGCCAGGGGGACGCGTTCTGCCTGGAACCTCAGCACCTGCCGGATTCGGTGAATCACTCGCACTTCCCGACGACGGTCCTGCGACCCGGCCAGGAATATCGCAACCGAAGCCTGTATCGCTTCACAACGACCTGACCGTGAGTGCGCGCCCGGCGCTTTCCAGGCGCGCACTCAACCGGTGCTCGGTCAGGAGGTGGTGGGCGCCGTGGCCGCAGGGGCAGGGGCCTTGGGTGCGCCGCGGTCGATGACGTGGGTGGCCGTCATGGTGCCAGCACCGGTCCCGATCACCCCGGCCCCGTCGCCGACCTTGACCTGCGAAATGGTTCCTGGCGTTCCCTTGGCATCGCCCTTTACGTGCACCTTGGTGGCGGAGTTCACCACAAAGGTCTCGGAGGTGCCGTCGGTGGCTTTGATCGTGATGGAACCTGCCGAGACCGCTGTCACGTTGCCACGGACGGCGTCGTGGGTGACGAAGGTGCCGGTTTTGCCGTCCTTGCTGACCCACTGGGCGTGGCTGACCTTCTCCAGGCGTTTGACCAGCCCGGAGCGCTTGCCGGCCCGGTCCACCTTTGCCTTTGCCCCGGCGCTCTTGCCGGCGGCAGTCGGTGCCGCCGACGTCGTCACGGTGGCTACCGCCGGAACGGCTACGGCGCCCTGCGCGGACGCGGCCACTGCCTGCGGTGCGGTCGAATTCGACTCGGCCCAAGCGGCGCCGCCCAGGCCCAGCCCGGCCACCGCGACGATTCCGCCGATCACTGCAACTTTCTTCAACATGTTTGGTTCTCCGTTTGGTCGAGATGAACCTGCTTGATGGGCCGGTGGCCCCAGGTCGTCGGACCCGGGTTCCCACCGGACTGACTCCACTGTCCGTCGCCGCTGTTCGGGTTCATCTGCTGGAATGTTCGGACTCGGTTCAGATTGGCGGGCGCTCATCAACTTCGCCGGCGCTCATCATCGGGTTCACCGCAGCAACAGGGGTCCCAAATCCACAACGTTCCCGAGCGCAGGCGTATGTTTCCACCGCACGTCCACACCACCACGGACAGGGAGTTCAACGATGGGAACGCTGCCGGCGTTGTCCGTACAGCTGTACTCGGTGCGCAATCAGCTGGCGCAGGATCTGCGCGGGACGCTGGCTCAGCTGGCCGGGATCGGGTTGACACTGGTCGAACCGTTCAACCTGGTCGACGATCCGTCCGGACTTCGGGATGCATTGGCCGAGAACGGGTTGACCGCACCCAGTGCGCACACCAGGCTGGCAGCGGCCGGCACCGACCTGGACCGGGTCTTCGAGGCGGCTGCCGTCGTCGGCGTCGGCACCGTCATCGATCCGATGATCGACCCGACCCGATGGACGTCGCTGGAGGGAGTGCAGGGAGTTGCCGATGATCTGGCCTTGGCCGCCGAAAAGGCAGCCGGCTACGGACTTCGGATCGGCTATCACAACCACGCCTTCGAATGGGAGAGCACCATCGACGGCAAGCCCGCTTACGAGGTCTTCGCCGCCTTGCTCGACCCCGCGATCGTCCTCGAGCTGGACACCTACTGGGCTGCCGTCGGCGGTCAGGACGTGCCGGCGGCGCTCGGTCGGCTCGGCGACCGCGTGGCCTTTCTGCACCTGAAGGACGGTCCGATCAACAGGAACAACATCGAGCAACTCCCGCTGGGCGACGGCGCCATGCCAGTGCGTGAAATCGTCGCCGCTACCACCGCTCTCGAGGTGCCCGTACTGGAGTTCGACGACTACGCAGGTGACGTCTTCGAGGGCCTTCGCCGCGGTGTCGTCTTCGCCGGCGGGCTGGACGGGTGAGCGGCCCGCTGCCGGTTGGCGTGATCGGCGCAGGCAAGATCAGCGAGCAGTACCTGGCCAACATGGGCGGGTATCCGGATCTCGACGTGCGGTTCGTCGCTGACCTGTTCCCCGACCGGGCCCGCGCCCAGGCCGATCAGTACGGGGTGACGGACGCCGGTTCGGTCGAGCAGTTGTTGGCGCGCGAGGATATCGAGCTGGTCGTCAACCTGACCATTCCCGCTGCGCACGCCTCCGTCGCATCAGCGGTACTGACCAGTGGAAAACACGTATGGAACGAGAAACCCATTGCTGCGCTTCGTGATGCGGCTGCTGCCCTGGTTACCCAGGCCGACCGGGCCGGTCTGCGGATCGGGACCGCCCCCGACACCTTCCTCGGGCCGGGGCTGCAACTGGCCCGGCGGATGATCGAACGCGGCGATATCGGCACCCCGTTGACCGCTTCGTTCGTCTTCCAGACGTCCGGGCCGCACCGGTGGCACCCGAACCCGGAGTTTCTCTACCAGACCGGCGGCGGCCCGCTGTTCGACATGGGGCCCTACTACCTGACCGCACTCACCCAGACCTTCGGACCCGTCACCAGGGTGGCCGCCCTTGCTTCGACGGCCGGCCCGACCCGCGTCATCGGGGCCGGCCCCCGTGCCGGTGAGTCGTTCGAGGTCACCGTGCCCACCCATGTCAGCGCGCTGTACGAGTTCGACAGCGGATTGACGGCCCAGGGCACCTTCAGCTTCGACTCGGCACTGCAACGGGTGGGGGTGCTGGAGATCTCCGGCACCGACGCCACCATCGTCGCTCCGGATCCCAACAAGTTCGTCGGTGACATCCGCCTGGTCACCCCGGATTCACCCGACGAGCGGGTGATCCACGTAGGAGCAGGGACGGACGGTGCCTCGACATCCGGCGATCCGACTGCGCCCGCCTCAGCCTTCGGGCGGGGGATCGGCGTGGTCGACATGGCCAGGGCCATCCGCGGGAGCGACTCGCCCGGCGTTGGGTCGGCCGTTGGAGCGCAGCACCGGGCCACCGGGGACCTGGCGCTGCACGTGCTCGACGCGATGTTCGCGACGGCCGAATCCATCGAATACGGTGGCTTCGTCGACGTTCATTCCAGATTCGATCCCATCCCCCTGTTGCCGCTCGGCTGGGATCCGATGGCCCGAACAGTGTGAAAGGACGTCAGTCAAGAGGGGAATGGAAATACCACAGCTGGCCCTCCGGGTCACTGGCACCGTACTCCCGGACTCCGTAGGCCTGATCGACCGGCTTTTCGACGATGACTGCTCCGGCTGCCACACTTCTTGCGTGGTGCAGGTCGGCGTCGTCCACCACGACCACCGTCATCCCGGTCACCCCGCCGAGGTTGCGGGGTGACCGGTACCCGTCGCCGGCCGGATGCAGCCAGATCACCTGATCGCCGGCCCGAACCTCCCCGTGAACCGCCGCGCCGTCGGCGTCTCGCTCCAGCTCACCGGGTGTCAAGCCGAAGACGCGCACCAGGTATTCGTGGGCCGCGGCCACATCGTCGTACACCAGTAGAGCAGTGGTCCCGTGCACCGTCGGATCGAGCATGTTCATCTCCTCGAGAGCCCCGAACATCTGGTCGGGGGAAGGGTGGTCGTGTCGCGCCAGTTGGGCGCTCATTTCGGAAAGGCGAACGCAGAGCCTGGACGCGATCTGGGCGCGTCGTCGGGTGTCGATCAAGTGGCGGTGCACTGCGGAGTCCAGCTCCCAATCCGGGTCGTCCAGCATGCGGCCGATCTGTTCGAGCGGGAACCCAAGCCGCCGCAGCAAGCTGATCCGGTAGAGCCGGGTCACGTCCGGTGTGGTGTAAAGACGATGGCCGAAGGTGTTTCGGCTGGACGGGCGGAGCAGTCCGATGTCGTCGTAGTGATGCAGGGCCCGCACCGTGAGGCCGGTGGCAGTGGCCAAGGCGCCCACCTTCCATGCCTGTGGTTCTCTACTGGCCGCCATAGCCACTGACGGTAGGACCTCACGCCGGGTCAGGGGCAAGTAGCCAGTCCTTCCGGTCCGGCGTCGTCCGGAAACCCACCTGGGAGCCGGCAGATATCCTGACCGTCACGCCCGGTCCGGCCAGCTCATCGACCGGTCCAGCCAACGGCCGATCGACATCATGAAGCTCCAGGAAGGCGGACGATGAACGTCGACCACCTGATCAGCTCATTCGGCTACCTCGCTGTCTTCGCCATCGTCGGCCTGGAGAGCGTCGGAATTCCGTTGCCCGGCGAGACGGTGTTGATCGCGGCGGCCACCTACGCCGCCACTACCGGTCATTTGAACATCTGGGTCATTTTCGCCGCGGCCGCTGCCGGTGCGATCATCGGTGACAACATCGGCTACTGGATCGGCAACAAGGGCGGTTACAAGCTGGCCCGTAAATACGGGCCGAAGATCCGGCTGGACGAGCGGAAGCTCAAAGTCGGTCGATACATCTTCGACCGGCACGGCGGCAAGGTGGTCTTCTTCGGCCGCTTCGTCTCGGTTCTGCGGACGTTCGCTGCGTTCCTGGCCGGAACGGTACGGATGTCGTGGCCGCGCTTCCTGGTCTACAACGCATTTGGCGGGATCGTCTGGTCGGCGATCTACTCCTTCGGCTTCTACGCGGCCGGCAACACCCTGAAGAAGCTATCCGGCCCGTT
The DNA here is from genome assembly GCA_038229825.1 of Mycobacteriales bacterium. Lineage (GTDB taxonomy): Bacteria > Actinomycetota > Actinomycetes > Mycobacteriales > Nakamurellaceae > Nakamurella. The sequence continues at coordinate 66,564 of JBBROB010000007.1, forward strand.
CAACTACGTTGCGATCGGGATTGCCGTCGTCGTGGTCGTGGTCGTATTCCTGGTGGTCAGGCGGCAGACCAACCTGCTGGCCGACAAGGCCGAAGCGGCCTATCCGGGGCCGCTCGAATAGCCGCCACGAGCAGTAGCCGCACGGGTCAACGGTGCGGATTTGGTGCGGGAGTGACAGGGGTAGACGGCTTGGTCCATGGCCTTGCGAAGTTGATCCATGCCACCCGGGGCCGCGGGGGGTCAGGCGCCGCGAACGGCCTGCTCGTGGGCGAGGAGCTCGGAGAAGGTGAAGGTTCCGGTGTGCGGGTCGTCCCGGCCGTCCATGTACAGCCGCTTGACGGCCACCAGGATTCCGTCGGCCAGGGTGTTGCGGAAGTCGTCCCGGACCAGCTTGACGCGCTCCGCGTCGTTCGACAGATAGCCCATGTCGACCTGGATGGCCGGCATGTTCGTCAGCCGCAGGATGTCCCAGGTGCGGTGGTGCACCCGGCAATCGATCATCTGGGTTCTGGCCACCAATTCCCGCTGGACCAGCGCCGCCAGCGACTCGCCGACGGTCGAGGTGGCGCCGGAGTCGCTACCGAAGTGGAAGGTGGCGATGCCACCGAACAGGTTCGAGGGCGAGCCGTCGATGTGCAGGCTGAGCAGGAGGTCGGCGTGCACCTCGTTGGCCAGACCGGCCCGTTCCTCGGCGGTCGGGTTCTGGTGAACCCCGCGGGTCAGGAAGGTTTCCATGCCGGTGGCGACCATCCGGCTCTCCAGCCGCCGGGCGATGTCCCAGGTCAGGTCGGCGGCCCGCACACCGCCGGCGATCCAGCCAGGGTCGTCGCCGCCGTGAGCCGGGTCGATCACGATGCGCTTGCCGTACAGGCGCGGCCCCGCCTGCCGCAGTGTCTGGTACTCACGCAGATAGAAGGGCCGTCCGCCGGTCACCATCCGACCGATCCGGTTCAGCTCGCGATAGGTGTCCGCGCCGAAGACGCCATCCTCGGACAGGCCGCGATGCTTCTGGAATTCGCGCACGCAGGCGTCGGTCAGCGGGCCGAAGATCCCGTCCGGCCGGCCGGTGTTGTACCCCATCTCGGCCAGCCTGACCTGCAGTGCGGTGACGTCGTCACCACTCATCGCCGAGGAGAGGGTGTAGGCCAGGGTGCGATCACCCAGAGTCCAACGGGCATCGGTCAATGATCGGACGGTGACCGGCCCGACGATGCCGTCGACGATCAGCCCGCGCTCCTGCTGGAACTGCCTGATCGCGGCGTCGGTGGCGATGTCGAACTCCGCTTCGGACGGGTCCATGCCGGGGTCGATCGCTGCGAGCTTCTGCAGCGAAGCCAGTGCATGCCGGACAGCTGCGACGGCCGGCCCCCGATCGCCTCGTCGCAACAGCATCGTTTGCCTCGCCCCTCACGGTGGTCGTCTTCATCCGATTGATACAGCCCGCGACCAAACCGCCGACGGCGGCGGTCGGTTCAGGCCGCTCCCCATTGTGCAACGCCGACGGTCTTTGCGATGACACATCTGGCAGATCCCACGCGAAAGCCGAACACCATATCCGGTGTTCGGCTTTCGCATCCGTGCTGTCGACCTATCGACCAGCCTGGCGGACCCAGTCGATATCAAGTCCGGGTCAGGCCTGGTCAGAGCCCATTCAGGCCGACGAAAACCGCGCCATCACGCCAGGATGTCGGCGAATTCGGCGAGCAGCGCGGCCTTCGGCTTCGCGCCGACGACCTGCTTGACCGCCTTGCCACCCTGAAAGACGAGCATCGTCGGGATGGACAGGATCTGGTACTGCTGGGCGATTTCCGGGTTCGCGTCGATGTCGAGCTTGGCGATCGTCACCTTGTCACCGTGCTTGTTGGAAATCTCCTCCAGGATTGGAGCGACCATTCGGCACGGGCCGCACCATTCGGCCCAGAAGTCGACGATGACCGGCTTGTCGGACTGCAGCACGTCAACATCGAAGCTGGCGTCGGTGACCTTCTTGGTGGCCATGAGAAACCTCAATCTGTCTGTTGGGGGACTTGCTCGGGGACGTGCTGTCGGCCGGGTGGCTCGACGCGATGGATCTCGTTTCTGCCGTCAGACGCCGACGGGGACCTGCTCGGGCGATCCCGACGAAACTGGTTCCGGGTCGGTGACGGCCGCGAGGTGGTGGGACGCCAGGAAATGCTGGGCGTCCAGCGCTGCCGAACAACCCGAACCGGCTGCCGTGATGGCCTGCCGGTAGGTGTGGTCGACCAGGTCACCGCAGGCGAAGACGCCCTTGATGCTGGTCTCGGTCGACCGCCCGGCGCCGATGTCTCCGCCGGTCAGTACGTAACCCTCGGCATCGGTGTCGACGATGCCCTTGAACAGCGCGGACCGCGGGTCGTGGCCGATCGCCACGAAGAGTCCCGTTGCGGCGAGCTCGCTGGTCTCACCCGTCCTGGTGTCGGTCAACGTGAGGCCCGACACCGTGGTGTCGCCGTGCACGGCCGTCACCGCCGAGTTCATCGCCCACCGGATCTTCGGGTTGGCCCGTGCCCGATCCAGCATGATCGGGCTGGCTCTGAAGTCCTCGCGACGGTGCACGATCGTGACCGACCGGGCGAATTTGGTCAGGAAGGTCGCCTCCTCCATGGCGGAGTCACCGCCGCCGACCACCACGATGTCGTGGTCGCGGAAGAAGAACCCGTCGCAGGTAGCGCATGCCGACACCCCGCGGCCGATCAGCCGCTGCTCGTCCGGCAGTCCCAGGTAACGGGCGGCCGAACCGGTGGCCAGCACGACCGAGTGCGCCTTGAAAACCTCCCCGTCCACGGTTACCGACTTGATCGGCCCGGTCAGGTCCACGGCCTCGACATCACTGCCGCGCAGGTCCGCACCGAATCGCTGGGCTTGCTCGCGCATCCTGCCCATCAACTCGGGACCGAGGATGCCGTCGGCGAACCCGGGGAAATTCTCCACCTCGGTGGTGGTCATCAGGGCGCCGCCATAGGCGAAACCCTCGAATACCAGCGGCTTGAGGTCGGCCCTGGCCAGGTACAACGCGGCCGTGTAACCCGCCGGTCCGGAACCGATCACGATGACGTCGCGGATGACCTCGGCCATTTCGCCGACACCACCGGCGCCGTCGGGCGCCCCACTGGCTACAAATTCCGACACGAGCATCCTTTCGGGCGTCTCCGCCGTACGTCGGGCTTGCGCCCGGCCACGCATCCGGTTGTGCCTGCTGACCGGCTGAATGCTGCGGCAGACCTCGCCGCTGACAACGCCAACCGGCGCACCATCCATAGAACACCAGCCTACCGACAGTCATTCCCACGCCCGGTTCGCCCGGCGGCGTGGTTCGCACGGCAGCGGGGTTTGCACGGCAGCGCGACGGCCGGATCAGGAGCCGGCGACGGAGATCTCGTTGACGTCGGACTTGAAGCGATTGCCGGTGGCCGACATGTGCACGACGAAGACAACCAGATACTTCGACTTGGGTGCGTTGGGTACTGCAATCGTCACCGAGCCGGGGGCCGCGTTGGTGGCCGCGGCGATATTGCCCTGCGCGAGCGATGTCGTCTGTGTGTACGGCAGATCCGGACCCGCCGCGGATCGCACGTCGATGGTGGTGTCGGGTGTGTCGGACGAGACCGTCACCGAGGTCGGGGTGATCGGGTTCGCAAATTCCAGGGTGAGTCCCACCCCCGGTTTCAGTTCGGAGGGAAACTGCTGCTTGTAGATGAACGTCGACCAGAACGTCTGCTGGTTCCCATCGAAGGCCTGCGGGGCCTGGTCGGTGTTGTCCTTCACCCCGTCGCCCATCGGGTCGTAGACGGTGGCGTTGACGATCTTCTGCGCGACCGCGGCCGCTGCCGGTGGAGCCGCGATCGATGTCGTGCCGGTGTTCGTGGTCGCGCCCGTTGTGGTCCGCGCCGTCGTCTTGGCGGTGGTGGCCGCCCGGGTGGGTGTCTTGGTCGGGCCCGCTCCGGCACTCAACTTCTGCACGTTGGAGAGGTTGGGTCCAGCCACCTGATCCATCACCTGCTTGGCCAGACTTGCGACCACGATGATGATGAGCGCGGAGAAGGCGGCGATCATCACCGTGGCGATGCCCAGCTTCACCCGACGCTCTCTGACCAGCCGGCGCTCGGCTGGGTTCAACGGCGGCCTGGCCGGCGGGTCCGATTCTGGGTCCGGGGTGACAGGGGAGACTTCCGGTTGCCGGAGTAATGCCGCGATCGCCCCGACCGCGTGGATCCCGGCCGGCTCGTCCGGGTGCAGGGCACGCTCCGCAAGCGCGGACAGCGCCGTCGGTATCCCTGGTCTGACCTCGCTCGCCGGGACCTCCCGGCCCAGCCTGGTCGGAGCCGCCGGCAACTGGCCCGACCCCGCGCCTCGGGAATTGGGGGTGCCCGGTCCCGCCGGCAGGGGCCAGGTACCGGTCAGCATTGCGTACAGCAGTCCGCCGACCGCCCGAATGTCCTGATCGGGAGTGGCGTTCCCGTGCGCAATGACATGGGACAAACGCACCTGGCCGTCGAAGTTCACCCGGACGAGGGACGGATTGATCGCACCAAGCGCAATGCCGTTGCGGTGCGCCTCGGCGACCGCTTCGGAGACCTTGGCGGTGATGGACGTCGCGACGTCAGGTTCCAGCGGGCCGCCGGCCAGCAGATCGGTCAGGGTCGCACCGTCCACCCACTGCCCGACGACATAGGACTGCCCCTGTTCGGTGCCGACGTCCAGGGTTTGCGGCAGCCCGATGTGGTGGAGGCGGCCGACCCGCAGGGTGCGGGCCACCGTCGCCGAGGTGGCGCTGGTGTCCGGGAGCAGGGTGACCGCCATGTCCCGTGGTAGCACGGTGTCCTTGGCCCGCCAGAACCGGTTGCCCCCATCGTCAGTGGTAACCAGGCTGACCAGCCGATATCTGCCGCCGACGGTGGCGCCGGGCGCCAGTACCGGCGCTGGACCGCCGTGGCCGCCGTGCGGGGTGGCCGCGTGCTGACCGTTCTCGCTGCCCACCGTCGTGTCCCCGCCCGATGCGCCCGAAGCCACCTCCGGCTGTTCGCCCGCCACGGCATCGGGATGTGGATGCATCACGGGAAGCGGCGGCGGAAGCGGCGCGTCCACGGAAGTGGGCTCGTCGGAGGGCATGCGGGGACCGCCCGCGCCTGCGTGCGTCACTCGCTCGGTGACCTGCTCTCTGCTCAAACTGCTGTGGGGGCTCATCAAACTGCTCTGCGGACTGATCGAACCTACCGATCCTCCCATCCCCGCGGGTGAAGTCTTGTTGGAAGCGACCACGGGTGTGCCGGTGGGGAGCATCGACGGGCGGCCGAGCAGGCCCAGCACCCGCCGACGCACCGGGAGCAGCTCCTCCACCCGGAGCGCGGTGGCCGCGACCGCAATGACCACAGCGCCGACAAGACCACCGACGAGCAGGACCTGGAGCGCCTGCCACAGCCCGGATGGGTGGAAGCCGACGGTGACCCGCACCGAGGCGTAGGCCGCCACACCCCCCAGGGCCGATGCGACGACCATCCTCCCGATGGTGGCCACCGTTCGAGCCGTCCCCATCGGGCCGAAACGGACCCGCAGCCAGACTTCGCCGACGACTGCCCCGACGACGTAGGAAGCGGCGGTCGACAACGCCAGTCCTGGGATCACCCACTCGGGTCTGAGCAGGACGCTGGCCAGCAGCAACGGGACCCGGACCGCCACCATGACGCCGTTGATGATGGTCGGCGTCCGGCCGTCCTTCATCGCGTAGAACACCCGCATCTGCACCAGAGTCATCGCCAGCGGCACCAGCCCGATCGCCAGGGCGCCGATGGTCAACCCGATCTGCACGACGTCATCGCTGCTGGCCTGGCCGTGCAGGAAGAGCACCGTCGCCAGGGCACCGCCGAGCACGACCAGTGCCGCGGATACCGGGAGAAGCGCGACAGCGGAGAGCCGGTTGGCCAGCGAGACGTCGTCCTTCACCGCCGCCAGCTCCCCGGCGGCCGCGTGCCGCGAGAGCCGCGGCATGATCGCCGTCAGCACGGCGACACCGAGGATTCCGTATGGCATCTGGAACAGCAGTGAGGCGTAGCTGAACACCGTCGGCCCGCTGTCGGCCGTCCGGAACGCAATTCGAGTGGTCACCACGACCCCGACCTGCGAGATCAGCACGTAGACCAGCGCCCACCCGACCAGCCCGCCGGCTTCGCTCAGCCGGCTGTCCCAGCCCCAGCGCCAGCGGAAGCGGAAGCCGGACCTGATCAGCGACGGAATCATCACCACCGCCTGCAGGACGATGCCCAAGGTGGTGCCGATGCCCAGGATCAACATCTCGCGGAGCGGGAGCGCTGTGGTCAGTGAGCCGCCTCCGCGGCTCTGCACCAGTAGCACGCCGGCGACGCCGATGACGACAAGGTTGTTCAGCACCGGCGCCCAGGCATTCGCCGCGAATCGTTCCTTGGTGTTCAGGATCGCGCCGAACAGGGCGGCGATGCCGTAGAAGAAGATCTGCGGCAGCAGCAGCCGACCCAGTTGGGTCGTCAGCTCGAGTTGCGCGGGCAGGTCGGGATTCGTCGCCGAGCTACTGGACACGTAGAGGCGGGCGAGCAGGGGAGCGCACACCACGGCGACGGTGGTGGCCAGCAGCAGCCCGACGACGGCGATCGTCATCAGCCGTTGGGTGTACTCCTGGCCGCCGTCCGGATCGGAGCGTTGCGCCCTGGTGAGCAGTGGGATGGCCACCGATGTCAGGACTCCGCCGATCAGGAGCTCGAAAACGATATTGGGCAGTGTGTTCGCGACCGTGTAGGCACTGTTGGTCAGGCCGGTCCCGATGATGGCGACGATCGCCACCTTGGACAGCAGCCCGGTCGCCCGGCTGACCACGGTGGCGATGGCCATCAGGGCGCCGGCCCTGACGACACCGGAGGTGCTCGCCGTCTTCATCCCGGCGGTCGCCGAGATGACCTGGGTGGCGTCTCCGGCCCCGTCTTCGAGCTCTTCCCGTGGCACTGCCCCGTCGGTGATCCGCTGGATCAGCATGGTGGCGTCCTCGGCGGCCGGGAACATCGCGCCGGGTGGGACGCCGACCCACGGTCGATCGTTCTGCCGGGCCGACCCGTGCACGTGCCGACCGGCCGGTGCCGATCGGGTGGTCCTGGCGCGGGTCAAGGCGGCCTGCTGTGCCTGTTCGCGTTCGAGTTGGGCCCGCTGGGCCTGCCGGAACCACTCCGGGGGCGAAGCGGGGTCCGCTGGGTCCAGCGGGGGCGGCACCGTCATCGGCGGCCCTCCCCGTGTTGATCGCTCTCGTCCTGGACAGCCCGGACTGTTGACGCCTGTGCATCCGGGGGGTTGCGCAGCGGGTGCTGTTCGGGTGGCCCGCTCGCGCCGACCGGTTCATTCGCGGCGCCCTGCACGGAATCGGGCTCCGGTGCGGATCGACCGGGCACCGCGCCCGCGGCGACGCCGGCAGTGCCAACGGTGATCGGGTCGTTGCGGTGGCGTACCCGTTGCACGATCCGGATCATCACCATCAGCGTCAGCGCACCCCCGGCGACCACGATCAGGATGATGGTCAGGGTGCCGTAGGCCGATGAGTTCACCGTGACCGGCGCGGAATCGCTCCAGTCGGAGCCGTCAGCCGCGAGCAGTTGGGCGTAGACCACGAACTTTCCGGCCTTGACGACGTTGGTGTCGATTTTGAACTGTTGCGTGCGGCCGGCCGGAATGCTCTGCACGCCGGGGTCGATGGCCGTCATGCCGACCGTCTGGCCACCGATGATGGTCACCCGGACCCGGACCACATACGGCAGATCGTTGCGGACGGTGACCAGGAGCGGCGAGGTGGAAGCGGCCAGGGTATAGGAGTTCCCCCCTGTCAGCTGCACCCCGTTCTGAAGGCTCACCAGGGTCGACTCGGTGGTGCGCAGGATGGCCCGGCCAACCTGCCTGTCCGAGCGCAGCCCCGCGGACCCGGCGGAGATCAGCGCCTGCTGCAGGGGATCAAGGATGTCCGCCGGGATCGGCGTGCCGATACCGGGGGACCGGTTCAGCGATGACCTGACACCGGCGATCCAGCCGGTGTCCCGCAGGACGGCAGCAAGATAGCCGGGCTCCAGCTCCGCCTGCTCGGCTCCGGCCGGGTACGTCAGCGTCGCGGCCGTCCTGGCCGGCGTGGCGATCGCCTCGAGCGAGGTGCCGGCGAGCACTCCGCCCGACTGCAACGTGCCGAGCAGGCCGCTGAGAATCTTCAGGCCGGCGGGGCTTGGCGTCCAACGATTGTCCGGGGCGATGACCAGTGGAGTCCCGGAGCCGTCCAGACTGCCGCCGGTCAGCAACGCCGCCAGGTTGCTCAGCCGGGTGGCCAGCCCGACGGCGTTTCCCTTCGCGATCAGGTCGTTGACCTGCGCCAGCAGGTCGGCGTCCGTGACAGCCGCCCTGACCACCGACCCTTTGTTCGCGGTTTCGTCGACGATGACCGAGCCGACGGCGCCGGCGGCGTGGGCGATCGATGACGGGGACAACAGCGACTTCGCCATTCCGTGAGCGGACAGGAAAGCCAGTGTTGCGTCGTTGATGAATCCGCCCTCCGGCATGGACATGTCGGTGACCAACTCCGGCGCCGCCGGATCCAACTGCAGGACGTCGGCCGCCATCTGGCGACCGGCGGCGATGAGTTGGGCCAGCTGGTCGTCCAGCCCGGCTCTGATCATTGCGACGCTGTCCGGATCCGAATAGGGCAGGACCAGGATCTTCCGACCGGTCGCCGCAGCTCGCAGCCTCTTCAGAAATTCCGCGGCGGCGTGCTGCCCGGCACCTGTCACCGTGTTCGGCGGCGGCTCGATGTCCGGGGCGCCCGTCACCCCGGTACCTGCTGCGCCCGAACCTGTGACCGGAGGTCCGGCTGCCGCCGTCCGGGAGCCCGATCCGGTGACCGGGTCCGACAGGGCGGCCGGGCCGGTGGTGATGGAGGTGCCGTTCGAGCTCGTCGTCCTCGCCGGGGTCGACGGCAGGTCGGTCCTGGACCGGGCGGGAACCGGGACCGACGTAGCCGGTCGATTGGCGGTCCTGCTTGGCTCGGCGCGCACGCTGGAACGTGTCGTCGCGGCTGGGCCGCCGGACCCGGACGAGGAGGCGGTGGCGGCCGCCTGGCTCGAGTCGCCCGAGCTGCTCACCGATCCGGATGGCCGGCTGTCCGGTGTTGTCGGCACGGACGTGGGAGTCAGCGCCGCCTGCGGCTGCCCGGCCGAGGTGGCCACCCGATAGCCGCCGGCCATCCTGCCGATCTCGTCCAGGAGCTCAGGATCGACCACCAGAGTCATCGACGACAGCCCAAGGCGGACCGCGCTCAGGTTGTCGAGGATGCTGTACAACCGGCCGCCCGGCCTCAGCTCGCGGGTCAGGTCGTCATTGAGGAAAACACCCCCGACGCCCAGGTGCGGAGTGTCGACCAGCGGCCAGACCAGGTTCACCGCGACCGGATGTGCTGACGCGCCCGATCCCGACGGCACACCGGAGGTGGTCGCTCCGGCAGTTGTCGAACCGGCGGAAGCCGCTGGCGGGGCGCCGATTGACTGGGGTGTCACCTGTGTGCTGCCTGGTCCGGGAAGGCCAACGGCCGTCGACACCGCCGCTGACGATCCGGGTGCGGAGGAGACCGTGGGGATGCCCTGCGTCGGAATGTCCGTGCCGGTGGTCGGCGCCGACGCCGGGGCCGTGCTGGGCGGGGTGGTACTGGTGCCGCCAGATCCGGCGGTGGTCTTCGGGACCGATAGCACCGTGGTCAGCAGGTGGATCTCGCCGACCCGCTCGTACTGGGTCTGACCGTTCTGACCGATATCACCGGACACCTTGATCATCAATGCGTAAACGCCCCGTTGCCGAAGGTCCAGGCCGTCCGGACCGATCGCGACGGTGGCGACGTACGGCATGCTCGCACCGGCCGCCAGATCTGTCTGGCTGATCGCGGCCACCGATGCGGCGAGGATGTTCCAATCCTGGCCGACGACGGCGGTCGGCCTACCGGGGGCGGCGATCTCGGCCTTGATCGCCGACACGCCGGCCAGCGGGTCACCGCGCTGCCACACGTACCGCAGATCGTAGATAGTGCCCTTGCTGACATTGGTGATGGTGCCGGTGACCTGCAACCGACTGCCCGCGCCGGAGGTCACGACCGTCGGCGAGATGCCGGTGATGGTGGAGGCCAGGTATCCCGTGTACGGGTACGCCGGATCGGTCGGCGCCGCCGCGGTGACCGGTCCCCGTGCTGAGCCGGCCGCCGCTGTCGCCGCTGTTTCCAGCATCAGGGTACCGGCGAGCACCGGCAGGAGCACCGCGAACAGCAGGGCGATCAGTGGCACAACCACCGGCTGTCCACCCCGGCGTCGTTGGAGGCGCAGCCCCGGGCGCCCGCAATGACGGCCCCCCTGCCCGCCGGTCCTCACGCGCTGTCTGCGAGCAACTGGGCGGCGCGCTCCGCCAGCCTCCGCTCGCCGGCGTAGGCCAGCCGCAGCGGCATCTGATCCATCGGCACCCAGGCCACCTCGGTGACCTCGACGTCGGCGTCGGACAGTTCACCCGCGACCGCTTCCATCAGAAAGTGGTGAACGCGCTTGTGGATGCGCCTGCCGTCGGCGGTGAAGGTGTACTCGACACTGCCGAGTCTGGCGGTGATCCGGCCGGAGATGCCGGTCTCCTCGGCCACCTCCCGGATGGCCGCCTCCTCGGTCGTCTCACCTGCCTCGACGTGCCCTTTGGGCAGGGACCATCGGAGCCGCCCGCGGCGGTCGAGCCGGCCGATCAGCGCGCCGGCCGCGACCCCGGCCTCGGTGCGGATGACCAGGCCACCGGCCGAAGTCTCATCGGCCCCGCGGCGCCGGGGAGCGCGCGCGGGGGTGGGAGCCATGGGCCCGATGGTAGTTGCCCGGCGCGTGAGGACGCGGTTCGCCGGACGGGCGCGTGATCAGTTCTGCAGCGAACGTCACCCGATCCGGCCCGTAGACTGATCCGTTGTGCCTCCCGCCGATCGACTCCCGCCGGGCGAACCGGCGAACAAGGACCTAGAGCCGCAGCCGGGCACGTTGTCGGCGTTGCAGCGGGCCGCAGTCACCGAACTGCTGCGGGTCTTCCCCGTCGTGGACGAACTGGGCAGGCGGTTCGCCAGGGCCGGTCACGAATTGCACCTGGTCGGCGGCACTGTGCGGGACGCGCTGCTGGGGCGGATGCAGGACGACCTCGACTTCACCACCGATGCCCGGCCCCCGCAGATCCTCGCCCTGCTCAAGGGTTGGGGTGAGTCCGTCTGGGAGACCGGCATTGCGTTCGGCACCGTCGGCGTTGCCAAGAAGGACCTGCGACTGGAGATCACCACGTTCCGCGCCGACCTGTACGACGGAGAGTCCCGCAACCCGGTGGTCACCTTCGGCGACACCTTGGCGGGCGACCTGCTCCGTCGCGATTTCGCCGTCAACGCCATGGCGGTGTCGCTGCCCGATCATCGCTTCACCGATCCGTTCGGCGGGCTGACCCAGCTGGCCGCCGGAGTGCTGGACACCCCGGGCACGCCAGAGCAGTCTTTCCGCGACGACCCGCTGCGGATGCTGCGGGCGGCGCGCTTCGCCGCCCAGCTGTCGTTCACCCCCGCCGAGCGGGTGGTGCGGGCGATGACGGCCATGTCCGCCGAGATCGACCGGATCACCGTCGAGCGGATCGCGGCGGAGCTGTCCAAGCTGCTGCTCGCCGACAACCCGCGGGCGGGTCTGACCTTGATGACCGCCACCGGGCTGGCCGAGCGGGTGCTGCCCGAGCTGCCGGCGCTGATCCTCGAGCGGGACGAGCACCACCAGCACAAGGACGTCTACGAACATTCGTTGACCGTGCTGGAGCAGGCGATCGCGCTCGAGGACGACGGGCCCGACCTGACGCTGCGGCTGGCCGCCCTGCTGCACGACATCGGCAAGCCGGCCACCCGGCGGTTCGCCGCCGGCGGCGGGGTGAGTTTCCACCACCACGAAGTGGTCGGCAAGAAGCTGGTCCGGAAACGCATGCGAGAGTTGAAGTATCCCAAGCAACTCAGCGAGGATGTCGCCGAGCTGACCTTCCTGCACCTGCGATTCCACGGTTACGGCGACGGGAAGTGGACGGACTCGGCGGTCCGTCGGTACGTCACCGACGCCGGTCCGCTGTTGATCAGGCTCAACAAGCTGGTCCGGGCTGACTGCACCACTCGGAACCGCCGGCGGCAGCTGGCCCTGCAACGTTCGTACGACGACCTGGAAGCCAGGATCGCCCAGCTGGCGGCGGCCGAGGACTTGGCAAGGGTGCGACCCGATCTGGACGGCAACGCGATCATGGAACTGCTGGGGGTCGGGCCGGGCCCGGTGGTCGGTCGGGCCTGGGCGTTCCTCAAGGAGCTGCGCCTGGAGAACGGACCGATGGGCCGCGACCTGGCCGAAGCGGCCCTGCGCCAATGGGCACGTGCCGAGGGTCTGTTGCCCGACTGACGCGAGTCGACTCGAGAATGCCCACGGATCGGGCGGGGTAATATTCGTTATCGGTGTGCCGGGAACGCACCGTCCATCCGAACGGCCCCAATTCGGTCTGACCCGACTTGGGAAGGACCGAGTGCGGGAACCCCCGCGTCGGAGGTGGGGATGACGCGAAGCAGGTGAGCGTGCAGGATCCAGCCGGGCGATCCCTGCTTGCCCCTGCGGCAGCTGTGGCGCCGTCGGTCGAGGCGGACGTCGAACTCGACCGGATGCGGGCGGTTCGGGCCCTCGGGATTCTGGATACCCCACCTGATCCAGCGTTCGACGACCTGACCGCGCTGGCCGCCAGACTCTGCGCCATGCCGATGGCACTGGTGAGTCTTGTTGATACAGAACGTTTCTGGTTCAAGTCACGATGGGGATTCGACGCCGGGTGGATCGCCCGCGATGTGTCCCTGTGCGAGTCTGCGCTGACCTGTTCCGACGTCCTGACGATCCCCGATGCCCTGGCCGACCTGCGATTCCGGGACAACCCGACGGTCACCGGCGCGGCCGGCATCCGGGCGTACGCCGGTGCCCCGCTGGTGACCTCCGATGGAATTGCCGTTGGCGTTCTGTGCGTGCTGGACACCGTCCCGCGAATGTTGAGTGGCCGCCAGCTCGATGATCTGGCACTGCTGGCCAGGCAGGTGGTCAGCCTGCTCGAGCTCAGGCGGCAGGCGGAGTCGCTGCGGTCGGAGATCGCAGCAAAGGAAGGGGCCGAAGCCGAGTTGCGGCGGAGCAGGCACGTGCTGGACGAGCTGCTGGCACACACGGATGTGCTGGTGTACGCCAAGGATCTCGATGGCCGCTTCGTAATCGCCAACGCGGCCCTCGAGCGGACGATGGGACAGCGTCCAGGTCGGATGCTTGGCCGGACCGGCGAGGAGGTGTTTCCAGCCTCGGCTGCAGAATCTTTCCGTCGCAACGATTCTCAGATATTGAGCACCCAGACGCCGGGGATCGCGTCCTGGGAGGTGTTCCAGGAGCAGCTGGAGGTGCCCGACGGCAGCATCCACACCTATCGATCGACCAAGTTCCCGTTGGTCGACGATCACGGCGAGGTGTACGCGGTGGCCGGCGTGTCCACCGACATCACCGAGCTGACCGCGGTCCGAGCGGAGATGGCCGAATCGGTACGACGTTTCGGGGCCCTTTTCGATATCAGTCCGGTGGGCATCGCGCTGTCCGACGAGCAAGGCCTGTGGTTCCAGGCCAACGCCGCCTTCGGCCGGCTGCTGGGAGTGTCCCCGTCGGAGATGATCGGCCGGTCGGCTCTGGAGTTCGCCCATCCGGACGATCACGCCATCATCGCCGGCTCCGAACTGGGTCAGCTCTCCAGCCCCGACGGGGTCATGCGGACCGAGCTGCGTTTCCCCCAACGCGACGGCAGCGTCCGTTGCGCCTGGGTGAACGTCACTCCGCTGCCCGGGCCGAACGGCGAACACTGGACGCTCGGCATCGCGGAGGACATCACCGATCGCAAGGAGGCCGAGACGGCGCTGCGTCGGTCGGAGGAGGAACTGGCGGCGATCGCCGCGGTGGCCAGGTGCGTCCAGTCGGGTACCGATCCCCGCCCGGTGGTGGCTGCCGCGGTCCGGTCTCTGGCCGACGCCGCCCACGTGCGGTTGCTGGAGCCGTCGGCCGCGGGAGCCATGGTCGTCACTGCCCACGACGGGATAGATCCGGGTCTGACTGTCGCTGCCGAGTCGGTAGCCGACGAGGTGCGCCGAACAGGCAAGGCGGTGCTGCAGCCGGCCGACTGGACTCCGGGAGATGATCACCGGCCGCCGATCAGCGAGCCCGAACCTCCCGGCAGCGTCCTCTGGCAACCGGTGGTGGCAGAGGGCGAGGTGATCGCCGTGCTGAACGTGACCTGGTCCGGGGCGGTCACCGGCCTGGACGCCCGGCCCGTGCAGGCCGTCCGGGCATTGGCCGGCGAGGCCGGTGCCTCGCTGCACGCGGCCCAGCTGCGCAGCGAGTTGGAGCGGGCGGCGACCACGGATCCGCTGACCGGTGCGCTGAACCGAAGAGCGTGGGCGACGCAGCTGCAGCAGCTGATGGACCGATCGCTGGCGCAGTCGACGACGCTCACCGTGGTGCTGATCGACCTGGACAACTTCAAGGCATTCAACGACGGGTTCGGCCACGCGGCCGGGGATGAACTGCTGCGCGTCTTCGCGACCGACGTGCGCCCGCTGATGCGGCGCGGCGACCTGTTCGCCCGCTGGGGTGGCGAGGAGTTCATCCTGGCCCTCGTCGACTGCGACCGGCCGTTGACGGAGCGGACGCTGCAACGGATCCGCCGGGCCGTCCCGGGCACCCAGACCTGCTCGATCGGCCACGCCCGCTGGCAACCACCTGAGCCGATCGACTCCTGCATCGGCAGGGCCGATGCGGCCCTCTACCGGGCCAAACGGACCGGGCGGGACCGGGTCGTCAGCAGCTGACCCGGTCAGAGTGCCCACCGGGTCCATCCCGGCCGCCCGTCAGGCCGGGTGTTGGACCGAGCAGGCCTTTCGCTCGATTCCGCGCAGGCCAAGACCGTAGGCCGCTGCGGTTGCCAGGTAGACCACCGTGATCAGGATGACGACAAGCAGACTCCGCCCGTCGAACGGCACCAGCGCCACCCCGAGTACGAAGGCGGCCACGTACAGAATGTTGCTCGCAGTGTCGTACAGGGCGAACACCCTGCCGATGTGTGCGTCTGCCGAGTCGGACTGCACCACGGCGTCGGCGCAGACCTTCGACGACTGATAGGAGAACGCGAGCACGAAGGCGGTGATCATGATCGACAGCATGGTGAACTGCGACCCGCTGATCAGGGCCACCAGGGCAGAGCCGACCAGCAGCACCACCACGTAACGGGTACGCCCCAGCCGTCGCACCGCAGGCGCCGTGGTCACCGCACCGAGGAAGACCCCGACAGCGGACACCGCCAGCACCTCGCCGATGCCCTGCACACCGGGTCGCAGCCACCCCTGGTGATGGGTGAAGTGGTGCTGGAAGAGCAGCAGCACTATCAGCGTGGACAGGCCGAAACAGAATCGGACCAGCACCACCATGGTGATCGCCAGCCGCACCGTCGGGCGCTCCATGATGTGCTTGAAGCCGCCGGCGAACCCCTGCAGCAGGGCCAGCATGGTCTGCGGAGGCTCGTCGGTTTCGTCCGGTCCGAGGGCCTGACGGGTGAACCGCATCGCCACCAGGGCGGACCCGACATAGAAGAGCAGCACCGAGGCGGTCACGGCCGCATCGGACACATGGCTCGGGCCGAGCAGGCCCCGCAGGCCGATCGCGTAACCACCGCCGATCACCGTGGCAATGGATCCTGCGGTGGTGGCCAGCGAGTTCGCTCCGACCAGGGAGTCGTTGGCGATCACGTGCGGCAGCGAAGCAGACAGTCCAGACCCGACGAACCGGCCGGCCCCGATGACCACCAGGGCGATGGTGAACAACATCCAGGTGGGGATCCCGAACGCCAGCAGGATGGCGAGGATGGCAATGACCGCAGCTCGGATCATGTTCGCCCAGATGATCACCTGCCGGCGGCTCCACCGGTCGAGCAGGGCCCCGGCGAACGGACCGATGACCGAGTACGGCAGCAGCAGGACCGCGAAACCGGCTGCGATGTCGGCCGGTGTCGACCGGTGCGATGGGTCGAACAGCACCGCATTGGCCAACGCGCCCTGGAACGCCCCGTCGCCGAAGGAGGTCAGCAGCCGTACCGTCACCAGGCGCCGAAGGCCGACCACCTGCAGCAGCGGTTTCAGCCCCTTGACCGACGGCCTTTCGCTGCCGGTTCCGGAACCGCCCGTACCGACCGACGCCTGGGCCGACGCCGGCCCAGCTCTCGGGTCGGGCCTTGTCGACGGCGGCGGCAGTGTCACACCGCAAACGTTACGCACGCTCGGTGAGGATGGCGTCGGCCGGCTACGTGCGCCGCATCGGCCGACCGCCTTGGACACGAATAGTCAACAGTTCTGCCCCAAGTGGCGAACAGGTGGCCAGGACACGGAATGATGGTCGGTGATGACCAATCCCGAACGACCGGATGAGCAAGCGTCCGGTGACGAGACCGGGCGCGGGCCGAGCAACGGCTCGCGGAGTCGGCCTGGCCGATCGTCCAGGGGGCACCGGCCCGCCGCCGGCATGCTGCTGGTGGCCACTTCGGAGCTGCGCGACCCGCACTTCCGCCGGACGGTGGTCTATCTGGTCGCGCACGGAGAGGAGGGGTCGGCCGGGCTCGTGCTCAATCGCCGCACCGAGACTGCCGTGCATTCGGTGCTGCCCGGTTGGGCGTCGCATGTCGCCCGCCCGCAGGCGGTCTACTCCGGTGGCCCCGTTCAACCGTCCGGCGCGATGTGCCTGGGTGTGAGCCGGGGTGGGAACTTCCCCGGGGAGGGTGCCGGATTGGTCAGGGTGGCCGGCCGGGTGGTGCTCGTCGACCTGGACACCGAACCGGCGATCGCCGCCGCCACCCTGCGGGGGGTGCGTGTCTTCGCCGGTCACGCCGGCTGGTCGGAGGGGCAGCTCGCCGCCGAGATCGCGGAGGGCGCCTGGTTCGTCGTGCCAGGGCTCGACGAGGACGTGCTGGCCGGGCCGATGGTCGACCTGTATTTCCGATCGCTCAAGCGGCAGGGTTTCCCGCTGGCCTGGGAGGCCTACCGGCCGTCCGACATGGAACGCAACTAGTGGGCATGCCCTAGGCCCTCAGTCCGGCGCACCCGCCGCCGCCGCAGGCGCAGCCGGCACAGGCCGGGTTGGCACCGGGGCGTCGGGCCGGCACTGGCACGGTGCGGGCAGCCTTCTCGCCCAGCACGCCGCCGGCCACCAGCAGGACCAGCACGGCGGCGATGGCCAGCAGGCCGATCGTGATCGTGGCCGCGGCGGGCAGGGGGAGCGTCGGCACCAGGACGGCCAGTACAACTCCGATGGCAGCGGAACCACCCACCACCGGAGCGGCGACCCTGTTCGCCACTGCGAACGACTCATCGCTGGCCGACGCACCCGGCGAATGCAGGCCGAGCTTGCCGCTGCGGCGGAGCGTCCCGGCCCATCCGCGGGCCGCGGTGACGCCGGCCAGACCGGCGAGCAGCAATAGCAAGGCGGCAACCGGGAGGGTGAAAGCGGTGGGGGCGTTGGACACGTCCCTGATGGTAATTGAACCGGGTGGGTGCTGCGGGTGCTGCCCGAATGGGGGTGATCCTTCGACGCAGTGCTTCCTTCGGCGGGGTAAGATCCCAGGTCATGACGGTCACGATGCTTCTTGCTGGGCCGCGCTGATCGCAGACCCGGCATCATCGCCGAACAGGCTGCGGACAGTGCGGCGATCCCTCCTGCCACCAGGGGGGATTTTTTGTGTCCCGAATGCACCGGCCGGGCCGGTGGATCAGTCGCAGGCGTAGTGAAACAGCACGTCAGAGGAGAGTTGAAACGCAATGAACGACCAGACCGCTGCGGCGCCCAGCCAGGTGAGTCCACCGGCACCCGACGGCTCGGCGCCGCGGTTCCGCTACAACGCCGTGCTGGCCAACGAGATCGAAGCCCGATGGCAGGAGCGGTGGGCCGCGCAGGGTACTTTCGATGCGCCGAACCCGGTGGGGCCGTTGGCGCCGGCGGACGGTGCCGCTCCACCGAAGGACAAGCTGTACGTACTGGACATGTTTCCCTACCCGTCGGGCGCCGGACTGCACGTCGGTCACCCGCTGGGATATATCGGCACCGATGTGCTGGGCAGGTTCGAGCGGATGCGTGGCCGGAATGTGCTGCACACCATCGGGTATGACGCGTTCGGCCTGCCTGCCGAGCAATACGCGGTGCGGACCGGCACCCATCCAAGGGTGTCCACCGAGGCCAACGTCGCCCGCTACCGGACGCAACTGCGTCGCCTCGGATTCGGTCACGACCAACGCCGCAGTGTGGCCACCACCGATGTCGGGTTCTACCGCTGGACGCAGTGGATCTTCCTGCAGTTGTTCAACGCGTTCTACGACACGCAGCAGAAGCGGGCCAGGCCGATCGACGACCTGATCGACGAGTTCGCCTCCGGTGCCAGGTCGGTGCCTGGCGGGGCGTCCTGGAACGAGCTGAATTCGACCGCACAGCAGACGATCCTGGCCGGCCACCGACTGGCCTACATCTCCGAGGCGCCGGTGAACTGGTGCCCCGGCCTTGGGACGGTGTTGTCCAACGAGGAGGTGACTGCCGACGGCCGCAGCGAGATCGGCAACTTCCCGGTCTTCCGCCGGAACCTGCGTCAGTGGATGATGCGGATCACCTCCTACTGCGACCGGTTGATCGAGGACCTGGATCGGCTGGATTGGCCGGAGTCGGTGAAAGCCATGCAGCGCAACTGGATCGGGCGTTCGGTGGGTGCACGGCTGGCGTTCCCGGTCGTACCGGCCGGTCACGTCGGTGCGCACCGGGCGCAGGAGACCATCGAGGTCTACACCACCCGGCCCGATACCCTTTTCGGTGCAACCTATGTCGTGCTGGCACCGGAGCACCCGCTGGTCGATGCGATCGCCGCCGACGAGTGGCCGGATGGCACGAACCCGCTGTGGACGGGCAGCGCAGCGACTCCCGCCGAGGCAATCACGAATTACCGGATTCAGGTGGCGAAGAAATCGGATCTGGATCGGCAGGAATTCAAGGAGAAGACCGGCGTCTTCATC
The DNA here is from genome assembly GCA_038229825.1 of Mycobacteriales bacterium. GTDB lineage: Bacteria > Actinomycetota > Actinomycetes > Mycobacteriales > Nakamurellaceae > Nakamurella. The sequence continues at coordinate 85,744 of JBBROB010000007.1, forward strand.
GGGACCTTTGCCGGCAATATAGCCAATCACGCCGAGTTGCCGATCTTCATCGCCGATTACGTACTGATGGGCTACGGCACCGGTGCGATCATGGCAGTGCCGGGTCAGGACACCCGCGATTCCGAATTTGCGCAGGCCTTCGAACTGCCGGTGATACGGACGGTACAGCCGCCCGCTGATTTCCCAGCCGATCAGGCGTACACCGGTTCCGGTGCGGCCATCAACAGTGCCAATGCCGAGATCTCTTTGGACGGCCTGGATGTGCCGGAGGCGAAGACGACCATGATCGAGTGGTTGTCCGGCAAGGGCTTCGGCAAGGCTGAGGTGCAGTATCGGTTGCGGGACTGGCTGTTCAGCAGGCAGCGCTATTGGGGCGAACCCTTCCCGATCGTCTACGACGAGGACGACCTGCCGATCGCGCTGCCGGCGGGGATGCTGCCGCTGGCGCTGCCGGAGGTCGCCGACTATGCACCGCAGTCTTTCGATCCGATGGATGCCGACTCGACCCCGGTGCCGCCGCTGGGCCGGGCCACCGAGTGGGCGAAGGTCGAACTGGATCTGGGTTCCGGGCCGAAGACGTATCGACGCGAGCTGAACGTCATGCCGCAGTGGGCAGGTTCCTGCTGGTACGAGCTGCGCTACCTGGACCCGACCAACGAGCAGGTCTTCGTCGATCCCGAGGTCGAGAAGTACTGGATGGGAAAGGATCCGAAGCGACCGAACGACACCGGCGGTGTCGACCTGTACGTCGGCGGGGTGGAACACGCCGTGCTGCACCTGCTGTACTCGCGGTTCTGGCACAAGGTGTTGTTCGACCTCGGCCACGTTTCCAGCGAGGAGCCGTTCCGAAAGCTGTTCAATCAGGGCTATATCCAGGCCTACGCCTACACCGATGAGCGGGGCGTCTACGTTCCCGCCGAGGACGTGGTGACCTCGCCCGACGGGGTCTCGTTCAGCTACCAGGGCCGGTCGGTGAACCGCGAGTACGGGAAAATGGGCAAGCGGTTGTTGAACGTCGTGACACCCGACGAGATGTGCGACCGCTACGGCGCCGACACCTTCCGGATGTACGAGATGGGGATGGGACCCCTTGACATCTCCCGGCCCTGGCAGACCAGGGACGTGATCGGCTCCCAGCGCTACCTGCAGCGGATGTGGCGGGCGATTGTCTCGGAGGACACCGGTGAGCTGGTGGTGTCGAAGGACGCACCCGACCTGGAGACGCTCAAGCTGTTGCACCGCACCATCGACGGGGTGTCCGCCGACTTCGCTTCGATGTCCTACAACACCGCCATCGCCAAGCTGATCGTGCTGACCAACCACCTGACCAAGTCGGCGGCACCGACGCCGCGCACGGTGGCCGAGGCCCTGGTGTTGATGACGGCGCCGCTGGCGCCGCACATCAGCGAGGAGTTGTGGGCCCGACTCGGCCACGCGCAATCACTGGCCCACGGGCCGTTTCCGATCGCCGACCCCGAGTTGCTGGTGGCGGAGCAGATCGAGTACCCGATCCAGGTGAAGGGCAAGGTCCGCTCCCGCGTCCTGGTGGCCGCCGACGCGACCATGGAACAGGTGCAGGCCTCCGCCATGGCCGACGAGAAGATCGTCGAGTTGCTGGCCGGTGTCGCGCCGCGAAAGGTCGTCGTCGTACCGGGCCGGATGGTCTCGATCGTCCCCTGATCCCACCCCGGCATGGATCAATTTGCCGGGCGTGGGCGAAAATGACGACTCCCGTCCCGCACGTCCCAGAACCAGGCTGTTGATCCATGCCGGTCCGTTCGAGCCCGTCCGTTTGGAAAGGAACGCGATGCGCATCGCGGTCAGTCAGTTCGACCCGGGCCCTGACCCGGCCGGCAATGCCGAATTCCTCGTGACACAGGCAGCCAGGGCGGCCGGTGACGGCGCCGCGCTGCTGCTCGCGCCGGAGGGCTCGCTCGTGGCGTTCCTGCAGGATCCCTCCGCGCCGGTCCGGGCCGCCCAGCCGCTGGACGGTGCCTTCGTCCGGGCGCTGGCCGATGCCTCGATCGAATACGGGATCACCATCGCAGCAGGAACTTTCGTTCCCGAACCGGATTCGGCCCGGGTGTACAACACGCTGGTGATCGTGCAGGGCGGCGCAGTGGTCGCCGCCTACCGCAAGATTCATCTGTACGACGCCTTCTCCGTCGTCGAGTCCGACTCGGTGGCGCCCGGGACCCAGGCCCCTCCGGTGATCGAGATTGACGGCGTTCCGATCGGTTTCGCCACTTGCTACGACCTGCGCTTCCCGGAGCTGTTCCGGGTACTGCAGGCGGCCGGCGCCCAGGTGCTGGCGCTGTCATCGGCCTGGGTGCGCGGCCCGCTCAAGGAGGAACACTGGCTGACCCTCTTGCGCGCCAGGGCAATCGAGAACACCTGCTACATGGTGGCTGCCGATCAGATCGGCCGCGCCGGCATCGGCCGCACGGCCGCATTCGACCCGTTCGGCCTCAGCCTGCTGGACCTGGGGAACGCCGATCCTGGATACGGCCTCGTCGACGTCAGCACCGACCGGGTTGCCGAGGTGCGCAGGATATTGCCCAGCGTCGAGCATGCCCGGTTCCGGATCGATCCCGTCCCGCTGCCGGGGGGCGTGGCGCCGGCCTTCGGATCCTTCGCGTGAGGTACCCGATCGTCCGGTTGCAGGTGCAGACCGAACCGCTGAAAGTGGGCAAGGCTCCGCTGCGCACTTACCAGCCGGCGGCGATCGAGTCGCTCCCGCGTCTTGAGATCGGCCCGGACGGGGTGGTGGGGCTGTCCGCGCGTCTTGGCTCGGTGCTCGATGTGCATCACCGCGACCACCCGCTGTCAAGGGACAGTCGCGGCCTTGCCGGGGTGTCCCTGATGGGTACCGGCGACTACGCGCGGCTGCGGTCTACCTATGGCCCCCACCTGACCGAGGGCATCGCCGGCGAAACGATCCTGCTGGACGCACCCGACGGGCTTGCCGGCCTGCCGCTGCCGGTCGGTCTGACTGTGCATACCGGAGCCGGCCCGGTCCGCCTGGCCGACGTCCGGGTGGCCGACCCGTGCGTGGAGTTCAGCCGGTTCTGCCTGGGTGCGCCCGCATCGCCGGTGGTGGACGATGACGTGAGAAAGGCCCTGACCGATCTGGACGGTGGGGCAAGGGGCTACCGTGCCGTGGCCACCGCCGTTGGGCAGGTCTCCCTCGGCGACCAGGTCGAGTTCGGCCCGCCGTTCGCGGACCGGTGAACCGGCCGGCAGCCCAGCGCAGTGCAGGAGAGAAGGGTCGGCCACCGGATGAACCCAGCCGCCCAGGGCCGTCCCCCGGGGATGCACGACGTGGCCCGCCGTGCCGGTGTCTCCCACCAGACGGTGTCGCGGGTGCTCAACGACCTGCCGAACGTGCGCCGGGAGACCCGGGACCGGGTGATCGCTGCCATCACCGAGCTCGGGTACCGGCGAAACCATGCGGCGCGCGCGCTGGTCACCAGGCGCTCTTCGATGATCGGCGTCATCACCAGCGGTTCCACCCTCTGGGGGCCCAGCAGCGCGCTGATCGCAGTGGAGAGCGCGGCTCGCGAGGCGGGCTACTACGTCAGCCTGGCCGGACTGGGCAGCCACGACGATCTGATCGACAAGTCAATGGTGGCAAGCGCCTTCGAGCACTTCATCGACCAGGCAGTGGAGGGCATCATCGTCATCGCCCCGGAGGCGGCCCTGGCCCACGCGGCGGACCCGCTGGTCGCCAAGGTGCCGGTGGTGATGGTCGCCGCGGATACCCAGCCCGCCCCGGGTCTGCACATCACCTCCGTGGATCAGGAGGGCGGCGCCCGGATGGCCGTGCGTCACCTGCTGGATCTCGGCCACCGGTCGATCGCTCACGTGACCGGTCCTCCGCTCTGGTTCGACGCGGCTGCCCGACTGCGGGGCTGGCAGGGCGAGATCAGGCTGGCCGGGCTGCGGCCGACCCGTCCGCTCCCCGGTGACTGGACGGCGGCCAGCGGGTACTCGGCCGGTCAGCGCATGATCGGGGGACGACTGCCGACAGCGGTCTTCGCCGCCAACGACCTGATGGCCCTCGGCCTGATCCGAGCGCTGCACGAGCACGACATCGCTGTCCCGCAACAGGTATCGGTCGTCGGTTTCGACGACATCCCGGGCTCGGCCCACTTCATCCCCGGGTTGACCACGGTCAAGCAGGACTTCGGCGCCCTCGGCCGGCAATGCATCGACATCCTGTTGTCGGCCCTGCACGGCGGATCGGACGATCACCGCCCCATCGCACCGCAGCTGATCGTCCGGGAGAGCACCGCAGCACCGCCGCGGCGCGCGCCGACCCGTCGATCACCGCCCACAAGTTGACAATTTGTCCCATCCGGACCTTGACGGCTGGGGTTGTGAACGTTAACACTGTGTTCGATGACAGCCCGCGGTTCGCAGGCCCGACACACGGCGAGAGAGGCACCAATGGCGGTGGATCAGGCCCTGCTCGTCGGGGTCGACTTCGGCACCCTGTCCGGTCGGGCGGTGGTGGTCCGTGCGGCCGATGGGGCCGAGCTGGGTTCGGCCGTCCATGAATACGGCCACGGCGTCGTCGATCGTGAACTACCCGGCACTCGCAGGGCGCTTCCGCCGGACTGGGCGCTGCAGGTTCCGGCCGACTACGTCGACGTGCTGCGAAAGGCCGTACCGGCCGCGATCGCGGCGGCCGGCGTCGATCCGGCCGACATCGTCGGTATCGGAACGGATTTCACCGCATCGACCGTGCTTCCGGTGACGTCGCAGGGAGTTCCGCTGAACGAGCTGCCGCAGTTCGCCGACCGGCCACATGCCTACGTCAAGCTGTGGAAGCACCATGCAGCGCAGCAACAGGCCGACCGGATCAATGAATTGGCCCGCAGCCGCGGCGAGGACTGGCTGCCCCGGTACGGCGGCCTGATCTCCAGCGAATGGGAATTTGCCAAAGGGCTGCAGCTACTCGAGGAGGACCCGGAGGTCTACCACTTCGCCGCGCGGTGGGTGGAGGCCGCCGACTGGATCGTCTGGCAGCTGACCGGCAACTATGTGCGCAATGCCTGCAGCGCCGGCTACAAGGGGATCCGGCAGGACGGTCACTATCCATCGCGGGAGTTCCTGGCCGGGTTGAACCCCGACTTCGCCGACTTCGTCGAGACCAAGCTCGGTACCGAGATCGCGCAGCTCGGCTCGCTGGCCGGCCGGCTCACCGAGGAAGCCGCCGGTTGGACCGGATTGCGGCCAGGAACGGCCGTTGCCGTCGGCAATCTCGACGCACATGTGACGGCAGCGGCCGGCAATGCGCTCAGTCCGGGGCAGATGGTCGCCATCATGGGCACCTCCACCTGCCACGTGATGAACGGGACAGAGCTGCGCGAGGTTCCGGGGATGTGCGGAGTCGTCCTCGGCGGCATCAGCGAAGGGCTCTATGGCTACGAGGCCGGGCAGAGCGGGGTCGGCGACATCTTCGGCCACTTCGTCGGATCGGGCGTCCCGCGCGACTACTATCGGCGGGCCGACGCGGCAGGCCAGAGCGTGCACGAGCTGCTCACCGAGTTGGCGTCCTCGCAGCAGGTAGGCGAACACGGGCTGATCGCGCTGGACTGGCACAGCGGCAACCGGTCGGTGCTGGTGGATCACGACCTGTCCGGCATGCTCGTCGGGCAGACGCTGTATACCCGGCCAGAGGACGTGTACCGGGCGCTCATCGAGGCGACCGCCTTCGGTGCCAGGACGATCATCGAAACTTTCAGCGGCGCCGGCGTTCCGGTCACCGAGCTGATCATCTCCGGCGGCCTGACCAGGAACAAGATGCTGATGCAGATCTACTCGGACGTCACCAGGCTGCCGTTGTCCATCATCACCTCGGACCAGGGACCGGCCCTCGGGTCCGCTATCCACGCCGCCGTGGCTGCCGGGCTGTATCCCGATGTGGCCGCGGCGGCCGGCGTCATGGGACGGGTGGAACGCGCGGTCTATCAACCCAATCCGGCCGACAGCAGCGCCTACGACGAGCTGTTTGCTGAATACACCCTGCTGCACGACTACTTCGGCCGCGGCGGCAACGACGTCATGCATCGGTTGAAGGCCATCCAGCGGCGGCTCCACCACAGCCGGGACGAGTACGGAGCGGACCAGCGCTCATGACGGTGGCCGCAGACCTGCAGGCGACCATCGGATCCCTGCGGACACAGCTGGCGGCACTGCACGCCGAGCTGCCGAGGAACAACTTGGTGGTCTGGACAGCGGGCAATGTATCTGCCCGGGTACCGGGCCGGGATCTGTTGGTCATCAAGCCGTCCGGTGTCAGTTATGACAATCTGACCGCCGAGTCCATGATGGTGACCGATCTGCACGGCAACCTGGTCGAGGGATCCGGGTCGCCCTCCTCGGACACCGCGGCGCATGCCTATGTCTATCGGCACCTGCCGGAGGTCGGCGGGGTGGTGCACACCCATTCCAGCTACGCCTGCGCCTGGTCGGCGATCGGAATCCCGGTGCCGTGTGTGCTGACGATGATGGCCGACGAGTTCGGCGGCGAGATCCCGATCGGACCGTTCGCCCTGATCGGTGACGACTCGATCGGCCGGGGAATCGTGGAGACGCTGCGGCACAGCCGGTCGAGAGCCGTGATCATGCGCAACCACGGTCCGTTCACCATCGGCAGGGACGCGACGGAGGCGGTCAAGGCCGCGGTGATGTGCGAGGAGGTCTGCCGAGCGGTATTCCTGGCCCGCCAGCTCGGCGACCCTGTGCCCATCCCGCCGGGCGACATCGACGCCCTGTACTCCCGCTATCAGAACGTCTACGGCCAGACCTGATCGGACCGCCACTACCCGCCACTTCCGGCATGGATCAACAACGCAGACATGGGCGAAATTGATGACTCCAACCACTCCAGGCCCAAATCGCACAAGTTGATCAATGCCGACCTCCTCAGAAAGGCACCCATGGTTCTGCACGACGATGCCCGGGAATGCTGGTTTCTCACCGGGAGCCAGGGACTCTACGGGCCCGACACTCTAGATCAGGTCGCTCAGCAGTCCCAGCAGATCGCCGGCGAACTGGGCGCGAACGAGGCGCTGGGCGTTCCGGTGCTCTGGAAGCCGGTGCTGACCGATGCCGGCGAGATCCGCCGGGTGATGCTGGCGGCCAACGCCGACGACCGCTGCATCGGGGTGATCATCTGGATGCACACCTTCTCCCCGGCGAAGATGTGGATCGCCGGCCTGGATGCGCTGCGAAAACCGCTGCTGCATCTGCATACCCAGGCCAATGTTGACCTCCCGTGGGCAGAGATCGACATGGATTTCATGAACCTGAACCAGGCCGCCCACGGTGACCGGGAGGTCGGGTACATCCAGACCCGGTTGGGCATCGCACGCAAGACCGTCGCCGGCCATGTCAGCAACCCCAGGGTCGCCCGGCGGGTGGCCGGCTGGCAGCGGGCAGCTGCCGGGGCTGCTGCGGTCCGGTCGCTGAAGTTGGCCAGGTTCGGCGACAACATGCGGGATGTGGCGGTGACCGAGGGCGACAAGGTAGAAGCACAGCTCCGTTTCGGAGTGTCGGTGAACACCTACGGGGTGAACGATCTGGTCGAGTACGTCGATGCGGTCCAGGACGCCGAGATCGACGCGCTGGTCGGTGAGTATGCCGATGTCTACAAGGTGGCGCCGGAATTGCTGCCGAGTGGTCCCCGCCACCCGTCGCTGCGGTACGGCGCACGGATCGAGATCGGCCTGCGCGGCTTCCTCACCGAGGGCGGCTTCGGTGCTTTCACGACCAATTTCGAGGATCTCGGCGGCTTGCGCCAACTGCCGGGCCTGGCGGTGCAGCGGTTGATGGCCGACGGCTACGGCTTCGGCGGCGAGGGTGACTGGAAGACCTCGGTCATGCTGCACACCGTGAAGGCGATGGCAGTCGGCCGTCCCGGCGGCACCTCGTTCATGGAGGACTACACCTACGACCTCGGCGCGCCGGTACCCACCATTCTCGGTGCGCACATGCTCGAGGTGTGCCCGAGCATCGCCGCCGGCACCCCGACCCTGGAGATCCATCCGCTCGGCATCGGCGGCCGGGAGGATCCCGTGCGGCTGGTGTTCGACGCCGCGCCCGGTCCGGCCGTTGTCCTCGGTATCGCCGATCTGGGGGAGCGATTCCGCCTGGTGGCCAACGAGATCAAGGTGATCGCGCCGACCAGGCCACTTCCCAGGCTGCCGGTGGCCAGGGCGGTATGGGAACCGGCGCCGTCACTGGAGACCTCGGCCGAGTGCTGGCTGGCGGCCGGCGGTCCGCACCACACCGTGCTTTCGGAGGCAGTGGGCGTCGAAGAACTGCACGACTTCGCCGAGATCATGGCCACCGAGCTCCTGGTCATCGATCAGCAGAGCACCACCAGGGGCTTCGGGCGCGAATTGCGCTGGAATCAGGCGTACTACCGGCTGGCCAAGGGGTTCTGAAGCGCGGCATCCTGCGGCCCGAAACGCCCGCCGGCGAGGATTTCCCCCGCGCCCGGGGCGGGAATTCGTCGACCCGCCATACCTTTCCGAGCACGGAGCGAAATACTGACCCGCCGCGGCCATTTGGTCGATAACAGTTTGAAATCGGTCGACGTTTCGCTTGACAGCCTTCTTGTGAGCGTTAACATTACGCCAGACAGTGACCCCCGCCACATTGCGGTATTCCGGCGGAGCAGTTGGGTGCGGCCGGGCTCAGCGATCGACGCGATCACCGCGATCCCCGCGGCCGGCGGCGACCAGGAGTGGATTCCAGCAGCACAGCCCACCAGCCATTTCGTCCATGCGCCACTACGAGAAGGACTCAAGCAGAATGACGAATCATCGCCGCAGGACCCTCATCGCCGCCGCCGGCACCGCCCTGCTGCTGGCCGGCTGCAGCACCGGTCAGACCACCTCGGCGGCCTCGTCGAGTTCCACCTCGGCCGGCTCGTCATCAGCATCGGTCGCCTCGTCGTCGAGCCCGGTTGCGCCGGCGTCGAGCGCCCCCGGATCGTCGGCTGCCGGCGCTCCGGCCAGTACGGCGGTCGGCAGCAGCAGCGCGGCGACACCCGGGGCCGTGCCGGCCGCCATCGCTGCGGCCGGCGGCACCACCCTGATGACCGGAACCCTGCCGGCCGGTGTGGAGGCGCAGTACGGCCCGATGTGCAAGGGGTCCGACCTCGGCATCGGCAAAATCGACTTCAGCAAGGACACCATCGGCTGGGCCCAGTCGGAGAAGGAGGCCAACCCGTTCCGCATCGCCTCCACCAAGTCGCAGGTGGACGAGGCGAAGAAGCGGGGCATCAAACTGCTGACCACGAACGCCCAGTCCGACGCCCAGCAGGAGAACACCGACATCAAGGGAATGATCGACAAGGGCGCCAAGGCGATCATCTTCTCGCCCATCAACTCCACCGGACTCGGTGATGCGATTGCCTACGCCAAGTCCAAGCACGTCGCGATGATCCCGGTCGACCGCAACATCACCGGGGTGAAGGGTTGCCAGGACGTCGGGCCGCAGCTGGGCTCGGACTTCGTGCAACAGGGCAAGCGGGCCGCCGATGCGATGATCAAGGCGACCGGAGGAAAGGCCAAGCTGGCGATCCTGTTGGGTGCCTCGGGTGTCAATGTCACCGACGACCGCACCGCCGGCTTCAAGGCCGAGCTCACGGCGCAGAAGGCGACCGGCATCGAGGTCATCTTCGAGCAGACAGCTGATTTCACCAGGGAGAAGGGCAAGTCCGTCTCCGAGACCCTGCTGCAGGCCCACCCCGACGTCACCGCCATCTATGCCGAGAACGACGAGATGGGTCTGGGGGCGCTGGCGGCACTGGACGACAAGGGCAGGTCCGGCACGTCCAAGGTGCACATCGTGTCGATCGACGGCACCAAGGGGGCCGTCCAGGCCATCGTCGACGGCAATTTCGACGCGGTGATCGAGTCCAACCCGGCTTACGGACCGTCGGCCGAGGACGCCCTGAAGGCGTACGTCAACGGTGACGGCGCCCCCGCCGTCACCATCACCACCGACAACCAGTATGACAAGAGCAACGCGCAGGCCGCCCTTGACAGCGGAACGGCCTACTGACCTGGCCGGTAGGCAGCGGGGATCGGGCGAACGGTGTGAATACAGGTGTGAATGAGGAAAGCAGAAGGAGCCGGATCGAGGCGTGACGTCAGCCGGGATCAACGAAACAGTCCAGGAAGCGGCCAAGGAACCGACCTTGTCGGTCCGGGGTGTTCGGAAGAGTTTCGGCGGCGCCGTCGCCCTCCGGGGAGTGGACCTGGATCTGTTCCCCGGTGAGGTCCACGCCCTGGTCGGGGAGAACGGCGCGGGCAAATCCACTCTGATCAAGTTGATCACCGGTGTCTATCAGGCCGACAGCGGGGAGGTGCTCCACCAGGGCCAGCCGGTGCACTTCCCCTCGCCGAGGGAGGCTCAGCTGAACGGTATCCAGACCATCTACCAGGAGGTGCACCTGGCCCCGCAGCTCTCCATCGCACGCAATGTGTTCCTGGGCCGCGAGCAGCACACCCGGTTCGGTGGACTGGACCTGCGGCGGATGAACCGCGAGGCCGGCGAATTGCTGGACCGCTACGGAATCGCCGCCGACGTGCGCCGGCCACTGGGTGAACTGGGCCTGGGCATCCAGCAGATGGTCGCGGTGGCCAGGGCGGTGTCGACCCAGGCCTCGGTGGTGATCATGGACGAGCCGACCTCTTCGCTGGAACCCAGGGAGGTCGACCGGCTGCTGGGTGTGGTGCAGTTGCTGCGCGGTCAGGGTGTCGCTGTCGTCTACGTCTCGCACAAGCTCGACGAGGTGTTCAGAGCCTGCGACAAGATCACCGTGCTGCGGGACGGCGCCCTCGTCTGGACCGGCCCGACCGCGAGCACGACCCGCCGGCAGCTGATCTCCCGCATGCTCGGCCGGGAGGCGGGCGACCTCGCCGGTGGCGGACGCACCCAGCTGGGCGATCGCCGGGCTTCGACGGACGGCGAACCGGTGCTGACGGTCAGCCATCTCACTCGGCGGTTCGTCCTCGAGGACATCTCATTGGTCGTGCGACCAGGTGAGATCGTCGGCCTCGCCGGGCTTCTCGGCTCGGGGCGCAGCGAGACCGTGAAGGCCATCTTCGGGGCGCTGCCGGTGGATTCCGGTTCGGTCGAGATGGCCGGCCACACCCTGGCCAGGGCCAACCCGGCCGCCCGCATCAGGGCGGGCATCGGCATGCTGCCGGAGGACCGCAAGATGGAGGGGATCATTCCGGATCTGTCCATCAGGGACAACATCGGCCTGGCCGCACTGCCGCGGCTGTCCCGCGGCGGCTTCGTCTCCAAGCGCAGGCAGGCCGAGATCGTCGACGTCTTCATGAAGCGACTGCGTATCAAGGCGGCCAGCGCGGATCAGCGCGTATCGGAGCTGTCCGGCGGCAACCAGCAGAAGGTACTGCTGGCCAGGATGCTGTGCCTGAACCCCAGGGTGTTGCTGCTGGACGAACCCACCAGGGGCATCGATGTCGGGGCCAAGGCGGAGGTCCAGAGCCTCATCGCCGAGCTGGCCGAGAAGGGCATGGGCGTGGTGCTGATCTCCTCCGAGTTGGAGGAGGTCGTGGAGGGATCGGATTCAGTGCTGGTGCTCCGGGACGGCGCCTGCCTCGGCACCTTGTTCGACGACGAGATCACCGAGGACTCGATCATGAACATGATCGCCGGCGCGGCCGCCGAGGAGATCGAAGTGGTCGCGACATGACGGCGACGCTGTCCAAGCCCACGCCGGCTTCCGGCCGGTTCCAGCCCGATGCCGGCTGGGGACAATGGCTCCAGGAACGCGGGGTCTACGTCGCGCTGTTGGTGCTTGTCCTCTATAACGTGGTGTTCACCGCGCACTTCAACAATTGGGACACCGTCCAGTTGCTGTTCGCCCAGTTGCCGCCGGTGCTGTTGGTGTCACTGGGCATGGCGCTGGTCATCGGGACCGGCGGCATCGACCTGTCGGTCGGGGCGACGATGGCCATCGCCAGCGCGGTGATGGCCAAATTCGTCTCGCCCGCGTCGTCCGGCGGTTTCGGTGGTCCGATCTTCCTGGCCATCACCGTGGGAATTGCGGCCGGACTCGCCGTCGGCGTGTTCAACGGTGTCGTGGTGGCGGTCGCGAAGGTTCAACCGATCGTGGCGACCCTGAGCCTGCTGGTAGCTGGGCGGGGGCTGGCCCTGGTGATCACCGGCGGTGCTCTTGTCGAACTGTTCGTGCCCTTTCTCAAAGTGGTGCGGCAGGGCGAGCTGTTCGGTATCCCCTACGTCATGCTGGTGGCCGCCGCCGTGGCGATCGGCGTGACGGTCCTGTTGCGCGGCACCACCTTCGGCTATCGCCTGGTGGCGATCGGTGGCAATCTGCGGGCCAGTGTGCTGGCCGGGATCCCGGTCCGGCGCACCCTCATCACCGTCTATGCGATCAGTGGTGTGCTGGCCGCGATCGCCGGCGAGATCGCCACCGCGCGCCTACGGGCGAGCGATCCGTCCTACATCGGCCTGCTGGTGGAACTCGCGGCGATCACCGCGGTGGTGGTCGGCGGTACCCCGCTCAGCGGCGGACGGGTCCGGATTCTGGGCACGGTGGCCGGCGTGGTGTTGATGCAACTGCTGCAGACCACGCTGGTGTCGCACAACATCCCCGATTCGGTGTCGCAGATGGTCGAGGCCCTGATCATCGTCGGGGCGGTCTATCTGCAGCGGACCTCCAGGAGCAGTGCATGAGCGGCCCCGGCACCCGGAAGCCAGTGGTACCGGCGGAAGACGCCCGGACACCCGATACCGCAGCCCAACCGGCGGCCAGTGGGGGACCGGTGACGCCAGCACCGACAGCCGTAGATCTGGTCCACGTGGTTCCCGATGGTGAGCGGGGCGGGGCGGGTGGAGCGGCCAGGGCCAGGGCGTTGACCTCCCTGGTGTCACGCAACGGCGCAGTAGTTGTGCTGGTCCTGGTGATGATCGTCGGTGCGATCACCGTGCCGACCTTTGCGACCGTCGCCAACCTGACGAATACGGCACTGGCCGCGTCTTTTCTGGCCATCATCGCTGCCGGCATGACCTTCGTGATCATCTCCGGCGGCATCGACCTGTCCGTCGGCTCGCTCTACGCGCTGGCGGTCATCCTCTCGGCGGACATGTCCAAGTACGGATCGGCGGCGGCCATCGCGGTGCCGATCGCCGCGTGCCTGGTGGTGGGTCTGCTGCAGGGCCTGGTGATCGCCCGGTGGGGACTCCCGCCGTTCATCGTCACCCTGGCCGGTCTGACGGGCGTCCGCGGTTTGGTCTTCTTCATCACCGACGAGGGCAACCAGCACCCGTCGATCCCCGGCAGCCAGTTCTTCGAGACCCTCGGCACCGGAAGCCTCCTGGGTCTGGGAAATCCCGTGTGGATCACCCTGATCGTGTTCGCCATCGGTTGGTGGGTACTCAACCGGACTGCGTTCGGCCAAGCCGTGCAGGCCGTCGGCGGCAACGACACCGCGGCCGGTCTGATGGGTTTGCCGGTGCGCCGGGTGAAGGTGATGGTCTACGTCATCAGCGGATTCACCGTTGGCGTGGCCGGGGTGCTGTCAACTGCGCTGTCCGGCGGCGGACAGGAGGCCAGAGTCGGCAATGCCTACGAGCTCTCCGCTATCGCGGCGGTGGTGATCGGCGGCACCCTGCTGTCCGGCGGGGTGGGGTCGATGGTCGGCACCCTGGCCGGTATCGCGCTGCTGTACGTGATCCAGAACCTCATCGTCCAGGGGTTCAACCTGAACAGCTACGTGCAGCAGGTGGTCAGTGGGTTCTTCCTGCTGATCGTGGTGGTCATGCAGGCACTGCTGTCCCGCCGGGCCGTGTCGACCTGACGGCCGCGAGCGGGCAGCCTGACTGCGTACTCGCGGCCGCCGTCGACTAGGCGGAAAGTTCGCCGGCGATGAACTTCTCGACATTGTCCCTGGCCTGGTCGTCCGGGAACTGGATCGGCGGGGACTTCATGAAATACGACGACGCCGACGTCAGCGGCCCGCTGATACCGCGGTCCTTGGCGATCTTGACCGCCCGCACCGCATCGATGATGACACCGGCCGAGTTCGGCGAGTCCCAGACCTCGAGCTTGTATTCCAGGTTCAGCGGCACATCCCCGAAAGCCTTGCCCTCCAGGCGAACGTAGGCCCACTTGCGATCGTCCAGCCAGGCAACGTAGTCCGACGGCCCGATGTGCACGTTGCGCGCACCGAGATCCCGGTCCACCTGCGAGGTGACCGCCTGCGTCTTGGAGATCTTCTTGGATTCCAGGCGATCTCGCTCCAACATGTTCATGAAGTCCATGTTGCCGCCCACGTTCAGCTGCATGGTGCGCTCGAGCAGCACACCGCGGTCCTCGAACAGCTTGGCCAGCACCCGGTGGGTGATCGTCGCACCCACCTGCGACTTGATGTCGTCACCGATGATAGGAAGCCCTGCAGCGCGGAACTTCTCGGCCCACTCCTCGGTTCCCGCGATGAACACCGGCAGAGCGTTGACGAATGCGCATCCGGCATCGATGGCGCACTGCGCGTAGAACTTCGCTGCGTCCTCCGACCCGACCGGCAGGTAGCAGACGACGACGTCGACCTCGGCTGCGCGCAGGGTTGCCACCACGTCGACGGGCGGCAGGTCGGATTCGGTGATCATCTGCCGGTAGTACAGGCCGAGGCCGTCCAGCGTGTTGCCGCGCTGCACGATCACCCCGGTGGGCGGAACGTCGGCGATCTTGATGGTGTTGTTCTCCGACGACGAAATGGCCTCGGCCAGGTCGAATCCGACCTTCTTGGCATCGACGTCGAAGGCGGCGACGAAATGCAGGTCCGAGACGTGATAGTCACCGAACTGGACGTGCATCAGGCCTGGAACCCGTGAGGACGGGTCCGCGTTGCGGTAATACTCGACCCCCTGAACCAGCGATGATGCGCAGTTGCCGACTCCGACAACTGCGACGCGGATGGGATGCGAACCCATGATGGGTCTCCTTCTCTTCTTGGCGAACAATTTTCCTGGGGCAGAAACAAATTCGGTGCTGGAACTCGGGAACGCTCACTCCGGCGGCGGCGCCTTTCCCTGCATCTCGTTCTCGATCAGCTCGCTGAGCCACCGAACCTCGCGTTCGGTGGATTCGAGCCCCAGCCGGCGCAACTGGTCGGTATAGGCATCCATCCGGCCGGCGGCTTTGCTCAGCGCGCTGCGCAGGCCTTCCTGCCGGTCCTCCAATCGGCGGCGACGGCTGCACAGAATGCGCAACCTGGCCTCCGAACTGGTGCGGGCGAAGAACGCCAGATGCACCTCGAAGCCGTCATCGGACGACGCGTGGGGACCGGAATCGGCGAGCAACTCGGCGAGTTTCTCCTTGCCCTCCGCGGTCACCCGATAGACCACCCTGGACCGCCGCGAGGTCAACGGAACCGCGTCCAGGTCGACCTCCGCAGGGTCAGAGGTGATGTCGCCGGCCGTCTGGAGCCGCCGCAGGGTCGGATAGAGCGAGCCGTAGGAGAACACCCGCAGCGAACCGAGGGTGCTGCTGAGCCTCTGCCGCAGTTCATATCCGTGCATCGGCGCGTCCGCCAGCAGGCCGAGGATGGCCAGTTGGAACGCCGAGGGGGTCTCCTTGGCCATCCTTCACCTCCCTGCACCGGTGAGATACCTGTGCGATGTCGCATCGACCGGTTGCACCCGAACCAGGGCCGACGGGGCCGGCGACCGGTTCGCCGTGTCCAACCAAGTATCGCAACGATACATCGGCGTGAGATCTCCGCGACCCACCGATCCCCCGGACCGTGGGTGTGGACACCCTTCGGAGGGCTGCCAGGGCCCCGCGTAGGCTGGTCCGGTGCGCACGCAGCGGGGATTGGTGGACTATGCGTTGCAGCGCCGTGCGCTGCTGGCAGAGGTGATGTCGGGTCGCACCGGTGTCACCGAGGTCTGCGATGCGACTCCCTATCTGGTTCGCGCCGCAAAGTTTCACGGCGTGCCGACCGAGGTCAGCTGCCCGGTCTGCCGCAAGGAGCCGCTGACCCATGTCTACTGGGTCTACGGGGACGAGATCAAGCACATGGCCGGGTCGGCACGACAGCCCCCCGAGTTGGAGAAGATGGCCACCAACTTCGGGGAGTTCTCCGTCTATCAGGTGGAGGTCTGCCGCACCTGCTCCTGGAACCATCTGGTGGCTTCCTTCGTGATGGGCTACAAAGGTGAGCAGGCCCCCCGGAGGCGACGGGCCGTCAAGTAACATCAGCTGCCCGATGATGTGCAGTGCCCAACGTGCGGAGAGTCGATGGCAGCCGATCCGGCCGGTTCCTGGTTCAGAAGTGCCGTGGTGTATCAGGTTTATCCCCGCAGCTTTGCCGATTCCGACGGCGACGGGACAGGTGACCTGGCCGGGATCACCAGCAAAGTCGACTATCTGGCTGAGCTCGGTATCGATGTGCTGTGGCTATCGCCGGTCTACCCGTCGCCCCAGGACGACAACGGTTACGACATCAGCGACTACCAGGACATCGACCCGGTGTTCGGCTCGCTGGCGGTCTTCGACGAGCTCCTGGCCGCGGTGCACGCCCGCGGCATGAAGCTGGTGATGGATCTGGTGGTGAACCACACCTCGGACGAGCACCCCTGGTTCGTCGAATCCCGGTCCAGCGCAGACAATCCCAAGCGTGACTGGTACTGGTGGCGGCCGGCGCGGGAGGGCATGACCCTCGGCCAACCCGGGGCCGAGCCGAACAACTGGGTGTCGGCGTTCTCCGGGCCGGCCTGGCAACTGGATGAGCCAACCGGTGAGTACTACCTGCACCTGTTCTCCCGCAAGCAACCCGATCTGAACTGGGAAAATCCGCAGGTGCGCGAGGCGGTGTACGCGATGATGCGCTGGTGGTTGGATCGCGGCGTCGACGGCTTCCGGATGGACGTCATCAACATGATCTCCAAGGACGTATCGCTGCCGGACAACGCCGGATCGATGACCGGCGGACACGGGTCGGAGCACTACCTGAACGGCCCGAGAGTTCACGAATTCCTGCACGAGATGAATACCCAGGTATTCGCCGGCCGCTCCGGCCAATTTCTGACCGTCGGCGAAATGCCGGGGGTGACCGTCGAACAGGCAAGGCTTTTCACCGATCCAGTCAGAGCCGAAGTAGACATGGTTTTCCAGTTCGAGCATGTCGATCTGGATCACGTCGGCTCGAAGTGGGAGCATCGGCGGCTGCAGTTGACCGACCTGAAGGCCAGTCTCGGCCGGTGGCAGGCCGGGCTGGCCGAGGTCGGCTGGAACAGCCTCTACTGGGGTAACCATGACCAGCCTCGGGCGGTATCCCGTTTCGGCGACGACGGCGCCTACCGGGTCCGAGCGGCGAAAGCCCTTGCCACCGTGCTGCATCTGCATCGTGGTACGCCATATGTGTACCAGGGCGAAGAGTTCGGGATGACGAACTACCCGTTCACCGCCATCGAGGACTTCCATGACATCGAGTCGCTGAATCACTATGCAGAAGCCGTCGCCGGCGGCCAGGATCCGGCCGCAGCGTTGGACGCCCTGCGCAAGCCGAGCCGGGACAATGCGAGATCGCCTGTGCAGTGGGATTCTTCGCCGAATGCCGGATTCACCGCAGGTACGCCGTGGTTTGCGGTCAACCCCAACTATCCCGATATCAACGCCGAAGCAGCGCTGGCCGACCCGGATTCAGTACTGCACCATTATCGGAAGCTGATCTCACTGCGGCACGACGAACCCACGATCGCGAACGGCGACTTCCAAATGCTGCTGGCGCAGGATCCGCAGATCTATGCCTTCACCCGGCGGTTGGACAACACCGAACTGCTGGTGTTGGCCAATTTGTCCGGCGAGGTCGCCGATCCTGGCGGGTTGCCGGACTGGGCCGGGTCGGAATTGGTGCTGGGCAATCTGGGCGAAGCCCGAACGCAGCCGCTGCAGCCCTGGGAGGCCAGGGTGCTGCGCCGCGCTGTCTGACCACCCGGGTCAGCGAAATCCCGGCTGCCCCAACAATCGCGCCCCGTTGTCGTGCACAACGGCGCGCAGCCAGTCGTCACCCAACTCCAGATCGGCCAGCGCCTGGATCTGGACCGAGTAGGGGTGGGGAATGTTCGGAAAGTCGGAGCCGAGCACCACCCGGTCTCCGATCGCGGCCAGCCTGGGCAGCAGGTCGCGCGGATAGGGCGCGAGTCGTTCCAGGTACTCGGTGAAAACCATGGTGGTGTCCAGATGCACCCGGGGATACCGCTCGGCCAGGTGCAGGAAGTCCGGGTATTCGGGTGATCCGGCATGCGCGATGACCAAGGTCAGGTTCGGGTGCCGGGCCAGCACCGCCGAGATCGGCCCCGGTCCGGTGAACGGTCCGGGAAAGGGTCCGCTGCCGCAGTGGCACACCACCGGAACGCCGGCCTCCGCGAGCAACCCCCACACCGGTTCCAGCAACTCGTCGCGCGGGTCGTAGGCGCCCACCTGGAGATGCGACTTGAAGACCCGCGCACCGCGATCCAGCGCCGCCGCCACGTCGTCGGCGGCCCCCGGCTCGGGATAGAACGTCGCGGAGGGGACGCAGCCGGGCGTGGTGCTGCCGAAGCCGAGTGCCCAGTCGCTCAACCAGGCCGCCATCCCGGGTTTGTGCGGATAGACCAATGCGGTATGCCCGACGACGCCAAGGCGGCGCAGCGTGTCCAGCCGGGTCTGCTGGTCGTGCCGGTAGGTGATCGGCCACTGCATGCCGACGACGGGGAGATCCGTCCGGGTCGCTACCTGGTCGAAGTAGGCCCAGACCTTGCGGAGCACGTTGTCCGGCATGAAGTGGACATGGATGTCGATGAGCCCCGGTATCCCGAGCCCGGCCGAAAAGGACTGTAGGGCGTCGTCGGTCAGCACTCGGCCATTCAAGCAAAGGCGCGCGACACGCGGCGCACACTCCTGGCCCAGTAGCATCGCGCCGTGGACGAAGTCGGGGAGCAACCAGCCGGTGACGATGCGGCGGCGACGGCAGCTGTGCCGCCCGGCGAGCCGGAACCCGTCTTCGCCGACGACGAACTCGCGCCCGCTCGGGTCGGCTCGGCCGCCGAACTCCCATCGGCAGCGGAGGGTCCTACCCGCTCCGCGACGTTGTCCCCGAGCGAGCGGGTCATCCCGTCGTGGACCGATCCGACCGTGCGTCGCGCGTCGGACGTCATCGGCGGCCCGCTCGGCCGCCACGCGATCGTCGGCCGGGCCCCGTGGCTGACCCCGCTGCGGGTGTGCCTGTTGATGGCGATTGCCATCCTGATCTTCGGATGGCTGTTCAAGTCCGCCTGCATCCAGCAGGGGCCGAACGGCGCCGGCGGGGTGACGCTTGATCAGAGCGGCGAGCGGCCATGGATCACAGGTTGCTACAACGACGTCGTGCCGCTCTACGGCAGCCACAAGCTGGACACCCAGGCAATGCCCTACAAGACATCCTGGACCGGTGACGACGGCACCGTGCACTACATGGAATACCCGGTCGTCACCGGCTACTTCATGTGGGGTGTGTCGGAGCTGGCCAAGTACTACCTGAAATTCGCCGCTGCGGTCGGGCTGCCCGTGCCGCTCAATGTGGCGGCGTACTTCACCATCGGGGCGATCATCCTGTGCATGTGCTATCTCTGGGCGGTTGCCTCGACCGCCCGTATCGCCCGCCGTCGGGTGTGGGACGTGGCGATGATGTGCCTGTCTCCACTGCTGATCGTGCACGCGTTCACCAACTGGGACCTGCTGGCCATCGGGATGACGGCCGGTGCGATGGTGGCGTGGGCCAGGGGACGACCGGTATTGGCCGGTGCACTGATCGGCCTGGGCACCGCGACAAAGCTGTATCCGGTGCTGTTGCTGGGGCCGCTGCTGCTGCTCTGTATCCGATCCGGGAAGTTCAACGGATTTGTCAGGTTGGTGGTGTCGGCGGCCGTCGTCTGGCTGGCGATCAACCTGCCGGTGATGTATCTGTACCCGGCCGGCTGGTACGAGTTCATCAAGCTCAATTCCCAGCGGCTGGCCGAATACGACACGTGGTACGCGATCTACACCACCCTGTCCGGCAGTCGGGTCTTCGACAAAGCTGACGGCGCCCAGTCCCCGACCCTGCTCAACGCGCTGTCGTTCATCCTGTTCGGTATCGCCTGCCTGGCCATCGCCTGGTTCGCGCTGTCGGTTCGTTGCCGCCCTCGGCTGGCCCAGTTGATCTTCCTGGTGGTGGCGGCCTTCCTGCTGACCAACAAGGTCTGGTCCCCGCAGTACAGCCTGTGGCTGCTGCCGCTGGTCACCCTCGCCCTGCCACGATGGCGTCCCGTGCTGGCCTGGCAGTTCTCCGAGGCCGTGGTGTGGATGCTGCTGATGTTCTCCTTCGCCGGGGTCGACAACAAGGGCCTTTCGATCTATCCGTTCGTCGCCGCGGCGATCCTGCGGGACATTCTGCTGATCGCTTTGGTGGTCAGGGTGGTCTGGGAGATTCAGCGGCCGGCCGGCGATCTGGTGCGAATGGCCGGCGACGACGATCCGTCCGGCGGGATCTTCCAGGACGCACCTGACCGGTTCGTCCTCCCGTCGCTCCCGAAACTGTGGGCCGACCGGAAGGCGCCGCCCGTTCCGGACGACGAGCTGGAAGCGGTGCTGATCGGCGCTGTGCCGGATGACGACGGGGCACCGATCGAGCGACAGCGGGAGGTCGACCCGCCGGCCTGAGCGGTCATGTCCGGCGGGTCATCGAGGCCTGTCGGCCAGCCGGATCACGAACTTCAGTCCGGACCAGGTCGCGTCGATGGCGGCCACCTTCACATCCACCCGGCCATGCCCGAGTCCGAAGTCGCGGACGGAGGACTCCGTGAGGTCGGTGCGCACTCCTGAGCTCTTTTTCGGCCAGCACACCCAGACTGCCCCCGACGGTGTGTGCGAGGCCTTCGCCTGCCCGAACAGCTCGACCAGTGTGGCGGTGTCCGGGCAGAACAGCAGGACGATGCCGTACTGGCCGGACGTGGCCCTGTCGACCGGCACGCCGAGTGACAGCGGGTCGAAGCACAGCGGATCGCCCAGCACGAGCACGTCCTGGCCAGGCTTGATCCCCAGCTTCCTGGGCAACGGAGTGCCTGAGTATCCCGCTGTCATCTGCGCGTCCATTCGGCGGCGTGCACGCTGGTAGACTAGGGCAGTTGTGCTGGGCCCGCCTTCAACGGCGGGTTCTTCCATGTGGGCGCCGCGGTGTCCGATGGACGGCCCTGCGTGGCAACGCCATCTAGGCCGGCGCGACACCCTCCTGCTGCGGAGAGACCGTGGCCGACAAGTCCATAGGAGGTGCACGTGAGCGTATCCACGACGCCGCGTCACTACGAATTACTGCTCATTCTCGACCCCAACCTCGACGAGCGGACTGTCTCGCCGTCGATCGACACCTTCCTGAACGTCATCCGCCAGGGTGGCGGCATCGTCGAGAACGTCGACATCTGGGGAAAGCGCCGGTTGGCGTTCGAGATCAGGAAGAATCCGGAAGGCATCTACGCCGTCATCAAGGTGACCGCCGCGTCCGCGACCGTCGATGAGCTCGATCGTCAGCTCAACCTGAACGAGTCCGTGCTGCGCACCAAGATCACGCGCACCCCCGACAAGATTCGCGTCCGCCGCACCCGCAACAACAAGAAGTAGGGCCCGGTCATGGCAGGCGACACCGTCATCACCGTGGTCGGCAACCTGACGGCAGACCCCGAACTGCGATTCACCGCCTCCGGCGCCGCCGTCGCGAACTTCACCGTCGCGTCGACCCCGCGAACCTTCGACCGGGCCTCCAACGAGTGGAAGGACGGCGAGGCGCTCTTCCTGCGCTGCAACATCTGGCGGCAGGCGGCCGAGAACGTCGCCGAGTCCTTGACCAGGGGATCCCGGGTCATCGTCTCGGGTCGGCTGAAGCAGCGGTCCTTCGAAACGAAGGAAGGCGAGAAGCGCACCGTCATCGAACTCGAAGTCGATGAGATCGGTCCGTCGCTGCGCTATGCGACCGCGAAGGTCAACCGCGCGAACCGCGGTCCCGAGAGCGGCGGTTCCACCGGCGGTGGCGGTGGCTACGGCGGCGGCGGTTCGGGCGGCAGCGGATCGTCCGGCGGCAGCCGCGGCAGCGCGACTCCGGTCGACGATCCGTGGGGCTCCGCCCCTGCGGCCGGCGGCGGTTACTCGGACGAGCCCCCATTCTGATCGCCGTCTGTCGGCAAGTAGGTCGCTGGCTCCGCCAGTAGGTAAGGACCGCGCTTCGCACGGCACTCTTCTCTGAAGAGCAGTAGCTTCAAAACTTGAAGAGCAAGACAAAGCAACACACAAATGAACGACTCAAATACTTCACACCGGACTTCGTCCGTGGTGTATCAGGAGAAACCAATGCCCAAGCCTCCAGTACGGAAGATCAAGAAGAAGGTCTGCGCCTTCTGCAAGGACAACGCGGCGCCCATCGACTACAAGGACACGAACCTGTTGCGCAAGTTCATCTCCGACCGCGGGAAAATCCGCGCTCGTCGGGTGACCGGGAACTGCACTCAGCACCAGCGGGACGTCGCCACGGCCGTGAAGAACGCCCGTGAAGTTGCCTTGCTGCCGTACACCTCGACCGCGCGATAAGGAAAGGGACAACTGATGAAGCTGATTCTGACCACTGACGTCCCCGGACTGGGTGCCCCCGGCGACATCGTCGAGGTTCGCGACGGTTACGGACGCAATTTCCTGCTGCCGCAGAGTAAGGCCATCGTGGCCACCAAGGGCGCCGAGAAGCAGGTCGCCACGATCAAGCGAGCGCAGCTTGCCCGCGAGATCCGGGGCACCGAACACGCCAACGAAGTCAAGCAGGCCCTGGAAAGACTCAAGGTTTCCATCACTGCCCGCACCACCGGCGACGGCACCAAGCTCTTCGGGTCGATCACCTCGATCGATGTCGCTGCTGCGATCAAGGCTGCCGGTGGCCCGACCGTCGACAAGCGCGCCATCGAGACCGGTGGGCACATCAAGTCCGTTGGATCGCACCCGGTGTCGGTCAAACTGCACCCGGGCGTCACGGCCAACGTCGACCTCGTCGTCAAGGCCGGCTGACCTACCTGGTGCTCCCCAAGAGGTGTCCCCGGTCCGCCCGGGGGCACCTTTGGCGTTTCCGCGGCTGGGTGACTGAGGTTCTCGCGCCGTTGCTCCCGCACCGACCGGCCAGCGGTCCGGCGCGACCGCGTGGTGCTTGCCAAGGAGTGCATTCGGGCGGACTTCCGCACTCGCTACGGCTGCTGCGAAGGCGAGCTCGACCTGGTTCCGTTCTGGGTTGCCGGCGGATCCAGCGTCACCGGCAATGTCCAGATCGGCCTGCCTGTCGGCGGGCCCGGCGATGACCGGCGTGAGGGTGTGGCTGTCCGAGACGCCGGCAACATCGTGGTCGGGAATGGAAAAGTTGTCAAGACCGACGATCCGCGTAACAGTTGGAAATTGGCCCGCCATATTCATCAACAATGACCACTGCGGCCGCGCCGGATCAGTCAGCGGCTGATTGCCATCTGACCAGCAGTCGCAGCGGCAGCGGCAGCGAGGAGCGGAAACGCTCGCACTCCCCCACGGGGCACAGTGCGCAGTCGTTGCCGGCGCGAAAATGCTCGTGGGCGGCCGCCGGATGACCGCAGCTGCAGACTTCCTGCGGAGCGGGGGTGAACAAACGCATCGAACCAACCTCCCCCGAGCAGCCCACAAAGCACACGAGAACTCGGTGTGCATCGTTGCGGAGCCCAACAATTGCGGGCTGGACCATGGCAGGTCCGTCTGAACAATCTTAGCTTAGCGGGAATACCGCCGGTAAATGTCCCGGCGTTACATTTCTTTACGCCATTGGAGTGTGCTGTTTGCCACGCCGACCCATTGATCGCTCTGCGTCCGGTCGGTCGCGGCTCACGGGGTTTCGTCGTCGGGGTCAATCGACACGAGATCCTTGCTGTCGGCAGGCACAGCAGGTTCATGGGGAGTGGCAGTGGCCCAGATGGCAGGTCCGATCAGGCTGCGGCCCGCGTGCCAAGCGACGATGTCAAGTGCACGCAAAGGGGTGATGACCGGGCCGTTCGCCAGACCGGCCACCTCGGCGAAGAACTCCTGACCGGTGATCAGGTCATCGATGATCGCCTGCCCGAGCATCGGCAGAAAGGCCCGCCAGGTTCGCTTTCGGTCCCTCGCGATCGGAGCGCCATCGGCACCCCGATAGCAGTAGTCGACGAACCGGTCGTACAACGGGATGAAAGCGGGCCTCTTGCGATGCATCACTTTGGCCAGAATTGAGCCGCGGGCGTTCACCGGGAGGTCGTCGGAGTCGAGCACCGAGAACAGGTCCCCAAGCCGGTCCAGCTCGGCCGGGCCGGCCTCGACAAGCCTGGCGTCCAAGGGAATGTCGACCAGCCAGCTCTCCAGATGGGGCCGGATGGCCTCGAGCGCATAAAAGGTCCGGGAATTCATCTCGGCGTTGAGCAGAACCGGCGCCACGAAGTCGGCATCGCTGATCCGCCAGGGCCCGCCCTCGGACCCGAATGAGTCGTAGGCCGGATAGCCGAACCGATCGCGGCGGCTGAGGTAGCCACGGGCGGATTCCAGTGCCAACCGCCGGTCGATCTCGACTCCGCCGATTCGTAGGACGCGCGACTGGTCGGTCAACTCGGGACTCCTCGCTGTGCTGGCGAAGGCGGTCGGCAGGTGGCCGGCCGTCTGGTGCAGCGGCCCACTTCGCCACCGCCCGGTCAGCCTAGAAGACGCTCCGGTGACCCCTCACCTGTGGTGAGGGTTGGCTGCCGAAGGGGCGGCCCGGACCGGAGGCGCAGTGGCCCTCATCCGAATGTGCGGGCCTGTGCAGGAGCACCGATCCGCCTGAGCAGTTCACCTGCGATGTTGTGACCACCTCGATGTGACACCCGTTCCCAGGTCGGTGACCTCGCGGCCGCCGTGGGGATACCGGGTGGATCAGGTCAACTCGACCAGGCGGGAGTCGCGGATTGCACCGTCGGCGATGTCGAGGACGGCGAGCGTGCCGGATGGCTGCCGGCGTTTGTCGGTCGGCGATCCTGGGTTCAGGATTCGGAACCCGTTGTCCGTCTGGTCCGCCGGCACGTGCGAGTGTCCGAAGATGACGAGGTCGGCAGCGGGGAAGCGCCGTCGTAGCCGGTTCAGTCGACCGCTCCTGGCGCCGCCGTCGTGAATCATTGCGACGGGTAGGCCCTCGATCTCGAATTCCAGGATTTCCGGAGCACCCCAGCCGGCCACGTCCGGACCATCGTTGTTGCCCAGGACGACCCGCACCTGGGCGAATGCGGAAAGCTCATCCAATACGCCCGCTCTGCACACGTCGCCGGCATGCAGGATCAACTCCGCAGTCTGCAAGTGCCGGGCGACCGACTCCGGGCACCGCTTCCAGAACCGCGGAGCGTGTGTGTCGGACAGGACGACGACTCGCATGCCGTTATCGTGCCGCAAGGATGTGGGACGCCCAGCAACGGAACGACGGGATCGCAATTCGTCACGTGCTCAACCGGATCGGCCCCCGCTGCTTGTCGGGGTGCGACCAGGCTGTGTCTTTGCGATCATCGGGGCGGCCCGACTGCGCTTCCGTCAGTCCCTGCAGCGGGGAGCGTCTCCAAGAACAACTGGACCTCGGTGAGGTGCCATCGCAGAGCAGGAGCCGCCCAACCTGGGCACAGCGGGACCGGGCCCCGGGGGTGCGCAACCTACCGACGTTCGCGGAACCGGACGGATTCTCGGTGGAGGCGGGCCGTGTGGTCGAGTGCGGGCAGGCCGGCGAATCCGGCGAGGACCTACGATGAGCCGTCCTCCGGAAGACTGCCCAGCTGACGTAGCCGTGCGAGGCGCAACGGCTCGTCAAACCAACGGTCTGCCGTCAACAACTGCGCAGCCCTGGCGAAGTGCGGCCTTGCGCTCGCAGCCTGGCCGGTCGCCAGCAGCAGCTCTGCAAGCTCCTCGTGCACATAGGCGTCCTCCGGACCGGACAGCAGTCCGCGCTGGATGGCCAGCGCCTCGTCGAGCCGGCCGAGCGATCTGAGCACTCTGGCGATCGACCACTCGGCGATCCGAACCTGGTCGGGCGAGCCATTCCTCCGGTAGGCCGCCAACGCCTGCTCGAATTGCTCGAGCGCACCGAGATGGTCACCGCGATCGTGCAGACTCCAGCCGAAGTTGTTGCGGAGCGATCCAACCCACCGCCGGGTCCGTTCATCGGTCGTCACCTCGGTGACCGCGAGCGCCTGCCGGGTCCAGTCATCACTGCGCTCCCGGTCGGCGATCGCCAACATGTGCAACGCATCGACCAACAGGAAGTCGTCATCGGCCATCCGGGCTGCGTCTACTGCGGCAGCGAAATACGGCACGGCTTCGTCCGGCCGGCCGTTGGAGTTGTGAACTCGACCCCGTTCCAGCGCCAGCCGAGTAGTCACCCGGCCGGTATCCGGACCGGCCGCCGCCACTTTGTCCAACTCGTCCAGCGCGTCCGCCGGCCTGTGCTGCAGGGCCATCGAGCGGGCGATCTGTGTCCGTAGCTCGGCATGGGCTGGTGAGCCGGCCTCCAGGCGATCCAGCTCAAGGCGTAATTCCGTCTCGGACGTGGCCGGGTCGTCGAAATCCCACAGCTCGTCCAATCTTTTCCCGTCGAGCGGCGCGGACGGCGACACCGATCCGACGGTGCCGGTGACAGCGGGCTTCCTGTTCGTCATCGGACCATTTTCGCACCTGGCGCGACAGGCTGACCGGCAGCTGCGACCGAAAAGCCGGGGTCAGCCGAGAAACTCGGTCAATACCTCGACGACCAGGCGGTGGTCCTCGGCCTGCGGAAGACCGGAAACGGCGACTGTGCCGACAATCCCGACACCCTCGACGGTGATCGGGAATGCACCGCCGTGCGCTGCGTAGAGCGCGGGATCCAGCAGGGTCGCCTGCTCGAAGGTTTTGCCTGCCGCGGCGAGCCGGCGGCCGAACAGAAAGGACGACACCCCGAACCGCCTGACCGTAGCGCACTTCCGTTCGATCCATGCGTCGTTGTCCGCGGTGGAGCCGGCCAGTGCGGCGTGGAAGAGCTGTTGCTCACCCCGGCGGATGTCGATGGCAACTGGCGCCCGCTCGCCCTCGGCCCTGGCAACCAGAGCGCATCCGAGACGCCAGGCATCAGCGTTCCCGAATCGATGAAAGACCAGCGTCGCCTCCTGATGCTCGATCTGCTCGATCTGCTCGATCAGCCGGCCGAGGTCAGGTTCGGATCTGCTCATGCACGTTGATGATCCTCTCCGGCCGCAGTCGCTCGGTCTCGGGCCCTGGGGTGATGGGCACCGGGATGGCGCCCCGAACGTGGCGGAGCCATGACAACGGGGGAGTTGCTGATAACGGGCTGTACGATCCCGGTGCCCCAGTTGGACCGATGCACATTCACGCGGTGTGGCGGACGGTGGAACGCTCACTCTGCTACCGATTGGCGGCCCGCACATCGAGGGTAAATTGGCGGGAGCCAAAGTCACAGCAAGGTGACAAAACGATGTAGGTGAGGTTGACGCAGCCCGAAGACGACACGCCGGGGAGAAACGCCGAAACTCTGCCCACACATTCTATCCACAGAAGATGGAACGCCCAGATTGGCGCTGACCTGCGACAACAGTGAGAAAAGTCGAAGAATTCCCCACACTGTCCACATCAGCCCCGGCTGGCGACCTGCGCGGATCCGAATTCATCCCCAACGCATCCCCGATGAGTTCAGGTGGTGTCCACAACGCGCATTTGGCTACCCCGACGATCGCGCCTACCGTCCGAGAGCGCTGTCCACCCGGGCCGTGTACAGCCGGCAGGACGACTGTCGGTGGTTCCGGGTAGACAGGGCGAAGAGGTCATCACGCGATCCTGTCGGGCTTCGGGCACCGGTTCCGGCGCGCCCTCAAGCCGCTGGAATCGGCCTGATCCGGTCGCGAGCGAGACGGCATGTTGAGGATTTGGAGGGGATCATCAGATGGCGGTGCTCGACGACCGTTGGACCGGACCGACACAGGCAGAGCCCGCGCGGCAGTTCGACCGGCAGCCGCCGCAGGATCTTGCGGCCGAACAGTCCGTGCTGGGCGGGATGCTGTTGAGCAAGGACGCGATTGCCGACGTTGTCGAGGAACTGAGCACGACAGACTTCTACAAGCCGGCACACGCGACGGTCTACGACGTCATCCTCAACCTGTACGCCCGAGGTGAGCCGGCGGATGTGGTCACCGTCGCCGCGGAATTGGACAAAGCCGGCACTCTTCCCAGGGTGGGCGGTGCCGTCTATCTGCATACTCTGACCAGTGCCGTCCCGACGGCCGCCAATGCAGCGTTCTACGCGCAGATCGTGGCCGAAAAGGCGGTGCTGCGCCGATTGGTCGAGGCCGGCACTCGCATCGTGCAGCTGGGGTATGGCGGCAACGAAGGTCAGGTCGGTGGCGGCGAGGTGGACGAAATCGTCGACCGTGCCCAGGCCGAGATATATGAGGTGACCGAGCGGCGCACCAGCGAGGACTACGTCGTCCTGGAAGAGCTGTTGCAGCCGACCATGGATGAGATGGACGCGATCGCCAGTCGCGGTGGGATGTCCGCGGGCGTCCCAACGGGTTTCGCCGACCTGGACACCTTGACCAACGGGTTCCACCCAGGACAGATGATCATCATGGCCGCCCGGCCAGGCGTCGGCAAGGCGCTCGCACTCGATACTCCGCTGCCCACCCCCACCGGGTGGACCACGATGGGTCAGGTGCGGGCCGGTGACCTGCTGGTGGGCGGCGACGGCAGGCCCGTTCGGGTCCTTGCAGCGACCGAGGTGCTGCGGGGACGAACGTGCTACGCCGTCGAGTTCTCCGACGGAGAACTCATCGTTGCCGACGCGCAGCACCAGTGGCTGACCTGGGACCTGCAATCCAGGACAGATGCGCCGCATGCGCGCTCGGCTTTCCCCACGGAACGAAGTGGCGGCCGTTGCCGGACCACCCGCGACATCGGCAACTCGCTGCTGATCGATGGCCAGTCAAATCACGCCGTGCCAACGGCGACGCCAATCGCTGGGGTCCACGCTGAGCTGTCCATCGATCCGTGGGCATTGGGCTACCTGCTGGGAGTCGGCGAGACGGGTGTGGCCGGCCGGGTCCCCTGCGGTGCGGAGGACCGGGAATGGACGATGAAGGAGTTTGATCGACTGGGTTTTGAGGTCCAGGCGTCAGACCACCCTGGTCACTTTCATATTCGGAATATCACCGAGATATGGCGGCAATGTGGGCTGACGAGTGGACCATTTCTTCCTCCGGAGTATCTACGTGGCTCGCTGGACCAGCGACAAGCGCTTGTTCAGGGCCTGATCGACGGTGCCGGCAGCGCGGTTGGAGATGCGAGTTATCGGTTCACCCACTCCGTTCAATCTGTTGTTGACGGTTTCAGGGAGCTGGTCGCCTCGATCGGAGGTGTCTCGCGGACCTCGGAACGCCCCGACGGGCGCGACGGTTATCCTTCCGGGGCGGCCTGGGATGTCGTCGTCCGGTCGGCTCACCCGCTGGCGCGAATGCCACGGAAGCTCTTGGCGTCCGGCACGTTGGGGCCCGGCGAGGAGCGATGGCGATTCATCACCGCGGTGCGGGAGATCGAGTCCGTGCCTGTTCGTTGCGTGCAGATCGACAACTCCGATCATCTGTATCTCGCTGGCCGTTCGATGGTGCCGACTCATAACAGCACTCTCGCTCTTGATGTCGCGAGAAATGCCTCGGTGAAACACCGACTGACGTCAGTGATCTTCTCTCTGGAAATGTCGAAGACCGAAATCACTATGCGGCTGTTGTCGGCGGAGGCCCAGATACGGTTGTCGCAGATGCGCGCTGGAACGATGAGCGAGCAGGATTGGCAGAAAATTGTTCGGCGGATGAGCGAGATTTCAGACGCGCCCCTGTTCATCGACGATTCACCGAATATGACGATGATGGAGATACGGGCGAAAGCTCGCCGATTGAAGCAACGGAACGACCTGAGGCTGATCGTGGTGGACTATCTGCAGCTGATGTCATCGGGCAAGAAGGTGGAGTCCCGGCAGCAGGAAGTCTCCGAGTTCTCCCGGCAGATGAAGTTGCTGGCCAAGGAGCTCGAAGTGCCGGTTATCGCCATCTCCCAGCTCAATCGTGGTCCCGAGCAACGCACCGACAAGCGCCCGATGCTATCGGACCTGCGTGAATCGGGTTCTCTGGAGCAGGATGCCGACATGGTCATCCTGGTGCATCGGCCGGATGCCTTCGAGGCGGACGATCCGCGCGCCGGGGAGGCTGACCTGATCGTGGCAAAACACCGAAACGGCCCCACCACTACGATCTCGGTCGCTCATCAGTTGCACTACTCGCGGTTCACCGACCTTGCCGATCGATAGGATCGGCGGCGCTTGCCGGGGCTGTCATCGCCGGCTCACATGCTCGATGGTGTCGTGCCGGTCGGGATTGGGCGGGAGCTCGGCGGTGTCGAGGCCGATCCGGCGGGTGGCGAAGGCATCGCCGAATCCGCCCACTGCTCCACCGAGCACCGGAATGCGGCGGGCCACGAAACTTGCCACCCGTTTTCCGCCGGCCGCGGCCAGCAACTGCCCGGTGACGGCCCTGGCGATCTTCTCGCCGCGCAAGGTCGATTCCCCGGCCTTCAGCAGCGCGGCCGGCGAGACCGTGGTTCCGGTGTGCTTGGACAATTCCTTGCGGGCATCGCTGTCCAACAGGCAAACCAGGATGGCATCGCGCACCTCCGGCCGGGCCAGGGGGTAGCCGCGCAGGTGGACGATGGACGCGGCCAGGTGGCACTGGATCAGCGCCACCGCGGCGATGTTCGCCGGCATCGTCACCGCCATCGTTACCAGACCACCGATGTTGGTCAGGAAGCCCTGGGCTCCGGCCAACCGGAGATGCTGGTCTATCAGCGAATCGATCGCCTTGTTGACATTCCCGCCGGCCCTCACCAGCTGGGCATCGCCGGCCTTGGCGGCACCGGAAATCGGTCCTGCGCCGTCGATCGCCCGTTCCAGAATGTCCCGGACGGCCTGTCCGGTCGCACTCGGGGCGACACGCTTGGCAACGGCGCTGCCGATGGATCCAATGAAACTCACGGGTTCTCTTTCAGTGCATCGGGGGCTTGCGGTGCGTCGGGTCTGCGCAGGTTGTGTACCCATTCTGCGCTGGTTTGACCCGGCCGGCCGGTGGCTTCCCGCCCCCGACCGTCGTCCGAAGAGCCAATCGCCCCCTCACCGCAGCGTCGGACGGTCCCAGCGATCGAAGCGCGATGAGTTCGTCCGCCTCCGCTGGCCCCTGCCGGGCTCGCCATGAGCCGTCCGAGCGGGGTTGGGCGCCCGTCCGTGGCACAGTTGGCGGATGACAGTCGTGGACAACGCTGTGTACGTCAAGGGCTGCCGCACCACCGATCCGAGCAGCCTGGACGAAACGTACGAGGCGCTGCGGGAACGGAAGGGGATGGCCTGGATCGGCCTCTACCGCCCGGATGAAGCAGAGGTCCGGTCGGTGGCCGACGAGTTCGACCTGCACGACCTGATCGTGGACGATGCGATCGCGGCGCACCAGCGACCGAAGATGGAACGTTACGGCGCAACTCTTTTCACCGTCCTGAGGCCTGCTCGCTACCTCGATGAGACCGAGCAGGTCGAGTTCGGTGAACTGCACATCCTCACCGGCCCAGGGTTCGTGGTCACCATCCGATACGCCGAATCCCCGGATCTGGCTCGGGTGCGGCGGCGACTGGAGGAGCATCCGGAACTGCTCTGCCTCGGGCCGGAGGCAGTCCTGTACACGGTGCTCGATCAGGTCGTCGACGAGTATGCACCGGTGGTCGCCGGGCTGGAGAATGACATCGACGAGATCGAGGACCAACTGTTCAAGGGTGACCCTGCCGTGGCCAGGCGTATCTATGAGTTGCTGCGCGAAGTCATGGCCTTCCAGCGCGCCGTGCACCCCTTGCTGGAGATGATGCGTCGATTGGAAGGCGGGTTCGAGAAGTACGACATCGATCTGGAGCTCCGGCGGAACCTGCGTGACGTCAACGATCACGTCATTCGCGTTGTCGAACGGATCGACTCCTTCAGGGCGTTGCTGCAGAACGCGCTGACCGTGCACGCCACCCTCACCGGCCAGCAGCAGAACGAGGAAATGCGGACCTTGACCGAAGCCAGCCTGGGTCAGAACGAGGAGGTGAAGAAGATCTCGTCCTGGGCGGCGATCTTCTTCGCCCCCACCCTCGTGGGCACGGTGTACGGAATGAACTTCGACCACATGCCGGAGTTGCACTGGGCGTGGGGATACCCCTTCGCCCTGCTGCTGATGTTCGTGCTCGGATACGTGCTGTACCGGCTGTTCAAGCGCCGGCGCTGGCTCTGATGCTCAGACCGCCACGGCCTCCGGCCAGTCGGCCAGGGTGACCTGCCCACCGCAGACGGTGGCGGTCAACTGCACGGGGCCGTTCGGCCGGACATACAGGTCGTAGTCGCCGTCGGTCAGCTCCCCGTAGACCAGCGAGTGCACGGTCGATCCGTCCGGAAGCGGGCGGGCGACCACCGCAACGTGCGGTGGCGCGCTTGCCGGATGGGTGTGCCCGTCCAGGCCGTGGCCGTGCTCGTGCTCGTGGTGGTCGCCCCGAGGGTGGTCCTCGTGACCGGCCTGCCGGGAGCCGGACGGGATGATCTCAACCTCCAGCCCGTCCATCCAGGCGGGCATCGTGACGACCAATGCGCCGACGTCGTCGCCGATGTCCAGGACGACCGGCCCCTGCCCGGCGGACGGGTTCTCTTCGGTGGTCATCGTTCTTACGGCGCCGGAACCGGCGGAGTTGTCGCGTACCCGCTCGCCGGCGGCGCGACGTAGGGGAACGCGGTCAGCAATGCCGCATTGGTGTTCGTGGTGCCGTCCCGCAGGGCGTCGCCGGTGAGAATGACGTCCTTCTGGTACGTCGGATAGGTCAGCGGAATGGTTAGTCCGGCAACGGCTCTGATCTCGATGGTGGTGACGTCGTCGAAGACCCGCCGACCGTTCGGGAATCCGGCCGGGTCGCCACCCAGCACACCGAGGTTGTTGATCTTCGCCGGGTTCGTGGTGGGCGGCACCGCCAGGTTGAGCCGCAGCAGATCTGCTTCGGTCGACCCGGTATAGGTCGTGAACGAGCCGAGCACCGAGCCTGGGATGCCGGTGAGCAGAATGGCGTGCAGATCGGTGCGCGGCTTCTTGGACTTGTTGAAGGCATCCAGCTGCGGGAAGGCGCCAGGGTAGAGCACCGGTAGCAGTCCGGCCAGTTCGGGTTGATTGACGTACTGGGCGAACTCGTGATCCGCAGTCGGCGGCAGGGCATTCCACCTGTCCTTGACCGACATTGGGTTGATCACCTCGTTGAACAGCGGATTGCCCAAGCGGGAGATCTGGACCTTGTCACCGAAGGGGCGGAAGGTGCTGGTACGCCGATCGAAAATGCGGCCCCTCGAGCGATAGGTGGAAGCCCAGACACCGATCACGGACGAGGACGCCAGCGGGTCGGTGGGCGCGTGGCCGCCCGCGGTCAGCGCTTTCTTGGGCAGCTGAATGGCGATGGTGTGGACATTCAACCCCTGCAGTCCGTTCATACCCGCCATCACCGGAAGCGGGATGAGGTGCGCCGGGTTCAGCGGCCGAAGTCCGGCCAGGTCGAAAACGCTGCCGAGGTCAACGAAGAACGGATCGGAACGCTGCCCGGCGAAGACCTTGCCGCCGCCCTTGAGGCCCTGAACGGAAGCGGCGCCGAAAGTCGCCTGGTAATTCGGGGTGCTGCGCGCACCGACATTGCAGGGCGGAACCTTGAAATTCGAGCCGAGGGAGGTGGAATGACAGTGTCCCTTCGAGTCGCGTTCAACCCTGGTCACCGAGAAGGTCTGCGGCCGGTTCCAGCTCGTCGAGTCGATCGAAGTTATCGGTCCGGTGTTGTACAGGAACGTCTTGGGATTACGGATGATCGTCTTGAAACGGAATTCGAAGCTGATGTCCGCGTTGGCTTTCCCGGAGTTCGCGACATTGATCGTGTACAGCACGTCATCGGCGAACTCACTGAAATTCGGCCCGCCGTAAGGGATCTCGAACGGATTGAAATTCGCGATGAGGGTGACCGTGTCCGGGGCGTCCGGGCTGACGAACGCATAGACGTCGGTATTGTCGGCTGTCGGGTCCTTCGAGATCTCCGGCGCCTCGCGGTGTGACGACATAACTGTGCCTTTCGCGGTCGGGAATGCTGTTGAGAACGATGGGGTCGGTGAAGCTCGGCTCTGAGGTGAAGTTCTGGGGGAATCTACGAGCCGGGGAAGCCGGAAATGATCAGACCGACGCGGAGGCGGCGGCGTGCACTGCGGTGGACAGTCGAGCGACCAGGTCATGGTCGGTCACCACGACCTCGCGACCCTCCACCATCACGACGATTTCACCGGTGGAGACTTCGTCGATGTAGGCAGCCATCGATCCGGTGGCGCCGGAGGGAAGTGCATGCGGCGTCCTGGCGCCGGTGTCAGCGGCGGTCGGAGTACCCGCCATCGAGACGGCGGAGGGACTCAGCGAGACCGCACCCGCGGCGGCTGCCCCGGCGCCGGCGATCTTCAGGAAGCCTCTGCGGTTCGCGTTGTTCATGGTGCTCCTTCGGTGGGCGCCGGGTGACCTACTGGTCGAACCGGGCAGGAAGTGCGGAACACGACCTATTCGGAGCATCGTCTGATTCAGATGGGGCCAGGGGAGAGCCGCGCCAGAAGATCAGCCGTTCGCCGTTTCGACCCTAGATCGGCCCAACCGGGCTGCGTCATAACGAGTATCCAAGGGCCCGTGACATCAAACTGATTCATCGAGTCGGGTGACTCTCACCCAACCGGGGCGCGCAGTGCTGTCCCGACGGGCAGGGAAGGACAGCGCAACCCACGCCGGTCCGGTGGTTTCGAGGTGGTCCCGCAGCCTGGTCAGCCCGTCGCGAATCCGGGCTTTGACGGTCGGCAACGGGATGCCCAGCAGCGCCGAGACCTCCTGGTAGCTATGACCGTCGAAAAAGGCCAACATCAGCGATTGCCGTTGTTTGGGTGTCAACACCGCCAGGGCCTCGTGCAGCATCCGGCCGTCCAGACGCGCGGACACCAGATCGGGGGTCGGTACAGCATGGACATCGGCGCGGGCGGCATAACTTCGATCTCGCTGCCGGGCGGCCTGCACCGATCGAATGCGGTCGATGGCCCGTGACCGAGCGATGCCGCTGACCCACGCGCCGCCCTCACCGCGACACGGGTCGAATCGGGCTGCCCCGAGCCATACCGTCAGGAAGACCTCCTGGGTCACTTCCTCGGCCAGGGCGGCATCGCGTATCAGCAGCAGGATGAGGCGGGACACCGAAGGATGAAGGTGGGCGTAGAGAATGTCGAAGGCGTGACGGTCGCCCGCGGCAACGGCGGCCAGCAGTTCGTCAACTCCCACTTCATGTACCGGTCTGCTCCGGGCTTCACGCGCCGGTTTCTCGGCCCTCGGCGCGGGTCTGTCAGTGGTGCCCGGCCCGGCCCGGATCTCCCTGGGTTCGCTCACCTATCTGTTTCGTCGCCCGCCGTCGTCCGGATGGGCCAAAGAGTCGGTACCGCAGGCCATCTGCGGTTGACGAGGAAAAGCTGCAAACACGACGGCCGCTGGG
The DNA here is from genome assembly GCA_038229825.1 of Mycobacteriales bacterium. Taxonomy (GTDB): domain Bacteria; phylum Actinomycetota; class Actinomycetes; order Mycobacteriales; family Nakamurellaceae; genus Nakamurella. The sequence goes on from JBBROB010000007.1 coordinate 121,484, forward strand.
CGTTGCCCACCGCATATCCTGGACCAGCGGGCCGGATCCGATATCCCGAGGGTTATGCGGCGCGGAACCCGGACGGGACGGTGCATGTTGGCGATGGATCAGGATCGATACCGGGTGCTGCTGGATGACCTGCGCGCGGAGAGCGAGGAACTACTGACGACCCTGTTCGACATGCCGGACCCGCAGTGGTCGCTGCGGACCCCCTCCGCCGGTTGGGATGTTCACGATCAGGTGGTCCATCTCGCCTACTTCGACGACATGGCCCTGTTGGCGATGACGCAGCCGGACAAGTTCCAGATCAAGGCGGACGGAGCGGTCGCGGTCGGGCCGGACTGGGTCGACGAGATCAGTCATTCCCGACGTGCCCTCCCGCCGTCGGAGGTCCTCGCCGGTTTCGCGCAGGCTCGGTCGGCCCTCCTGGAGGCGTTGATCAGGGTGGGGCCGGCAACCAGAGCACCATGGTTCGGCCCGCCGATGAGCGCGGCCTCCTGCGCCACGGCACGTCTGATGGAGACCTGGGCGCACGGTCAGGACCTCTACGACGCGCTGGGCCTTGCTCGAATGCCAGGGCAGCGGATCCGTCATATCTGTCACCTCGGCGTACTCACCCGGCGGTACTCGTACGAGATCCACGGCCTGACGATGCCGGAGGTGGACATCCGGGTGGAACTGGTTGCTCCGGACGGCCAGATGTGGACCTGGGGCGCTGACGAGTCCGCGGCTCGCATCACCGGCGACGCGTGGGACTTCGCACTGGTGGTGACGCAGCGCCGGCATCTGACGGACACCAATCTCCTTGCCACGCCCGGCCCGGCCGCCAAGTGGCTGTCCATCGCCCAGGCATTCGCCGGCGGGCTCGGTGCTGGACGGCCAGCGACCTCGCCCGCACCACCCGCGTCCTGAACTCCGGGTGTGGTGTCCGATACTTTCCGGCCGCGCTCAGGCGACGTGTGCGCGCAGCACGGCCGTCGACAGGCGGGGCCAGACCTCCGCTGCCCAGGGGCCGAAGTTGTTGTCGGACAAGCCGACGCAGGCCAGCCTGACCTGCGGATCGACCCACAGGAAACTGCCTGACTGCCCGAAGTGACCGAAGGTTGCCGGTCCGTTTTGCGGGCTGGTCCAGTGCGGACTCTTGTGATCGCGGATCTCGCAACCGAGTCCCCAGTCGTTGGAGCCCTGCCGTCCGAATCCGGGCAGTATTCCGGGCAACCCGGGAAACGCGACGGTGCTCGCCCATCCGATGATCTCCGGTCCCAGCACGGTCGGCACCAGAAATTCCCCCGCCAGAGCGATCAGATCGTCCAGCGGTCCGACGGCGCCACTGGCCGGTGAACCCTGCAGCGAGGTGTTGATCATGCCCAGCGGGCCGAGCACCCGGCCGGCCAGTTCGTCGACGAACGGCCCGCCGGCCCGTTGCGCCAAGTGGTCGGCCAGCACCTGGTAGCCGTAGTTGGAGTAGACGCGGCGCTGCCCCGGCCGGCCGACCGGTCCGCCGGCCTCGAACGGTAGACCGGACGCGTGGGCGAGCAGGTGCGCGACGGTTGCTCCCGGCGGGCCGGCCGGCTCGTCCAGCCCGACAGTCCCATCGGCGCAGGCATCCAGCACAGTCAGCGCCGTGAGCAATTTGGTCACCGACGCCCAGGCGAAATCAACCAGGTCACCCGAGGTCTCGAACCGGTCCAACAGGCCTCCCGGCCCGAGGACGGCTACCCCTGCGCTGCCGGCCGGCCAATCGGAGAGTTCGGCCTGCAAGTCCATCGGCGACCCTTCGGCTTGAGTGGAGTGAGGGGTTCAGCTTGACATGTCGGCAGCCAGGGCGGGCGCGGTGACCAGCGGCCGGGCACACTGGGGGTATGGGCGATCCGGTGCGAGGCACTGAGCGCAGGAGGGCCAGGACGGGTGTCACGGTCACCGGTTCAGGGGCGGCGGCGGCGGCGGTCGATCAGGTCACCGTGACCCTGGGTGTCTCGGTCACCAGGGCGGACGCCGGCGAAGCATTCCAGGCGGCGGCGCACACCGCGACCAGGGTGCTGGCGATCCTGGCCGACGACGGTGTGGACTCGCGGTCGGTGCGCACTGCCGACCTCACGCTCGGGCCGCAGCTGGAATGGCGGGACAACCGGGAGTTCCTGGTCGGTTATCAGGCAGGGCAGCGTCTCATCATCCACCTCATCGGCCTGGCCGGAGTGGACCGGATGCTCAGTGATCTGGCCGTCCGCGGCGGCGATGGCCTGCGGATCGAGAACGTGTCGTTGACACCGTCGAACCCGGCGGCCGCCATGCGCGAGGCCAGGGCGGCCGCCTTCGCCGATGCGCTGGCGAAGGCCTCGCAGTTGGCGGACCTCGGCGGGCACATGCTGGGCGAGCTCAATTGGATCGACGAGCGCAACGACCAACCGGTGGCCGTGGCCCTGTACGGGCAGCGCAGTCCCCGCGAGTCCGCAAAAATGCCGATTGCCGCCGGTGACGCGCTGGTCGGCGTCTCGGTCACCGCTCAGTGGTCCTTCGCACCGGACGGCGGGTAACGCCGGAATCCGGCCGAATATATCCCCCGCTGTCGGCCGTGACCCGGGTACCGTCCGCCGGATGAGCCCCATCGGCGAACAGCTGGATCGACTGGCCGACGAGACCGGCTTCTCCGGGGTCGTCCGCGTCGACCGGGGCGACACTGTGGAGTTCGTCGGAGCCTACGGCCTGGCCGACCGCGGCCACCGGATCGCCATGACACCGCAGACTCAGCTGGCTATGGCCAGCGGGTCGAAGGGGTTCACCGCCCTGGCGGTGATGAGCCTGGTTCAGGACGGCGTGCTGACCCTGGCCACCACCGCCCGATCGATACTGGGCGATGACCTGCCGTTGATCGGGGAGGACGTCACGGTCGAGCACCTGCTGGCGCATCGTTCCGGCATCGGTGACTATCTCGACGACCATGCCGATGCCGCCGAGTATGTGCTGCGGGTCCCGGTGCACGAGCTGACCACCACCGAGCAATACCTTGTGGTGCTGGCCGGACACCCTGGCATATTCCGTGCGGGGGAACGGTTCTGCTACTGCAATGCTGGTTTTGTGGTGTTGGCGCTGCTTGCCGAGCGGGCCAGCGGAGTGCCTTTTCATGACCTCGTCCGACATCGCGTCTGCGCACCGGCCGGGATGACCGACACCGACTTCCTGCGTTCTGACGATCTGCCCGGCCGCGCGGCACTGGGCTACCTCGAGGTCGACGGACACTCGCGGACGAACGTGTTCCACCTCCCGGTGCTGGGCAACGGCGACGGCGGGATGTTCACGACAGCCCAGGACATGCAGCGATTCTGGAATGCGCTGTTCGCCGGCCGGATAGTCGCCGCCGACACCGTGGCCGAGATGACCCGCCCGCGCAGCGACTTCGAATCGGCGTCGAACCTGCTGCGCCACGGGCTGGGTTTCTGGCTGTACAGAAGTGGCCACACCGTGTTCCTGGAAGGCTGCGACGCCGGGGTCTCGTTCCGCAGCGTGCACGACCCGGCGGCGCGGCTGACCCTCACCGTGCTGGCCAACACCATTGACGGCGCCTGGCCGATTGCCTCGGCAATGGCCGGCCGTTACGCACCGTCGTCGGAGCGGGGTCGCTGAGCCAGGCCCAGCAGCAGACCGGTGGCCAGATCCGCTCCGCTGGTGTGCCCGACCGCGAGCAGTCGGCTGATCGCCGTCGCCGTCGCCGCAGTCGGGATCGGGGTCGGCCAGGCGCCCATCAGCCGGCGGAGGACAGCGAGGATCTCGGTACTGGCGTGCCCGCACAGGGCCAACCGGAGCAGTTCGGCCGACACTGCGTTCGTGTGTGCCCACGGCACTGCGGCCGCCACCTGCCCGATTAGGTCACCCCGGCCGGCCACCAACAGGCCGACAGTGACGCCGGCCAGAACGTCGTCGCCACCCGGGGTCAGCCCGGAGCCGACCCCGACCAACCCGAAAACAGCATCGGCCAGCGCTGCCGCGTCATCGTCGTCCAGCGCAGCGCCCAGCGCCGCGACGAGACCGGAATCCACCCCTGGCTGTTGCCCCCGGATCGCCGCTGCCAGGCTGGACAGTGCGACCGGTGAAACCGCACCCGACCTGACCCGGGTGGTCCATTCCCGCACCAGCCGGATCCGCAAGGTCCCGAGCTCGATCCTGCCGTGGCCGATGTCGGCCGGCTCCCCGGGCGAGAACATCCGCAACCGCGCTCCGTCGAAGCCGGCCGGCAGACGGACCCCGTTGGGCACACCTGCGGCGGTGCGGGTCAGCAGACTGAGCTGCCGCTCGCCGGTGGGACTGGGGACAGTGACGACGAGTGCTGAGCTGAAGACGGCCAACACCCGGCCGGTCCGCACCTGTTCCCGCAGCAGCCGGGCGGCAGGCGTCCCCGCCGCGGCCGGGATCGCTGCCGCCACCTGGTTCACGACTGCCGACGGTAGCCGGGGCCGGCCGGAATCGGCTGGGCGCTGGTCCAGTTCGTCCGTTCGGAGGGATTCCTGGCCAGTTTCGGCAAGGACCACCCATCTGCGGATTGTAGATCCCCACCTGCGGCGATAGCCCGAGCCGACACCGGCCTGCGGATTCCGGGCCGCCGGAAATGCTACATCGTGGCCGCCGCCCCGGCAGAATAGGTCCGGCGAACCGGCCGGACAGGAGGTGTTGCAGCAGTGGGAGAGCCGAGCGGACCACCGTCCTGCCCTGGCTGTGGGGCCACCGTCGACAGCCAGTACTGCCCGTTTTGTGGTTCCCGGACCCTGTCGTCGACCGAGCAGGTCCCCTCCGGTGGGTTCCAGCTGTCCGCGGAGGAGGCCGACGCGCCGACGCTGCCCGCCATCCCGGTGGTGCGCAGGATGGACGGTCCGGCTCGCGCGGTGCCCGAGATGTTTCCAACCGAGATGGTGCCGACCGGACCGGCCGCGGGGATTCCGCAGGCGTGGTCGCAGGTGGGTGAGCCGGCACCGGAGACGGCGGCGCCGGCGACCGGCCTGTTCCCGGGTTGGACCGGTATGCATCCGGCGGTGACCGGCGACGGTACGCAGGGGGCGCTTCCGCCCAGGGCGGTGCGTCGACGCAAGGCGATCTTTGCGGTGCTCGGAATTGCCGCGGCCACCGTGGTCGTGCTCGTGGCTGCCCTGCTGCTGGGGCCCCGTCTGGGCGGGAGCACAAACGTGGCGCAGAAGGACGGACAGCCCACTGCGGTCAGCCCCGCTGTGACGACGGCGACTTCGCCGGCCCCGAGTCGGGCAACAACGAATGGATCCGCGTTACTTCCGGAACCAGTCCCGGTCCGCACTGTGACAGTCACCGCAAAGCCGACGGTGACTGCACAGCCCACCGGCAAGGTCTCCAGCACAGCCAAGAAACCGCCTACGCCCACCAGCAAGGCAACGACGGCGGCCGCCCCGCTGGGCGTGCCCCAGCGTGATATTACTTGCAATGCAGGCTATATCGTGCAGCTGGCGTCAGAGTTCGATGCAAGGGCGTTTACCGCCCGAGTGGCCGGGCTGAAGAGAGCCGGGCAGGTCCCAGCCGGTTCGCTGGCCGCCGACTCGACCCGCTCGTGCCAGATCTTCACCAGCCAGACGAATACCCTCGTGCTCTACGTCGGTCCGTTCGCTTCCAAATATGCCGGCTGCCCGGCCCGATTGGCCGGCCCAGCCGACGCGTTCATCAAGGGCAGCAATACCGGGACGGCACAGGACTACATCTCCTGCCTCTGCCCTGCGTCCGCGGCTGCCCTGCCGCCGATTTCGCGGATCGGCCAGCAGGGTGTCTGGGTCGGCGAACTGCAGCGTGTGCTGGGTAATCGGTTGAACGTCGCAGTCACCGATCTCGCCGGCCACTGGGGCGTCTTCACACCCGGCACAAAGGCCGCCGTGCAGAAGTTCCAGCAGGCAGCGAAGCTGCCGGCCAACGGCGCCGTCGACGTGAGAACCTGGCAATCGCTGCAATCCGCCCAGTGCTGAGCCCCTCCGGCGATCAGCCGATGCCGGGCCGGACCTGAACGACCTCGAATTCGCAGGCCGGGTGGGCGATCTCGTCCTGAGCCTGGATCAGCTGAATCTCTCTGGCGCCACAGTCGGCAGTGCGTCGCAGGATCGCGTACACCGACGAGGCAACCCGGGCCAGTGCGGTCTGCACGCCGCAGGACAGGTGTGCCAGGAACAGCGCGGCGGTGACGTCACCGGCGCCGTTCACCGAAATCGGCAGCCGCGGCGTTCTTACCACATAGGAGCCACTCGGATCGACCGCCAGCATTGCGATCTCGCGCCCACCCGAGCGCGGGTCGGCGCCGGAGTCCGAGCCGATCCCCGCCCCCGGCAGGTGATCGACGGAGGTGACGAGAACCGTCGACGGGCCCATCGCCCGAACCCGGTCGACCGCCTCCAGCAGCCCCGGCAGCCCGGCGATCCGAGCCAACGGCACGCCCGCCAGGTAGGCCAGCTCGAAGGCGTTGGGCGTCACGACATCTGCGACCGGCACCACTTGATCGCGCATGAGCTCCGGAAGTCCGGGCAACACGAACATCCCGCGGTCAACGTCGCCCAGGACGGGGTCACAGCAATACACGGCACCCGGGTTCAGTGACCGCACCCTGGCCACCGTCCGGAGCACCACCTCGGCCACCCCGGGCGATCCCTGATATCCGGTCAGGACGGCGTCAACCGCACCGAGCACCCCGAGCTCGTCGATCCCCTCGATCACGTCCGCCACCACTGCCGGATCCAGCACCTGCCCGCGCCATGACCCGTACCCGGTGTGGTTGGAGAAGTGGACGGTCAGCACCGGCCAGACCTCGTGGCCCAGCCGCTGCAACGGGAACGTGGCGGCACTGTTGCCGACATGCCCGTAGGCGACCGACGACTGGATGGACAGGATGCGCATAGCGGATCAGCCTAGGGACTTCGCCGGCCCTCGCCGCGCATCGGTTGCCGATCAGCCGGCAGCAAGCGCGCGGAAACCGGCAGATTGCCCGGATCGCAGATCGTGAGACGATGATCACGCATGTCGCTCCGTGAACGCCACAGGATCCGGGGCCGATCGGTTCAAGGGAGAACGAAGATGGCTGCACCCACCGCGCCGCAGGATTTCAGCCGATACCTGCGGGACGAGCCGGCACCGCCGCCTCATCCAGCGCTCGTCCTGCCGGCCGCCCAACTGGCCGGCCGGATCCAGCATGCGCTGGTCGGCCAGGCCATCACCGAACGTCAGGTGCGGGAGCATGTCCAGGAATCGCTGACCTACGGTTTCGACGCCGCGGTGGTACCACCCAGTTGGGTGTGGGCCGCGCGGGAGGAGATGCGTGGCACGGCCGGACGGGTCGGATCGTTCATCGACTACCCGCACGGGAACGGGACGACGCCCGGCCGGATCGCCGAGGCCAAGGCCCTTGTCGACGTCGGCGTCGATGAACTCGATGCGACGGTGAACATCGGCTACCTGCTGTCCAGTCGTTACCACGAGTTCGCTGCCGACCTACTCGCCGTGGTTCAGGCAGCCTCGCCGGTGGGGGTGAAAGTGATGCTCGAACTCCCCCTGCTGAACCCCCGGCAGCGGGAACGGTGTGTACAGGCCGCGATCGACGCCGGCGTCGCGTTCGTCGCGAACGCCTCCCGTGGTGCAGTTGGTATCGCCGATCCGTCGACCATCTCGTATCTGCGGGCTGCGGTGCCCGATTCGGTCGGCGTCAAGGCGTCCGGCGGTATCAAGACGATCGAACAGGTCCGCGCGGTGCTGGTTGCCGGCGCCGATCTGGTCGGCACCTCAGACGGTGTCCGGATCGTTACCGGCGGCGGGCAGGCGCGAGGATCTTTGTATTCCTATTGAGGATCCTGTCGGGCCTCACGCCGGCGGCGTCTTCGCAGGTACCGGGGGAGGTTGGTCAGCAACAGTGTCGCAATCGTGACCGATTCGGATGGGCAGTGACCTAAAGGTGACCTGCGGAGCGCTTGACAAGCACTAACACCAATCCATAGTTTGTTGGACGGCTGGCTTAGTCCGTGAGCTGTATCACGGTCTGTGCCCCTGACACCTGGCGTATCGCGTCGAGGTGGCCGAACAGCGAAGGACATCGATGTCGAGCAGGATCTACGACGCACGTCTGCGGCCCAGGTCGTCCCCGGTTCCTTCGCCAGTCGGCAGTGTCCACTCGGCGGCAGGACCTGCCCCCGTTCTCCACACCGCCTGGTCGGCAAATCTCACCCGTCCGTTCGGGTAGCCGATCCCAGCAGCCGCGCCTGCGGCACGGGCACCCTGCCGCAGCGCCCTCGCACGACTGCTCACGGTCGTCTTCGACCGTGGCATGCCTTCCCACCGTTCGGTCGTCCGACCGACGGTGCTTCAACAGAGAGGAAAGTACATGCGGCTCAAGACATCCGCTGCGCTCGGCCTGATGGTGGCCGGGACGCTCGTGGTTGCGGCATGTGGCAGTTCCAGCACCCCGGCGGCGTCGTCATCGTCGTCATCGTCCTCCAGCAGTGCAGCGGCCCCCGCCTCCAGCGCCCCGCCTGCCGCCTCCGGCGGTGCGTCCTCAAGTGCCCCCGCACCGGCGTCCTCGGCCCCTGGCAGCAGTAGCACCGGCCCGGTCAAGGGCAAGGTCGGTGTGATCCTGCCGGATACCAAGTCCTCCGCGCGCTGGGCTACGGCCGACGCGCCGCTGCTCAAGACCGCTTTCGAGGCCGCGGGCGTCGCATTCGACATCCAGAACGCCCAGGGCAGCGCCACCCAGATGGCCACCATCGCCGATCAGATGATCGCCGGTGGCGTGACCGTGCTGGCCATCGTCAACCTGGACAACGCCTCCGGTGCCGCCATCGAGAAGAAGGCTGCGACCCAGGGTGTCAAGACCCTCGACTACGACCGGCTGACCCTGGGCGGCAGCGCGTCCGCCTACATCTCGTTCGACAACGAGAAGGTCGGCGAGCTGCAGGGCCAGGGCCTGGCCACCTGCCTCGGCTCCGGCGCGAAGAACATCATCTTCTTGGACGGTTCGCCCACCGACTCCAACGCCACGGCGTTCGCGGCCGGTGCGCACAAGATCCTGGATGCCATCACCAGCTACAAGAAGGTCGGCGAGCAGGCTGTCAAGGACTGGGACAACCAGATCGCGGCCACCGACTTCGAGCAGCTGTTCACCGCCGCCGGCGGCAAGGTTGACGGCGTCCTCGCCGCCAACGACGGTCTCGGTAACGCGGCCATCTCCATCCTGAAGAAGAACAACCTGAAGATCCCGGTGACCGGCCAGGACGCGACCGCCCAGGGCATGCAGAACATCCTGGACGGCCAGCAGTGCATGAGCGTCTACAAGCCCGTCAAGCAGGAGGCTGCCGCGCTCGCCGCCGCCGCCATCGCCCTGGCCAAGGGCGGCACGCCGGCCACCACCGGCACCATCCAGGACACCCAGACCAAGAAGGACGTCCCGGCCGTGCTGCTGACCCCGGTGGCGATCACCAAGGACAACATCAGCGTCCCGATCAAGGATGCCTACCTCAAGCTGGCAGATGTCTGCACCGCGGCCTACCAGGCCAAGTGCACCGCCGCCGGCGTGACCGGCTGACACCCGTCCGCAGATGAGAACCGGGCGGCGGCGCCTGTGCGCCGCCGCCCCGGTTCTGCACAACGGTGATGGGGCGTTCGTCCGCCCCGGCGCGAAGCCTCCGGGACCGGGCCTTTCAGCCCCGTGCGGGAGGGAGTAGAACAGCCTTGATCCGGTCCGGCCGACTTCACCCGCGGCCAGTAGAAGAGATGAGAGATGCCGATGACACAGACCCCGACGCCCATCCTCGAACTGCGGGGGGTGAACAAGAGTTTCGGTGCCGTGCAGGTACTGCACGAGGTCAACCTCTCCCTGTACCCGGGCATGGTGACCGCGCTGGTCGGCGACAACGGAGCTGGAAAGTCGACGCTGGTGAAGTGTCTGGCCGGTATCAACTCGATCGACACCGGCGACTACCTGTTCGAGGGCAAACCCGCTCCGGTGAGCAGCCCCAGAGATGCGGCCGCACTCGGCATCGAGATCGTCTACCAGGATCTGGCGCTCTGCGACAACCTGGACATCGTGCAGAACATGTTCCTCGGTCGTGAGCCGAGATCGGGCATGGTGCTCGACGAAGCGACCATGGAGACCCGCGCCAAGGAGACTCTTGGCTCCCTGTCAGTGCGGACGATTTCTTCTGTCCGCCAATTAGTCTCGAGCCTGTCCGGTGGTCAGCGACAGTCGGTGGCCATCGCGAAGTCGGTGCTCTGGAACTCCAAGGTCGTCATGCTCGACGAGCCGACCGCCGCTCTGGGTGTTGCACAGACCCGCCAGGTGCTCGATCTGGTCCGCCGACTGGCCGACAACGGGCTGGCCGTCATGCTGATCAGCCACAACATGAATGACGTCAAAGAGGTCGCCGACCGCGTCACCCCGCTGTATCTGGGCCGGGTGGCAGCCGATGTGGCAGCCAAGGACGTCAGCACCGGCCAGATCATCGAACTGATCACCACCGGCCGCACCGGCGACATCGGTCTGCCACGGGCGATAGCGCAGGCGTCGGCATGAGTACGCCGAATCTGGGCAAGACAAAACCCGCTGACGACCAGGCCAGCCTCGAGGCGCGCACCTCCTTCTCCGGCGACAACGCCGGCCCGATCGGCCTCCGCGGCTATTTCCAGGGCTATGTCGACAAGGTCCGCGGCGGTGACGTCGGCGCGCTCCCTGCAGTGCTGGGCCTGGTGGTGCTGGTCATCGTCTTCTGGATCGCCAAGCCGGGATCCGACGGCTTCCCGACCGTCTACAACTTCGCCAACCTCCTGCAGCAGGCCGGCTCGATCATCGTGCTGGCCATGGGTCTTGGCTTCGTCCTGCTGCTCGGCCACATCGACCTGTCGGCCGGCCTGATCGGCGGTGTCGGCGCGGCCGTGATGGCCGAGTTGATGCTCAACAAGGGCTGGGCCTGGTACTGGGCTGTACTGGCGGCCATCATCGTCGGCGTGCTGATGGGTCTGCTGACCGGCTGGCTGGTCACCGTCGTCGGCATTCCCAGCTTCGTGGTGACCCTGGCCTTCTTCCTGGCCTGGCAGGGTGTGCTGCTGCGCATCATCGGCGACGGCGGGACGGTGCCGGTCACCGACAACACCATCGTCGCCATCGACAGCGGCAACATGGGAGTGACGTTCGGCTGGATCGTGGTGATCATCGCCATCATCGGCTACGGCGCGCTCAATCTGATCGTCTGGCAGCGCCGGACGGCGAAGAAACTGGTCACCACGCCGCTGGTCGTCGTGGCGATCCGGATCGCGGTGATCGCCGTGGTCCTGCTGGTGGCCACCGCGGCCCTGTCGACCAACCGGTCCAAGGGGCCGATACCGCTCGCCGGCGTGCCCTGGATCGCCCCGATCGTCGGTGTCCTGCTGGTCATCTGGACTTTCGTCCAGAACCGCTCAGCGTTCGGGCGCTATGTCTACGCCGTCGGGGGCAACGCCGAGGCGGCCCGCCGAGCCGGTATCCGGGTCGGCCGGATCACGATCTACTGCTTCGTGATCAGCTCCGCCATGGCTGGGTTCTCCGGGGTCATCGATGCCTCCCGGCTCGGCTCTGTCGCGCCGAGCTCGGGCGGCGGCAACGTACTGCTGTACGCAGTGGCGGCCGCGGTGATCGGCGGCACCTCTCTGTTCGGCGGTAAGGGCAAGGCCAGGGACGCGATCCTCGGCGGCCTGGTGATCGCCGTGATCAACAACGGTCTCGGCCTTCTCGGCCTGCAGGCGGACGTGAACTACATCATCACCGGCATCGTGCTGCTGCTCGCGGCCAGCGTCGATGCCCTGTCCCGCCGCCGGAGAGCCGGGTCCGCCCGGTAGACCGGTCCGGGCATCCTGCCGGTGGCCCGGCAGCTTCGCGCCGGGCCACCAGGAGGCGATCTCCGCTGTCGTAATCAGCTGGTGTGAAGGGTGCGTTCTCGAGTGCTGTCCCAGGCATGGAAGGGGGCCGACATGCACACCATCTCGGCCACCGGCGGAGCTGGTCTGCCCGCCGACCAGGCTACGGTTCGGCGGCTGAATCTCGGTCTGCTGATGCGCAGCCTGGCCGCTGGTGGTCCCCGCTCGCGAGCCAGGTTGGCCAAGGACACCGGGCTGAACAAGGCGACCGTCTCCAGCCTGGTCACCGAACTCGTCGACCGCAGGCTGGTGATCGAAGGCATCATCCAGCGCAGCGGAGTAGGTCGGCCAGGGCGGACCATCGAGGTCAATACCGGGGTGGTCCGCTGCATCGGACTCGAGCTGAACGTCGACTACCTGGCCGGGGTGATCACCGACCTGACCGGTCGGGTGCTGGCCCGCCGTCGGCTGTCCCTTCCCATGCTGGAACTCGGTCCGGCCAGGGCGATGGGCCGGGTTGCCGAACTGGCCGATGCACTGGTGGCCGACTGCGGGGCCAGTCATGAGCAGGTGAAGACGCTCCACCTGTCCCTGCCCGGACTCATCGACATCGACGCCGGTGTGCTGGCGTACGGCCCCAACCTGCACTGGCGACAGGTCGACGTGGTGCACACGCTGATGGGCCGCCTGCGGTGGACCGGCACCAGAATCGCCGTCGACAATGATGCGAACCTGGGTGCGATGGCGGAGTATGCCTCCGGCCCGTCCGCCGGGTCCGCCAATCTGCTGTATCTGGTCGGCGAGATCGGCGTCGGCGCCGGCATGATCATCGACGGACGGATCGTGCGCGGCGCAACGGGTTTCGCCGGCGAGGTTGGTCACATGCCGATCGGTGATCCAGAGGTGCTGTGCGCCTGCGGCCGGCACGGCTGCTGGGAGACCGCGGTGGGGATGAATGCCGTCGTCGACGCGGTTGCCGTTGCCGGAGACGGTTTGCGCGATGCCGACATGGCCGCCCGGCTCAGCGCGATCGTTGAGCGGGCCGAGGCCGGGGACGGCCGCACGTTGCGCGCACTTGCCGAGGCGGGCACGCGACTGGGTGTTGGCGCCTCGGTGCTGGCGAACCTGCTGGACCCCGAGGTGATCATCTTCGGTGGTCATTTCGCCGCGCTGCAGAAGTACATGGCCGATGCCGTCGGGGCGGAAATGCGGTCGCGCGTGTTGGGCGGGGCGGTGATGGCCTGCCGGTTGGAGTTCTCGACGCTGGGCTTCGAAGCGCCGGCGCTCGGGGCTGCCCACGCCGGTATCGACACCCTGATCAACGACCCGAGCCTGGTGCTGATCGAGTGACCCGGGCGGGTGGGTCCGGGCGCCCCGACCGAGTGCCCGGGCCGGGCGGTCGCAGTGAAAGGATGTGGATGTGACCGAAACTCTCGTGGCAGGCATCGACTCTTCGACGCAGTCCACCAAGATCCTGCTGGTCCGTGCGACGGACGGATCGGTGGTCGACCAGGCGTCGGCGCCGCACCCGGACGGCACCGAGGTACACCCGGATCTTTGGTGGGAAGCCCTGCAGCGCGCCGGGTCCGGCTTGTTGGAGCGCGCCTCGGCGATCGGGGTCGGCGGCCAACAGCACGGCATGGTCGCATTGGACTCGGCCGGCCGGGTCGTTCGGGAGGCCCTGCTGTGGAACGATCTGCGATCTGCACCGCAGATCGATACCGTGGTCGAGCACCTTGGCGGTCCGCAGGCGTGTGCGGACGAGATCGGTTCCGTGCCCGCCGCCTCCTTCACGGTGACCAAGCTGCGCTGGATGGCAGAGCACGAGCCCGAGAATGCAGCCAGGACGGCCGCTGTGCTGTTGCCCCACGATTGGCTGACCTGGCAGCTGAGCGGGTGTTCGGAGATGACGACGGACCACGGCGACGCCTCGGGTACCGGGTACTACTCCCCGGCCCGGCGGGACTGGATCCCCGAACTGGCCGCCTGGGCGCTGGGCCGGGCTGATGCGCCCACGCTGCCCCGGCTCGTTGCGCCGGGTGCGGTGGCGTCCCGGACCCCTGCCGGGGTACCGCTGTCCGCAGGTACCGGCGACAACATGGCGGCGGCGCTGGGTCTGGCCATCGGGCCGGGTGATGTGGTGGTCTCGATCGGCACCTCGGGTACGGCATTCTGCATCGCGGACAGAGCGTGCGCCGATCCGACCGGCTCAGTGTCCGGATTCGCGGATGCGACCGGCCACTACCTGCCGTTGGTCTGCACCATCAACGCCTCTCGGGTGCTGGGGGTCGTCGGCAGGTTGCTGGGCGTCCATCACGACGACTTCGCTCGGCTCGCCCTGGCCGGCGACCCGGGTGCCGGCGGGCTCACTCTCCTGCCGTACCTGGACGGGGAACGCACCCCCAATCGTCCGACGGCCACCGGTGTGTTCGCCGGCTTGACCTCGGGCGTCAGCCGGGAGAACTTCGCCAGGGCCGCCGTCGAGGCGTTGCTGTGTTCGCTGGCCGACGCGGTGGACGCACTGGGCGTGAAGCCGACCCGGGTGCTGATGATCGGCGGTGCCTCCCGGAACCCGGCGGTGCAACTGCTGGCCCCTGGGGTCTTCGGCCAGCCCGTGCAGGTCTTGGAGCCGGGCGAGTACGTTGCGCTCGGGGCGGCCCGTCAGGCGGCGTGGGCGCTGTCCGGTGCCGATGTTCCGCCGGTGTGGGCCGCGGCGCCGTCCGTCCAGTACACCGGCGAGCCGGCGCCGGTGGTCAGGGCCCAGTACGACGCGCTGCGGGACGCGACCGCCACCTGGTGAGGTGGGAGGCGCGGGGGCCCCGGTCAGTCGATCCGAGCGCCCTGCGCCGGTGTGACGGATCGGATCACCGGCGCGGTCAGGGATCTGCTGGAGAACGCAGCAAGGACGGCGCTCTCCACCGACGCGGCGGCATCGTCAGGCACCAGTGCAATGACCGACCCGCCGAAACCGCCGCCGGTCATCCTGGCGCCCAGGGCGCCGGCGCCCAGTGCAGCTTCGACGGCGATGTCCAGTTCCTCGCAGGAGACCTCGAAGTCGTCGCGCAGCGACAGGTGGGAGGCCGTCAGGTCGGGCCCGATGGCTGACACTGCACCGTTCCGGAGTTGCGCCACCACCGCTCGGACCCGCTCGTTCTCGGTCACCACATGCCGGACCCGTCGCCGCAGCACGTCGTCGTCGAGTCGGCCCAGCGCCTCGCCCAGGCCATCGAAGCCGATGTCACGCAACGACTTCACACCCAGCGCGGCGGCCGCCGACTCGCAGGAGGCACGACGCCGCGCGTATTCGCCGTCGGCGAGGGCATGATGCGCCCTGGTGTCCACCACCAGTACGGACAGACCGTCGGCTGCGGGGTCGAACGGGATGTTCTCGCAGCGGTCCGCGCCGACGTCGAAGTACAGCACGTTGCCGGCCTGGCAGGTCGCCGAGGCCATCTGATCCATCAGGCCGCACGGCATTCCGACGTAGTCGTTCTCGGCGATCTGGGCCAGCCTGGCGATCTCCGGCAACGCGATGTCGTGCCCGAAGACGGAGGACAACGCCAGTGCCACTGAGCATTCCAGCGCTGCCGACGACGAGAGACCGGCGCCAACCGGGACATTCGAGTCGACGGCGAGGTCGATGCCGCCCAGGGCGTGGCCGGATGCACCGAGCGCCCAGAACACCCCGAACACGTAACTGGACCAGTCGGGATCTGTGCTGCCCGGCCGAATGTCGTCGATCGGAATGGTCCGGATCTCCTCCGGCCGCTGAGCCGACACCACCCGGACGACACCGTCGCCGTTGGTGGCCGCCGCTACCTGGGTTCGCGCATCGATCGCGAATGGCAGCACGAGACCATTGTTGTAGTCAGTGTGCTCGCCGATGAGGTTCACCCGTCCCGGCGCAGAGAACTGGGAAATCGGCTCGGAGGCAGGGAAAGTCAGACGGAATAGGTCGAGTGCCGACGTCATCGCGATGCTCTCGTCCCCACCGGCCGCTGGCTGAACTCCCAGGCGTCCGCCACCATCTGCCGCAGATCAAGGCGGGGTTCCCAGCCGAGTCGCTCCATGGCCAGATCGGCGGAGGCGACCAGTCGGGTCGGATCTCCGGCGCGGCGGGGGCCGGCCACGATCGGCACCTCAGTGCCGGTGACCCGTTCCACCTCCGCGATGACTTCGCGAACGCTGAAACCGTTGCCGTTCCCCAGGTTGCAGATCAGGTGTTCGCCGGGGGACGCCGCGGTCAGGGCGAGTACGTGGGCTCTGGCCAGGTCGGCCACGTGGACGTAGTCCCGGATCGGCGTGCCATCGGGCGTGGGCCAGTCGTCTCCGTAGATGTTCAGCTTGTCCCGGCGGCCGGCGACGGCATCGAGGGCGATCGGGATCAGATGGGTTTCGGTGGTGTGCCGTTCGCCCGCACCCCATGCTGCGCCGGCGACGTTGAAGTACCGGAGTGAGACGGCTGCCAGTTCGGTGGCTGCGCACTCGTTGGTGATCATCATGTCGACGGCGAGTTTGGTGGCGCCGTAGGTGCTGGTCGGCCTGGTGGGGGAGTCCTCGGTGATCGGAAACACCTCGGGCTCACCGTAGACGGCCGCAGTGGAGGAGAAGACCAGCCGCGGCACCCGGTGCTCGGTGATGGCATCGAGCAGCGCGCGCGACCCGATCACGTTGGTGTGCCAGTACAACGACGGGTGGGTGACAGACTCGCCGACCAGTGATTTGGCCGCGAAGTGCAGCACGGCGTCGAAGTCGCTGCCGGCCAGCACGTCACCAGCGGTGCTGATGTCCGCCTCGATGTGCGGCACACCGGGCGGTATCGAATCCGCATGGCCGGTCGAGCAGTCGTCCAGCACGACTACTTCGTGGTCGTCCGCCAACAGCAACCGCGTGACGACCGAGCCGATATAGCCGGCGCCGCCGACGACGAGCGTCTTCATCTGTTCCGTCCTCCTGGCGTCTCCGGCGGGGTTGCCGCCGGATCGAGCGGCACCTGCCGGAGTCGCTCGGCGGCGACTTCCGGGGTGATGTCGTTGACGAATGCTCCCATTGCCGACTCCGAACCCGCCAGAAACTTGAGTTTTCCCACTGCCCGACGGATCGTGAAGATCTGCAGATGCAGCCAGAAGTCTTCCCGGCCGTGGTGGACCGGAGCCTGATGCCACGCGGTGATCGCCGGCAGAGTGTCCTCGAACACACCTTCCATCCGTCGCAGCACCTCGAGGTAGATCGGTGCCAGCGCAAGTTTCTGTTGTGGCGTCAGGGCGGTGATGTCCGGTACCTGCTCGCGAGGGAACAGTTGCACCTCCACCGGCCAGCGGGCGGCGAACGGAACGAAGGCAACCCAGTGCTCGTTCTGCGCGACGATGCGCGAGCCGTCGGCGATCTCGGCGTCCACCAGGTCGGCGAACAGATTGCGGCCGGTCTCCCCCCGGTGGGCGACGACCTGGCGCAGCATCGACTCCGTGTGCGGAGTGACGAAGGGATAGCCGTAGATCTGTCCGTGCGGGTGGGCGAGGGTGACACCGATTTCGGCGCCCCGGTTCTCGAAGCAGAACACCTGCTCCACGCCGGGTAGAGCCGACAGCGCCGCGGTTCTGTCGGCCCACGCCGCAATGACGCTGGCGACGCGCTCGGGCGTCAGGTGGGAGAAGGTTGCGTTGTGATCGGAGGTGAAACAAACCACCTCGCAACGGCCGTTGCCGGCCGCAGTGGTGAACAGGGCGTCCACCTCTGCGGGTGCCCCGGATCCGGCGAATGACGGGAATCGGTTCTCGAAGACGACCACATCGTATTCGGGGGAGGGTATCTCGCTGGAATTGTTCGCGCTGGACGGACACAGTGGACATTGATCGGTCGGGGGGTGGTAGATGCGGCTCTGCCGGTGCCCGGCAATCCCCACCCACTCGCCGGTCAGCTGGTCGAAGCGCGCCGTCGATGTCGACTCGACCGTGGGCAGGTCCCGAGGATCATCCAGAACTCTGATGGCATCGGGGGTCTCATCGAAGTAGATGATTTCCCGACCGTCGGCCAGCCGGGCGGAGGTGCGGAGCAGGGTCACGGGAGGTCACGCATTCTCTGGGTCGGATTCTGATGGTCGGAACGATGGCCGGCGTCAGAACTGCCGGGTGCGTCGTCTGGTGCCGGAATGATGATGACCTCGCCCACCTGGTCGGCGAGGACCGAGGCGGCGTACGGATCGAGCCGATCGTCGGTGATCAGCGTGCTGACCGCTCGGAGCGGTGCGATCTGCGCGAGACCGACCACGCCCCATTTGGTATGGTCCGCGACGACCACGAGTCGGCGGGCGGATTCGACAAGTGCACGGTTGGTTTCGGCTTCCATCAGGTTAGGGGTGGTGAGACCGGCATGCTCGTCGAGCCCGTGCACGCCCATGATCACCATGTCCACCCGCAGTGACCGGATCGCCTGCACGGCAATCGGTCCCACCAAGCCGTCGGAAGGGGTCCGCAGGCCGCCGGTGAGCACGACCGTGAGGTCGCGACGCTGCTGATGATTGAGTACCTCGGCCACTTTCAGCGAGTTGGTCACCACAGTCAGGTCGGCGACGTTGGCCAGATGCCTGGCCAGGGTCCACGTGGTGGTGCCGGCGGTGATGGCGATCGCCATGCCGGGCCGGACGAGGGTAGCGGCCCGTTCGGCGATCGCCTCCTTCTCCGGCAGTTCCCGGACGCTCTTGGCCTCGAAGTCGGGTTCGATCGCGCTGGCCGTCTCCACCGCGGTGGCGCCGCCGTGTACCTTCGCCAGCAACCCCTTGCGGTCCAGGATCTCCAGATCCCGTCGAACTGTCATGTCCGAGACACCCAGCAGTGCGGTGAGGTCGGACACCCGAACGCCACCGGAGCGCCGTACCTCGTCGAGGATGCGTGCTTGTCGGACCTGCGCCAGCACGCGCGACCCCCAATGCTCGGTTGCGTTCGAGAATGTTTGGTGCTGTTGATTCTGCCGCTGGGGTACCGGGAAAGTCAATCAAGGACCGGGGTGTTTGTGACTTTCTGTGCGAACGGGCTCGTCGGATCCGATCTCACCGCCGGGAGACAATGGAACGCGTGCCCGTCTCCGAAGAGCAACTCACCGCGTCCGCCGGCCTGACCGCAGCCGAGGTGGACCGGGCAGCGCTGCGGATCGCCGGGGTCATCGGCAGGACCCCGCTGGAACGGTGCGAGCGGCTGTCGGAGGCGACCGGGGCGCAGGTGTTCCTCAAGCGCGAGGATCTCCAGGTGGTGCGGTCCTACAAGCTACGCGGGGCCTACAACCTGATGTCCCAACTGACGGCAGGCGAACGGGCCGCAGGCGTGGTGTGCGCCAGCGCCGGCAATCACGCTCAGGGTGTCGCCTTCGCCTGCAGGTCCCTGGGTATCGGCGGGACAATCTACCTGCCCCGGACCACGCCCCGGCAGAAGCGTGACCGGATCCGGGTGCACGGGGGAGACAAGGTGGACCTCATTCTCGTCGGCGACACGTTCGACGAGGCGGCCGAGGCCGCCCGCGTGCACGCCGCAGACACCGGGGCCATCATGGTGCCGCCCTTCGACGATGCCAGGACGATCGCCGGCCAGGGCACGATCGCGGCCGAGATCCTTGCTGATCTCGGGTACCTCCCCGACGTGCTGGTGGTGCCAGTGGGCGGCGGCGGATTGCTGTCCGGCCTGAGCGTCTACCTACGTGAGCGGGCGCCGGCAGTGCGCATCGTGGGGGTGGAGCCGGTCGGCGCGGCGTCGCTGACTGCCGCGATGGCAGCCGGCCGGCCGGTGCGGCTGGCCACCCTCGATCCGTTCGTCGACGGCGCCGCGGTCCGCCGCATCGGCGACCTGCCGTACGCGCTGCTGGCAGACAGCGGCATCCAGGTCAGCAGCGTCGACCCGGGGTCGATCTGCACCGAGATGCTGGCGCTCTACCAGAACGAGGGCATCATTGCCGAGCCGGCCGGGGCGCTGTCGGTGGCCGCACTGCCGGAGCTGGCGCTCGCGCCAGGGTCCACCGTGGTGTGCCTGATTTCCGGTGGTAACAACGACGTCTCCCGCTACGGCGAGATCGTCGAACGATCGCTGGTGCACGCCGGGCTCAAGCACTACTTCCTGGTCGACTTCCCGCAGGAGCCCGGTGCGCTTCGACGGTTCCTCGACGACGTGCTCGGCGAAGAGGACGACATCACCCTGTTCGAGTACGTCAAGCGCAACAACCGCGAAACCGGGCCTGCGCTGGTCGGTATCGAACTCGGGTCCGCGGACGGGCTTGCCGGGCTGTTGGAGCGGATGAATGCTGCATCGATGGAATCCGAGCGCATCACCCCAGGCTCCGCCGCCTACCGATTCCTGAGGTGAGAACCGGCCGAACGGGCCCATCGAAGGTCTGCACCATATTCGGACAAGCGGCACTCCCTGTGACGCAACCGACGGTACGGGTGCCCCAGGACACCCCTTTCGGGGTTTTGCCTGTTCAACGGGTACTGGGAGTGACCGAATCCGGGGATCCCTCCCCCGTGAGGGCGGATCTGGGGCGTCCGGCGCTTGCGCCTTCTTGATCGATACAGCAGACTGTGGCTACCGGAAGCGCAAGAGAAGTGACGGTCTCTCGCCGCTGATGGTCTACAGGTTCATCACGATCGTTCATCGAAGAACATCGGATCCAGCCGCGCCTTCCGGGGGAAGAGCAAATTCGGCCGGATCAATCAATAATTCGCCACAGGCGAATCCCCGAGGCCAACCGTCCTGAGCTCCAAAAGGAGCACGAGATAATGACCGCAGAAAGTCTGAAAAGACAACGAACTGCCGACCGCATGGAACAAAGAAATCAAAAGAATTCCTTGGAAAACAGATCAGCCACGGAGTCAAATCCGGCAGAGCTCGACGAGGCGCCCCAGGATCGACACGAATCCGTCGACCGCAGGCGCGGCGCTCGTGATTCTCCTTCGCTGATGATGCTGGTGCTGATCGCATTCATCGGTGTACTGCTCTACACGACTTTTGTTTTCAACTTCAACAATCGGGGTGACTGGCTCCCGTATCTGATCGTCGTCTTCTCCGAGTCGGTCATCATCTTCCAGGTGTTGTTGTCGCTGTGGACGATTCTGTCCAGTGGTCACAATCCCCGCGGCTACCGTTTCCACAACGCCCAGACCAGGGTGTACGGCTCGTCGGCCAAGGCCGTGGACGACCACCCCGACCGCACGACTCTGCCGCTCTATCTGCATGACCGAGTGGCCGAGATCGATGTGTACATCACCACCTACGGGGAGGACATCGAGACCATCCGGGAGACGGTGACCGCTGCCGTTGCCATGGACGGCAAACACAACACCTGCATCCTGGACGACGGCAAGTCCGACGCGGTGCGCGCTCTCGCCGCCGAACTGGGTGCGCGCTACATCGTCCGCGAGGGCAACGCCGGCGCCAAGGCCGGCAACATCAACCACGCGCTGACGGTCACCACCGGCGAGTTCTTCGTCATTCTGGACGCCGATTTCGTTCCGGCACCGGATTTTCTGTACCAGACGGTGCCGTTCTTTGCCGAGGCGAATGTGGCTTTCGTACAGACACCCCAGGCCTACGGCAACCTCGGCAGCCTCATCTCCCGAGGAGCCGGGTACATGCAGTCGGTCTTCTACCGGTTCATCCAGCCCGGGAAGAACCGGTTCAACGCGGCGTTCTGCGTCGGCACGAACGTGGTCTTCCGGCGCACTGCGATCGCGCAGATCGATGGCATGTACACCGGGTCGAAGTCAGAGGATGTATGGACCTCACTGCGACTGCACGAGCACGGCTGGAAGAGCATCTACATCTCCACAGTGCTGGCAACCGGTGACACGCCAGAGACCATCGAGACCTACACGAAGCAGCAATTGCGGTGGGCAACCGGTGGCTTCGAGATTCTCCTCCAGTCGAATCCGTTCTCGCGCAAGCGCAGCCTGACCCTCGATCAGCGTCTGCAGTATTTCGGCACGGCGACCTTCTACTTCACCGGTATCACGCCGGGGCTGCTTCTGCTGGTACCACCGATGCAGATCTTCCTGGGCTTGAAGCCGATCAACTCCGGCGTCCCGTTCTCGACGTGGCTGCTGTACTACCTGGGCCTCTACGGCATGCAGGTGGTGGTTGCCCTGTACACCATCGGGTCATTCCGCTGGGAAACGCTGATGCTGGCGACGGCATCCTTTCCGATCTACGGCCGCGCCCTGGTGAACGCCGTCCTGCGGCGGGACCAGAAATGGCATGTCACCGGCTCCACCACCAAAAAGGCGTCGCCGTTCAACTTCATCACCCAGCAATTGATGGCTTTCGTCTTCCTACTGATCACTTCGGTGGTCGGCATCTGGCAGGCGCTCACCGTCTCGTCGGTGACCCTGGCACTGGGCTGGAACCTGCTGAACACCTTCGTTCTGGGGCTCTTCGTGCTCACCGCATTCCGTGAGGCCAGAAAGATCCGCCGCGAAAACAAGGGACGCCGCCGGGCTGACCGGCCGGCGCTCACCTCACCGGCTCCGGCATCAGTGCCGACAACCGAACCAGCGGCTCCTGCCGCGTCCGAGGCTGCCGTTGCCGCAGTCTTCATCCCCGATGGCAGCGTGGCCGATCGATTCGCAGTGAAGGAGAACGCATCATGACCTGGCGTAAACGAATTGGCCTTACCCTCGGCCTGCTTTTCGTCGTGGTACTGGGGTTGGGGTTGACGATGTACGTCAACGCCAACAACGGCAAGATAGCCGGCCAGTCCGCATCCCTGATGGCACAGGACTACCCCGTCGGCACCGACTATTCCGGCACCATTACCAAGCAGTACGTCAAGGTGGGCGACCAGGTGAAGGCCGGACAGCCCCTCTTCGAGATCGAGAGCCCCATCCTGGCAAGGGACCTGACGCAGGGGCTGGTGACGAAGGATTCACTGTCCCACGAGCTCAAGGGCAATGACACCCTTGTCCTGACGGCCACCAATGCCGGTCAGGTCGATTCGGTGGCCTACAGCAGCGGCGCCTTCGTGCCGGCGAACTCCACCGTGGCCACCGTTCAGGAGGCCGGGACCATGTACGTCTCCGCCGACTTCGTCCTGACAGCCAAGGACTACGCCCGGCTTCCGGCCAATGCCACGTTGAACGTCCTCCTGCCCAACAACACCACGATCACCGCGAAGGTCGGTCAGCTCAAGGTGTCCACCGAGAACGGTGCGGCCAAGACCACCGTGCAGGCCTACAGCCCGGACCTGGCCAAGGGCGCCGGAGTATTCGCGGTCGGCACGCCGGTCGGCGCCACGCTCTACCTCGACAACAGCGGCGTCGTCACCAGCTTCACCAAGACCGTCACCGGTTGGTTCGGAAGCAAGGGATGAGGCGGGGCATCACCTCCCGCCGAATCATGGTCGCCCTGCTGCTGGCCGGCGCCGCCGTCGTCACCGCCTGCACATCGAAGGCCTCGACCGGGACCGGTTCGGCGACAGCAGGTTCGTCCTCCCCGACGACCACCGCCGTGCTGGGCACCTCGGCATCGCTGATCCCGGATCCACAACTGCAGGCGGATCTCGCGGCGGTGACCAATCGGAAGGTCGCCAAGGTCGCACCGACCCGGCTGGCTGCCGGTCTGGTGCCACCGACCAACCGGTGGTTCTCCGGCCTGGTGTTCGGCGACAAACCGCAGCCGGTCTTCCCGATGCCACTGTCAGCAGCGCTGACCGACAATTCCATCGCCGTTGGGTTGCCGACGGTCACTCCGAGTGCCAAGACGATCATGGGTGGCAACAATCCGCAGATCCAGCTCCCGCTGGGCGCTGCCAAGATGCAGGTGACCGCGTACGACACGCTGACGGTCACGGCGACCTACTCCTCGACTGCGGGTTCCGCTGTTGGCTCGGTGGTGCTGGCCCAGGGTTCGCCGTTCGTGACATACACGGCGGCAACGACGCAGACGATTCCCGTCGAGCCGGTCTTCAAGCAGCAGACCGGCAATCTCTACACCACCACCGTTGCCGGGCACGAGTATGCCCTGGTGATCGGGAGCGGGGCCACTGTCGACACCGGCGGTCGGGTGACACTCGTCGCCGGGTCGACGCTGACGGTCTATGCCACGCCGGACAAGGCAGCGGCTTCCACGCTGGCCGCTGCCGCCGCGCATCCGGTGGTCGGTGGCTCGGCCTCGTATTCGATCCAGGGTGATCTCGTCCGGACCACACTGAACTACAAGACCAGGGACGGCGGCCCGACAGCGATCGCGCCGATGGCAGGTCAGAAGGTCGTCGACACCACGCCGACGGCGGGCAGCTTCGCCGGCATCTACGGGACGATGTCCATCTACCCGGGCAATTCGGTCACCACCACCGTCCCACTCGCGACACCGTCGGGTGCGCTGGACCTGTCGAGCGTGTCGGCAGCAGACAAGGGCACCATCGTCAGCCAGATTCGAGCTGATGCCGCCGCGATCGACTTCAGCGCGGACGACACCTACTTCGGCGGCAAGTACCTCTACCGGGCAGCCAATCTGATGACGCTGGCCGAGCAACTCGGCGTCACGGACGTTGCCGCCCGCCTGCGGTCCAAGCTCACGGCCCAACTGACGATGTGGTTCGACCCACGGGGTTGCGCAACCCGCTCGGACAAGTGCTTCGTCTACGACCCGTCGATCCGTTCGATGATCGGACTGAAGGCGTCCTTCGGATCCGACGAGATGAATGACCACCACTTCCACTACGGTTACATGCTGTATGCGGCGGCCGTGGTGGCCAAGAACGACCCGGCCCTTCAGAAGAAGATCGCACCGGTCGTCGACCTGGTCGCGGCGGATATCGCCTCGCCCGGGGCCACCTCGAATTTCCCACAATATCGGAACTTCGATCCGTACTCCGGTCACTCCTGGGCCTCTGGTTCGAGTCCGTTCGCTGACGGAAACAACCAGGAGTCCAGTTCCGAGGCGGTCAATGCCTGGAACGGATTGGCGCTCTGGGAGCAGGTCAGTGGAAACACCGCGGGATATGACCTGGCCCGCTGGATGATGAGTGTGGAGGCGAATTCGGCGAAGCTGTATTGGACGGACACCGACCTGGCTGCTTTCCCTGCCTTTACTGCCAAGATCGTGGCCTTGAACTGGGGCGGCAAGCGTGACTACGCCACCTGGTTCAGCCCGGACCCCAGCGCGATGCTGGGCATCCAGCTGATACCGATGGGTCCGTATGCGAGCTATCTGGCCGGCGACCCGGCCCGGATCAAGGCCAACCTGGCCGCGGCTGCAGCCAAGGGATATGGCGCCCAGTTCGGTGAGTACATGATCCAGTACCTGGCCATCGCCGATCCGGCGGCGGCTCGGGCGCAGCTTTCGCACTTACCGAGCGTGATCGACAATGGGACGACCAAGGCGTACGTTCTCGCCTGGGTGTTCAGCAGACCCGGTGTGCCGGCGCAGCCGTAACCCACTGTTGGTCCATAGACCGCGTTCGCTCCCACGCGCCGGACCGTCACTCCCGCTGGTAGAACGAGCGCAGGAAATCGGCCGCCCCGGTCCATTGGACCGGGGCGGCCGATGGCGTTTCCGGACCTGCCCGAATGGTCCATAGCAACAGTTCCCGACCACCCATCTGGTATTTGTCGGATCATCGGACCGGGGTCCCGGTCATACACCGTAGGTCACCTTGTTCGGCGATGTGAGGAACTCTCCACATCGCTGGGGCATTCGTTGGCCGTTGCGCCGAATCCCCCCTACGGTCGAGGTACTAGCACACATCCGGCTTCCAGTGGTCGCTCGACCCGAGTTGACCTAGTGTCGGAGCGTAGTTGGGAGAGACCCCGCTGACGGAAGGCGATCAATGACGACGCATCCTGTGGTGAGTCGCTTGCCTGCGTTCGCGCCGGTGACCCGCGCACGGTTCGCGGAGGCCGGAGCTGCCCTGCGGTCGGCGTCCACAGTCAGGTGCGGCATTCACACCGCCCAAATTCAACGGCTGGACGGATCATCGCTCGCCGCGCTGAATTCGGGATGATCGACCATTCTTATCGGAACACCCGGCTGCACCCAGTGTCACTTTCGGAAGGACCGGCCTTGTCTTCACGACCCAGATCTGCACGATCCAGAGTTGCCGCCATTGTCGCTGCCCTATCGATGGCCGTCCTGGGGATCACGGTGACGGCCACCACGAGTACGGCCGCCGCTAGTACCGGGGTTTGGACGACGACATTCCGGGACGATTTCAGCGGCACCGGTCTGCCGAATTCCGCCGACTGGCTCATCGACCTCGGGACTTCCTACCCCGGGGGCCCGGCGCAGTTCGGCACGGGCGAAATCGAAACACTGACCAATAGCCGGTCGAATGTGGACGTCCGGAACGGGAATCTGTACATCACGCCGCAGCGGGACACGGCCGGCAACTGGACCTCCGCTCGGATCGAGACGACCCGCGCCAACTTCAAGCCGGCGGCGGGCGGGACGATGCAGGCGACCGGACGGATCCAGATGCCCGATGTCACCGGTGCCCAGGCCGCCGGTTATTGGCCGGCATTCTGGATGCTGGGCAGTCCTTACCGGGCCGATCGCTGGTCCTGGCCGGGCATTGGCGAGTTGGACATCATGGAGAATGTCCAGGGCGTCAACAAGAGCTGGGGGACTCTGCACTGCGGGGTCTGGGGCGGACCTTGCACCGAGCCGGAAGGAATCTCCAACAACGGCGTCGCCTGCCCGGGGGCGACCTGCCAGTCGGCATTCCACCTCTACACCTTCCAGTGGGACCGAAGTGCCGCCATCGACCAGATGCGTTGGTACATCGACGGTCAGCTGACTCACCGGGTAGACGAGAGTCGGGTGCCCGCCGCCACCTGGGACCAGATGATCACGCATGCCGGATTCTTCATGATTCTCAATGTCGCCGTCGGTGGGGTATTCCCCGCCAAGCTCGGCGGCGGACCGACGCCTGCCACATTGCCGGGTGTGCCGATGGTCGTCGACTATGTCCAGGTCCAGTATCAGGCTGGAAGTGGCGGCGGCACCTCGACAGTGCCGACCACCCCGACCACCCCGACCACGCCGCCGACGACGGCGACCAGCACCTCCGCCAACGGAACGGGCCCGACGGCCCTGGCGGTCACCTCCACCACAGCCAGCACGATCACCCTCACCTGGAAGGGCATCGCCGGGAGCACGTATGAGGTTCTGCGTTCGGGTGTACGAATCGCCACGGTCACCGGGTTGACCTTCACCGACGTCGGCCTGAACAAGAACACGCCATACCTCTACTCGGTCCGCGGGGCCGGGGTGACCACGGCGCAGATTACGGCCACCATTCCGGATTCGGCGGTACCCACCACCACGGCGCCGCCCACCGCATCGACATCCGCCAGCACGACGGCCACTGCCGCCGGGGGCAGTCCGTCCGGTCTGCACTCGACCGGCGCCACGGCCAACTCCATCAGCCTGGGCTGGACCGGTCCGCGGGCGGCAAGTTACGACGTGCTCCGGTCCGGGGTACGAATCGCGACCGTCACCGGCACCAGTTACACCGACGTGGGTCTGAACAGGCAGACGCCCTACCTCTACTCGATCAGAGGATCAGGGGGCACCACCCCGACTTTGCTGGTGACCATCCCGTAGCGGACGCAGCCGGCGCACCTTCTCGTCCGGCGGCTACTGTCGGCGCATCAGACGCCAGGGTCGTCAGGTGGTCGGGTCCGATGTCGGCCTTTCCGGGCAATCGAATCGAAGGGATCGTCAAGCGGCAGATCGGCGGGGCGCAGGAGCGGGGAGCATTCCATCACCTGCCCGGCAATGTCGCCGGAATGATCCGGGAGGCGCCGATGTGCGCCGCGCTCGAGGCAGATTGGTCGAGCGTGACGATGACGCGCGATGAGCTGCTCGGCCGCCTGCAGTGGCAGGCAGGTCAGACCGTGCTGGCCCCGGAGCGCAGGGTCCCCGGCTCGTGGATCGACGCATCGAGTGCAGTCGCTGGAACGCCCCTGCCTGGTCCGGATGGCGGACAGTTGGCGGCTGTACATCAGTTGCGCAACAGCGGGTTCCAAGCATTGGGGGGTGGATGTGCTGGAGGCTGACACCCTCGCCGGGCTGCCGAAGGCACCGACGACGACCGTGCTCCCGGGTGACGGGTCGACCGGCATCAAGGATCCGGTGATTTTCCGCGACGAGAACGGGTGGCATCTCTGGGCCTCCTGTCATCCCCTGGACGACCCGGCCGCCACCGATCGCATGACCACCGAACATCTGACGAGTTCCGATGGGCTGCAGTGGATACGGCAGGATGTGGCGTTGCGCGGCCGGACCGGCGATTGGGATGCCCGTGGCGTCCGGTTCGCCGAAGTGCTGCTGCTGGCCGACGGATTCCTGGCCCTGTACGACGGACGGGCCAGCGCAGCGCAGAACTTCCAGGAGCGAACCGGTGCCGCCGTTGCCGACTCGCTCGGCGGCCCCTGGCGGCCGGCGCCCGGTCCGGTGTTCGTTTCACCGTTCGGCGCCGGGGGTCTGCGATATCTGTGTTCGGTCGTCGATTCGGCCGGCGGCCGGCGCGTGTACTACGAGAGCGCCCTGGCCGATGGGTCTCACGAGCTCCGTACGCAATTGCTCACAGCCGGCGACGTCCATCCGCACGGCTCCGCCCCGCGGACAGGGTGGGACACGACTTCGAGCGCAGAGCATGATCGGGTGCATGAAAGCTGCCGTTCTCCACGCCCCCCGGGACATCTCCACCGATGAAGTCCCGGACCCGTCCCTGATCCTGCCCACCGACGCGTTGATCCGGGTCACCGCAGCGTGCGTCTGCGGGTCCGACCTGTGGCGCTATCGCGGCATCGTCGCCGGCACCGGCCGGATCGGACACGAATTCGTCGGCGTGGTCGAGGAAGTCGGCGCCGAGGTGCGCGGCGTGCGGCCGG
Organism: Mycobacteriales bacterium; assembly: GCA_038229825.1. Taxonomy (GTDB): domain Bacteria; phylum Actinomycetota; class Actinomycetes; order Mycobacteriales; family Nakamurellaceae; genus Nakamurella. The sequence goes on from JBBROB010000007.1 coordinate 150,207, forward strand.
GGGCCTTGGTGATCGCGCCGTTCCTGTGGTCCTGCGGCCTGTGCCCGAACTGTCTGGCCGGGTGGCCCACCTCCTGCCTGGTCGGCGGCGGTTACGGAGCGGACGACCGGGACGGCTATCTGGTCGACGGCGGTCAGGGGGAGTATGTGCGGGTACCGCAGGCCGATGGCACGCTGGTCGCGGCCCCGCTGGATGAGCACGACCAACGGATCCCGGCCTTGCTGTCGCTCTCGGATGTGATGGGTACCGGACACCACGCTGCGCTCTCGGCGGGTGTCGGGCCCGGCAGCACGGTTGCGGTGGTCGGGGACGGTGCCGTCGGGCTGTGCGCGGTGATGGCGGCCCGCCGACTCGGGGCCGAGAGAATCATCGCGCTGTCCACACACGACGATCGGGCGCAGATGGCCACCGAATTCGGTGCCACCGACATCGTCAACGCCCGCGGAGATGAAGCGGTGCAGGCTGTCCGGGATCTCACCGATGGCCTCGGTGCGCACAGCGTCTGCGAGTGCGTCGGCACCACCCAGACCTGGGAGACCGCTCTCGACATCGCCCGGCCCGGTGGCACCATCGGCTTCGTCGGCGTGCCGGCCGGGGTCACCGACGGACTCCCGCTGCGAAAGCTGTTCGGCCGCAACATCAGTGTTCGCGGTGGCGTGGCGCCGACCAGGACCTACCTGCCGGAGCTGCTCGATGACGTGCTGGCCGGCACCCTCGACCCCGGCCCGGTCTTCACCTCGACGGTTGCCCTGGCCGACATCGCCGACGGCTACGAAGACATGGATCAGCGCCGCTCGATCAAAGTGCTCGTCATACCGTGAAGGCGCTCCGCTATCGCGCGGTCAACGGCCCGCTGGAACTGGTGGAGTTGCCCCGACCCAGCTGTCCGCCCGACGGTGTGGTCGTTGACGTGGTCGCGACCGGAGTGTGCCGATCCGACTGGCACGCCTGGAAGGGGCACGACCCGGTGACGATGCCACGGGTGCCGGGGCACGAATTCGCCGGTATCGTCGCCGTCGTCGGCGAGCAGGTCGGCCGTTGGCAGGTCGGCGACCGGGTGACCGCACCGTTTGTGCTCGGCTGCGGCCGCTGCGAGTTCTGTCTGGCCGGCGACGCCCAGGTCTGCCCGAATCAGCAGCAGCCGGGTTTCACCCTGCCCGGGTCGTTCGCCGAGCAGATCGCGTTGCCCAGGGCGGACGCGAATCTGGTGGCGGTGCCGGAATCGGTGGATCTGCTGGCCGCTGCGTCCCTCGGCTGCCGGTTCGCCACCGCTTTCCGGGCGCTGACCGCACATGGGCGGGTGAAGCCCGGTCAGTGGGTCGCAGTTCACGGATGCGGCGGGGTCGGTCTGTCGCTGGTGATGATCGCCGTCGCGCTCGGAGCCCGAGTGGTCGCCGTCGACGTGTCGGCCGACGCACTCCAGACGGCGCTGACCCTCGGGGCGTCAGCGACGGTCGATGCCGGCCGTACGCCGGACACGGCGGCCGCCGTCGTGAAGTGCACCGGGCAGGGCGCCCATGTCAGCGTCGATGCTCTCGGCCGGCCGTCGACAGCGGCCGCGTCGGTCCGGTCGCTGCGTCGCCGGGGTCGGCACGTGCAGGTCGGCCTGCTGCTCGGCGATGCGGCGTCGACCGCGCTCCCGATGGACCTGGTGGTCAGCCGGGAATTGGAGATCTACGGTTCGCACGGCATGGCGGCCGGCGACTACCCGGCGATGCTTTCGGCGGTCGCGGACGGCAGCTTGCGGCCGGAACTGCTGGTCGGCCAAGTGGTGGACCTTGATGAGGCCACCGGGGTGTTGGCCGCGCTGGATCACCCGTCCGGTCCCGGGATGACGGTCATCCGCCGCTGATCTCAATGGGGCCGACCGACCGGGCCTTGGCGAGATCACCTGCGCCACCACACCCCTCCGGGTGGTGGCGCTGTGTGCCCGGCAGCAGCGGTTGACCTTTGCTCAGCTGGCCCTGGCTCCAGAGGCCGCAGCGTCCTTCTCGGTGGTGTCGTTCGCAGTGGCCAGGCTGCCGGCGGAGTTCTCCAGGTGCGCCCGGATGAACCAGTGGAAGAGCTCCAGCTGGTGCAGGTGGCCGATCAGCATGTCGTTGGTGACCGGATCCGTCTCCTCGGTGTCGTCCGCTGCCTTGCGGTGATCGGCGATCACGCCCTGGTACACCACATCGAGGGCGCCCAGGTGGGCGATGCTGTCCGCCCGGCCGATGGAGTAGTCCTTCCAGGAGCGTTCCGCCACGATGGCGCCCGGGGTCCCCCTGACCGAACTGCCCAGCGTGGTGATCCGCTCGGCGGTCTCGTCGGCGTAGGCCCGCACGACGTCGACCTGCGGGTCGATCATTTCGTGCACGCCGATGAAATGGGGTCCGACGACATTCCAGTGGACGTGCTTGAGGGTCAGCGCCAGATCGTTGAGCGCGTGCAGCCGAAGCTGCAGAATCGCCGCGACCTCGGCACCGACTTCAGCGTCGAGAGTGGGCACCGTGAATCGGGGTAGTGATGTGCGTCGAGCCATCTTGGGTTCTCCTCGTTGATCTTGGGTCTGGTCCGTCGTTGCCGTCGGGCCCGTTGCTGGCGGGAGATCGCGTCCTCGAACGCCAGCGGAAATCTCGCCGGCCAGCGGTTCTTTCGGTACCCGCAGCGGGTCCGCTGAAACCCTCGGTGCCGGCAGATCAAGGGTGGGTGGAATCTGTGGCTTCGGGAAAGCAAACCCGGGTTGGGCGATCGACGGTCGAAGGATCGTGCTGATGTTCGCCTCCGCCTCCAACGCCTACTTCGCGGTATCGAGGACGGCTCGCCGGCGCCTCAGCTGACCGAGCGCAGTACCACGTACTGGCCGGGCTGCAGGACCTCCCGGAAACGCCCCGACGCCAGCAGGGAGCTGAGCAGTTTTCGGCTCCATCCCGGCGTGTACGAGGTGCTGTCCAGATCCAGAACGACCCAGTCGGCGCCGATCGGCAGACCGGTCGAGTCGACGAATCCGGGAGCGGCCTGCATCACCTGCGTGCGATCGACCAGGTGCGGCATCAGAAAGACATCGGCCGCGACCCTGGCACCGTCCGGCACCTCGGACACGGCCGCGCTCGCGGCCACGCACCGGTCGCAACGCTGGACGACCTGCAGAATGCTGGCCATGGCCGGAGCTCGCACCAGGCTGACCGCTGCCACCCCGGCCAACACGATCGACTGCAACAGCAGAAGTCTGCCTGGCCCGGCACTGGGCGGCGTCGACACCGTCCTGCGGTCCCGCTGCCGGGCGATCCCGTCCATGAGCGCGACGAAGCAGATCACCATCAGGGTGGCGTTGTAGTGGTACAGGAATCCGGTGTACGCGTAGTTGCTCGACACCGTCCTCGCGCCAAGGGTGGGCAGGATCGCCAAGATGATCGGCGAACGCAGACCAAGGCCGGTGGTCAGCACGATGGCTCCCAGGAAGACCAGACCTCGCACCGAGAACACGGTGCCCAACGCCGAGCCCACCAGACCTCCGATGCCGTGGGATTCGTTGCCGATGCCGGCGTAGGCGAAGTAGGTGTAAGTGTGCGAATAGCTGAAGTAGGGGATGACGACGAAGACCACCAGCGCGAAGGCGGCTACGCCGAACGCGCCCAGCACCAGCGCCAAGCGGTATCGGCGGGTCGCGGCCAGTACCAGGGCGATGCCAACGATCAGCAGCGGGGAGTCCTCTTTGACCAGCACCAACAGGCTGCTGAACACCACCACCCTGGTGTAGCGGCCGGCCAGCACTGATTCCAGCGCCAGTGCCAGCAGCGGGACGGCGAAGGCGATCTCATGGAAGTCGAAGTCGACCGCCTGCAGAAGGCCCCAGCTGACCGCGAAGCCGGCGCCGAGGAAGTAGCCGAACTGGCCCAATTGCCGGACGGCGAGACGGCACACGACGTGCACGGCAAACGCCATCAGCAGGGCCTGCGCCACCAGTAGCACCCTGGCGTCCGGCCACACCCGGTAGAGCGGGGCCAGCAGAATCAGGATCGGATGGAAGTGATCACCCAGGATGTTGAACGGTTGCTGCGACTTGACCAGCACGTCCGGGATGCGGAAGTGCGCGTACTGGTTGACTGCCTGATCGAAGATCGTCAGGTCGAACCCGGAGTGGAAGCGGGCATGCCGGATCAGCGAGTCGAGCAGGTAAAGCGTGAGCGCGCTGAGGCTGACAATCCAGACACGAGGTGCGGCCGATTCGGCGGCCATCAACCGCACCCCGCTTTTCCGTTGTCCCCACTGGCCGCCCAGATCGGTCAGGACTGTACCCGGGCTGCCTCTACCGAGGTGCGAGCCGGCCGCTGCACCAACCGGGGCTGCCGACTGGGCAGCAGAAGAACCGCGGCGAGCATCCAGATGGTCTGGACGCTGCCGGCCAGGATGGTGAAGATGCCCAGACCCTCGTAATGCGTGTCCGGCAGCCCGAACACGTTGCGGGTATTGAGCACGAAGGTCAGCAGGCCGGTGACGGTGAGCACGGCCGGTCCCACCCATCCCCGCAGTCGCCGGCCGTCCATCACGTTCAGCCGGGCAACGGAGGCCGGGTCCGCCGCCAGCCGCCGGAAGATGTCGAGCGGGAAGGAGGTGACCAGCCGCGACATCAACACCACCATGGCCGGCACCACCCACACGGCGTGGTGTATCCAACTGACCGGACTGACCAGCACGCCGACCAGGCCGGTGATGCTGACGGCCAGCAGCGCGTCGCCCAGCACGATTGCCCGGCGCACCCGTAGCGATCCGATCGTCACCACCACCAGGACGCCCAGGAACCAGATCAGCTTGTCCGGCGGTAGCGGTGCACTGAGCCGCGCGAGGGTTCCGTTGATCGACTGGTTCGCGGTGTTGTCGAGCACTCCGATCCGGCTGGAATCCCACAGCCTCGAGGTGAAGTACTCCCAGGAGGCCGACGGCGCACAGAGCGCAGCGGCCAGCGTGGCCGCCCCCGCGGTGAGGATCGCCACCCGGAACATCCGCCATCGGCCGGACAGCGCCAGGTACAGCAGGAAGACCGCCGGAGTCAGCTTGATGGCCATTGCCAGGCCGACTCCGATGCCCGCCCACCTGCTGTTCCGTTTGGACAGGACGAAGATGTCGAACATCACCAACAGCGCCAGCAGGGTGTTGACCTGGCCGTAGGCTGCGGTCTGACTGATCGGCTGCAGGCAGCAGGCGCCGGCGGCGGCCAGCGCAGTCGCGAAGGCCAACTGCGGACGGCCCAGTCGCAGACGCTCCCGGATCGACAGAAGCACCAGACCCACCGTGGAACCGAAGATGGCGACACTGGCGACGATGACCACCGGGCGGATGGGCAGGGTGGTCATCGGTGACATCAGGATGGCGGCCACCGGCGGGTAAGTGAATCCCAGGAACCCGTTGACCGGGTCGTACTTCCAGTAGCTGTACAGGTCGGCGCCCGAGCGCCAATCGGTCAGAGCGCTGTAGTAGATCCGGAGGTCGAACTCGTTCCGTGGGGCGCCGAAGTGGCGGTACACCGTATATGAAATGGCGAATGCAGCCCCGATGCACAGAACGGCAGCGGTGATGACGGCGGTGCGATGCCGAATGCCCAGCTGGCGGAGATCCAGGTTCGCCCAACCCTGCAGCGAACGTATGGACCCCAGCTCAATCACCTTGGCATTGTGCCATCTATCTGCCACCGATGGGGCTGGCACACCTTGATCAAGTTCGCCGCAGCCCCTACCAATTGCTCTCACAGTAACTTCACACAGCTTCATACCGGTGGTGGGGCCGGTTCGCCGGTAGTTTGCTGTGAAAACATATTGGGCGTCAGCGGGTTTCGACGGTATCAATCGGCAGCAGCAGCCTGCCGGGGCCACCTGGAAATTGGTCGTCGGACGTTGGGATTTGTGCCAGGCCACTGCCGCGTCGGCGGTCGAACGTGACCAGTTTCACGACACAATCGGGGCCGATGATGTCGCCCGCGGATCGTGGATTCAATTCTGTTGGTAATGGGAACTTATCACTCTTCAACCAGTCGAACCTTTGCCCCGAGAGGTTGCAGAAATCTCGGGGCCCAGAAGTTCGCCGGGCCGAGCAATCGCATGACGGCCGGTACCAGCACCCCCCGGATCAATGTGGCGTCGATCAGCACGGCGAGCCCGGCGCCGAAGCCGAACAGCTGCAGCATCGACACCGACGATGTGGTGAACGCGAAGAAGCTCACCGAGAGCAGCACGGCGGCGCTGGTGACGATGCGCCCGGTGCGGGCGAGCCCGGCGGTCACGGCCGTCCGCAAATCGGCACCGGCGAAGTGCAGTTCGGTGATCCGGCTGGCCAGGAAGACCTCATAGTCCATCGACAGTCCGAAGGCGATGCACAGCAGCAGCACCGTCATCGAGGCGTCCATCGGTCTGACGGTGGCACCGAAGATGCCCAGCAGGTGGCCGTCCTGGAAGATCCAGGTGACGACGCCGACGGCGGCCGACAATGACAGGCCGTTCACCAGCAGGGCCCGCAGCGGCTGCACCACACTGCCGGTGAACAGGAACAGCAGGATGAAGGTGGTGATCACGATGATGAGCAGCGCCAGAGGCAGTGGCCGGCCGATGCCGGCCAAGGTGTCGGTCAACGAGGCGTCGCCGCCACCGACCAGGAACCCGGCGGCGGCGGTCCCCGGTGCGGCTGCCCGCAAGGCCTTGACGATCGATTGCGCCTCGTCGGTGCCCACCGACGCGTCGGTGTGCACTTTGAGTTGCTGGTAGCCACCCGACGCCAGTGCGCGTCCTCCTGCTGTTGCGCCTGCCACCGTCCCCCCAGTGGCGATGCCCCGGCCGAAGGCGACGGAGATGACGCCGGGCACCAGGGACATCCGCTCGGCTGCCGCAGCGGCGACATCAGGGGTTGCCGGACCTGCGGACACCAGTGTCATCACTGCAGTCGCCTGCGCTGGGTACTGGTCGTGCAGGATGGTGGCGACCTGTCGACTGGCGGCATCGGTAGGCAGCACTGTCTCGTCCGGCAGGGCGAAGTGGATCCCCAGCAGCGGTGTCGCAGCCACCAGGAGGGCAATCAGGACCGGACCGGCGGTGCGCAGCGGATGCCCGAACACCGTTCCGGCCACCCGGCCCCAGAACGGCGAGGCGGATCCGCGGGCGGGGCCGGCGAACGGCAGCTTTCCCGCATCGACCCGGTGGCCGAGCAACGTCAGGGCCGCTGGGGTGAGCACCAGAGCGCCGATCGCCGCGATCAGGACGACACCGATTCCCGCGTATCCGAATGACGACAGGAAGTACAGCGGGAACAGGGTCAGTGTGGACAGCGCAGCCACCACCGCTGCCGCCGAGAACAGAATCGTCCGACCGGCCGTTGCGACGGTTCTGGCGACCGCAACGTCGACGTCCTCACCGGCGGCGAGTTGTTCGCGGAACCGTGCCACGAGTAACAGCCCGTAGTCGATGCCAAGGCCGAGCCCGAGGGCGGTGGTCAGGTTGATGGCAAAGATGGACACGTCGGTGACCGACGCGAGCAGGGACAGTTCGAAGAATGTCCCGACGATGGCGAACGTCCCGATCAGCAGCGGCAGCAGGGCGGCGACCAGCGAACCGAAGACCAGCAGCAGCAGCAGCATCGTCACCGGGATGGCGATCGATTCGGCGAACACCAGGGAGCTGGACACATGGGTGTTGATGTCGCTGAAGACCCCGAGGTTGCCGCCGGCCTGCACGACGACGCCGGGCCGGTCGCCGCTGAACTGTTTCGACAGCTCGGCGCCGCGGGAGACGGCCTGGCCCTGGTTGCCGGCGATGACGATCAGGACAAGTCCGGAACTGCCATCGGCGGCCGCCAGCGCCGGCGCCCGGGTCTGCCAGTAGGAGCCGACAACAGTGACATCCGGCTGGGCAGCCAACTCCCTGGTCAGGGCCAGGCCGCCCGCCTCGGTGGCCGCGGAATCCAGCCGGCCGTCAGCGGGCGTGACCACCAGCACCAGGTTGGGGTCGGGCGGGAAGTGCGCGCCGGAGATGGCTGCGGCCTTGGCGGAGTCGCTGCCGGGGTCCTCGAAGCCACCCGCCTTCAGTTTGCCGAACGCACCTGCCCCGACCATGCCGAAGACGATCAGCACCAGGGCGCCCGCGGTGAGGACGAGTTTGGCGCGCCGGCCGAGCAGCAGCCCCAGCCGGAAGAGCACGCCCTGTCCACCGGACGGCGGGGCGGTAACCGTGGCCATCAGTGTCCTTTGCTCGACCGGCTATGTTGACGCCGTCAACATACGGTCAACATGGTAACAGTGTCAACATCAAGTTGAGATCTGCGGGAGGATGCATGGATGAGCGTCCATCCGGCACCGCCCGCCGATGCGGTGGTGGCCCGCGCCTACCACCACGGGCATCTCGCCGAGGCATTGCGTGATGCCGGGGTGGAACTGGCCAGGGTCGGTGGGCCGGACGCCGTCGTACTGCGTGAGGCCGCCCGTCAGGTCGGGGTCTCGGCAACAGCTGCCTATCGGCACTTCGACAGCCAGACCGCCCTGGTCGAGGCCGTCAAGCAGCGCGCGCTCGAGTATCTGGCCGAACACATGCAGGCGGCGGCCAGGGCCGCCGGCGCCCGGCCGGACGGTGCCGGCAGTTCGGCCGACGCGCTTCCGGGAGCGGCCGCCGTTGCGCGACTGGAAGCCATCGGCCGGGCCTATCTGGAATTCGCGCTCACCGAACCCGGGCTGTTCCGGACCTTCTGCATCGGCCTGCCGTTGATGGGGGATGTCGATCTCGATAGCGATGTGCCGGCGTTCGGAGTGCTGACCGGGGTGCTGGAAGAGCTGGCGGCGGATGGTCTGCTTGATCCGGCGACTGCCCAGTGGGCCCCGATCAGTGCCTGGGCGTCGGTGCACGGGCTGGCGATCCTGTGTCTGGACGGCCCGCTGTCCGTAATGCCACCCGACGAACTGGAGGCGATCTTCCAGGGCACGCTGCGGATGGTTCTCTCCGGGTTGCTCGTGCGCCCGTGACCCACGTGGATCAACCTCCCTCGCCCACGCACGTTCGGCCCGGCCATGCCATACCACGGCCGCCCGGGTCAGGGACTCGGCACCAGCCCGGCGAGTGCGTGGATGGCGTCGACGAAGCATCCCATCGGCGGCGTCACCAGACCGGCGCCGACCTGACCGGTGCCGGCCACCCGTCCGGCCATGCCGGTATTGATCTGCGGCAGGATCCGGGTCCGCAGCACCCTGGTGACGTCGATGCCCGTCGGTGATCCCCGGAATTCCAGGATGGGCAGCGCGAAGGCCGGATTCTCCGCCTGGGTGATCTCATACATCCGAGCGGTGGTGGCCAGCGCGTCGGGCACCGATCCGCCGACAAGGCGGACGATCGCCGGCGCGCCGGCCATCACCATGCCGCCGACACCCATCGTTTCGGTGATGGCCGAATCCCCGATGTCGGGGTTGGCGTCGTCGGCGCCGAAGCCGGCCAGGTAGAGCCCCTCCGGCGTGTTGGCCGGCCCGGTGAACCATTGGTCTCCGGTGCCCGATACCCGGATACCGAAGTCGGTGCCGTTGCGGCACATCGCCGTCACGATGGTCGACCCCGGGATACCCGCCGCCGCATCGCCCATCAGCTTGCCGCACGGCATCACCAGGTTGAGGAAGAAGTGATCGTTGCCGGCGACGAAGCGGGCCACGTCGGCGATGTCGGTCTTAGGCAGGTCGGCAGAGATCAGGGAGGGCAACAACTCTCGCAGAAGCATCAGCGTCCCGGCACGGTTCCGATTGTGGCCCTCGTCGCCCATCTGCACCATCTGGCCGACGATTGCGGTGATGTCGACGGGCGCCGCCGCCCGCACCGCAACCGCCAGCACCGGCCCGAGCACCTCCGACATCCAGCGCAGCCGCTCGATCACCTCTGGCCCGAAGGCGCCGTACCGCAACACTTTTCCCAGGCCCTCGTTGAGCGAGCAGTAGGCAACAGCGCCGGACTGCGGATCGAGGAGTTTGAACATCCACATCGACGGCGACACCACCCCGGCCATCGGACCGACGGCATGGTGATCATGGCAGGGGGACAGGGAAACACTATGTCCATCAGCAAGTTTCGCCTCGGCATCGGCCGGATCGGTGGCCAGACCCTCGAAGATCATCGCGCCGACCAGAGCGCCCCGCAGTGGCCCGGAGGCCCGGTCCCAGCTGATCGGTGGGCCGGCATGGCAGAACTCCCCTGGCCGCAGTCCGAGCGCTTTCCAGGCCGGAACAACATCCACCAGATGAGCCCGTGCGGCCAGCATGCGTCCGGCGGCCAACTCGTTGGCCGGAAGATTCCGGGGATCGCAGAGCACCGCCGACAGCGCATCAGCTGTCCCGGGCGGTTCGTCCAGCGGTGGACGGAAGTCCACCTCGGTCACCTCAACCGCCTGCGCCACCAGGGCCTCGGCGAGGATGTCGGCGCCCGCAGTGATCACCGACGGTGGTCCGGCCAGCAGGTCGAGCGGTGTCACGATGTCTCCTTCCGGGCAGGCCGCGGATCGGCGAGGGCGGCGGCCGCCCGCGCAGCTGCCGCGTTCGATGCGTACGCCACCGCGCCGGCGTCCACCAGTGCGGCCGCCTGACGCTCCCGGTCCTGCGGGTCGCCGGAGGTCCCGCAGAGCGAAACCACCACGTGCAGTGGACGTTCACTGCCGGACTCGGCCCGGGTTCGCAGAGCGGAACGGATGGCGGGGGCCAGCCTGGCCGCCGGGTCGGCCTCAGTGCCGTGACCGAGTACGACGTCCAGCAGCAGCACCGCGACGTCCCCGTCCGCTGCCTGGATCCCCAGGAGATCGAGCCTGATGGTCGGGTCGATCATCGGATGCGGTCGGCCCATTGTGAATTCGTCGTCACCCAGGTCGAGTACCACGTGTCCGAGGTCGGTCAGGTCCGGCAAGCCGGGCTCGGTCGAGCCGCCGCCCGGCAGCGCCAGATCCGGTCGCAGCGGGATGTTCGACCTGATGTCGCCCAGGCTCACGCCCAGCAGCAGCATGGCCTCATCCGCCAGGGTGCCACCGCAAAACAGCCCCCGCACAACCCCCTGCGGGCCGAAACTTTTCTGACCGGACATGGCGAGATCACCTACACCCCAAGTCTTCCACTTCGGCACCGCGACGCCCAGGGTGGCCAGGACCTGTTCGACGCCGGCAGTGATGTCGCCCCCGGCCCCGCCCTCGGGGCGCCCCAGCAGGATGGTCGTCACCGGTGTGGTGCCTGCCCGGGCTGCGGCCAGTACCTTGTCCGCGGTCGCCGGATGGGGTGGTTTGGAGATCAGCACGATGTGGTCGGTGGAGGGGTCGGCCTGCAGCATGGCCAACGCCGTCAGCGCGCTCCGCCCGCCGACGGCTTCGGACAGGTCGCGGCCACCGAGCCCCAGAACTGCGGTGATCGGAACGCCGGCGTCGTCGAGCAGGCTGGTCAGCTGCTGCGCACCGGTGCCGGATGCGGCGACAACTCCTACGGCGCCTGCCATGCCGACGACAGGATCGGCGGCGACGCCGGAGCCCAGCACGTTGGCGAACCCCAGACCGACTCCGCCGACAATTGCGGTTCCGCAGTCCGGTCCCATCACCAGCACACCGGCCGCTGCTGCTGCCCGCTTCAGTGCGACCTCATGTTCCAGCGGAACGTTGTCGGAGAAGATCATCGGATGCCGGCCCGCCGCGATCGCGTCCATCGCCTCGCCGAGCACATATGGCCCCGGCACCGAGATCAGCACCACTGCCGCATCCGGTGCCCTGGCCGCGGCGGCCCGCACCGTGCGCGGCGCCGGGCCGGAACCCGTTGCCGACCCCTGGCGCGATGACCGGTGCGCCGCCACCAGTGCGGCGTCGAAGGCGGCCAGACCGCCGGTCACCGCGTCGTCGTCCACTCCGCGGAGAGCGATCATCAGGTCATTGGGACCCGCGTCGCCGGGGATCGCAAAACCCAGACCGGCGGCCAGTTCCATATTGAAGTGGGTCGCCATCGCGATCTGGGCGGCCAGGATCCCCGGTGCGTCGGCGGCCGCCCGGGCGATGCGCATCAGAGTCACCGAATCGTGATAGGTGCTCCGGCGGATCTCAATGTGATCGACCTCGGTCGTCGGCGCCCGGGGGACTGTCGAGGCACTCCAATCGGCGGGCGCCGCCGACGGAGGCGGATCAGACGGCATGGTGCGACAGTAGTCTGCCGCGCTGATCCCGGCGTCGTCCGATTTGCCGTCCTTTGCCTCGGATGTGCTCGGCCCGCCGGCGTTGCTATTCCTTCGACAGCAACTGGTAGTCGGGGTTGGCGATGACATAACCCCCGTCCCGGCGCATCGACCTCCCCTGCACCCGCAGCATCCGGCCAGGTGCGATCCCGGCAATGTGCTTGCGACCGTAGAACTGGACAGTGACGATGCCGGTCGAATCGGCGATCTCGCAGTTGAAGGTGGGACTGCCGCCGACCGCCCCGACCTGGACGGTGCGGACCCGGCCTTCCACATCACAGGCATCCCCCGACACCAGGTCCGAGATCGGCAGTGCGCTCAGTGGCGGCTCCGGCGCCGCATACCTCAAGATCGCGTTGCGGGTGGCCCCGTTCGGCCGGCTCGCCAGCACCTTGTCCACGATCCGGCCGCCGTTCTGCTCGCTGGTTGCGTACAGGGCCGCGGACTCCTGCCCATGGTGCTGCAGGGCAGCAATTTTCGCCGAGGTGTCATACGGAATGATGGTCGCCGTGGCATTCGGCACTCGGCTGATCAGCCGCGCGATCCGGTCCGCCGTCCGGTCATGCATCAGTCGGCCCAGTACCGTCGAATAGCTACGCCGCGGCAGCAGCACGGTGACTTCGGTGCGGGGCATGGCTTCTCGAGCGATCAGCTCCAGCGCTGCCCGACCGAGTCGGCGGTCGGGGCAGTCGATCAACTCCAGCGGGACGATCTCGGCGGTGGCCTCCCAACGGGTCTGCAATCGCGCCGCGTGGTCGCTGTCGAGCACGAAGTGGACGGCCCGCAGGCTGCTCGGCCGCAGGCTCTGCCCGTACCGCAGTGCCTCGATGGAAGCGAGGTCGAGCACGTCGACGAAGACGAGCACGGTGTGGTGCGAGTACTTGGTGCCGGCGCTGAGCTTGTCCGAATCCAGACTCCGCAGGATGGCGGCCTCCGTCCGGTACTCCCGGTTGAGACGGATCAGTGCGAACACCAGGACCGGGAACAGGATCACCACGACCCATGCGCCCTCGGTGAACTTCACGATCGCGAAGATCAGGACCACGATCAACGACGTGATACCGGCCGCCATGTTGACCGCGACCCCGCGTCTCCATCGTCGACCGCGCTTGGTGCGGAAGTATTTCGCCATGCCGAATCCGGCCATGGTGAACCCGGTGAAGACGCCGATCGCATACAGCGGGACCAAGGCATCCAGCTTGCCCTTGGTGGCGATCACCAGGATGAGCGCGATCGCCGCCAGCACGATGATCGCGTTCGAGAAGACCAGCCGGTGACCGCGTTTGCGCAACTGACGTGGCAGAAAGGCGTCGTCAGCGACAAAACTGGCCAGGAACGGGAATCCGTTGAAACTGGTGTTGGCCCCGGTGTAGAGAATCAGCGCGGTTGCCGTCTGCATCACTGCGAAGAAGATGTTGCCGATGACACCGTTGCCGAAGACCAGCCGGGTTTCCTGACTGATCACCGACGGGTATCCGACCGTATAGGGGCTGGCGTGGGTGAAATGCGCCAGCAGCGAGACGCCGGACACCAGGAATCCCAGCGTGCACGCCATGATCAGCATGGCCCGCTTGGCGTTCGTTCCCTCGGGTGAGCGAAAGGTGCTGACGCCATTACTGATCGCCTCGAGTCCGGTCAGCGACGAACCGCCGTTGGCGAACGCCCGGAGCAGAACCAACAGCGTCGCGCCCATCACGAAGCCGTTCTGGTGGCCGATGTTGACCCCGGCGAGGTGTGTCGGATCGATCTGCGGGAGATTGCCGGTCAGCTCCCGGAGGATGCCGACGATGATCATCGTGCCGGCGACGGCACTGAAGAAATAGGTCGGGAAGGCGAAGGCCTTCCCGGCCTCTTTGATGCCGCGAAGGTTGCCCCAGCAGAGGATCAGGATGACACCGACGGTGATCTCCGGGCTGTACTTCCCGAGCGCCGGGATCGCGGACACCACGGCAACGGTGCCCGCCGCCGTCTGCACTGCAACGGTCACCACGTAATCGATCAGCAGCGCCACCGCCGCGATCTGGGCCACCCGAGGGCCGAAGTTCTCCCTTGCCACGACGTAGGAACCGCCCGCCCTGGTGTAGACCGAGACGACCTGGCGGTAGGAGATGGTCAGCAGCACCAGGATCGCGATCACCACGCCGGTGATCGGGAGCACCAGGACGAACGCACCGAGGGCTGCGGCCGGCAGCAGCGCGACCAGGATCTGCTCAGTGCCGTAGGCCGAGGACGAGATGCAGTCGGGGGCGAGCACGCCGAGCGCCAGCAACTTCGACAACCGCTCGTGCTTGAGTTGGTTGTTGGTCAGGGGGGGCCCCAGCAGTCGCCGCTTGAGGCGGTAGGCGAACCGTTCGGGCAGGTCGAGATCAACGGTCTGAACCCTGGTACTGGCGAACGGTGTTTCGGGCACCACCCCGACGGTTGCTGCGGACCGCTTCCCGGTCAAGCCTTCGATGTGGATCTTGACGTTTTCTTGATGGTCAAGGGACTCTGTCGTCAGCAATCCTGCGGCCATCGCACAGTGGAGGACAGATGACGATCGGTTGGAAGTTGGTCGGCGGCCCGGACGCACGCCCGGACCTGGTGGTCCGGCCCGACGAACGGCTGTCCTGGCCGAAAACCGTCGGCATCGGCGCTCAACATGTGGTGGCGATGTTCGGGGCGACGTTCGTCTTCCCGTTGATCATGGGGCTGGATGCGAACCTCGCGATCCTGATGTCCGGGGTGTGCACCATCCTTTTCCTGTTGATCGTCAGCGGCAGGGTTCCCTCCTATCTGGGGACCTCGGCTTCCTTCGTTGCCGCGGCCGCGGCCATCCGCAGCGGAGGGGGCAATTCCGGCGGTGTCACCGGCGCCATCCTGGTGGCCGGCGTTGTGCTCGCGCTGGTCGGCATCCTCATCCACCTGGTCGGTGCCCACGTCCTCCGCCGGGTCCTGCCGCCGGTGGTCAGCGGCGCGGTGGTGATGTTGATCGGCTTCAACCTGGCGCCGGTGGTGGCCAGCACCTACTGGCCGCAGGATCAGGGCGTCGCGATCCTCACCATGGGTTTCACCATCGTGGCCGCCGTCGGGTTCCGCGGATTCTTCTCCCGGATCGCCGTGTTCCTGGCCCTGGTCTTCGGATACGCGTTGTCGTTCGTGCTGGACCGAACCGCGGGCATGATCACCTCCAAGACTGGCGCCGGCACGGTCACCGAGCACTTCAGGGTGAACTGGGAGAGCGTTTCCGGCGCGCACTGGTTCGGCCTGCCGACCTTCCACGCGCCCGAGTTCCACCTCAATTTCATCCTGCTGGCGTTGCCCGGGGTGATCGCGCTGGTGGCGGAGAACACCGGACATGTCCGAGCGGTCGCCGAGATGACCGGCGATAATCTGGACCCGTACATGGGTCGGGCGATCTTTGCCGACGGCCTCGGGACCGCGCTCGCCTCCGCAGTCGGCGGCTCACCGACGACCACCTACGCGGAGAACATCGGAGTGATGGCCGCGACCAGGGTGTATTCGACCGCCGCGTACTTCGTGGCCGCGTTCGTGGCAATTCTGCTCGGCCTGATCCCGAAGTTCGGCGCGATCGTGAACGCCACACCGGGCGGTGTGCTTGGCGGGATCACCGTCGTGCTCTACGGGATGATCGGGCTGCTGGGCGCCAAGATCTGGCTGGAGAACAAGGTCAACTTCGGTAATCCGGTCAACCTGGTGCCCATCGCGGCCGGCCTGATCGCCGGGATCGGCGGCGTCACGATGGCGTTCGGTTCGAGCTTTTCGCTGTCCGGTATCGCCCTCGGATCGCTGGTGGCCATCGTCGGATTCCATCTGGCCAGGTGGCTCGCGCCGGCGGCACTGCGCGAATCGCTGGATGTCCCCGAGCCACTGTTCGACGGAGGACCGGGAGTCGCCGGGCGCAAGAGTGCCGGCTCACGGCCACCACGGAACGCACCGCGCCGACGACGCTGATACGCGCCGGCTTGCGAAGAAAATTCGCTGGTCAGAGGTTGTCCGGGGGGCCTGAGGGGAATACGCTCGACATGTCTGACGCTGAACTTGGTCCGGGCAGCAGGCGATCGGTGCCCGTTGAAGTGCATTCGTGGTGTTGACCCGAATGCCAGAATTTTACTCACTCGGATGAGGCGAACCTTACGCGGCATCACTTGCAATGTAAGGCGGTCGCAGTCACCGTAACGTGTGAGGGACGCTGCTGGGTCGCTGGGTCCTAGCGCACCGGGGATTCAGCGCGCGGCACGAACCGCAGGTCGGATCGGCCGCACAAGGAAGGCTTCACATGACTGCGGAACGCGTACCGCTGAGTCGGGATCGGATCGTGCAGTCCGCTCTCGGGCTGGCCCGGAACGAGGGCCTGGCCGGCGTGTCGATGCGTAAATTGGCACAGGAACTCGGCGTGGAGGCGATGTCGCTCTACCATCACGTACCGAACAAGCGTGCGCTGTTGATCCTGATGGCCGACCGTTCCCTGGCCACGCTCCAGCCGGCTGATCCGTCACTGCCGTGGACGGACCGGCTGACCTCGCTGCTGGAAAGCGTTTTTCGGGCCGGAGTGGAGAATCCGGCGATGATTTCCGTTCTTGCCTCCCAACAACTGGACCCGACCGAACTCGACGACTCGGAATTGTCGGCACTGACCCTGATCGAGTCCGTGCTGGCGATCCTGGCCGAGTCGGGCCTGGCGATCCAGCAGCGGGTGCACGTCTACAACTCGCTGATCAACCTGGTCTACGGATTTGTACTGGCCCGTACGCAGGGTCTGGCGATGGCGCCGGGCAGGACAGCCGGCTCTGCGCGCGGCAGCGTTCCGGCCGGCCCCTGGGCGTCGTTCCCGGCGCTGGGTGAGGTGTCGACGGTTTTGGACGCCGCCGACCCGGCTGCCGACCTGCAGTTCAGCCTGGACCTCTACGTCGGCGCCCTGGCCGAATTGGTCTCTGCAAAGAACTGACTGCGGCAGATACCGCCGTAGGCGCCGGGGCTGCATACGGCAAGATCTAGGGATGAAGCCCGCCCCGTTCCGCTGGCATGGGCCGGAGACTGTGTCGGCTGCCCTGGACGCACTGGCAGAGTTCGGCTCGAGCTGCAAAGTGCTGGCCGGTGGCCAATCGCTGATCCCGGTGCTGGCGATGCGGCTCGCCGAGCCTGCTCACATCGTGGACATCAATGGCATCGCCGCGTTGGATTCGGTGGTGGTCAGCGGCGAGGGTGTGACGGTGGGCGCGCTCGCTCGTCACAGCAGGGTCGAACGCGATCTGGACGCGCAGCGGGTGCAGCCGCTGTTGTCGCAGGGCCTGCGACTGGTCGCCCACCCGACGATCCGCAACCGCGGCACCACGGTCGGATCACTGGCTCACGCTGATCCCAGCGGGGAGATGACCGCCGTGCTCGCCCTGACCGGGGGGAGCATCACCGCCGGATCCATCCGGGGCACCCGGATCATCCGGGCCGCCGACTTCTTCGTGGGCGTGCTCGAGTCGGCGCTGGCGCCCGATGAGCTCGCCCTGCAGGCGTTCTTCCCGGCGTTGCCGGCCGGCGCCGGCTCGGCCTTCGTCGAGATCGCCCGTCGACATGGTGACTACGCGCTGTGCGGGGTGGGCGCTATCGCCAGGTTGGCGACCGACGGCGAGGTGACCAGCCTGCGGTGCGCGTATCTGGGGGTCTCGGAGGTGCCACTGGTGCTCGATCTGACCGAGAGCTGGAGTATCGGAATGGCTGCCGAACAGGCCATGGAGGCCCTCGATCCGGTCACCGACCTGCACGCCCGCGCAGACTATCGACGGCATTTGGCCGGTGTGCTGACCAATCGTGCTGCGGCGGCGGCAATCTCGAACGCGCGGCAGGCAGTCGCGTGACCGCGCCCGAGCCGATCCACGACGTCGGACTGACCGTGAACGGCATTTCCCGGTCCGCCTCCGTGGTCGCCAGGCGCACCCTCTGCGACTTTCTCAGGCATGATCTGGCTTTGACCGGAACGCATGTCGGTTGCGAGCACGGCGTCTGCGGGGCCTGCACGGTGCTGCTCGACGGCGAGCCGGTCCGATCCTGTCTCGTCTTCGCGGTTTCGGTCCGCGGACACCAGGTCACCACGGTGGAAGGGCTCGGCCAACTCGACGCTTCTTCAGATCCACGATCACTGTCGCCGGTCCAGCGAGCGTTTCGGGACTGCCATGCGCTCCAGTGCGGCTTCTGCACTCCCGGATTCCTGACGACCATCACGGCCGGCCTGGTGGTCAATCCAACGCCCACCACGGCGGAGGCGGTCGAGATGATCGCCGGGAACCTGTGCCGCTGCACCGGCTATCAGAACATCGTCGACGCGGTGTTGCGGGCCGCCGAGTTGACCGCCGACCCGAGCGCGCCGTTGCCGGACGATCCCGCCGATCCGGCGCATCGGGAAGGTCGTTGATGGGGACACGGTATTTCGGCAAGGCCGTCCGCCGCACCGAGGATCTGCGGCTGACGACCGGCAACGGGCGCTACACCGACGACATCGGCGCCGGCACCGAATCGCCGGCGTGGGAGGCGGCCTTCGTCCGGTCGCCGCACGCGCACGCCCGGATTGTCGACGTCGATGTCTCCGCCGCTCTCGATGTGCCTGGTGTGGTGGCGATCTACACCTATGAGGACCTGGAAGGTGCTGCTGCGGAACCACTGCCGGTGCTGATTCCGCATCCGGCCCTGCACGCCCCGCGGACCGGGTACCCGCTGGCGAAGGACGAGGTGCACCATGTCGGTGAGGCCATCGCGATGGTGGTGGCGTACAGCCGGTACCTGGCAGAGGACGCTGTTGCGAAGATCATCGTCGACTATCAGATACTGCCGGCCGTTGTGGGCATTCCAACCGCGATGGCGGCCGGCGCCGCCGTTCATGTGGACGTACCCGACAACATCGCGGCCCATTTGATTCAGCAGAACGGCGACCTGGACGCGCTGATGGCCGCAGCGCCGCACATTCTCCAGCTCGACCTGTCGATCGAGCGGTCCTGTTCGATGCCGCTGGAGGGCAAGGCCGTTCACGCCAGGTGGGATGCCGACGACGAGAGTCTCCGGGTCTACTCCTCCACCCAGGCGTCCACCTCCGTCCGCGCCGCGATCGCGGCGAAACTCGGCCTGCCACTGCCCAAGGTGGAGGTGATCGCCCCGGATGTCGGCGGCGGATTCGGCGTCAAGATCGTCCATCCGTGGCCGGAGGAGATCGTCGTACCGATGGCTGCGATGAAACTCGGTCATCCCGTGAAGTGGACAGAGGACCGCCGCGAGCACTTCATCTCCTCCTCCCACGAGCGCGGGCAGCAACACCACGTCAAGGTCGGGTTCGACGACGACGGCAGGATTCTCGCGCTCGATGTCACCTTCTGGCACGATAACGGCGCCTACACGCCTTATGGCATCATCTGCCCGATCGTCACATCGACGCAGTTGCTCGGTCCGTACAAGCCGGGCGCCTACCGGGTCGAGTTCTTCTCGGTCTACACGACCACGGTGATCGTCACGCCGTACCGGGGGGCCGGCCGGCCGCAGGGCGTCTTCGTGATGGAGCGGACGCTCGACCGGATCGCCCAGTACCTGCGACTGGACCGGACCAGGGTCAGGGCGGTCAACTTCATCGCGCCCGACGAATTTCCCTACGACCAGGGCCTGATCTTCCAGGACGGTCGGCCGCTGATCTACGACTCGGGCAACTATCCGGACCAGCTGACCATGCTGACCCAGATGATCGGCTGGGACGAGTTTCCCGGCCTGCGTGCGCAGGCGGCGGCTCAGGGTCGCCTGCTCGGTATCGGCCTGGCCTGCTACGTGGAGGGCACCGGTCCCGGCCCGTACGAGGGCGCGCACGTGCAGGTGCTCAACGACGGGTCGGTCGAGGTCGCGATCGGCCTGACCTCCCAGGGGCAGGGCCATCAGACGGTCTTCGCCCAGATCGTCGCCGATGAACTGGGGGTGCCGTTCGAAAAGGTCAGGGTCACCACGGGGGACACCCGGCGGTTCGGCTACGCGGTCGGCACGTTCGCCTCGCGGGCCGCGGTGATGTCCGGCTCGGCGGTGGCCCTGGCCGCCCGGGCCGCAAAGGCCAAGGCGCTGCGAGTCGCCGCCGACATCCTGGAGTGCGCGGTGGAGGATCTTGACATCGCCGACGGGGTGATTTCGGTGAAGGGTCTGCCGTCCGCGTCGATCGGGCTGGGACAGGTTGCGGTGCTGTCGAATCCGCTGCGCTACGCGTTCGACGAGGCGGCCAGGGCGGCGACCCAGTTCGCCAGGCCGGCCGACCCGGACCGGCCACCGGTGGCGGCCGGCGAGGAGCCGGGATTGGAGGGCAAGGAGTACTACTCCCCGCCGAGATCGACCTTCGCCTCGGGAATGCACGCCGCCATCGTCGAGGTCGATCAGGACACCAGCGAGATCACGATCCTGAGGTACTGCGTGGTGCACGACTGCGGAAACCTGATAAACCCGATGATCGTCGCCGGGCAGGTGCACGGCGGGGTTGCCCAGGGGATCGGTGGCGCGCTCTACGAGCGGCTCGCATACGACGAGCACGGGCAGCTGCTCAACGCCTCGTTCATGGACTTCCTGATGCCGTTCGTCACCGAGATCCCGACGCTGGAACTCGGCCATCAGCAAACGCCTTCACCGCTGAACCCGTTGGGCATCAAGGGCGCCGGCGAGGCCGGGGTGATCCCGGTCCCGGCCGTCATCGCCTCCGCGGTCGAGGACGCTGTCGGCTTCCGCATCGAGGCGATGCCGCTGTCGCCTGACCTGCTGTTCGGCCTGCGTGCCGACCACGCGGGTGGGCTGATCCAGGGCATTCCCCGGCCACCGTCTGCCACCGAATCGGAGGGCTACCGATGAAGATTTCCGGCTCCGCCGTGTTGCACGCCTACCCGGAGCAGGTGTGGCGGGCGATCAACGACCCCGCCGTGCTGGCCAGGGTCATTCCCGGCTGCGACGCGTTGAACCCATTGGGCGACGGGCATTTTGGCATGACGGTGACGTTGGGTGTCGCCGCGATCAAGGGGTCCTACACCGGCGAGGTCAAGCTCTACGACCTGGTTGAACCGGTGTCGCTGACCATGCGGGCCAGCGGATCCGGTGGGCCGGGCACCATCGACACCACGGTGCTGGTCACCCTCGGCGGCCCCGGTGACGGCACCACCGTGCTGGAGTACGAGGCCGACGCCGTTGTCGGGGGCATGGTCGGCGGTGTCGGCCAGCGGGTCCTGACCGGAGTGGCGAAAAAGACTGCAGGACTGTTTTTTTCGGCGATCGACGATGTGCTCACCGGTCGGAAGGTAGTCGATCCGGCTGCGGCGAACCTGCCGGCGGGTCTCATTTCCCCAGCGGTCGACGCCATGGCCACCGGGGGTGTCTCGCCGGCATCCGCGGCCGACAGCCAACCGGAATGGCGATCGCGCCGGGGCGGGCGGGCACGCCGCCTCGACCTGCTGGGAGCGGCTCTGTTCGGCGCGGTCAGCATGGCGGCGGGCGTGCTCATCGGCGCCAGGGTGAGCCGCCGATGAACCCCGCCCGCACCCCTTCGTCCCCGGTGTCCCCCGTGGGCCATGGATCAACTTCGCGGGCCGGATCCAACGTGGCCGATTCGGGATGGGTGGGACAGGAGTCGACAACTTCGTCCACGCCGCTGTCCCGACCCCTGCGGATCGGGGTGGACACCGGCGGCACCTTTACCGACATCGTCGCGGTGGACGGCCGAACCGGGCAGGTCAGCACCACCAAGACGCCGTCGACGCCGGCCGATCCGGCCGACGGCTTCCTGACCGGCATTCGCAAGATTCTGTCTCAGCTCGGCGCCGGTCCGGAATCGATCGAATCGATCGCGCACGGCACCACCGTTGCCACCAACCAGTTGCTCGAGGGCAAGCTGGGCGACCTCGGGTTCATCACCACCGAGGGCTATGAATTCATGCTGGAGATCGCCCGCCAGTCGGTCCCCGACGGCTATGGCAATTCCTACTTCTGGGTCAAGCCCGACCGCATCGTTCCCCTGCACCGGGTCAGGACGGTCGGTGGTCGATTGGATTTCCGAGGCAACGAGATCCGGCCGTTCGACCGGGCGACAGCGCTCGCGGCCGCCAGGTGGTTCAAGGCCCAGGGAATCGACGCGATCGGGGTCTGTTTCCTGCATTCGTACGCGAACGACTCGCACGAGCGGCAGATGCGCCAGGTCCTGGCGGACGAGCACCCGGAGGCTGTGGTCTCGCTGTCGTCGGAAGTGCTGCGGGAATACCGCGAATACGAGCGGGCGATGACGACCCTGGTCGACGCAGCGGTCAAACCAAAGGTGGCGCAGTATGTTTCGGGGATCGCGGCCCGGCTGGCCATGCTCGACCCAGGGCGCGCCATACCGTTTGCGGTGATGCGGTCCAACGGCGGCGTGCTGTCGGCGGCCGAGGTGGTCCACCAACCGATCACCACCGTGCTGTCCGGGCCGGCGGCAGGCGCGCTCGGTGCCGCGGTCATCGCCGCGAAAGCCGGCTATCCCAGCGTGGTGACCTGTGACGGTGGCGGCACCTCCACCGATGTCACCGTCATCGCGCAGTCCCGCCCGTCGCTGACCACCGAGGGCAGCATCGGCGCCTACCCGGCCAAGATCCCGATGATCG
Organism: Mycobacteriales bacterium; assembly: GCA_038229825.1. Classification (GTDB taxonomy): domain Bacteria; phylum Actinomycetota; class Actinomycetes; order Mycobacteriales; family Nakamurellaceae; genus Nakamurella. The sequence goes on from JBBROB010000007.1 coordinate 173,008, forward strand.
ATGTGGTCACGGTGGGCGCCGGCGGCGGCTCGATCGCCTGGCTGTCGGCGGAGGGCACGCTGAAGGTCGGCCCACGCTCCGCCGGCGCCGAACCCGGTCCGGCCTGCTACGGAAAGGGCGGGACCGAACCGACCGTCACCGATGCCCATCTGGTCCTCGGCCGGATCCCGCCGCACCTACTCGGCGGCGAGATCGGGCTGCATACAACCGATTCGATCGACGTCCTTACTGATCTGGCGCAGCGGCTCGGATTGACCCTGGAGAACTGCGCGGCCGGGATATTGGAGATCTCGGCCTGGAATCAGGCGAACGCCCTGCGCCAGGTGACGGTCAAACGGGGACTGGACGTGCGCGATTTCCCGATGGTCACTTTCGGGGGATCCGGGTCGTTGCTGGCCTGTCGACTGATGGACATCCTGGGCCTGCCGGCCGTGCTGGTGCCCCCGAACCCGGGAAACGTCTCGGCCTACGGCCTGCTGACCGTCGATGTGCGCAACGACTACGTACAGACCGAGGTTGCCCGTCACGCTGAACTCGATCTGGCCACCGTCGCCGCTACCTTGGACGAATTGACCGGCCGAGCACAGAAGGCGCTGCTGGCAGAGGGTTTCGCGCCGGAGCAGCAGGAATTCGAGTCGACCGCCGACCTGAGGTACTTCGGTCAGGCCTTCGAGGTTCGGGTGCAGTGCCCCGCCGGCCCGGTGGACGGGAGTTGGGCCGAACAGGTCGTCGTCAACTTCCACGACGCACACCACGCGCTGTACGGATATGACTTCCGTGACAACCCGGACCAGTCGGTGGAGTGGGTCAACCTTCGGGTCACCGGAATCGGCCCGATTCCACGTCCACACATTCAGCAGATCGCCTCTGCTGCCGATGATTCTCCCGCCTGCGCCGTCGTTGGCGCCAGGGCAGTTCACTTCGACGAGTGGACCAACGCGACCATCTACGACCGGTCCGGACTGCTCGCCGGGCATCGGATCGTCGGGCCGGCAGTGATCCAGGAATTCGGTTCGACGGTGCCGGTGCACCCTGGTTTCGTCGCAGCAGTCGACCGTTTCGGCAACCTCATCCTGACCAGGATCCCAGCCGGGCCGGCGGCGATGGCATGACAGTCGACCCCATTCTTCTCGAGATAGTCGCCGGCACACTGGCTTCGGTTGAGGCCGAAGTGGAGACGGCGATCGCCAGGACGTCCCGGTCCCCGATGATCCGCGACGCCCACGACTTCCGGGCCGGCATTCACGATGTCCGCATGCGCAAGCTGACCGGCCGGTCCTATTCGGCGCTGGTCCAGCCGATCGTCCGGGATTTCCCCGTCGACACCATGGTCGACGGAGATGTGTTCTTCCACAACGATGTCTACCTGTCCGAGGGAGGTATCGGGCACCTGCCCGACCTGTGCGTCACCGTCCCGGTCTTCCACGACGGTGAGGTGGTCGCCTTCGTCCAGGCATTCGGCCATCACGACGACATCGGCGGCGCCGTACCGGGTTCGATGCCCAGCCATGCCACCAGCGTGTTCGAGGAGGGCTTGATGGTGCCTCCGATCCGGCTGTGGGCGGCCGGTGTGCCCAACGAGGCGGCACTGAGAATCATGACGCGGAATTCGCGGATGCCGGACTCGCTGGCCGCCGACCTGGACGCGGAGTGCGCGGCCTGCCTGATGGGTGCCAGGCGGCTCCGGGATTTGTTCGCCCGGTACGGCCGGCCGGCGGTCGAGGGTGTGTTCGACGCCATCCTGAGCGCCACCACCGAGACCTACCGCACCGAGATCCTGTCGAAGATCCCGGATGGCGAGTACACCTGGGAGGACTACGCCGAGCACGACGGTGTCGATGAACCGCGGCTGCATACGCAGCGGATCACCCTGACGAAACTCTCCGACGGCGACGGGGTGACCGGTGGTCGGATCATCCTGGACTTCAACGGCACCGGGCCGCAGGCGAAAGGCCCGATCAACCACTGCGGCGATTATTCCGACGGAGTGTTCCTGGCCAAATGGTTGGCTCCCATTCTGCGGAATCTCGCCGATTCACCGGAGCGGATGGCGGAGTTGGACGTCAACGAGGGCGTCGTGCCGCTGATCGAGATGCGGTTTCCGCCACCGGGAACGCTACTCACCCCGATCTTCCCGGCACCGACGAATGCCAGGACGTTCGTCATTCTGCGGTTGCTCGGGGTGTTGGCCGGGGTGCTCGCCAAAGCCGTCGACGGGCGAATGCCGGCCGATCAGGAGACCATTCGCTACACCGGGGTCTACGGCAATGACGCGATGGGCCGGCCCTACCTGATGCGGGAGGTGCTCGGCGGCGGGTCGGGCGGCCGGTACTACGCCGACGGTGAGGACACCATTCACGTCGTCCCGGACAGCCGTAACCTGCCCACCGAGTTCACCGAGGCCAGATTCCCGTTCCTGGTCGAAAGACTCGGCCTGGCCATCGATTCCGGGGGTGCTGGGCGATATCGGGGCGGCCTGGGATACGAGAAGCACATCAGAATGCTCACGGACGCGAATTTCATGTCCATCGCCGATCGGTCGATCCTGGCGTGCTGGGGGGTCAATGGCGGCCGGGCCGGCAAGTCGTTCAACGTGACCATCGACCCGGGTGGCGGCAGCGAGCGGGTGGTCGATGCTCTCGCCGATGCGGAGCCGGTCAAGGCCGGGGAGGTGGTGCGTATCCGCACCACCGGCGGGGGCGGCTGGGGTGACCCACTGGACCGTCCGGTCGCTGACGTGCTGCGAGATGTGCAGTGGGGCAAGGTATCGATCGAGGCCGCCCGCAGCGACTACGGCGTGGTGCTGATCGCCGCTGCGCAGGGGCAACGGGACTGCATCGCCGACGGGGAGAAGATCGTGCTCGACGCGCAGCAGACCGAGGCCATCAGAGGGGCAGCGAGGTCCGCCCGGGAAGCGGAACCGTTCTTCGACAGGGGACCCGGCTACACCTTGCTGTCCGGCGGTCGCCAGTCCGCTGACGTGGACTGGCGATGACAGACCAACGCTGGGCCCGTCGGGTGCTGGTCGCCCTCGGCGGAAACGCGATGAGCGCGCCGGACGGATCGGCGACCGAGGAGCATCAGATCGCCGCACTGACGGTCGCCGCCGGGCACATCGCCGACCTGGTGGCCGACGGTTACCAGGTCGCCATCACCCACGGCAACGGGCCGCAGGTGGGAAACCTGCTGGTGAAGAACGAGTTGGCCGCCGCGGTGGTGCCCCCGGTGTCGCTCGACTGGTGTGTCGCGCAGACCCAGGCGACCATCGGGTTCGTCCTGACCGACGCCCTGGAAGCAGCCCTGCGGCACCGGGGAATCGAGCGCCAGGTCGCGACCCTGGTCAGCAGAACACTGGTGGACGAACGGGACCCGGCTTTCACGGCGCCGTCCAAACCCGTCGGTCGCTATCGCACAGCGGTGCAGGCCCGCGACATGATCAGTCTCGGCCAGCACTGGCGGGATTTCGGCCAGCGCGGCTGGCGCCGGGTGGTGGCCTCGCCGCGTCCGCTGGCGATCCTGGACGCACTCGTCGGCAAGGATCTGCTCGACGCCGGCAGGGTGCTGATCATGTCCGGCGGCGGCGGAATACCGGTCGTCCGTCGGTCCGGTCGCTTGCACGGGGTCGAGGCGGTCATCGACAAGGACCTCACAGCCGCCCTGCTCGGCCACTACCTCGGCTGCGACACGCTGATCATCGCCACCGATGTCGATCAGGCCGTGCTGCGGTGGGGAACGCCGGAAGCCGCAGCGATCGGCCACGTCTCGTCCAGCACGATGGGTCGGTACGCAAGCCAGGGCCATTTTGCGGCCGGCTCGATGGGCCCGAAGATACTCGCCACCTGCGGGTTCGTGGACGGGCCTGGTACAACGGCGATCATCACCCGGCTGGACCGACTCGCCGAGGCTGCCAGGGCACCGCTGGGCAGCATCGGCACCGTCGTCACCAGGAGCGGCCCCGACGATCGGCCGCCGCAGTGACCCGGCTTCACCCTCGGCCCACCCATCGACAATCGACAAGCCCAGCAGGACAAGACGAAGGAGCAATGACATGCCAGAAGCAATCGAGGTCCGCAAGATCCCACTGCACTCGGTGTCCGATGCCAGTGAGCTGACCAAGCTGATCGACGCCGGCATCATCGAAGCTGACCGCATCGTCGCCGTCATCGGCAAGACCGAGGGCAACGGCGGCGTCAACGACTACACCCGCATCATCGCCGACCGGGCTTTTCGGGAAGTAATTGCGGCCAACGGCTCTCGATCTGCAGAGGAGATCGGGCAGATCCCGATCGTCTGGTCCGGCGGCACCGACGGGGTACTGTCCCCGCACGCCACCGTGTTCGCCACCGTCGCAGCTGACAAGGCCGAACCCAGTGACGAGCCGCGCCTGACGGTCGGGTTCGCAATGAGCGAGGTGCTGCTGCCGGAGGACATCGGACGGGTGGCCATGGTCGAAAAGGTCGCTGCCGCAGTGAAGGTGGCGATGGCGAAGGCCGGCATCACCGACGTGGCCGAGGTGCACTACGTGCAGACCAAGACCCCGCTGCTGACCATCGACACCATCCGGGATGCGAAGTCCCGCGGACACGACGTCTTCACCGAGGACACCCTGCACTCGATGGACGTCTCGAACGGGGGCACCGCGCTGGGCATAGCGGTTGCCCTCGGTGAGATCGACATGCCGGCGAACGAGCAGATCATGGCCGACCGGACCCTGTTCTCGTCGGTTGCCTCCTGCTCGTCCGGCGTCGAGTTGGACCGGGCGCAGGTGGTGGTCGTCGGCAATGCGCCTGGCATCGGCGGCCGGTACCGGATCGGGCACGGCGTGATGACCGATGCACTGGATGCCGACGGCATCTGGGCGGCGATCCGGTCGGCCGGACTCGACCTGCCCGAGCGGCCCCACTCCAGCGACCTCCTGGGCCGGTTGGTGAATGTCTTCCTCAAGTGCGAGGTCTCCCAGGACGGTCAGGTGCGCGGCCGTCGCAACGCCATGCTGGACGACTCCGACGTCCATTGGCATCGGCAGATCAAGGCCTGCGTCGGCGGTGTCACCGCATCGGTGACCGGCGACCCGGCTGCCTTCGTGTCCGTTTCGGCAGCTCACCAAGGACCCGACGGTGGTGGTCCGGTGGCCGCAATCATCGATCTCGGGGCCGAACCCACCGGCTACCAGGCCGCCGCAGCCCACTGAAGCTGCGACGGCGAGGCACTTGTAGCCTCACCGGCATGAAGCTGTTGCGAGTGGGCAAGGTTGGCGCGGAACGCCCGGTAGTGATGGACAGTCAGGGCCACAGCTATGACGTTTCCAGCATCACCGGGGATTTCGACGGTGCTTTTTTCGCCGGCGGCGGCCTTGACCGGCTCGCCGCGGCCGCCGGGCGATTGCCCGCCATCGACATCACCGGGCTCCGGGTTGGCCCACCGGTCGTCCGTCCGGGCGCGGTGCTGTGCATCGGGATGAACTACGCCGCGCACGCGGCGGAGAGCGGATCGGCACCGCCGGAGGTACCGATCCTGTTCTACAAGTCGCCGAACACCGTGATCGGCCCCGACGACGAGGTGCTGATCCCGCGCGGCTCGGCCAGGACTGACTGGGAGGTCGAGCTCGGCGTCGTCATCGGTCGGACGGCCCGATACCTGCCGTCGCGGCAGGCCGCATTGGACTGTGTTGCCGGCTATGTGCTGTCCAACGACGTCTCGGAGCGAGCCTTCCAGCTGGAGATCAGCGGCGGTCAGTGGTCCAAGGGCAAGAGCTGCGAGACGTTCAACCCGCTCGGCCCCTACCTGGTGACGGCCGACGAGATCGGCGACCCGCAGGATCTGAAGCTGCGGAGCTGGGTGAACGGCGAGGCCCGACAGGACTCGAATACCCGCGACATGATCTTCGACGTCGCCGAGATCATCTACCAGCTCAGTCAGGTGCTGGTGCTGGATCCGGGTGACCTGATCAATACCGGTACCCCGGAGGGAGTGGCGTTGTCAGGCCGATTCCCGTACCTACGGTCCGGTGACGTGCTGGAGCTGGAAATCCAGGGGTTGGGGCGCCAGCGGCAGATCCTGGGCCAGGCGTGAGCGGGCACCGCCGATGATCACCGGGCCACTCCGGGTGGACCTGAATGCCGATCTCGGGGAGGGTTTCGGTCGCTGGGTGCTCGGTGACGACGACGCCATGCTCGATCTGGTGACCAGCGCCAACGTGGCCTGTGGTTTCCACGCCGGTGATCCGCTCACGCTGCGCCGTACGGTCAGGGCCGCTGCCCACCGTGGGGTGGTGATCGGTGCGCAGGTGGGCTATCACGACCTGATCGGCTTCGGCCGCAGGTTCATCGACATGGAGCCGGACGCGCTGACTGCCGATGTCATCTATCAGATCGGCGCGCTCGACGGACTGGCCAGGAGCGTCGGAGCCGCCGTGCGCTACGTCAAACCCCATGGCGCGCTTTACCACACCGTCGTGACGGACAGTGCCCAGGCGTCCGCGGTGGTGGCAGCGGTGGCCGCCTACGACCGGCAGCTGCCGGTCGTCGGCTTGCCGGGATCGGAGTTTCTCCGCCTCGCCCAGAAGGCGGGCCTGCGAGCCATCGCCGAGGCGTTCGCCGACCGGGCCTACACCGCATCCGGGACCCTGGTCTCCAGGCGGGAGACCGGCGCCGTACTACACGACCCCGCCGAGATCGCCCGCCGGGTGTTGACTCTTGTGCGCGCCGGTGAAATACGGGCACAGACCGGGGAATTGGTCGCGGTGCACGCAGATTCGGTCTGCGTGCACGGTGATTCGCCCGGCGCCGTGCAGATCGCCACCGCGGTGCGGGACGAATTGTCCGCGGCCGGGATCCGGTTGCGGCCGTTCGTCGACCAGGCCGTCGACTGAGAGCCTCCGCCTGGTCAGCGGCGGACGAACTCGACGTCGTAGATCTCCCGACCGGCCGCGACGCCGCGGCGTTCGAAGCGGGTCCTGGGCCGGAAATCCGGCCTTGCCGCCCAACCGGGAAAGGCGTTGCGCAGTCCCTTGGTGCTGCTGCACACGGCCAGCATCTGCTCGGCGTACGGCGCCCAGTCGGTAGCCAGCCGGAACACTCCGCCGCGGCGCAGCCTGGACGTGACCAGATCGGCGAACTGCTGGGTGACCAATCGGCGTTTCAGATGCTTGGTCTTGGGCCAGGGGTCCGGGAAGAACAGCCAGACCTCGGCCAGGCCCCCTGGCGCGATCAGGTCGGTGAGGATCTGCACGCCATCGCCGCGCATCACCCTGGCGTTGCCGGCTCCGCCCCTGGCCAGGTGGTGAAAGGTCTGCGCGACACCGGGCTTGTAAACCTCCACGGCCAGCAGATTGACCTCAGGTCTGGCCAGTGCCATCGCCGCCGTCGACTCACCCATCCCGGAGCCGATCTCGATCACCAACGGCGCCGGCCGGCCGAAGATCCGCTCGGCGTCGAACGGGTTGCCCTGGCCGAAGGACTCGGGATCGAGATACCAGTCGTCGGCATGGTCGGTCCAGGCACGGCGTTGTACGTCGTTCAGCCGCCCGCCGCGCGGATGGAAGCTGACAACGCGGCGAAAGTGCGCAGGCAGGCCGTCAGCCGGGTTGACGGTTCGGATCCGCGAGTCCTGCATGCCCGCGAGGGTAGGTGGGTGGGCGGGTGAAAGCGAATCGGGTCAGGCGTCCCGCTTGTTCAGGACGAACGCGGCGATCAGCCACAGCACGACGGCAGTGGCCAGGAACACCAGCAGACCCTGAACCGGGGTCGGCCCGGTCTGCGGTACGGCGTCCTGGAACTGGTCGGTCACGCTGGTGGGCGTGATGAACCTGTCACCAGCGGTGAACGGCAGCCACGGGCCTGCCTTCGGGCCGACCTTCGGGATCAGGGTGAACAGCGACTCGACCAGCAGCGGCCACAGCAGCAGCAGGGCAATGGCACCAGCGGACTGCCGCAGCAGGGTGCCGACGGAGACGGCGATGATCGCGGCGATGGCGAACAGCGCCCCGTACCCGGCCACCTCACGCCAGACCTGGCCCTGCAGGACCAGCGGATCCGGCGGGTCCTTGGCCAGCAGTTTCGTCAGGAAGAAGGCGCCAATGGCGCACAGGAAACCGACGACTGCGCCGATGCCGGCCAGTAGCAGGGTCTTCGCCAGCAGCACATTGGTCCGCTTCGGCACTGCCAGGAACGTGCTGCGCACCGTGGAGAACCGGTACTCGGTGGTCACCGCCAACGCAGCCAGCACCATGTAGATGCTCAGGCCGAGTCCGACACCCCGGAGTGCGAAGTACGGGATCGCCTGCCGGCCCGAATCGCCGAGCCCGATGGCGAGAGCGATCAGTAGCGACGCCGCGACGATTGCGATCATGCACCAGTACGGGGAGCGGGTGGAGAGAAGTTTGATGCGTTCGACGGCGATCAGGCTCATGCCCGTCACTTCCCTTCGGGCGCGGTGTAGTTGGGGGCGGTCGGCTGGAATCCGGGTGACGATTGCGGTTGATACCCGGGCGGCGGCCCGGCCGCCGGCAAGGGTCCCGGCGGGCCGGCCGGCGCGGTCGGCAGCATCGGGTCACCGCTGGTGGTGAACCCGTGCGCGCCGTACTCCACCGAGTCGCCGGTGAGCTGCATGAACGCCTCCTCCAGTGAGCCTTGGACTCCGGCCAGCTCGTGCAGGGTGATCCCGGCGGCCCCGGCCAGGTCGCCGACCTGCTCGATCGGGACGCTGTGCACGATCAGCGACCCGTCGGCGGCGGTCACGCGAATGCCGTTGCGGCCCAGCAGGTCGGCCAGCGCGGGCAGCTGCGGAGAGCGGACCCGGACGGTCGACTCGGTGGACTGGGCGATGAACTCGGCGGTGTCTGCGTCAGCGATGAGCTTGCCCCTGCCGATGACGATGAGGTGCTGGGCGGTCACCGCCATCTCCGACAACAGGTGAGAGGAAACGAAGACGGTGCGGCCGGCGGCGGCCAGGCTCTGCATGAACTGGCGGATCCAGAGGATGCCCTCCGGGTCCAGCCCGTTGACCGGCTCGTCGAACAGCAGCACCTGCGGATCGCCGAGAATGGCGCCGGCCAGCCCCAGCCGCTGCTTCATCCCCAGGGAGAACTTGCCGACCGCTTTGCCGGCCACCGCGGTCAGGCCGACGGTCTCCAGTACCTCGTCGACCCTGGTGGTGGGCAGACCGTTCGACGTAGCCATCCACCGCAGGTGGGACCGGGCCGAGCGATTCGGGTGCACCCAGTTCGCGTCGAGCAGCGCCCCGACCTTGGTCAGCGGTCTGACCAGCGAGGCGTACCGCTGCCCGTCGATCAAGGCCTCGCCCGCGGTCGGATTGTCGAGCCCGAGGATCATCCGCATGGTGGTCGACTTGCCCGCGCCGTTGGGTCCGAGAAAACCGGTGACCACCCCGGGCCGGACGACGAAGGACAGCTGGTCGACCGCCCTGGTGTCACCGAAGGTCTTGGACAATCCGGAAACTTCAATCATTCGCACAGTCTCTAACAGCGAGTGCGCGCCCGGCGCCTTTGGGCTGATATTTACCGACGAGTCGTGTTCATCGGCACCATCTGACGGGTGGTGGCGATTCATGCGAAGCCCAAATTCGGGCTGACCGACCTGAGTATCGTCCTTTCGGTGAGCACGCCGACCTGGAGTTCGCACTGGCCGCTGGTCGGGCGCGAGTCGGAGCTGCAGTCCTTCGATCGGGCCTGGGCGAGCCGTCACATCAGGAGTTTTGTCATCGCCGGACCGGCCGGGGTCGGGAAGTCCAGGTTGGCGCAGGAATGCTTCGGTCGGGCGGTCGGCGGCGCCGTCAGGGGGGTCAGGGTGAGCGCCACCGCGGCGGCGGCCGCCGTTCCACTGAGCGCTGTGGCGCACCTGATTCCACCGAACACCGATTTCTCGGATCCGGTCGATGGCTTCGCCGCGGTCGCCCGCGCGCTCGCCGGCGCGTCGGGCAAAGACCGCTGGGTGGTGCTCGTCGACGATCTGCCGCTGCTGGACGCGGCTTCCAAAGTGCTGTTGCGGCAGCTGATCCGCGCCGACATCGCGCGGCTGATCGCCACCGTCCGCACGGGTGGCGACAGTGCGGACAACGACAGCCTCGCCGAGGTCGACGCTATCTACCGCGTCGACCTCGGCCCGTTCGACGACGAACAGGTGAGGGTGCTGCTGCGCTCGGTGCTGGGTGGTCCGGTCAGCCGTCGTACGGTGCTGGCGCTGTCGGCTGCTTCCAGTGGCAATGTTCTGTACCTGCGGGAACTGGTCCATGGTGCGCTGCGCGCCGGACAACTGGTCGACAACGGCGAGATCTGGGGTCTTGTCGGGGGACGGATGCCGTCAACACCCCAACTGGGCGAGTTGATCGGCAACCGATTGGCATCGGCGCCCCCGGCCGCGCGGGGCGTGCTGGAGTTGCTGGCGCTTTGCGAATCGCTGCCGCTGGCCGACGCCGGGGACGTCACCGCAATGGACGTGCTCGTCGGCTTGGAAAGTGCCGGCCTGATCCGCGTGCACCAGGACGAACGACGCACCGGCGTGACCTTGGCCCACCCGCTCTACGCCGAGGTGCTTCGGGCCGCATTGCCGACTCTCCGCCGCCGGGTCCTGCTCCTGGACCAGGCCGAACGTGCCCAATCCCATGGGATGCGTCGACACGACGACGCTCTGCACGTTGCCACTTGGCGGTTGGGTGCCACCGGCACCGCCGACCCGGAAATGTTGGTCCAGGCGGCCGTGCTGGCCCGCCACGCGCACGACTACCGCCAGGCCGCAACGCTTCTGGCCGGTATCCCGGAATCCGGTCTGGACTACCGGGCGCGGCTGCTGCACGGCGAGGCCCTGATGCAGCTGGGACGGTGGCGGGAGGCGGACACCATCCTGGCGCAGGCGCAGCACAGTGCAGAGTCCGGGGAGCACAGGGTGACTGCGACGCTGATGCGAACCACCAACCTGTTCTGGATGGCCGGTCGCGACGAAGCCCTGCAGGTCAACGAGATCGCACTTGCCCAGACGTTCGATCCGGAAAGCCGGTACATCCTGACGGTCAACGACGCGGCGATGCGGACGATTTCGGGCGAGCCGATCTACGGCCTGTCGGTGCTCGAGGGGATTGCGGCCGACGTCCACAAGGCAACGGACACCAGCATCTGGTCTCTGGCGGCAATGTCGGAAACCATGGGGCTGGCACTGACCGGCCGTACCGAAGACGCTGTCTCACTGGCCCGCAACGTCTATTCGACGTACCTGAAGCTCGATCGGCAGGCCAGGGACAAGCAGGCGATGGGCCCGCCCCCGTCGGCACATCTCAACAACCTGACTGTTGCGCTGAGTGAGGCGGGCCGGTTGGCGGAGGCCAGGGAGGTCTCCGAGAAGGCCCTGGCCGACACCGCGAACACCCAGGAACTCCACACCTGGATCTGGGCTGCGTATTTCCGCGGCCGGGCCGAGTGGCTTTCCGGGGACGCGGGCGCCGCAAGGCACTTCTACGCAGAGGCGATCGCCGAGGGTGAGCAACACAACGAAGCACAGGTTCTCTTCCAGGCCTGGGGTGGACTGGCGGCATGTGCTGCCATTCTCGGGGACCTCAGCGCCGCCGAAACGGCACTGGCCAGCAGGATCGGTCTGCCGCGCATGGGCATGACGCCCGGCGAGGAACGCCTCGGTGAAGCGTGGCTGCTTGCCGCCGGTGGCCAGTTGGCGCAGGCCAGGGCCGTACTCGCCGAGGCAGCAGCAACTGCCAGGGCCACCGGCCACGTGACCTCGGAGATGCTGCTGCTCACCGACATCGCCCGCCTCGGCGGGGCCGGTCAGACGACCGCCCGGATGGCGGAACTTGCGCAGATCTGCGACGGCGCGTTCGCGCCTGCCCGACTGCACTTCGTGGCCGCGATGGCTGATGAGGACCCGAGCGGGCTGCTCACGGTGGCTGATGAGCTCGAGCAGATCGGTGCGAATCTGCTCGCCGCCGAGGCCGCCGCCGCGGCGACGGCGATGTGGCGCCGCGGCGGCGATGTCCGTCGTGCCACCGCAGCCAACAATCGGGCCCTGCGCAGCCTGGTGCACTGCCCTGGAGTCCGTACCCCGGCGTTGACCATCACAGCGACCGCCTCGCTGACGCCACGCGAGCGGGAGATCGCTTTGCTGGCCGCCCGGGGGAGGTCCAGCAAGGAGATCGCCGCAGCATTGACGTTGTCAGTCCGGACAGTGGACAACCACCTGCAGAGTGTCTACGGCAAGCTGGGTATCGCCAACCGCCGCGAGTTGACGGCGACCCTTCGGTCCGCGGCGCCGCCGTGATCCGGCCATTACTTCGGTGTGTTCTCCGCACTGCCGGCGGATCCGTGCCGACCCTGCGTCCGCCGTTGCCGCAGCCGCGTCATCCGGCGCAGTTCGGCGTCGTTCTGCATTCTGCGCATTCGTTCGCGCACGATATCTTCGATGATCGGGTTCACTGATTCTACTTCTTTCTGGACGTGTCTTGAATTTCGGCATTCTTGCTCGGATTTCACGCGGGCGGCGCGAAGAATTCGAGCGCGATGTTGTCCGGGTCCCGGAAGCTGAGACCGGAACCATAGGGGGCGTCGACGATTCCACCGTGCGCTACGCCCAGCTCATCGAGACGGCCGGCCCACTTTGCGAGCTCGTCCCGATCCGCGCATGCGAAGGCCACATGGTCGAGGCCCATTTGCCTTTCGTCGAAGCGACGGGCTGCCGAACCGGTGTCCCCGGCAGCAGCTGCGTGGTGGTGCAGACCCAGTAGCATCGCTCCGTCGAGGGCGAACACGACGTGATGAAACGGGCCGGTGTCCTCGTCGAGCACGGGGTCGGCGTCGAGCAGCCGCCGGTACCAGGCGACGCTGGTCGGAAGGTCGGACACCGTGACGGCGACATGGGTGAAGGCCGGGAACTGGCTCACGCGAATTCTCTTTCTGCTGATGGGGATCCGGCCACCACTGGCGGGGGCGGACTGCGCTGCCGGGAGCGATCCGTCGCCGAGCAACCCCGCGGCCGGACCGTGGTTGCTCCGCGCGGTGGCTCCCGGCATCGACATCTCCTACTGAACAGCAGGCGCGCTGCCCGGACATGGGTAGTCGATACTCATCATCGAGGTGACTGCAGGCAGCCCGGATCCAGCGCCGATGACCGGTTGTTGAGTAGCGACTACCTACGTCGATGCCGGATGGGGTGGGGTGCCGGCCCCGCTGCCGAAGACGATCGCACGGCCAGTCGGGTCCTCGCCGCCCTTCGCCGTGACATCGGGCGGGCGGGTGGGATCCGGCGCCGTGTTGCCCGGCGGATGGGCTGCCTTGCTGCTCCCGATTTCGGGCCGCCCGCCGAGTCCCGAGCGCAATTCGTCCAAGACCCGGCCGGTCTCGATCACCAGCGCTCCCAGATGCAGACCCCGAATCAGGTCGGTTGCCGTCATATCTGCAATGTCGCGACTGATGCCGACAGCGGTGGCCGCAGCCGTGTCGACCAACTCGGCTGCCTGGGTGCGCGCGGAGGCGCGCTCGCGGGGGTCGGGTTCCAGCACCGAACTGCCGTAGGCCGAGATCGCTTCGGCCGTCACGGCCAACAGGTCGGCGCCCATCGGAACCGCAGCAACTGTCTGCGAAGCGTCGGCCAACGCGTCGGCGGTGTCCCGCAGCGAGCGGGCCACCACTCGAATCTGGATCTCGATGACCCGCAGGGTGTCCATCGCGGCGTCGATGCGGGTCTGATCGAGCTGGTGCCTCTCCGACGCCGGCCGCAGCCGCAACGAATCGGCGCCCGCGTCCACCGCCTGCTCGGCCGCCTCCGCCACCGTCCCGTTCGCCCTGGCCCGCAGCAGCCAGTCCCAGGCCTCCGATCGGGTCCAGCGGGCGCTGATTCCGCCGGCCATGTCGGTGGTCACGGCGACCACCGTCTCGACCAGATCAGCGACGGCCCTCGACCCGGCGGTGACGTGGTTCGGCGGCGCGATCACCAGGTTCAGCAGTACGGAGACACCGGCACCGATCAGGGTTTCGATGATGCGCTCGCCGGCGTGCCCGGGCGTCGTGCCGACGGCCATGATCAGCAGTCCGGAGATGGGTACCTGCGTTGCCGCCCCGCGCGGCAGGCGAAGGGCCTTGCCGACCAGCAGTCCGATACCGACCACCACGGCGATCGTCCACACCCGCAGGCCGAGAGTCGACCCGATGAAGTACGCGAGCGCGATGCCGGCCACCACCGCGACCACTCGTTGGGTGGCGTCGTGGAAGGTCGCCCGAACGGTGGCCACCGCGACGAAGCACGCGGTGATCGGCGCATAGATCGGGGTGGAGCCCAGGATGACGGCCGTCGCCAGCAGCCATGCGATGACTACACTGGCGGTGATCTTGAAGGACTGGATGAGGAACTCGCGGTTGAAGCCCAACCCGACGGGCCGCAGCCTGCGCACCGCCGCCCTCAGCAGCGTGCGACTGGCTCGGGCGAGTCCGGACATGACGGCGACGGTACTGCCGGCTGCCGACGTGGACCAGGCGCGTCGTCGACAACGAGAGGGGATGGGCTCTTGCCCTTGGCAGGCTCGGGGCCGGTCCGGGTACCGGCCGGGAAAGCCGACAGGGCCAGGATCAGACAGGCGACCGCCGCCGGAACCTCGACCAGTGCCGCCAGCGTCACGGCCAGAACCTTCGCATGCCCGGGGGCCGAGGTTGTCACGTCGATCCAGGCATCCAGGGCCAGCAGCGCCGAGGTGAACGCCGCCGGCAGGGCCCTTCGCGGACTCCGACGCCACTGCAGGACGCCGGTGACGATCAGCCCAACTGCCTCCGCCACGTCGACCCCGGTCCACATCGTCGACCAGTTCCTGGCTCTGGCGGTGTCGGGAAGCCGGAACGACAGGTACAGCAGCCATGGGACGAGTAACAACCCGACGATGATCAGCACAGGTCCCAGCACCCGATGCCGGTCCCGAATCCAATGGCCCACGTCACCCAGGGTATTGCGCTTTGCGAATCATGGGGAAGAAAAATCCTGTGCGCGGGCTGTGCGTCGGCGGTGACCGGCGCCCGGCGCCCGGCGCCCTGACGGCCGTCTCGGCTACCGGTCTTCCGGTCGCGGATCCCACCCGACCTGCTCCGCCTTTTTCTGCCAGGACCGGCAGTCTGCCCTCCCCATGGGATTTATCACGCCTGCCTGATTGAACCGGCCGGACGATATATGCCGCCGGAAATTGTGGTGGATACCGACTTTCGACGACGGCATGATTGCTTTTGCCGCCGGCGTGCCAATCTGACTCAGCGGCGCATCGAGGTCTGCCGTCGAGCGCATCCGGATCAGCGCAAGGTTGCTATCCGATAACGACGGCCTCCGGTAGTTTCTGCGCCGATGGTCTCTTTCGATTCATCTGACCAGGCGGCGGGCGATTGCCGGTGGCCAATGCGAGCGGACGATACGCTCCCGCTAATCGGCGGCAATCGGAAAGTGGTGAATCGAAAAGGACTGCTGACAAGGAAGTCTCGTTGATCCGGAAGCGTTGCGTCGGCCTCGGCCCAGCACCGGTCGGCCGACGGGCCGAGCTGTTCCGGTGCCGCCCGCCCGCCCGTGAACCCGGAGTCACTTGCCGTGGCAAAACGGACGCGGCTTTCGCCGGACCGTGGCTGATCGTGAGTTTTTCCCGTCCATGGGCGATGATGGTCACCTAACGTTCGCACGAACCGGAAAGGCCTCAACATGGCTCAGGTCACAAATGTCAAACTTCTCGACGACCTCGATGGGACCAAGGCCGCGGAGACGGTCGCCTTCGGTGTCGACGGGGTCGGTTACGAAATCGACCTCAGCATCAAGAACGCCAAGGCGCTTCGTAAGGTGCTGGCCGAGTTCGTCGCCGCCGGCCGGCACGTCAAGGTCGCTGTACCGGCGCCGGTATCGCGTTCTGCCGCCCGCGGCAAGGCTGCGGGCCCCGACGCATCGGTTATTCGTCAGTGGGCTCACGAGGCCGGCGTTCCGGTGTCCGTTCGAGGCCGGGTCTCGGCAGAGGTGAGGGCGCAATATTCGGCGGCGAACGCCCAGTAGCCGGATCTTCTGCCGCACCCGAGCCTGCGGCGGCGTACCCAAGCGCTCAGAATCCTCCAAGGGAAACGGGGTATCTTTACCGCTGGAGTAACCACACAGCCTGATCGGCCTGCCGCCGGTGGCTTGAAACCGGCTGCTGACGCCAGCGGGACCTGAGGGGATATCTTGACGATCGCTACGAGCGGGCTCAGTACCCGCCACATTCCCAACGATGCAGACGGAATGCAGACACGGTTGTTGCACGAACTCGAGCCCGTGGTCGCCGAGAATCTCGATCGTCATCTGTCCGTGTTCAAGAACTGGATGCCGCACGACTACATCCCGTGGAGCAAGGGTCGGGACTTCGCCATGCTCGGCGGCGAGGACTGGCGCCCAGAGGACTCACCGCTTGATGCATCGGCCAGGACCGCCATGATCGTCAACCTGCTCACCGAGGACAACCTGCCGTCCTATCACCGGGAGATCGCCACCCGGTTCGGCCGGGACGGCGCCTGGGGCCAGTGGGTCGGCCGCTGGACGGCCGAGGAGGGTCGGCACGGTATCGCGCTGCGCGACTATCTGGTGGTGACCAGGGGCGTCGACCCGGTCGAACTGGAGAATCTGCGGATCGCCCACATGACCGCCGGGTACGACTCCGGCGACAAGTCGATCCTGCAGACGGTTGCCTACGTCTCCTTCCAGGAATTGGCCACCCGGGTGTCGCACCGCAACACCGGGAAGGCGACCGGCTGCCCGCTGGCCGAGCAGTTGCTGGCGCGCATCGCGCTGGACGAGAACCTCCACATGATCTTCTACCGCAACCTGGTCGCCGCGGCTTTCGACCGCGCACCCGATGCCACCATGGAAGCCATCCGCGACGAGGTGGTCGGGTTCAAGATGCCGGGTGCTGGCATGCCCGGCTACACCCGCAACGCGGTCACCATTGCCAAGGCCGGCATCTATGACCTGCGACTGCACCACGATGCCGTCGTCCAGCCGGTGCTCAAGTTCTGGAACGTGTTCAGCCGCGACGACCTCGGTGCGTCGGGCGAGCAGGCCCGCGAGGAGCTGGCGTCGTTCATGATCGGCCTCGACGCCCAGGCCACCCGGTTCGTCGAGCAGCGCGAGGCGATGCGAGCCCGACATGCCGCACGCGTGGCCGTTCACTCCTGACCAGGTTCTACAGTGTTGCAGTGCGTCCTGACCTGCCAGCCCATACCGTCCGGCCCGGCCGGCCCATGCACGCGGTCGACCAGGACTTTCTCGCGCTGCCGCTGCGACTGCTGGCCGATGCTGCGTTGACCGCAGCGACCGCCGCAGGCGCCTCGTTCGCGGATTTCCGCTTCGAACGCCTGATGACCGGCAGCCTGGGTCTGCGGGACACCGACGTGCAGTCCGCCGTCGATTCGGTGACCACCGGATTCGCGGTGCGGGTGATCGTGGACGGCACCTGGGGGTTTGCCGCGGCCATGGTGCCCACGCCGGAGGTGGCCGCCGCTACTGCCAGATCGGCCGTCGAGGTTGCCAGGGCGTTGTCGGGCGTAGTCGCCGAACGGGTGGAGCGGGCCGACGAGCCGGTCTATAGTGACCTGTCCTGGGTGAGCTCCTACCTCGTCGACCCGTTCGCCGTCCCCACTGCGGATAAGGTCGCACTGCTGCTCGACCGATCCGAACGGCTGCTGGCGGCCGACGGGGTTGCGCATTCCAGGGCCGGCTTGCTGTCGGTCAAGGAGAACAAGTTCTACGCCGACACCGCCGGCACGATGACCACCCAGCAGCGGGTCCGGTGCGAGCCCTCGCTGTCCGCCGTGGCGGTGGATGCCGATTCCGGCGGGTTCGAATCGATGGCATCGCTCGCGCCGCCCGTCGGCCGGGGCTTCGAGTACCTGACCGATGGAACCTGGGACTTTGATGCCGAGATCGATGCGATTCCGGTACATCTCGCCGAGAAGGTGAAGGCACCGTCGGTGATGGCCGGCCGCTACGACCTCGTCGTCGACCCGACGAACCTGTGGCTGACGATCCACGAGTCGATCGGCCACGCCACCGAGTACGACCGGGCGATCGGTTACGAGGCGGCCTATGCCGGAACATCCTTCGCGACACCCGATCAACTCGGAACGCTGGTCTACGGGTCGCCGGTGATGAATGTGACCGGGGACAGGACCGTCGAGCATGGCTTGGCAACTGTCGGTTTCGACGATGACGGGGTCGCCGGGCAGTCCTGGGACCTGATCAACCGGGGAGTCCTCACCGGCTATCAGTTGGACCGGGTCTTCGCCCATCGGCTGGGCCTGGCTCGCTCGAACGGCTGTGCTTACGCCGATTCCCCGTCCCACCAGCCGCTGCAACGAATGGCCAATGTCTGCCTCGCGCCGGATCCGGCAGGTGGCACGACCCATGATCTGATCGCCGGGGTCGATGACGGGATCTACGTCGTCGGGGACAAATCCTGGTCCATCGACATGCAGCGCTACAACTTCCAGTTCACCGGCCAGCGCTTCTACCGCATTCGCGCAGGCGAGCTTGCCGGCCAGGTCAAGGATGTCGCCTACCAGGCGACGACAACCGACTTCTGGGGTGCAATGGATGCGGCCGGCGGACCGCAGACCTATTTGCTGGGCGGCGCTTTCAACTGTGGCAAGGGCCAACCAGGGCAGGTGGCGGCGGTGTCGCACGGCTGCCCGTCGGCCCGGTTCCGCGGCATCTCGATCCTCAACACCGTCGAGGAGGGTGCGGCATGACGGCGCTACCGGTGCCGAAGCTGCTGGCGCCGCAGCAGATCATCGAAACCGCCATCGCCGCAGCACGTTCGGACGGCTGCATCGTGGTGGTGGAGACCACCGGCACGGCGAACGTGCGGTGGGCCAACAACACGGTGACCACCAGCGGTGTCTCGGACTCGTTGTCCTGGTTCGTGATCTCGGTGGTGGGCGGCGCCGCTGCGACGGTGACCGCCTCGGTGACCGCGGCTTCGTCGGTGCACGCGGTCGCCGAGGTGGTCCGGCAGTCCGAACTGGAGGCGGCCGCCGCTGGTTCGGCCGGGCGCGCCAGGGACTTTGCCGACCTGGTCGAACCGGAGCAGGCGGGTGGCTCGGCGGCCAGGTTCGACGAACCGGCCGAACAGACATCGTTCGCGGTTTATGCGAAGCTGCTGGTGTCGCTGGAGTCCGCGTTCGACGGCGCCCGCGGAGCAGACCGGCTGCTGTTCGGGTTTGCCCGCCACGAGATTGCCACCACCTATCTGGGTACCTCGACCGGCATTCGGCGGCGCTGGGTGCAACCGACCGGCACCGTCGAGGTCAACGCCAAGTCCGCCGACCTGACTCGCTCGGCCTGGAGCGGTTCGTCGACCCGTGACTTCGCCGATGTCGATGTGGTGGCCATCACCGATGCGCTGACCGAGCGCCTGCGCTGGGCGCAGCGACGGCTCGAGGTCCCGCCGGGACGCTACGACACAGTCCTGCCGCCGACCGCCGTCGCCGACTTCATGGTCTTTCTGGCCTGGTCGGCCGGGGGTCGACCGGCGTTCGAGGGCCATTCGGCCTTTGCTACGCCCGCCGGCGGCAGCCGGATCGGGGAGCGGCTCACGGATGTCCCGTTGACCCTGTACGGCGATCCCGCGTACCCCGGCCTGGAAGTCGCACCGTATGTCGTCGCCTTGTCGTCGTCTGACGAGTACTCGGTGTTCGACAACGGCGCAGCTGTGGCCCGCACCGAGGTGATCGCCGACGGCACGGTCGCCAACCTGCTGCACACCCGCGGGTCGGCGCTGGAGTACGGTGCTCCGTTCACCAGCTTGGTGGACAACCTGGTGCTGGATGGCGGTGATCCGACGGTCACCACCGACGAACTGGTCGCCGGAGTTCGTCGCGGCCTGCTGATCACGTCCCAGTGGTACCTGCGCGAGGTCGATCCGATGACGATGCTGATGACAGGGCTGACCCGGGATGGCGTATTTCTCATCGAGAACGGCGAAATCGTCGGCGCGGTGAACAATTTCCGCTTCAATATGTCACCGCTGGACGTCCTGCGGCAGGCCTCGGCGGTCGGCCGGACGGTACCGGCGCTGTCCCGCGAATGGAGTGACTGGTTCACCCGCAGCGCAATGCCTGCCATTCGGGTGGACGGCTTCCACATGTCCTCTGTGTCCAAGGCCCAGTAGCGGATCAGGTGATCGGACCGCTCGTCCCGATACTCAGCACAACGTGCCAAGTATCAACAGAATTAAACAAACGTGTGTGCTATCACGTGCTCTGAATCGATCTCTTTCACGATTCTGTGGCACGCGACTCACCCGTACCACGCCAGAAACACCTACGTCAGCACTAAAGTCAGCAGAATCCTCGCCAGGGTAGGCCGGACACCGCGGGGTATGCGCTAGGCGGCGTCCCCCGTCTGCCGGACGCAATCAAACGAAAACAAACAGGAGATGGTTCGATGACCGCCGTTATCAATCCGCCCCTCGAACAGAGCGTCGACCAGCAGGGCCAGTCCGCCGCATCGCCGCGACGGACACAGCTGGACTCTCTGCCGGTCGACGACCGCACCTCCGGACGCAGCATGACGGTCGAACCCACGAACCCGGAACTACTGGCCTGGGTGGCAGAGGTCGCTGCCTTGACCGAACCCGACCACGTCGTCTGGACGGACGGGTCCGACGCGGAATACAAGGCGCTGACGGACAAACTGGTCGATGCAGGCACCTTCATCAGACTGGCAGCAAAGCCGAACTCCTTCTATTGCGCCTCGGACCCGAACGATGTCGCCAGGGTCGAGGACCGCACTTTCATCTGCTCGGTGGATGAGGCCGATGCGGGGGCCACCAACAACTGGCTGGCACCCGCCGAGATGAAGAAGATCATGACCGAGTTGTACCGCGGCAGTATGCGGGGTCGGACGCTGTACGTGGTGCCGTTCTGCATGGGCCCCTACGACGCGGAGATTCCGATGCTCGGAGTGGAGATCACCGATTCCGAATATGTCGTCGCATCCATGCGGATCATGACCAGAATGGGCAGTCGTGCACTGGACCTGATCAATTCGGGAGGCTCCTGGGTCAAGGCCCTGCATTCCATCGGGGCACCGTTGCAGCCGGGCCAGGCCGACGTGATGTGGCCGTGCAACGAGACGAAATACATCACCCAGTTCCCGGAGGAGCGGACCATCTGGTCGTTCGGTTCCGGATACGGCGGAAACGCCCTGCTGGGCAAGAAGTGCTACTCGCTACGGATCGCATCGGCGATTGCCCGGGATGAGGGTTGGCTGGCCGAGCACATGCTCATCCTCAAGTTGACCTCGCCGGACAAGGCGGTCCACTACGTGGCCGCGGCGTTCCCGAGCGCCTGCGGAAAGACGAACCTGGCGATGCTCGAGCCGACGATCCCGGGCTGGGAGGTCCAGACCCTGGGTGACGACATCGCCTGGATGCGCTTCGGCGAAGACGGTCGGCTGTATGCGATCAACCCGGAGTACGGGCTGTTCGGTGTGGCGCCGGGCACCGGTTGGGCGACGAATCCGAACGCGATGAAGGCCATTGCGCAGGGCAACTCGGTGTTCACCAACGTCGCGCTCACCGATGACGGCGACGTCTGGTGGGAGGGGCTGACCAAGGAACCGCCGGCCCACCTGATCGACTGGAAGGGCCGCGACTGGACCCCGTCCGGGCTCGACGCCGACGGCAACAAACTGGCCTCAGCCGGTCAGCCCGCTGCGCACCCGAATTCCCGGTTCTGCACGCCGATCACCCAATGCCCGATCCTGGCGCCGGAGTACGACGCGCCCGTCGGAGTGCCGATCTCGGCGATCCTGTTCGGTGGCCGTCGCAAGACCACCGTCCCGTTGGTCGTTCAGGCCCGCGACTGGGATCACGGTGTGTTCATGGGCGCGACCCTGTCCTCGGAGACCACGGCGGCGGCGACCGGCGCTGTCGGTGTGGTGCGGCGCGACCCGATGGCGATGCTGCCGTTCATCGGCTACGACGCGGGCGACTATTTTGCCCACTGGTCCGCCCTTGGTCGCCGGCCGGACGCTGACCATCTGCCGAAGGTGTTCTACGTCAACTGGTTCCGCCGGTCGGCCGATGGTGGCTTCCTGTGGCCCGGTTTCGGCGAGAATTCTCGGGTGCTGAAGTGGGTCATCGATCGGCTGGAGGGCAACGTCGACGCGGTCCAGACACCGGTCGGACTGGTGCCGGCGCCCGGCGACCTGGACATCGACGGGTTGGATGTCACGGCAGCGGATATCGCATCGGCGCTGGCGGTCGATCCGCAGGAGTGGAAGGCCGAGATCCCGCTGATCGAGGAATGGTTCGACCACATCGGCCACACCGTGCCGGCGTCGCTGCGCACCGAACTCGGGTCACTGAAGGCCCGCCTCGGCCTCGTCTAGCTGTACTGCCCAGGGACGTTGTTTGGACCGCTCGGCGCATACGAAAGTGCCCGGCGCATACCGAATTGCCCGAACCACCGCCAGCGAAGCCGGTCTCGGGCGATTCGGTCTGCGCCGGGCTTTTCGTTGAAGCAGCCGGAGTTACTCGGCGTCCTCGTCCGCATGCCGACGCCGGAGGGCGCGGCGGAGCAGCACCACCACCAGCACGCCGACGATTACCGGTGCCAGTCGCTTGAGGATGGGTGCCCCCGCCGAATGCAGCAGGTTGATCGGGTCCGGTGCCGGACCGCTGGGGACGCGGTGGGCGCCGACAGAGCGGTAGGGCTCCGATGTCCCGGGGCCCGCTGCGGTTGCGGCCTCGGCGGCGGCTACCACCTCGGCGGCGACCTCGTCCGGGTTCACCTCGTTCAGCAGTTCGGCGCCGCCGGCCGGCCGGCCGGACAACTGGGTCGAGACGGCGTCGGCGAACTGACCGATCAGCTTGTTGCCGACCTCCACCATCACCCCGCGGCCGAACTGGGCAGGGCGCCCGGTGATCGACAACGTGGTGACCAGATCGACCGCGGTGCGACTGGGCGACACCGCCGTCGCGGTCGCCGTCACGAGCATGGCCGCCGTCGACGCCGACCTGGCCGCGTTTCCCGATGCCTCGATCTTGGCGCGATGCGCGATCGGGTCCTTCTCGACTATCTTCGCCTTGCCTTTGTAGGTGAGCTGGATGGGGCCGAGCTTGATCTTCACGGAGCCGGTGAACTCGTCGCCGTCGACGGTCTCAAGGGTGGCTCCCGGGAAGCACGGCCCGACCTTCTCCATGTCCAGCAACGTGGCCCAGGCGGTTTCGATGCCGACCGGCACCTCGAATCGGTGTTCCAGCTCCACGGTGAACCTCCGTACTCAGGCACTGCTCGACACCGGCCCGGCCCGTTGACCACGGCCCGTGACGCTGATCGTATGGGTGTGCCGGATCTTAGGGCAGCTTGGCCCTGGCTCGGCGCCGGGTAGCGTCCCGCTGGAATATTCGGTCCTCCGACCATCGGAGATGGCCGACAAGACTTGGCCTGCCGATCCGTGCCAGTATCACCAGCGAGGTACTTCGTTCACGTCGTCCAGACCGGACACCGTGAACAAGGGACCGAAGCTGGCCGTCACTGCCGACGACAGGATCTCGTGGCCCCCACCCCCGGGCCCATTCGAGCTCACCTGACGCGGCGCCCACGACCTCCGGCGATCCCGGAGGTGGGACCTATTGGACGAGGAGATGCACCGGTGGTCAATCAGCAGTGGATCGACAGCCTGGCGACAGCCAGGGGAGTGAAGGAGCGGGGAGTGACCGGCGCGGGCGCCACGCCGGCGCCGACCAGTGCACCGTCACCCGCACAGGTGATCGCAGGCCTGAAAGCCACCAGCGGAGGCGAGGACCTGATCCAGCTGCTGACGCCGGAGGGTGAGTTCACCCCGCACCCGGACTACCCGCTCGACCTCCATCCGGACCGCTTCCCGGAGCTGCTGAAAGGGCTCTACCGGGACATGGTGCTGGTCCGCCGGTTCGACCGTGAGGGCAACGCTCTGCAGCGTCAGGGACAGCTGTCGATCTGGGTGCCGCTGCTGGGCCAGGAAGCAGCCCAGATCGGCGCCGGCCGAGCGATGCTGCCACAGGACATGGCGTTTCCCTCCTATCGCGAGCACGGAGTCGCCTGGTGCCGGGGCATCGACCCCACAGAGTTGCTCGGCGTCTTCCGGGGCACCGAGCACACCGGCTGGGATCCGCGTGAAAAGGGTTTCGGCGGCTACTGCATCGTGATCGGGAACCAGGTCATCAATGCCACCGGCTATGCCATGGGCCAGCGGTTGGACGGCAAAGTAGGGCAGGGTGCGCAGGCCGAGGCCACCATCGCGTTCTTCGGCGACGGCGCCACCAGCCAGGGCGACGTGCACGAGGCGATGGTCTTCGCCGCCGCGTACGACTCGCCCGTCGTCTTCTACTGCCAGAACAACCAGTGGGCCATTTCGGAGCCGGTGGAGCGGCAGTCGCGCATCCCATTGTTCAACCGGTCCCGCGGCTACGGCTTTCCCGGGATGCGGGTCGACGGGAACGACGTGCTGGCCTGTCTTGCCGTGACTCAGTGGGCGCTGGACGAATGCCGTTCCGGCAACGGACCGGTGCTGATCGAGGCGTTCACCTACCGGATGGACGCGCACACCACCTCCGACGATCCGACCCGATACCGTCAGGCCGACGAGGCGCAGGCCTGGAAGCTGCTGGACCCGATCGAGCGGGTGAAGGTGCACCTGGCCAGGACCGGGATGGCCGACTCCGCCTTCTTCGACGAGATCGACGCAGAAGCCGACGAGTTGGCCGCCCGGTTCAGGGCGCACTGCGTCGCGATGACAGTGCCGCCACCAGAGCGCATGTTCAGCCACATCTACTCCGAGCCCAACCACCAGATCGACCGGCAGCGGGCCGAGTTCCTTGCCTATCTTGACGGTTTCGAGGACGAGAGTGGGGATCTCGCATGACAACGACCTCGGTGAGCGCCGATGCAGGCACCAACAACGGCCACGCGGGAACCGCGCGGCCGGACGCGACGCCGACGACGCTGGCCAGAGCGCTCAACATGGGTTTGCGGGCGAGTATGGACCGCGACCCGAAGGTGCTGGTCATGGGCGAGGACGTCGGCAAGTTGGGCGGCGTCTTCCGGGTGACCGACGGTCTGCAGAAGGACTTCGGCGAGCACCGGGTGCTGGACACTCCGCTGGCTGAATCCGGCATCATCGGTACGGCTGTCGGGCTGGCGATGAGGGGCTATCGGCCGGTCGCCGAGATCCAGTTCGACGGCTTCGTCTTCCCCGGCTTCGACCAGATCATCTCGCAACTGGCCAAGTTGACCTTTCGGACGCAGGGCAAGGTCAAGATGCCGGTGGTCGTCCGGATCCCGTTCGGCGGCGGCATCGGCGCGGTCGAGCACCACGCGGAGGCGCCCGAGTCGTTCTTCTGTCATATCGCCGGTATCCGAGTGGTGTCCTGTTCCAATGCGGCCGATGCCTACTTCATGATCCAGGAGGCGATCAGCAGCGACGACCCGGTGGTGTTCTTCGAACCCAAGCGCCGCTACTGGGAGAAGACGCCACTTGATGTGGCCAGCCATCCGGGTAGTACCTTCTCCTCGGTCATCCGCCGCCCCGGCACCGATGTCACGGTCGTCTCGTACGGGCCGTCGATGCCGGTGCTCCATGCCGCGGCCGATGCCGCGGCCGTCGATGGCCGATCGCTGGAGATCATCGATCTGCGCACTCTGTCGCCGCTGGATCTGGATCCGGTGCTGGAGTCGGTGCGGCGGACCGGGCGATTGGTGGTGGTCACCGAGGCCCCGCGGGAATCGTCGATCAGCGGTGACATCGCGGCCAGAGTCACCGAGGAGGCGTTCTACTCGCTCGCCGCTCCGGTGCTCAGGGTGGCCGGGATGGATCTGCCCTACCCGCCGAGCAAGCTGGAGGAGTACTACCTGCCCGATCTGGACAAGGTGCTGGATGCCGTCGACCGCGTGCTCGCCTACTAACCCGCGTCAGGAAGGAAACCCATCGTGAGCAAAATTCAGACCTTCCCGATGCCCGACGTGGGCGAGGGTTTGACCGAGGCCGAGATCCTGACGTGGCATGTCGCAGTCGGCGACACCCTGACCGTCAACCAGATCATGGTCGAGATCGAGACGGCAAAGGCTGCGGTCGAGTTGCCATCGCCGTTTGCCGGAACGGTCAAGGCGCTGCTGGTCGAGCCCGGTGTGATGGTGAATGTCGGGACGCCGATCATCAGCATCGACACCGATCCGGGCGGTGAGGACGCAGCAGCTCCGGCCGAGTCGCCCGAGTCGGCCGGCGCGAAGATCGGTGAGATGACGGCCGACGGTCGGATTGCGACGCTGGTCGGATACGTCGCGGCTGGTGCATCAACCACACGGCGGGCGCGCCGTGGCGCTTCTCGACCGCCGGTGGACGACCTGAGCGTTTCGGCTTCACCGCCAACCGTGGCACCCACGCCGGCACTGCTACCCGCGGCGGCGCCGAAGGCGGCACCGCCGGTCCGCAAACTGGCCAGGGACCTCGGGGTTGATCTGACCGGACTCGTCCCGGCCCGAGCGGACGGCGTCATTTCCCGGACCGAGGTGGAAGC
Source organism: Mycobacteriales bacterium (assembly GCA_038229825.1). Taxonomy (GTDB): domain Bacteria; phylum Actinomycetota; class Actinomycetes; order Mycobacteriales; family Nakamurellaceae; genus Nakamurella. The sequence goes on from JBBROB010000007.1 coordinate 199,567, forward strand.
TGCCGCTCGACCCGATACCACCCGATCCGAAGCCAGCCCACCGGAAACCGGCACTCGCCCCGGTCGGACCGCTACCGCCGCCCGGGAAAACCGGGTTCCGATCAAGGGGATCCGCAAGGCGACAGCCCAAGCGATGGTGGCCTCCGCCTTCACCGCACCCCACGTCACGGAGTTCCTGACGCTGGACGTCACGTCGATGATGGAACTGCGCGACCGGCTGCGCAGGCGGCCGGAATTCAACGAGATCAAGCTCAGCCCACTGGCTTTCGCCGCGAACGCAGTCTGCCTGGCCGCCCGCAGGACGCCGGAGATCAACTCGGTGTGGGACGGCAACGCCGGTGAGATCGTCTTCAAGAACTACGTCAACCTCGGCATCGCCGCGGCCACCCCGCGCGGGCTGATCGTTCCGGTGATCAACGACGCGGATCAACTGGACCTCCGCGGCCTGGCTGTCGCGCTCACCGCTCTGACCGAAAAGGCAAGAGCGGGGAGGACGTCGCCCCCCGAGATGACCGGCGGCACGTTCACCATCACCAATGTCGGCATCTTCGGGGTCGACACCGGGACCCCGATCATCAACCCGGGTGAATCCGCGATCCTCGCGCTCGGCTCGATCAAGGACGGCCCGTGGGTGGTCGACGGGCAGCTCGCGGTCCGCAAGGTCTGCCAGCTGTCGCTGTCGTTCGACCATCGGGTGATCGACGGTCAGCAGGGGTCGCAGTTCCTCGCCGACGTCGGGGCGTTGTTGGCCGATCCCGGACTTTCGCTGGTGTTCTGACCAGCGTGAAGCTCAAGCTGGATCTCCACGAGATCTACAACAGGGGCCAGGACATCGACCGCGCTCTGCGGGCGGTCATCGATGAAGCGATTGCAAAGAAGGCTCCGCTGATCGAGATCATTCCCGGCAAGGGCACCGGAGCCCTGAAGAAACACGTGCTGCGCTTCCTGCAGCAGAAGGAGATCAAGGCGCTCTACCACCGGGTCGAGAAGGATTCGGACAACTTCGGCCGAGTGTTCGTGCACTTTCGCTGGAAGTGACCTACGGCTCGAAATGGCCGGTCGCCGCCGAGGCTGTTCACTGCTGGTCGCGCAGCCTGCCAGCATTGACCCCATGACAGACGAATCGCCCGCAGATGACCGGTCACCTGGCCGGCAGAATCCGCTGAGCATGCTGCGGTCGATCGACCGTCGGGCGAAGCCCGACCTGAAGCGGGCCGTACCGTCCTTCCTGGTCGCGCTGGTGTGCCTGGCGGTCGGCGGGCGCCTGGGCGGGCTCGCCCGGACCTCTCCCGGTAACTTCAGCGTGTTCGGTCGTCAGTTCGTGGTGCAGACCGGCTACGTCACGATGATCGTCATCGTGTTGGCGCTGATCTTCGTGCTGGCCGGTGTGATCGCGACGCGATCCATCGGAAACGAACTGGCCAGGGTCAGTTCGGCCAAGGCAGGTGTCGCTGCCGCGTCGGCCATCCGGCTGATCTCCGTGATTGTGGGTTACGTCACGGTCGGTCTGGGACTGCTGGGCCTCCTGCGGGTCGATCTGGGCAATCTGCTGGTCGGCGGGGCGGTGACCGGCGTGGTCGTGGGTATCGCCGCGCAGCAGACACTGGGCAACTTCTTCGCCGGACTGGTGCTGCTGTTCGCGCGCCCGTACGTGCCGGGTCAGCGGGTGATCGTCCGAACCGGCGCCATGGGAGGTCCTTTCGAAGGCGTGATCGTGGCGGCCGGTCTCATGTACACGACCATCGAGACCGACGACGGGCCGATCAGCATGCCGAATTCCGGTCTGCTGGGCGCAGCCGTCGGCCCGGCACCGGAGCGGGCGAGTGGAGAACCAGAACCTGAGGCACCGGACGGATGATTGTCAGATCGGCGTTCTACCGGCGAATCATCGGCCTGTGATCGGCTTCACCGGCGCATCGGGTAACGAACGGGGCCCTCGGAGCGTCATACAGGGTGTCAACAGAACACCGGAAGTGCCGGAAGTGCTGATTTACTTTTGTAAGGACGGAACATCATGAGCCGCATCACCAACGCCATCCGCAGCAGCCGCGAGATCGCGCGTAACCGTCGTGAGATCGGTCGGGCCATCGAGCGCGCCGCTACGCCGGCCATGCGTGACGAGATCATCCTGATGGCACAGCGTCAGGGATACTCTCGCTGATCCGACCCGCGCCCTGGCTTTCGGCCAGGGCGTGCGGGTGGTCACGACGGGCTCTCCTTCCCGCCGTGGCCGGCGCGAGGTCGATGTGAGGCACGGCCTAAAGATTTCTTAAGGTTCGTGTAACGCTCCCTCGCTTCCCAGCGAGATCACCAGTGACCCCGGTTGCTGCCGGACCCCCGACCTGGCAGCAGCCGGGGTTTCTTGGCGTCCGGGGACCCTTTCCGAGCAGTCGCCGATGGCCTTACCGTGCAGCATGGCCGTCACCTGGGACCCGGAGAAGTACCGCCGTTTCGCCGCCGACCGCAGCCGGCCCTTCTTCGACCTGCTGGGCCGAGTGAGGGCCGAAAACCCCAGCCGGGTGGTCGATCTGGGTTGTGGCCCTGGTCACCTGACCGCCGACCTGACGCATCGCTGGCCGGCGGCGCAGGTGCTGGGCATCGACTCGTCGCCGGAGATGATCGCGGTCGCGCCCCGAGGTGAGCGGCTGGCGTTCGAGCTGGGCGACATCCGCAGCTGGCACCCCGAAGCCGATGTCGACGTGCTCATCAGCAACGCTGCCCTGCAGTGGGTGCCGGGCCATTCCGAACTGCTTGCGCAGTGGGCCGACGCGCTTCCCCGCGGAGCGTGCATGGCGTGGCAGGTGCCCGGCAACTTCCAGGCCCCGTCCCACGCCGCCTTGCTGGACCTGGCGAGCTCGGCCCGTTGGGCGGTGCAGCTGGCCGACGCGCTCCGCTTCGCCGATGCGGTGGCAACGCCCATGGGCTACGCCGAGATCCTATTGAACGCCGGGTGGTCCGCCGATTGCTGGGAGACGACCTACGTGCACGTGCTGCCGGGCGATGACGCGGTACTGGAGTGGGTCAGGGGAACCACGCTGGGCCCGATTCGCGCCGCGCTGACTCCGGCGGAATCGGTGGAGTTCGAGCAGGACTACGCGGCCAGGCTGCGGGCGGCCTATCCGGCCCGCTCCGACGGGACGCTCTTCCCGTTCCGCCGCATCTTCGCCGTCGGAGTCAAGCCCTGACGACATCCCGGCCGCCTTCGGGGCCGGCATGCGGCAAACTGAACTCTTCTGACGGTGGCCGGGTTGGTGGAGGAGGGGCTCCGATGATTTCGCGTGAACTCGCGGTGGCGCTGCGGGAGGCGGGGGTGCGGTGGAGTCCGGCCTCGGGAGACCGATTCAGCCTCGTCGACCCCGCCTTCGAAGGCGACGTCTTCACCCTCAGCGACATGACCATCGAGCCGCAGGGCCCGCCCGAGGCCAGAGTGCTCGGATTCAACGGCACCACCGAATGGGCGCTGGACTCGGTGGGTCTGGAGGACGCGCTCTGGCTGCCGCGGGAGGACCAGTTGCGCGAGCTGATGGGGGCGTCGTTCCGCGGCCTCCGCGTCTCGGATGACGGGTTCGTGCTCACCGTGCGACTGCCCCCTCGCCCCGACGAGGAGATCGAGGCGGACAGCGCGGCCGACGGGTACGCACTCGGCGTGCTCGCCCGCATCGCCGCCGCCTACCAGCGCCTGGCCCCGCCACCGCTGGACACCGAGATCGAGGGATAGCCAGGCCCCTGTGCGCATCTGACCCGTCACTAGGCGGGCGACGGCCGGACCAGCAGGCATCAGGGGGCGGCCAGGTCAATTCCGTGTGACAGGCGCGGAAAATCGGACACCTGAGTTGGGTCACCACCAACTGATGGACGAAGATGACCATCGGCGCCGTGGCTTCCCCAAGCAGATCCGGGGCCGGGAGCGGTTCCGAGCCCGGTCGGCGTTGCCCGATCAATCCGACAGGAATGAGCCCGTCATGGATCACTTCGACCTGATCGTCATCGGATCCGGCCCTGCCGGTCAGAAGGCCGCCATCGCCGCTGCGAAACTCGGCAGGAAGGCTGCGGTCGTGGAACGCCGGAACATGGTCGGCGGTGTGTGTATCAATACCGGAACCATTCCGTCCAAGACTCTGCGGGAGGCCGTACTGTACTTGACCGGCCTGAACCAGCGGGAGTTGTACGGGCAGGCCTACCGGGTCAAGGACGACATCACCGTCTCCGACCTGTCGGCGCGCACCCAGCACGTCATCAATCGCGAGATCGACGTCATTCGCAATCAGCTGTCCCGCAACCGGGTCGCCCTGATCCCCGGAACTGCCAGCTTCGTCGACCCGCACACCGTGGAGGTGGAGAACGAGTTCGGCATCAAACAGGACCTGACGGCGGACAAGTTCGTCATCGCCGTCGGGACGCGTCCGGCACGCCCGAGCACAGTCGAGTTCGACGGCGAGACGATCGTCGACTCGGATCAGATCCTGAACATGAACAGAGTGCCGGCCTCGATGGTCGTGGTCGGCGCTGGTGTCATCGGGATCGAGTACGCGTCGATGTTCGCGGCCCTCGGGACCAAGGTCACCGTGGTGGAAAAGCGCAGTACGATGCTCGACTTCTGCGACGAGGAGATCGTCGAGGCGCTCAAATATCAGCTGCGCGACCTCGCCGTGACGTTCCGGTTCTCCGAATCGGTGCGCACGGTCGAGCGCCATGCCGGTGGGACGCTGACCATTCTGGAATCGGGGAAGAAGATCCCGGCCGACACCGTGCTGTATTCGGCGGGCCGGCAGGGCGCGTCCGACACGGTGAACGTCGCGGCCGCCGGAATCGAACCGGCCGAGCGCGGCCGCCTCGAGGTCAACGAGAACTTCCAGACCTCGGTCGACCACATCTACGCGGTCGGGGACATCATCGGTTTCCCGGCGCTGGCCGCGACCTCGATGGAACAAGGACGGCGCGCCAGCTATCACGCGTTCGGGGAGTCGGTCGGCGGAAAGCTCGGCGACCTGCAGCCGATCGGCATCTACTCGATCCCGGAGATCTCCTACGTCGGCCGCACCGAGAAGCAGCTGACCAGCGAGAACGTGCCGTTCGAAGTCGGCGTTTCCCGTTACCGTGAATTGGCCCGCGGGGCCATCCTTGGCGATTCCTACGGGATACTCAAGCTCCTGGTGCACGCCGAATCCAGGGAGTTGCTGGGCGTGCACGTCTTCGGGACGAACGCCACCGAGCTGGTGCACATTGGACAGATGGTGATGGGCTGCGGCGGCACAGTCGATTTCCTGGTCGATGCAGTGTTCAACTACCCGACGCTCGCCGAGTCGTACAAGGTTGCCGCACTCGACGCGGTGAACAAGATGCGGGCCATCCAGCGGGTGACGCAGCGCTGACAGTTGGGCGTTCGCTCCTGAGCAGGCCGATGCCTGAGCCAGTGAACACACGCGACACCTGACCCGGCCGCCGGGCGTGGTTAGGTCGTCGTATGACCGTTCTCACCCGCGGAGCCAACGCGGCGATCGCTACCGGGCCCGTCGAGGTCGCGGTGACCGGAGCCCGGCAGGGCTCGGTCGACCTGATGGTCTTTCAGCTGGGACCCGACCACAAGGTCAGACGCGACTCCGACTTCGTCTTCTTCAACCAGCCGGCGTCGCCGGAGGGTTCTGTGCGGTTGGTTGCCGCGGACCGCATCGCCGCCGATCTGGCGGCACTGCCTTCGAGCATCGAGACCCTCGCCATCGCGGTGGCGCTGGACGATGCGGTCCCCGGTTCGCTGGCTGCGATCGCGGGCCTGGCCGTGACGGTGTCCGGCGGTGAATCGCACACCGCGGCGGCCTCCGGGCTGACGGTCGAACGGGCTGCCGTGCTGGTGGAGATCTACCGCCGGGCCGGGGCCTGGAAGGTGCGCAACGTGTCGGCGGGCTGGGCCGCCGGGCTGTCCGCTCTGGCCGGCGAACACGGGGTGAGCATTGACGAAGCCCCGGCCCCGGTCGCCCCGCCGGTTGCCAGGTCACCGGAACCGGTCGATCCGGCCGCTGCGCTACCGCCGGCTGTGCTACCGCCGGCAGTGCTGCCAGCTGCATCGCCGGCGCCGCAACCGTTTCGGGCAGCGCCGGCGGCTGCACAGGGCCAGCAGCCGAGCTACCCGATGCCCGGCGGGTTCCCGCCACCCGGCGGCAGCCTGCCGCCACCTGCTCCGTTCGTGGCGCCTCGGCCCGGTGGCTGGCCCGCCCCGGGGGGACCGGTGCGCTGAACCTCCGGGGCCGGCCGGTGTGGCGGGGGCCGGCATCGAGCTGAGTAAATTCATCCATAGTTGTGCGCCCGTGCGTCCGGCTCTGGCAGTGTGTCGGGCATGCCTGACCTGACTCGCGGCGCCAACGCCGCCGTTACCGGAACCAGTCTGCAACTAGCCGTCGCCGGCGCGCGCCAGGGCGCCGTCGATCTGATGGTGTTCCAGGTCGGTGAGAACGGAAAGGTCCGTAGCGACAGTGATTTCGTGTTCTTCAATCAGCCGGCCTCGCCCGAGGGTGCCGTCCGCCTGACAGCCGCTGACCGACTGTCCGTTGAACTGACCGGAATACCGGCGTCGGTCGACAAACTCGCCGTGGCGGTCGCGCTGGACGACTCGGTCCCGGGTTCGCTGGCGACGATCACGGGTCTCGGGGTCACCGTCACCAGCACCTCGGATCAGCATTCCGCGCCTGCCACCGGGCTGACCGTCGAGCGTGCCGCGGTACTGGTGGAGATCTACCGCCGGGCCGGCGCCTGGAAGATCCGCAATGTGTCGGCCGGGTGGGCCCAGGGCTTGAGTGGACTGGCGAAGGAGCATGGAGTCAGCGTCGACGACGAACCGGCGCCTGCGACAACCGCGGCACGTGTCGGCGCGCCGCCGCAGCAATTCGTGCCGCCACCGGCGCAGCCTCCGCAGCATCCGCAGCCGCAGCAACCGCCGCCGATGGCCGACGGTGTGCGATCGGTTCCCGGCGAGGCCAGTCTGTCGCTGGTCAAGCGGCAGACCCTGGACCTGCGTAAGCGCGAGGTAGCCAAGGTACTGATGACCAAGGGCGCCCAGAATGAGCGGGCGCGAATCGTGCTCGTCCTGGACAAGACCGGCTCGATGTCGGACGAATACGCCAGCGGCATCGTCCATCGGGTGGTCGAGCGCATGGTGCCGGTTGCCATTCAGCTGGATGACGACGGCTCGCTGGAGTGCTACCTGTACGCCGTGAAGTTCGCGAAGCTGCCGGACATCCGGATCGAATACCTGGACCGTTGGCTGGCCGACTTCATTCATATGACCGGGACCCATCAGGGCATCAACTACCGCGACATCGGCGGTTACAACGACGAAATCCCGATCATGAACGAGGTGATCAGCTCGCTGCAGGGCCAGCAGGGTCCGACGCTGGTCCTTTTCTTCACCGACGGCGGATTTTCCAAGAAGAAGGAAATCACCAATCTGATCAAGAAGGCGTCGAATCTGCCGGCCTTCTGGCAGTTCGTTGGAATCGGGCACAACAACTTCGGCGTGCTCAACAACCTCGATGAGATGTCCGGCCGGGTGGTGGACAACGTCGGATTCTTCCCGGTCACCGATATCGACCGTATCGACGACGGCGAGCTCTACCGCCGTCTGCTGCATGAGTTCCCCGACTGGCTGCGGGCTGCTCGGGCGGCCGGGATCCTGCACTAGCGGCAGGTTCTCGCGGCGCTCCCGAAGTGATCGACTCACGTCACGCCAGCCCCGGTTCCGCGACGTTCAAGAGCGCCGCCGAAGTTGATGAGCGCGGTCCAGGACCGCGTCCAGCATGGCCGGGGTCAACCGGCCGGTGAAGGTGTTCTGCTGACTGACGTGGTAACAGCCGAGCAGGGTCAGTTTTTGACCATGCGGCCCGCTGACGGAGACCTCCGCTCCGTGCCGGAACCGTGGCCGCGGTCGCGGGATACGCCAGCCCTGCTCGGAAAGACTCGACAGCAGTGCCTGCCAGCCGAAACCGCCCAGCACCACGGCTACCTGCGCCGTCGCAGACAGCAATTCCAGCTCACGGGCCAGGAAGGGGGCACAGCGGTCCCGTTCGGCAGGTGTCGGCTTGTTGGCCGGCGGAGCGCAGTGGACCGGGGCGGTGAGCCGGGCGCCGGTCAACCTCATACCATCCCCCGCGGCGACCGAATCCGGTTGCGACGCAAGACCCGCGCGGTGCAACGCGGCGAACAGCACGTCACCGCTGCGATCGCCGGTGAACATCCGTCCGGTCCGGTTCCCGCCGTGCGCGGCGGGTGCCAGCCCCACCACGATCAGCCAGGCATCGTCCGGCCCGAACCCCGGAACGGCTCTGCCCCAGTACACCTCGCCGCGGTAGGAGGATCGCTTCTGCGATGCGGCCAGCTCCCGCCAGGCGACCAGACGCGGGCAGGCTCGGCACTGCGCGACCAGCAGGTCAAGCTCGCCAACACTGCTCGCCCGCCGGATCGCGGGGACCCGTCCGTCGACCGTTGTCAAGAAACCTCCTGCGAGCCGTCTGGAACATGTGCTTTATCCCCGATGTTCCACCAAACAGGCGCGCACCGCCCGGCTGCGATGTCCGGAAGCCCGTAGAATACGGCCGTAGGGCGGCTATCGATCCCGAATGGCGCAATCGGGGTGAGACGGGTGGGACTCGCAAAAGGTCAGAAGGCGCCTTCGGAGATCTCCATCAGCGAGCCGTCGGCAGCCTCGATGATCGACCTGCGAGAACTGAACTCTGGCAGTACGTTGCGCGAAAACCAGTGGGCCACAGCAAGCTTACCGGAGTAGAAGTCGACGTCTTTGGCAGGCGCATCATTGTCGAGCGCGATCTGGGCAATCACCGCCTGCTTGATGAGCAGGTAACCGATCAGCAGGTCGCCGGCGCTCATCAACAGCGACACAGCGTGCTCGCCGATCCTGTACAGGCTGGCCGGATTCTGCGCCGCAGCCAATGCGTATCCGATCAGCGCTCCGACCATGCCCTGGAAGTCGGCCAGCGCAGTGCCCAGCAGAGCCAGCTCTTCCTTGTGCCGACTCCCCTCGGTTCCCTGGGTGGCCAGGAATTCACCGATCTCACCCGCAATGACGGACAGTGCCGCTCCGTTGTCCTTGACGATCTTGCGGAAGAAGAAGTCCTGCGCCTGGATCGCTGTCGTGCCCTCGTACAGGGTGTCAATCTTGGCATCGCGGATGTACTGCTCGATCGGATAGTCCTGGGTGTATCCGGAGCCGCCGAACACCTGCAGCGACAGAGCCAGATTCTCATAGGCGCGCTCAGAGCCCACCCCCTTCACGATCGGCAGCAGCAGGTCGTTGACCCGCTTGGCCATCGCCAGATCACCTTCCTGGCAGGCGATCCGGTCCTGCCAGCTGCCTGTGTACAGGTACGTCGCCCGCAGACCCTCGGCGTATGCCTTCTGCTTCATCAGGATCCGACGGACGTCCGGATGCGAGATGATCCGAACCCGCGGGGCGGTCTTGTCGCCGGCTCTGGTCAGATCCGCTCCCTGAACCCGCTCCTTGGCATAGTCCAGCGCGTTCAGGTAGCCAGTGGACAGGGTGGCGATCGCTTTGGTGCCCACCATCATCCGTGCGTACTCGATGATGTGGAACATCTGCGCGATACCGTCGTGCACCTCGCCGACCAGCATTCCTACCGCCGGTGTGCCGTGCAGCCCGAAGCTCAACTCGCAGGTCGACGAGACCTTGAGCCCCATCTTGTGCTCGACCCCGGTCACGAAAGCGCCGTTACGTTCGCCGAGCTCGCCGGTCTCGACGTCGAAGTGGAATTTGGGGACGATGAACAGGGACAAACCCTTTGTGCCGGGTCGAGTCTCGACACCGGGTCCGTCGGGGCGGGCCAATACGAGATGGATGATGTTCTGGGTCATGTCCTGGTCACCGGAGGTGATGAACCGTTTGACTCCCTCCAGGTGCCAACTGCCGTCTTCCTGCAACAGCGCCCTGGTCCGGCCGGCGCCGACGTCCGACCCTGCGTCCGGCTCCGTCAACACCATGGTCGAGCCCCACAGCCGGTCCCACATCAGCTGCGCGATCTTCTTCTGCTCGGGTGTGCCCAGGTGATAGACCACCTGCGCGAAGTTGGGGCCGGCGCCGTACATGAACAGGCCCGGGTTGGCGCCCAGGATGAGTTCGGCTGCCGCCCAGCGCATCGTCGGCGGCGCGCCGTACCCGCCCAGCTCCGAGGGCAACTCCAACCGCCACCAATCGCCGTCCATCAGCGTGGCGAAGGACTTCTTGAACGGCTCCGGCAGGGTCACCGAGAAGGTCTTCGGGTCGTACACCGGCGGGTTGCGGTCGGAGTCGACAAAGGACGCGGCAAGCGGTCCGCTGGCGATCTTCTCCAGTTCGGTCAGGACCCCGCGGGCGGTGTCCTGATCCATCTCGGCGAACGGGCCCGTGCCCATGCGATTGCCGGAACCGAACACCTCGAAGAGGTTGAACTCGAGGTCGCGGAGGTTGGAACGATAGTGGCTCATGTGGAGCTGCTCCCTGTCTGATCAAACGGCGGCCAGGTCTGATCACACGGCGGCCGGGCGGCGAATGGTGACGTCGTACGGGGGACAGGAACTGTCCGAACAACAAGTTACCGGTGAGTAGGGATAGGTTATTACTGACCAGTAACTTAGGCAAGTGCTCGTTCGGGTGAGTCCAGCGCGGGCCGGTGTGGAGCGCGGGTGCAGGCGCGCTCCATGCCGCTCGGCCCGGTCGGAGCCCACTGCATTCGGCGGCCTCGCCCGGCGGCGGTCGCCGACCAGGGATAGCCTCGGGTCGACCGGCGATGGGAGAGTGCCATGGAGCAGCCTTCGGGACCTGACACTGCGTCAACACGAGCCACGTGGGTGGGTACGTCGGACGCGTCGCCGCCCGCGCTGGACGACGATGACGACGTCATCGATGCCGAGATCGCCGACGTGCCGATCCCGGCGGTTTCGGCCCACGGGACAACGCCGGCCGCCGACTACAGCGAGGCCGGGGTGCCCAGCCTTGCCTACCTGCGCGAGAAGGTAGAAGCGCGCTATGGCACTGCAACGGGCAGTGCCGGACTGGCCGAGGCAGCGGTGGAGCGAGAGACCGCGGGCCACGCGGCATCGCAGCAGCAGGCTGCCCAGTCTGCGGCCGAGCGGGCAACGGCACTGGATCAGGCGGCCAAGGACAAGCTGGCGGAGATCAGGCGCTCGCTGCGTCCGTGACCAGGTTCCGGCCGGATTCCGTGGTCGCTGGTGGCGGTTTGTGTTGGGTGTTTATGGTGCGAGGGAGGGGTATTCGTTGTTGCCGGGTTGGTGGGTGGTGATTTCGGTGAGTTGGGTGCCGTTGGGGGTGATGCGGTAGATGTCGAATTTGGTGTCGCCGGGGGCGATGCGGTGGGTGTAGATGTGTTGGCTGTCGGGGGTCCA